>CAWIYE010000004.1:0-742683 GCA_963840305.1 uncultured Verrucomicrobiae bacterium
CCGCAGATCAAGGAGTGACGGCTTCCCAGCCGTCACGTTTAGGAGGACGGCTGCCCAAGCCGTCCCTCCTTGTGCGCCTCGTTCGGAATCACAATGAAAAGTTGAGACCGCCGAAGGTTGCGGCACCTGTCCCTCAACCTACAATCTCATGCGCCCAGCTACTTGAGTCCGATCGGAAACGAACAGTACACCATCGTTCTTAACAAGTAGCTGGGCTCGAACATGCCGCGATCAATCGACCCAAGGTCCTACGAATCGCCCGAAGGCGAACGACCGGTGGTAACGCCGCCCATCGGGTTGGAGCGCCGACCGCATGATCCTTACGCGGCTTTCCGCTTCGGGGACTTCACCCTGTTCACGGCTGGTAATCTGCTCTCGATCACGGGCCGTTTGATGCTGGCCGTGGCCGTTGAATGGGAGATTTACGCGCGCACCCATTCTGCGACTGCGCTTGGTTTGGTTGGATTGGTTATCGCAGTGCCAGTGGTCGCGTTGTCGCTGCCCGCCGGACATCTGGCGGATCGAGTCAGTCGAAAACACATCATCCTTGTCTCGCAGATCTTTAGCGCGATTACGTCCCTGGCGCTCGCTCTCGTTTCTTGGAAACATCTCGCGATTCCTCAGATCGCACCTCTGCGGGCAGGCAATCACGCGCTGGCTGCTGTCGCCGCGGTTTTCGAGCGCCATCACCCTATCTTTCATTTCGATGACGCGTCAGTCCCGTTGATTTATCTGCTTCTTTTCATCGGAGCGGTCGCCCGCACATTTAATTGGGCGGCGCGTAGTTCATTTTTTCCAACGCTGGTTTCGCGCGATGCGTTCGCCAATGCAGTCACCTGGAACAACAGCGTTTTTCAAATTGGATCAGTAGTGGGCCCGGCCGTGAGCGGATTGCTGGTGGCATTCGTCGGATTTCCGTTTGTCTATCTGCTCGATGCGCTCTGCGCGTTTTTCTTTTTTCTTCTGGTTTTTGCAATCCGCCGCAGCACCCAAAAGCGGGAGCAGACCGAGGAGAGCACTTGGAAAAGTCTCATCGCCGGAGTCCGGTTCGTGTTTCGCAGAAAGGTGATCCTTGCAACGATTACCCTGGATCTGTTTGCGGTGTTACTCGGCGGCGCCACCGCATTGATGCCGATCTTTGCCGATCAAATCCTGCACGTTGGACCTGTTGGTCTCGGATGGATGCGAGCCGCGCCGGCGATCGGCGCTTTCGCGATGGCGATGGTCGTGGCGCATTTGCCGCCGATGAAACAGACCGGCAAAACTTTGATGTGGTGTGTCACGGGATTTGGCATTGCAACTATTCTTTTCGGATTATCCAAAATATTTTGGTTATCGCTTGGCTTGTTATTTCTTGTCGGCGCGTTCGACAGCGTGAGCGTGATCATCCGCGGGTCGATCGTGCAACTGGTCACGCCGGATGAAATGCGCGGACGCGTTTCGTCCGTGAACAATATTTTCATCGGCACATCGAACGAATTCGGCGCGTTGGAATCTGGGTTGACCGCAGCGCTGTTTGGTCCGGTGATTTCTGTTGTCGCGGGCGGTATCGGAACGATCCTGGTGGTGCTGGGCGTTGCGTTGCGCTGGCCGGAGACCCGAAAGATCGGCGCGCTGGACAAGAATCTGCGCTAAATCCGTAGGGCGTCTGTGTCAGTCCCGAAGGCGTTGGGATTCGACAGAAACGTCCTACAAAAATCGACGTCAACTAGAACGCGCCGTGCAGTGAAATCATTCCGTACGGAGCACCGCCATCCTGGTGGTAGCGCACTTCAGCACGAAAGAAATCGAAGTCTCTATACGGCTGATAGCCGACTTCGCCCGTGAACGTCACGGTGGGCGAAATTTTCCAATCGAAGCCTGCGCCGGTCCGAACCTCGCTATAGGTGACAATTGCATTGTTGAGCCGCGGAATTCCGTGAGAGTCGCCAAATTGCTCGTCCACGCGATAACTTGCTTCTTTGAAGGTTGCGCCTGCATAGAGCGATAGATAACGGTTCATTTCATATTCCAGACGCGGCATTGGCAGGACGGCATCGAGCAGCCATTGCGGGCCAAGCTTCCAACGAAGACCTGCGGCAGGAATGACCGGATATTTTCGTTCCACATCAACGCTCACACCGAGGATGAGCTGCAGGTTGGGGCTAAAGATGTACGTGCCGCCCACCAGGAACGGCAGATTAAAATCATCCCAATCCAAATGGCCCAAGCCGGAATCATAGAGGCCGGGCTGACCTTGGACCCTGATAATGATCGAATCGGAAAGCTGCATATCCAGTCCCATGACCGCGCTGAAGGACTGTAGAGTATTGGGCAGCGCCGCTTGTCCTGAAAAACCAAATGAGAACCGTTCCCAATCGGCGCCCAACCGCAATACGCCAAAGTTGGTTCGCGGCGTTAATACAAGACGAATGGTTGAATCGATCTCATCAAAATCGCTGACTCTCTTGCGCCCGCGTTCGACATCGCCTTCGCCGACGTACGTTCCTTCGGCGACATACTCGCCTGTAAGAGGCCAGAACAAATTATTGTTGCTCTCCTCCGCAAAGGCCGGTGTCGCAAAGAATAATGGCGCCGAAATAACCAGAAGAAGAGATCGCGGCATGGAAATTCTCATTCGTTCACCGGTTTCCACTGCTGTCCCTGCGAAACAGGGTGACAGCCTTGGTGATATTTTTCATCATCACTGACTCCGAGCCGAGCCGTTCCACCCCGTGCAGGGACCCGAGTGCAGCGGACGAAATCATGTCGCCGCGCCAGACAAGCGTAGAAGGTTTGCCCTCCACGGTGACAGGCCAAAGCTGATATAATGTGAGAGCGACATAATAACCGCCGCTGGCGTAGTAAAGGACGTCCGCGGACTGATAGGTTCCGCTGGCTCCACTGCGGTTGTAAGATGCGCCGAGTGTCACTACGCCCTGGTCGTCCACGTCGAGAAGTTCCCAGTAAAGTTCTGGCCTGAGCGATCCGGCACCGCGACCAATGGCCGTGGCTCCCAGGAACCCGGAAAACTGCCGGCGAATTTTTTCTTGCTCGCGCAACAATCCATTTACTTCCTCGCTCGCTCGAATAGACGGACCGGCGTGATCGTAAGGCGGTTCTGCGGCCATTCCGCCAGACACGAAGCTTTTCGTTCGCGCAGTTAGCACATCTGCCCAGAACGCCGCCACCGGCGCAGGCATCGCCCCTCCGCCTCCCGTTCCGGCGGAAAACTTCTTTGCTTCATCCTTACTGACTTGCAGGTCGGAACTGAGCTTTTGGGTCGCTGCGACAAATGAGCGGACGGACGCGTTGTCAGGCGCGTTTTTCAGTTTTTCGAAATTAGCAGGTGTCGGGTTCGACGGCAGGTCAGTATGCAGAAACACCTTCAGTTCGCGGTGTCTTGTTGCGTCCCATCGGCGCAACGCCTCGATTTGCTGGGCAGGCGAGCCCGGCGCGACGTAGCAGCTCTGCACAGCGAGAAATCGCGGATTCCTCATGGGCGGCCCATGCGCAGTTTTCACGTCGCTCTTCGCCAGTTGGGCCAGATCGACTTTGTCAAAGATAGAAAATGAAGCCAGTTCGGAGACGGCGTCGGCGCTTGCAATTGTCGGTCCCAGACGCAAAAGCGACACCAACAGCAAGAGCTTGCACGCCCTCGCAGATAAGCGCTGCTGGAGACTCAGCATCTTAGGTTTCATAAGCGATAAGGGTGACGCTGAATGCCATGATGGTTGCAAATTTTCGGGATCATCGCAATAAGGTTTCTGCATGAGCGAACCGGTGATCGTGCTCGACCACTTGAGCAAGAGTTACGGTAACGTCCATGCCGTGCAGGACCTTTCTCTGTCAATCGAGGCAGGAACCATCTTCGGTTTTCTTGGCCCAAACGGCGCTGGCAAGACGACCACGATGCGAATGTTGTGCGGCCTGACCCATCCCACCGGCGGTCGATGCGACGATCGAGAGCCGGACGTCTGGAAAGATCGCCAACGGGTGCGCACCAAGTTCGGCTACGTCCCGCAGCGCTTCAGTCTTTATCGCGACCTGACTGTCCTGGAAAATTTTCGCTTTTTCGGCGGTGCCTATGGCGTGCCCGGCGCTGAACTGGATAGACGAATCGAGCGCCTGCTTCGTGTCACTGATTTACACGGAAAAACGGAACACGGCAGCGGAAAGTTTATCTGGAGGAATGCGGCAGTTGCTGGCGATCGGTTGCGCGCTGGTGCACGACCCGTCGCTGCTGTTTTTTGATGAGCCGACCGTGGGCCTCGATCCGGTTCACCGGCAGCAGATCTGGAATTTGCTTTACGATCTAAGCCACGAAGGAAAAACGATTTTTGTCACGACGCATTACATGGACGAAGCGGAGCGCTGCACCGAAGTCGGTTTTATCGAGGACGGACGGCTGCTGGCAAAAGCGTCTCCGCGCGCGTTGAAATCGAGTTTTCGCACGCGCCTGCTCGAGATCGATGTCGAGCCGCTGATGCCTGCGCTGGTTCGTCTGCGCGATCTTCCGGAGTTGTTCGGCGTCTCATTGCGCAGCGGGAGCCTGCGCCTTTACGCAGCCGAACCCGAGAAGCTGATGGCCCGATGGCGCGAAAACTGGCCGTTTCGTGATCTTCGCTTGTTAGGCGAACGCTGGGTAGAACCGGACATGGAAGATGTTTTCACGGCGTATTCACAAGGCTACGACGGTATTTTGAAACAATCTACTCGATGAAATGGCTGTCACTCGAAGCGACGGCCAGCGTCGCTTACAAAGAATTTCTGCACATCTATCGCGACCGGCGGGTGCTACTGCTGGTGCTGACTTTGCCGCCGCTGTTCACGCTTCTCTTCGGCCATGCCTTTGAGACCGGCGAGTTAACCGGCGTGCCCAGCCTGATGATTGATCGGGACAACACGCCGCGTGCAAAGGAGTTCATCGACATCATTTCAAAGAACAAGACTTTCCACTGGCGACGCGGGTCGCCTGACACGAAGAACGAATCGGATTTGCTCGCACATGGCGTGCGTGCAGCATTGGTGATTCCCAAAGGATGGGATGAGAGTCTGGAAAACGGCGATCCGAAACCGTTGCTGCTTTATCTCGACGGCGGCGACATCAATACCGGCGACGCCGTAGAAGGCAGTGTTCGACAGAGCCTGGGCGACTTTCAGTTGAAACAACGCGACCGGATGATCGAGACGTTGCCGGAAGAAGTGTTTGAGCTGGGCAAACAGCTTCCGGTGCAAATCCGCAAACGCTTCGTCTCTATGATGGAAATGTGGACGGTCGATCGCAAAGTGCTGTACAACCCGAAAGCGCGCGTCATTGATTTCGTTGTCCCGGGCATTATCGGCCTGATTTTGCAACTGCTGACGGTGACGCTGATGGCGTGCACGATCGCGCGCGAACGGGAATCCGGCACGCTTTATCAGTTGATGGTGACTTCGCTCCGGCGCCGCGAAATTGTGATCGGGAAAATGTTGCCGTATCTGGTTGTATCTGCTCTTTTGGTCGTGGTGATCATGCTCGTGAGCAGGTTGCATTTTGGCGTTGCGTTTTATCAACTGCCCGCGCTGGCCGTGATCTGTCTCCTCTTCCTGCTTTGCTCGCTCGGGCTCGGGCTGCTGATCTCGGCGTTCTCGCACACGCAAACCCAGGCCATCCAGTTTTCGGTTTTTTTTCTGCTGCCGGTGTTCGTGCTTTCAGGAGCGTTCGCGCCGCTGGAGCAATTGCCAAAAGCCGTACGTTACATTTCCGAGCTTTTCCCGCTCACACATTTTTGCCGCGCCTTTCGGCTGGTGAACATGTATCACGCCGCCCCGCACTTCTACGTGGGTGATCTTGTCGTTCTGCTGGCGGGAGCGTTTATCACATTTCTCGGCGCATCTTTTCTTCTGAAACGGATTGAGCAATGAGGCCGAGAGAATGACGAAGCACGAATGACAAATGACGAAGGAGTGAGGAAATGTGCGACCGTTTTTCAGCAAAGCGCTGTCGTAATTTCGCCGATAAAGGTGGTGGCTGTGGCGATTTGTATAGGCGCAGCAACGGCCGCGCCGGCGGAACACTTGGACTCGACGCCGCAGGAAGTGTTCGACTCGATGCGCCAGAGTTTCCAAGCGAATAAAGCGAAGGGAGTGCATGCGCGCTACCAATGGGAACTCAGCGGACCGCAGGGTGGCGAATGGTGGATCGACGTGAACGACGGCACCTATAAGATGGGCAAAGGGAAAATCGACAATCCAAGTGTCACGTTCATCACCAGCGACATGGATTGGGTCGCGATGTCAAACGGGAAACTCAAGGGCACCTGGGCCTATATGACTGGCCGACTAAAAGTTCGCGGCATCAGGCCGTAGCGAGAAAACTCGGACGAAATTTTTCCCTAGAATTTCGCTTTGATCTCGAACTTGACGAACGGTGCAGGCCTCGTTCTGGCGCTCGCTTCGGCCCGAAAGAAATCAAAGTCCCGCTCGAACGTGAAGCCTGCCACCGACGCGGATGCTCAAATGGCTTGAAGCCGGAGTAACTCACCTGTAAACCAGCGCGGTCCTCGCTGTATTGAACCCATGCGTTGTGGACTTGCAACTTCCTCTCGGGAGTTATGACATCGTCGGTGCGGAAACTTTCGTAAAACAAATTTCCGAAGATGCGAAATTCCCAATCATCACTGGGATTATAAACCAGAGCAGGTTTCGGGAAGACGCCTTCGAGACGGAAGTGGTCGGTGAACAGCCAGATGATGCCACCGCCGGGGGCCACGATCGGATTCTGAATAGAGCGCGACCAGCCCGCGCCGATTACGGCGAAGATTTTGTCTTTCTTTAGCGGAAACGTGACCCACGCTTTCCACGGGTATGTCGAATGAATTGCCGTGATGTCATTTTGGAAATAGGGACCGGGATCGATCTCGATGCCCGCGCCGGCATGATCGTGCACGACGTACTCAAGGGCCAGTAGAGCGTGCACGGTCTGGAGATGATCGGGCAAACCATTATCGGTGCCGCCGAAATCAAATCGCTCGTATTCGACGCCTGCCCGGAAATACCACTTTCCGGTGATGAGGAAGCGATGAGCGTAGCTAAAGTCGTTGTAGAGCGAGTTGCCGTGACCAAAATCGCCCCTGAACGTCGTAGAAACTGCTGTTGAACGTGTAGTCCATCTCATAATCGAAAAGATTGAGGTGATTCTCCTCCGCTGGCGTGGGCGAAGGTAAGGCCTCTATGGTCGGCGGCCCGGCGAAAGCTGAGGTTACCGCAGCAAGGAACAAAAAGATGAACAATCCTTGGATCGTTCTTCATGGGTTAAGGCGACTCGGATACATATCGCATGAGCCAGCTGGTCCCGATGTATCGGATCGAAAATATTCTGACAAGCGAAAAGTTCGAGAAAGACCGGGCGTCCCCCGAAATCATGGATGCGTGGGCACTAGCGGCACTCCTGTCTTTTCCGTGGCGCGCGTGGACATCGCTGGTTAACGTTCTAGCGGCGATCTTTTTTGGCGCTGTTTGGCTAACCTTTTGTTTGATCGCTGGCAAGTCGGTAAGCAGACACCGCCAACATCTGCCTGATCCGCTGCCAATTTCCCCTGACGTGGTCCCTCTGACCGCGGAGCAGCCAGCGCAACCTATTCAAGTTTCACGCGCTGCCTGAGCCGCTGTCGCGCCGGGATCAAAACGGGTTTGCTTTCGATCCGCACCTAGGCGCACTCTCTGGTGCGCGACCGATCTGGTAACGACCACGATGAAAGTACCCGGCAAAATCCAACTAACTGTATGGCTGCTTGGTATTGCCGGCGCTGCGCTCTTCATTGCTATTGTCATTCGACAGGACCTGTCAAAGATTGGCGAGGCCTTTGCAGTGGCCGGATGGGCGATTGCAGGTGTTGTCGCCTATCATTTTATAGTGCCTATTTTCCTCGACGCCCTGGCATGGTGGGTCCTTTTTCCGCGATCCGATCGTCTGCCGCTGCGGAAGCTGCTTTGGATGCGCTGGATCGGCGAGTCCGTCAGCACCCTTGTGCCGTCCGCTGCTGTAGGAGGAGACGTCGTCCGGGCACGCCTGGCTGCCATCAATGGGGCGCCGTTGCCCATAGCGGCGGGCACAGTCCTCGTGGACCTTACGCTGGGCGTTTTCACTCAGGCCGGTTTTGCGGTTCTCGGCGTAGCCCTTCTAGTTGGCGTAACGGGACAGAAAAATTTCGTTCGTCCAACTTTGATCGGGATCCTCATCGGTGTGATGGGGGTTGCTGGTTTTTATATCGTGCAACGGATGGGAATGTTCCGGTTTCTTGCGAAGATCATCGCGCGTCTGGCGAACTCGCCAGAGTGGCAATCGCTCGTCCAGGGAGGCGAGAATCTCGACCAGACCGTTCGCGCGCTTTATGCGCGGCGAAAAGCTGTGATCGCGTGCTGCGCCTGGACGATTGTTTCGCTGGTAGCTGGCTCCGGTGAAATTTGGATCGCACTTCACGCCCTGGACCTTCACGCGACACTGGTCAACGCGCTTATTCTACAAAGTATGGTTTTGGCGATTCGTTCGGCGGCGTTTGCAGTGCCCTCAGGTCTGGGGGTGCAGGAAACCGGCTATTATTTTGTCGGCCAGCTGCTTGGGATACCTGATTACCTTGCTGTGACGCTCTCCTTAATCGCGCGCGTGCGCGAGCTTGCTCTCGGCATTCCGGGAGTGATTTGCTGGCAACTGATTGAAGCCCGCCGCCTCTGGCGTACGCGCTTGGCGCGAGCGTCCGGTAATATCCCAGATGGGCGGCTCTAAGCGATTTAACCTGCGCTCAGCGCAAGTGTCTCACCGATTTTCATCACCCGCAGCCGCGCTTTTAACTTGCGCTTTTTCAGTTCGCCTTCGAACACTTCAGGCGTGCCGGTGAGAAGTGGAAACGTTCCGTAATGCATGGGAATCACGTCACGTGGATTGACCAGCCTGACTGCTTCCGCCGCACGAGCAGGTCCCATCGTAAAATGGTCGCCGATGCAAACCAGCATGACGTCGATTCCTTGGAACCGCGACACCAGCGCCATGTCGGAAAACAGATCTGTGTCGCCGGTGTGGTAAATAGTCGGCCCACCGCGAATCGTAATTACAAACCCTCCCGGCGCGCCGCCGTGTCTCGCGCCGGATTGATCGTCAGTCGAGACGCCCGAGCCGTGATGGGCTCGAACAAAGAGGACCTTAACGTCTCCATCGAGCAGCGTAGTCTCGCCGCCAAAATGACCAATCGTATCCGCTTGCGCCAGTTCTGCCGGATAACCGAGGTGTTTCACGATTGCGTCAGCTAAATCGAACGTCGCTACGAGTTTCGCTCGTGTACGTTTCCCGATTTCGACGGCGTCGCCGACGTGATCGGAATGGCCGTGCGTAACCAGGATGAGATCGACATGTTTAAGCGCGGCGAGTTCGTCCTTCGCTTTTTCGAAAACAGGATTCGTCAGCCACGGATCGACGAGCAGAACTTTGCCGCCCGGCGTAACGATCTTAAACGCGGACTGGCCGTACCAGGTTAATTGTGTGTCCATACAATCACCAAATCGAAACCGCTCCGTTCAGCAAGCGTAACAGTCTTGCAAATGACGAATGACAGAATGACAAATGTCGAAGGAATGCCCGAAATCCAAATACATTCTTGGGCGTTCCTGTGAAACGCCACGGCGTCGGGCACAGACGCCCTCCAGTTTCCGCATTCGTCATTAATTCGTCATTCGACATTCCGCATTCGTCATTCTAAGTTACGGCCACGCCATGAAACACGCACCACGCGCATCGACATCTCTCGAAGAGTCACCCGCGCATGGCTGCGCTTATCGCCCGCTCGCGGCGTTACGAAATTCAGCCGGCCGTGTCGATCCGCCCATTTGACGCACTGGCCGAGTCGATTGCCTATCAGCAACTAAATGGCAAAGCCGCTGCCGCGATTTGGAATCGCGTCCGTGCATTGTATCCCAAAAGAAAACGGCTCGATCCCGCAAAAGTTCTCGCTACACCGGACGAAACGCTTCGCGCCGCTGGCCTTTCGCGCGCAAAGATCGCAGCGATAAAGGATCTCGCTGCGAAAACGATGGACGGAACGGTGCCATCCGGTCGCGCGCTTCTTCGAAGATGAGCGACGACGAAATCGTCACGCGTCTGACACTGTGCGTGGGATTGGCCGGTGGACCGTCGAGATGCTTCTTCTTTTCGATCTCGGACGCCCGGATGTCTGGCCGGTTGATGACTACGGCGTGCGCAAAGGTTTCGCCAAAACTTTTAGCCGGCGAAAACTGCCCACGCCGAAACAGCTTATGAAGTTTGGGGAGAA
This sequence comes from uncultured Verrucomicrobiae bacterium, assembly GCA_963840305.1. Lineage (GTDB taxonomy): Bacteria > Verrucomicrobiota > Verrucomicrobiia > Chthoniobacterales > UBA10450 > Udaeobacter. The sequence continues at coordinate 10,284 of CAWIYE010000004.1, forward strand.
ATGGCGACCGCACCGGTCGGTGGCGGCCTGGTATTTCTGGCGAGCGCTGGATCAACCAGAAAAGTTACAAGGTTAAAAAGTTAAAGGGTTAGAACGATCAGTCCCATTTAACGTTTTAACTTTTTAACTCTTGTAACCGATTTAAGCTTGCGCTCCGCGCGGCGCTTAATTAGAACGAGTGCATTATGGCCATGATCCACGTTAACCGGGGCGCAACAAGTTTGGGCGTGTTTTCCGAAGAAGAGGTTCGCGAAGGCCTGCGCACAGGCCGCTTCGCTCCTACCGATATCGGGTGGCGCGAAGGAATGGCGAATTGGCAGCCATTATCGCAATTCCCGGAGTTGGCCGGCGCGGCTGGGCCCGGCGTGCCGCCCGTGCAACCTGGCGCAACTGCAGTACCGGCAGCCTGAGACGGCACGCAGCGGCCTGCCTTGGGAGCACCGGCAAGAACGAGGTTTCTTCAGCGCGTTTATCGAAACGCTGGTAACGGTTCTGACTAAGCCGAGCACGGCGTTCAGCATCATGCGGACTGAAGGCGGCCTCGGCGAGCCGCTGCTTTATGCGGTCATCGGCGGCGGCCTGGGAGTGATCGTGTGGTTCATTTTCTCGCTCGTCTTAAACTCCCTTGGCTTTCTCAACCCGCGCGAGACGGGGTTCGCACCTATGTTCGGCATGAGTGTGAGCTTTGTTGTTTTGGTGTGGCGTTTGATCGCCGTTGCTATCGCACCATTCATTTTCGGTGGCTTAGTTCATCTCTGCTTGATGCTCGTTGGTGGCGCGAACAAACCGTTCGAAACGACATTTCGCGTCATCTCGTTTTCGCAAGGTTCCACCGCCCCGCTTCAGCTGGTGCCATGTTGCGGCGGGTTGGTTGCGCTTGTTTGGTGTTTGGTAGCGAATTGCATCGGCGTGGCGCGTGCCCATGAAATTGATACAGGACGGGCCACTCTTGCCGTGTTGCTGCCCGTCATTGTTTGCTGCGGCGGCGGATTGTTGCTTGCTGTTCGTGTTCGGCGGCTTGTGCGCTCCTTCAACAGAATTGGAGCCACTGAATCATGCAGATCGTGGCGCGCCGGCTGGCACGAGGCGAAATCGACTACGAACTGCTTTGGCTGAGCGCTTCGCTTGCTTCGCTCGGCATCGCTGTTGCCTGGTTTGTGGTCGGTTTACCTTGGCCGCGGTGTGTCGTTTCATGAGTTTACCGGCCTGCCGTGTGTGACGTGTGGAATGACGCGATGCGCGATTCAATTCTTTCATGGCCACTTCTTCGCTGCATTGAAATGGAATCCACTCGTGTTCGCAGCCCTGTGCGGCGTACTGGCGTTCGACCTTTACGCGTTTGCGACACTCACAATGCACGCACCGCGTTTGCGAATCTCCTTTTCCACGCAACGAGCGAAAACGTTTGTGCGTGTCTCTGTCGTTTTAGCCTTTGCGTCGAACTGGATTTACCTGCTTTCGCACTGGCGCAATTTTTAGCAAAGCGACTGCAGCTGAGGGCGCTGACCTCGGCCCGGGGCAGTCAGGCCGCGATTGCCGCGGTCAACGCCCGCGGCTACAACGATGCTGCCGCACATGCGCGCTGCAAAATCTATGTCCATCTGTGTGTATCTGTGGCTAATTTGGTCACATGAGGATCTTGGTCACAGGCGGCGCGGGTTTCATCGGGTCGCACCTTGTCGAGAACGCTGCTGGCGGCTGGGCATGAAGTGGTCATCGTCGATGACTTCAATGATTTTTACGATCCACAGATCAAGCACGCGAACATTGCCGGTTTTGCCAAGGACGTCACCGTCTGCCACGTCGATCTTCGCGACGGCGCAGCGGTGCGTAATTTGTTTCATCGCGAGAAAGTTGACGCGATCGCGCATCTGGCTGCGCGCGCGGGGGTTCGGCCCTCGATTCAACTCCCGCAACTCTATTACGACACAAATGTCATCGGGACATTGCATCTCCTTGAGGCCGCGCGCGTAACCGGCGTTGAACGATTCATCTTTGCATCCAGCTCGTCGGTTTACGGAGCTTCGAAAACGGTCCCATTTTCAGAGGATCAACATCTCACTCAGACACTCAGTCCGTACGCCGCGACAAAAGTCGCGGGCGAATTCCTTTGCTCGACCTACTCGCATCTCTACCAAATGCGTGTCGTGGCGCTTCGTTATTTCACTGTGTACGGCCCGCGGCAACGGCCCGATCTCGCTATTCATCAATTCACCCGGCGCATTTATGCCGGCCAACCCATCGATCAATTTGGCGATGGCAGCACGCGCCGCGATTACACTTACATTGATGACGTGATTCAGGGAACAATGGCTGCGCTCAAATACGAAGGCCCGCATTACGACATTTTTAATCTTGGTGAGAGCGAGACGATTCAGCTGAAAGAACTGATTTCGGCGATCGAAAATGCGCTTGGAAAAAAGGCGAAGATTAATCGTCTGCCAGAACAGCCAGGGGACATGCCGCTGACTTGTGCGGACATTTCGAAAGCAAGAAAATTGCTCGGTTACAATCCCGCGACGAAGTTCAGCGAAGGCCTGCCCCGGTTCGTAAAGTGGTTTCTTAGTTGGCAAAGACTGTGATTCCGAATTTGCCCTTCGAGCAGCGCGCGTGCTTTATTGCCGGCCAGGCGAAATCCGGCACGACACTGCTGGTGGCGTTACTCGATAACCATCCTGAGTTACTCGTGTTGCCGGAAGAAACTGCTTATTTTCCGACAGTCCTCACAAAATATGCGCCACGCGGTCGCCGCGCGCAGTTTGATTATCTGACCAAAGAATCGCTCTCCAATGTGCTGTTCGGTGGCCCATGCAAGTGGGGCAAGCGCAATTACTCGACGTTTCCACGCGAGAAATTTCTGAACACTTTTGAGGATGCAGCATTTGATCCGTCGAATGCGCGGGAGGATTTGCTGGTTCTCATGGTCAAAGCGTACGCCGCAACGCTGGGACGCTCGCTCGACACGATCGCGCGCTGGGTGGAAAAGACTCCAGCCAATCGTAATTACGTCGGCGCTATCTTCACTCGCTTTCCACATGCCAAGATCCTAGTCACCATGCGCGATCCGCGCGCCATTCTCGGGGCGCAGATCGCACTGGAGAAAACGAGGCGAACAGGAAGGTTCTCGACCTATTACGTGATTGCGCATTGGCGGGTAGCCGCACGGCTGGCCATGCGGGTGCGCGACGGTCAGGTGCCTGGCCTTGTGGTGCCGTATGAAAAATTGGTCTGCGAACCTGCCAGCACGATGAAGGAAGTTTGCAACTATCTGGAGATCGAGTTTGATCCGGACACGGTGCTGACCCCGACGAAAGTGGGCCAGTTCTGGAGTGGCAACTCCGCAGCGCGCATTAACTTTTCACAGATTAGCACCGAACCTGTAACGCGCTGGCAACGTGAACTCTCGGATGACGAAATCGGATGGATAGAATGGCATTGCCGCGATCTCATGCCGGAGTTCGGCTACGAGCCAAAGCTCACTCAACGCGAGCTGCGATATTTTCTGCGCCCGATTCGCGGCGAGCGTCCGCGAGAATACATCAAGTCACGTGCGTATTCGTTGCGAGATGACTGGATCCGATGGCTGAAGGACTCCAAATTCAAACCTCCAATATCCAGAAGAAGTTTGGTCTTTTGCCAGCAGCTCAATCACACTTGCAATCAGCCGCCACCTAAGGCATAATCGGGTCGAGATGTCGGGAATCTTCTTCGATATTCCGAACGTCCGGTTTCTACGACGATTCAGATTTCTTCAAGCGATGCGGCAAATATTTGTGGCATCACTGCTTCGTTGGTTGAGTGCGCCGGCTTGCGGTTCGAGACAAGGTGATTTCCGACACACAGAGGCGGAGTTTCCATCGGCGTCGCAGAGGAGAAAATTTGACTGGACTCTTGATGATTCGCGCGCCGCGGACGGTGTCCCGAACCTTTTCGGGGCGCTTCGCCCTTTTAACAATTGGACTAAACCTAAGAATCAACATGAACTCTTATTCATCCGGAAGACGCCCACGCCGCTCGCGCGGTGGGGGCCGAACGCAGAGGAGATCACGAACGCTTTCGGGGCCAGCAGGGAGCGGCGCCAAAGACGCAAAAAAAGACATTCTGGCAACGGGTTGCCGAATTTTTTGGAAACGGCGGGGAGAAAGGGAAGACCGCGCGCAGCCGCGCAACGGCGCGCAGCCTTCGCGACCTGCGCGCAAGCCCGAGCGGATTGAAGTCACTTCAGCCGCGTCTTTACGTCGGCAACTTGTCCTTCGACGCCACCGAGAGCGATCTATTTGAATTGTTCAACGGCGTGGGACACGTGCAAAATGCCGAGGTCGTAAGTTACCGGCACAACCAGCGGTCGAAAGGTTTTGCTTTTGTGCAAATGCAAACCATCGAGGAAGCGAAACGCGCCGTGGAGGAATTGCACGACAAGGAATTCCTCGGCCGCAGGCTGGTGGTGAGCGGAGCAAAATCCGACCAGCACGTGCGCTGAGCGGATTTCTACAGCTAACCACTGAGGGCGGGACGCCGCAGCCTGGCGTCTCTACCTCTTAATCTCCAGATACGTCCTCGCCTGCACATGATTCGTGCCTGGCTGGAATTCTTCTATTCGCATTTGTTTCAGAAACCAGCGACCCTCGATCTTTTGCGCGGACACGACCTCGAAGCGTTTCGCGAGCTGTGCGTTCCAATCGTAACCTTCCATCCGCATTAACGCGCCGCTTGCCTTGTCGATCCACAGTAACACATTCGAATACTGCGATTCGCGCGAGGGCGCACGCAGTTGCAGTTTCCAGCATTTGCGAGTGCGAACATTTTCCTCGCCCAACACGCGCGCAGTCGGCCAGTAGAGGAATTTGAATGCCAGGTCCTCGTAGGTCACGCCGGTGCCGCGGATTTTTTCATTAAGCTTCGAACCAGCGAATTTCTCCGTTCCGGCGTCGGTCACAACATCCAGCCGCGAACTGTTTTCGCCCAGACGCAATTGCAAAGTCTCATCCGGATTCGTGAATGAATAACGAATAAGCGGCCCGTTTTGAACCAGCCGAAATGGGATTACGACATCATTTTGCCGAAGCTGCCCCTGCAGGTCGAGTTGCTGTTTTGACTCGACCATTCGGACTGAGGCGAGGATGTCTTTGGCTGACGGCGGGGATTGGCCGTAAAGGGAGAAGCTAAGCAGCGAACCAAAGGGCTACGGCTGAATGCCGAATGCCGAATGACGAATGACGAAACAAGCTCGAATGGTCAAATGACGAACTGCTTGTTCGGGCTTCGGGTTCTGTCATTCCTTCGACATTCGTCATTCGGCATTGTTTCTTCATTCGTCATTCGTGCTTCGTCATTTACCCGCAGTTGTTTATTAGAATGTAGCAATTAAAGCTTAGGTGCGCCCCTTTTATTCAATCGCATGGACCAGTCGCTCTTTCATCTCATCAACGAAGAATGGACGAGCCCGGCGCTCGACTTGTTGATGGCCGCGCTCAGCAACGGCGAAATTTGGAAGCCGCTGTTCATTGGGATCGCGCTCGCTGCGCTTTTCTTTGGCGGATTCAGGGGGCGCGCGTTCATTGTCTGTTTGCTTCTGGCCCTGGCGGTTGACGGAGCCGATTACGGGAATATTGAAGACGGCATTTGATCGCCATCGGCCCAAACAGGTGGAAAGCGTCCGCATGGTCCAACTGCAACGGACGCGGCCTGCGTTTCTCACGCTCTTTAAGAAACCCGATGATCCGTTTTTCCAATCAATCCGACCGAAACCGTGCGGGGCCGTCATTTCCATCGGGTCACATGGTAACCAACACGATTATCGCCACGTATTGCACGCTGTTTTATCGGCGACGCGGCTGGCTCTACTGGTTTATCACTGCGGCAGTCGGTTATTCGCGAATTTATCTAGGCGCGCACTGGCCCAGTGATGTGATCGCTACGCTTTTTCTTGGCGTCGGTGAAGCGCTTCTTCTGCTCAGCCTCTTTGAATTGATCTGGAGGAGCATAGCCCGCAAATGGATGCCGCGGCTTTTTGCGCGGCATCCGAGTTTGATTTTGGGGTATGCGTCCCGCTTGCCTGCTTCAAACGCGCAACCCAGCGGCTCGCGCTACCTTTCATGAGCACCACGCGCGCGGTCTGGTTTTTCATCCTCGCGCTGACGGCGATTCGATTGTCATTGCTGACAACGACTGATCTGGAATTCGACGAGGCGCATTACTGGATGTGGTCGGAGCGGCTCGCTCCGGCATATTTCAGCAAGGGGCCGGCGATTGCGTTTGTCATGCGTGCCAGCACGACACTTTTCGGCGCCAATGAGTTCGGCGTTCGTTTTTTCAGTCCGCTGCTGGCAGCAGGAACAAGTTTGCTGCTGTTCTACTTCGCGCGCCGCTTGTTCAATGCGACCACAGCGTTGTGGGCGGTCATCGCACTGAATGTCACTCCGATTTTCAATATCGGTTCGTTCCTGATGACGATTGATGCGTTGTCGGTTTTTTTCTGGATGGCTGCGATGTTCACGTTCTGGCTGGCGGTTGAAAAACGACCGCTTTGGGGCTCATGGTATTGGCCGTTTACTGGATTGCTGATTGGGCTTGGCTTTCTTTCCAAATACACGAACGCATTTGAGCTTGTTTCGATTGTCTTCGTGCTTGCTTTGGCTCCGCGGCTGAGACAGGAGTTTAAACGTCCCGGCTTGTATTCATTGATCGCGCTTTTCGCCATTTGCACGGTGCCGCCGATAGTGTGGAACGCTCAACATGCCTGGATCACGCTGGTGCATCTGCGTTCGCGAGGAAATCTTGAGCACGGATTTGGCTTTCATCCGGTCGAGGTTCTTTCATTTCTCGGCCAGCATTTTCTGGCCTATTCGCCATTTCTTTTTCTCGCACTGGCCTGGGGCGTCATTGCGAGCTGGCGGCGCGTCAATCAGCAATTCAAGGTGCTGTTTCTGATGTGGTTTGGGTTGCCGGTGTTTCTTTTTTATCTGCTTCTTTCAGTGAACAAGGCCGCTGCACCGAATTGGGACGGGCTTGCTTTTCTGGGCTTCGGCCTTTTGGCAATTTATTTCTGGTGGGAACGACTCGAGGCCAGCGTCACCTTACGCCTGGGCGCGGTCGTAGCGATACTGGTTGGGCTTATCATGAGTGTGATCGCGCTGGACACAGACGTGGTGCGCACGGCGGGATACAACCTGGAGCGACCTGACCCCAGCGATCGGATGCGCGGATGGAAAAGCGCTACGAACGCGCTGGAAAAAATGCGTAATGATCTGGAAGCGAAATTGGGCGAGAAACTTTTCTTGATTGCAGACGCTCGCGATCGAGCGTCGGAGATTTCTTTTTATTTGCGCGATAAACGAGTGGAAGGCCCGGGTCATCCGCCGGTTTATATCCCCGAATCGCAGGACATGGTGAATCAATTTTCGTTTTGGCCGCGCTACGATGAATTTGTTGAAATAAAACCGGGCACGCCGCGGCCGGAGGGCGAAGTTTACACTGAAGAGAACGGTATCAATCTCTTCATGGGCCGCGATGCGCTGTTCATTCGAAACGGAGAGAAGGAACACGTGCCGCATAACATTCAGGCTGCATTTCAATCGATCGAGCCCGTGGGAACGATCGAGGTGCTCGCGCTACGGCAAGGTATTGCGCACATGGCAAGTCTTTCTTTGCCGAAATTATCGGACGCTTCCATTGTAGCCGAAGGAGGTCAGCCAGCTTGGCTGACTCGGCAGGCTGGCAGCCTGACATCCTGCGTGCTACGCTGCGAGGACTCGTTGTCAATATGCACGAACTTTGCAGTTTCTGTGATCGTTCCTCTTGTTCAACGAGGAAGAAAATGTTGCCATTCTGCAATCAGAGTTGAGCGCGGCGCTGAAAGACCTCGATTACGAGATCATTTTTGTCGATGACGGATCAGTCGATCGAACAGTTGAACGTATTGAGCCAAAGGCGAACGTGCGGGTGATCCGGTTTGAAAAAAATGCGGGGCAAAGCGCGGCCATCTATGCCGGCCTCAAGGCTGCCTGCGGCGCGACTGCGGTTCTTATCGACGGCGATTTGCAAAATGATCCCGCTGATATTCCAAGATTACTCGCCGAAATTGCGCGCGGCGCCGATCTCGTCTGCGGCTATCGCGCACAACGCCGGGACACGCTGGTGAAGCGATTGACCAGCTGGATTGCTAATGCCGTTCGCAGTCGTTTCACAAAAGACGGAGTGCGCGACACCGGTTGCACGCTCAAAGCGATGCGGCGCGAATGCGTGAATGCGCTGGTGCCATTCAAGGGAATGCATCGTTTTATTCCCGCGCTGGTTAAAGGCGCACGCTACCGGCTTGTCGAAATCCCAGTGAATCATCGGCCTCGTCGCTACGGTCAAAGCAAATACGGCCTGGGCAACCGCGCCGTGCGGGCGACGATCGATATGTTCGGCGTCCGCTGGCTGCTTTCCCGACGTTTGAATTACAAGGTGCGCGATAAAATGTGACGAATGGGTCGGATGCGACTTATGGCAAATCTCGCTTGTCATCCAATGCACTGCCGCTAAGCTTGGCCTCCCGCACTGGGAATTCGCATGTCGCTGGCCAATTTACTTTCTGCCGAGCAAATCATCCCCGAGATGAAAGCAACGGAGCGCTGGGCGGCCATCGTCGAGCTGATCGATTTGCTCGTTGGGCTTGGCAAAATTAAGCCACCGGATCGCGACCCGATTCTCGCCGCGCTTAAACAACGCGAGGAAACGATGAGCACGGGTATCGGATTTGGAATCGCTATTCCGCATTGTTCGTCCGACCGACTCGAGGAAGTGGTCGCCGCATTCGGAAGGTCCACAACAGGGATCGAGTTTGATGCGCTGGATAATGCTCCCGTCAAATTCGTCGTTCTTTTCATCGTCCCGAAAAATCAATTCCAAACGCACCTGCGCACGCTGGCCTCGATCGCGAAGTTTCTGAACGATCGCTCGGTGCGCGAAAGCCTGGCCAGCGCGAAATCGGCCGACGAAATTTTGTCGATCTTTCGCGATCGCTCGTAACGTCGTGACGCAGGCAATCCTGCCTGCGAAGATTGAAAGTTGGCAGCAGACATGATTGTCTGCTTCACTCAAATGGACACTTTCCAATCACTCCTCGCAAAAAAGCTTTCCGAAGCTTTGGCCAAGGCCGGTTTGCCGACCATCGGCGAATTAACACCAGCAACCGATTCGCGTTTCGGCGATTATCAGACCAACGCCGCTCTCGTGCTGGGTAAACAGCGCGGTGAAAATCCGCGCGCTCTCGCGGAGCAAATCGTCGCGCAGTTTAATGCTGGCGATGTTTGCGAACCGCCAGTGGTCGCGGGCGCAGGCTTTATCAACTTTACACTGCGTCCTGGCGCAGTTGCCGAAACAGACGATGGAGGTGCTGCGAGATGAACGGCTCGGCGTCGCAGAAACAAAATCAGCAAGACGCATCGTGATTGATTTTGGCTCGCCCAATGTGGCCAAGCCGATGCATGTCGGTCACATCCGCAGCACAGTGCTTGGCGACGCGCTGGCGCGCATTGCGCAATTTCTCGGGCACGAAGTGATACGCGACAATCACATTGGCGACTGGGGCACGCAGTTCGGTATGGTTATTTACGGGTGGAAAAATCTTGCTCGATCGGCAAGCTCTGCAGCGCAATCCACTGGCTGAAATTGTGCGGATTTACAAAGAGACAAACCAACGAGCGACCATTGATCCAGCGGTTCGCGAGGCGTGCCGCCAGGAGTTGGTCAAGCTGCAGGCGGGCGACAAGGAAAACATCGACATCTGGAACGAGTGCGTGGCGTTATCGATGCAGGATTTCGAGCACGTTTACAAATTGCTCGACGTCCACTACGATCTCCAATGCGGCGAAAGTTTTTATCACGATCGATTGCCCGGGGTGGTCGAGCGTCTGCTCAAATCCGGCATCGCCGAGATTAGCGAAGGCGCCGTTGTCGTTTTCTTCCGCGATAATCCCGAACTGGCCGATAAACCGCTCATCATCCGCAAGCGGGACGGCGGATTCAATTACGCAACGACAGACATCGCCACGGTCGATTATCGCGTCAACGATTTGAAAGCCGACGCGATTTGGTACGTGGTCGGCGCTCCGCAGACGTTGCATTTCAAACAAATTTTCGAGATCGCCCGGCGCGAAGGTTACACGGCCGATCTGCGCCACATCGTATTTGGCAGCATCCTCGGCGAAGACCGCAAACTAATGAAGACGCGCTCCGGCGAAAACGTGCCGCTGCGTGAGCTTCTCGAAGAAGCTTGCAAGCGCGCCCGGAAAATCATTGACGAAAAAAATCCGCATCTCAGTGAGGATGAAAAGATCGACATTGCGAAAACGATCGGGATCGGCGCCGTGAAGTATGCCGATCTCTCGCAGTATCGGATGACCGATTACATTTTTTCCTGGGAAAAGATGCTTTCCCTGCACGGGAATACAGCGCCGTATTTGCAGAACGCGTATGTCCGGATTCGCTCAATTTTTCGCAAGGCAGGCGAATCGCTGTAGCCACGCCCCTGCGGGGCGTTGAAGACTGGAGACCGGCCACAAGCCGTGGCTACAGCTCTCGTGCTCAACGATCTCGCCGAGATCAATCTCGCCAAACGTCTGTGTCAGTTCGCCGAGATCGTTCCGCAGGTGTTGAACGGTTTTCGTCCAAACATTCTGGCGAATTATCTGTTCGAGCTGGCAAACAGCTTTCACACATTTTACGAAGCCTGTCCGGTCTTGAAATCAGAGGAACCGGCGCGTAGTTCGCGACTGGCACTGTGCGATCTCACCGGTCGCGTTTTGCAGCGCGGCTTGGATCTTCTCGGCATCAAAGTGCCGGAAAGGATGTAATGCGAATGACGAAGCACCCGACTTCGCGCAGCTACGGCGTGGCAGGCGAATGTCGAATGACGAAGGGATGACAAAGCTCGAATGATAAAACGCCGGTGATGGGCCATAAACTGTTTCGGATTTCGTCATTCGGATTTGTTTCGACATTCGTCATTCGATATTCGTCATTTAAGATGTAGTCGCGACCACACGCGGCATGACAAGGCAGCAACATCTCCGCATCCCAACCTGCACCTACCGATTGCAATTCAATCGCTGGTTCACATTTTCCCAGGCGCGCGAGATCGTGTCGTATCTGCATGCGCTGGGCGTGAGCGATGTTTATGCGTCGCCGTATTTTCAGGCGAGCCCGGACAGCCTGCACGGCTACGACATCACCGATCACAACAAGCTGAACGCGGCGATCGGCTCGCGCGCGGACTACGACGCGTGGATCGCGGAACTGCATGCTCACTCGCATGGGCCAGGTGCTGGATTTTGTCCCGAACCACGTGGGCATCGCTCCCGCAGGCGCGGGACGTAACCAGTGGTGGATGGACGTGCTGGAGAACGGTCCCAGTTCCAGATACGCGCCCTATTTCGACATCGATTGGCAGCCGCTGAAGTTTGATCTGCGCGACAAAGTTCTTCTGCCGATTTTGAGCGACCAATACGGACGCGTCCTCGAGCGCGGCGAATTGCAGGTGCGCTTTGAAGAGGGAACTTTCTATCTACTCTACCGCGAGCGCAGACTGCCGATCGCGCCAGGAACGTATCGTTACATTCTGGAAATTGCGTTAAAAAATCTCGCCAACCAAAAGGACGAAGATTTTTACGCGGAACTACAAAGCATTCTGACCGCGCTCGAATATTTGCCGAAACGCACCGAAACCGATCCAAAACGAATAGCAGAGCGCATCCGCGAAAAGGAAATCATCAAACGACGTCTCGAGCGTCGGTGTGCGGAAGCGCCGCAAGTGCAACAGGCAATCGAAAAGGCACTGGCCCAGATCAATGGAAAGGCGGGCGACCCGCGCAGTTTCGACGCGCTGGATGAGTTGCTTAACGCGCAGTCGTATCGGTTGGCGTTTTGGCGGGTTGCGGCTGAAGAAATCAATTACCGCCGTTTTTTCGACGTGAACGATCTGGCGGCGATCCGGGTCGAGTTACCAAAGGTCTTTGACGCCGTTCACCGGCTAACTCTCGATTTGGTAAGCGCAGGCGCAGTGACAGGCCTCCGCATCGATCATCCGGATGGTCTTTACTTGCCCCGCGAGTATTTCGAAAAACTTCAGCAGCGTTGCGCGAAAGCGCTCGCGATCGGATTGCCCAAAGAATGGGCGCGCGATCTACATGCTGGCGGAAAAAATCCTCACTGGCTCTGAAACTTTGCCCAAGGACTGGCCTGTGCACGGAACCACGGGCTACGATTTTGCGAATCAAGTGACACAGTTGCTGGTCGATTCCTCGGCGGAAACGGCGATCACAAGAACGTTCCATCGTTTCATCGGTCACTCGATGCCGTTTGGGCATCTGCTGTATGCGAAAAAGCTGCAGGTGATGAAACTCGCCCTTGCGAACGATGTCGATGTTCTGGGGAACATGCTCGACCGGCTTTCCGAGCAAAACCGATGGTATCGCGATTTCACGCTGGAGGCGCTCTCGCGCGCGGTGCGCGAGACCATCGCCTGCTTTCCGGTTTATCGAACTTATGTCGCGCCCGGTCAGCCAGTCAGCGACGAAGATCGACAAATCGTCGAGCGCGCAATCGCCGCGGCCAAGCGCCGCAACCCGGGAATGGACGAGTCGATCTTCAATTATTTGCGCGACGTGCTGCTCTTTCGTTTTCCGCCCAACCTGAATGCTGCCGAACGCGCCGCGCACACGCATTTCGTTTTGAAATTTCAGCAGGCCACCGGGCCGATCATGGCCAAGGGACTGGAGGACACCGTGTTTTACATTTACAACCGGCTGACGGCGCTAAACGAAGTGGGCGGCGAGCCGCAACAGTTTGGGTCGAGCGTCGAGACGTTTCACGAGCGGAACATGGATCGACAACGCAACTGGCCGGCGACCTTGCTCGCTACCTCCACGCACGACACAAAACGCAGCGAAGATGTGCGTGCGCGAATCGTGGCCATTTCCGAAATCCCTGAGCTTTGGCGGCGTTCGTTGCAGCGCTGGCGCGCTGGCGAATCGCCGCTGGAAACGAATGATCAATGACTTGGAAGCGCCGGACGCAAACGAAGAATACTTGCTTTATCAAACTTTGCTGGGGACGTGGCCGATACGAGCAGATGGTGAACCAGAATCCGCTGCAACGCCGGAGTACGTCGAGAGAATTCAAGCCTACATGGCCAAGGCGCTCCACGAGGCGAAGATCAACACCAGCTGGATACAGCCAAATGAAGAATGGGACGCTGCGATGCGGGATTTCGTAGCGAAAATTTTGGAGGTCAACTCCGAGCAACAAGTTTCTGCCGATCTTCCTTCCGGTTGCCAAAGAGATTGCGCGACTTGGAGCGATCAATTCGCTCACGCAAACCTTGCTGAAGCTGACCGTCGCCGGGTGTGCCGGATATTTACCAGGGCAACGAGATTTGGGATTACAGCCTGGTCGATCCCGATAATCGACGTCCAGTCGATTACAACTGCGGCGCGAAATGCTCGCATCGCTTGCCAAGTGCGACTCCTGAAGAACTGATGCGTGACGTGGCCTGATGGCCGGATCAAAATGTTTCTGACCCAGCGAGTGCTGCGATTTCGCCGCGAGCACGCCGATCTTTTTCAGCGCGGCGAATATCTGCCGCTTCAGGCGAGTGGAATATTTGCGGAGTGCTGCATCAGTTTCGCGCGACAGCTGACGGACAAATGGATTGTCGTGATCGCGCCGCGACTTTCTTCGCGCGTCGGTTTTCCGCCGATTGGCGAGTTATGGAAAGATACGACGATCGAATTTCCTCGAAGCGCTTTCGCTCGAACAAGGCGCACGATCTGTTCACGTGTCGGCCTATGCCTCTGAAACATCGGCGGGTGAAAGTTGCCGATGCATTGTCGATTCTGCCCTTCGCGGTGATCACGAACCTTGGCTGAGGCGTCTGACGACAGACGCCCTGCAAAATTGGTTCATGCTCGTAGGGCGTTTCCGTAACACGCCAATCCTAGTGATGCTCCACGAATTGTTGGAAAAGATCGACTAGTCAGGTTGAGAAATTGCCCAGATTTGTAAGTAAATCTGTCGCCGAAGCCTTGCAAATGTAATTTGTGGCGACGCAAGGATGAGCATGACGCTGAGCAATAGCAGATTCATGAGATAGATGACGACCAGCGAAAAAAATGTGCCTTGATCGCTGAGATCGGTCTGATTTTTCGGGATCATCCAGCAGGTGAACGTGAAATGAAATGCCCATGTGATGCCAATAACACAGTAAAGCAATCGCCCGTACGGTTGCACGTTTAGAAAAAGGCTGAGCGCTCCGTAAATGGCGATCGCCAGAATGCTGTAGATCGGAAAAAAATATGGCGCGAGCGCGATCCAGAAGTTGGCCTTGCTGGTGACGACATGTCCGCCATCACTGACTCACCCGAAACCGGCTAACGCGTCCGCCCATCAACCAGACCCAGAGCGCATGAGTCAGCTCGTGTCCGAACACGTAAATCAGGATTGGTCGCGGCAGACCAAAGAAAGCGATCAGCCAAAGAACTGCGCCCAAGGAAAAAAACCAAAATTCCTCACCAGCCCAGAGGCGTTGCGCTACGGTCGCGCGCGCGAATGCAGTAAAAAATGTCTGAGTTAGGATTACGCAGATCGGCAGCAGAAAAATCGCAAAAACAAATTTCACCCAGCGCGTCGGTACCAGCAGTGGTTCCGGCAGGTGGCGAAGCGTCTCGATCGTCGTGCGCGCAACACTTCGGACAATTCTTCGGCCGCGCGTCGATTTACGCGCATCGCGATTGTTTTTCGATCTTCGCTTCGTTGCAGCCAAAGTTGCCCGCAAATTACGCAGAATCGCCCGGACGAAAAGCAAGACGGAATCGCAGATCACTCGGATGCCACGGATGTTGTAGGGCAGGCGCTTCGCCTGCCAGCCCGGGCAACCGGAGCGGTTGCCCTACAGTGATGCGCGTGTCGCGGTCACGCTCGCCCCATGTAGGCGCCGGTGCGCGTGTCGATCTTGATCGTTTCGCCTTCCTTGATGAAAAGCGGGACGTTGATTTTCTTTCCAGTCTCGAGCTTTGCCGGCTTGGTGACGTTACTGGCGGTGTCGCCGCGCACGCCTTCCGGAGATTCAATGACCTTCAGACTTACGGACGCCGGCAACTCAACCTCAACTGGTTTGCCTTCGGCGTAGAGCACCTGCACCGAAAGATTTTCCACCAGATAATCTTTCGCGTCGCCGATGAGGTTTTCCTGCAACGTGATTGTGTCGTACGTCTCCGGATCCATGAAGTGATAGCCGTTGCGGTCGTTGTAACTGAACTCGAGCGTTTTTCGCTCGATCTCGACCAACTCCACTTTGTCTGTGGAACCGAACCGGACATCAGCGCTTTTGCCGGTGTTGATGTAGCGAATGATCGCCTGGACAAACGCGCGCAAATTTCCCGGCGTGCGATGATGCACTTCGAGCACAATGGCAGGGTTGCCATTGTATTTTATAGCCATTCCTCGGCGAAGATCGTTGGCTGCGGCCATGGTCTAAAGAGGTAATTCGTTACAAAGGTTACAACGTTACAGTGTCAGCGGGAAGAGCGCGGAGTTTACACACGCTCGCGCGATTTTGCAATTGTAGGGCAGGCGCATCGCCTGCCGACCGTCGGCAACCGACGCGCTTGCCCTACAATAATTTCAGCCGCGTCAAATCCTGCGAATCGACAATGCCCACAGGCACATTGTCGTCGTCGATCACGACGAGATCGTCGATGCGATGGCGCTCCAGCAAATTAAGCACTTCCACGGCTAGTTTGTCTTTATGCACCGTGACGGGATTCAACGTCATCAGGTCCGCCACGAAGGCGTTCACCGATCTTTGAATCGAATTGAAAATGCCGGACGAAATCGCCGTGCGTAAAGATGCCGAGCAATTCCTCGTCTTCGCCAATGACAACGGCAGCGCCTGCACGGACGCTCGTCATTGCTTTCAGCACGTCGCGAACAGACGCATTCGTAGAAACAATCGCCATCGCTTCGCGCGGTCGCATGATTTGATGGACGCGCGTCGAGCATGCTGCGGCCGATCATTCCGCCGGGATGAAACTTGGCGAAATCTTCCTTGTTAAAGCCGCGAGCCTCCAGCAACACCATGGCCAGCGCGTCGCCCAGCGCCAGCATCACCGTCGTGCTGGAAGTCGGCGCCAGATTCAGCGGACAAGCTTCCTGTTCGATGTTTACATCGAGAAACAGGTGCGCGTTTTGTGCGAGGATCGATTTTGGATCGCCGCACATGGCGATAATTTTGACTTGGAACCGGCAATCGCCGGCAGAATCCGGAGCAATTCCTCTGTCTCGCCGCTGGCGCTCAAGGCGAGCACGACGTCGCCGTCGGCAATCACTCCGAGGTCGCCATGCAAGGCGTTTGAGGAATCGAGCACCACTGCGGGCGACCCGGTGCTGGTGAGGGTAGCCGCGATCTTCGCGCCGATGTGCCCGGATTTTCCCACGCCAACGACAACGACTTTGCCGCGCGCGTCCACGGTTTCCTTGATGAATTCGACGGCGCGGGAGAAATTTTCGTCCAGCCGCTCCCGGAGCCGCTTGAGCTCAAAAATTTCTATATCCAGGACACGTCCGGCCTTTTCAAGGTAGTCCATTGAGGTATATAATGTGGGCAAGGCGTGGTGACCGGCAAGAATTTGCACTCCTCGAATGAAAGGAAAAATATGAAAATGTTCCTAATTGCAATCGCGTTCGCGTTCGTGAGCACCGCTTCGGCGCAAGAATTCAGAGCACCAATCGGCCCACAAAAACCGGTGCGAGCAATGCCCACGCCGCCGCCGATGTTGCAACGGGCACCAGTTGAAGGAGTGATTCCGCGCGCATTCAGCGACTCGCGTAATCCGCTTCAGATGCTCAATCCGTGGGCACCGCCCCGCTACGGCACCTGGGTGGAGAGCACACAGTTCGATCCGGATCATCCCGGGAAATGGAAAGGCATTAAACTCTTCGAAATTCTTTTTTGATTTTTGCTTGGGTAGCGGTCGCCGCGGCGACCTGGCGAGCGCGTCCTCGCAATCGCGAACTTTTCCTGATCACGAAGCCACACATCTCAACGACTAGGAAGCCATCGTTCCTTGGAGTTTGGCAAAAAAATCTGCCAGCCACGAACGCACTGCTTGAAACGAGAGCCGCTCTCGTGCGCGTTCCTGCGATTCGGCACAATCGCTGCGCGTAAATTGGCACTTTTCAACAAATCGAGCGCCATCGATGCGATATCAGTAATGCTCCGTCCTTCGCCGCAAGTTTTCGGAAACGCAATTCGTTCGATCGCGCCATCGCCGCCTACGCAGGCGACCCGACAGAGCAGAGCGTCGCCCGCTACCTGGCCCGGCACATGGCTGCGGTCGAGTTGTAAAACGATCTTATGTCGCGCCACATCGCGCAGATAATCCGGGTAGGATTTCCATTTCCCAATCAATCGGAGTTTTCCTTGCGGAAATTTTAGCTCGTCGAGCAATCGCCGTCCTTTATGATCCATCCAGATTAACAACGGTGACCGGTTCACCTGTCGCTTCGCAAAGCTGGCGCGCGACCAATAGGGCCGCGAAGTGATTGCGCGATGGCACATCCCATTCGCGTGTGCCGACGAAAATTCCCGATTGCTCGTTTGCGACATAGAAAAATTCCATCGTTGATCCTCGATCGGATAAGGGGTGGGGATGAATGCCACTGTCGCGGGATCGTGTTTCCCGCGGACGCGCTGATAGATTTCGGCGGCCTCCGGAGTCGTGGCGATGCATCCATCGGCCTGCGCCACAATTTTCATGAAGCGCGATAACTTTGCGCGGTCGCACAACTGTTGCGCGATCTGATGCAGTCCGGTCTCCTTTAGAGAAACGGCAACGGTGCGGCCTTGCTTCTTGAGATCGTGCAATGCGCGCTCTGAAGCGCGAAAATCGCTGCGCAAAAGAAGAAGGACCGGTGTGTCCTCCGCGATCGCGCGTCGCGGATTGAATTGAAACGCTCCACGGGTGCATGCGGCAAAAGCATGAAAATTGATCGGCGGATGCGCGCCTTCCCCGGGAGCAGGGACGTTATGAAACTGCTGTTCCGGATCGCGTCCACCCGGATTGAGAACAGTCAGGCGAAAATCTTCCGCGCTTTGCGATGTCATGATTATCGTCCCTTCCGAATGGCAAAATGACACGAATGACGCAATGACGAACGAATGACGAAGCACGAATGACGAAGGAAACGCTTTCACTTCGTATTCGTCATTTAGGCAATTCGTCATTCACTTCGTCATTCGCGTTCTATTCGCGCGATTCGCAGGCCAAACCGCCTATTCATCGAGATTGCCCGACGGCCGCGCCGCGGATTTCAGGAGGGTCTGGTCCACATCCTCTTGGTCGAGCGGTTTGACTGGGATTGCGCGCCGGATCTCGACCGGTTTGTTGTCTTCGGCTGGACTGGGATCGCTTTCCGGATCTCAGGAGTGGATTCTGCTCGTTTGAGTACTCGATCGACTTAGGCCTGCGCCGTTACTTGCAGCTTTTACTTCAGTCCCGCCGGTCACATTCTCGGCTTTCTGATTTCCGGCTATTTCCGTTGCCGGTTGCGGAGCTGGCTCGGGTTTCAATGTCGGCTTGAGAGAATTATAGGGGTCCTTGTCAGCTAACAACGTCGGACTTCTTATGACAACCGGCGTAACCTCACTTAGGTTCACAGCCAGCGCAGCGCGCGGTAAATCGCTGGCGGGAAACTCGCGAGCGAGGCGAGCACGCGGCTCGCCATGGACGTTGCAAGGTTCAGTGGGTGCTTGCGAGGGTGTCGCAATCTCCGTGTAAGTCGTGCGCCTCTGCACCGTGTCGCCGTTTGCGGTTTTTACGGCGTCATAACATTTGTCTGTCGCCAGCAAGCCGGACCTCGAGCAAATCTCAATCTCCTTCAGATTTTCCGGCCGCTTAATTTCTCGCGGCGGATAACTCTTGAGCCAGCCGCATTCATGATGTCGACCCAAATCGGCAGCGCGAGCTCGCGCCCAAACGCGCCGCGATAAATCTTTTGCGGCTTGTCGAACCCTGCCCACACAGCGCACGTGAAATTGGAATCATATCCGGCAAACAGCGCATCAGTGAAATCGTAAGCGGTACCGGTTTTACCTGCTGCAGGCATTTTCTTCAGACCAAATTCTGTAAAAGCAGCTTTGCCCGTTCCTGATTGAAGCGCGTCTGCGAGGCAGGAATGCACTTCGTATGCGGTTTCAGGTTTGATGACCAGTTTGCGGATGCTCTGCTGCTTCCCGTCCCAAACCAGTGTGCCGTCTTTTTCTTCAATGCGCTCCAAAATGTGCGGCGCGTTTGGTCGCCAGCCGCCGTTTGGAAAGATCGTGTACGCGAGGGCGAGCTCGGCCAGCGTGACCTCGCTGCTTCCCAGAAACGTCGCTGGATAAGGTCGAAGCGGGGAATGGATGCCCGCCGCGGAGCGACAGATGCAACACTGTATCGACTCCCGCGTCCATGCCGATGCGCACGGTTGCGCCATTTTTTGATTTGACCAGCGCCTGCCTGGCTGTCATCGCACCTTCATAACGGTTCTCAGCGCTTTCTGGACCCCATTCACCAAGAATTCCCTGTTGTGCCGCCGATCATGACCGCGCGATTATCCAGCGGCGAATCTTCCACGAGCGATCCGGGATACATTCCTTTCTCGAACGCTGCCGCATAAACGAACGGCAACATTGCGGTGCCAGCAGGCCGGCGGGCTTGCAGCGCGCGGTTGTACTGGTTGTGTTCGAAATCGCGCCCGCCTACCAGCACCAGAACGTCCCCGGTGGCGTTGTCCAGACCGATGACTGCGCCTTGGAGATATTCGGGCGCGGGAAGATCAGATGTTGCTGCCGTTTGCCTTCGCTTTGCGAAACGAGGCTGAGTAAGCGGCGTAAGTCTGATGATCGTAGTCGGGACGCTCCTCGATCGCTCCGAGATGAGTTCTTAGAGAATCCTCGGCCACCTTCTGAAGATCCACATCGATTGTCGTGCGAATGCGAAAACCTTCGTTCTTCGCGCGGTCCCAACCGACGGCAGCAATGACCTGCTGGCGGATGTAATCGACCGCATAGCTTTGGCCTTGCGCGTTCTGCCGGCTGCTAACCACGATCTTTTCCGCGCGTGCAGCGGCGCATTGTTCGCGGCTGATAAAGCCAAGATCGCGCATACGATCGAGTGCGTAGTCGCGCGCCTCGCGTGAATTGTCGCGATCCGTCCACGGCGACAATCTGTTTGGGCTTTTGATCAAGCCGGCGAGCGTCGCGCATTCCGCCAACGACATTTCGCGCGCGGACTTGCCAAAGTACCCTCGCGCCGCCGCTTCCGCCCCATACAGGCCGCCGCCGAAATAGATCCGGTTCAGATATAACTCCATGATCTTTTGTTTGCCGAACTGATCTTCGATTCGTTGCGCCAGAAAAATCTCCAGCAGCTTGCGGCGATAGGTTTTTTCTTTTAGCGCAAAACTGTTGCGCGCCAGTTGTTGCGTGATCGTGCTTGCGCCCTGTCGCACGTGGCCGGCCGTAAAATTTTTCAATGCTGCGCGAATGATCCCGAGCAAATCGTAGCCGTGGTGCTGATAAAATTTAGCGTCCTCGACCGCGACAACTGCCTTGACGAGATCGGCGGGCAACTGCTCGTACGGCACCGTATCGCGGTTCTCCACATAGATTTGGCCGAAGATCTTGCCGTTGCGATCCAGAATTACGCTGGCTGATTCCATTTGTTCGAGTTTGTTCAGATCGAACGTTCTGGCCTGCGCTTTGAGGTCGGTGACGAGACTGGAAACGTAAACGCTTACGATGACAGCCAGGACGGCAATGAGGCCGGCAGGAACGTAGAACCATGGCCTCGAGTACCACGGCCGCCGAAAACGGTAGCCCGGCGGGGGCCTTAGATATGTGGTGTTCGATCTCAAAAGCCTGAGAACTTACGAGCGAAACGCTCAACGCTCAACGCCGAACGCCCAACGCTCAAGTTGCCAGACGCGACGGTGACACGTTGCATTTCATCGTTGAGACGTTGAACGTTGAGCGTTGGACGTTGAATTACATTGAACGGACAATGCTGCGCTGATCAACTGATCCGCGAAGAAATTCGTGCAACACGGCCCGCAATCCTTCGCCTGGTTCATGCAACAGGCGCTGTACCATCCCGAGCACGGATACTATTCTTCCGGTCGCTGCGCTATTGGACGGAAAGGCGATTATTTCACCAACGTGAGTGTCGGCCCACTGTTTGGGCACTTGTTGGCTGCGCAGTTCACCGAGATCTGGGAGCAACTCGGCAGACCTCGACGATTTCGTGATTGTCGAGCAGGGCGCGCATGATGGGCAGTTCGCACGCGACGTTCTCGAATCTCTGCAAAAGCGTGCTCCGGAATTCTTCGAAGCCTTGCGCTATCGGATTGTCGAGCCATTTCCAATCTTGCAAGACCGGCAAGCGCGGACGCTGGAATTATTTCGCGATAAGATCGAATGGCACGATTCGCTGCAACCATTCGTGGGCGTCCATTTTTCCAACGAACTGCTGGACGCCATGCCCGTGCGCTTGATCAGCGGCGAAGTGGAAAAGTTTGTCGACCTGGAAGGCGACAAGTTCGTGTGGTTCGAGCAGCCCATCCAAGGAGCGGCTGCCTCCAGGTTGCCGAGGGACTGCGGGGCTTTCAATCAGGCCGCACTCGACTGCATCGACGATGTCGCAGCGAACTTGCAGCGCGGGTATGTCATCACGATCGATTACGGGCATTCGGGCGCCGAATTTCACGAAAATATTCAGGTGCGCGCGCAACATCGAAATCTTGATTCGCCCTTCGAGCAAATCGGGCATGCGGACATCACGATGGGCGTGGATTGGCCGAGCATTGTCGGGCGCGCGCAGCCAAACGGCTTACGTGTGGCCGGATTCACCGATCAACATCACTTTCTGACGCGGAATCATCTCTGAACTTGGTAGGGGCGGTTCATCCGAACCGACCGCGGACGATTGGGGTCAATCGCCTCTACCTGATTCGCCCAAGACAAAGCGCGAATTGCAAACGCTGCTCCATCCGGAAATGCTCGGTCGCGCTTTTCAGGTGCTCGCGCTTGACAAAGAATATTGATCCGGGAGCACCGCCGTTGGCAGGCTTCAAATTCGCACGTGCGCCGAGCTCTGACGCTTACAGTTAACGATCAGAGGCCCCGCGTGGTGTTGCTCAAAGCCCGGCATGCAACGGATAATAATGCAACAAATCATCGCGCCAACCGCCCTGTCCCTTCCCGATGTGCTTGAAGCTGTTCACGACCTCGATGCGGTTAATCCATTTGGCCATTTTGTACCCCAGTTGATTCTCCACACGCAATCGCAGTGGTGCTCCGTGAGGAATCGGTAGCGGTCGGCCGTTCATTTCATATGCCAGAATGGTCTGCGGCTGCATACCGAGTTCCAAGTCGATTACTTCGTAGTAATAGCCGTGACCTGGTCTCTCCCATTTCTCATCTAAAGAGTGGAAAACGAGAAACCGCCCATTCGGCAGCGGCCCGCACATATCCATAATCGACGAAACCGAGACGCCAGCCCACTGCGCGAAGTAGCTCCAGCCTTGGACGCAGCAGTGCAACGTAGTTTGTGTCTGGCGCGGCATTTGATGCAGATCATTGAGCGAGAGACTTAAATTTCTTTCTACCAAACCGCCTACTTCGAGCCGCCAGTCCGTGAAATTGGCCGCGGCCAGGCGCTCATAGATTTCGTTGCGCGGCGGTTTTCCATTGATACGCGCATACGCAGAAACGCGCAGATACTCTTGCCGCGAATCCCAATGACGAAAAAGAAGCCGTCGCAAAGGATCAATGCCGATTTCCAGCAAGCGTTTTGCTTGCGACGGCGAGACTAACGAATATCTGGTTCCCCAAATATGGAAGACGATCACTGCAGCAATTGCCAATAGCCCGATGATCATGGCGAGCGCATACGACGAGGCTTCGTCTCCGAGAACGATTTTCGTCATCTCACGGCCAAAACCATGTGCAAACACCAAGCTGACATGAATGACGATGAAACCACTAAAGACGATCAGTCCGATGAAGTGAAGACTTCGTGCCGCTTGCCGGCCGCCTAATATTCTGGGAAACGACGGGAACCGCGCACCCAGCGCCGGCGACATCATTATTCCCGTAACAATTTGAAGCGGCGACAAGATGAAAATAATGAAACAGTAGGTGAGTTGTTGAATCGCATTGAACGGATTTCCCTCGGGAGGGAGTCGAAAATGCAAGTATGCCCCGATAGCCTGCCGCGCCGCCGGGAAGACGTCCCACGACGTTGGCAGAAGGCGTCGCCACTGAGGTGTCGCGAAGAGCAGGACGACGTAAATCAAACCAGCCAGCAGCCAGCCGTTCACGGCCCAGAAGTGCCAATGACGTCCCAGGCCAAGGTTGTTCTCTCCCGGCAAAGCGGTCCATCGAGACATCGGCTCGACTTCATCCTCTGACGTCCAGAGCTGGTCCTTTGGCAGTCGTTTCTTCGTCAAGCGTAACCATTCGCTTCCTGGCAAAGAGTCGTCGCGCCAATAAAACTTCGGATGCGCACCGATGATCTCTATTCCGCTACGAATGAGTAACGTGATGAAGAGAAAGTTGAAGAAGTGGGTTAATCGGACCCACAACGGAAATCCGAGTTGGAGCGTATCGTTCATAACGCGAACCGTCGGCGTGTGATTCTGTATTTATCGCACATGCTGGCTCTGCCGGATGGCGCTTACGAGACATAGGGCGCCTGACCCGAAGCATCGCGCGCCGAGACGAACGGCTACCCACAGAAGTTTCAGATTACTCTCCCTCAGTTCCTAGTTGCGTGATTGGCTCTTTCTCAGGAAAAACAAAATGTCCGATGTCGCTGTGTTCGCTTCGCAGCGCTCGTAGCACGGCCACCCTGCCTGTGGGGAAAGCAGGCGTCTCCCGCTCATTGGCCCGACAGGCGAGACGCCCGTCGGCCCACAGCGAAGATGGCCGTGCTACGTCAAGATCACGCGCTCAATATGCGCGTAGATGTTGAACGACGGCGGGCCGTAAAAATCCGATCAATGTCTGATTGCTTTCCCGCGCAAAACTCACCGCGAGGGTGGAAGGCGCTGAAACCGCAGCGACGATCGGAATACCAGCAGCGAGCGCTTTCTGCACGATCTCAAATGAAGCGCGACCGCTGACCAGAAGAAGATGTCGGTCCAACGGAAGTGATCTGTCGAGGAACGCTCGGCCAATCGCCTTGTCCACGGCGTTGTGCCGCCCGATGTCTTCGCGCGCAATTTTCAATTCGCCGTCCACGCCGAAAATTCCGGCGGCGTGAATTCCGCCGGTGCGCGCGAAATCGCTCTGCGCGTTTCGCAGTTTTTCTGGAAGCGACAGCAGAGTTTCAATATCGACGCGGATTTCTTTCGACGTTATCGCCGGGAAATTTTGGCGGATGGCGTCGATGCTTGTCTTTCCGCAGAGACCGCAACTGCTGGAAATTGTCCCGATGCGCTTCGTTGCGTTCAGTTTCAATTTCGCGCCGCCTTTGAGATCGATAGTCACTCTGTTATCGCGATCGCTCGAGATGTTCGCGATTTCTTCGCGCTTGCGCACAATCGCCTCTGAAACCAAAAACCCTGCGGCGAGTTCTTCGTCATGTCCGGGCGTCCGCATCGTGGTCGCCAGAGTTTTGCGGCCGATGCAAATTTCCAGCGGTTCTTCAATGGTCAGATCATCGGGCAAATACTCCAGCTCGCCGTCTTGTTTTCGCCGGATAATTTTTTGCGAGTCGATGCCGCTTTCCTTCATGTGAAATGAGCCGACTCAATGCTATCATTGGGCGCGGTGGAAATCTGCCATCTTTACATTTCGCCGGGACACAATTTTGTCGGCCATCACGGACGCGAGCCGGACGCTTACCCGATGATCGAGGTGCCGACGATCGAGTGTGTGGCTGGCCGCGGTATTCGCGGCGATCGTTATTTCGACTTCAAAGACGACTACAAAGGCCAGATCACATTCTTTTCACTCGATGTTTTCGATGAGCTTTGCCAGACGCTTGGGCTTGGACAGCGGTCGCCGGCCGAGGCGCGGCGCAATATCATCGTGCGCGGCGTCGATCTTAACGAATTGATCGGCGAGGATTTTGAGGTGCAAGGCGTCCGTTTTCACGGCACGGAGGAATGCCGGCCATGCTATTGGATGGACCGCGCCATCGCACCTGGCGCGGAAGAATTTTTGAAAGGTCGCGGTGGATTGCGGGCGAAAATTTTAACGGACGGCCAGATTGCGCTCGATTTCTAACTGCGGTCATCCTGATCCCGCAGTCGCGGGAGAAGGACCTCGCCTACAGGAATTGCGGCACGCTAAGGAGCAAGCGTGATCCATCAGCCTGTGTGAGGTTCCTCCCCAGCTACTTGCAGGTCGATCGGATTCATCGTGCGGACAAATCAATCAAGTAGCTCGGTCGGAATGACAAGCTAATGAACATCAGCGCGGTGCTGCTCGCTGGTGGCGAATCACGCCGGATGGGCAGGGATAAAGCAACGCGTTCTTGTTCCACTGCAAACCGCTCTGGCAAATTCAACTCGAGCTGCTACAGAAACTGGAGCCGGCGGAGATTTTTGTTTCGGCGAGAACCGATCCGGCGTGGCGGCCTGCCGCCGTGCAGTTTGTCGCAGACGATCCGCCATCACGCGGACCGCTTAGCGGCATTGCGCAGTCGCTGGCGCATGTGCACACGGGACATCTGCTGGCACTTGCCATCGATATGCCGTTCATGAGCGAGCAATACCTAAAGGTTCTCTGCGATCAGATCGAGCCGGGGACAGGCGTCGTCCCGACGATTGACAGCCGTGCCGAGCCGTTGGCAGCGATTTATCCCCGAGAAGTAGATGCCGATTTTCGTAGCGCGCTGGCGGGCACCGATTTTTCATTGCAAAGCGTTGTCCGCCGTCTGGTCGAGAGTGGAAAGTTGCGGGAGGTGCGTGTGAAAGAGCAGGAGAAGAAATTTTTCCTGAACGTGAACGAAATGGCTGACCTGCAATCTGCGTGAACCTCTAAGGTGGATCGGCTTCTGCGAAGACGATGTCCATCGACGCCGGCGCAAATTCCCTCGGATAACCGATGCGCAAAGATTTTCACGCCAATGAAAAGGGCTCTTGCAAATCCGCTGCGGCTGCTCGATATGTCCACTGCGATTTGGGGATTTGATGATGAAGTGCTCGGTATTTCGCGGCGCGGTTTTATTTTTTTCGCTTCCAGCATGCGCATTCGCCGCCAACAGCGTAGTGAATCTTTCCCACTACGACATGATGCGGCCGGATTTTGGGACGATGAAGAACGAGGGAATTCTCGGTGTGATCCACGAAGCGACGTATCCACCTTTTACGCGCGATGCGAAATATTTGGAACGACAGCAGGCCGCGACACGGTCCGGTTTGCTCTGGGGTGCATATCACTACGCCAATGGCACCGATCCAGTTCGCCAGGCTGATCATTTCCTAAGCGTCGTGTCCAGCGCCTGGGCGCAAGCCGATCCTGCAGCGCGGTCCAACGGAGTTCTGCTGGTGCTCGATTTTGAGAAGAACGGTCATTATCCCGGCGGCACAATGCGCCTCGATCAGGCAATCGCGTTCGTCCAACGGATTCACGAACGCACCGGCAAGTATCCCGGCATTTATTCTGGCGAATATTATTTTCATCGAACGATGAACAGCCTGCGGTTAGGCTCGCCCCTGGCGAATTGCTGGCTATGGCTTGCAAATTACAGTAATCAGCCGCGAGCAGCAGCGCCGTGGAGTGCCTGGGACATGTGGCAGTATTGCGGCGATGGCCGCTGCAAACTTCCGCGGTCCGCTTATCCGAAAAGTGTCGCGAATATCATCAAAGCCGAACGCAACATCTTCAATGGAAGCCCGGCTGCGCTGGCAAATTTCTGGCAGGAACACAGCTGGAACCCGGGAGAGAAGCCTCGTCGCGAACCAGAGCGAACGATCGCCGCCGATTTGTAAGGCAGTCTTACTTTGAGAGACCACGCCGCGTGGTCAGATAAACCGCAAAACTGCCGAGCCAGTGTCCGCCTTCGTAATGCGCGCCGGTTACTGCTGCCAGGCCGGCAAGGCGATGCTCCTCGGCCGCCGTGGAGAGCGCATTGCGCCGCGAGTCGCTCGGAAGAATTACTGAGGCGATTCCCTCCAGCATCCACGCGCGGCTCAGGTTTAATCCATCGAGATGCGCGAGCTTCGGATCGCTCGGATCGGGCGAGGTGACTGGTTTCAACCAATCGACATTCTTCATCGTGGGGATTTGCGGCAGGAAAAATTTTAACCATCTGCCGAACTCGTAAGACGGGAGCACACGGCGCATCACATCCGCCTCGGCCAAACACGGTGACAGAAAGTCTTCACCTGACGGTTCGTAATTGAGCGGACAATTCTTATCGGAAAGGAAGAACTTTCTCGCTGAACCAGCAGCCAGTCTGGCGAGAGAGTCATTTTTCGTGGAGCGCGCGTAATCGAGTATCAGGCCGAGTCCGAACGCTGTTTGGTCGTGCTCTCCGATGCGCACCGGATGCGAAAGTTTCGGCAGCCAGTTCTTCAATCGTTCCACCGCTGCCTCTTCAAGTGGACGCAAGTTGGCTGCCATTTCCCGCGCCTGATCATCGTCCCATTCGCGCAGCTCCGTGCATAATTGCAACAGCCATGCGAGCCCATACGGGCGTTCGAAGCTGGCGCGACCTTCGCCGCGAATATATGCAGCTTCCTGCTTCAAATTTTCAGCAGTCAGACTTTTGCGCAGCGCATCGCGCGCCGCCCCGGCAAACGATGCGTTTGGAAACGTGCGCAGCAGCCTAACGAGCAGCCAATGCCCGTGCACTGACGAATGCCAGTCGTAACAGCCGTAGAACGCCGGCGTGAGCTTGCGCGGCGGCGCCACGTCTGCATCGCTGTTGAGCACGTGGCTGATCTTGTTCGGATATTCCTTGGGCACGCATGCCAGTGCGAGCGTGGCGAAACGTTCGGCTGCCTTCTCATCAAATGACGGAGAAGTCATGGCGCCTGTCGAGACGGCGGATGATAAAAGTAGTAGTACGAGACCGATGACATTCTTCATCGTGTTCGGAGAAGCCGATCCACTTTTACTCACGTTGACGATTCCGAACTGATCTTCGACCTCTTGCCCTACTCGATTCGTGCACTTCATCTACCGCCTGCTCCTGTGCCGGTCGCTCCGGAAGCCTGGGCGACGTCGCTTTCAAGCTTTTGCTTGCTCTCCTTCGCCTGCTGATCGAGTTCGCGGAAGACAGCTTCCTGCGATGCAGTTGGTCGGTCGTAGGACAAGTCAATTTCCGCTGCCAGATACGCGAGATGATCTCGCAGCCTGGTCCCATAGAGCAGGTCCGCCTTCGCTCGATTTGATGGCCATTGCGCACATTGCTGTCGATATCGCGGTTGAGAGCCGCGAGTACGCCGGTGGCTTGCGCGTCGGTTGACGCTGTGGTCGGAGACAGCCTGCTGTAGCTTGCCGCGCGCGGCCAGGGCTTGGTTGATATCTTTGTTTAGAGCGTCGAGGTCTGCGTGAATTTGTAGATCTAACGCCAGGCGTGCTTCCAGATCCTGCTGTGTAGCATGAAGCCGCGGATCGAGAGCGACTGTCAAAATTCTGTTGGGTCTTTTGTCCGCCGTATTCGAGCACAACCGAATATGTTGCCGGGCACAACGACTGGGCCCTCGACCGAATCCTCAAGTCCGCCAGCCGCGATGGGAGTGCGGTAGCCGGCGACCTCTGTCGCGTACGGATAACGTAGATTCCACTGAAGCACATTCATCCCCGGCTCGATCGCACCAAGCTTCGCTTCTTTTTCTCGAATCTGCTGATCTGCGGGTTCATCGCTGTGGTCCACGGGAGGACCAGCCTCTTCAGACGTGCGCGCCGACCTGTCCTGCGCTCGCTCTGTTCTTTTTCCTTTTTCTCCTTTTCAGTTGCCAGATGCAGAGGGAAGCTGCGAATCATTTTTCCCTTGGGGTCGGTGAAGGAAAGTGTTGCCGGAGTCTTGCCATCGTAGTCCTGAGGAATGTTGAAAGAATACGGTTGCGCCGAACGGTGGGTTATAACCGGCATCGGGCGGACGTCTCCGTCGGGATCGGGAAGACCGTAATCCTGAGTCAGCCAGGCTTTTTGAGGGGCAAACAGGAAACTGGCGTTGGATTGCACGGCAGGCTGCTTCGTTAACTGCTCGAGGAGCGTCAGATTATCGAGTACCCAAAATGAGCGCCCGTGAGTGGCGGCGACGATCTGACCCTGGCGCTTGTTGATAGCGATGTCGCGCACCTGAACGACCGGCAGGTTCAGCGTGAGCGGCTGCCAGTGCGCGCCCGCGTCGAGGCTGCAATACACAGTGCTACGGGTGCCGAGCAACAGCAGGTTGGATTCATCCGGGTCTTGCCGGATATCGAACACAAATTCGTCTTGCGGCAAACCAGTTGTAACAGCGGTCCAATGCTTGCCCAGATCGGTGGTCTTGAAGACGTACGGCTTGAAATCGTCCCACATGTAACGCCGGGCCGTGAGGTACGCGGTTTGTTTGTCCGTGTGGGACGGCTCAATGCAGTTGATCCACGACTGACGGCAGCTCCGGTGGGGTGACCTTTTGCCAGTTCTTCCCACCGTCGGTGGTTACGTGAACGAGACCGTCATCGGATCCAGCCCAAATAAGATCGCCATCGAGAGGCGAAACCGCCAGCGCCGAAACCAGCGGATAGACTTCCGCTCCCGATTGGTCGAGATCGATGGGGCCGCCGCTCGGCGCCTCGGTGCTCGGCTCGTTACGAGTGAGGTCGGGCGAAATTTGCTTCCATGTCGCGCCGTAGTCGTCGCTCTTGAATACACACTGGGCGGAAGTGAACAGTTGCTTGGGGTTCGCCGGCGAAAACAGAATGGGACGGGTCCAACCAAAGCGGTATTTGAGTTCGCCTGATGATAGGCCTTCCTGATAATGCGGCCACGGACTCACGCCCCGGAGCTGGTGAGTGCGCTCATCATACTGCAGAAAAAGGCTGTAATAGCCGCTGCCATAGGTAATTTGGGGATCGCCCGGTTGCGGCACGCTAAAAGTGCTTTCGCCGTAGGCTGCCCTGTGCCAGGCGCTCAGCGGAATCAGTCCCTCGCTATCGGCACTCGGCCCTTCAAAGGAGCCTTCGTCCTGTTGCGCGCCGTAGATGTGATACGGGAACCGGTCGTCAAGATTGACATGGTAAAATTGCGCGGTGGGCTGATTGTGCTCGGTGCGTCCAGGTTTTGCCGCCATCCGCTGAAATGGTGGCGCCGCCGTCGTTGCCTTCTAGCAAGATCTTGGTGTCGTCCGGATTGATCCATACCACGTGATTGTCGCCATGCGGTGTGCGCAGCTTGGTAAATGTTTTGCCGCCATCACGCGAAACCCACAACGCATCCACTTCTGGTGCGTACAGGGTGTTCGGATCCTTGGGGTCCACATAAATCGTCATGTAATAAAAGGCGCGTTGCCGCAGCTTCATCTCCTGGTTGACTCGCTTCCATGTCGCGCCGGCGTCGTCGGAGCGAAAAACGCCGCCGTCTTTTGCCTGAATGATGGCATAGACAATGTCCGGCTTGCTTGCGGCGATGGACAAGCCCATGCGTCCCAGAACTCCCTGCGGCAGACCAGGATTACGCGAGATATTGGTCCAATGCGCACCTGCGTCGGTGGTCTTGTAGATGCCGCTGCCCGGGCCGCCGCTCGAAAGCCCCCACGGTTTGCGGACCGCCTGCCACATCGTGGCGTACATCACTCCCGGATGACCCGGGTCCATCACCAGACAGATCGCCCCGGTGTCGTTGTCCACGAACAGGATTTTCTTCCAGGATTTGCCGCCATCGGTGGACTTGAAAACGCCGCGGTTGGGATCGGGCGCGAACACATGCCCCATGGAAGCAACATAAACAACGTTGGGATCCTTGGGATCCACGATGATTGCGCTGGTCGAGTGCGTATCGCGCAGACCCGCGTATTGCCACGTTTTGCCGGCATCGGCTGATTTGATAAACGCCGTCGCCTGGAATAACGGTGTTGCGGATGTCGGTTTCGCCGGTGCCGACATAAAGAATCTTCGGATCAGACGGCGCCACTGCTATCGCGCCGATACTGGCACTGGGCCCGGGCAGCTTCCCGTCAGTGATGTTTTCCCATTCGGCAACCGTCCGAGCTCTTCCAAACGCCGCCGCCCACCGTTCCGGCGTAAAAGAGATTCCTGTTTCCCGGAACACCAGTCACGGTAACCACTCGCCCGCCGATGTACGGGCCCACGCAACGCCATTTGAGCTTGCCTATCAGCGCCTGTAGAGGAAGAGGCTCTGCGCCTTGAGATCTCGCGAGCATGGAGAGAAGTGCAGTTGTAATCGAGAACAAAAAGGGTGCGGATTTTCATAAGACTAAAAGGATAATTTTCATAATTGAATTCTCCTGCTGAAATTTCAGAGTCTATGGCAGGAAAGCAGGAAACACCTTTCATTGGACGTGTGAGCATTCGGCGCCGCGGTCGGCTAGCATCGCTGATGCCAGCCCGGAGTAGCGCTGCAGCATTTGCTGGCGGGCGAAGCATTGCGGGCAGGTTGAGCGTTGGACGTTTTTCGGTAAATCACAACTTCTTATGCTAGCGTCTCCACTTCTTCACCATTTGCGTTTTGCTCGGTCTTGGCGCAAATCACCGCCGTGTCCGCCGCCGATCTTAACGACAATCCGCTCGCGACCGAAAGCGCGCTGCCTTATCACTACCCGCCGTTCGACAAGATCAAGGATGAGCATTTTGTGCCCGCGATCGAAGCCGGAATGCGCGAGCAACTGAAGGAGATCGAGCCGATCGCGAACAGTTCTGACAAGCCGACGTTCGATAACACGATCGTCGCGCTCGAGCGCACCGGCCGATTGCTCGACCGCGCGCAGCGAACCTTCTCGAACCTCAACGCGTGCGACACAAATCCGACGCGGCAGAAGATCGAAAAGGAAATGGCGCCGAAACTTTCTGCGCATCGCGACCAGATTTTCTTGAATCCGAAATTGTTCGCGCGGGTTCAGGAGCTTTACGACAAACGAGATAAGTTCGAGCGAACCTCGATCCTCGGAGTCGGCGTATTTGCTCGAGCGGTATTACAAGGATTTTGTGCGGGCAGGCGCGAAGCTGTCCGATGCCGACAAAGAAAAGCTGAAGAAGATCAATGCCGAGCTGGCGACGTTGCAGGCGCAGTTTGAGCAAAACGTGCTCAAGGAACGGAATGCCTCGTCGGTCGTCGTCGATAGCAAGGAAGAACTGGCCGGCCTGACAAACGACCAAATGGCTGGCGTCGTCAGCGGCGGCGAAAGCTGAGCACAAGGAAGGCAAGTTCGTCATTCAACTTCAGAACACGACCGGGCAGCCGTTGCTTGGGTCTTTGCAGGATCGACCATCTGCGCGAGCGGATCATGCAGACGTCGCTCTCGCGCAACAGCAAAGGCGGGGAGTTCGACACGCGCGACATTGTCTTGCGCACCGCGCAATTGCGCGCTGAGAAAGCGAAATTGCTCGGCTATGAGAATTGGGCGGCGTATCAGCTCGAAGATCAAACCGCGCACGACGTCCCGACCGTAAACAAGCTTCTCGCCGATCTCGCGCCGCCCGCAGTGGCGAACGCAAAACGCGAAGCCGCAGACATGCAGAAAATTGTCGATCAAGAAAAGGGCGGCTTTCAAATCGCGGCGTGCGATTGGGATTTTTATTCCGAGAAGGTGCGCAAGGCGAAATACGCGTTCGACGAGTCGCAGCTGCGTCCGTATTACGAGCTCAACCACGTCATCATTGACGGCGTCTTTTACGCCGCGGGAAAACTGTACGGGCTTACGTTCAAGGAGCGCCACGATCTGCCGGTTTATCAGCCGGACGTGCGCGTGTTCGAGGTTTACGATCGCGACGGCAAACCGCTGGCGATTTTCATCGGCGATTATTACGCGCGTCCATCCAAGCGCGGCGGCGCGTGGATGAACGCTTACGTGCAGCAGAGCGATCTGTTCGGCACGAAACCGGTCGTCGCGAACCATCTGAACATCCCGAAACCGCCGCCCGGCGAGCCGACTTTGCTCACACAGGATGAAGTTCGCACCGCGTTTCACGAGTTCGGTCACGCGCTGCACGGCATGTTTTCGAACGTCAAATATCCGCGCTTCAGCGGGACCAGCGTGCCGCGGGATTTTGTCGAATACCCCTCGCAGGTGAACGAGATGTGGGCGCGCTGGCCGGACGTGGTCAAGAATTACGCGAAGCATTACAAGACGGGCGAGCCGATGCCGCAGGCGTTGCTCGATAAGGTCGAAGCCGCGGAGAAGTTCAATCAGGGGTTCAAGACAACCGAATACCTGTCGGCGTCGCTGCTCGACCAGGCGTGGCATCAACTGAATCCAAGCGAGATTCCGAAAGACGCCGTCGCGTTTGAAGCGGACGCGCTGCGCAAGGCGGGTGTTGATTTCCCGCCGGTGCCGCCGCGTTATCGCAGTTTTTATTTTTCGCACGCGTTCGCCGCCGGTTACTCAGCCGGCTATTACTCCTACATCTGGAGCGAAGTGCTCGACGCCGATACGGTGGAATGGATAAAGGAGCACGGCGGCTTGAAACGGGAGAACGGCGATCGTTTTCGCGAGATGTTGCTCTCGCGCGGCGGATCGGCTGACGCGCTTGGGCTATTCAAGAATTTCGTCGGACGCGATCCTTACATCGAGCCGTTGCTAAAGCGGCGCGGACTCGATCGCGCACCCGGCTCCGACGGCGCGAAGGGCGAATCACAGCCGCCGGTCCACTGATAACTTGGGACACGGTCGATCGTATTCTGACCGATGTACGTCGTCATGCAGTAGAACACGCTTACGCCGTGAAACATCGCCCCCAGCGTGTTCGCGTTCTCCTCAAGCTTGTCGGAGCAGTTGATGTCGAGACAAACGTAAACGCCACCTGGCCGAAGCGCGCGACGAATCGATTGCAACAACTGAAGCGGATCGACTGCATCATGCACAACGTCGAACGTGGTGATCACATCAAACTGAGCCGGCAATCCTTTCGAGACATCGCGTTCTTCGAAATGCACGCGGTCAGATACGCCGGCTTCGCGCGCGTTCGCTGTGGCGCGGGCAACAGTCGGACCAAAGTTGTCGTAGCCGACGTACCGCGAGCGCGGAAAGGCTTGCGCCAATTTGATCAGGCCCCGACCTCGGCCGCAACCCACATCGGCTAGCTCGCAGCCGCCTTCGAGATGCGTTTTCACATCAGGCATGGCGGGGATCCATTGCTGCAACAACAAATTCTCAAACCATGTGGATGTGAATCGTTCCAGGCCATCCCACATCATGTCCTTGTATTGCGATTGAGACACACCGCCACCGTTGCGAAACGCCGTCAGAACCTGATCGAATATGCCCGTGAACGCCGGCAGCATCTGATACATGCCGCCAACGAAGAACGGGCCGTTCTCCTGCGCGAGCACAGAGGCGTGTTCGGCCGGGAGGCTGAAACGCGATGTCGATCCGTCGTAGTTCAGATAACCGGCCGTCGCCATGCCGCCCAGCCACTCGCGCAGATAGCGTTCGTTCAGCTTGGTCCGCGATGCGAGCTCTGTTGATGTTGCCGGCCCTTGCTCAGCCAGGTTCTTGAACAGGCCCAATCGATCGCCTATCGCCCCGAGCAGCGTCGTCATTGTTCCGCTGATTTGTTCAACCACTTTTCCAACAAATTCCTCCTGACGAGCTGGATCAATTGTGGCGACTTTGGTCATATACTCGAATTCTCGGATGAACGTGGCAGTTTACTATTCACTCTGCGCCACGCAAGGAAACGGCGATGCCTCCCTTCAATTGCCGGTGGAATGCTGCTTCAATTCTGTTAAATTTCTAATCCCATGAGTGAAGGACCTCAGACTGCTGCACAAACAGCCGCGCCAGACGGCGCGAGAGCCGATTTGCGCCCTGAAAGTATTCAGGACGCCGTGATCCGGCTCGCGGGAAATTCGCAGGACGGAATTCAAACAGCCGGCGCTTTTCTCGCGCGGCTGGCTGGGCGCAGCGAGCACGATGTCATGACGTACATGACCATCCCGGCAACGATCTCGGGTGGCCCGTCCATTTTCCAGGTGCGCATCGGTTCTGGCGAAGTGTTATCGGCTGGCGACGAAGCCGATTTTCTAGTCGCGTTTTATCAGCACAGTTACCAAGACCACATCGGTTTCCTGCGCGAGGGCGGCGTGTTGCTCTACGATTCAGACAACGTCGAGCCGAACCTCGATGACAAACGTTTCTTTTACGTCGGCGTGCCGATCACTGGTCTGACCGTCGAAGCGCTCGGCGGCACCGCCAGGGACAAGGGCAAAAACATTTTCGTGCTCGGGTTGATCTCGAAAATTTTCAATCTCGATGTCGACAAGCTGAAGAGAATCATCAGCGAAAAATTCTCCGGCAAAGACGAGAGCGTCGTAAACACAGCATTGATGGCGTTCCAAGCCGGCTACGCGTACCCGGTCGGCAATGTGCTGACGAAACATTACCGCTTCGAGCACATTCCGAGGGCGAGCGGACGCGCTCAGATCACGATGGACGGGAACCAGGCCCTCGCGTACGGCCTGATCGCGGGCGGCGTGCGCTTCGGCGCCGGTTATCCGATCACGCCGTGGTCATCAGTCATGGAAACGCTGCGGCGCGAGCTGCCGAAATATGGCGGGATTTTTGTCCAGGCTGAAGACGAGCTCGCTTCGGTATCAATCGCGCTCGGATGTTCGTACGCCGGATATCTTGCTGTGACCGGCAGCGCCGGCCCGGGCATTTCGCTCAAGGCTGAAGCAATCGGCTGGGCGTCGATGGCCGAAATCCCGCTCATTGTTTGCAACATTCAACGCGGCGGCCCGAGCACGGGTTTGCCCACTAACGTCGAGCAAAGTGATCTGCATCAGGCGATCTTCGGCAGCCACGGCGACAGCCCGCGCGTCGTACTGGCGGCGGCGAGCGTGGAAGATTGTTTCTACATCGCAATTGAAGCGGCCAGGATCGCGCGCAAATACAGCACGCCAGTTTTCATCTTGAGCGATACGTCGCTGGCGACGCGCATCGAAGCATTCGACGAACCCGATCTTTCGAAGTTGATGGTCAATCCAAAACCCGATTTCACACCGCGACAGACGTTCAAGCCGTATCCGATCGATCAAATCACGCAGCACGTCCCGCCCGGCACGCGCATTCTCGATGGAAAATACCCGCTTCTTGCTGGCCTTGAGCACGACGAAATGGGTCATCCGACCGGCTCGCCTAAATTGCACATGGCGATGACCGCAAAGCGCCGAAATAAACTGCGTAAACTCGCCGAAGAAATTCCGGTGCCGGAAATTTACGGCGATCAGGAGGGCGATACGTTACTGGTCGGCTGGGGATCAACTTACGGTCCAATTCATGACGCGGCCAAGATGGCGCGTGAACACGGCGAAAAAGCCGGCGCACTGCATTTGCGGCATCTCCATCCGTTACCGAATGGTCTCGAGAAAATCTTCGAAAAATTCAAACGGATCGTGACAGTCGAGATGAACGACCAGGGCGTTTATGGTTTTGGCCAGCTCGCTACGATTTTACGGGCCCGCTATTGCGAACCGAAAATCACCAGCTTCACGAAGACCGACGGTCTCACGTTCCGGATCAAAGAAATTTTAGACGGCGTGTTCGGGGGCAAGTCCTTTCTTGCGCGACACAT
The DNA here is from genome assembly GCA_963840305.1 of uncultured Verrucomicrobiae bacterium. GTDB lineage: Bacteria > Verrucomicrobiota > Verrucomicrobiia > Chthoniobacterales > UBA10450 > Udaeobacter. The sequence goes on from CAWIYE010000004.1 coordinate 47,058, forward strand.
TCCGCGCGAGGGCGCCGAAATCGTTCACGCAGGCACGGCCCCCGAGAACGTGAAACACTTGAAGGAAGTCGTGCCGCAGGGAGTGGGATGAGATGAGAAGAAAACGTCCAACGCTCAACGTCCAACGTCCAATGTCGAACTGTAGGGCGTCTGTGTCAGACGCCATTGCTGCGGATGTTTTGCTCCTCTCCCTTGCTCGGGAGAGGATTGAGGTGAGGGTGAAAAAATCTTATGAGTGAACCAACAACAGGGAACGGCGACGGTACCACAACTGTAGTAGCGGAGCCGCCACGCGAAAAGTTAACCAAGAAAGCAATTACCGCCGATCAGCCCACGTGGTGTCCCGGCTGCGGCGATTTCGCGGTGCTCGCTGCGTTCTACAAAGTCCTCGAGAAACGCAATCTCGACCACGAAAAGATCGTCACGCTCGCCGGAATCGGTTGTTCATCGCGCTTTCCTTATTTCGTGAACGGCCACGGCGCGCATTACATTCACGGCCGTGCCGTGCCGCTCGCCAGCGGCATCAGTCTCGCCCGACCCGATCTCCACGTGTTCCTGTTCGGCGGCGACGGCGACGGCTTTTCCATCGGCGGCAATCATGTAGATCACGGCGGGCGCAAGAACATCAACATGACCTATTTCATCATGGACAACTTCGTCTACGGCCTGACGAAAAAACAGACCTCGCCCACGTCGCCGATTGGATTCAAGAGCAAGACCGATCCCACCGGCGCGATCGATCAGCCGGTCAATCCAATGAAAAAATTGATCGCCGGCGGCGCCACGTTCATCGCGCGCACGCACGCCGCGCAGGTACCTCACATGATCCAAATGATCGAGCGCGCGTTCGATCACCAGGGCTTCAGCGTCATCGAATGCTTGAGCGAATGCGTTGAATTTTTCCCCGACGTATTCGATCCGGCCAACCCGAAGAAAGGCGGCAGCTTTGAAGTAATCCAGGAAAGGAAATGGGACAACACACCGGAGGATGAGCTGCGCCACGACGTCACCGACGAGCTCGCCGCCTACAAGCTAGCCACGCTCCCGTTCCCCGGCGTCTTCGGCGTGTTCTATGAGACTGACCGTCCGACCAAGAACGCGCTCGAAAAGAAGTGGATCGAGACCTCTCGCGAGAAGACTGGCAACGCCAGCGATCTAGAAATTCTCCAGAAGACATTCGACAAGATGAAATAATTCCGGGGAGCACACGCGCCTCGCGTGTTCTGTTCGGCGCCCTCGCCAAACACCTCTTGTGTAGCGGCGGCCGTGTCGGCTGCAATCTGTAGCGGCGGCTGTGTCAGCTGCAATCCGGTCTGGGGAGCGGTCGCCGCGGCGACCTGGTTTTCGCATCTTGCGAAAACGGACTTTTCTAAGTGCGTTTGTCCAGCTTGGATCGACAGCGCCGAGCAGGAGAGGTCAATCGAATGGATGCCGCCACTTCAGACCGCGGAACCGCGCAAAACCGCGGTCGAGAGTTAGCCATTCGCAACCGAGCTCAATCGCCAGCGCCGCGTGGAAAGCGTCAGGCACTAGATTGCCGCGCGCATCTGCGCGCCGGCAGAGCTCGACAAAAATTTTCCAATGACCCACTCCAGGCGCGAGGAGATGCACCGCCTCCCGGGAACGGAAATCCTCGACAAATTCCAGCGCCAGAGCGAGCGGTGTGGGCTTCTTGAAAATCTTCGGATGCGTGATCACGCGCAGGGTGCCGCTCAAGGTCAGTTCCGAGACTGCCACTCCAGCCGGCTCCCGCAGCGCCGATTCCAGCCAGGATTTAATTTCGCGGTGTTGATCGGCGTCTTCGCGATGCGCACTGACGAGAATGTTAACGTCTAACAGAATCATCGTGACTCCATCGCATCCAGCAGCGCCGACGAGGAAGTAACATCGATCCCCGCCTGAACGCCCGAGCCTTTGAACGTCTTTAACGGCTGTTGCGAACTGGACAGAGCCGTCTTCCGGCTTTTGGCAAAAGCCGCCCGCAGCGCGTCTTCGATTACTTCACGCAGGGAACAATGGCGCTCATGCGAGATCTTCTTCGCCTTTTGCAATAGCGCATCCTCAATCGAAATCGTCGTCCTCACGCATCAAAACATATCTAGCAAGCATCATGATGTCAAAAGCAGGGGATCGACCGAGCCTGGGTAGGTCGTTGCTGATCTTCATACGCTGGAATCAGGAAGCGAGCAGATCCTGTCAGATTTCTAAACTCAAAAATTCCAGGCTTCGCCCACCCGAATGAGAGGTCGCTGAACATTTTCGATTTACAGATCACTGATCACTCGCCAGTCGTGCCGAAATAGCGCGAAGGCGGATCACTCGTCACTCGTCACTTGTCACTACGCGGCAGCTCTTCCTTCTCACTTCTTACTTTCTTGTGTGCTACTTCGGCACCACCGTCGTCCAAGGGCCAACATTGAGCGCAGTCAGCACGATTTCCACTGCCAGAGAGCAAAGGATGAGTCCCATTACACGGACGAGGACGGACGCGCCCTGCCGCCCGATCACACGCAGAATCGCATCCGAAAAAAGCAGGAAGAGATAGGTGATGAAGAGCACCACCACAAGGACAACGCCGGTCTCGAGCCGCTCCGGCACCGTATAAACGTCGTTATCAGTTAAGACGATCACCGCCATCATTGCGCCCGGCCCGGCGATGGACGGCACCGCCAGCGGGAACACTGCAAGATCGCGCCCCTCCTCTGGCGTATGCGCTGCCGTCTTTGAATCCATTTTCCCGAAAAGCATCTGCACACCGAACAGGAACAGAATGATGCCGCCGGCCACTTTGAGCGAGTGCATGTGAATGCCGATCGCGTCGAGAATGACCTGGCCGACGGTCCCGGCGGCCACGAGGATGATCGTGGCGTAAATAACAGCGCGCAGCGCCGTAAGATGCCGCTCTTTCCGCGTGAGCGCAGCGGTCAACCCGGCAAACAACGCCACGTTCCCGATTGGATCGATCGTCGTCCAGATGGTGGCGAGATCTTTGCTGATCTTAATCAGGAGCGGAGACATATGTCGGAAATGTAGGCTTTAGCCTTACACAAACGACAGATCAAGCGCGAGGCTAATCACTCACCCTACTTCATCCTTCTTACTTCTGACTTGTCCTGCGACACCGCCTTTCTTGCAAAGCTGTGCCAATTTAACAAAGATGTAGCTATCGCACGGACGGCACAGTTGGTACATTCGTTCTTACGCTGTGAAAGAGGCAACGATCGATACCCATTCCAAGGCGCTCAGGATCAATCTTGATCCACGTTGGTACGGCACCTTTGCGGAGATCGGCGCCGGGCAGGAAGTCGTTCGCTGGTTTTTCCGTGTGGGCGGCGCTGCGGGGACGGTCGCCAAGAGCATGTCGGCTTACGACATGAAAGTGAGCGACGCCATCTACGGGCACGCTGACCGTTACGTTTCGCGCAACCGGCTGCAGGCAATGCTCGACCGCGAATTTGATCTCGACGTGGAGCGGCTGGCGCAGGAGCGCGCCGATACAACTTCGTTCTTCGCGTTCGCCGATACCGTGGTCGCGCGAGGCTACCGCGGCGGCCATGAATTCCACGGCTGGATGGGAATGAAATTTCAGAGCCGCGCCAACGATCAGCCCAGCCAGATCGTGATGCACGTGCGTATGCTCGACGAGGAAGCCTCGGCACAACAAGAGGCGCTCGGCATTGTGGGAGTAAACCTTTGCTACGGCGCGTTCTTCCTAAGTCACGTGCCGGAGGAACTGGTCGAATCGCTGCTCGATAATCTCACCACGCGTCGCATCGAGATCGACATGCTCGAGTTCAGCGGAATCGAATTCCGCAACGTGGACAACCGCATCATGGCGCTCAAGCTCGTGCAGCTGGGACTGAGCGGCGCAGCCATGTTCGGCCCGAACCGCGAAGTGCTACAGCCTTCCGACATGTTGCATAACAAGGCCGTGCTGGTCGAGCGCGGCAGTTTTCGTCCGGTTACGCACGTCAACCTCGACATGTTGGAATGCGCCCTGGCGAAGTTTAAAGAAGACCCCGCGGTGGCGGACAAGCCCATCCTCTCTCTCATGGAACTGACCATGCGCAATCTGCTGGCCGGCGGCAAAGAGGTTGACCGCCGCGATTTCCTCGCGCGCGCCGACGTCCTCGCCGCGTGCGGCATGACCGTGCTCATCTCCGATTACTTCCAATACTACCGGCTGGCCGCGTATCTCTCCTGGCGGACGCGCGAACGCATCGGCATCGTCCTGGGTGTGCCGAGTATTTTTGAATTGTTCGATGAAAAATATTACGCGGACTTGCCCGGCGGCATTCTTGAGAACTTCGGACGCCTCTTGAAGAACGACCTAAAAATTTACGTCTATCCGCTGCAGCGAAGTCCCACCGACGAATTACAGACGACCCGGAATGTGAACCTCAAATCTGATCTGCAACTGCTCTACGATTATCTTTGTCGTCGCGGCAGCCTGGTGCAGCTAGATAACTATAATCCCAAATATCTGCCGATATTTTCACGGGACGTGCTCAAGCGCATCGCTGAGGGGGACGAAAGCTGGGACCAGATGGTGCCACCGCAAGTTGCCGAGATCATCCGCCGGCGCGGTTTCTTCGGCTATAAGAAAAGTTAAGCTGTAGCGGGTGCTGCCTGCTCGCGAATTGTTTCGGAGTGCCGGCTGCGAGCCGAAAGATCTTTCTGTAGCGGCGGCGGAGCCTGCCCTGAGTCTGTCGAACGGGTCAGCCGCAAATTGTAGCGGCGGTCTGCGACCGCCGAAATCCTTGTCAGTGCCGATATCACGCGAATAAAATGCGCGTGCATGCCAGAAGTTCTTCGCGTCCGTGGCTTTCGTTTTTTCTTTTTCAGCCGCGAAGGTCACGAGCCGCGCCACATCCACGTCGAGCAAGCCGAGCGGTACACGAAAATTCTGGCTGGATCCAATCGAACTCGCTGAAGCGCGCGGCTTTCGTGGATCAGAGTTGCGCGAGCTCTACTCGACCATTGAAGAACATCGTGACAAGTTTATCGTTGCCTGGGATGAGCACTTTGGCCAGTAAACCCGTTGCCGACGCTGTCGATGTTAAATGCACCGACGATGAACTGATCGTCACGCTTGTCGATGGTCGCCGCGTTTCCGCGCCATTGGCTTGGTTCCCGCGACTTCTTCGCGCGACGCCCAAACAACGCGCAAACTGGCGCCTCATAGGCCGCGGCGTCGGAATCCACTGGGACGATGTCGATGAAGACATCTCTGTCCGCTCGCTCCTTGTCTCGTGAATACACGCTACGAGCTGATTATTTACTGGAGCAAAGACGACGACAGCTTCGTTGTCGAAGTTCCCGAACTGCCCGGCTGTATGGCTGACGGCCAAACGTACGCCGAAGCCGTCGCGAACGCCGAAGTCGTCATCGACGAATGGATCGAGACCGCGCGCAAACTCGGCCGCGCAATTCCTGAGCCGCGTGGCCCGGCCCGTCGCGAAGCGACAAATCACATCGGGTAAACGATCTTGGCCGTCTAGCGCCAGGGAGCGTAAAACTCGCCTACGCGTGAACTCGTCACTGGTCACTCGTCACTAATCACTGTTAGAAATGCAACCGGCTCCTGGCGATTACGAAATCCGCATTTGGTATTCGGCGGAGAAAGGCGACGAATGCTTCATCGCACAGGTGGTTGAATGGCCCGGCATCATGCGGATCAAGCGCGAGGCAAAGTTGGCCTAATACTCCGAAGACGTGAGCGCATGAAATAGCGATTGACGTCTTGCTCCGTCCCGAGTTGAGGTTTCCCCATTCGCCAGCGAAGATTCGATCGCTGCTGTGAAGATCGAGGAAATTCCCGAGCTGCATTACATCACTCCGATGACGAATGTACCTTCCATTCTTCAGCACGGTATTCTTTCGCACAATCGCGCCGCGAAGCTAAAACACGATGATATCTCGATGCACGAAATACAAGATGTTCGGGCGACGAAGCGAGTTCCGGGCGGACTTGCGCTGCACGATTATGCAAATCTGTACTTCAACGGCCGAAACAAAATGATGGCGAAGAAAAGGCCAGAACACGACCGCCTTTGCGTTCTCCGAGTTTCCACCGAGGCACTAAACATTCCCGAGGCCGTCATCGCCGACCAGAATGCATCATCAAAGTATGCGTTGTTCCTGCCGTCTCCACTCGGATTGCAGAAGCTTAACCACGACGAAGTCTTTGTGCATTCGTGGAAATGTCCGGACGATCAAATCCGTGAGTGGAGGCTCGGGTCTCTCGTTTGCGCAGAACTCCTCGTGCCGCACGTCGTTCCCCCTCGGCTGATTCTGGGTGCTTATATACTGGACGGCGCAGCTCGCACCAGATTTACTGAAATCGAATCGAACCTAGAATGCGTTGTAAACGCTGATATGTTTTTAAGGTAATCTCAAATGATTCGCGTTCTGTCCGGAAATCTTTTCGAATCAAAAGCGCAGACGTGGGTTAATACCGTCAATTGCGTTGGCGTAATGGGAAAAGGTGTAGCTCTTGGATTCAAGCAGCGTTTTCCAGAAATGTTCGCGGATTATCAGAGTCGTTGCGAACGTGGTGAAGTTCGTCTCGGGCGTCCGTATCTATTCAAGCGCCTCGTCGGTCCATGGATTCTAAATTTTCCTACAAAACAAGATTGGCGACAGGTCACAAATCTCCAAGACATAATCTCAGGTCTCAAATATCTGCAGGCGCATTACAAGGATTGGGGTATCAAGTCCCTCGCCGTTCCACCACTTGGCTGCGGAAATGGTCAGCTAGAATGGCGCGTCGTTGGGCCAACGCTGTTCCGACACCTGTCGGAGCTCGACATACCTGTCGAGCTGTACGCTCCGCACGGCACGCCTCATGCTGAACTTCAGCCATCATTCCTTGGAGCGATGGGTCGAGAAGGCGACCTCACTCCGAACGCGCCAAAGCCGCAATTTATTCAACCCGGTATTGTCGCCATCGTTGAAACCGTCAGACGACTCCAGAAGCAGCCATATCATCCGCCAGTTGGTCGAACAACTTTCCAAAAGATCGCCTATGTTCTTACCGATCTTGGAGTCGACACAGGTTTAAAGTACCACCGTGGCAGCTATGGCCCGTACTCTGACGAGCTTAAACCGGCTATTGGGCGATTGATGAACAACGGGCTTCTTCAGGAGCATCGATTAGGCCGAATGATCGAGGTCCGAACAGGGCCAACATTTCCTGACGCGCTCCGCGCGTACGCCCAAGACTTGAGCGAGTACGAGTCTGCAATTCGCAAAACTACCGACCTTTTCATGCGCGTTGACACCAATCGAGCCGAGCTGGTCGCAACAATCCGCTTTGCGTATAGCGAGCTAAAAAAGGAGATGAAAACTCAACCGTCGGAATTGGATGTGCTGCATCGCGTGATGCAGTGGAAACGGCGCCGCCGTCCACCTCTGTCGGAAAATGAGGTTGCAAGCCATATCAGGAATCTGGCGGCACTCGGGTGGATTGACGTGAAGGCAAGTTCTGACCTTCCTCTGCCCGAAGACGACGTTCTGAGTGACGCCGCGTAAGAAATTCGCCAAGATTTGATCGATGCGGGGGTGACCTTCACGCCGGAAACGTTCGAATCGCATCCGATTCCGGACAGATCACTTTCTCACTCGTCACTTGGTAATTTCTCTTTGTGCCTTCCTACATCATGCTTTCTGGTCTCGTCTGCTTCCGCCAGCAAAAGGCTGATCACTTTGTTGAAGCAAGCAGCGGCGTAAGGCGCTACTTGCACACGTGAGCATTACGTAATGCTCGTTTTAGTCGGCTAAGCGTGCGCGAGGTTCCCCTTCGTGTGAGCTGACATTCCCAAATCCGTATCACCCGCCATCCCGCTTTGCGCAAACTGCGCGTGACCAAGCGATCACGCTCGACGTTCTGTTCAAATTTCGGCAACCAGCATTCAACCCGACTCTTTGGCGTGTAACTAAATTTGCAGCCGGAGTGACCGTGCCAGAAGCAACCGTCTACAAAAACGGCAACGCGTTCACGATGAAAGACGAAATCGGGCTTCCCAAAAGTTGCCCACATTGCGCCTCCAGCCCTTGATGCGGCGGGCGCGTAATAGGTCGATCATTCGCAGCTCAGTCCTCTTATTACCGTGCCCGCGAATGCGAGACATAGGTGTCGATGATAGTTGCAGTAACCGCTTCGTAGTTCGGATGCCATAATCTGGCGCTACTACTCGGCGGAGCACGCGAGCGGTGGCAAGTCTTTCATGTTCTATACTAGAACACACAACTGAAGGACGAACCTGGTAGCCTGGCGATCAGATCGTGAGCCAGCCCAGCCAAAATCTTGTTGGTGAACGCGTGAAGAAGGCGCGCGTCACAGCGCAACCTCCGTTCACACAGGAAGAACTTTCCAAGAAGCTGGCGAAGCTGGGCGTATCCATCGACCGAGCTGGTGTAGCGAAGATTGAAACGGGGATTCGCGGCGTTCTAGACTATGAGCTGGTTGCGCTCGCCAAAACGCTAAACGTCAAAGTGACGTGGCTGCTTGGCGTGAGGGAATAGTGGCATGGCGGCCTTCTACCATGCTTTTCTCAGTGAGTTTCTCGCAGATGACCCAGCCCGCGTTGTGGGGTTGCTTTCATCGCGCAGTCAGCACAACGAACTTCAGAGGCGACAAATCAAAGCATGGGAACTCGAAATCGAGCTGCTGAAATCCGCGTGTGGTGACCTGATTTCATTTACCCACTCGGCGGCAAAGTGGGCGCTACTTCTGGAATATCCTATTCCTCGGCGAAGGAAGCGGCTCGATGCCGTGCTGCTGGCTGCCGACGTAATCTTTTGCCTCGAGTTCAAAACTGAAGACAAGGCCCACAGCGTACAATCACAGCGACAAGTCGAAGACTACGCGCTTGATCTTCACGACTTTCACGAAGCGAGCAGCGATAGGCGCATCGTGCCAATCGTGATTGTGCCAAAAGCTGCGTCAAGCGAGAGGTCAAGCGGTGAGATACCTGCCGATGTCGTAAGACCGGTGAAGCTCGCCAATGCCCAAGATTGCGCCCAAGTTATTCTGTCGTCGTTCGGAACCGAACATTGCGATGTCTGTGTACCGATCGATCCGAGCGCTTGGGACAAGTCACCCTATTGTCCCGTTCCTACCATTATTGAAGCCGCCGAAGCCTTATACGCTGGGCACAATGTGATTGAGATCGCTCACTCACATGCTGGTGCGACCAATCTGACCAAGACATCTGATCGCCTCATCGAGATTATCCAACAGGCGCAGGAGCGGTCCGAAAAAGTTATCTGCTTCGTGACCGGTGTTCCGGGCGCAGGAAAGACACTCGCGGGGCTAAACGTCGTTCACAATCCGGCGCTGCGAGGAACAGGTCGTCCAGCCGGTGTGTTTCTCTCCGGCAATCGCCCCCTCGTGAAGATTGTATCTGCCGCAATTGCTCGCGATTACAAGGTTCGCCTCCGCGGCAACGGCGGCGAACGCACGGTAACGACATTCATCCAGGACTTTCATGTCTTCGTACGCGAAGGGATGGAGAAAGCGGATATACCTCCGGTAGAGAGAGTCGTTGTATTTGACGAAGCTCAGCGTGCGTGGACTGCAGATCAGAATCGAAAGAAAAACGGCGTAGAAGTTTCTGAACCGGAAACCATGCTTTCAATTATGGATCGCCACGAGGATTGGGCGGTTGTCGTGGCGCTAATAGGTGGTGGTCAGGAGATTCACAACGGCGAAGCTGGGTTGGCTGAATGGGGCAAGACGCTGCGCGAAAAATTTTCAAAGTGGAAAGTCGCTGTGTCACCGCAGGCACTCGAACGCGATAGCAGTAACGCAGGTCAACGCCTCTTCGAGGATGACGACTCTGGTTCGCTCTCGATTCAAAAAGAGCCATTCCTTCACCTAAGAGTTAATCTTCGCTCCTTCCGCGCCCGGCGCCTAGCGGAATGGGTTGATGCGGCAGTTGCGGGCGATGCCCAAAAAGCTGCAGCAATCGTTCCTGAGTTGCGAAAGTTTCCTTTCGCCTTGACTCGATCGCTCGCGAACGCGCGTGATTGGCTGCGACAACGCGCGCGCGGTCAACAACGCGCCGGCCTAGTCGCTAGTTCAACCGCGGTTCGGCTCCGCGCGGACGGCCTTGAGTTATCGTCTGGTTTTCGTCAGGGCAATCGAGATATGTACGTAAATTGGTTTCTAAATAGGCCGCCGGATATTCGTTCGTCGAACCAACTCGAAGTTGCCGCGTCTGAGTTTGAGTGCCAAGGATTGGAGCTTGACTGGGTTGGGGTTTGTTGGGGCGGCGATTTCGTAGTGGATGTGACTAGCGGTCGTTGGGCATTTCGAGATTTCAGTGGTTCAGGTTGGAGAAACTTGAAGAATCAGATCGACCGCGAATACCTCCGTAATAGTTATCGCGTCCTTCTCACGCGCGCGAGACGCGGAATGATTCTCTGGGTCCCACGAGGTGATGTCTTGGACGCAACGCGTGAGCCCACACAACTTGATTCTACCGCTGAATACTTAATCCGATGCGGGGTGCCCGTTATTTGATAGGCAACGTGTTGGGAGATTGATTTTGCAAGAAGGCGGAGAGCTGATTGATCACGCTCCGGAAAACCCGCGTTTGCACACCTTGTCCAAGAATCTCAATTGCGGTCGCGTAATGTTCGCAGTCAATCGCGCAACCCATGAGCCGCTCAACCTCGTGCTGGCGGAGCAAACGAGGGCCAAAGTCTGTCTCGACGAACGGCCCAACATTAATCTTGTGATATGAACGCACAATCGTCGGCACCCTGGACGACGCTTGAGTGACAGTGGAGAAACCGAAGCCATGGCCGAGTGCGCGGTGTCGCTCGCGATGGCGCGTGAGCGCAGCGATGCTTCCCGCGATTCGCTCGGCGTCAGGGCAATCAGAAGCGCTTGGCGGATCGATAAATCTCGATAGGTCACCAACGAACGGCACCATGGGCGCCTGTAAGTGAAAGCCCGGTTGCAAGGTCGCCAACATCAACCAGCGACGCCGATCCTGCGGTTCATTCCACTCTTTGTGCGGATCGAGCACCGTCTCGTAGATATGATAACCGAGCTGCCGCAGATGATGGGTGAGCGTCTGCCCTGCGAGTGAGGTCCGGAAAGACGGCACGTTCTCGAACACGCATGCCAGCGGGAGATGAGTCGCCACCAGCGCGGCAATGCAGAGAAACAGGTCGCCGCTTTCGCCAAGTTCTGGTTTTCCGCGAAGCGATTTTTTCGCACGACCAAGGAGCGAATGGCTCGTGCACGGAATTGCGGCAACGAGCACTTCGTGGCGAGGATATTCCGACGGATGAATCCGTCGAATGTCTGTCTGGATCAACACCGCTTCGTGATGTGCGGCCTGCCATACATCTGCAAACCGCGGATCAATCTCGACACCCGCGACGAGTCGGAAGTCGCGATGGCTGGCTATAGCAGCCGAGAGCGTCCCGCCACCCGCGAATATTTCCAGCGTGCGAAACGGAGGGCGTGCGAGCAGCCGACGTTGAATAGCGAAAGCGCGTACCGAAGGCGTGATGTCGATCACGCCGGCAGTGGCCTCAATTTTTAGTTCCGGCCAAGGTGCAAGAGGCGCGAGGATCGTCCGATTCGCAACATCAATAATCGGCCTCATTCCTCCGGCTGCCCGACGTCTTGCCACTCGGTGCGTGCCGAACTCAGCGACTCGTAAACGAAGTCCTCGCGCGCGTTCTTCGATAACAAACGGAGAACCAACGGCGAAGCCTAGCGTCTCCAGTCGCCGCGATTCGAGCCACACCCGCGGGCTGCCGCGATTTTCGCCGAGTTTGTGAAATGCTAGCAGCTTCATCTCTCTTCTGACCCTCCTCTATTCTGTGAAGGGGTTATCTCATTCAATAACGTTTGTGGAATCATCAGATGCGAAAGGCCGGCTGCGTCGCGGTAACGACGAACGTTTGAACCAAACCGAGTAAGCGTGTGGTGTCGATTCGACATTCACACACTTACCCGAATGTGGCCTTTGAATCCACGGACTATGAGTCACATCGACGGCCCTCGGATCTAGGCAGTAAAGCATTTCCTGTGTCGGAATTAGCGCTCAAGAACTCCAAGTCCCATCCCGCAGAACGATTGTGTTTCAGCGAAAGATGTTTTAGACGAGTGCGTTTATGCCGCGCCGGAAGAGTTCGTGGGTTGACGATCTGATCCTTGCGCCTTGGTGGGTCAGCGCGGCGCTTGCTTTGCTCGCCTACGTGATTCTTCCTGCGGTGCTTCCAGCCGCCGTCGTGAATGGCGGTCTCGTGATACTCATCACATTCGTGCTCCTTGCGATCAGCGCAGTCTCAGGTCTTCGGTCGCTGAGAGGCAGGTTATTACTCGACTCGCAGACTAGCCTCGATTCGCTCCGCGCTTTGCCGTGGAAGCGCTTCGAAGATGTGCTCGCGGAAGCGTATCGCCGCCGAGGTTACCAAGTGGTGGAGACGCTTGGCGGTGGTGCAGATGGCGGCGTCGATCTGCGGCTCCGCAAGGATGGGCAGGTTATTGTCGTGCAGTGCAAGAGATGGAAAGGCAAACCCGTCGCTGTGCAGGTGGTGCGTGAGCTTTATGGTGTCATGATCGATCAGCGGGCTTCCGCGGCGAAGATCGTGGCGACGACGAACTTCACTGCGGACGCGGTTGCGTTCGCGAGAGGCAAACCGATCGAACTCGTGGACTCGAAAGCTCTTCAACGTCTCGTCCGCGACGTGCAAACTTCCAGCCGCCTGACGATCAGCACTGACGAGCCGGATCATCTCACGCCGATGTGTCCAAGGTGCAATACACCGATGGTCTTGCGCGAGGCTCGCCGCGGTGCGGACATGCGGGACAGAAATTCTGGGGCTGCACAAATTATCCGAAGTGTCGAGGCATACGACGGCTCTAAGCTCGGCTTCGCGACGCATGCATCATAAGCCGCTTACGATGCATGCATTTTTGATTCGTCTTCAAAAGTCATCGGGCAATACGAGATCGTGATACCTAATGATGTCGTCGACTTCCACGATGTCATCCTATCAGCAAGGCCGCACGCGTTGCGACAACCAAACACCGATGAACAGCAGTGCGGTTCGTCCGCCAGATTTGAAACTCACTCGTTGCCCAACTTGCTCGTCGCTACCCTCGCGACTTCCACGTTGATCACTCGCACGGCCCCGTGCTCGCGCCAGCTACCTAGCTGCGTTGCCGTCTACCCGCGCGATACCCGTTCGCTCAGCCCTCGCCGCACCAGCGCGGCTTTGCCTCAGCGAGCATCCACTCGCGACGTGTTCTATGTCGCTGATCCCTCAGGTCCATTCCCGATCTGTGGCCGCGTAAAGCCTGCGGCACGCGGCCTGTCGGCAGTGGCAAGCGGGCCACTCCTAATTCTTTTTGCGATAGCGCGCTGATTTTTCGCGAACGACCGCGGGTCGTCGATTGGAGTTCCGCTTCACCGGATAGGCAAACTTGCTTTTGGAACCTAACTCCTTGGCTTGCGGATCGATCACGCGCGCTTTGCGCACATCGAAATAATCCAGCACGTCTTCGCTTCGATCGAACTTGTCCTCGAGGTTCCTGGCCGTCGTTGGATTAGCCTGCGATTTTTTCATACGTATCGACCTCGGATCGCGTCGATCTCCTTACACTAATAATCCGAATCGTCCCTCCGCGATAGGTGATAATTGCCGACCAGTGTTCCCGGTCAATCTTACCGAGGATCATGTATCGCTTCTCCAAAGCATCTTTAGCACCCAGGCGAACATGCTTTGATTTCCAGAGCGCCTGCGCGTCGATGAAATCGATTCCGTGCTTGGCTTTGTTGATCGCGCTCTTCTGGGGATCAAACTCGAATTCCACTCAGGCTTGGTATCTCATTTAGAAGAAAAACGCGACCATTTGTGCGTTGTTGCTATTCTCCATTTCGACAACATTGGAAGACAATAGATGTTAAGTGGTGATTGAGAGGTTTGGACCTGGGCTGGTTATTCCCGATCTGTGGCAGAATCGCTGCGCGTGACCACTGACCACTGACCACTGACAACGGACTGCCTTTGCGTCAATGTGCCGCACGGGTGCGGTGTTGAAGTCGCAAATTGCATCTGCACTTGGTGCACGGATGTTTTCTCAATGAAGGCAGGGCTGGCTATGGGCTTGGTTATTCCCGATCTGTGGCAACAGGAAGCAGTGCGCGCGTTGCAGCAGGGCAAAGATCCTCCTCCGCCGAGGCTATGGCGGGACAAGCGTGGTGGTGCAGGCGCCGACAGGATCGGGTAAGACCTACATCTTCGAGCTGCTTTATCCGAACCTCAAAACTCAGGCGGTGTTCACCGTCCCGACCCGCGCGTCAGGAAGTGCCCTCAATCGCGCTGGTCGAGAGACTGGCGCAGCCGGCACGGCTGCCACTACAGAAGACCTGCGCCGAGCGCGCATCTCCAACGCGCCCTCACGCGCTGTATCCAAACACTTACCGAATGGTCAATCGTGCATCATAAGCGGCTTATGATATATCACATTGACAAGCCTGACAGCCCCGTGTGCACGCCTCCGCGGCTTACACAGCGGCTGCTACACCGTTTCGCAGAGCATTCATCGTAAGCCGCTTATGATGGATCAAATTCCGTTACCTAAGCTTTAACAGTTTGCGATTGCGCGGCGGCCAGGGTTTGCCCCCTTTGATTGCCGCGCGTTTCAACTCGCGGATCGCGACCATTTGCCGCGCATGCGATTTGGTCAGCTCACGCCGGCTGGTGATTCCGCCGCGTCGACCGATCTCAGCAAGATAAGCCCGCACTTTCTTTTCTGCTTCTGTCATCGATGTCCTTCAAAGCATCCATCATAAGCGGCTTACGATATGAGGATGGGGTGTGTTGTTAGGCAACCCCACGGCTATTTGAACACGAGGTGAGCAACAGCGGCTTCGAGATTCCAATAGATTATCGCGACCGCCGTTAGATCGAACGCAGCATGCGCGCACATCACCATCCAGATCCGGCCGGTGACGGCGAAGATTGCACCGAAGACGAGGCCCGTGATCATCGCCTGTTCGACGCCGGGAATCCCCAGGTTGGCGTAATGGCCCAGGGCAAACACCGCGGAGGTGAGCAGCACGATTAATACTTTTGCGCTGGCGCCGGTCCCAAAAAGCTTGCCGAGGCGTTCGAACAGGTATCCTCGGAAAATCGTCTCTTCTCCAAAGCCCGCGCCGACAATCATCGTGAACACCAATCCGGGGAGCGCAGCCCGGTTTCCTATCGCGTAATGGTATGCGGAATTGATTTCGGGGGCGCCCAGCAGCGGCATCACGATCGCCTTCATCAGGAGTTTAAACACGCAGCCGAAAACGACGCCGACGGCGAGGCTGCCAATCCAGCTCCTTGGTCGCACGTACCCGATGTCGCGCCATGGCGTATGCGATCGCCAGGCCCACAAAAGCACCAAAAGGCCGCCGAGTGGTTTAATCACAGACGTCAAGACGATGACGAGAATCGAGAGAAGTCCCAGCGGCCCGAATCCGCGCAGTTGCGTGGCGACGGGATCGTCAGGCGGCGGTGCAGCTCGCGCTTCGAGCGGGAGCGCAGGAATGTGCTCTGGCAAATTCGGGACGTCGCTTGGCACAAGCGCCTCTACAATATTAGCCGTGCAATTGTTTCATCATAAGCGGCTTATGATCGATTAGTTCTTCCTATGAAAGTCTTATTAGTTTGCGATCGCGCGGCGGTCAGGTTTTTCCCGCTTTCAACGCTGCGCGCTTCGTTTCGCGGATAGCAACCATCTTTCGTGCGTGCGACTTGGTCAGTTCGCGGCGACTGGCAAGCCCGCCACGCTTTCCAATCTCAGCGAGATATTCGCGCACTTTCTTTTCTGGTTCTGTCATTGATGTCCTTCAAAGCATCCATCATAAGCGGCTTATGATGCAAGAGTGAAACTCTAAGGAGATGGGGCGCTCTGCAGGAGCTCGAGTTCCTGCCAGCGCGCGTAGAGATGCGCGACTTTGTCGCGGGCCGTTTTTAATTGCGTCTCCAACTGGAAAATCTCCGAGCGCGGTTTCGCATAAAAATCCGGCGCGGCAAACGCGGCCTCCAAATCCGACACCTCGTTTTCTGCAGAGAGAATATTCGCCTCCATCGACGCCCATTCACGCTCTTCTTTCCACTTCAGCTTCCGCGGTTTGTCTTTGCTTTTCGTTTGCTCGGCGACAGCTGCGGCAGGCGCGGGTTTTGAATCAGGAACCGCGTCCAGTGCACCTCGTCTTTCCAGGTAGTAGTCGTAGTTCCCGACGCGATAGACCACGCGACCCTCGCCTTCGAAAGCGAGAATCGAGGTACAAACACGATTCAAAAAATAGCGATCGTGACTGACCACGATGACGCAGCCGCCGAAGGCGACGAGCGCCTCCTCAAGCAAGCGCAACGTTCCGAGATCGAGATCGTTCGTCGGTTCGTCGAGCATCAGAACGTTTCCGCCTCGTTTCAGGATTTTAGCGAGCAACACCCGGCTCCGTTCGCCGCCGCTGAGCTGTGAAATCTTCGTGTTGATGCGGTCTTCGCTGAAAAGAAATCGCCGCAGATAAGCGCGCAAGGTGATGCTCTCCTCGCCGAGGGTGACGTGTTCTCCGCCACTCCCGACTTCTTCCCAAACCGTTTTCTCATCGTCGAGGAGGAGTCGATTTTGATCGACGTAATTGATCTGGGTCCGCGCGCCGATCTCCACCTTACCGCTCGCGGCGGGCAGTTCCTGCAGAATGACTTTGAGGAGCGAAGACTTGCCGAGTCCGTTGCGACCGACAACACCGAGGCGTTCCCCGGCTGCGAGATTGAGATTCACGTGCTGAAAGAGTGTGCGGCCGCCCAGCTCCACACTCACGTCGCGCAATTCAATGATGCGATTCGCCAGCTTCGGCGGCGTGGGGATAATCAACTCGACGTCGAGCTCCGCCTCCGGCGCTTCCTGCGCGGCCATCTCGAAATAACGTTCCACGCGGTCCACCGATTTCGTCCGGCGCGCCCGCGGCGCTTTTCTCACCCATTGCAGTTCGCGTTTCAAAAACTTCTGCCGTTGATGTTCCTGCGCCTCCTCGACCGCTTGGCGTTGTGCACGCGCGAGCAGGTAATCGGTGTAGTTGCCGTCGTAGCTGGTGAACTGGCCGCGCGACAGCTCGACGATCCGCGTCGCGACCCGATCGAGAAAATAGCGATCGTGTGTGACGAACAAACAGGTGCCGGCATAACGCGCGAGAAAGTCCTCCAGCCATTCGATCGAGCCGGTGTCGAGATGGTTGGTCGGTTCGTCGAGAATCAGAAAATCAGGACGCGCGAGAAGCGCCCGGCAAAGCGCGACGCGGCGTTTTTCTCCGCCGGAAAGCGTGCCCACGACGCGATCGGATTCCGGTGCGTGCAGATTCATGATGAGGGACTTGATTCGATGTTCCAAGTTCCAACCGTCGGCCTCGCCAATCTGGTCGAGGAGCGTGGCGCTGAGCGGGCTGTCGCCAGGGACGCGTTCGTATTCGGCGATGAGGTCGAGAATCCGCTGCGAGCCACCGAGAATGTTCGCATGGACCGTGGTTGCATCGTCGAGGCCGGAAACTTGCGGCATGTAGCCGGTGACGAGATCACGCCGCCGTGTGAATTCGCCTGAATCGGCTTGGGCCATACCCGCCGCGATCTGGAGGAAGGTCGATTTGCCCGAGCCGTTGCGACCGACAAGCCCAATGTGTTCGCCTTTGCCGAAGGCAATCGTCGCGCCGTCGAGGACGATCTGAGTACCGTACTTGACGGAAAGGTTGTTCGCGCTCGCGATGACTGCGGTTGACGTCTCTGCCATGGGAAGATCGAACGTCGAACGTCGAATGCCGGACGTCCAATCGAAGCGCGCGATCGGGGTTGATTAATTCAGCGCTTCTGCAGTCCGTCCGCCAGACCCCATCCCGATTGCATGCAGCCTACACTGCAAACATCTTCCAGGAATGACTCCAGGGTTTGGCGCGGGATTGGTTATTCCCGATCTGTGGCAACAGGAGGCGGTGCGCGCGTTGCAACAGACAAGAGACGTGGTGGTGCAGGTGCCGACAGGATCGGGCAAGACTTACGTCTTCGAGCTGCTTTATCCGAACCTGAAAACTCAGGCTGTGTTCACCGTTCCGACCCGCGCAGCAGCAAATACCGCCCAATCGCGCTAGTCGACAGACTAGCGCAGCCGGCACGACTGCCACTACAGAAGACCTGCGAATTTATACATCATAAGCGGCTTGTATCTTGGAATCGCCGTCTTTGTGGTAGAACAGGGGTGGGCGTGAGATCCAGTAAAGCGGCAGGTCATGATTACCAATCAAGACCGCTCGTAAGTTTGATCCACGCCTCGCCCTTGGCGCTAAGTAAAACTCGAACAGTTACTGGAGCGACCAAGCCGGCCCAACCCAAGGGCGGCGCCGGCCTGGCCAGCTCGCATTTACAAGCAGGAGTTACTTAACCCATGAAGCAAAGTGTTGTCTATATCGGGATTGATGTGGCCAAAGCGCATTTGGATGTGGCTTGGGCTGGAACATTTCGTCGTCTGCCGAATGAGCGCAGCGGCCACGCCGCATTAGTGCGCTGGATCAAGCAAAGTGCTACGCCGGTGCAGTTGATCTGCGAAGCCAGTGGCGGCTACGAGCAAGCTTTGCTCGAGAGCTTAGAAAAGAGCGAAGTCAAAGTTACTCTGGTGCAAGCACTACGTGTGCGCCAGTACGCGCGGGCGGCTGGCATCCTGGCCAAGACCGACAGGATTGATGCGAAAATGCTTGCTGCTTTTGGCAGCGCGATGCAACCGCAGCCAACCTCGCCACTCTCTGCCGAGCAAAAGCGTTTGCGTCAGTACGAAGCACAGCGCCGACATCTGAGCAGGACCTTGGTGGCAGAAGAAAATCGTCTGGCGCAACTTAGCTGCACCGAGCTGCGCACTTTAAGTCGCAGCCTAATTAGCAAAATCAAAACGCAAATTAAGACACTCGATAGAGGCATCAGCGATTTAATCGCGCAGGACCAAACGCTCTGCGTCAAAGCACAAAAACTCACCGCTATCAGCGGAGTCGGTGTACGCACAGCAGCGCTCTTGCTGGCGCAAATGCCCGAGCTTGGCCAACTCAATCGTCGCCAAGCTGCCGCACTCGCCGGGCTGGCGCCATTTAATCACGACAGTGGATCAGTGCGCGGCAAACGCGCCATTTTTGGTGGCCGGCCCGCTTTGCGTAGCGGCCTCTACATGGCCGCACTCTCGGCCGCTCGCTTCAATCCGATCCTGTCGAGCTTTTACCAACGTCTGCGCGCCAAAGGCAAACCGCATAAACTCGCTCTCACTGCAGTGATGCGAAAACTATTGTTGGCCCTCAATCACACTCTCAAACCACTTCCGTGCACCACTTGAAAACAACACAGTTACTTATGATACGAGTGACTGGTTCGTTTCGGCGAACGCGCCGATGCCAGAAGTCAGCGATTAGTTACCCGCGGCAGCCTTGGCGAGAGCGCGCTCGTTGCAGGCGGCACGTATAGCTTTCATCTCAGTGCGGAGCACGGCCATTCGCGCAGCAACCCCTTTGTATTTCTTAGTGACCCCTGTGACTTTCCGGTTGACGGCGCCCTGGCTGACAAGGCCCTGAAGCTTTTCATAAGCACGCAAGCGCAGCAGCTCTTCGCCGCCATTGGCTGCGTTTCGCTCCCGCAGATTGAGCCAAATAATTTCGAACAACGGCTTGAATTCGAAAGAGTCCTTCGACGAAAGCACGACGACCAGCTCTTCGGTAAGGTTGTCAGGCGCGCGACGTGTGAAAGTGATAGCAGATCGTTTAGACATCTAAGAGTATCGCACCGATCCGGGAAATAGCGACCGAGGCAGGAGAACTACTCACTCCATAGACGGGTAGGTTTTTTGCCGCCTTAGGCGATAAAGCGGTCGCTTCCTGCTTCGACGACGCGGTGTCCTATTGGATGAATCTAATTGTTATCGGGTAGCGATAGAATTTTCCGTCGCTCGCCTGGATGGATGCGACGATGACGAATACTGCGTTCAGCACCCAAAGGACCGCAAGAAAAGCGAACCCGATCAGGACAAGGCAAAAGACCGCGGCGATGACGTTGTAGATGAGCATTGAGATTTGGAAGTTGAGCGATTCTTTGCCGTGCGCGTCGATCTCGGGCGAGTCGTCCCGTTTGGCCAGCCAAACAATGAGCGGTCCCAGCAGGTGTCCGGGGAAATGAAAGAAAACACCGAGCAACGCGCTGGCGTGACACAGAATATTCCAAGTACGCACGTTTGAGAAAACGGCAGGGGTGGCTCCGCCCAACGGCGGGGGTGTGGGAAGTGAAGTTTCCATAGTGATCTCTATTTAATGTTTGGATGCGGCTGATCTGGCGTTTGGATTCAGGAAATCCGGTTAATCGTGCTGCAGCTCGCAAGGGTTCGCCGTCACGTCCCTATCCGGATTGCAAGCAGGCCAGACTGCAAACATCTTCCAGAAATGATTCCGGGGTTTGGCGCGGGGTTGGTTATTCCCGATCTGTGGCAACAGGAGGCGGTGCGTGTGTTGCAACAGGGCAAAGATCCTCCTCCGCCGAGGCTATGGCGGGACAAGCGTGGTGGTGCAGGCGCCGACAGGATCGGGTAAGACTTACATCTTCGAGCTCCGCGCGTCGCCGAGCACTGCCGCGATGTTGAAGTTTAACTAGCGATCGCGTGCGCGCCCACACGCGCCCAGGCGCACTCAAACCAAGCGCCGCATCACTCATACATCATAAGCGGCTTATGATAAAACCATCTACTGACAATTATTTGATTTCTGTGCCAGTGGGAATCTGGCCCTCGATTAAAAATGTCTTCACCAAGTCGCCTTGGCCGCAAACACTCATTCCGGAGAACTTCCTGAACCATCTGCCTTCCGGAACGTCCGGTTCCGTATCAAGCCAATTGGCCAATTCTTCCAACTGGTTCGCGGAGATTTGCCGTTCGCTGATTCGATCAAGCAGATGATTGAACAATCCTAGCGGTAGATTTTGCCGCCGGATCTTAGGCATGTTGTCCTTGGCCGTAGAAGCCGCGGACAATTTCTTCGCGGACCCTCGCCTTTTCCGCGGGATCACTCGTATTGACCATGCGTTCCGCCAACGCCGAGAGTTCTTTGCCGGTCAATCGTCGTTCCGCGTCCAATTGGTAGGCGAAACGAATAACGCCGATTTGTTCTTTGGGATCGAGCCTTTTGATTTCCTCAATGATTTGACTCGCGGTCATATGGCAAAGTACGGCGACACGCTTCAAAGCTCAAGCGCACGATGGAAAGCCACGAGCAGCAGGTCAGGTGAGCTTTAATGATTTGCGATTACGCGGCGGCCACGCCTTTCCTGCTTTGATCGCAGCCCGTTTGGCTTCGCGGATCACCACCATCTGTTTTGCGTGCGAGCGGGTTAGATCGCGGCGGCTGGCCAGCCCACCGCGCTTGCCGATGGCAGCGAGATACTCGCGCACGTTCTTTTGCGGTTCCTTCAATTCAACGGTCGCCAATCATGCATCATAAGCAGCTTACGATGCAAGTGAAATCAAACAGAAATTCAAAGTCCGTTTCGGCGAGACGCCGAAACCAACACGCGAGACGCGTCTGCTCTCCGGATATCCGCCCGTCCCTACTTCCTGATGGCTGATGGGATCATCGACTTCCATGATGTCATCCAATCAGCAAGGCCGCACAGCTTAGCAAATACCGATGAACACCGCATCATTGTGGTTCGTCCACCAGATCTCTATGACCATTGCAACAAGGCCACACTACAAACATCATTCCAAGGATGGCTCCAAGGTTTGGAACTGGACTGGTTATTCCCGATCTGTGGCAACAGGAAGCGATCCGGGCGTTGCAACAGGGAAAAGATGTGGTCGTCCAGGCGCCGACAGGTTCCGGTAAGACTTACATCTTTGAGCTGTTTTATCCGGACCTGAAAGAACAGGCGGTCTTCACGGTTCCAACTCGGGCGCTGGCTAACGATAAACTGGCAGAATGGCGTGCCCGCGGCTGGGATGTGGGCATTTCAACCGGCGACGTTGCGGCTAACCTCGATGCACGAGTGGTTGTTGCCACGCTCGAGACGCAACGAGGCCGTCTTTTACGCGGGGAAGGTCCGGGATTGCTGGTGATGGACGAATTTCAAATGCTCGGCGATCCCATGCGCGGCGTGCATTATGAGCTGGCAGTCGCGCTCGCTCCGCGTCATACCCAGTTGTTGTTTCTCAGCGGCAGCGTGGCAAACCCGCAAGACGTTGTCGCGTGGTTGCAACGCATCGGTCGCAACGCCGTTTTGATCGAGCATCGAGAGCGACCGGTGCCTTTGGAAGAGGCCGATCTCTTTGGATTGCCGGACTCGCAGTTTGTGAAGTCGCACAATTTCTGGGCGCGAATGGTCGGACGCGCGATTCGGGCGGAGCTTTCTCCGGTGTTGATCTTTGCTCCGCGTCGCGCTGCCGCGGAGCAGATCGCGAAAGCCATCGCATCGGCTGTGCCGGTGCGCGAGCCGTTACGACTGACACCGGCACAGGAAACGGCTGCTGGAAAGGAGTTGACCAGACTGTTGCGCAATCGAGTGGCTTATCATCATAGCGGACTGAGCTATGCAGCCCGGGCCGGCGTGGTGGAAGCGCTTGCGAAATCCGGTCAGCTCAATGTCGTCGTCGCGACGATGGGACTCGCCGCCGGGATCAATTTTTCGATGCGCTCGGTGATCGTGACCGATCGACGTTATTTCGCCGGAAATTTCGAGCGTCAGGTCGAAGCGGACGAGCTTCTCCAGATGTTTGGTCGCGCCGGCCGGCGCGGGTTGGACGAAGTAGGCTACGCGCTTTACACGAACGATCTGCCCCGGTTGAGCGACACAAAAGCGCGCCAACTGAGACGCGTAGCCCAGGTAGATTGGCCCAGTCTGATAAGCGTGATGCACGCAGCGGCCGAACGCGGTGAGGAATCAGAGGTCGGAGGTCAGAGATCGGAGGTCAGATGTCAGAAGTCAGAGATCAGTGATGAAAACTCTGAAAACAAGAATCAGAGGCGAGAGCAAAACCCGTTCGCGGCGGCGGTGGAATTGACCCAGTCATTGTTCAGCGTGCAACGCGTGCCGCTCGGCGTCGAACACTCACTCGAGAGCCGGGCCGCGGCCGTGTGGACTTTGGGTAACCGATGAACGCGCGCGGTTCGTCCGACGCGGAATGATTGAGATGCTGAACTTTCTCGAACAATGGGAAGCGAAACCGGCGGCCGAAAGTGTGATGTTTGGTCACGCTTTTGTGCGCGAAAACGATCGGTGGCGACGGGCGCTGACCGTGCCGCGTATGCTCGATGGGGTCGGCATGGGAAATCTCTGCCGGCTTCGCGAGCAGAATCATTACGGGCGCGAGTTGCCGGTCGCGACGGTGCTCGCTTCCGGAAAGGTGGCATTGGTGAAATGGCTGAAGAAAGGACTAAAGCCAGGGAAAAACGTCCAACCCCGAAAAACTCTCGGGGCGGCGCGCCCAACGCGGAACTCCGATAAATCGCGAGCAGGCGCTCAACGTCCAATTAAAGATTTGGCTGCGCGGCGCGGAACTTTTACCCATGAACAATTTGAAACTGAGATCCGGCCGCAGCTCGTTGAACTGGTGAAACCCGGCGTAATCGTCGACTGGATCATGCGCGGAAATCTGCTTTCGGTCCGGCTCGATTACGCCGATGTGCCGGTCAACGCTCACATCGATTCGGCTGGCAAGGCGTTAATCGATCCGCCGGAGCGCGAGAACCTGCCAGACGTTTGTCGAACGTGCGATCAATTGGAGCACGATAAAACTGTTGCGATCGTGAATTCGCCAACGTACGCGTGGCGACATCTTGGACTGGTTGAACCGGAGGGCACACCGACGACGCGGGGAATGATCTTCTCATTTTTCCACGGCGGCGAAGGTCTGGCGGTGGCGGTCGCGCTCGAAGACGAAACCTATCCGATCGACGAATTGGTTTTCGATCTGGCCAATATTCGCGCCGGTCCGCGTTTCGCAGGCGAGGACGCGCCGATGGGCGGGAGGCTTGGCATTTTGTGTCAGCGAGTCTACCGCCGGGCCGATTATCCAGGTTATCTCACCATGGGCGTGCCGGTGCAGTACGGCGCCGGCGCATCGGAAGTGGTGCGCGCGCTGGTGGCTGATCCGCGCTCCAAGCACAAGCTCACCAACGAACTGTTGCGTCACGGCGATATCGAACGAGCGCTGGTGGAGTGGCGCAGCATACTTCGCCACATCGTCCTTGCGCCCGCCTATCCGTGGTCGCGATGGACGGAACTGAAAGCGGCGGCTGAAGAGCTTATCAATAAAACGGCTTCGCCCACATCTGCCGTCGATCTTGGGACATTAGTTCCGTTGCAGCAACGGGCTGGAGGCGCCCCGTAGCCACCTGCGTGCTTGACCCTCCGTTCCGGGGCGAAGATGATGCGACCGTGCCGAGTCCGGATGCCGCGCGCGAGGCCAGCCACGTCGAGTTCGATGCAGACGGGACGAAGCTTCGGGGTTGGCTGTACCGTCCGCGAGGCCGCGCGGCACCTGCTCCCGCCGTGGTCATGGCCCACGGCTACAACTGTATTAAGGAGCTCTATCTCGACCGGTACGCGGCCGCCATCGCGGACGCGGGCCATGTCGTCCTCGCCTACGACCACCGCAATTTCGGGGACAGCGACGGGGAGCCGAGGCAGGAGTTGGATCCGTGGATGCAGGTCCGCGATTACCGCAACGCGATCACCTTCGTGCAGACGCTGGACGGCGTGGACCCTGCGCGGATCGGCATCTGGGGCACGAGCTACGCGGGCGGCCACGTCCTCGTCGTCGCCGCGATCGATCGCCGCGTCCGCTGCGTGGTCGCGCAGGTGCCGACGATCAGCGGCTGGCAGACGACACTGCGGCGGATCGCGCCGCAGGCGCTCGCTGACCAGCGCGACGCCTGGGATGCGGATCGCCTCGAGCGCTACAAGGGCAACCCGCCGAAAATGGTGCCGATGGTGGTCGATCCCGCCGCGGGCGGCGCGGCCTCACACGCGAGTCCGGACGCGTGGGACTTCTTCACCGGCAAGAACGCGCCGAAGGAGGACAAGTGGCGGTTTAAGAAGTGGCGCAACGAAATCACGCTGCGGTCGCTCGAGATGTACTCGGAGTACGAGCCCGGCGCATTTATCGAGCGCATCGCGCCGACTCCGCTCCTCATGGTGCTCGGCGACGCCGACGTCGTCTGCCCGACCGACCTAGCCCTGGCGGCGTTCAACCGCGCCGGCGAGCCCAAGCGGCTGGAGCTCTACCCCGGCGGTCACTTCTCTGCTTATACCGACCAGTTCCACCGCGCGGCGAAGGCCGCCACCGATTGGTTCACGCAGCATCTGCGGCCCTAGCAGGATAGCGATCGCGATTGGGATAGCGGTGGTCGAATTGGTTTCGGCGAGGCGGTAACATTCGCCCGGTGCATCTGGAAGAATGGTCAGCGCTAATTGATTGTCGAAATCGTATGCCGCGACAAAAATACAAGTCGTGCGTGCACCGCGTCGTCTTTGTGCTGTTGGTCTACTCGCATTTGAGATCGGGCTGTTCGTCTTTTCGGTCAGTAGTTGCCAACGACCTCAATTTTCGGGCGGGCTGACGAAACTGAAGCCGTGCCGGTTGCCGGGAATCAGAGACGAATTGCTTTGCGGCAAGTTCACTGTTTTTGAAAATCGCCAGACGCGCACGGGGCGAATGATTGATCTGAACGTGGTGGTTCTCCCGGCCTTCGATCAGAAAAACAAGCGTGAACCGTTATTCGATATCGAGGGTGGGCCAGGCGCGGCCGCGAGTAATGCCGCAATGTTCTACGCGAAAGAAGGCAAAGAATATCGGCGCAAACACGACGTCGTGCTGGTCGATCAACGAGGCACCGGAAAATCAAATCCGTTGACGGCGCCGCCGACAAAGAAAGCGCCGCAGGATCATCTGAAGGAAATGTATCCGATCGATTACGTGAAGAATTTGCGGCGAACATTGGAACAGCGCGCCGATCTCACGCAATACACGACGCCGATCGCGATGGATGACCTCGATGACGTGCGAAACTGGCTCGGTTATGATCGGATTAATCTGTTGGGATTGTCGTACGGAACGCGCGGGGTGCTCGTTTACTTGCGTCAACATCCGGAACACGTCCACACAGCAACGCTCATGGGTGTGGTGCCGACTTATCTAGAGATGCCGCTTTATCATTCGCAGGCGGCGGCGCGGGCGATGAATTTGTTGCTCCAGGAATGTGAGAAGGACCAGAGTTGTCACAACGCGTTTCCGCAGATTCGCGCGGACTGGCAGAACGTGCTGGCGCAACTGGGCCGCGAACCCGTGCGCGTTCAGTATTCATCGGATGAAAAGAGCGGGCCGGTTACGGTGGAAATTCAACGCGATATTTTCGCGGAAAAAATTCGCAACTGGATGTACGGCCAGGATAAAGCGCGGAAAATTCCATTTATTGTGCACGAAGCGGCGCGCGGCGATTTCACGCCGTTTCTCCATGAAGCGATTGCGCCGGGCATTCCCGACTTCATTGCTGACGGAATGTATCTCTCTGTCACCTGCGCGGAAGACGTTCCGTTCATTGATCAGGCAGAAGCCGCCAAGCTGAACGAGGGGAATTCTTTTGGGAATTATCGCGTGTTTCAACAAACGCGCGCGTGCAGTTTATGGCTGCGCGGAAAAATTCCGGCCGATTATCGCGAGCCGGTTTCGTCGAATCTTCCGGTGCTGATCCTTTCGGGTAACCTTGACCCGGTCACACCACCGCAACGCGGCGAGGAGGTCGCAAAATATTTGGCGAACAGCCGCCACGTCGTCATTCCGGAAGCCGGCCATGGCGTGGACGGATTGAGCGACGCGGGTTGTATTGATCGCATCATCATCGACTTCATGGACAAAGGAAGCGTGAAGGACCTCGACACGAGCTGCGTTCATCGAATGGCGCCGCCGCCGTTTGTTACAAAGTAGCGCCCTGGAAGATGCCGGAGGACGCCTCGACCCAGCGATGCGGCTACAACGGCTAGCTGCGCCAATGGCGGAGCACCCGATGGCGGGAAGTTGCCGTGGCGTGGTCTCGGGTGGTGACGATCAGTTCGCGGCGACGGAGGTTTGCGAGAGCGATTTGGACTGCGCTCTTGGAAAGGCCGGTCGCGTCGGCAAGCATTCGTAAACTCGCAGCGACCGGTTTCCATTTTTTCCGCATGGCCTGCCCGTAAAGATACAGATAAACCAGATACGCGGCTGGCTGCTGATCGTGCCCGACAATGTCCCGCATTAGAATGTCAATTACGTAGTCATCGATCGGAATTGTTTGGCGGAATCTGGGCATGGCGCCTCGCGCAGCGAGGTAGCTACAGTATGCGCTATACCGATAAACGGACAGCAGTTTCTGATGAGAATGCCTGTTCGCCTCTGGACGCGAACGCAGCGGCTGAATTACGTTCGCTGTATCATGATCAAGCAAATCAAGTTCGTCAGTATTCCGGTGGCCGATCAGAACCGGGCCCTGGATTTTTACACGGATAAACTCGGGTTCACAATTATCACGGATCAACCGTTCGATGAGAAGCAGCGCTGGATCGAATTGCGGATTCCGAAAGCGGAGACACGCGTTGTGTTGTTCACGCCCGAAGGCGACGAAAAACGCATCGGATCGTTTATGAATATGTCGTATGCGTGCGATGACATCGACAAGACGTATGCCGAACTGACGAAGCGCGGCGTGGAATTTGAAGGTCCGCCACAAAAACAGCCCTGGGGCACTTACGCGATGTTCAAGGACAGCGAAGGCAACCGGTTCGTTGTTTCATCGGACTGAAAGTAGTAGTGAGTTGGCAGAGCAATGGCGTGCCGTTGTCACCAGGGAATGACTTTGCGATCTCTCCAGAACTTTCCTGTTTCCTTCTGAGGTGCGTCAGCAGCGAGCGAACGATACCCGACGCGCGTTTGGCGCGTATCGCAAATGGACGTTAGGTCACGCGACCCTAACCTGAATTTGCGGTTGAGGGGACCGAGGCTAGTGCCAGAGACGATACTTTGTAGTAATTGCATCGAGAGTTGGTTAGAAATCACAACGACTTATGGCCCGCAAATGTTCGTCTCCTGGCTGCGCAATCTCGCTGCCTGATAAATATCCGTTAGACAAATGTCCGTGGCATCTGGCGCCGGGACGGGGACCTGTGAAAATTGCGGCGGCGGTCGCGATCGCCGCTGCGGGGTTCGGCGGCGGAATGGCGTACAAGAAATTCAGGGCTTACTTGCGCGAGAAGGAGTCACGCAAACGAGCGGCGCGTAAACGGAGCGTCACTCGAAAGCAGCCCCGGAAAAGATCCGCGACGAAGTCGAAGCGAAAACCGGTTACATCTGAGACTACTTAAGAAACTTATTCTCAGTTGTTCCGCTGAGGACAGCGGACGCTACAGCCCTCTAATGCTTTGTCCTGCTTTCCTAGTTTCATGATTAAACCTCTGTTTGTCTAACCTTTCGGGTCGTCGGCTATCCGAAGCACAACTTTTCCGCGGGTATGATGCGTCGCGGCTTGTTGTTGCGCCGCGATGGCTTCGCTGAGGGGCAAAACTTGCGTGACGATTGGTTTGATTTTTCCTGCGTCGATCAATTGCGCGATCTCTGCGAGGTCTTTTGCGTCCGGATGAACAGAAATCGCCGCTCCGTGAATCCCGCGTTTCTTCAGCTCGGCCCGATCGGGGAGCGCGACTAAACACATGACAATGCCGCCTTTCTTAACTACGTCATAAGAACGGGCGAGCGTTTCTTTTCCTACGGGATCGAGCACAGCGTCCACATCCTTGGCAACGTCTTCGAATTTCGTTTTCGTGTAATCGACGGCGACGTCTGCGCCGAGTTGTTTGAGAAGATCCTGGTTTGCCGTGGAGGCGGTGGCGATGACGTGGGCTCCGCGCGCTTTGGCGATTTGAACAGCGAAGCTACCGACTCCGCCTGAGCCGCCGTGAATAAGAATGGTTTGTCCCGGCTGCAGCTTCGCCACGTCCACTAAAGCCTGCCATGCGGTCAAAGCGCCCATCGGCACCGCTGCGGCTTCAACAAAGTTGAGGGACTTTGGTTTCGCTGCTACTTCCCATTCCTTGACCGTGACGTATCTGCGCCCAGCCGCCGCCGAAAGTTGGATAACCATAAACTGCGTCGCCTGCTTTTAGTTTCGTGACGTTTGTGCCGGTTTTTTCCACGATCGCCGGCGATGTCGTAACCAGGAATCAGCGGAAGATGCGTTCCGAATTCCTTTGCGTATTTCCCGCTGAGCGTAAGCGGGTCGGCTGGATTGACGCTGCTTGCGATTACGCGGACGAGCGCTTCATCCTCACTCGGCTCCGGCCGCAGCACCTCTTCAAACTTCAGCACGTCAGGCGCGCCATACTCATGCGCGACGACTGCTTTCATCATCGGTTTTTCGTCGGCGCGCGCGCCGTGAGAGAAAAGCAAAATCGCGATACCCAAAACGACGAAGCAGGCCTGACGCATTTGCATAAATTGTCGTGCATTGAACACGGATCAACCACTGGATAATCCCGGCGTCATCGCTTTCCCACCATTAATCTGGCTGGTGAACGCGGTGATCAGTGTTGTGGCGCATCTGGTTATACGGCTGCCAATCATGAGATACGGCTTTTGTCTCGTCTGCGGGATCACCTTAATCATTTTGGCGCCGTCGTTGGCGCTGTGGGCGTTTTTAACAATGAAAACGGCGGGAACAAACGTTCACCCGTCTGAACCTGCGCTAACCATTGTGCGCGCCGGGCCGTTTCGCTTCACGCGGAATCCGATGTATCTAGCGCTCTGTTTAGTACAGATCGCGCTCGGCTTCTTTCTTAACGACTGGATCACGTTGCTCTTTGTCGTGCCGCTCGCTCTGATTTTCCATTACGGCGTCATCCTGCGCGAAGAGAGATATCTTACCGCGAAATTCGGTGACCCATATCTGCAATACAAACGCGAAGTGCACCGTTGGATCTAAACCGACAAGTAATTAAGAACTCTCAATTGGCGGATTCCTGCATTCCTGGGTTGAAAGCCTGGCCGTTGCTTCGCATCCGTTGCAGCCAGATTCAATCCTTTCGTTTAAAAAAAGCGACTGATCGGCTGGGCAGTAGCGATGCTTTATGAGTATGCAAAAGCATTCGAAACCCTCAGGCGGCAAATCCGGCCAAACCAGCGAATTCTATCCGCAAAGAGAGGCGGATTATTGGCGCGAACAACATTCGAAACAACCGTACGCGAAGAATCATTCTTACGAGGAATTCGAGTACGCGTATCGCACCGGCTACGACACCTTCTTCAGGTATCCGGGGAAGAGTTTCGATGAAGTCGAAGAGTCGGTCGCGACCGAGTACGAACAGGCCAGGCCCACTTCAGCTTTGCCATGGGACATTGCGCGCCCCGCGGTAAATGCGGTCTGGGAAAAAATGGCCGACATCATCGGTCCTCCTGATCCCGACCGTGGCATCCGCGGTTCGATCTGAGCGGCCGCCAAATAGCAATCATCCGCAGATTGACACGGATTCATTTACAGGGCAGGCGCTTCGCCTGCTCGGCAACCCCGAAAGTGTTCGGGGTCGCCCTGCACTTTTGAACAGCGCTCGCCGCGGCGAGGGCCTCTACAACGTTTCTGTATTTCTGGTTTGAAACTCAGTCGCTGCCCCTCGCTCCTCCGCTACTTCCCTCGCAGCTTTACCTTCTATCTCGGAAATCCCTTTCCTCGGTTCCTGGCTTCCAGATTTATTTTTTTCTGAGTTCCTGATCAGAAGAATGTATTT
This sequence comes from uncultured Verrucomicrobiae bacterium, assembly GCA_963840305.1. Taxonomy (GTDB): domain Bacteria; phylum Verrucomicrobiota; class Verrucomicrobiia; order Chthoniobacterales; family UBA10450; genus Udaeobacter. The sequence goes on from CAWIYE010000004.1 coordinate 77,892, forward strand.
GCAATGATGCGGCAGGGGATGGGCTCGAGTGGTGGATTGGCATCTCGGTTCGTACCAGACCACGCGACGACAACGTCTTTGTCGCGATTGATGTAAACCAGCTGACCGGCCCAGCCGCCTTTCGCCAGCTCGCCTTTGTTACTGATCATGTCCCATTCGTAAGTGAGCGGCAGCATGCCGTGCTCGTCTGCTGTTTTCTGATCGCCGTGGCCCCCGAAATAACGTTTGATGATCGAATCCGAGATCACGCGCGCCTGGCCGGCCGGCGGATTTTTCGTGAATAATAATCCGAACCGTGCGACATCGCGCAGCGTCGCGGCCATGCCTGCGCCGGACACCGGATAGCCGTGCTCGTTTTGGATAAGGAGTGCGTCGTGTTCCGCGCCCATTTTGCTCCAGATCAAATCGCTGATTGTGTCGGCGAGACTTTTGCCGGACACGCGTGAAACGACTTCGCCAATGACGCTTGTGTTGCTGCTGGTGTAAGCCCATTTTTCTCCTGCGGGACGTTCGCGTTTAATAGTGCGGAGCATTCCGAAAAGATCGCCGCGCCGCGCGGCGTCGGGCAGCTCGGCCGCAGTGCGCGGTTGCCAACCGAGCGTGGCCTCGAGCTGAAACTCTTTATGTTTCGGGTTGCGATACGCATCGTTGCTTGTTTCGGCGCCTTCCATCCCGGAACGCATGTCAACGAGATCACGCAGTCGCGTGCCAGCCCAGTCGCTTCCTTTTAGTTCCGGCAACAAACTTTCGACTGGTTTTTCCAGATCGATCTTTCCCTCGTCCTCGAGAATCGCGAGCGCGGTCAGGACAACAGCTTTGGTGACCGACATGATGATGTGCAGGTCATCAGGCTGGATCGTCGGATATTTTTCGTAAACGATTTTGCCGGCATGCACGACGACACAGCCGTCAACTGCGCCATTGTTCACGTACTGGTCGAGCGTTTGTTCTGATTCGTCGGCCTTTTTCAGCTTGAGTGCACCGATCTCCGGCCTGATCTGCACCGGTAGATCGAGAATCGCGCCGCCTCTACGAACCACCGCTGAAGGAAAAACTTCGGACACGTGCGTATAGACCCAATGAGAGAGCGCGCCGCCCTTGTCCCAGTTCTCTACAGTGACTTGCGCGCGCGGGGACCCCGAAGATGGCGCGCTTGCGGGTTTCGGCGCTTCAATCGCGATCGTCGTCCAGACGAAGAAGGCCAGGAGGCCAGAGAAAAATATCAATTTCATCGCAGATATCATCTGCGAAAGGCGGCCCCAAACGAGAAGTAAATTGACGGGCTGCTTACGGTCGGGCAGGCGGAGCGCCAACCCGCACTTTTGAACAGCGCTCGCCGCGGCGAGCGCCTCTACAACTTCGTTGAACAAGAACGACACAGAGCGAGACTAACAAGAACGACATGAAATCTGCTTCTGAGAACTCGGGCGCGCGAAGGATAGTGATTACTCTCGTCGTGCTTACGACGGTGTGTGTGTTGTCGCTGATCGCGGCGGGCGTGACGAGTTTGGTCTCGTTGGCGGATAGAATTCATCCGGTGGCGGGAAGCATTGTCTTTTGGACCATTGTGCTCGCGGCGGGATTTCTTGCGCTCTACTGCGTGATCGCGTACGCGCGGTTGCCGGCGGCGCTCATTCCGCCGGCGGAAACGTCGGGGCCCAAGCACGAGGCGTATCTGCAAACGTTGCGCGCACGGTTGGCGATCAATCCGCGCACGCGCGATTTGCCGCTCGCGACGCCGGAGGAGATCGAGGACGCGGTCGGCCATTTGTCGAATGAGGCGGACAAGGTTGTGCGCCGAACGGCGAGCACGGTTTTCCTGAGCACGGCGTTGATGCAAAACGGGCGGCTCGACGGCCTCGTGGTCCTGTTCACGCAAATTCAAATGGTGAACCGCGTCGCGCGTATCTACGTGCAGCGACCGTCGCCTCGCGAATTGATGCGGCTGTATGCGAACGTGGCCGGCACGGCGTTGATAGCAAGCGGCCTCGAATCGCTCGACCTCGGTGAGATGATCGCGCCGCTCGCCACTTCCGTTGTGCCTGCCATCAAAGGCGGAATCCCGGGACTCAGCGGTATTTCAGCGCTTCTCGTCAGGTGCATTTCAAATGGCGCTGCGAACGCGTTTCTAACGTTGAGAGTTGGTGAAGTCGCGCGGCGATACTGCGCGCTCACTTCACGCTGCTCTCGGGACGCTATCCGCAAATCCGCTACGGCGGCAGCGGTCCACCATCTGGGCCGGATCGTGCGGGAAAATGGCGCGCTGGTTGTAAGGAAGATCTGGGAAGCGGCGCGCGACAGCGGCGTGTCCAAAGTCGAAGACATCGCGGGGGCAACGCGCGATTTGTTTACCCGAATTTCGCCGTGGCGACAGAAAGAAGATCCTGCGCGCGCACAGCTTGGCGACTAACCGAATGTAAGCGACTTCCTTCGCTCGTCGTGGATCTCGATGTCTTCTGAGGCGCAGCAGATCGGCGGGTGCAGTGCGAAGGCTGACAATCCCATCGGCGCGACACATACTATTTCGAAATGCTTGAACCTTCTGCCGACGAAATACGCGATTGGGGTAATTCCGTCATTCAATTCATGACCGATTATCTCGGCGATCTCCGCGATCGTGGAGTGTATCGTCACATGTTTTCACGCAGGATTCGCGACCGGCTGGACGCTGCGCTCCCAACTAAAGGAACCGACTTTGATGCATTGCTGAAAGTTTTTCGCGAGGACATTATTCCGTTCAGCCGGCAGAACGCGCATCCGCGCATGTTTGGCTATGTGCAATCGCCCGGGACTCCGCTCGCGGCGTTTGCCGACATGCTCGCCTCGACTTTGAACGCGAATCTCACCGTGTGGCGGTCCGCGCCGGCGCCAGTGGAACTTGAGCGCCTGACGATCGATTGGATCCGGCAGATCCTTGGATTCGATGCTGAGGCTGGCGGGCTTTTTGTCAGCGGCGGATCAATGGCTAATCTCGCGGCGCTCGCTGCGGCGCGGCAGGCGAAAGTTGATTCGTTACGTCGGTTGCGCATTTATGCGTCGAGTGAGACGCATTTTTCCATCGCCAAGGCAGCAGCGCTGCTGGGCATCGGGCGCGAAAATGTGCGCGAGGTCGCCGTGGACGAGCATTTTAAAATTCGGACGGACGATCTCGTCGCAAAAATCACAACTGATCTGGAGGCGGGCTACGTTCCGTTCTGCGTCGTAGCGAATGCCGGAACCGTGAACACAGGCGCGGTCGATTCGTTAGCCGAGATTCGAGAAATTGCCGACCGCTTCCAACTTTGGATGCACGTTGATGCAAGTTATGGCGCCTTTGCAATCCTCGCGGAATCGACGCGAAAATTGTTCGCGGGCATGGAGCGCGCGGATTCGATCGCGCTTGATCCTCACAAATGGCTTTATCTTCCGGTGGACGTTGGATGCGTGATTTACCGCGACCCGGAGAAAGCGCGCGCGGCTTTTGCTCACGAGGCCGAATACACTCGCATCATTGGAGAGCAGGGAGACGAGACGTTCGCATTTTGGGACTACGGGCCGGAACTCTCGCGGCGTTTCCGGGCTCTTAAAGTATGGATGTTGTTAAAAGGAGTTGGGCTCGATGCGTTGAGCCAGGCGATCGAAAGCAATCTCGCCTGTGCGCGCTACTTCGAATCGATGGTCCGAGACAGCGATGACTTCGAGATGGCCGCGCCGGTGGAGCTGTCGATCTTCTGCTTTCGTCATGTGCCAGTGCAGTTGAAAAACAAATCGCCCGAAGCGATCGATGCTTTCAATGAGCGCCTCCTGGTTGCTCTACAGCGGGATGGCAGCTCGTATCTTTCGAATGCCATGCTCGGCGGTCGGTTCGCACTACGCGGTTGCGTGCTGAATTTTCGAACCACTTTGCGCGATATGGAGATCCTGCTCGACGATCTGCGACGCGTAGCAAGATCGTTACCGACCTCTGCCTAGGCTTCGCGGTGCCAGGCGTTTGCGAAGTTGCAAGAAAGGTCGCTCGACCAACAAAAAAAGAAGAGTACCGGCTGCGCAAACACAGAGTTCGACGCCGACAAGAGCGAGCGCAGATGTGAGCTGGATGTTGTGAGATGAACAAAACTGCTCGACCGCGTGAATGATGAGTTTCTGTATCAGGTACACGCTGTAAGCGATGCTGGCGATGAACGCTGCGCCCGGAATCTTTATCCGTCGAAAAATTAACCGCGGACTTTGCGCGCAGATGACGAGCCCAGCCATGCCGAGTGCGATGAGCGGAAATTGCCAGACGCAGGCGGCGACGGTGAGATTGTCGCCTTCGCCGAGATATAAGCCATAACTGATCAGCGCCAGAGCAGGCAGCCAGAGCCAGATCGCAAAATTCGTCAATCGTTTCCACCAGTGCGGCCGGAATTTTTCGATTGCGGCGAGCACAACGCCGAAGACGAGCGGATCGAGCCGAGTCCAGGATGGGTAATAGATCCACGCTTGAAACGCGCGGAACGAAACGCTGCCATCGATCGACGGATTATTCCAAGCCAGAACTGCGCGTAACGCGAGCCCGCCGAAAACGATGACGCATGGAATAATCAGCGCAGTGCGCGGCCACCGATTCACAAGGAGCAGGATGAACGGCAGACAAAGATAGAATTGGTCTTCGACTGCGAGCGACCATGCGTGCGAGAACGCGGCCCCGCCGTGAAGCGCAATGTTTTGGATGGACAAAAGAAATTTCCAGAGCGGCTGTGCCATGTCGGGATACTCGCGCCACGACGGCAACAAAAAGTAAACCGCCAGAATGACGAAGTAAGCCGGCATGATCCGCAAAACGCGGCGAGCGAAGAAGCGCCCAAGCTTGATCGATTGTTCGCGTGCGAGCGGGGCGAGCAGTTGCCCGCCGATCAAGTAACCGCTGAGGACGAAGAAAAGATCGACGCCGATCCAGCCGAAGCGATCAACGCGGCCAGGCAATTTGAATCCGAAAAGCGCCGCGTGATAAATGACAACAACAATGATGGCGAGCGCACGGAGAAGATCGAGACCCGGCTGACGTTCGCGACCTTGAAAGCGCGGGTCGATTCCAGTTTCGGTTACGGCCTTGTGAATGGCGCGAACGTAGCAGGCGATTCGTTATCGTCGAGTTCGGCAGGTTAGCTCGCTCGGACGCTGTCGATCTCACACGAAATGCAAAAGAGCCACGACATTGATGTCGTGACTCTCGCAGAATGGAATCGAAGCTTCGCTACTTCTTGCCGGCGCGCGTGTAATTAATTTCCATGGTCTTCTTTTCCTGACCGCCGTGGTTTTCGTACCAGTCGAGCGTCATGTGGTTGTTGTCGGCGATCTTAATCTCTTCGCGCACCGGTGTTTTCATTCCAGGCATGGGTTCAACTTCGCCCGTGTACGTAATTGTTTTTGTCGCGGGATCGTACGTGCCTTCGGAGAACTCAATTCCGGTGCCCATGTTGTCGACCCACGAGGCAACGAACTTTTTCTTTACGTTGCTGTAGCCTTCGAGGCCCATGCCCTTGAATTGCATATCTTTCATTTTGCCGTCTTCACCCGGCATCTGCATTTTGCCTGTCACATCCATCATCACGTAACGGCCGCCCATGATCGATTTGCGGGTGCCCGTGCCTTTGGATTCCTGCGGCGGCGCGTTCGGATCGGGGTTCATCCACATTTTGATGGTGAAATTCCAGTTGCCGTCGAGGCCGGAGAGAAGCTTGTGGTTCTCGTTGAGCTTCGACATTTCCATCATCTGCTTCATCATCTCCTGCGGATTCGGCTGGCCGCTTGGTGCCGCCGGTTGGGCCGCATCACTCGGAGCCGATGCAGTCGCCGGCGATGTGGCGGGGCTTTGCGCAAAGGAAGGAGTCACGATCAATGCGGCGAACAAGAATTGTGATTAATGACGTGAATATTTTCATGGATGGCATTCTGCCACTGATTGATGACGAGTGACAAGTGCAATAAGGATGAATTAGATCCGAGCCAGCGACGAATATACAGGCTGATGCGCGCTGTCGTTATTGAGGAATAAAAAGCCGCACGGTTAGCGGAAACCGTGCGGCTTTTATTTGGTGATGTCCCAGGCCGTGCGGGGTCAATCGACAACGACGTGATCAACTGCGCGCAGGCTTCCCTGGTTCGCGTAATGGATTCTGGACGCGGGCGCCGGGTTTGATCGCGGTTCGGATCGCCTGGCCGTTCTTGTTCACAACGTGACCAGGCCCCTCGAGAACGTATCTGCCCGGAGTATCCTTGCTAACAATGAGAGTTTTGGACGGCTGGTAAATCGCCGCCGATCCTTGCTCAAGTCGTTGTGATGATCGTTCCCGTAACCGTTACTGGTTCCGCAGTTGTTTGTTTTTTATCCGTCGAGTTCGGCTGCCCAAATGCCAGTTGTGCAACCAGCAGAGCAGGCGAGCGTGACAATTATTTTTTTCATGATGCCTCCTTTTTTGATGGGTAAATCTCTGGAGCTCGTTTGCATCGAACAAGAGCCACTTCGCGTCTTTGCCACAGTCCAGTTTCACCTCGTCCGCAGCACCAGTGGTCATTGCCCGGGCTCTTGAGAATACGCTCGCCAGTGGAAGAGTGATCGGCAGGAAACGAGTGCAGCTGGCATGTCCAATAAAAAATCGCGTCCGCAGAAGCGGCGCCGGCGTTCGATCATGGCGTTTGAGATGATCCGGCTTGACCGGACGGCTACGGAACCGCTCCACGTGCAGCTTTACCGCCAAATTCGGGACGAGCTAAAATCGGGCACGTTCGGCGATGGCTCATCTCGACTTCCCTCCTCCCGCGCTCTGGCTATGGACCTGGGAATCTCAAGATCGACAGTTACACTCGCATTTTCAAAACTTCACGCCGAAGGTTATCTTCGCTCAAAGCCTGCGTCCGGAACATTCGTTTCGAACCTTCTTCCCGAAACCTTTTTGACCGCGGGCCACCCGAAAATCTATCAACCAATCCAGCGCCCGGTTCGCATCTCCGATCGCGTGAGAGCGATTCCGGATGGACGCGTCGGGAGATGAGTTTGATCTCGGGGCGACAGGCGCAGGCAGCAGGCGTCTCGCTGGTCGCGAGCATTCCCGCAGTGGACGAATTTCCGATCGCTGTTTGGGAACGCCTCAGGGCGGAGGTCTGGCGAAAAAAGGAGCACATCTGCTGCGCTATGCGTCGAATCGCGGCGACACCGATCTGCGCAAGGCAATTGCGGCTTATTTGTGCGATTTCAGAGCAGCGCGCTGTCATCCGGACCAGATCGTGATTGTGGCTGGAATGCAACAGGCGATGTTGATCAGCGCCATTGCCGTGCTCAATCCCGGCGAGCCTGCGTGGATTGAAGATCCTTGTTACCAGCAAACCCGAAGAGTTCTTACTCTGGCCGGCGCCAGGATCGTTCCAAAGCCGCTCGACGACCAGGGAATCGTGATTGCGCGATCGCCAAGAGAACCACTGCCGAGGATCATCTACGTCACGCCTTCCCACCAATTTCCACTCGGCGTTACGATGAGTCTCCAGCGCCGGACTGCCTTGCTCGATTTTGCGCGTACGAATCACGCGTTTGTTTTCGAAGACGACTACGACGCGGAGTTCCGGTTTGTGGGGCCACCACTGCCTTCGTTGCAGGGGATCGACAACTCCGGCCGGGTGATCTACGCGGGAACGATCAGCAAGATACTTTGTCCCTCTTTGCGTCTGGGCTACGTCGTTGCGCCGGAACCGCTGGTCGATTCACTGGTCAAGATCCGCAGCGCGATGGATCAACACTCGTCTCCGATCGACCAGGCAACGCTGGCACGATTCATGACCGAAGGTTTTTTTCTCAGTCACATCAAACGGATGCGAAAAATATATTCCGAGCGACGAGACTTTTTCATCGAACACTTCAACAAGTTACTGAGTGATCATTTTACCCTGCAGGTGCCGGAAGCTGGACTGAACATCGTCGCCTGGCTGAAGCGCGAGGAAGACTTCCCGAGGATCAGGCGTGTCACACTGGATATCGGAGTGAGACCGTCCACTCTGTCATTTTTTTGCACCCAGGCAAAGTTGAAGCCTGCGTTCGTGTTCGGCTTTGCGGCCTGGACACCTGCGCAAATTCGGGAAAGCCTTATTAAACTCGCATCGGCACTCAGGAATAGCGGAAGGAATTCTAAAAGATGAAGCAAGAAAATCCGACAATTGAAATTTGTCCCGGCATCACACGCCGGACGGTCGCCCACGGCAAAGCGATGTATCAGATGATGGCCACGCTGGCGGCCGGGAGCCGCATGCCCCCGCACTCGCACCCTCAAGAACAGGTCGTTCACATTCTCGAAGGCAAAATGCGACTCATCGTTGACGGCGTCCCGCATGAGCTTTCAACGGGCGATTCCTTTTATCTCGGGAGCAATATCCCGCATGGCGCGGAGACCATTTTACCAACTCGCGTGCTCGATACCTTCAGTCCGCCGCGCGACGATTATCTCGCTATGGACGAAAAAGTTCGGCAGGACGCTGCGATATAGCCATCCGTCGCCACGGATTGCTCCTCCCAGGCCGCGCAGCGACCCGCCTTCGCGGGGCTACGGGGCGGCAAGCATCTCAAACGAGTAAGTTATTTCGCCTGAATCACGACAACACGATCCACCGTTAGACCTGGTCCGGTGCCGGTCATGTCCAGCCGCACGCGTGTGCCGGCCTGGATGTCATTCGGATCGATTGGGCTTCCAGCGTCGCTCACATACCGAGCGTTCGGGGCCAGTCTGTAAACGACAGGTTGCGTGCCAGCCCCCGATCTAGTGACTTTGATGGATTTGCCGGGCGTGAATTCATTCACGTAGCCAATCTCGCCGGTCGGCGCCGCAGCGATATCTCTCTCCCCTGTGCTTGTTGGTCCCGACCCAGTCTGTGCTAACGCGAGCGGCGCGATCGCGACGCAAGCGAGAGCAATTATTTTCAATTTCATATGTTTCCCTTTCCTTGGAGTTCCGTTCATTTTCGATACGCACGGCAGGGGTTGTTTGGATGTTGAAAACCAATGTCATTTTGAACCCTTCGACTTCGCTCAGGACCGGCTTCGCGAAGAATCTCGGATTAATTTTAAAGCAACGTGACTAAAAACAGACCAAAGACTGGTTTCTATTTTCTTGCGTCAATAAAGATTTGCCAACGCTTTACGGCCTCGAGTTTCAGGATGCCGTTCTCGAACCACGGGTCGTTCTTCAATTTCTCTCGCACTTCTTTTTCATCTTCGGCGTTGACGATCAGAAGCGCACCGCCTTCATCGACCAAAGGGCCGCCCATTAAGATGAAATCCGCGGCGACGAGTTGATCGATAAACACAGCGTGCTCATCCCAGAAGGGTTGCTCCCGCGTGCCTTTGGATCGGTCGCGGTTAGGACCGGCTGAGGAAAGTGCGATGAACGTGTTTTTCATTGGAAGCAGACTTCAAGCGTCCGCGCGCTACGCTCGAGGCAATCGTCGTCGCCTCAGCCGGATCGCGCACTTACCTTTCAGCTGCGCGTTCCTGGCACTTTTTCAAATCGAGTTTGCCGGAAGCGAGGACAGGGATCGCTTCAACGCGCTGGACGTGTTTTGGAATCCATAAGTTTGGGACTCCGGCTTCGTGAAGCTTGCTGCGCAGTCGCGCGAGATCGATGTCGACTGCGCTGAGCAACACGAGCGCTTCGCCTTTGGCCTCGTCCTGCACACCGATGACGGCTACGGGGCGTTCGTCTGTTCCGGATAGCTCCAGGAGATCGACGATTTTTTGTTCGATCACTTCGTGCGGCACCATTTCGCCGCCGATCTTTGAAAAGCGCGACAAGCGGCCTTCGATGTAAAGGAACCCGTCTTCGTCGAATCGGGCGATGTCACCCGTTTTCAACCAGCCGTCGCACAGGACCTCCGTCCGTTCGTTGCGGGTCGTGCAGATAACCTTCGAAAATATTTGGGCCACGCAGCCATAGCATTCCACTGTCGTACAGCGAAAGTTTCTGGTTGCTTTCCGGTTCGCGGATTTCCGCAGCGATTCCAGGCGCAAGTCTGCCGACCGATCCCAAACGACTCGACGATTGCATGTGTCCCCGGGCTTCTTCGGCTGCTGGTCCGGCAAATTGACGCTGACAACTGGCGCAGTCTCGGTAAGCCCGTAGCCTTCAAAAACTTTTTTGTGGAAGCGTTCCTCGAAATGGCTTGGCCAGATCGAGGGGCAGCTTTTCCGCGCCAACAATAATGAGGCGCAGAGTGCGGAGCTGTTCCGGCTCGGCTTTACGCAAATACAATCGCAGAAAAGTCGGCGTGGCGAGCAGGAACGTCAGTTCGTACTGTTCGATCAGTGCGGCGCACTTTGCGGCCTCCAATGGATTGGGAAATGTGACGATGCGCACGCCTTCGATGAGCGGATACCAAAGTGTGACTGTCGATCCGAACGTATGAAAGAACGGCAGCGAGGCGAGGATGGCGTCGGTTTTTTTTGCGTCGAGCAGTTGCCGGAATTGCGAGACGTTTCCGACCACGTTGCGGTGACTTACCACAACGCCTTTCGGTTCTCCGGTGGTTCCGCTTGTAAAAAGCAAGACCGCTTCGGCGTGCCCGCCTTTCTTGGGAATTTGCAAAAGCCGCAAGAGCAACCGCGCCGGAGCCAGCAGCGATATTATCCACCAAAAAATGATTTGGCGTTTCATAGGCGGCAGCAGTTCATCCAACTTCAAAATGCTTTCCGGCCACGGAAAATCTTTGATTCGTTCCATGAATGGCGTGGCTGAAATCGCAACTCGCAGGTTGGCGCGCTTGCAGCAGGATTCGTTCGCCGCGCGTCCCATTGTGAAATTGAGATCGACAGGAACTTTGTTTGCGAGGGTCACAGCGAGGTTCGCCAGCATCGATCCCTTGCTCGCAGGCAGAACGATGGCGATTCGTTCATCGGAAAATTGCTTTCCGAAGATATCGACTGAATGCTGCCGCTGCGCCGAGCAATTTTGCCCGGCCGAGTTTGCTGTGATCGGTTCCGTCTATCACTGCTGTAGCAAACGGACTGCGCTTCAAGCCGCGCACGCATTCTTCGGCAAGATGTCGATCCAACGATGGCCGGCGACTGAAGCAGAATTCGCCGAGCTTGAGTAGTTCTTCGCGCATAGTCGCAACGTCGGCGGTCTTTGCCTCAAGCGGTTTGCCGAACGCGATGGTCACAGGGTAGGGGATTCGCTTGGGAAATTTTGTGAAAAATCTTCCGCCTTGGAACGAGAAGATTGAGCCCCAGAGTTGATCGAGCCAAACCGGAACGACCTGCGCATTGGCGTGCCGCGCGATCAATTCATAACCGCGCTGCAATCGCAACAACGTCCCCGTGCGTTCCAACTGGCCCTCGGGAAAAACGCAGACGATTTCGCCCTCGGCAATTTTTTCAGCCGCGGCGCGAACGGCAGCGTGCGAATGGCGGATATTGATCGGGATGCAACCGAGCGCGCGCAAGATCGGGTGCAAAATCGGTTTATGATAATACTCCTGGTCGATGACGTAGCGGATCGGGCGCGGGCAGGCGAGCTGCAGGACGAGAGCGTCCACCCAGGTGATGTGGTTGGGCACAAGAAGAAACCCGCCGCCGGGCAAATTTTCCAGACCGAGCGCAGTGACGCGATAAAAGCAACGAACCAGCAGCCGACCAAAGAAATAGAGGGCGCGCTCGGTGCGTGACATCGAACTCATCGTTTATGATTTACAATCGGCGTCGGGCAAACTGCAATCGGCAATTGCGATGCGAACTGGTAGGAAAAACACCGCTGAGCAGCGCGCGGAGCGCTCTCTTTCTGCTTTTGGGGATAAACCTTTTCAATTACATCGACCGGCAAATTCTGGCTGCGCTCGAGCCTGATATTCGCGCGAGCTTTTTTGCGCCTGGCGATGTGAACGCCATGACAAAGACCGGCCTGCTTGGCGATGCATTCTTCGTCACTTACATGATCAGTGCACCAATTCTCGGTTTGCTCGCCGATCGAATGTCGCGCTGGTTGATCGTTGGCTCCGCTGTGATTGCGTGGAGTCTTGCGAGCGGCGGCTCCGGGTTGGCGGCGACGTTCGCCATCCTCTTTGCGACTCGGATTTGCGTTGGAATTGGCGAAGGCGGCTACGGTCCCGCTGCCCCGACAATTTTGGCCGATCTTTTCCCGATCGAGACACGCGGCCGGATCATGGCGATTTTTTACGCGGCAATTCCTGTTGGCAGCGCGCTCGGCTATGTAATCGGAGGATTGGTCGGCGCTCACCTGGGCTGGCGCTGGGCATTTTATCTCGTTACGCCGCCGGGCTTGTTGCTGGGCCTGTTGTGCTTTTGGCAACGCGATCCGCGCGTCGCCGCGCGATCATCTCGTGCAAAAGACACCGCGCCGCAGCATTCGTGACTACCTGAACTTGTTCCACACACGCTCGTATCTCATCAACTGCATCGCGCATGACGTTGATGACTTTTGTAACGGGCGGTTTGGGTTTCTGGGTGCCAGCGTATCTCCGTTATCGCAATCAAAGTCCTGACGATGGGCATGACGATCTTTGGTGTGATTACTGTAGTCGCGGGCCTCGTCTCGACGCTTCTGGGAGGCGTTATCGCGGACAAATTGCGTTCGCGTTTCGCCGGTTCCTACTTCTGGGTTTCGGGAATCGGGATGTTGATCGCGTGTCCGTTTTTCGTTGCGACGCTTTACACTCCGTTTCCCGCGGCGTGGGTGCCAATGTTCTTCGCGATCTTTTTCTTGTTTGTGAACACAGGTCCCTCAAACACCGCTCTGGCCAATGTTTCGTTGCCAGCGGTGCGCGCGACGGCGTTTGCCGTCAACATTCTCGTTGTCCACGCGCTCGGCGATGTGCAGGCATTCTGGCTGCTGGGCTACATTGGCGGTCACACCAACATGCACGTCGCGTTCTCTGTTTGTGTCCGGAATCATTTTCCTCTCCGGCCTGGTTTGGCTCGTCGGTGTGAAATATCTTCCCGCTGATACAGCCGCGGTAGAAACGGCTGGAACCACCTGAACCGAGTCCAGAATCGAATGCCCACAAGCGATTTCATTATGTCATTCTGAGCGAAGCGAAGAATCTCTGATCATTTCTGCATTGATCCCGCACGGAGATAGCCAGAGATGTTTTCCCGCGACTGCGGGATCAACATGACAGCTTCCATTTATGAGATGAGTTCCATGTCGTTCTCGCGTCGTTTATTGATCTCCCTGTTCCTGTTGCTGGCAAGTCACGCTCACGCAGAGGGTGTTCCCGATGATTGCACACAACTTATTCTCGGAATCGCGCCAACTTGGGATTCGATGCGCGGAGAGTTGCGATTATTCGAGCGATCGCAGCGGGGGAGAGTGGACTCCAGTGGCTGGACCTTTTCCCGTGTTATTTGGCAAGAATGGACTCGCCTGGGGCACGGGTCTTGCCGGACAAAACGAGTCGGGACTTAGAAAGAAAGAGCGAGACGGCCGCGCGCCTGCTGGAGTTTTCGAGATCGGACAGATCTTTGGATACAATCCTCACCTGCCTGCCGGAGGCGACTATCCATATCATCAAGTCACGGAGGCAGACGTTTGGAGCGACGACCCGCGCTCGCCGAATTACAATCGCCATATCGTGATCGATCCGAAGAATCCGCCTGACAATTACACTCACGAAAAAATGCGCTCAGGCGATTTCGCGTACGAGTGGCTCATTGACATCCGGCACAATTCCAATCCGCCAGTGCCCGGCGCGGGCAGCGCGATTTTTTTTCATATTCGGCGCGGCGTGAATCGGCCAACCACAGGCTGCACAACGATGGCGAAGGAAAACCTGGTCAAGCTGATCACGTGGCTGCGAGCGAATCGGCATCCGTGTTACGCACTATTGCCAGCCGCCGAATACGAAAAAAGATGGCGCTCCTGGAACCTGCCTTCTCCCGAGACGGTTCATGACTCCGTTTCATCCGCTCATTGAATCGTCGCATTGTTTGGTTAGCTTCTTGTTAGTTACCATGCAAAGACGAAAACGGCCCAATCCTGATTCGGAAGAAAACATTCGCCGCATTGATACGAAAGCACGCGCCAGGAAGCAGACTCATGGTTTTCAAGTCCACTTTCTTCGCGGTGATCGTATCGTGACAAAAATGTTCAGCGACAGCCTCTACGGTGGAAAGGAAGGAGCGCGGCGTGCGGCGCGAAAGTTTAAGCGGACGATCCTACGCCGTTTGCCTCGGAGAAAATTCTTGGGGCCTGGATAAGCGGTTCGCGGTAGGAACGCTTTTTCCGCCGATACGCCTTCCAGCATTCCAAAAATCCCGGCGCGAAATCTTCCGGTCGCGCCGATGTCCAGCCATCGACCACGGCGAGCGGCAAAAATGCGCCTTTCTCGATTTCACACTTGTTAGGGGCGAGATCACCGGAAACCACGCCTCGATATAACCAGATAAACTCGTGATCGGTGCGTTGCGCGGCGGAAAGTTTTGAAATCTTCTGAAGCGGCAAACTCACGCCTAATTCCTCCTTTAATTCGCGCCGGGCTGTTTCATCGTAGCTTTCCCGTACGGCGACGTGGCCGGCGGCGCTGGAGTCCCACTTCAAAGGGTGTCGATCTTTCCAACGCGAGCGTTGTTGCAAATAAACTTCGCCTGCTTCATTGAAGATCAGAATGTGAACAGCGCGATGGAGCAAGTTATTCCCATGCACCTGAGAGCGGCTCGCGGAGCCCAGAATCCGATCTTTTTTATCGACGATCGGGAAGCGCTCACTGGTCGTTAGGCGTGGATCAGGGTGCGAAACCGGCGCAATGAAATTGGCGAGATCGATCCATTGCAGCAACGACAGCTCTTCGGCACGAGCTTTAGGATTGATGTTAAGATGCGAGGCCGCTCTGTCCCAGTCAGGGACATGTGTCCGAAGCAATTTCCGCAACTGTTTTCGTCTCTGCGAAAACCCAGCGCGAACCAATCTTAAAAGCAGCTTATCGTCGCGCGCAGGCAACTCGAGCGGATCGCGCGGCGAGATTCGCACCACCGCGGAATCGACGTCAGGTTGCGGAAAAAAAACGGTCGCGGTTACCGTGCGCAGATATTTTACGCGATGGTGCAACTGCACGCGTAAAGTCAACGCTCCGTAATCGTGTGTCGATGGCGACGCTGAAAGTCGCGTTGCCATCTCCTTTTGTAACATTAACAACCACAGCGAAATAGGATTTGGTTGTTCAAGGGATTTTAAGAGCAACGCGCTCGAAATATTGTAGGGAAGATTACCAAGCAGTTTCACTCGACGATGCGCAAAAAGAAAACGCGGATCGAACTTCAGCGCGTCGATGTTGAGTATTTCAAGGCGCTCATGACCGAAACGTGCGTGCAAAAAATTTGCCAGACGCGCGTCTTTTTCGATCACAAGAACGCGCGCACCTTTCTCAAGGATAAATTCGGTGAGCGCGCCTAGTCCGGGCCCAATTTCGACCACATAATCGTCGGGAGTGATCTGCGCGTGATCGACAATCCAGCGAGCAAGATTTTGGTCGTGGAGAAAATTTTGACCGAGCCTTTTGGCTGGCGAAAGAGGTATTTCTCGAAGCGCGGCTCGTATGTCGGACAGCTTCATATGGACCGCGCGTGTTGCGCGCTGCGGCGTTGGGAATTGGTATGTCTGTTCACAAAATTCTGTGAACAAAACGCCCGGGGCGCCGGGAACTTATTCACAAGTTATTCAATGGATTTAGAAGGTCCCAGCGAGCCATGCGGCCAGTGTGATTTGTACGGAGCTTTCTTGTGCTCGGCCAGATATTTTCGGCGTGCATCTCTTAAGGAGACGCCACCGATAAAAAACGCCATAGCCGCGCGGCCGATCGCGTATGTGCCTGCGCCCGCGACCATGCCGCAGACGACATTGCCCCAGCCAGGAAAAAACTTCAGGACCGCCCGGGCGCCTTCGCGGAGAATCATTCCCACGCCGACGTTTGCTCCGAGCGCCGTGATAAACTCGGTGGCAGCGCGCAAGCTTCGTTCCCGTCCGCTGATGTACATGATTCCTGAGACCATCATCACTTGGAGCGAGGTAAGAATCGGCATGTCCGCCAACGGAATGGGTTGCGCTCCGATGGCCGTGCAAATTGCGGTCGTCGATTTTACGAGCATTTGTGCGACGTGATGCTGCGCTTCGCGATCACGCGAAATCCGGATCATCTCGATCTTGGCTTCATTGGGCAGTTCTGCCGTCACAATCGACAATAATTCGCGCGCTTCAGCGGAATCCACGTCGGTCAATCGGACGACCTTTAGCAAACGATTGCGGAACACAGGCTGTACCGTGAGCGCTGATTCCAATTGGCCCATGTGCTTCTCCGGTTCGAATGAGACAACGATGAGCTTGGCATCACCCAGCAGAGAGTCGGCGAGCGAGCTCCGAAGGTCCGATTGTCCGCCGTCGAAAAAAAACACAAGGTCTGCAGGCTGACGCACGAGATCTTCTTCGGCCTGAGCTGCAGCGGAGTCGCCTGCGTCACGCGCGTCCAGGATGGAGATCGTTCCACGACCCGATATGTTCCAGTCGATCCACCGATGCACGGGCATCACAGCAACATTCATCTGCTCCTGGGCGCCAGGCGTAAAAAGCGTGTCGATGATTCGGTGCGTCGGCATTTTGCTCGATCCGATGAAGAGGAATCGCGGTGGGCGCTGTTTCAGAAACAATTCCTTGAGCGGGGTCAGCTCGTTGAGAACTGCATTTCTAATTTTGGAAGGCAGCCTGCCCGCAAGACGTTCGAGCCTCTCGGCTATCTTAAGAAGAGCCTTTTGATTCATGCTCCGAATGACGAATGACAAATGACGAATGACGAATGAAATCCGAATGCCAAATGACGAACCAACGCCCCAGCGGCACAACTGTTCTTCGGCATTCGTGCTCCGTCATTCATCATTCGAACTTTGTCATTAATACTTTCGATCCAACTAAAAAGCACGCGCCGGAAATTCAAGGTTTCCAACTCCACAAAGCTCCGATAGAAATTCCACATGAGTTTGAACACTGAAATTCTTTCGAAAGCTGCGACTCAGGCGCGCGGTTTGTGCATGGACGCCGTGCAGGCGTCGCAATCGGGACACCTTGGGCTGCCGCTCGGCTGTGCGGAGATGGGAGCCGTTCTCTTCGGCTACGCGTTGAAATACAACCCCGACCAGCCGCGCTGGATCAATCGCGATATCTTCGTCCTATCCGGCGGGCACGGCAGCATGTTTCTTTACGCTTGGCTGCACATGAGCAGTTACGACTTGCCCATGTCGGAGATTAAGCGGTTCCGGCAATTGCATTCCCGGACGCCGGGACATCCTGAATTTGGCGAGACGCCCGGAGTGGAATGCACGACTGGGCCGCTCGGTCAGGGAGTGGGTAATGCAGTTGGCATTTCCGTGGCGACAAAAATGGCAGCTGCGCGCTTCAACACGGATGAGCACAAAATTTTCGATCAACACGTTGTCTGCTTGTGCAGCGATGGCGACATGCAGGAAGGAGTCGCTTCAGAGGCATGCGCGCTGGCCGGTCATTGGGGGCTCGATAATTTGATTTTCATCTACGATTCGAACGCGGTCACGCTCGATGCCGCCGCGAAAGAGACGCAGAGCGAAGACACCAGGAAACGCATGGAGGCGTATGGATTTGATGTTCAGGAAATCGACGGCCATGACATGCAACAGTTTCTCGACGCTTTTGACGTGGCGAAGCGGCGTGACAACGCCAAACCGCAATTCATCATCGCACACACTCTCATCGGCAAAGGCATCCCGGAGGTCGCAGGCACCTACAAAGCGCATGGAGAAGCGGGCGCAAAATTCGTCGATGCTGCTCGCAAGGCGCTCGGGTTGCCAGACGAACATTATTTCGTGTCGCAGGATGTGTATGACTATTTTGCTGAGCACAAAAAGAAGCTGCTCGCCGATTACAGTCGTTGGGAGGAAACGTACAACGCGTGGCGCGCGAAAAATCCTGACGCGGCAAAACTTCTCGATGACGGACTTGAGCGAAAAGTTCCCGGCGATCTCTTAGCCAAAATTCCTGATTTCCCGAAGGATGCGAAGCTGGCTACGCGAAAGGCAGGCGGCGAAGCGTTGCAACCGATCGCGCAGGCGATGCCGTTGCTGATGAGTGGCAGCGCCGATCTTTACGGATCGACAATGAATTACATCAATGACGGCGGCGATTTTAACTGCAATAATCCGGGCGGGCGCAACATCCGATTTGGGATTCGCGAACACGGCATGTGCGCGATTCTCAACGGCATCTCGTATCACGGACTATTCCGCGCATCGGGCGCGACATTCATGGTGTTTACCGATTATTGCCGCGCTTCCATCCGATTGGCTGCGCTGTCGAAGCTTCCTAATACCTACATTTTCACTCACGACTCAATCGGCGTCGGCGAGGACGGCCCGACTCACGAACCGGTGGAGACTGTCAGCTCAGTTCGTTTGATGCCGAACATTGACGTGATCCGTCCGGCCGATCCTGAGGAAACCGCAGGCGCGTTTGTCGCCGCGATGCAGCGCACGGACGGGCCGACGTTTCTCGCGCTCACGCGTCAGACCGTTCCGATGCTAAATGATATTGATCCAAATCTGCGTCGCGAAGGAGTGCTGCGCGGCGGTTACGTCGCAAAGAAAGAGCAAGGAAAACTCGATCTGATCATCCTATCGTGCGGGAGCGAACTGCAGCACGCGCTCGCGGCGGCAAAAGAACTGGGCGACGGCGTGCGTGTTGTTTCCATGCCATGCTTTGAACGGTTCAATCGCCAGCCTCAAGAATATCGCGAAGAAGTTTTGCCTGACGACTGCCGCAAACGCATCGCGATCGAAGCCGGCGTGACTGAGATTTGGTACCAATACGTCGGACTCGACGGGAAAGTGATCGGGCTGCACCAGTTCGGCCTCAGCGCCCCCGGCCCCGAAGTGATGCAAGAACGCGGCATCGACGCGCAGCACGTGATCGATGCGGCGACATTCCTGCAGGCGACGAAGATTTAGAAAAGATTGTTTCGGTGCGACGCCGAAACCAGCACGCGAGACGCGTGCGCTACCCAACTAAAATGCTTCTTCCGGTTCGCTCACGTTGCGCGCCCGACTCTCGAAGCGCGTGAAATGCTTGAAGAACGTCAGGGGAACGTTTCCTATCGGACCGTTTCGTTGCTTCGCGATGATCAGTTCAGCTTCTTCGGCCGTTTCCTCGAAAACCCTGCTATCGGTTTTATCTTCGTCCTCTTTTTCCTCGTAGAAACTGGGTCTGAGGAGCAATCCAACCAGATCGGCATCCTGCTCGATTGCGCCGGATTCGCGCAGGTCGCTCAGCCGCGGTTTGCCACCGGTACGCTGCTCGGGTTGGCGATTCAGTTGCGCGACGACGATCATCGGAATTTTCAACTCCTTCGCCAAGGACTTAAGACCAGCCGAGATCTCTGTAATCTCAAGCTGCCGGTTATCTTGTGCGCGCCGAGAGCTGGACGTGACTAATTGCAGATAGTCAACCGCAATGAGTTGAATGTCTTGCTGTGCCTTGAGTCGTCGCGCCTTTGCTCGCAGTTCAAGAATGTTCAAACTGGAACTGTCATCGATGTAGATTTTCGCTTCGGCCAGTTTCGATGCTGCTGCTGTCAGGTTTGGGAAGTCACGCTCGCCGAGAAAGCCACCACGCACCTTTGCCAGGTTCACATGTGCTCGCGAACAAAGCAGGCGTTGCACCAGTTGTTGGCTGCTCATTTCCAAACTAAAAACGCCGACCGGAAGCTTTTGATTAACCGCCACGTTCTCGACGATATTCATGGCAAGCGCGGTCTTGCCCATGCTGGGCCGGGCCGCGATCACGATCATCTCGCCTGGATGCAGTCCGTTGGTCATGCGATCCAGTTCGGGGAAGCCAGTTGAAAGACCAGTGATGCCACCTCGGTTCTCGTAGAGCTTCTCGATCGACTCGATGGCTTCCATCACCTGGTCTTTCATCGAGAGCAACTGGCCTTTGAAGCGGTCGTCGCCCACGGCGAAAATGCGCTGTTCCACTTCGTCGAGCAGATTGTTTACCTCGTCCTGTTCCTCGTAAGCGCGGCGCACGCTCTCGGTGGCGGCGGAAATGATTTCGCGGAGGATGTACTTGTCGCGAACAATATCGAGGTAATATCCGACGTTGGCGGCGGTTGGAACGAAGGTGAAAAGGCTGGTGACGAATGCCGCGCCGCCGACGCTGTCGAGAAGATGCCGATCACGCAACACCTGAGTGAACGTGATCAGGTCGATCGCCTGCGACGCGTTCCAAAGGTCGACAAGAACGTTGTAGATCGTCCGGTGCGCGGGGACGTAAAAGTATTCTTCGTTAATCTTTCTCGACGCATTCCGCGATGGTTTCTCGCGGTGAAATGAGCATGGACCCCAGCACGCCTTGCTCTGCATCGACGCTATGCGGCGGGGTGCGGTGAATATCCTGCGCAGAACCTGTGGGCGAAATGGGAACAACTTTTTCGCCGCTTCTCTCCGGCCAGCCTCGGCCGGGTCCGTTCCCGGATTCTCTGCGAGGCTTCTCAGCGGTCCGCGAGGACGGTTGAGTCGCCATTTATTCTGTTTCTTTTTTCGCTTCTTTCTTTCTTCGGAAAAATGAACGGCGCTTTTTTTCAGGCTCCGCGGTCACGGCTTCTTCCGCAGGTTTCGCCTCTTGCGCCGCCGACTTCACGTTAAACTTGAACTGCGCACTGACATCGTGATGCAACTTAATTTGCAACTCGTGATCGCCCGTATCCTTGATTGGTCGTTCAAGAACGATTTTGTGCCGGTCAATCTCGGCTCCAATCTCCTCCTTGAGACGGTCAACGATGTCTTGCGCGGTGACAGAACCAAACGCTTTTCCAGTCTCGCCGGTTGCGAGTACGAACGTCACTCTTAATTTTTCGATGCGTCGGCTCAATTCTTCCGCCTCGTTCAACTCGCGTGCTTCGCGCTCGGCGCGCTTTTGTTTGAGAGCATCGAGCTGGCGCAAAGCCGCTGGCGTGACTTCATGGGCCTTGCCGCGTGGCAGGAGGTAATTGCGCGCATAGCCGCGCCGCACTTTGACCACGTCCGCTTCCGCGCCGAGTCCGGGAACGTTTTCGGTCAAGATGAGTTCAGTTAAAGGCATATCGAAATTTCTAAAACGCGCTCAGAATTTTTCAAACTGAGGGGCTTCAGAGGATGTCGAGTGTAAAATTCACACGCGTATTGTCAATGCGAGAATAAAAAAATTCACAAAAAAATTTTCGCAACGACACAATCGAGCATGCCTTCGGCCTGCGACCACTGCAAAACGAGAGCGGAGCACGCGCTCGAGCTGCCTTAGATCATGCCGAGCTTCATCCGGCCCGCTTCGCTGATCATGTTTTGGTTCCAGGGCGGGTCCCAAACGAGTTGGACATCGGCTTCATCCACGCCGTCGATGGATAGAATCTTGCTCTGCGCATCGTGGGCGATGGCTGGTCCCATGCCGCAACCCGGCGCGGTCAAAGTCATTTTCACCTCCACTTTGGTGCCGCCTTCCGGTTTCTTGATCAGACGACAATCGTAGACCAGGCCAAGATCGACAATATTGACCGGGATCTCCGGATCGTAGCATTGTCGCAACTGGTTCCACACGTCTTCCTCTGAGACTTCACCATTCGTGCTTGCAGCTTTCTGCGTTTCCTGCGCCTGTAGTTTTTCCAGTCCGAGCGCGTCGAGGTCTTTCTCTGCCACGCGCGCCAACCCCTGGTAAGTTGCAACCGTATAGCTTCCTCCAAGGCTTTGCGTGATTACGCCCTGCGTTCCGGCCGGGATCGTTGTCCTTTGGCCGCTCGGAATCTGGATCGCCTGGCAATCGCGGCTCAATGTGAATTCAGTGTTCTCGTACATGCTCTTACCCTTTGGGGAGGTACTATGCCACAGGCGAGGAAAATGACTAATGACGAACGTCCAAATGACGAATGACGAAACAATGACGAATGGCGAATCAGGTCCTCACGTAGTGTTTTTTCCATTTGACAGTTCCTTCGTCATTCGACATTCGTGCTTCGTCATTTGTTAGTACACATCTCGCTTGTAACGCTTCTCGTTTTTGAGTTTTTCAACGTATTCGTTGGCTTGCTCGACGTTTTTGCCGCCCTGCTCCTGCACGATTTTGCGCAGCGTTGCATCGACGTCCTTGGCCATCCGGCGCGCATCGCCGCACACAAAAAAGTATGCGCCGTCGGCATCGATCCATTTCCAAATTTCGGCCGCATTTTCCGTCATCTTGTGCTGGACGTAGATCTTCTGGGCTTGATCGCGTGACCACGCGCAATCGAGCCGTGCGAGGAGTCCATCCTTCATATACGCGTTGAACTCGTCCCCGTACGCAAAATCGCAGCTCTCATGTTGCGCCCCAAAGAAGAGCCAGTTTTTACCCTTGGCGCCGGTGGCTTTTCGCTCCTGCAAATACGCGCGGAACGGTGCCACTCCGGTTCCGGGACCGATCATGATGATTGGAGTGTCAGGGTCCGCCGGCAGATGAAAGTGTTTTGCCACAGTGGGGAAAACGGGCACGGGCACGTCATCAGCGCGTTCCGCAAGAAAAGATGAGCAAACTCCTTTCCGGAGGCGACCATTACTTTGGTACCGGACGACGTCCACGATAAAGTGCACCTGGTCGGGGTACGCTCTCAAGCTCGAGGCCACCGAATAAAGGCGCGGCTGTAATTTCGCGAGTAAGCCGACAAACTCTTCCGGCGCAAACCGGGCGGAGGGATGGTCCGAGAGGAAATCGACTATTTCCATGCCCCACAGGTAAGTCTCGAGGTCCTGTTTGCGGTTTGGAGCGAGAAGGTACGTCAACGTAGGCGCAGCGGAAGCTCGCTCGGCAATGGCCCTCAAAAACTTCGGCGTTGGCTGCGTGATGCTGTAATCGCGCAGTAGCGCTTCGCGCGAATGTTGTCGGTTCACCTTTCAGCCGCGGGACTTGTTCATCGCCGGTCGCGCCGAGCGTACGGATGATTTCATCGACCAACTCTGGATCGTTCGTTGCGTAAACAGCTAATGAATCGCCCACTTCAAAGGTCAAACCCCATCCGGTCAGATCGATCTCGAAATGGCGTGTGTCCTTCGCAGATTCCGGACCGCTCAGTCGGCGATTCACGACCATGCGAGCAGGAAAGGGATTTGCCCGTGTGTAGCGCGGAGGAGCAGCGGCGGCAGCAGCAGTAAGAGTAACAGTGGCTTCAGTCATGCCAACTGTTCTAACGGCGATTCGTCAGCGTCGCAAATTTCATCCGTCGTTTCCGATTGCCATCGTAGAACAAACTTCCCTGGCGCGCTGTGCAGGGTCGATTTCTTCTGATGTTTCGGGTTGTTTTAAAAATGATTGACGGCTTTGTCGCGATTATAACTGAAATGATGAATTCAAGGCGATGCTGGAGAGAACTATTTCCGACGCCGGGCACGGGAATTTTGCTTTGCGGCTTGAGACGGCGCCGCAATTGCGAAATCTACCTGCCGTTTGAAGGCATCAACCCGTGCGACGAACACGGATACCTCGTCGCCGATCTTAAATCGTTTTCGGGAGCGTCTCCCAATGAGCTGGCGCTGAGCGGGTTCAAATAAGTAAAAGTCGTCCGTAAGCGAGGAAACGTGGATCAACCCGGTGATCAGGGCATCGGGCAGTTCCACCATTAAGCCGTAGTTGCGGACATCGACGATTGCAGCGCGAAAAATCTGCGGATTGCGTTGATCGAGTTGCTGCTGAAAAAACTCGAGCTTTTTCATTTGAGCAGCGTCGATTTCCGCATCGGCCGCATTCCGTTCGGTAATTGAAACATGTTCGGCTATGGAGGCGATCTCGGCCATATCGGGAAGGTGGGGCGCGTTCGCCGAGCGCGCCGGGCGGCCCGTCGGTCCTTCCCTACCCAACGCGCGGTGCACCACCAGATCGGCATAGCGCCGGATCGGACTGGTGAAATGCAGATAATTCGCTTTGGCCAAGCCGTAATGGCCGAGCGGCTGGGGATCGTATCGGGCGCGTTTGAGGCTTTTCAACAACGCAACCTTGACAGCTTGTTCTTCGGGCTTCCCGCGGATTAGCGCGAGCAAGCGCTGCAGCTCAGCACGATGGGTCAGATCGCCAACCTTGTAATTGAAGCTTAGCAGCGAATTCGCGATACTCTGCGAGTTTCTCCGGGTCTGGATTTTCGTGGACGCGATAGATCGCAGGGAATCGCGCGCTTCGTCAGTTCCCGCGCGACAGCCTCGTTTGCTGCCAGCATGAACTCTTCGATCAACTGGTGCGATTCGTCGTTCTCAACGCGCTCCAACCTTACTGGGTGGCCTTGTCCATCGACCCAGACTTTTACTTCTGGGAAATCGAGGTCGAGCGCGCCATGCTCGAAGCGTTTCCGCCGCAGTAACGAAGCGAGTTCCCACGCAAGGTGTAGTCGTTCGCCCAAGCGATCTCCGGGAGAAGAGGAAAGGATCGCGTACGCCTGCTTGTACGTAAGCCGGTGCGCGCTACGAATCACGCTTTGGGCGAAACGCGCGCTTTTCGCCACGCCATGTTTGTCGAAATGAATAAACACGGAGCGCGTTAGCCGATCGACCCCCGGATTGAGACTGCAAACGCCGTTGCTCAATCGCTCCGGCAACATCGGAATTACGCGGTCGGGTAGGTAAACGCTGTTGCCGCGCCGGCGCGCTTCGCGATCCAGCGCGCTCCCGGGTTCCACGTAGGCGGCGACATCGGCAATGTGCACGCCAAGCCGCCAGCCACTCTTGGTCTTCTCAACTTGGATTGCGTCATCAAAATCGCGCGCGTCATCTGGATCGATGGTGACGATGAATTCTTTGCGCAAATCTTCTCGTCCCTCGAGGTGCCGCGGATTGATTTTATCGGGAATCCGCTCTGCCTGATCCAAAACATCCTTCGGAAATTCTGCTGGCAGATGAAATTTGCGGATGATCGACAACATGTCGATTCCCGGCGCGGTAGCCGGCCCGAGGACTTCAATGATTTCGCCTTCAGGATTGACGTGCCGTGACTCCCACGCATCCAGCCGAACAACGATTTTGTCGCCGACTGTAGCTGTAGCGGCGCTCTCTGAGCGCCGACCTCCCTCGGCCCTTCGGCGGTCAGAGACCGCCGCTACAGGACGAACGTAAACATCGTGCACAATCCGCGGATCATCAGGAACGACGTAGTAAAAATTCCGCGACCGTTGCAGTGTGCCGACGATCGTATCGTGAGCACGCTCCAGGATTCGAATCACACGTCCTTCGCGACGTCCTTTGATGCGAGCGTAAGGCACATCGCGCGATATACGCACAACCACGCGGTCGCCGTGCATGGCTGTCCCGGTGTTTTCCGCCGCGATGAAAATGTCCGGCTCTCCTGGCATTTCAGGAGTTAGGAATCCGTAGCCGGCTTGATGAATCGACAACTTACCGGTTACGAGGTCCGCCTCGGCCGGCAGAACATACCTGTTCTTGCGAATGCGGGCGATAGCGCCTGCGCGCTCGAGCTCGCGCAGCGTTTTGCGCAACGCATTTCGTTGCGTGCCGGTCAAGCCAAGTTCTCGAGCGATGTCAATGTTGTTAAGTGGCCGGTAATCTTTCCGCTCCAGGAGCGCCAGAAGTTGTTCTCGAATCTTACGTCCGTTTGCAGTCATTTGGGCGAAACAATATGGTCAGGTTCGTCGATTTAACGCGATTTCAATCGGAGGTCTAATTATGCGAAAGGCGATTATTGCCGGTGCATCGGCGATTTTTCTGGCGGCGATTGCTTCATTCGCTGCAGGAGGAGCCAGGATGAAGATCACAAGTTCTGCTTTCCAACAAGCCGCGAGCATTCCATCAAAATTTACTTGCGACGGCGCCAACATCAGTCCGCCTTTGCAGATTTCGGACGTTCCTTCCGAAGCGAAAAGCCTTGTCTTGATCGTCGATGATCCCGACGCGCCCAGCGGATTGTTCACGCATTGGATCGTTTGGAACATCTCTCCCCAGACAAGCACGGTTGCAGAAGGAAGCACGCCCAAAGGAGTGCAGGGAACAAACGACTTTGGCAAATCGGGCTATGGCGCCCCGTGTCCGCCTTCTGGTGCGCACCGCTATTACTTCAAGATTTTCGCATTGGATCGCGAGTTGGATTTACCTATCGGCGCCCAGCGAAGCCAGTTCGACGCGGCAATCAAAGGTCATGTGATTGCACAGGGCGAATTGATGGGCCGCTATTCGCGCAAGAAATAACTGTAGCGGCGGTCTATGATCGCCGACAGCATGCGATTCGGCCGCGCTCCGCACGGCGAGTCGGCTATAGCTTCGAATAATCGCGCAGTTGGGCTAGTCTCAATTGTGATGCGCGAAAGGATCTGGAGAATCGGTGAGCGCCTCTTTGACGTCTCTCGGCAAGGGTTGGTTATGGGTGTGCTGAATGTCACCCCGGATTCATTCTCCGATGGCGGTGAGTTTTTCACACCGGAAAAAGCGATACAGCACAGTCTGCGAATGGCTGCAGAAGGCGCGGACATCATCGATATTGGTGGCGAATCGACGCGACCTGGCGCGGAGCCCGTTCCCGCTGAGGAAGAATTACGTCGCATCATTCCGGTGATCGAAAAACTACGCGCGAAGATCGATGTTCCGATTTCAATCGACACATCGAAAACGAAGGTGGCGCGCGCTGCGATTCACGCAGGCGCCGCGATCGTGAACGACATCACCGGTGGGTGCGGGGACAAAGGAATCCTGCCACTGATTGCCGAAACCAAATCCGCTTTCATCATCATGCATATGCAAGGAACTCCCCGGACGATGCAGAACCAGCCGCAATATGAAGATGTTGTTTTAGAAGTTTCGGATTTTTTTCGACAACAATATGCGCGCGCCATAGGTTGTAACATTGATCCCATGGCGATTGCGTTTGATCCGGGCATTGGTTTCGGCAAAACGCTCGATCACAATCTGGAATTGCTCGCGCATCTTGAGCGGTTGCGCCCGCATGATCGACCACTTGTGATCGGCGTTTCTCGCAAGTCGTTTCTGACGAAGATAGCTAATTCGCCAGAAATGAAGGACCGCCTGGCGCCTGCGGTCGCGTTGACTTCGCTGTTGCGCGTTCGCGGCGCAGACGTGTTCCGGGTTCATGATGTCAAAGAAAGTGTGAGTGCCTTGCGCGTAACGGAAGCGATCCTTGGGAGGACAGAATGATTCATCAACTCATCGATCTCTGGTTCAGAGGCTGGCGCAGTCTGATCGAGATCATTCTGCTGTGGATCGCGATTTATTACGGTTACCTCTACTTTCGCGGAACGCGGGGTGCGAAAGTGTTGACTGGTCTGGCAATCGTCTTTTTGACGCTGACGTTAATTTCGACGCTACTGAATTTAGTTGTGATCGGCTGGATCGTGCGAAGCTTCTCGGTTTTTCTGGCCGTTGCATTGCTCGTCATTTTTCAGCCAGAGCTCCGGCGTGGCTTGGCGGCGCTCGGCGGGCACCCGATTTTCTCGCTGACCAGCGAGAAACGAGAAACCGTCCATGATCTGGCTGAGGCGGTGACGCAACTGGCAAACAAACAATTCGGTGCGCTCATCGCAATCGAGCGGGACACATCGATTCGCGTTTACGAAGAAACAGGCGTGATCATCGACGGAGAGTTTTCTGTCGAATTAATCCTCACCATCTTTCATCCAAAGGCTGCGTTGCACGATGGTGGAGTGATTATTCGCAATGGACGAGTCGCAGCTGCGGCCTGCATTTTTCCTGTGAGTCAGCGGGAAACACTGGATCGCAGTCTGGGATTACGCCATCGCGCCGGGCTCGGCATAACCGAGGAATCGGATGCCGTGGCGGTGATCGTTTCTGAAGAGACCGGCGGTATTTCCATTTGCCATCGGCGTCGAATTGAGCGCAATTTCACACCGGAGACGTTCCGGCAGCGAATCGCGGAAATTTTGTTGCACAGTAAATATGAAGAACCTGATTCTGAGAAACTGGCGCGCGAAGTTGATCTCTCTCCTGCTCGCGACAACGCTTTGGTTCCTCATCAAAAAGAACGTAGCGACGACGCCATCGCCGTCTGAAAGATTCTCCCCGGCGCCGGTTACTCAAACTCGCTAGGGGCGCGATTCAGCGTAGAAAACGCGACAGATTCTGTTCTTCCCAGCGGCGCGCCTTGGAATAATGTCGAAATTCACGCTCGCGTCGGTTGAATTCTTCAGTGTGAACTCGCCGGCGGTTGGGCGATAATGGTTCATCGGGTACCACCGAGTGCAGCATTTCGTGATAGAGCACATAGCGCAAAAACCAGGCGGGCACGAACGGCTGATCTAGCGCCGGATTGATCCGAATGATCCGGTCCTCCTCTTGGATTGTGCCAAAAATAAAATGTTCTCTTGGCCGATGCTTTCGCCGGCGGCCCCACATCACGTTGTAACCGCGAAGACGTCCACGAAAATATCGTTTGTTCAAGTCGTCGAACATCGGTCTCAGATCAAAATGCGTTCCTTCGTGGCGCAAATTTAAGTGCCGCTGCATCGGCAACTTTGGATAAGCGAGCTTCCGCTTGGTCTTTTTCTTCTTCTTGGCCATTGTAACCTTTTCCAAAAACGAGAAAGTGAGAGACTAATTTAGCGGTCGCCAAATCTAGTGACAAGCGAAGCGCAAATCTTTATTCGAAATTGTTTATAAACCAATCATCTGCAAGTAATTATGACGCTGCCTGGGAACCCAGAGACCTCAAACTTTCGGCGGCAAGTAGCAGGTTAGCTTGCTGGCGGTTCTTCTTTATTTGGCCGGCGGGCAGTTTTGCCGGGATTGCAACTTGTGTATAATCGTCCTGATTTACTGGTGAAAGCGGCGGAAGCTTCAACGGATCACATAACATGACGCCTTTTCTGCGAAAGTTGCTCGGCCAAAACTGGCTTCTGCTGGTGACGACGCTCGCGCTTGCCGTCTTCGGGGTTGTAGCAATTTACAGCGCCACTTCCTCGCGCACCGATCCGTATGCGGCGGATTTCTGGCGCAAGCAGGCAAATTGGGTGGCTGTCGGTGTCTTTGCTTTCATGGTGACCAGTTTGATTCACTACCGCTGGATCCGCTGGGGCGCGTTGCCGATGTACTTGGCGGGCATCGTCTTTCTGATCCTGACGAAGTTCATAGGCACCAAAGTTTACGGGGCACGTAGCTGGCTGCATTTGGGGCCGATCAATTTTCAACCCGCGCAGCTTGCTGTTGTCGCCGGGATCATGGTTTTGGCGATTTTCTTGACTCAATTTCGCGAGATGCATCCGATGCTGCGTTTGCTGCTCTCGGGAGCAATTGCGGGAGCGCCTTGCCTGCTCATCCTGATGCAGCCCGATCTGGGCGAGGTCATCATTTGGGTTCCGGTGCTCCTCGCGTTGTGGTTCGTCGGCGGACTGCCGCTGCGCTATTTGATTTGCGTCATTCTGATCGGGATCGCTTTTATCCCGATCGCGATCAATTTCGGCCTTAAGCCATATCAGCAACAGCGGATCACCGCCTTTACGCATCCTGACGTCGACAAGCAAGGTTCCGCCTGGGCCATTAATCAATCTCTCATTGCCATCGGCTCAGGCGGTTGGTCGGGCAAAGGATTCAAAGCGCCAAACACGCAGATCGAGCTTGGCTTTCTTCCGGCTACCGCTGTGCACAACGACTACATTTTCTCCGCCATCGGAGAGCAATGGGGATTTGTAGGTGGAATGCTTCTCATTGGCGGGTTCGGCCTGCTCCTGATGACGTGTCTTTTTGTTGCGTTCCTGGCCGGTGATCAATTGGGCCTGCTTCTGGTTGTTGGGATCACCGCTCTTATCTTCACGCACATTTTCCAAAACATGGGAATGACGATCGCATTGCTGCCGATCACCGGTGTGCCGCTGCCTCTAATCAGTTACAGCGGTTCTTTCGTGCTAATGATCATGTTTGGTCTCGGGCTGGTGAACAGCGTTTGGATCCATCGAAAAATTCCCGAGTAGGCAAGCCCGCGTGATTCGTTACGACGTTAAAGCGTTACATCGGCGATACCCTCGAAATCTTTATGGCGCTGCAACGCTTCAACCCCTTTAACTTTTCAACGCTTTAACCTGGCGAAGCCACACATGGAGACGGATTACAAGGTTAGGCTGGAGGTTTTCGAAGGCCCGCTGGATCTGCTCCTGTACCTGATCAAGCAGGATGAGATCGATATTTACGATATTTCGCTTGAACGCATCACCAGCCAGTACCTCGAGTATCTTCAAGTGTTCAAGGAGCTGAATATCGAACTGGCCGGTGAATTTATCGTCATGGCGGCAAACCTCATTTACCTCAAAAGCCGCAGCTTGTTGCCGCTTGACCAGCAGCCGCCCGAAGAAGACGCCGGGGAAGAGGATCCCCGCTGGGAGTTAATCCGGCAGCTGATCGAATATAAAAAATTCAAAGAAGCAGCAGCCGCATTGCATCTGCGCGAGGTGGAACAGGAGAGGATTTTTTCGCGCGAAGCGGCAGCATCCTCACCCCTGCCGGAACCGCTGCGCCTGGATGAAGTTGGAATTTTCCAACTTATCAACGCGTTCCAAACGGTAATCAAAAGGATCGAAGCGCGACAGGACATCCAGGAAATTTTTGGCGAGCGTTTTAGTGTTTCGGAAAAGATCGACGCGATTTTGCAGCGCGTTGCCATTGGCAGTCGGCTCCGTTTTTCTGATTTGTTCGGAGCTGTCGTGTCGCGCGTAGAAGTGGTGGTAACTTTTCTCGCGCTTTTGGAGCTGATTCGTCTAAAACAGGTACGCGCTGTTCAGAAAAACATCTTTGAAGAAATTGAAATTCTGGCTGCCGCGACGTGAGCGTCTGAAACGATGCCGCGGATTTTGATCGCCGGGTGTGGTTACGTTGGACAGGCGGCAGCCGAGCTGTTCCATGCCGCGGGCTGGGCGGTGGAAGGCTGGACGGGGTCTGCAAGATCCGCAGCGAGTCTATCAGCGAAACCGTACATCGTGCGCGACGTCGATATTTCACAACCTGCTCAGGTCGCGGAGTGTGTCGGAAGCTTTGATGCAATGATCCACTGCGCCAGTTCGCGCGGCGGTGATGCCGAAACGTATCGTCGAATTTACATCGATGGTGCACGCAATCTCATCGAAAGGTTTCCGGGAGCAAAACTTCTCTTTACGAGTAGCACGAGTGTGTACGCGCAACACGATGGCTCATGGGTCACGGAAGACAGCGAGACAAAACCGATGCGCGAGACCGGCCGCATACTTCTTGAAGCGGAGCGGCTCGTGCTCGATCGGGGCGGCATCGTCGTGCGGCTCGCTGGAATCTATGGACCGGGCCGCTCTGCTTTGTTGAAAAAATTCCTGGGAGGTGCGGCGGTCATTGATCCGCAAAACGCTCGGTTTGTTAATCAAGTGCATCGAGACGATATCGCGGCTGCGCTCGTGCTTTTGGTGAATCAAGAAGAGATGGGGACGCAAATTTTCAACGTGGTTGACGATCAACCGCTTCTGCAAAGCGAATGCTACCGATGGCTCGCGCAAAGGCTGAATCGCCCGTTGCCGCCTATCGGCGCGTCGGAGCAACAACGCAAACGCGGGGACAGCAACAAACGTGTGAGCAATGCAAAGCTGCGTCGCCTCGGCTGGACTCCACGGTATCCGACATTCGCCGATGCAATGGGAAAGAGTGTGCTACCGAGTTTCGCCCTGTCATGTTGAGCAAAGCGAAACATCCAGCTACTTCCACTAATTGCGGCGTCCGCTTAGATCGCGAACCGATAGAGATTAGTAGGTGACCTAACCGTCCGAATTGCTCGAAGTAGCTGGATTCTTCGCTTCGCTCAGAATGGCAAGCTGCTAACTGACGTGCGCGGCTTCGGTAACTGCGGCTTCAGCAGAGGCGTGAATCTCGCGCCGTTCGCCGAACAGTTGCCGGATCACTTCTTCCACCGGCACTTCCTGAACGTTGATGTCGCTTACATCACATGCTTCGAGTAGTTCCCGGCAGGTCTCGGTGACTTTTGCGCGCGGAACTTTTAGCTGCACCGAAACAGGCGTTTGTTCAGTCACTTCGCCGAAGCGCGAAAGATCGCGCGTTGCTTCTTTTTCAAAGGTAAGACTCAGAATTTTATATCCTGAAAAGCGATCGACAATCTCTTCCAGCGGCCCGTCGAAAAAGATCTTGCCGTGATCGATGACCAGAACGCGATGGCACAACTCCTGGATATCCTGCATGTAATGGCTGGTAAGCAATGTGACAATATGATGTTCCTCATTGTAGATGCGCAGAAACTCGCGCACGCGTTTTTGACTGACCACATCCAGTCCGATTGTCGGTTCATCGAGAAAAAGCACACGCGGCTCGTGAATGAGCGCAGCGATCAGTTCCATCTTCATTCGCTCGCCCAAAGAAAGTTCGCGCACCATCACGTTCATTTTGTCTCGCACTTCCAAAAGTTCTGATAGTCCATCCACGACTTTGTCGAACCGATTGCGGTCGATCCCGTAGATCGCGCGGTTGAGTTCAAGGGATTCCTGCGCGGGCAGATCCCACCACAGCGCATTCTTTTGTCCCATGAGCAAACTGAACTGGCGCTTCATCTCGTTGCGTCTTTCCCAGGGAACAAAACCGAGCACGCGCGCATCCCCCGACGTCGGATTGAGCAAACCCGAAAGCATTTTCAGCACAGTAGTTTTCCCGGCGCCGTTTGGGCCAAGAAATCCGACAAACTCGCCTTGCTCGATTTGAAACGAGACTTGGTCTGCCGCTCGCGTTTCCTCATACCGCCGCCTCAGTAGCCCTTTGACGGACCCCCAGAGCCCGCGCTCTTTGCGGTAGGTGCGATAGACTTTCGTTAGTTGGGAAGCTTCAATTGCCGGCATAAACGACATGCGTGGAATAGGTGCGCAACCCTCTGTAGGGGAAGCCGACAGCTTCCCCTACAAAACATCGTCGAGACAGGCCAGCAAATGCGAGACCGTCTCCTCCGTTTCATCTCCCATATTTGAGAGCCGAAAAGTTTGGCCCCGAATCTTGCCGTAACCGGGATCGATGACCAGATGGTGTTTCTCGCGAAGCTTCCTCGCAAACGCCAGCACGTCGATGCCTTTATTATTCTTGACGCAAGTAAGCGTTTTCGAGCGGAACCCTTCCTCAGCGAAAAAATCGAATCCCGCGCGACGCACCCAATCGTGTACCAGCGTATTCGTGCGCGCGTGCCGGGCGAAACGCGCCTCCAAACCTTCTTCGAAAATTTCATCGAGCTTGAATTGCAGCGCGTGGATGTGCCCGATGCTCGGCGTGCTAGGTGTCATCCATTGGGCCTGTTCCTTCCTGAACTCGAGAAAATCGAAATAGAATCCACGGTTCGGAATCATTTCCGCGCGCGCGAACCCTTTTTCAGAAACGGAAAACAACGAAAAACCCGGCGGCAACGCGAGTGCTTTTTGCGCGCCGGTAAGCATTACGTCGATCCCGAGCGCGTCCATGTCGATCTTGACCGCCGAAAACGAGGACACGGTATCGAGGATCAGCGCGACATCAGGATACTTCGCGAGGACGCAGCAAATTTCCGGGAGCGGATTCATGACACCGGTGGAGGTTTCACTGTGGGTCAATGTGATGGTGTCGAATTTTCCAGTCGCCAACTGCCGATCGACATCCTTCGCGTCGATATGTTTTCCCCAATCGACTAGGAGTGATTCCGCATTTTTTCCGCAGCGCTTTGCGACATCGAACCACTTGTCCGAGAACGCGCCGCACATGCAGCAAAGCACGCCGCGATCGACGATGTTGCGGATTGAAGCTTCCATCACGCCCCACGCCGAAGAAGTGGAAAGAAACACTGGCTGCTTTGTTCCGAACAATGTCTGAAGCCCCGGATGAATCGCGCGGTAAAGGTTTTTAAAATCTTCGCTGCGGTGCCCAATCAGCGGACGCGTGAACGCCGCCCACGTTTTTTCTGACACTTCAACGGGACCTGGAATGAAAAGCTTGTCGTGCGAAGTCACCGAGAAACGTCCAACACCCAACGCCCAACGTCCAATTCTAAACTTCAATGGATCGCTCGCTTGATTGAGGTCGCACCGAGATGTACGCATCACCCATGCGTCGCTTGCTTGTCCTTTACCTCGTTGTCGCAGGCTCAATTCTGACCCGCGCTGACCCGGCGAACTACCTCGTATTTGTCAGCAACGAACGCTCCGGGAACGTAACGGTGATCGATGGCACGACGGACGCCGTGGTTGCAACTTTTCCCGTGGGCAAGAGACCCCGCGGGATTCACGCGACGCCGGATGGGAGACGACTATTTGTGACATTGAGCGGTTCCCCGCGAATGGCGCCGGGCGTGGATGAAAATCGCGCGCCTGCGGACAAGACCGCTGATGGTCTCGGCGTGATCGATCCAGTAGCGCGCAAGTTGATCGATCGCTGGCACGTTGGATCGGATCCTGAACAGTTTGCGATCAGCAGAGATGGAAAATTCGCGTTCATCGCGAATGAAGACGACGCTAGCGCTTCGATTGTCGGTCTCGATTCAGGCCAATCGCGCGGGAAAGTAAAAGTGTCAGAGGAGCCAGAAGGAATGGGCGTGAATCCGGCCAACGGCGAAGTGTATGTGACCTGCGAAGAGAAAGGTGAAGTGTTCGCGATCGACCCCGATGCCCAGCGTGTGATAGCAAAAATCGACACCGGCGGGCGTCCGCGTTCGGTTGCATTTCTACCGGACGGCTCGCGTGCTTACGTTGCCTGTGAGAACGGTGGATACGTCGCCGTTATCGATGCGAAGTCGCACAAGCTTTTGTCAAAAATCCAATTGCCAACAGGTTCACTGCCAATGGGCACTGCGATTTCCAAAGATGGCAAAGAGCTCTACGTCACAACAGGTCGCGGAAACGCGGTTGCGATTATCGATACTGAGAAGAATGAAGTGGCGACAACAATTCCGGTTGGAAATCGCGCCTGGGGAATCGCGCTCGACCCCAGCGGTTCGAAGTTTTACACGGCGAATGGCGCGTCAAACGATGTTTCGGTCGTCGATCTGAAATCTCGCAAAGAACTACGCCGGATCAAAGTCGGCGACGGCCCTTGGGGGATCGCGATTGTCCCCAAGAAATGACTGCCCGAGCCGTCCCTCATTGATTTTACCCGCCGGCGTAATTGGGGTAGCGCTCGCGCAACTCCCGCGAGAGACGGTCTGCTTCCTCGGTGTTGCCGGCTTGCCGAAATGCAAGCGCGGCTTTATCGAGCGCGCGCGGAGTGATCGCTGGATCGTCGTAAAGCAAGGCGACGCCTTTAAACGCTTTGCCGGCGTCATCGAAATTGCCGCGCTCCAACTGGACCTCGCCTGCGAGCAAACGCGCTTCCGCATTCACGCGGCCCTCCGGTTGCAGCGCCATGATTTGTTCGGCGATCTTCTGGGCCTCGTCTGGTTTGTGGGCGCTGATCTTCACTGCACCGAGCGCGAGTAACACCTTGGCCTTTCCTGCTGGATCTTTCGCCGTCACTAAATACCTGGCGAAGGCGTCCTCCGCTTCACCCACGTTTTTCAGCTTGGTCGCCGCGTCGCCCAGATAGAACAAGTAATCCGGTTTAACGGCGCCTTGATTCCCAATTTTCTGAAGCGCGCCGAGGTATTTTTCCGCGGCTTGGAAATTTTTCTCGTTGTAATATTCAATCCCGAGCCACTCCAGAACTTCCGGGGGCAAATTCGTGTTCGGACTGTTCGCCATAAAGTCGTTCACCTCTTTGGTGAGCGCAGGCCGATCTTTCAAATAAAACTGGCACAGAATGATCCGAAGCGACGCGAGATTGTAGTACTGCTCCTTGTTGAGTTCGCGGGCGGTATTCAGCGCGGTCAAGGCCGTCTTGTAATTCTTTGCCTCAAACGCAGTCTTGCCGATGTAGTAGTGCGCCTGTGCTGCAACAGAGCTCTTGGGGAACTCTTTCAGGAGCTGCCGGAAAGTGTCGACCATGCCCTTCGTGTTCTCCTGTTGGCCAAGAGTGAGGGCCTTTAATTGCAGACTCGCTTCGCGCTCGTGGGCTTTGGGATATTTGGCAAGGATAATGTTCAAATCCGTAAGCGCGGCGTCGTAGTTTTTGCTTTGCTCGTATGCCAACGCGCGCTGCGCGAGCGCGGCAGGCGCTTGCGAACCATCCGGGAACGTTTGCACGTAGTAGGTGAAAGCTTCGATCACGCCGGGATTATTTTTCGTTTGGACGTGGCACAAGCCAAGTTTGTAGGCTGCTTCAGCGCGCAGCCTTGGAGAAAGCTCAGACGCGCGCAGTTCCCCGTAAATTGACGCTGCCTCTGTGTAATTTTGCTGTTTGTAGAATGCTTCGGCTTTTAACAGCTTCGCTTCGTCGGCGCGCTCGTTTGCAGGATTCGTCGCGAGGAATTCATCTATTGCAGCAGGAAGCGCCGATGGATCGGAGTTGTAAACGTTGATCAGCCGCTGGTAAGCAGCATCCTTTGCTTCCTCTCGATCTGGATAGTTCGTGATAAGTTGGCGATACAGCGCTTCGGCTTCCTTTGGATGACCGAGCTGCCGCTCGCTGTTTGCGGCAAGCAGCAGCACCTCGGCCTGGGCCGCATCGGGAAGCTTCTCCAGTTCCTTTTTGTAATCGGCCAGCAACTGCTGCGTATTGCCCAGTCTGGTATTGCAACTTGCGAAAACCGACTTGCGCGATCGCCCGGAACTTTCCAGCCTCCGGCAAAGTGCGCCCTCTCTGCAATAAGGCTGCGGCTCTATCGGTCATTGCCTTGTCGATTTTGCCTTTGTCACTCTGAACAAGTTCGAGCGCGATCATGCCGCCGCGCACGGCCGACTCCGCTTTCACCGCCGGTTTCTGGGATTCATTAGCCAGCGCTTCGTATTGGTTCAGCGCATCGATTTTTCTTCCTTTGCTCGCGAAAATCGATGCTGCCGTCACTCGCGCGTCTTCGCGATACGGATTTGGGTTTCCGGCTTCGGCTACTTGCACGTAAATATCAGCAGCTTCCTCCTTGCGTCCGGTTGCCTCGAGACAGCGCGCCTCGAAATAGCGCGCCGAAAGCACAACCGCCGGTTCCTTCGATTTCGCGCTCGCGCGATGAAAGAGCGGAAGCGCCGCAGCGTAATCCTTGTCTGCAAACGCCATCTCGGCGAGGGCGTATGCCGCGGGCCCGGCGAATTCGCTGTCGCCGTAATCGTTGAGCACTTTCTGTAAATTTGTGCGAGCGCTGGAAACGCGATTGAGATTTCGATAGCATTCGCCCAGCGAGAAATAAGCGTTTGCCCGACCCGGACGCCCTGGAAAATCGTCAAGATACTTTTGATATTCCGGAGCTGCCAGATCGTAAAGTTTGCGAGTGAACAGACCGTTCGCGTAATCAAGCTGACGTTGATCGGACGCCTCGCCTTCGCGTGCCGGTTGCTCTGAGGATTCGTTCTTTAAAGAACGGAGCGCTCTATCGATTGATTCATCCGCGGGCAAAGCGCGCGGTGCAGGCGACTCATCTACGGGACGCGCCCGGCGAACTTCCGGCTGTGATTGCGCAAAAGCGACGCTCCTGCGCAGAGCAGCATCACCAGTCCTAAAAGGTAGGGAGGCCGCGCTGCTCCGAAAGCTTTCGGAGGACGGCGCAGTCCGCCGTCCCTACGGCTGCGTCCGATTTTCATTTCGCTGTGGCGAAAGCCACGTTGGTTATCCCCGCTTCAGTGCAAATGTTTAAAACGTTGATAATATTCTTGTACGCCCCGCCTTCGTCACCGCGGATTACTACAGCTTGCTCGGGGTTTAATTGAACCAGGCTTTTCAATAATTCAGTCAATTCCGGACCGCTCAGCGTGCGTCGGTTGACAACCACGTTGCCGTCGACCTTTACGTTCACGACAACGTCTCCGACCGGCGCACTTTTTTCCGTCGCAGCCGAGGCTTTTGGAACCTTCACGTCGAGTTCGTTTTCGTTGCGGGCTGCGTTCCACGTGAGCAGAAAAAAGATCAACAGCAGCAGCAACACATCAACCAGCGGTGCCAGTTGGATGCCGGGATGATGCATCGGCGCGTGACCACGCAGGTTCATAAGGCAAGATGAGCCCTACAGTTCTTGCTCGATCAGGACGGGAGTTCGCTCCGCCCGTTTGCCGTATTGTAACGAAAGCAAAGCCAGGACGTGCGTCGAAGCAGCTTCCAACTCGGAGATCAGCTTTTGCGCTCTGCCGCGGAAGAAAGCGTAAAACATCATCGCTGGAATACCGATCGCCAGGCCAGCGGATGTGTTCACAAGCGCCTCACTAATGCCGCGCGACAGCGCCACGTACCGCGCCGATCCAATGTCGGCTCCCAGCGCGCCGAAGGAATGGATAATTCCAAACACGGTGCCCAGCAGTCCAAGCAGCGGCGCAATCATTCCGATATCGGCCAGGTAAATCACGCGATTATTCAAACTGGCCGCGACTCGCGTACCCTCTGTCTCGGCAATTTCGCGAACCAGCTGAAAGTCCGCATGCGGATTCTTGGTCGTGAAATCGAGCA
Organism: uncultured Verrucomicrobiae bacterium; assembly: GCA_963840305.1. Taxonomy (GTDB): domain Bacteria; phylum Verrucomicrobiota; class Verrucomicrobiia; order Chthoniobacterales; family UBA10450; genus Udaeobacter. The sequence goes on from CAWIYE010000004.1 coordinate 116,359, forward strand.
TCTTTTGCACGACCCGCGCGATCGCTTCCCCGTGCCGATTGGAGACAGCGAGCAAGCCGAGATAATCGCGTTTGCGCAACAGCGCATCCGCCGTCGCCATGTAACCGCTCGAGACCACGGCGCCACGCCGGATCGTCATCAGGTAAACGACCACGAGCGCGACGAAAAAGATCGACAGCAAGAAGAGCGGAATCATCACCGGCCCCGCTTTGATGAGCGTCTCCCAGATGGTCTGCGACTGTTGGGGCACCACAGGCGGAGTAGCCTCCTGCGCAAACAATGGAGACGCGCTCGCCAGCACGCCAAACAGCACAACCCAAATCTTCATGCCAGAAATTTCGTAATGATATGCGGAGCGATCAGCCGATGCAAATGCGCGTCAGGCAGTATTGACAATTAGAGTTCGGAATTCAGGGATTGTTCAATCGTGCCTGCAAGTGAGCGGCGATGTCTAGTCCGCCGCTTTGGCGATCCGTCGCCATCGCCCAAGGCTACGGCGGCCAGGGGAGATCGCTCCTCCTTGACCACGCAGAAACGATTGTCTGCGTCACTCACCGGCGCACTAGAAAAATGTGCGCCGGTTGAATCTCCGGATCGAGCTCGACGTAATTTTGCCGGCCGCGCCAGGTGTAGCGCGCGTCGCTTAACAGATCGTGTACCTGATACGCGTCGCTTTCCATCTGCCCAAACTCTTCAATCGGCACGTGCACGAACGAATGCTGTTTGCGAAAAGGATCGAGATTTACCACTACGAGAATGATGTTGTCCCGCGCAGGTGTCATTTTGCCGTAGAACAGAATGGCGTCGTTGTCGGCGTGGTAAAATCGCAAATTAGTGTACATCTGGAGCGCGCGATTTTCCTTCCGGATCTTGTTTATTCGCGCAATCCAGTCTTTGATGTTTCCCGGCGCGTTCCAATCGCGCTCCTTGAACTGATATTTTTCGGAATCGAGATATTCCTCGCGACCAGGCAGAGCCTTGTTCTCGCACAGCTCGTATCCGCTGTAGATGCCGTAAACCGGCGACAGTGTGGCTGCCATAAGCACACGAGTCATGAATGCCGGCCGTCCGCCGTCCTGAAGAACTAGGCGACAGAATGTCGGGCGTGTTTGGCCAGAGGTTGGGGCGAAAGTATTCGCTCATTTCGGTTTGAGTCAGTTCCGTAAAATATTCGATGAGCTCGCGCTTCGTATTTCGCCACGTGAAATAGGTGTAGCTTTGATTAAAACCTGCTTTGGCCAGCGCCTTCATCATCTTTGGCCGGGTGAACGCTTCGGAGAGAAAAATTGTGTCGGGATATTTCTCGCGGACGCCGGTGATCAAATATTCCCAAAATGCGACTGGCTTTGTGTGCGGGTTGTCCACGCGAAAGATGCGCACCCCATGCTCAGCCCAAAACAACACGATGCTCTTCATCTCGGCCCACAGCTCGCGCCAGTTTTCACACCGAAAGTTTAATGGATAAATGTCCTCGTATTTTTTCGGCGGATTTTCCGCGTACTTGATCGTGCCATCCGGCCGTTTGTAGAACCAATCGGGATGCTCTTTGACGTAGGGATGATCGGGCGAGCAATTGATGGCGAAATCCAGGGCAATTTCCATTCCGCGCTTGCGCACCTCTTTTTGAAGCCAGTCAAAATCGGCCAGCGTCCCCAGTGAAGGCTCGACTGCCTTGTGTCCGCCGGCTTCGCTGCCGATCGCCCACGGAACACCCGGATCGTTCGGCGCGCAGGTGATCGAGTTGTTTCTGCCTTTGCGATTGGTGTGACCGATCGGATGAATCGGCGGAAAATAAATGACGTCGAACCCCATTGCCTTTGCATCGTCCACGCGCGGCAAACATTCGCGGAACGTCGATCCGCGATCCCCGCGGCCTTCCGCCGAGCGCGGAAAAAATTCGTACCAGGCTGCGAACAATGCCGCCTGCCGATCGACCACCACGCGAGGAGCAGGGGCATACTGCGCCGCTGCGGAGCGATCGGGATACGTCGCCATCAACACCTCCAGCTCGCCGGATTTCGCGATGGCGTAGATTTCTGAATTTGCAGCCCTGGAAATTTGCTCGGAAAATTCGCGCAATCGTACCGCGTCCGCTCGATCACGCGCCCGCCTGGCGGCAGCTTCCAATAACGCCGCGCCTTCCAGAGCTTCACTTCGCAGATCGGAAATGCCGCCCTCAAATTTCTTTGCGAACTCGCTTTGCCAACTGCGAAAAGTATCCGTCCACGCTTCGACGGTGTACTCGTGAACGGCCTCGTCATAGAGCGTGCAAACCCCGCGCCAGCGGTCGTTATCGACGAAACTCATGGGTGTTTCCCGCCATGCGCGTTTCCCAAGACCCCGCCACTTCAGAACCGCCGCGACCACGTCGTGGCCATCCTTAAAAATGTCCGCCTCCACGGCGAGGTCTTCGCCAACGATTCGCTTTATCGGGTAACGCCCGCCCTCGATTAGCGGCTGCAGGTTCTCGATGATAACGGATGGAAACGTCCCAGCCATGAACGATCAATCAACTGAGATTCAGAGGGAGCGAAAGAACAAAACTGTAGCGTGCGCTGTCGCAGCGCACTCCGCACGGAGCGAGCTGGGCGGTGTCCGCTGAGACAGCGGACCCTACAGCTGTTTGCGAAACCTCGAGTCTTTCAACCGCGTCATCCCGCGAAATGAAATGCGCACTCGTACAGACCGGAGTTGCGCGTTACTTCACGGCGCACGCGCGCGCCCAGTACGGCCTCGAACATGTCCTGCTCGAACCGTCCAATGATCGGGTAACGCTCCAGCAGATTCAGGATCGGGGAATGACACTCGAGGATACGGTGGCCGCCGTCTTTGCCGTTAAGGATCTGGGCCATGTAGCCCTCGCCATCACGAACATGCGTGAGCCACTTCGCGCGTTCTGCTACCGTGTCTCCCTTTGCCTTGGCTTTAAGCGCTGCGGTCTTCTTTTTGAAAATGCTGTAAAGAAGCTTTTCCGGCGCGTTTGGTCCGTAGATTTCCTGGGCGGATTTCAGGAGATCCAGAGTGAATTGATGGCTGTCGGCCTGGAAAAGATCGTGGCTCCGGCGCGTAAGCCGATAGACCATCTCCGGCCGGCCCATTTTTTGCGGGCGTCGCCAGGTGTCGAGGTAACCGTCGCGGTGAAGGGTGATGCAATGCTGCTTAATGCCCATGTAACTCATGTTCATTCTTTCCACGAGCTCGTTGACGGACATTCCCCTGGTGCGCTTGAGTGAATTGATAATTTGAAGCCGCTGAGTGCGGCCAATTTCGGAGATTAAACGTTGGTTCATAAAGGTGGAGCGGGTTGAATTAAGAAGAACGAAAGTGCGAACTTTACACGCCGCGATCTTTAATACGCAAGCGTAAAGTTTACACAAAATTTACACAAGATTCCCCAAGGAAAGCGATTACAAACCAGTAATCTTCAAAATACGGCACCCTTGCAGCAGCAACGCCTAGCCTGTCATGAGCGGGGTCGAGGGGCTCGGAATGATAGAACCCCGTTTATGAATAGAGATACTCGTCGTGATACTCGCGCTGGGGTGCGAACTGGACGTTGGTATTTCCAGTCTCTGGGTACTCGAAGATTTTGCCTTCGTAATTGCGGATCACGATTTTTTCGTTGTCATGGTAGAGGACATAGCCCGGATTAATCGGCACCTTGCCGCCGCCTCCGGGAGCGTCGATGACAAATTGCGGCACAGCGTAGCCGGTGGTGTGTCCACGCAAGCCTTCGATGATCTCGATGCCTTTGGCGACCGATGTGCGCAGATGCGATGAGCCGTTGATCAGGTCGCATTGGTAAATGTAGTAAGGGCGCACCCGGCACATGAGCAGCTTGTGAACGAGCGTTTTCATTGTTTCGAGGTCGTCATTCACCCCGGCAAGCAACACGCTTTGATTTCCGAGCGGGATGCCAGCATGGGCGAGGCGCTCCAGCGCTTCTTTCACTTCGATCGTGAGCTCGCGCGGATGATTGACATGCACGCTCATCCAGAGCGGATGATGTTTCGCCAGCATCGCGCAAAGCTCCGGCGTGATGCGTTGCGGCAGGAAAATCGGCACTCGCGTGCCGATGCGAACGAACTCGATGTGGGGGATCGCTCGCAATCGCGAAAGCAGCTTGTCGATTCTTTCATCACTAAAAATGAGAGCGTCACCACCACTCAAAAGCACGTCCCGCACCTCCGTATGCGCTTCGAGATAGCGGAACGCTTCCTCGAAATTGGTGTGCAGTTCCTGTTCGCCGACCCCGCTCACTACTCGGCTGCGAGTGCAATAGCGGCAGTAACTTGCGCAGCGGTCCGTCACCAAAAACAGGACGCGGTCCGGATACCGGTGAACTAATCCCGGTACCGGCATGTGCGAATCTTCGCCGCACGGGTCTGCCATATCGTACGGGGAAGTCCACGTTTCTTCGATTCGCGGAATCACTTGCCGCCGGATCGGGTCTTCCGGATTGTCGCGCGGCACGAGGTTAAAAAAGTGAGGCGTAATCGCCAGCGCGAGCTTGTCGCCCGACAGCAAAACGCCGCTCCGCTCCTCATCGCTCAGGGCAAGGTGTTTCTCGAGTTGAGCGAGCGTAGTGACCCTGTTCTTAAGTTGCCATTTCCAATCGTTCCAGACTTCTCGCGCTGTGCCCGACCAATAGCCCGGCGCGTGCGAAACGAACTCTTTCCCGTCCCCGTTTCCTGGTGCAATGATCATTTTCGTTAAAAAAAGCTAAGGCCCTCAAACAGCGCGTCAACGCAGGCACTTTTGAGTGCGCAGCGCACAATGGAGTTCCGGCTGCAACCGCGACCGACAAAGAAGCCGTAAACTATTTTCCACCAAGCACACTCAGCTCCCACCGATAACCATCGGGATCGTGAAACCAGAGGCCCATGTTTTTCGATCCCGGCCCTTCCGGGCCGATTTCGTCGCCCGGATCCTCAATGTCCGCTCCGACACTCTTCAAATGTGCGAGCGCTTTTCGCAGCGTCGCCATATCTGGCAGATGAAACGACATGTGATCGATAGTTTCGGGCGAGGGTTTGCCTTTGAACAACGCAATAGTGACATAATCATTGCCGACTGCGACGCCGTTTTCGAAATCAAATTCTTTGCGCAATCCCAGCGCGCGCTCGAACCATTTCGCGCTTTTCTTCGGATCAGGCACTGCCAGCCCAAAGTGACCTACCTCGCCGAGCGTGAAGGGAACTTTCATCCAAATCATTAAATCATTGAACCGCTAACTCGTTAAATTGGTGGCCTAATGTGGGCCTGAGCCGTTTGAAGAGATAAGCGGCTCCATGAAGTGCCGGTTGAAATCTTCCAGCGCGCCACGTGGCGTGTGACCCAGCCCACTAGTGCCAGTTCGCAGCTTCGGTCCAATAAAGGCCAGCCATAGATCGCCGACCATTCCCATTCTGGGGCGCAAGCGAGCGGCCGGGCTACGTGGATGGCTTTCGAGGTAATCCTCCACGTCTTCCTTTATCAAAGCTGGAAGTTCTTCTATCGCGAGCGAGGTCACATCAATAGAAACGTGCTTGGCTCGAATTTTGGACGCAGAGGAGTGACGCGTTTATTAAAAGGAAGCGGCGGTGTCGAGTCCGCCGGGACGACCTGGAGATCGCCCCCGCTTAGGATGTTACAGGCACTCCTGCCTGCGTCACGCTAGTCGCAGCCCCAAATCATGGCCACCGAAGTCGTCAGGCTGCCGCCCATGTTGAACGTGAGAAATCTTTTCACCTTTTCGATCTGGCGAGCGCCTGCTTGTTCCGTGAGCTGCTGATAGGCTTCGAAAACCTGACGAACACCAGTCGCTCCTACAGGATGGCCGTCGCCGATCAGGCCGCCACCTGCGTTCACGGGAATCTCGAACGGCGCTTTGGATTTTTCCGGACGGACCTGCGGCAACGTCGTTGCGCCGCTTTTCACGAGCTCGACCCCTTTGCCCGGCTCGGCGAGCCCCAGAATTTCATAGGCCACAATTTCCGTAATGGAAAAGCAATCGTGCACCTCGGCGCCTTGCAGATCGCGCGGCGTCAGGTTTGCCATGCGAAACGCTTTCTCGGCCGCTTTGCGCGAGATTGAAAACGTTGGCGCATCTTTCTTGTCTAGCGGCAAATAATCGGTCGTGTGCCCGTATCCAAACAGTCTTGCGGTTTTGCTGCGACCGCGACCGATCTTGTCCAGATACTTTCCTGAAACCAGAATAACCGATGCCGCGCCGTCGGTGATCTGTGAGCAATCCGAAACCTTAAGAGGCGGTGCGACGCTGGGGTTCTTGTCGGAAACTTGCGATGCGCAATCGAAGGTAAGATCGGCATCGCGCATTTGCGCGAGAGGATTCAACTTGGCGTGCGCATAATTTTTCCATGCCACTCGAGCCAGGTCCGCCTCGGTTGCGCCATATTTTTCAATATAAATCTGCGCGATGCGCCCGAACAATTTCGGAAACATGAAGTCGCCATACTCCGGTTTTTCGTTGTGATAATCGGCCGCCGCGCCGAGCACATCCGAGCCATCGAGCGACGACATGGTCTTCTGCTGTTCCGCGCCCACGACGAGCACGACGTCATAAAACCCGCCCATGATCCATTCCGCGCCGAGCAACACCGACAGCGCTCCTGACGCGCACGCCGCTTCAGTGTGCATCGTCGGGATTCCACGCAATTTCGGATCGATCTCGGGGATAAACGCGCCAAGCTGAAGTTGTTTCGTGAACTGCCCGGAGTTGAAATTTCCAACCGCGCCCGCCTGAATTTCGCCGGGATCAATCTTTGCGTCATCGATCGCCTTTTTGCCGACCTCGATGATGATGTGCCGGATCGTTTTCCCTTCCTTCTTCAGGTTGCGCTTAAAATCCGTGCGCCCGCCGCCGAGAATGTAAACGTCGTTCATATTTCAATTTAACTAATCTCTTTGCGCTGTCATCCCGAGCGAAGCGAGGGACCTCGCCTACTTCTCCAACCTGTCGTGAGATCCTTCGCCCTCTTCGCGGCTCAGGATGACATGCTTTTCAATTCACCCAGCGAACGCATCAACCCCCGTGATATCGCGTCCGACGATCAACGTGTGGATATCGTGCGTCCCTTCGTACGTCGAGACGCTTTCAAGGTTCATGAGATGGCGAACCACTGAGTAACGATCCGTGATCCCCGCCGCGCCGAGTATGTCGCGCGCCTTGCGCGCGCATTGCAAGGCCATCCAAACGTTGTTGCGTTTCGCCAGCGAAATTTGCGGAGGTCGCGCTGCGCCAGCTTCCATCAGGCGCGTGAGACGTAAGGCTAACAATTGCGCCTTGGTAATTTCCTGCGCCATCCAGACAAGTTTTTGTTGGACTAGTTGGAATCCGGCAATTGGCCGCCCAAACTGTTCGCGCGCTTTGGCGTAGGTCAGCGCTGTCTCATAGCAATCAACAGCCGCGCCAATTACGCCCCACGCGATGCCCACGCGCGCATACGTGAGACACGACAACGGCGCCTTAAGCCCGGACGCCTTCGGCAAACGGTTTTCCGCAGGTATTCGGCAGTGTTCAAACCAGCACTCCGATGTGCGCGACATGCGCAGACTGAATTTTCCTTCGATGTCCTGCGCACGAAAGCCGGGCGCATCCTTCTCCACAACAAATCCGCCTACATGTCCGTCGTCATCTTTCGCCCAAACAACTTTCACGTCGGCGATCGACGCGTTACCGATCCAGCATTTGCTGCCGTTTAAAATGTAATGATCGCCGTCGCGCTTGGCTCGCGTTTCCATCCCGCCCGGATCCGAGCCGTGTCCGTGTTCTGTGAGCGCAAAGCATCCGACGCGCTCACCGGACACCAACCCCGGCAACCAGCGCACCTGCTGCTCCGGTGAACCGAAGGAATGAATCGCCTGTATCGCAAGCGCGCCCTGCACCGAGGCCAGCGAACGCACGCCCGAGTCCGCGCGCTCGAGTTCCTGCATGATGAGTCCATACGCCGTGTAGCTCACACCTGCACAGCCGTGCTCCTTCAGGTACGGCGCATAAAACCCCAGCGCGCCCATCCGCGGGATCAGATGCTCCGGAAACTTCCCCGCGCGATGGCACGGAACGATCTCGGACAACACTTCTTCCTGCACAAAATGCCGTGCTCTATCGCGCGCTGCGCGTTCTTCATCTGTCAGAAGCTCTTCGATTTTGTAGTAATCCAGCGAGGACATGTCGTGCGATTCCGCGGTAATGCGCGCCAGTCTAGCGGTCGCGCGCCGCCAACACAACGCTCCCATTCCTGTCATGTCGAGCGGAGTCGAGACATCTCTCGATCTCGGTGCCACGCCTAACGCAGAAAATTTTTAGAGATTCCCCGACTTCGCTCGGACTGACAGGAATACGAGCTGGCATGCTATACGTGATTCACGTATAGCATCCGCAGTCGGCAGTCGGAACTGGTATCAAAGTCCGTCGTGAGATAGTGCGAGAATTCTACGAAGCTGCCGCTCGTCCGTGCGCAAATCCCACCCCAGCTTTTCTAGCACGCACGTAATCCGAGCTTCGCCTTTTAGTTTTCGCGCAGCGGATTCTTTCCCAAACTCTCGAGCGCGGATTGCCTCCTCGCGTGCAGCCGATTGATTCGCGCTAAGTTTTGGTCCCTGCTTCGGCACGCCACGCGCTTTGTGCAGCGCGGTGATCGCGCGCCAGTTCAGGTCGCGCTTGTAATCAAAACTCCAGTAAGCGGGAATAAAAATCATTGTGCCGAACGGCGTCAGGTTCGCTGTGAGCTTCAGGAGCAGCGGTTGATCTCCGCGTATCCCGTAGAGGTTCCATCGCTGACAAAACACATCGAAGATCGCATGGAAACGGTCTGCTGTTTTCGTCCAGCGAAGCGGCCAATAATCGCGCATGCTACGCTCGGTGACGAGGCGGCGTCGGATAATCCCTTTGTCATCGGCGAACTTCTTCACATCGAAGTGCGCTTTAATCGCGTTCCACTGCGCCTGAAATGCCTGGCTCGCGCGCGAGCCGAGATTCAATCTGACTGTATTTGTGCCGTGCTCGGATCAACGGTTCGTAATTGCCATGCTGGACCAAGTGCTCGTGCTCGCAGACTGCGCGTTGGGTTGGACCTCTCGGTAATGAGGGAAGTAAATCGATCAGAAGGACCATCGTTTTATCGAGCCGTCTGCCGGCTAGTGCGCGATCAAGCGCGATGCAAAATAATCCTTCAATATCGTTGGGAAAGCGACCACAGAGAATTGGGGATTAACTCAGGGTCATGACTTGCGAATGTCGCCAGTCCGGACGGTTGATCGCGCAATGGCAGACGAAGTGTTCGATCGAATCGTGAGGCTCGGAAGCGCAGAAAATCCCAGCTAAATCACCCCACCGCGCTCATTTCGTCGTCGGAAATCCGGCGGCTTTCCAGGCTTTGAAGCCGCCGGCCATGGAGCGGACGTTTTTGTAGCCCATTTTTTGCAGGCTCTCGGCAACCAGCGCCGAGCGGCCGCCTCCGCCGCAATGGGTGATGATTATTGCGTTCGGGTCTGGAACCTTTTCTTCGATGTCGAGCTCGATTGTGCCGCGGCTGATGTGCATCGCGCCGGGAATGTGTCCTTCGTCCCATTCGTCTTTGTCGCGAACGTCGATGATTGCCGCCTCGCCGCTTTTCAGTTTCGCAGCCGCATCCGGCGGCGAGATCTCAGTGATGTTCTTCTTTGCGTCAGCGACGAGTTTTTGATAGCGAGTGTGCTCAGCCATGCAGATTTCTAGCCACGAATCAACATGAATAAACACGAATTTTGACCACGGATTTTGCGGATTACGCGGGTCGAAAAGCGGTGTCGAGCCGTCGAACTCCAAAACGCGCCTCGAGCTAAACGATTCGTGTCCATTCGTGTTCGTTCGTGGTTAAGTCTTTCGATGCGGCGTTACATCGAAATCTACTCCATCATGATGCGCAACTCGCTCATTCGCGAGATGAGTTTCAAGGCGAACTTCCTTCTGTGGATGGTTGTGGAGATCCTGTGGTTTTGTGGGCAAATTGTTTTCTTCAGTATCATATTCGCGAACGTTGATCACATCGGAGATTGGACGAAATGGGAAGTGGTGCTGCTCGTCGGTACACACCAGATCATCGCGCAACTGTTCCAAGCCTTCTTTTTTGTAAACGTGGCAAACATTCCGGAATTGGTGCGCACGGGAAGATTGGATTCGCTGCTGGTTTTGCCGATCGACAGCCAGTTCGCCGTTTCAACGAAACAATTCGCTCTCGACAGTATCGTGAACGCAGCGCTTGGCGGGCTGGTTGTCTGTGTTTCTTTGTCCAAGCTGGGTGTGATTCCGAACCTGCTCTCCGTCTTTCTCTACCTCGCGGCGCTTTGCTTTGGCATCGCCGTGCACTACTCGATCATGCTCGGCCTGGCGGCGGCGAGTTTTTGGATCATCCGCGCGCAGGGACTCGTCTACGGGTATTTTAATTTTCTCAACATTGCGCGGTATCCGGACGTCATTTTCCCGCGGATTTTCCGGCTGATTTTCGGCTGGATCATTCCCGTGGTGATCATTGCAAATATCCCCGCGCGGCTGCTCATCAAATCGTTTGGACAACCGTTTCCCGCTGATGCTTCACCTGATTGTCGCATCGACGATTGTTTTCTGGCTGTCCCGCGTTTTCTGGAGATTTGCGTTGCGCCATTACTCCAGCGCAAGCTCCTAATTTCAAAGCCTCGAAGTTTTTGGGCGAATCTCCTTGCGCGGTTAGGGAAATGTTCTTAATTAAGCGTCCATTTTTCCGGCGCCAGTCGATTAGAAAGGCGCTTACACCGCTATGGCTAAACCAAAGAAAAAGAAAAGTTCTGCAAAGAAATCAGCCGCTCGGAAGCCGCGACCGGCGCGGAAGGTCCGCGCTAAGAAAGCCCGCCTTCGCGAGGCTACGGCGCGGCAGGCCCGCGTGGTCAAGGGTGCGCGGCGAGCGAAACCTGCGCGACGTTCGCCGAAATCCAAACGGCAGAGTACGGAATCGCCCGCGGTGTTGCTCGGCCTGAACCATCGCGAAAGGAAGCTCGATCCGTTTATCCGCAAGCAAAAAGAAAAACTGCTCCAGCTTCGTGACGCCATGGTGGATTCGATGGCTGGCGTCGCCCAGGGCACTCTTCGCTCTCGCGCCGAAGGCAGCGAAGCTTCTGCCTTTGGCATGCACCAGGCGGACGCGGGATCTGATGCTTACGATCGTGATTTTGCTTTGAGTTTGCTTTCGCAGGAGCAGGACGCGCTTTACGAGATCGATGAGGCGCTCAAGCGCATCGAGCAGGGCACCTATGGAAAGTGTGAAATGTCTGGCAAATCCATCCCGCACGCGCGACTTGAAGCAATCCCGTTCGCCCGTTTCACGGTTGAATGCCAATCAAAGTTGGAAAAGCAAAGTAAGGCGTCCCGGGTCCGTCAATCGGTCACTTCTTTGTTTGGTTTGACTGATGAGGAAAGCCGCGAGGGCGAGGAGGAAGAAGTCGCGCCTACGGAAGTGAAGGAGTAACGGGTATGGCGCAGGAAATAATCACTCTTGAATGCACCGAGGCCAAAGCGCTAGGCAAACCGCCTTCGCGCTACATGACCACGCGGAACAAAAAAAGCCCGCGCACGCCGAACCGACTCGAGAAAAAGAAATACAATCCATTCTTGCGGCGACACACGTTGCACCGCGAGACCAAGTAACCATCGATGCAGCCAAAAACGCCAAAACGCCGCTCCGCATTCCGTCGCGCCAATCGCCCCATGCCGCGACGCCGGATCGATATCGCCATCGAAGCAATCGATTACAAGAACCCCGATCTCCTGAAAAAATTCGTCAGCGAAAGCGGCAAAATCCTTCCCCGCCGCGTGACCGGCATGCCGGCATACATGCACCGCAAAATCACGCGCGAGATCAAGCGCAGCCGTTCGGTGCTGTTGATGAAGTAGTTGTAGAAGCGCTTGCGAGCGTTGGACGTTTTCCGATTTTAAACCTTCCGCGTTTTCTCGCCTTCCTCGATCAGTTTCCAGAACTCGCGCGTCTCGCCAAGCTGTGCGTCTTCAGATACCGGCAGTTTGCTCCGAAAAAGAAAATCGCGGAACGTATTTTTGTGTAGCACGCGGTGGACCTTGATGCCTTCGTCGGTTTTCGCGAAATAAATCCGGTAATCTTTCGCGCGATAGCGATACAATTTTTTTCCCTCGCGCTCGATGACGCCGAACCGTTCCGAGTCGAGCTGATCCAAGTCCTCTGGCAATATTTGAAACTGGGCCAGCAGCTCGAGCTGGAATTTCTTCGGCAACACCGAGATCTCGGCAGCGCTCAGTTCGTTGAAGATGATTTGGAACACAATCGGTAAAGTTTAACGTTGGCTCACAAATAAACCCGCCGCGACCCGTGTGCCAAATTCGCGGTTGAATAATCTCCCACGTGATGGTGCCGGCCTTTTCAGCGAGTTCTACGCAGGAAATTTCCTCGCTGCCATCGCGCCCCATCAGAACAACTTCGTCGCCCACGTGCACATTATCGATGTTGCTCACGTCGATCATCATCAAATCCATCGTTACCCGGCCGATAACAGGGCAACGCTGCCCGCGCACCAGGACGGCGGCGCCTCGATTGGACAGATGCCATGGATAACCATCGGCGTAACCGGCCGACAAGGTTGCGATCCGCATTTTTCGCGGAGCGATGAACGTGCGTCCATAACTGATGGAGCTTCCTTTCGGCATGTCGCGAATCAGGACAATTCGCGTTTTCCACGTCATCACTGGCTTGAGCAGTTTCTGAAATTCCGGCAACGGCGAAATCCCGTAAAGCATGATGCCGGCGCGCACGATCTCGAACGTGGGCGGATTGAACGCGAGCGTGCCTGCGCTTTGCAAGACGTGCGCTCTGTAACTTCCCGGAACTTCGGCGCGAATCCGCTCGATGATTCTTCGAAAGCGGATGAGCTGACCGCGCGTGAATTTCGCGTCCTCGTTCGAGACCGGCATATGGGTCGAGAGGCTATGAATCTCGATGTTCGGCAACTTCGCCACGCGTTTGAAGACCTCGCGCGCTTCGATTTCCACCACGCCCATTCGACCCATGCCCGTGTCGATTTTGAAATTGATCGCGACCGGCCCAAGTCGATCGAACGCTTGCGCTTCTTCGAGACTGGAGATCGTGGGAATAAATCCGCGCTGGGCGATGATCGATCTTTCCTCAGGAGTTGCCGGGCCGAGAATGACGATGGGATGGGGCAGCGATTCGCGCAGCGCGAGTGCCTCTTCCAGATTGGCGACGCCAAATAGTTGCGCGTCATCGGCCAACGTTTGCGCCACACCGAGTAACCCATGACCGTAAGCATTCGCTTTCACCACGGCGAGCATGTCGGCGGAGCCGATCCGTTGCCGCACAACTTTTGCATTGTGCCGCAATGCGTCGCGGTCGATTTCAGCCCAACAACGAAAAGTTTCTTTCATTTTGGCATGGTGATGTGCGGCTCGCGCAAATAAATCGGCTCCAGCGGCGGAAAATGAAAGCTGCGTTGGGGCTCTTGCGCAACTCTCGCCAGCACGAGAGCCGAGGGATAGCGAACCACGGCGCGCTCAAATTGCGGAAGCGACTCCGAAGAGAAGATCGGCATGGCCGGCTCAAGTGTGTCGAGTTTCGTTTTCATTTCTGACTCGGAGTAAAGTGTCGGGCCTTCCACCAGTTCTTGCTCGCGGATCCGCGCGAAGAAAAACGATTTTCTGCGAGCGTCACCAATCACGCAGTATTCGTGCACGTCGCATTCCATGGCGCAGACGGAAGGGAAACCGATCAGCCGCGCGCCGGAAGACAATTGGAGGCCGATTGCGCGGAAACGGCGATGCGCGTACCGGCATAGGAGCCCGGGCCAAGCCCGACAATGATCGTCTCCGGAGCACCGAATTTTTTCGTTACAGCGTCGAGATTTTCGAAAAAGGTTCCGGAGTTTTTCCGGTCGTTAGGCCATTCACGCACAAATCCGACATCATCGTTATCCAGCCACGCCAGACTGCCGCGCGCGGTGGAAAGTTCGAAGGCGAGAATTTTCATTCGAACGTAATCGCCCGCTGATTTTCCGATTTTATTTCAAACAAAATCCAGCGTGCCTGTTGGGGAATTAATTCCGGGAAGCGGTCAGCCCATTCGATCACCGAAACGCCGTCGCCAAAAAAGTAATCATCAAGGCCAAGGCGCGCGACAGATTCTCGATTTTCCAAGCGAAAAAAATCGAAGTGGTAAACGGGCAGTCGGCCTCCTCGATATTCGTGAACGATGGTAAACGTGGGGCTGGTCACATCGGCGCGGCTTCCCAACCCGGCTACGAGACCTTTAACGAACATTGTTTTACCGCTTCCCAAGCTCTCCCTTCAGATGCTAAAATCGATCCGACCTCGATCTCCTCCGCAAGTTGCCGCCCGATCGCCTCGCGTTTCAGCTGGGCTGTTGGAAATGAACGTAGCCACGGGGCAGAAGTTGATAGTCCTTAGTTGAGAGTTGAGAGAGCGAGCCAATTCGAGTCAGTGGCAGACGTGGAAATTTTTTCGCCCATGCTCGCTGCAATCGAGAACGATCACGCGGTGAAATGGCGAATAGCAATTCGTAATCTTCGCCTTCGGAAATTGCGTCTTTGATCTTTGCGCCACGGCTCAGCGGCAAATTTGCCATCTGGATTTGGAATCCGACCTTGCTCGCCTCGGTCAGACGGGGAAGATCGGTGCCCAGTCCATCGCTTAAATCCATCATTGCGTGGATCGAGAAGTTCTTCGTGAGCCAGCGCGACTCCACAATCCGCGGGATGAATTGCAGGTGCTTCTGTTTCAGGGCGCCCCCCAGGCGGCCGGTAACGAAAAGGTCATCGCCCGCCTTGCCGCCCCGGCGAGAGACCCGGCAGTCTTTTTCAACAAATCCAGCGAGGCTCGTCGAGATGGCAATCGGTCCTGTCGTGCTGCTCGTTTCGCCGCCGACTATGCTGACTTCGAAGCGCTTCGCCGCCCGGCACAGGCCGCGATAAAGCTTCTTTCACCCACGCGACTTCCGTTTGTTTTGGAGCCATAAGCGTGACCAGCGCAAATTCGGGCACAGCTGAGGTCGCGGCGAAATCGCTGAGCGGGCGCATCATTGCTTTCCATCCAACAGCTAGTGCATTCGTGCCCCGCAAAAAATGCACGCCTTCGACAACACAATCAGTCTTGAGCACCAGGAAGTTTCGGCGATCACCGATATTTACGACAGCGCAATCGTCCCCCGGACCGTTGACGACGGTTTTTGCGAGCGAAAGACTCGGCAAAAGCTGGCGTAGTAGACGATCTTCGCTCAGATCGCCGAGTTTCATGGCGAAAAGATCTCGGGAAATGCAAGGGCGGTCAGAGTGAGCGAATTGAAAAGCGAATGCATCGTCATCGCGACAAGAATGGAACCGCTCCATTCGTAGGCAATCGCGAAGCAACTTCCCAAAACGAATAACGGGACGAACGAAGGAAAGTGTGCGTGCGCCGCGGCGAACAGCAGCGCGCTGACCGTGATCCCAATGAGGCGACCAAAGTAGCGTTTCATGACGTTGTAGAGGAAAAATCGAAATAGAAATTCTTCAATTACCGGCGCGACTGCTACCGCGAAAACGATGATCATGATTCGCTGCTCGAGAGTGGGCGAGCCACTGAAAAACTCGACGATGTTTTGCCTGTTCGAACCGCCTCCGAAAAGCCGCTGCGTAATGATGTCTGACCATAAGATCAACGGATAAGCAAAGAACAACAAGATCGCTCCAGTGCTGAGCACGCGAAGAAATCTGATTCGGTAGAACCCGCCTAGCGATCCGACGTCAAAACCACGCAGCCCGAGGAAAGTCACAATAAACAGCACGAGGAAAACCATAAGGAGGAAATTCCCCAAGAGCGTGTGCGCGCTGAAGTCGATCGAGGGATGCGAGACTGACGCGCCTATGCTGAGCGAAAGAAAAAGAATCAACAGCGCGGCGAGTATTGCCTCCGGCATCCCGAAGGTTCGTGCCGGCGCGTTGGTCCCCGGATCGTCCGGCCTTTGCGCGCTGATCTGATGAATCAATGAACTATAGACATAGAGGCTCGCCAGGACGTAGAGGACGGACAGGATCCCGAAAACAATGTTCGGAGCGATACCCGAGGCCGCAAAAAGACTTCCGTATTGCATGGGTTCAACGCACTGTAAGCGTGCGCTATCCTCAGCGCATCCGGAGGATAAAGCTCAGCGCGTGCTCGAATATCCGCCGAGGACAGCCTTCGACTGTTTCACGAATCCTCACGGTGCGTAATAGCTCGGCAGGAAATACGCGCGTCCGCTCTCCAGTTGCGGGAGGAGCTGCTTCGGGAGCTGTAGCTCAATTTTTGAGTCGGTTTCGCCAAATATCCGGAGAAACCGCGCCAGACTGAAAGGCGGACCGTACTTCACCACTTTGGCATCCGGCGCGCCGCCCAATTCTTTTGCTTTGGCGAAAGCGTCGTCCAACTGACCGAGGCCATCGATTAATTTGTTTTCGAGTGCTTCTTTGCCCGAGAGGATGCGGCCATCGGCGATCGTATTACGCAGCATATCGGCCGGCAGTTTTCTCTCTTTCGCCACGACGCCAAGGAACTTGTCATAAGTTTTCATGATGAAGTTCTGCACGAGCTCGCGCTCCTCCGGCGTGATTGGTCGGGCGCCGTTTAGCATGTCCTTAAACTTGCCGCTTTTGAAAATCACGGAAGCGAGTCCCACTTTGTTAAACAGCTGCTCGTAATTCAGCGTTTGAATGATCACGCCGATGCTGCCGGTAATGGTCGTTTCGTTTGCCATTAAAAATTTACCGCCACAAGAGACGTAATAGCCGCCAGACGCCGCCAGCGAATCCATATAGACTACCACCGGCTTCTTTGCGCCCGCCTTGACCACCGCACTGTAGATTTCATCCGAAGCGGTCACTTCGCCTCCGGGCGAATCGATCTCCAGCACGATCGCTTTGACCCGACTGTCGTCGCGCGCCTGTTGCAGCGCCGCGCGCATGTCATCGACCATTGAATCAGTCACGCTGCCCGGAAGCGATGAGCTGATCAAACCGCGCATGGTGATTACAGCGATTTTGTCCAGGCTGGCACGCGTGCCTCTCTGAAGTAGGATTTCGCGGAAGCGTGGGATCGGTTCTGTTTCCCGGGTACCGGTCCAGCGCTGAAACGCCGCCATCATCAGCACGAAGTTCATGAACAGACTGGCGCAAAGCGCGACGAACAAAAAGATACTGAGGCAACCGAGTTTGCGATTTCCCGCCATGACAAACGAAGCTGGCGGAGAACCGCTGCGCGCACAAGCGCTTTTCACGAGCGGCGCTGCTGTGGCAGCTGTGTCAGATTCTACGGATTTCGAGGTGCGGCGAAGTAGCGTAACGCGCGCAAGCTTGGGAGAAAGAAATAAGCGCCGCCGCGAACTCGGACAAATTGAGGCAGGCCAGAAACGCGGCGGGGCGGGGTGCCCTCGCCAGGCATTGTGAAGTTGTCGGTAAGCGGGCAGCCCGGTATCGGCTCACGATTGCCAAGCAGCGGGTCGCTCTCGTGTGTCAAACCGGCGAACCTGGTGCTGGCGATCCATGCATTTTGCAGAAACTCGAATTGGCGCGAGATGTTCGCGTTCAGACAGATGAAGTTTAGCCCGCGCCGCGGATCATCCGGCGGCGCCGGAGCAAGCGCTTCGGGCAGTTTCAGCGAAGGTCCGTATTCCCGGCCGCGTCGCAGAATCCGATGAAAGCGAACAGAGGACATTAGGTCGTATCGGAACCGGTTAGGACCAAAGCCAAGAATCATGATGAGTTCCTTGAGAATATTGGCGGGCCGCTCAGGAAAGTCGGCGTTGCGCGGGTTCGCACGGCGTACGTGTGCACCGAAAGGGCAGCGGGCGCCAGTGGGATCATCATCAAACGTGAACTGATTCTTCGGAGCCTGCTCTCCGTAAATCCCAGGAATTGGTTCCTTTTGGATCGGCACCAGTGGCTGGCCGTCAGTCTTTCGACCGACGATCGCTGCCGCAAGCTTATCTCGTTCCGCTGCATCTCCATTTGTTTGCTTGTCAATAAACTGCCAGAACTTGCGGACGTCCTGCTCCAATTGACGCATCACAAGATAAGTGCCGTTCCGGCCCAGGTCCTTCTTTCCAAGCGCCTCTACTGCGGCGAGTAGTTCGTTAGTTGTTGCGTCGGCTTCGAGCAATGGCCTTTCGGTGAACTTCCCGTACTCATTGCGATAACCCAGCAGGAATTCCCCCAGTGCAACTATGTTAGTGTAGTCCAGTTGAACGTCCTTTGATTCGCGTTGCTGTCCCCAATCAATCTCGGGCTGGCTTATGCCGTCCGTGAAACCGAACGGTTCAAAACTACCCAGGTCCGCAGTCGGAAGACTTTCAATCTCGTGAAATGCCTCTTTCCACGCCGCGCCCTTGGAGTCTTGAACAAAGGCATCGAACCGTTCTTCTTCAGCAAAGAACATTACCACAAGGTGCGGTTCTTTCGCGGCATAGCCCCACGCCCAGCCGGACGGAGCGTTCTCTCCAACATCCCCCAACTGGCGCGCCTGGCTCTCTTGCGTCATTCCAGCAATGAATTCATTTGAGAAGCCGTTTATCACCTCACTAAAACCGAGCGCCTTTAGGCCGGAAGCCGTAAATGCGACGTTCAGAGCCGTTGTTGGCAGTGAACTTCCCTTCACCGCCGTCGTGATGGCGTCGCATTGCAGCATATCACGAAGCCATTGGCGCGCGGCGGCTGCGTTCTTTATACGCAAAAGCGAATACGACGCGCTCTTTAAGTGACCATACCCGAATCGTACAAGGCCTTGCACGTCGGCGTAATCGAAATCGGCTTCGCTCATAATAGTGCAACCCACTCGCTGGCTTCAGCATTACTCATCGATGCCTTTTCTACTCCCTTCCGTATGCGGCTGTTCCTATCGAGATCAACGGCCGTGAGACCGAGGTACGCTATCGCCTTATACCAGACTTGTGTCGGAATTGTATGACGGCGGTTGAAGTTCTTGAACTTTCGCTCGTCCGCGCAGCCGTCGAAAAGGAACCATCTCGTCCGGGGGTAACCTATCGCGCTTCCGAACGCGGCATTAAGACCGAAGCCCGTCTTGTTGATGAAGTCATCCATGTACGATTCCACGCTGCCGTCGTAGTTGCTGAAAAAGACCATTCGCTCTTTGCCATCGAGGAAGACCCAACGAGCAAAGTGGATGGTCCGAATGCGCCCCAGATGGCCAGGCCTTGTAATGTGCCGCGCCGCGTAATTAACGACGCTGAGTGCGCCGATCATTGTCAGCAGACGGGCCACGCCAGGCTTGCGGCTGCCGAACGCGGTGTACTGATTCGTGACGAAGTGGTCCTCCGCCGCGGCCAGCATTTCCGAGTGCGCCCGATCCACCTTCGGACAGATCTCGGCATCAGTTTTCTCCAGATAACGCATGCGAAGGAGATAGAAAAGCAAGCCTAGCAGCAGCAGCGGCCACGCGAGCAACACCAGGAGCAACGCCAGGAGTGGAAGACAAATCATGTGCAACGCGTTGCCGATCCACCACGCTATCGGCGTCGGGCTTTCGCTGGACAACGTGAGGCGTCCCGCTGATTTCTCTGCTGCGACGAATTCGGATAGCTTCGCGTGAACTTCCCTCGCGGACATTCGGTCGAGCGTTGCAGCATTTTCCGCGAGGTAACGATCGAGCGTCTCTTGCAACTGCGCCTCTTCGCGAATCCGGCGCACCGTTCGTCCGCGGCAGTTCACGAAATTGGCGATCGCAGGACTGCGGTGCCGCTTCATCCACCCGAGGAGAT
Organism: uncultured Verrucomicrobiae bacterium; assembly: GCA_963840305.1. Taxonomy (GTDB): domain Bacteria; phylum Verrucomicrobiota; class Verrucomicrobiia; order Chthoniobacterales; family UBA10450; genus Udaeobacter. The sequence continues at coordinate 136,155 of CAWIYE010000004.1, forward strand.
CACTGCCAGGGTCAAAATCGCGGCAGCAGGAAAACAACCGGCGTAAACCTTCCGGCGCGCGCTGGGCCAACTCCTTCAGGAAAGTCTCCTCGTCGCCGTCGATATCTCCGAGAAATGCGAATTGGAGCGGGAAATCGCTCCACAGGCCGTAGATGGCCCGATCCTCCAGCGAATTGTCATCGAGAATCAGCAGCCGCGCGAAGTGCAGCTTTTCGAATTGGGCAAACGGAATTAGCGCGTTATTCGGGTTAACGCGCCCCGGTCCATCGTTTATCGAATCGAGCAATTGTCGAAGCTCATTCTCTCGCTCGGAATTAATCGGCGCGAGAACCATGAAGTTCGACTGCGGAGTCATGGTCTCCTACTGAAAAACCTCGTCACCGGTAGGCTCGTAATGAGGGACGTTATTCATGTTGTGCCGTAGCGTCGATAACTCGAGATACATCCGCCGCCGGGCACGGCTTTGATTACCCAGGGGGCGATGCTCGGCGATGGTATGCCACGGGTTATAGGAGAGCTGTTTGGCAAATTCCATCTGTGCCGGCGAATTGAACTGCTGCTTTGGCAGGCGCAGCGTTGCTACTGAAAGCCGTGGCGAAAGTCGCTCCGGCCAGAGCACCCCGTTGTTCTCGATCGGCATCAGGAACGGATCGGTCTGCAATTGCAAGCGAAAGTCCATTTCCACGTCTCCTTCGTTCAGCGCCTTCATCATTGCATCGCGCAGGTAATCGTCTGGCGGACGGAAGGGCAGTCGCGGGATCGGAGTTTTTTTATTCGTCTTCGGCCAGACCGAATATTGCATCGCCTGGCCTTCGCCTAACAAATAAGGCACACAGCTAAAATACGGCGCTTCAAACGGGCTACTCTGGGTTTTGACCCATAACCCCTGCATGATCATGTCCGCTATGTGCGGTTGCTCGAAATTAACGAAGTGAAAAATTTGCGCGTTTTTGACGCTCCATTTTTGGAGGTGGGCATTCGACTTTATGTCTTGTGTGACAAATGTGGGCGTGGAAACGCCAAACATGTCGAGGGTGAATTTCTCCTGGTCCATCAACTTCGTCCCGGGCACGCCCAGAAGTTTGATGCCGATGCTCATGAAGCCTACGTCGTCGATGTCCGGCGTGATGTAAGGACCCGGTCCGGAAAAGCGCACCCAGCAACGAAACGATTGCGGCTTGGCGTAGATGCCGTGACGGAACTGTGGCGGAAGATTGTCGTGAACGATAAATTCGCCTCTGACGATTCCCTGTGTTTTGGTATTGCCGCCGCGCTCAAACCCGCCGGGTTTCCAGAGTCCTCGCATCTGCGTTGTAAAGCTCTCGATTACGGAGTTGAGATACTCCTCCTCGTTAGGCAGCGGTTTTTCCTCGGCGATTTTTAAGCCTTCGTCCTTACGTTGCTTATTGATCAACCATGTGACCAGGCGCGCGATCGGATCGCGAAGTGTGGCATCGAATGCCGGGCGTATCCAGGGATCAATCCGGCGTTCCCTCTGCAAAAGGAACATAACCGTGTCGCTCACCCAATTTAGAAACCACGAGCCTGTATTGGCGCGCGGTATTGGGCGACTGACGTTCGAATTCACGGCGCCTCGCATGGCCGTACGATTTACTAAGTCGGTGCCGGAAACTCGAGAGCGAAATCGATCAATCGCTTTTTGCCCAAATAAACTTTGCCGAGATAAATGTGCGGTGCGACTTCACGAATCTCGTCACGCACCCAGTGCGCCACCAACGAAGTCTCCGAATAATCGAGAACGATGCACTCTTTGTCATCCATCCAACTGGGGCCTTTGTACACCTTGGCGATGATCGCGTTCAGCCCAAATGGCAAAATCTTGTTTCGCAAGATTCCCTTTGCTGGATCGAAAATTTTGCCCTGCCATGCAAAATGATTTACGAAATTGGCCATGTCCTGTGTGTAAGTCGTTCCCGGTGCGATGATGGCGGTGCCTTTCGCCTCACCGCTTGGGATTTCGCCGGTTGGACTTTGAGTGAACAGGTCGTCGAGCTGTGCCTGCGACATTTTCAACATTTCTGCAACGGTGACAGCCATATTTTCTCCTTTTGTTGGATTTGACGTTGATCAGAACGTTTTCAGATATTCAATCAGCGCGCGCTTGTCGTTGTCAGACAAATCTGTGCCGAAGTAGTGGCCCTTGTCCTCAATAAAGTCTGGACATTTGTTCATCGCGATAAGGTCGGGAACCAGTTTGCGCAGCTCGGCGTCGGCTGCTTCAGGCGAAAGGTTCTCGGCGTTCATCTTCACCAATTTTCCTGCGGCTTGGAGGAATGCGCCCGCGTGTTGGAAATCCGGCTCCAGATTTGCCAGCAGATTGATGGGCGTTCCTTTTGGAATTCGTCCAATTGTTACGTAACCGTCCGGGCCTGCGAGCTTGTCAAATGGTGGCGGAACAAATTCCTTGCGCAAATGGAATGAGCATTCGTTTTGGGTTCGCCAGATGGAATCTTTGTTCAGCCGTTTTTCCGGCCAGAGTAATTTTTCCACCGCGTCGTTAAACGCGTCCAAGCGGCCCGCCACGGAAGGATCGCCGGTAAATTTTCCCAGCATGTTGTTATGCAAAAACGGCGCGGAGCTCCAGAGACTCACCAGCGACGGCGTACGATAATAGCCAGGAGCGACATTTCTATCTTTCGGTTTGAAATTGATCGGATGCGTCTCATCAAACGGGTTGAAGAATTCCAGTTCGTCCACCGGTGAAAGTTCTTTGTAGGTCTGCGAAGAAAAGTTGTCCCAGATGTGATGCGTTTTTGCGTTTGTCGCGAAGGCGCGCGCCGAGTTGGTCTCGATCTTGGTCAAGGGATAACGCTTATCGTCCGACAGGAAATTATTTTCCAAGAAATCGGGCTTTATCACTTCCGCCCGGAACCAGGCTTTCCCTTCGCCGGACCGCGGATCGATACTTGGCGCCGGCTGTTTGCTTGAGTGACATACTGCGCAGCTTTCTGCGAAAACTTCTTTCCCGCGCGTCATCACGGCTGAATCCGTCGTGATGTAAGCTTGTCCGCCGGGCGCGTCTGCGAGGTGAAACGGTTTCAGCCTGCGGAAAAATGCAGCGATGTTGTCGAGCCGCTCCTCGGTGGCGCGCCAGAAAACCGAATGCTTGCGCGCGTAAGGAATCTCGAACGGCTGTTGCGGCTTCAATCCGATCAAGCGGTTGTGCCGCGTTAACCAATACTCCGAAAACATGCCAATGTTGACGTAAACGCGGATCGTTGCACCGCGTACACCGATGGAATCCGCGCCATCCTTTAAAATATGCGGCACCGGCATCTCTTCTGTTTCTCCCGGCAAAGCGAGCGTGCCGCCTGCCATTTTTTCCGAAGTCGCGTTTTTTGCGATGCGTTCCCGCTCTGCCAGCAAAAAGATTGGGTTGATTGCGTTCGGATTGTTGATGTGATCAGTCGCGATCCGCGAAGTGTCGGAAGTGCCGCGCGGCTGGGCGGCCAGCATTTCGTAAAAAAATCCGCCCTTCTCAACGTTACAGGCAAAGACTTTTCCTTCGTTGATGTACTGATTGCCAATTGCCGACGCGAGATTTTCCCAGCGCGGATTTTCCGGGTCGGCGGGCGGATTGCTTGGATTCGGCGCGATGTGACAGGCGCCGCAGGCTACGCCAACGCGATAGGGTCGAATGAGCTTATTGTTGTTGTAATAAGCCGCGTCCTCGTAGAACCGTTTGCCGTCCCATTTCGCGCGCGCTTCCTCGTTAAATTCCGGATTTGGAAAAAGCCGAAAGCCAAGCACGCCGGAAGGTTTGCCGTAAACATTTGGGTCGATGCCTGCCGGTTCCGGTTCTACTTGTTCATCAAGCCACAAGCCGAATTCGTCCGGCTTGCTTGGCGCGCGGAAACCAGGTTCATTCACGACACCGAGAGTTGTGAAGCGCTCACCGCGTGGAAATTTTCGGTTGTCGAGCATCTTCAAGAGATCCATCAGTCCGTAGCTGTCCTGCGAGGCATGATTCCAAAAACGTTGATTGCCGCCACTCCAGAGGTTCCATGTGTTGCGCCCCATGATTTCCTCCGGAGAAAGCTCGATGCCGCCGTCCATCGGTTTGAAAATGTCGGCAGCGATCTGCGGAAAATCGGCGGTACTTTTGCCCGCTGCTTTCGCTTCATCGACCGGCTCGTTTTTTGTGCAACTGACGAGAGCCACGCACGCAAAAAGCCAGCCTCCGACTCGCGCGAGACGGAGAACGTCGTCTCTGCCTTTTCCCAGCGCCTTCACCGCGCCACCATTGAAACCCCCGAGTGAATCGCGTGGCAAGAAAATTCTTAGGTAATATTTACTTAAGAAAGATCTAGCAAACGCTGGCCTACCACCACCACACCCAAGCTGCCCGAGTTAAGCAACACCGCACCAATAAATGGCTGCTCGCTGAACGGCGCGAAGGCCTCTTTTTCAAGTTACGGATCTCCTCGATCAACTCGGCAAAGGTCTCGCGCTTGACCTCATTAGTGAAAAGCTCCGAGCCGAAGCAACCGACGATTTATTCGACGAATTCCAGTTCGATTGGAACGTCGATGTAGCCTTTATCGTGCGCAGCGGTCAGAAATTTGTGTATAGCTGCGCGTCCGGCCTCACCATAATCTCGAGTAAACTCATTCACATACATGCCGATGAATTGACCGGTAAGTTTCGCGCCCATGTCGCGCGCGTAGGCCAGCGAATGGCGCACCGCTTCGTCTCGATGCGCCAAACCGTAATCGATGCTTTCGCGAATAATTTCACTGAGATCGTGGCGGACTGCCGGCGGGATATCTTTGCGCACGACGTTGCCACCCAGAGGCAATGGCAAGCCCGTTTCGCGCTTCCACCACTCTCCAAGATCGACAATCTTTTCAAAACCGGATTGCGCGTAGGTGAGTTGTCCCTCGTGAATGATTAAACCGGCGTCAGCGCGGCCGCTTTTGACTGCGTCAAAGATTTCATCGAACCGCACCACGACATAATCGAATTTTCCCAGGAAAAGCTGTAAGGTCAGAAACGCGCTCGTCATCTCGCCCGGCACCGCAATTTTCTTGCCATTCAAGAATTTAAGCGCCTCGTTCATTGAATTCTCATTAGACGTTGGACGTTGGACGCCTGCTCGCGATTTATCGGAGTTGAGCGTTGGTCCGCCTTCGCCAAGGCCACGGCCGGCAGGGCGTTTTCTTACAACGATTGGTCCGTATCCATCGCCCATGCTCGCGCCAGACGGCAGCAGCGCGTATTTATCCGCGACATAGGCGTACGCGTGAATTGAGATCGCGGAAATATGCAGCTCGCCGCGCTCGCGCCCTCTCATTCAGCGTCTGAATATCTTCCAGCCTGTGATCGAACCGATAACCATGGAGATCGATTTTATTTTTCGCGATCGCATAAAACATGAACGCGTCATCCGGATCGGGCGAATGACCAAGCGTAAAAGGATTGAGGGATCGGCTTCGTCATGCGGTGCTGAAAGCTTCGCGGTGTAGCAAATTTGGTATCTTCGGCGGAGAGGCAATGGAATCAAAATGCGCTTGAACGCCGCGTATGATGGACGAGTCCGCTACGCTATGCACAAGGAGCGGCTGTCTCTACTCTGCCGCGGTTGCAAGGAACGACGCTTCCCAGCCCCGAAAGCTTTCGGGGCTGCCCAAGCCGCTGCTCCGTGGGTTATTGGGACGCTCACCCTTTCCCATAAAACAAAACAGCCGCCGCGCGGGTTCGCGCGGCGGCTGAATTTTGTATCCAAGAGTCGCTGACTTCTCTAACAGCGCTCCTTGATAACAGTGTTATTGATTGTTTACTACCCGAGGCATGGGGCGAATCATTTCAAGCTGAGCACTTACTTTCTGGATTTGATCAGCTTGCTGTTTGAGCGCCGCGGTCAGGCTCTGGATTTGACGTTCCTGCAAAGCAATCGTTGCCGCCTGTTTTTCGGTCGTGGTCTTCAATTGCTGCATGGCGTGACGCTGTTTGAGCAACTCTTTCGAGCGAGGCGCTTTCATCGAGTGAGGCGAGGCGGCACCACCAGGATCACATACGCCGAGCTGGCCGTTTACATCCACGCAGACCTGGTCGCCCACGACTGGTGCACCGGCGATACCGGCGATCCAGCAACCCGTTATGAAGCCAGGGTCGCCGATGCGGATGGAGCCGGTTTCAGCACCGCCACCGGGGAGGCCAGAGGTGGCACCGATATAAATGTTGTCTTCGCCTTCAACGCCGAGGCCGGCATCCCAGCCGACGACGGTGTTGAATGAACCGTGCACGTTGTCGAAAAATGCTGAGTCGCCTATGCCAACGTTTGAAGAGCCGTCGTCGTTACTGCCCAGCGCGTCATTACCCATGGCTTGGTTCTGCACACCGGTCGTATTGCTTCCGAGCGCACCTACCAAGAAAGACGCGCCGACGGCGTTGTTGGAATCGCCATCAGTGTTGCTGTTGAGCGCCGAAGCGCCGACGGCCGTGTTACTGTTGCCAAAGGCGTTTCCGGTTGAGTCATTATTCTGGAGCGCCTCATCGCCTACGGCGGTGTTTGCGGCGGCGTGAATATTTTGGAAAAGCGCGTGATTACCAACAGCGTTGTTGGTATATCCGTCAGTGTTGCTAAACAGCGCAAAGGCTCCGAAACCGCTGTTGTAGTCGGCACCCGAGCCGTCGGATCCGTTATAGACAAGCGCGTCTGTTCCATAGGCGCAGTTTTGTGTGCCATCGCCGTTGAGCAAGAGTGCGGCAGCGCCAGAGGCCGTATTGGAATCAGCATTGTTGAGGACCAGCGTTCCGGCGCCAAGACCGGTGTTGTAGCTGCCGGTGGTATCGACAAAGAGCGAATACCAGCCAAATGCTCCGTTTCCAGCGCCTGTGGTGAGGGAATTAAGCGCACTGCACCCTTCCGCGGTCGTGAACCCGGGATAGCACCCATCCGGCGTCGGACTGACGGCTTGCATTTGCGGCGCAAAAGCAAAGCATACCAGAACGAGCGGGATGAGAAGGAACCCGCGCCGTAAAGGCAGCGAGCGAGCCGGTTCTCGTCCGCATGAGACTAACGTTTTAAGTTGAACCATTGAATACATGGGATCTGTTCTTTCTCTTTCCCGGTCGTGTTTATTTGTTTTTTGATGATTGGACTCCAAACAGACAAAGACCCTACCGGGCAAAAGTCCTTTGTCTGTTTTGGAGACATCCGCGTTCATACTGAATTTCGCCCGTGGGTGTCAATAGTTTTTTCAGAATTTTTTTGGAGCACCTCGCCTCCTTGGCGTCGTCGCCCTCCGAAATGTTGCCTCAATCATCGAGCGAATGTACGCGGTACGCGGGTCACCATTTGCGTGCTGAGGCTATTCCGAAGACCTCAGCCGCATGGCACGGCCTGGTTAATTGGCCGCCTGTTAGAACTGTATCCAGAAAGCGCTGACTTCTCTAAACAGCGCCTCTGGCAAACAGCTTTATCGATTCTCCACCACTTGGGGCGCCGGCTTAATCATTTCAAGCTGAGCGCTCACTTTTTGAATCTGCGTGGCTTGCTCTCTGAGGCTGGCAGTCAGCGCTGCGATTTGGCTTTCCTGCAAGGCCATTTTGGCCTGCTGTTCTTGCACGGTGTGATGCTCTTTGAGAAACTCGTTGAGTAACATCGCGTTTACCGCTTCGTAGCGCACCGTGTATGGCTTGCCATTGGGATCGCGGATTACCAGATCAGGATTCACTTTGGCGACTTGCTCGGCCACCAATCCGAACTGCGGCGTTCCGTTAGCGTCGATCGCCTTTTTGTAGCGGAAGGTGACCGGATTCAGCGCGAAGATGGATTCGCTGGCTTTATCCATTGGCTTGATGTTGTCCTTGTATCGGGCTGAAGACGTCAATGTGCCGAGCTTGCCAGTTGCGGTGATGTACACGGGGCTGCCGCCTGCAGCGGTCTGGCCGGCGATACCGGCGATCCAGCAAGCCGAGACAAACCCAGGGTCGCCGATGCGGATGGTGCCGTTTTCGGCACCACTGGCAGGGCCAGAGGTGGCTCCGATATAAATGTCATCGCTGCCATCGACGCTGGTGCCTGTGCCTGCATGCCAGCCGATGATGGTGTTAAATGAGCCGGTTGTGCTGTTCATGAATGCCGAGTCACCAACGGCAGCGTTTGCAGCGCCGATGGTACTATTTACCAGCGCATAAGTGCCCATCGCGTTGTTCTGCGATGCATCATCGGTAAGGTTTTCCAGCGCCGAATAGCCGACGGCGTTGTTTGAATCGCCATCGACGTTGGACAGGAGCGCCTGAGCACCTACGGCCGTGTTAATATTGCCCGTGGCGTTTCCGCTTGAGTCAGTATTCTGCAGCGCCTCATCGCCTACGGCAGTGTTTCCTGCGCCGTGAATGTTTTCGAAGAGCGCGTGATTGCCAACAGCGTTGTTTTGGTATCCGTCGCTGTTGTTATAAAGCGCAAAGGCGCCGAAACCGTTGTTGAAGTCGGCCCCCGTCACGCCGAATCCGTTAAAGACAAGGGCGTTTGTTCCGTAGGCGCAGTTCTGTGTGCCGTCGCCGTTGAGCAAAAGCCCTGCAGCGCCAGTGGCCGTATTGGAATCCGCAGTGTTGAGGACGAGCGTTCCGCCGCCAAGAGCGGTGTTGTAGCTGCCGGTGGTATCCTCATAGAGCGAATACCAACCAGCTGCTGTGTTTCCAGCGCCGTCAGTCAGGTTGAAAAGCGCATTGCACCCTTCCGCGGTTGTGAAGTTTTGATAGCACCCGTCTGGATACGGATAGTTGGGTAACGGTGAGGGCACTACCTCTGGCTGTGGCGCGGCTTGCATTTGTGCCGCAAACGCGAAGCACACTAGGACGAGCGGGATGAGAAGCAACCCGCGTCCTGATGGCAGCGAGCGAGCCGGTTCTCGTCCGCATGAGACTAAGGTTTTAAGTTGAATGATTGAATACATGGGATCTGTTCTTTCTCTTTCCCGGTCGTGTTTGTGGGTTTTTATCACTGGGCTTCAAACAGACAAAGGACCCTACCGGGCAAAAGTTCCTTGTCCGTTTTAAAGCCATTCTAAATGGCCAATCGCATTGATACCGCATCTCGCGTGTGGGCATCAATGCTTTTTCAGAAATTTTTTTAAGGGAGCGCCTGGCCTTCTCCCGCGTCTCAGAGGCGCCCTGCAGAATGTTGTATCAATCCCTGGCTGGTGGGCCATGGATTGCTGTTTGCGTTGCTGAGGCTGTTCCGGTAGCCTCAGGCGCATGGCACGGTCTGGTCTCGGTAAGGGTCTTGGCGCCCTCATTGGTACGCCTTCGGTCGCCGCGCGCACAGATGGAGAGGCGTCGGGCGACAGAGTACATCAGATCGATTTGGCAGCCATAGTCCCGAGCGCGTTACAGCCGCGCAAGGATTTTGGACGCGAAGCGTTGCAGGAATTGATCGATTCGATTCGGCAGCATGGCATTATTCAACCGCTTATTGTCCGTCAGAAGGGTGCGCGATTTGAACTAATCGCGGGCGAGCGCCGCTGGCGCGCGGCGCAGGAGATCAGCCTTGCCACGGTGCCCGTGATAATTCGAAGCGCCAACGATTTGGAGGTGCTCGAGCTGTCCTTGATTGAAAATCTGCAGCGGGCAGATCTCAACCCGATTGAGGAAGCCCAGGGCTACGCCAGGCTAGCCAACGAATTTAGCATGCGGCAGGAGGACATCGCACTCAAAGTGGGGAGGAGTCGGGCGGCGGTGGCGAACGCGCTGCGGCTTTTGGATCTGCATCCGCAGGTGCAAGTCTGGCTAGCTCAGAATTTGCTTTCAGTGGGTCACGCGAAAGTGCTGCTGGCACTAAAAATTCAGGAGGAGCAACTGCTTGCTGCCGAAACAGTTTTGCGACGCAACGCCACGGTACGTTCCACGGAGCGTTTGGTTGCCCGCCAGCTCGGGATCGGACGCTCACGGCGGAAATCTCGGCGCGCCGGGATCGACCTCAGCGCGACGACAACGGCAGTAGCAGATTTACAGGACCGGTTGCAACAACATCTGGCCACACACGTCGTCATCCATCACGGAGACAAACGTGGACGGATTGAGATCGAGTACTACGGAGCGGACGACCTTCAGCGCATCGTTACTGCTTTGGGGCTGCCGCCCAGTGAAGCCTGACTTTGCTGCTTCGCGTCATTTGGCGTTGAGTGTTAGGACCGCCAATCCTTGAAATCATGAATAATCGAACAGCGATTGCACTTCCCGCGGGGGTTCTGCTTTTTATGTTTGCGATATCAATGGCAAAGGCGGATGCACCGGACATTTGGAAAGAATTCTCCGGCGAAAAAGCCTTTGCTAATGTTCAACGACTTGTTGATTTCGGGCCGCGCCCAGCTGGATCCAAGGCTATCGAGAAATCCAGAGATTATATCGAGGATCAACTTCATCGCTCCGGTTGGCATGTGACGCGCCAGGCATTCAGTGACGACACTCCGCGAGGCAAAATCCAGTTCGTAAATTTGATTGCCCAATTTTCTGCGCAGGAGAAGGCGGCGTCTCCCTCGTTTCTGTTGTGCTCGCATTACGACACAAAAATGTTCGATACCATTCGGTTTGTCGGGGCCAACGACGGCGGCTCCAGCACAGGCTTGCTCTTGGAATTAGCCCGGGTAATCGGGCAGCATCCGGATCTAGCCAGAAAAATTGAGCTGGTCTTTTTCGATGGCGAGGAAGCCTACGAGCAGTTTTCTCAGAAGGACGGTTTGTACGGGAGCCGCTATTTTGCCAGAGAACTGAAAAGCGCCCGACAATTTCGTGGCGGCCTCTTGTTCGACATGGTTGGCGACCGGTCGCTCGGCATCACGCTTCCCTCAGATTCTCCTGCGGAGATGGCCCGCGATGTTTTTGCAGCGGCCGACACGCTAAAGTTGCGAAACTACTTTACGTACCTGGACCGTGAGTTGATCGACGATCACGTGCCGCTGAACGCGACCGGGATTCCGACGCTCGACATCATTGATTTTGATTATCCGCCCTGGCACACCGCAGGTGATACAATAGACAAAATCAGCGCGGAGAGTCTCCAGATCGTCGGTTCTGTTGCCCTCTATTATCTCTCTGAATTCGCGCTAAAATGAGCCTAATGACGAAACCCGAATGACCGATCACGAATTAATGACGAAGCACGAATGGCAATCATCAACGAACGCTCAAACTCCGTGGAGCAAAGCGCGAATACTTCGGACTTCGTCATTGGTCATTGCTCCGGATCTCGACATTCGGACTTCGTCATTCTTTAAATTTCCGCATTGCCTGTTGCGACGTTTTCCGGCAGTCTGATCGTAAATTACCCCTACATGGAGCGCCTCGCATCTACGTCTCACCCAACGCATAAGAACGTTGGTGTGATCGGCCTCGGGATCATCGGTCGCGCAGTGGCCGCACATCTTCGCCGCAGAGGGTTTCCGGTTTTTGTTTGGAACCGGTCGCCGCGACCCGTGCCAAATTTTGTCGGCTCGCCAGGCGAACTGGCGAACCTTTGTGATTACATTCAGATCTTCGTGTCCGACGACGAAGCTCTGCTGCAGACCGTCGAGCAGCTAAGCGCAGACCTTGTGCCGCGGCACATTGTCCTTGCGCATTCAACGGTCGCTCCAGATTCGATGCGTGCTGCGGCGGAAATCGTCGAAAGTCGGGGAGCCCAGTTTGTCGAGGCATCGTTTACCGGAAGCAAGCCTGCGGCGGAAAAGGGCGAACTGGTTTATTACATTGGCGGAACCGACACAGTGTTGCGGGAAGCGCGTCCCGTCCTCGAGGCCAGCAGCAAAGAGATTGTCAAGATCGGAGCAGTTGGCCAGGCCAGCGCGATCAAGATTGCAACCAACATGATCACGGCCGCAAGCGTCCAGGCCGCGGCGGAGGCTCTGGCGCTCGTCCAAGCGGTAGGAGTGCCGCTGGAAAAATTCGTCGAAGCAATGCGGGCCAACGCCAGTCATTCAGGCACGCTGGCGATGAAACTGCCGAAGATGCTCGACCGCGATTTTGAGCCGCACTTTTCTGTTAAGCACATGCTGAAAGATATGCAGATTGCCAATCAGATCGCTTTGTCGCGTTATCTGGACCTCGGATTGACCGCTGCCGCTCGCGACCAGTTGGTTGAGCAAATGCAATGGGGTCACGGGGATTATGATTATTCGGCAGTGGCGCACAAATTTTTGTACGATAGTGCTTCAGCATGTTTACGAAGAGCTGCAAATGGAAGCACAGGGCGACCAAAGTGACGCCGGCGAGCCAGCAACTACTACGACAGCATCGGCGACACCGGTCCTCGAACCGCAAGATGCAAGGGCGATCAGTGCGCAGCGGCCTTTGGTCAATTTCAGCGGAGCAGGCGACGGATCGGCTCATACAGCGTCACCATTGCGCCGTGGCTTCCTTAGACAACTGCTGAGCCGGTTTTCGTCCGGACAAGGATGAGGCAATCGTTCCAAACCGAGCAAGCGATTTTTCTCGACCTCTCCGCGCGCGCAAAGTTTCGCCTCACCGGGACGGACCGATTTCGGTTCCTCAACGGACAAATCACAAACGATTTGCGCAAGGCGACTGAAACGGTCGCCATCGAGGCGTGCGTGCTCAATCCGAAAGGCAAGATGAATGGCCACCTTTTCGTTAGTGCACAAGGAGAGTCCTTTTCGTTGGACGCCGAGCCGGAGCTTCGCGAAACACTGCGCACCCGACTGGATCGCTACATCATTGCGGACGATGTCCAAATTGAGGACGTCACCGACCAATTCTCGATGTTTCACGTTCTGTCAGAAAAATCGCCAACCGCTGAGCATGGACGCATCGTTTCCGTGCGCCGCTTCGCCGAACCAGGCTGGGACATCTGGAGCGATGCGGCTCGTCATGATGCTGTCTGGCAACAATTAACCTTGGCGTTTGCCTTTTTCGATTCTGCTGCGGCAGAGGTTATGCGAATCGAGCAGGGTATTCCTCGCTGGGGCTCCGAACTGACGGAGGAGATTATCCCGATCGAAGCCAATCTGGAACAACGGACGATCGATTACGATAAAGGCTGCTACATCGGCCAGGAAGTGATCTCGCGAATAAAGATGTCAGGCCAGACGAACAAACGCTTATGCGGATTGATTTCCCTCGATGATGTCCCGCTCCAGCCGGGAATGAAACTTGCCGCTCCTTCGGCAGCGGGAAGAGAAGTCGGCTGGATCACGAGCGCAACGCGCAGCGAACGAATCGGAAAGGAAATCGCGCTCGGATACGTGAAACGCGGGTTTAACAGCTCCGGCACCAAATTAGATGCGTTCTCGGCGGAGAATTTTGCCAAGCCAATTCCGGTAGAAGTGGTCCCGCTTCCATTTCTCTGAGGCCAGACAGCAACGGAATCGCTGCGCAGCTCACAGCTTGTGCAGCCAATCGTGGGCCAGCGAAATATCGGCGGCCGTTAATGCATGTCCGGCGTTGAGAAATCGGACGGTGACGTCCGCACCAGCAGTTCTAAGAAGCTCGACGAGACGCTGCGTTTCCGAGGTTGGGATGATTGGATCGTGGTTTCCAGCTCCAATCCAAACGTGAGTGTTCGCGAGCCTTGGTAGCTTCTCCGGCTCAAGCGGCACCATGGCGCGAAGCAGAATCGCATCGGCGAAAGTTTCCGGGCGCAGTAACAAAACGCTCGCGGCGATATTCGCGCCATTCGAGTAGCCGACCGCAATGATGTTCTTGTTGTCGATGTCGTAGCGATCCGCCGCTGCCGCGACAAAATCAGCCAGCTCGTGCGTGCGCTTTTGTAGATCTTCCAAATCGAATACGCCCTCGGCCAGTCGCCGAAAAAATCGCGGCATGCCATTCTCCAAAACTTTTCCGCGTGGACTCAGCAACGCCGCGTTCGGGTCAAGCTCGCGTCCGAGCGGAATGAGATCGCGCTCATTCCCACCGGTGCCGTGCAGGAGCAGCAGCGTGCGATTTGAAGAACCGGGAACGAACTCGTGGATAAAATCCGGCGTCATTGCTTTGTAGGAGGCGCGATCGGCGGCAAAACTTTTTCGATTTGCGCGCGAGACGACTCCAGCCACGGCGGAAGTCGCAAACTTTCGCCGAGTTGATTCAAGTCTTCGTCCAAGGTGAAGCCCGGCGGGTCGGTCGCGATTTCGAAAAGAATGCCACCCGGTTCGCGGAAATAGATTGAATGAAAATAAATGCGATCGATCACCGGCGTGACGTTGTATCCGAGGGAAACAAGATGCTCCCGCCATTGCCGCTGTTCTGCGTCGTCACGCGCGCGAAAGGCGATGTGATGAACAGAGCCGGCAGCGACGCGGCCGGGGTGCGCGTCGGGCATACAAATCAGGTCGATCTCGCGACCGGCGACAGTTTGATTTTGGGAAGCGAATCGAAAGCGATTATTCGACTGATTAACCAATCGGTAACCAAAACTTTCCGTCAGCAATTTTGCAGTGCGTTCGTATCCCTCCAAAGCCGCGGAGACGCTGTGAAATCCGCGAATCGAATGTTCTGTCGGCACCGAACTGCCGTGCCATTGCTCGACGTTTGGAGGCGCAGCCGATTCGATCAATTCAATAAGCAGGCCGTCGGGATCGATAAAGCGAATCAGTTCCTCATCAAATCGCGGACTCGTTTTTTCCGCAGGCACATGTTCTTGCTTCAAGCGGTCTAGCCAGTAGTCGATTGAGTTTTTTGAAATTGCGAATGCCACAGCATCGACTTGGCCTGTGCCGCGGATTCCGCGTCGCGCGCCCGGCCACGCGAAAAACGTCATGATTGTGCCAGGGGTTCCGCGCGCATCACCGAGATAAAAATGATACGTGCCGGGATCATCGAAATTCACGGTGCGCTTGACGAAGCGCAGTCCGAGCACGCCAGCGTAAAAATCCAGATTGCGCTGTGGATCACTGGCAATCGCGGTGACGTGATGAAGTCCGGGAGATTTTGGTTTCCATAAGGCCAGAAGTAGGACTGCGACCTTAGTTTTTAGTCGGCTCCGCAGAAGCGATCATCTCGCGGGCATGACCCAAGCTCATCAATGCGCCACGACGTTGCGGAGTCATCGTGAGCGCATGCTCAAACTCTTTGATGGCTTCCCGCGGGTGATTTGTTTCGAGTAGAAGATCACCAAGTTGTTCGCGCGCTGGAACAATCGCTCCGGGTGTAACGGGACGTTTTTCGATGGCGTCTTCTTCATCGGCAGCCGCACGCATTAGCTTGAGAGCTTCGTCGGCTTTTCCTTCAACCTGCGCGACCCATGCGAGCGCTTCATTGATCTGCACGTGTACTTGCGTCGCCCAATAATCATTTTTGGCCGCGCGCAATTTTTCGTAAGCGCTTGTTAATTTCTCGATCTCCTGTCTGCGCAGCCAGTTTTCCGCTGCGGGCGAGTCCGACGCTTCGCGCCCAAAGCGTGACTGCCGAGACTTGCGGCGACGCCTTATCGACTGGAACGAGTTGCGCCGCATCTGACCACTGGCGGCGCTCGATCGCGTAGCGCGCGGGCATCGCGCTCGCCGCGTATCCGATCTTGAAATCGCTGCCGTCTAGCGCGCTCATAGCGCGTACTTCATCAAGCACGCGCGCGGCCTCGCCGTCACGGCCAAGTTGGAGATAGGCATAAACAAGATAATCCATCGCGTGTAGTTCCTCGCCTTTGTCGCCTTGTTGGCGCGCAGCATTTTGTGCCGCCAGATTTGAAGCAATCGATTCCTCCCACATTCCCAGTCGCGTGTAGATGTGCGATGGCATGTGCAACGCGTGTGGCGCCGAGGGCGCGATTTGCGAGTACGCCTTCGCGGCCGCCACGCCGTTGCTGCGCCATTTCTTCATTGTCGCAGGCGTGAATCAGGTAATGCGCGATGCCAGGATGCTGCGGATATTTCTTGAATAACGGTTCGAGGATCGCAGCGGCCTCTTTCTGTTTTGCATGGCTCGCGTCGTTCGGAGGCGCCGAGGCGATGAGCGCGAGCGCATAAAAAATCTGGCACTCGGCGTCGTCCTGATAACGTCCCGCAAGCTTGCGCATGGCCTGCGTGTAACGATTCAGCCGTTCCTCGTAAGGCAGCGAATCGGCGTTCACGTAAATCAAACTCAGGGCGTCGATGAATCCGCGCTCGCGATCCGAGCTGCTGAGCCTCTTCGCCTGTTCGATTTCAGCAAGTCCGCGAGCGATGTTTTGCGGCGCAACCGGTGGCTCCCACAGCTGATGGAAATAAGTCATGGCGACACCCCAGTGCGGGGCAGCGCAATTGGGATCCTTAGCTGCTACGTCCCGAAATTCTTTTTCCGCCGCGGAGTATGCGAACGAATGCAAAAGTGCCACCGCTCGCTCGAAACTTTTTTGTGCTTTGCTCGAGCACGAAGTAGGAAACTGGACACTGCCAAGCTTCTCCGGAACGGGATGCTCATGTTCAGGGACGGCGGCCAGCGATTGCCAATCACCCCATACCAGCAAAACAAAGCAAACACGCGAGTGCGAGCATCGCGCGCGTTATTAGATTTCGAGGCGTCACGACCCTCATCATCATGTGTCTTCTTTGGACGATCCAATCGTTAATCGCCCAAGACAATTTTGCCACCGGCCACTGTCATCACGATTTATTCGATCTTCCGAGCTTGACGCTTTGGGCGAGTTCTGCCGTGATCGGATGTCGCACGCGAATTTTTGAATCAACATGAACGACGAAATTTATTTTGCCCTCTCGCAACCTATTTATAGAATCCTCGTTACCCCTCGGACGAGCAATTAACCTTAACCCTTTGCAGCGTCTGAACCAGCCAGATCCTGAGTACAGCTTTCTTTTGTTGGCAGTTCGCCACAGGACTAATCCGCCGTGGCGGATGTGGCGGAGTACCTTCGTCAGCGCGGCTGCCGATTCGTAATCATGGCAAATTTCTTTCCACGCTGGACGAATTGGATACCGCTCAAGCTCGCGGTGTGCGGCATTGTGATCGTCTGTGGATTGAGCGCAGCGACGTGGTACTACGCAACGCCAAAATACACGAAGGTTGGCTATCAACCGATCCAGCCGGTGCCGTTTCCGCACGACATTCACGTGACGCAACTGGGAATGGATTGCCGATATTGTCACAGCTTTGTGGAGATGGCGGCGCACTCGAATGTCCCCAACACCCAGACTTGCATGAATTGCCACACGCAGGTGCAGAAGGACAACCCGAAGCTTGAGCCAGTGCGCGAAAGCTGGAAGAGCGGCGACCCGGTCGATTGGGTGTGGATCTATCGCACGGTCGATTACGTCTATTACAATCATGCCGCGCATGTGAACCGGGGCATCAGTTGTTTCAGTTGCCACGGCTCAGTCAATCACATGTCTACGGTGTATTTGGCCAAACCGCACAGCATGGCGTGGTGCCTGGAATGCCATCGGCATCCGGAAAATTTTTTGCGACCGGAAGAGCAGGTCTTCAATCTCGATTGGAAACCGGAGGATGTGAGGCCGGTGGAGTTTGTAGCGAAATACGGTCAGCCAAGCGATGCGCGTGAAGATTTCTCCAAGAAGAAAAGACTCACGCAAACGGAGATCGGCCAGACGCTGAAGGAGCGCTGGCACATCAATCCCACCACAAACTGTCAGGGTTGCCACCGATGAAACACGTATTTCAACATCCACCAGAGCCGCCAAGCGGAAAGCGTTACTGGCGCAGCTTGGGCGAGTTAAACGATACCCCCGAATTTCGCCAATGGCTGGAACGCGAATTCCCTCCGGGCGCGGCGGAACTGAACGGCGACGAATGGTCACGTCGCGATTTCTTGAAATTAATGGGCGCATCGATGGCGCTGTCCGGTGTTGGCCTAACGAGTTGTCGCCGCCCGGAACTGCATCTGGTTCCTTTTACCAAAAATGTAGAATGGACCATTCCCGGGAAATTCCTCTATTACGCCACTGCGATGCCGCGCCGTACCGGAGGCATTCCACTGATCGCCACGACGGTGGACGGGCGCCCAATCAAGCTCGATGGCAATCCACTGCACCCGGCCAGCGCAGGCGCGACCGACACTTTTGTTCAGGCGTCGATCCTCGACCTTTACGACCCGACGCGATCGAAACGATTCGTTCACAAGGGGAAACCCAGCAAGCGCGAAGATTTCGACAACTACATCGGCGAACTTCGCACGGCGTTGCTCAACCAGCAGGGCGAGGGGCTGGCGTTTCTTGTCGAAGAAACACATTCGCCCACGCGTGAGCGTTTGCGCGCGGAACTGGAAAAGAATTTCCCAGGTGTGCGGTGGTGCGTGTACGAGCCGCGCCTGAGCCAGGAACTGAACCTTGCCGTGCAAACTGCCTTCGGCGTCAACGCGCGAGTGTTGCCGAAACTCGATCGCGCGGATGTGATTCTTGCGTTGGACAGCGATTTTCTCGATTGCGGCCAGGGCGACCTCGAGTCTGTGCGCGCGTTCACATCGCGGCGACGGGTGAGTTCTGCGAAGGACAACATGAATCGGCTTTACGTCGTGGAGAACCGGTTCACGCTCACCGGCGCGATGGCCGATCATCGGCTGCGCTGCCCAGCCAGCCAGATCGCCGCGTTCACGCACGCCCTTGCGCAGAAAATTGTGGCCGCGACAAGCGATGCCGGCCTGGGCGCGCTCGTTGGCAATCTGCAAAGTCCGGGAACTGGAGACACTTTCGATGACCAGTGGCTTGGCGGCGTCGTAAGTGATCTCCTTACAAAACCGGGTGCGAGCCTGGTTCTCGCGGGGCCGGGTCAGCCAGTTGCCGTGCACTTGCTTGCCTACGCGATCAACGGCGCGCTCAAAAATTTTGGGCAGACGCTGATCGTGCGCGACATTCCGCGCAATCCGCGCACAATCGGCATAGCGCAGCTCGCGACAGAAATAAACGCAGGCCGCATCAAGCAATTGTTCATCCTCGGCGGTGATCCTGTTTATAACGCGCCGCGTGGATTGGTTGACGATCCGCAAACGAAACTCCCGCTCGACTGGAGCGATCTCCAGAAAAAAGTGCCGGAGATTGTGCGGCTCGGTTATCACGAGGATGCTACTTCGGCGCTCAGTCATTGGCACATTCCGCTTCCGCACTATCTGGAATCGTGGGGAGACACGCTCACAGCAGTCGGCGATTACTTGTCGATTCAGCCAATGATCCTGCCGCTTTTCGGCGGTCTCTCGGAAATCGAGCTGCTTAACGCATTGATCGGCGGACCGAAACCGGAGGGACCCGAGTTAGTGCAGGAAACTTTCCGCGGAACCAATCCGCCGGGAGATTTTCAAACCGCGTGGTCGCGCTTTCTTCACGACGGCTTTGCGGCCCACGTTCAGGGTCGCGATCAGCCGCCGTCGTTTAATTCAAATGCAGCTGCAACCCCGGTGCGAGATTCCTGGAGCCCGCCACCGGCGCCTTCAATGGAATCGCCCGAGATTGTGTTGACCGGGAGTTACGAAATGGACGATGGGCGGTACGCCAATAACGGCTGGCTCCAGGAATTGCCCGATCCCATCACAAGGCTCACGTGGGACAACGCAGCGTTGATCGGCCCCGCGTTTGCAGAAAAACTGGGTGTGCTGACCGGCGACCTCCTGCGCATTGCCATTAATGAAAAAAGCAACGGCGGCGCCCCTGTAAAACGCGAGTTGGTTATTGCTGCGCTCGTGTCGCCGGGTCACGCCAATAATTCGGTGACCATCCCTCTGGGTTGGGGGAGAAAAATGCCACAGTTCTACGAGCTGCCATACGCAGGCGCTGACCTGAAGGAAAGAGCGCGCATCGAGGAACAGTCAGGATTCAATGGCTATTTTCTGCGCACGGCGGGAAATCCGCATTTCGTGGCCGCAGGCGGCAAGGGAATCGAGAGCGTCGAGGTGACCAAAGTGGGTCGCACTTATCCGTTGTCCATCATGCAGGAACACTTCAGCATTGAAGGCCGCGGTCTTGTCCGGGAAGCGACGCTGGAGGGCTACCGCGCGAACAATGAGTTCGCCAAGAAAATTCCGGGCGAAGAGGAACTGCCGCATCCGCCGCCAAGCCTTTACACGCACCCTCCGCTGACTGCGCCGCAGCAATGGGGGATGAGCATTGATTTGAATGTTTGCACCGGGTGCAGCGCATGCGTGATCGCCTGTCAGGCGGAAAACAACATTCCGGTCGTCGGCAAGTTGCAGGTGGCGCACGGCCGCATCATGCACTGGATCCGCATCGATCGGTATTACGCTAGCCGCAAACGATTCAACCAGGACCGGGGCGAATGGCCGGAGAATCCCGAGATGGTGCATCAACCGGTACCCTGCCAGCATTGCGAGAACGCGCCGTGCGAGACCGTTTGCCCGGTGAATGCGACCGTTCACAGCGAAGACGGTCTCAACGTCATGGCGTACAATCGCTGTGTCGGAACGCGATTTTGCTCGAACAACTGCCCGTTCAAGGTGCGCCGGTTTAATTATTTCGATTACAATCAGCGACCGGTCGGCAAGAGAAAGGTCGTCGGAGCGTTCAACATCTACGAAGAATATTTCGCGCCACTGACGAGCAAGGGCGCGCCGGACACGATCAAGATGCAAAAAAATCCCAACGTGACTGTGCGCATGCGCGGGGTGATGGAGAAATGCACCTACTGCGTGCAACGGATCGAGGAAGCAAAGATCTCCGCACTTGCGCGCGCCGGCGCTTCGGCAAATACGCGCATCCCGCGCGATTCGTTTACCACCGCGTGCGCGCAGGCTTGTCCCACCGAGGCGATTGTTTTTGGCGATATCAAGGATCCCGGAAAGTCGCGTTTCAAAATTGAAACAGCAGGACCGCAATTATCGGATGCTCGATTATTTGAACGTCGAGGCCCGCACCAGTTATCTGGCGCGCATTCGCAATCCAAACCCGAAAATGCCGGACGCGGAGAACATCGGAGTCGCAAGCTTGGTGGAGAAGGTACCAGAATGAAACGGAACAGAGACATCCTGTCTGTGCACCTAACAGGCATTTTGCCTGTTTCTCTGGGCGAAACTGTTCAGCGTCCAACGAGCAACGCTCAACGCCCAATGCACACAATTGTACGTTGGGCAGTGAGTGTTCAAAAACGGTGTCAAGCCGCCGCACTCCAAGGCGCGCTGCGCGCGCGAAAAGTTGGACGTTGGATGTTGGAGGTTGGGCGTTGGGCGTTTCTCCCCAATTAGCAATTTGAACATGGACGCAGCACCAGCAACAGAGACGATTGGAGCGGCCGAGCGGCGAATTGCGCATATCCCGCTGGTATTGAACCGACGCAACTTTAGTTGGCTCACGGAGCGGATTTCCGGCGTGGTAGAACAAACCGCGCCGCGCTGGTGGTGGGTAGCGTTCACGATCACTGCAAGCGCTGCAACCTTTGGACTTTTTTGCATTGGCTATCAGATTTCCACCGGCGTCGGCACATGGGGAAATCAGATCCCGGTCGGCTGGGCTTGGGGCATTACCAACTTCGTTTTCTGGATCGGTATCGGACACGCCGGCACGCTGATCTCGGCGATCTTGTTTTTGCTGCGCCAAAAATGGCGTACTTCCATCAACCGTTCCGCAGAAGCGATGACGCTTTTCGCGGTCATTTGCGCCGGGATCTTCCCAGGCATCCACGTTGGCCGGTTCTGGATGGCGTGGTATCTGGCGCCGATACCGAACAACTGGGGCATCTGGCCAAACTTTCGCAGCGCGCTCATGTGGGACGTGTTCGCGGTCTCGACCTATTTTACCGTCTCGGTTTTATTTTGGTACACCGGTTTGGTTCCGGATCTGGCGACATTGCGCGACCGGGCAACCACACGGGTCAGGAAGTTCCTATTCGGAATTTTCGCACTTGGCTGGCGCGGGTCGAATCGCAACTGGCGTCATTACGAAATGGCGTATTTGCTTTTGGCCGGTCTTTCCACGCCGCTGGTTCTCTCGGTGCATAGCGTCGTATCATTCGACTTCGCAACGACGATCATACCGACCTGGCATACGACAATTTTTCCGCCCTACTTTGTGGCAGGCGCGATCTTTGGCGGGTTCGCCATGGTGTTGACTCTGCTGCTGCCGTGCCGCGCGATGTTCAAATTGCACGATATCATCACTCCGCAGCACATCGACAAAATGGCGAAGATCATTTTGTTGACCGGCTCATTCGTCGCTTACTCCTACATGATGGAATTTTTCGTGTCATTTTACAGCGGAAATTCCTACGAACGATTCGCGTCTTGGAATCGCGTTTTCGGTCCTTACTGGTGGTACTGGTGGTTTGGGATGCTTTTCTGCAATTGCCTCTCGCCGCAACTTTTCTGGTTCCGGTGGTGCCGACGAAATGTTCTGGTCGTTTTTTTCGTCTCCATGTGCGTGAACGCGGGAATGTGGTTTGAGCGCTTCATTATTATCGCCGGCGGATTGATCCGCGACTTCCTGCCCTCGTCATGGCGAGTCTTTCATCCGACCTGGGTGGACATCTGGACCTACATCGGCACGCTCGGGATTTTCACTTCGCTATTCCTGCTCTTCGTACGCTTCCTGCCGATGATCGCGATGTCGGAAGTGAAGACCGCGGTGCCGGAAGCGGACCCGCATTATGGCGAGCCTCCGGGGATCCAATCGATTTCACCCGGCGGAAAGGAGCGCACCCGATAATGAAGACTCCGTTTGGTCACAATGTTTACGCCATGGCCGCGGAGTATCCGAGCGCAGCCGCGCTTTACGAAGCGGCCAAGCATGTTCGGGACGCGGGTTTCAGGCGGTGGGACGTTTACTCTCCGTTTCCCATCCATGGAATGGACGAAGCGATGGGGCTTGGCAAATCGTGGTTGAGCGGCTGGGTGTTGTTTGGCGGAGTCTCGGGCCTGCTTACTGCTGCGTTAGTTGAATTTGGGCCATCGTGGGGTCTCTATCGGCTCGATGTGCACGGTAAGCCGTGGAACTTTTGGGTCGTTCCCGCGTTTTTCCCGATCATGTTTGAGCTTACAATTCTCTTCTCCGCATTCGCAGCATTTTTTGCCTGGCAAGGCATGAACCGCCTCCCGCGCTGGAATCATCCGATGTTCAACTGGGATCGCTTCAGCCGCGTGACCAACGACGGATTTTTCCTGGCGATCGAAGCGCGCGATCCGCGCTTTACCGAAGAGGGCGTGCCGCGGTTACTTGAAGAAACCGGCGGGCAACACATCACCATCGTTCACGAGGACTGAACATGCTGCGCGGTTTCCTGGTAATTTTTGTTTTGTGCACGATCGCGATTCTCGCGGTGTTTGGATTTCGCGGGCAAAAAGGCACGCAACCGCCAACGGAAGTTTTTCCCGACATGGTGCGCCAGATGAAAGTGCGCGCCCAGGCGCCGCTGGATTTCTTCGCTGATGGACGCGGGCCGCGTCTGCCGGTCGCGGGTACGGTGCCGATTGGTTACGAGATGCCAAGCAAAAATTCGAAACTCGAAATTCGAAATTCGAAATTTCCTGAGGGTCCCTGGACGCATCCGGAGGCGAGTTTTAGTGAGGGCACGGATTACTACAACACCGGCAAAATGGGCGACCACTGGGGAACAGGTATTCCGGTCGAAGTGACGCCTGAATTGATGCAGCGCGGACAGCAGCGGTTCAACATCACCTGCGTGATGTGCCACGGCGCGACGGCGGCCGGTAACGGCATCACTAAACAATACGGCCTTGCCACGGTTGTTACGCTTCAGGACCAACGCATCCGGCAGATGGCTGACGGGGAGATTTTCAACACCATCACCAACGGAAAAAACACCATGATGGCTTACGGCCCGAACGTTATCGTCCCGGATCGCTGGGCAATCATCGCGTATCTGCGCGCTTTGCAGCGCAGCCAGAACGCGACCATTGCCGACGTTCCGGCCGACCATCGCGCTGAACTGGAGAAACCGGCGTCAACGCCGCCGGCTACAGCAAAATGAGCGAGCGTTTAGGAACTGTCCCGACGCCGGAAGGCGAATATTTCGAGAGCAGCCGTTTTACCGGGCTTTCGACTCTCCTGGGAGTCGTTGCCGTCGTGGCGCTGGTGCTTTGTTTCGTCGGTGCACTCGTGAATCCGCACCAATTCAGTTACTCCTGGCTCTTTGCCTTTGCCTTTTTCTTCACGCTCTGCGCCGGCTGTTTTTTCTGGACGATTGTGCATTACGCCACTGACGCCGAGTGGTCTGTAGTAGTGCGACGTCAATTGGAGAATATCGCGGTGTTGCTCGGAGTCCTCGCGATCTTTTTCGTTCCGATTCTTCTTCTCCGTCGTCATCTTTATGCCTGGATGGTTATCCCGCCGGGACACGAGGCTAATCTCGATTCCAAACGCGCCTATTTGAATTTCGGATTTTTCCTCATACGCGCGATCGTCTTTTTTGGTTTCTTTATAATCGCGTCGCAATTGCTGCGGCGCTTTTCCGTGCGGCAGGACAAAGACGGCAACCCGCAATTCACCATCTGGCTGCGCCGGGTTTCCTTCGCAAGTCTTCCGCTGTTCGCGCTCTCTCTTACCTTTGGCGCATACGATTGGATGCTGAGTCTCAATTACCGGTGGTTTTCAACCATGTTCGGCGTGTACATTTTCGCAGGCGCGGCTGGCAGCTCCATGTCGTTGCTAGTGCTGGTGATCACCGCTCTGCGGCAAGCCGGTTATCTCAAAGACATCGTAACCGTAGAGCACTATCACATCATGGGAAAATGGATGCTGGCCTTCTGCGTATTCTGGGCCTACATCGGCTTCGGCCAGTACATGCTCATCTGGTATGCAAACTTGCCGGAAGAGACGCAGTTTTTCCTTACCCGAAACACCCAATCCTGGTGGGCGCTGAGCATGCTGCTGGTGATCGGGCGCTTTTTCGTGCCGTTCGCGATTTTGCTTTTACGCTCGATCAAGAAGCATCCGCACCAGCTCTGTTGGCTGGCAGGATGGACGGTGTGCATGCAGATGCTCGACATGTATCTCATCATTTTGCCGGCATTACATGGTACCGGTGTGCACGTTAGCATCTGGGATTTGCTTTCGCTGATCGCCATTGGCGCGACTCTCGCTTTCACTTATTTGCGGCTCGTGTCCAGGAGTTCGCTGTTTCCTGTGCGCGATCCGCGCCTGGTTGAATCTCTCGCAACAGTCAACTGATATGGCTGACCCCGAATCTCTTCGCAGGATTGCACATTCCCCCGCGCCATTTTCCACGTGGCTCGGGATTGTGCTGCTGTTCGCGTTGTTCGGCTTAATCGTGCTCGCGATTGTCGGGCCTTCGCCACGTGGCAGCGATTACGAAGAGACTCGCGCGAAAAAGCGCATGGAGAATTTGAAAAAGTTGCGCGAGGAAAACGAGAAGGACGCTGACGACGTACGCGTGGGTGGATAAGAACAAAGGCGTTGCTCGAATTCCAATCAGCCGCGCGATGGAATTGACGGTTGCCGAGCTGGTGCAAAAGAAACCCGCGCCAGCCGGTCCCATCGCGACGCCGGCGCCGCCTAGTTCGCCAGCGCCTGCGACGAGTCCCGCCGCAACGTCGCCCGCGCCGGCGGGTTCTCCAAAGCCAGCTAGCGCTTCGCCGCAAGGAGCGGCGGTCTCTGGCTCGCCCGCCGAAGCCGCGGCGAAGGCGGGTCCGCCGTCACAACCAGCCCTTCAAACATCGTCCTCGGCGCCTGCTTCGCCTGCTCCAGCAAAAAGCCCATGAATATTTTGCGCTTCAACCCCTCGCGACGAACTCTCAGTTTGGAGTCCCGCCTTCAGGCGGCCCGCCGCGTTAACGCGGAACTCCAAAACATCACCCCTCAACGCTTCAACGCTTCAACGCTTCAACCTTTCAACTTTTGATGAACGCCACTGGAATTCCACTGAAAGAACCAGCCATCTCCGCTGCCGCAGGGGACATGGAACAGTTGGAGCGCGCGTACATCGATGCGTCAACGCGCGTGCCGGTGCTGATATTTTATACGTCGGCCATGGCGTGGCTTGTCCTCGGCACGCTGCTGGCCGGTTTCGTTTCATTCAAGCTGCATTCGCCTGATCTACTTTCGGACATCAGTTTCCTCACGTGGGGACGTGTGCGGCCCGCCCACATGAACGTGATGGTTTACGGCTGGGCATCGATGGCTGGGATCGGCACGGCCATCTGGCTGATGGCGCGATTGTGCCGCACAGTGTTGCGATATCCGCTGTTGCTCGTTGCCGGCGCCTGCTTTTGGAATTTGGGCGTCTTGCTCGGCGTCGGTGGAATCCTTCTTGGCGACAGCACCGGCTATCAATGGCTCGAGTTTCCGCGTTATGCAGCCATCATTCTGTTTGTCGCCTACACGCTCGTTGTCTCGTGGGCGGTGCTCATGTTTCGCTATCGACGCGGCGAACAAATTTACATTACGCAATGGTATTTACTCGGCGCGTTTCTCTGGTTCCCATGGCTCTACGCCGCTGGGCAATTGATGCTCTTTGTCGTGCCGGTGCAGGGAGTTTTGCAATCGGCGGTCGGTTGGTGGTACGCGAACAATCTGCTTTTTCTCTGGTTCGGCGCGATCGGTCTGGGCACGGCGTACTACATGATTCCGAAAGTGATCGGGCGTCCCGTTTACAGTTATCATCTGGCGACAATCGGTTTTTGGACGTTACGCGTTGTTTTCAAGCTGGACCGGAATGCAGCGGCTCGTCGATGGACCGTTTCCGGCATGGATGATCACGGCCAGCATCGCCGCTACGATTTTGACGATGATTCCTGTCGCGACTGTCGGCCTCAATCATCACATGACCATGCAAGGCTATTTTCCGTTGATGCGGTACAGCCCCACGCTGCGCTTCACGGTATTCGGCGCGATGTCTTACACGGTGTTTAGCGTGATCGGCGTTTTGATCTCGCTCCGGTCCGTGGCGCGCTACGTCAGCTTTACCCAGGCAAGCATCGCTTACTCGCATCTCGGTCTTTACGCATTTTTCACTATGGTGATTTTCGGTTCGATGTACTACATCGTCCCGCGCCTGGTTGGCCGCGAATGGCGTTACGCTTCGCTGATCAAACTCCATTTCTGGGCATCGGCTTACGGCATCGGACTGATGACCCTCATGCTGCTCGCCGGCGGTTTTCTTCAAGGTGTGGACATGCAAAATCCTACGCTCGCGTTCAGCGAAAGCGTCGAAACGGCGCTGCCGTATCTGCGCGGGCGTACTCTCTCCGGGGTGTTGCTTACCGCGTCGCATTTTATTTTCGCGTATCACTTCGGGTTGATGCTTTTGGGATTGGGACGGACATCGACTGTCCCCACATTTCTCAACCCGGTTGAAGCGGAGACTTCCGGAGGCCACTGATGAAAGGGCTCACGTCGCTTTTTCTCGGAATCTTCGGCACGTTCGCCTTCTCGTGGGTGGGATTGACCGTTATTCCGAATTGGCAAATCGGACATCTCAATCCGCAATCCGACGAGGAAGGCACCGATATTTATCCGCAGCCGCAATCAGGAATGGTCGAACGCGGGGCGCACGTTTACGCTGCGAACGGCTGCATTTATTGTCACAGCCAGCAAGTCCGCGCCGATTACGCAGCTAATGATATCGAGCGGAAATGGGGTGATCGTCGCAGCGCGCCGCGCGATTACATTTTCGAGCGGCCGGTGTTTCTCGGAAAAATGCGGATGGGTCAGGATATTGCGAACATTGGCGCGCGCGCCCCCAAGGAACAGGAGAGCCCTGCACAAGGAGCGGCGGTCTCCAGTTCGCCCGCCGAAGCCGCGGCGAAGGCGGGTCCGCCACCTGCGACACAAGCATCGCCTGCGCCCACAACTTCGCCGGCAGCTGCGTCGCCCGCTGCTTCGCCTGCACCAAAAGGAGCGGCGGTCGCTAGTCCGCCGCCAGCCGCGTCACCAAGTCCAGCAGGAGCGCCGTGGCCAGTGCAAACCGCTGGAGAGCCACCGATGTACTCCGCGGCGTGGCATCATGTGCATCTTTATTCACCACGCAGCATCAACATCGATTCCAACATGCCGTCCTATCGGTTCCTCTATGAAAAGCGCCGTATCAGTGACGCGCGTTCGGCGGACGCGCTGCAGCTCACTGGTTCCGACGCGCTACCCGAAGGCTGGGAAATTGTTCCCAGTTTCGATGCGAAATGTCTGGTCGCTTACATGATGTCGCTCAATCAATCGCATCCGCTCAACGAAGTGAAATCAGTCGGAGGCGCACCAGCAGCGCCCGCGCCCGCAGCCGGATCGCCACCACTGCCGCCGGCTGCTCCAAAAAAATGACAACGCAATGAACGACGAGCCAAAACCGCCAGCGCGCATCGGCCAGGGAATGGATTACGGCGAACAGGCCGACGTGCAACAGGTGCACGCCGCTGTTCAACGCGAAAAACGCGAACCGCGCATCGGCGCCGAGCCACTCTCAGTTTGGCTTGATTGCGATCTACGGGCTGGCGGTATTTTTCGGTGGCGCATATCTCGGTCGTTACTCTGGAAATTTCATCAGTGGCGGCCTGGATCCGATGGGTGCGCCGCCTCCGGCAAAAAAAGCAGCGGCGGGTCGGCGCCGCCGAGCAGGCCGTCGAATTATCGCCGCGCGATCGCGGCAAAAAGATTTTCGCAGCGAACTGTCAGACTTGTCATCAAGCCACCGGCCACGGCGTGCCCGGTCAATATCCGCCACTGGCAGGTTCGGAATTTACGAACGGCGGATCGCGACGCATGGCCATGATTGTGCTCAAAGGCTTGCAAGGCCCTGTGAAAGTGAAAGGGCAACAGTTTGGCAGCGCTGTCATGCAACCGTGGGACAAAACCTTAACCGACCAAAAAATTGCCGACGTCATGACCTACGAGCGAAGTGACTGGGGCAACAATGCCAGCCCGGTGACAGCTGAACAAATTGCAGCATTACGGAAAGAACTGGCCAATCATCCTGAATCTTACACTGAACACGATATTCTCGCCGCTCCCGACGAAGATCTTCCCGGCGGCGCGCCTGCACGCGGTGCGCCGCCAAAAACCGGCGAAGCCGCAAAGCCCGGCGAACCACCAAAACCGCAAGGCTAGTGCGCACCGGCGCCCGATGACTCGGGGGTTTGTTATGAGATGCAAACTTGCGGTTTATTCTTTGATCTTTATGAGCGGCGTCTGCGCGAACTGCGCAGCCGAAGCCGTCGGCGACATTGATCATCACCAATGCCGCCAGTTTACACAGTAGATAAACAGCATCCAAGAGCCGACGCGGTGGCTGTTATCGGCGATCGCATAGTGGCTGTGGGCTCCCGCGCTGAGATCGATTTATGGCGTGGTCCGGAAACGAAAGTAATCGATGCCGGCCGCAAGCTGGTGTTGCCTGGATTCAACGACGCGCACGTGCATTTCATTCAAGGCGGAGCGCAGCTCGATCAAGTTCAGCTTACTGATGCCGCGAGTCCGCAGGAGTTCGCAAAGCGCATCGCGGCGCAGGCGAAAAAGACGCCGAAAGGCGAGTGGATTTTGGGCGGCCGCTGGGATGAAACCAAATGGCCCAAACCAGAGCTGCCGACTAAAGAGCTCGTTGACGGAGTGACGGGCGCCACTCCAATTTTCGTTGAGCGCTATGACGGACACGAAGCGCTCGCGAATTCGGCGGCGATGAAACTGGCCGGCGTTGACGCCAAGACCGCGGACGTGCCCGGTGGAGTTATCGTGCGCGATGCAAGCGGAAATCCCACTGGCGTTTTCAAGGACGCAGCAATGTCACTGATCAACAAAGCGATTCCACCGATGACGCACGACCAGCGGCTTCGCGCTGCTCGCGCGCGCGCTGGAACACGCGGCGTCGCTCGGCGTGACCAGTGTGCAGCACATGAACCCCGAGTTTGCCGATGTTGCTGCTCTACTCCGAGCTCGCGGAAAACGGCGAGCTCACCACGCGCATTTACGCGGTTCCGATGGAGACGGACTGGCGAGACCAGGCGAAGGTTGGCATTCGTCACGCGTGGGGCTCTAGCTATCTGCGACTGGGCGCAGTGAAGGGCTACGCCGATGGCTCGTTAGGCTCGCGAACGGCGTACATGTTTGAGCCGTTTGCCGATGATCCCGGCAACACCGGCCTGTTGAGTGACGAAATGCATCCGCCCAGCGCCATGCGCGAGCGGTTAATCGGGGCCGACGCCGCCGGATTACAAATCCGTGTTCATGCCATCGGCGACCGCGCAATCTCCATGATGCTCGATATTTTCGGCGATATCGAAAAGGAGCACGGCTATCATGACCAGCGTTTTGCCATCGAGCACGCGCAGCACATGGCGCCAAAAAGATTTCGAGCGATTTGCGAAGCTCCATGTCATCGCCTCGATGCAGCCTTATCACGCGATCGACGACGGCCGCTGGGCGGAAAAACGCCTCGGTCACGATCGCGCGCGCTATAGTTACGCGTGGCGCAGCTTTCTTGATCACGGCGTGACGCTCGCGTTCGGAACCGATTGGCCTGTCGCTCCGCTCAATCCCATGTTCGGACTTTACGCTGCAGTGACTCGCGCCACGCTGGACGGCAAAAATCCCGACGGTTGGATTCCGGAAGAAAAGATCACGCTGCCAGAGGCGGTGGAAGCCTATACCATGGGCTCGGCGTTCGCCGAATTTCAGGAACGCGAGAAAGGCTCCATTACACCTGGCAAACTGGCTGACATGGTCATTCTCGAGTGACAACATCTTCGACCTCAAACCGGAAGCCATTCGCAACGCGAAAGTGCAAACAACGATCGTTGGCGGCAAAGTGGTGTACGGAGGCCGATGAGTCAGTAGGGCCCGTGCCTGCCAGAATTAGAGCGCGCTGATTTGCCCGATTCTGTTTGTGGCAGATTAGCCTGCAAAGAGCTGTATCCGCTGACGCTGACTGCGGCGCGCGTGACGCCTGCGGCACCCGTAGCCACGGCTCTGCGAGCCGGCACCGTTTTAGGGATAATTGCCGGCAAAAATCAGATTCAGTCGAAAAGTTATCGAACTCGTTGTGGGTACCGATCCAGACCCACTCAATGATATCACCCTCGCGATAACCGGCTGCTCGAACGTTTAGCGTAATTCTGACCGACCAAAGATTCGCATGCCTGCGGAGTTTCTTAAGTTAAGAGAGTTCTGCGCGGGATTCGCCGAGAATAGCCGAAATACACGGCGTGCGGATTCTCGGTCGGATTGCTTCAGCTGGCCTGTACGCCCGCCAAAACGACGGCGTTGCCCGTGAAATCACAATTTGTCGAGGTCGAGCGGCTCACTGCCTTCGGCTCTCGCTTTCTCGATGAAGGTCTCAAGCTTGGGAAGTGGACGCTCGTCATTGATGATTTCTTCCCAACGCCGGTCGCCTTGCGCAAGCGCACATAGCTTATCAAAGACAGCGCGTTGCTCATCTTCGCTCAGCTTCGGCAGTTCCTTGATTATTTCGGATGCGCTCATGTCAAAATTATAGTCTTAGCCAGTGATTTGTCAGGCAGAGCCTGACCGACGGTCTTACGATGCGGTCGCGCTCGCTGGGATAAAAGTTTCCGGTTCTTCGAATCGAAGTTTCTTTCCCAACTCGTGCCGAAGCAGCAAGAGATTCACGCACATCTGAAGAACGATCGACCCAACCGATAGGTACCAGACGTGGCGAATCTCAAAGCCTGGCGTCCGCGAGATGAGTAATGCCGGCACGGCGAACAGAATCAGCCGTGTCATCGAGCTGAACAGCGGCGGCAGCGTATTGCCGATTCCTTGAAAAATGCTGGACGTTACAAAAACAATTCCCGCCGAAATGAAATTCAACGAAACGATCCGAAGGTATTCGCTGCCGAAGGCGATCACTTTCGGGTCGCGTGAGAAAATGCGAATCAGCGTCGCCGGCGCCAGGAACGCGAGCAACGTGAGCACAAGCATCATCAGCGACGCGATGCCAATCGCGGAATAGACGGAATGGCGGACTCGATCCGCCCGGCGCCCACCGAAGTTCTGCCCTACCACAGGCGACACTGCAAAGCTGAGCGCCACGACCGGCAGAAAAAGCGCCTGCATCACGCGTGCGCCGATCCCGAAACCCGCCTGAGCTGCTGGTCCAAAGCCGCGGATAATCGCGTAAACGAGCATGATGTAAACGAAGAGCAGCAAAAACTCCGCGCCGGCCGGCACTCCGATCCGCAGCATTCCTCCCCAAATTTTTGTTTGTGGACTGAAAAGCGGAAAACGAAATCGCAGGTAATGATATTTCTTTTCGAAATAAATTACGATTAGCACGTCGGCGACGAGAATTGAAATAAATGTGGCAAGCGCTGCGCCGGTCACTCCGAGTTTTGGCCACGGGCCAATTCCGAAAATCAGCAAGGGCGCAAGCACGATGTTGAGCAGGACGCTGAACACTTGAAATCCCACGGTCGGCTTAATGATGCCGGTGGCACGCAGCGCCGACCCGAGCGCCACCAAAGGAAACTGCAGTAAAAGCCCGGGTAGAAACCAAAGCAGGTAAGCTTTCGCCAGGGTGGCCGTCTCTGTATCCGCGCTCAGCCAGTCACAATACGCTGGGCGCACGATGAATCCGACAACCCCCAGAGCGAGCGCAATTACGATCGACATGACGAAAGATTGATTGAACACGAGTTCGGCTTGCGGCTGGTCCTTTCTTCCGGCTGCCTGCGAGATCAATGTTGTTGTTCCCACGCCGAGCATTTGGGTGAGCGCCAGCACAATCATCGTGATGTTGCCCGCCACGCCGACGGCCGCGATCGCTTCCTTCCCGAGACGTCCCACCCAATAGAGATCGGCCAACAAATAAAGCGTTTGCACGACCATGCTCATGGCCAGAAACGCCGACATGTGCAGCAGATGCCGCGTAACTGAACCCTGAGTAAGATCTTTCATGAATTAGCTGCGTTTATAATGCGCCCCGCGTGTTGAAGAGGTCCGCCCGCCATGCCGTAGCCTTGGCGAAGGCAGGTGACTGAGCCCGTCGTCAGATCGTTCATAAATTAGCTGCGTATCAACCCGGCAGCGACCCGCTTTCGCCAAGACTCGCGATGGAGGATGAGAATGATTAACCAAACGACAAACGCGAATACGCCAGCGGGAAGCGTAACAAGCATTAACCAACCTAATACTCCGAGCGTATAAAGAAGATGTCCATAGTCCTTTCCATTGACGATGCAGGGATGCACCGAGCCTTCATCAACTTTGCATCCGTTTGCGTTAGCAATTAAACCGCACGCCACCACCGATCCCATGGGCGCCAGCGCGACGAGAATGATCAACGCCAGAATGATCCAGTAAACAATCCAGGGGAACCGTCTGCAAGCGGGTAGAGGGGGTGGGTTCATTTGAAGCAAGTCAGATTAAACGCCGAACATCCAACGCTCAATCTTGAAGAAGATTGATGACGGTTTTCTCCCTTCGGCGTTCGATGTTCGACTTGGGCGTTCGGTGTTTCCGAACCTGTACACAGAACGCCCTGGGCGGTACGCAAAACGCGCCGAGATTGCTCTCGGCGCGCGTCAATCTGATTGCAAGTCCGGGATCAGGTCTGCGTGTTCTTCTTCTCGCCTTTCGTGCATTGGGCTTTGAATTTTGCGAACTGCTCCGGAGTGAGGACCGATTTCGCCGTCTCCATGTATTTGGTTTCGCTCGCTTCGTTGCAACCCGCCTTCTGATGCTCCGCCATGGCAGAGTCCATCTTCGTCTTCTGATCAGGTGTCAGGTTGAGGCTCGCCAATGAAACCTGGCACGCTGCCTTCGCTTGGTTTCCGACTTGCTTTGTGCAGTTGCCATGTTCGCCCGCGAACATCGTGCCTACCGCAAAGAGTCCCGCCGTTATTAACGCAATGAGTTTGGTCATAGTGGGAACGTTAGACATCGCTACTTGAATTTTCATTCAAAATCTTGCTGAGCGCCGATTTCCTATGGCATGTTACGGCCGTACATCGTCTGTGTTCCGAACTTCCTTTGCAGCGCGCGAGAACTATGAGCTACAGCCCGCCGACAGTGAACTTGCCAATTCCCGGTGAGAAAATCGACGGACAGACTGTGATGTTCAGGCCGGTGAGAGACGGAATAGACTCGGAAGTATCAGGCGTAATCCAAGCGGTCGAACGGGCGAACGGATTTAGCGTCAACGCCTCGTACGTCGGCGGACAAAATCCACCGCAGTCTCACGTTTACTGGTTCGATCAATCTGAGATCGATGCGATCGCCAGGTCCCTGATGAAAGAAAAGCGACGCATCCTGATCGTTGATGACGACCGGGAAAGCACGCATCTGGTGAAAATCCTTCTCGAAAAAGCCGGACACTATCTCGTGCTCGAAGAAAACGATGCCACCAAGGCCTATCAAAATGCCCGGAATTTTCGGCCAGATGTGATTTTGCTGGACATCATGATGCCAGAAGAGGACGGGGCCGAAGTAGCGGCACAAATAGAGGCCGATCCCGAACTGCGAAGCACGCCAATAATCTTTCTCACTGCATTAGTCACTATGCCTGAGGCAAAGAATGGTCTCCGGATAGAAGGGCATCGTTCTCTCTCGAAGCCGATCGATATTCCCGAGTTGATCAACCAGATTGAAGAAAGTCTGCCCCGCGCGCTGTAGCCGCTGTCGCTGACTGCGGCCCCTGTAGCGGCGGCCTCTGACCGCCGACTTGCTGCGGACGCTGTAGCCACGGCGCTGTGCGCCGTCAACGATGGCCAGCCAAACAAAGGGAACGTCCCACAAGGACGTGGCTACAACATTTACGAGATTCGTTCCCTGATAAGTTTCTCAATCTCACTGACCACCCGATCGAGCTCGTCGATGAGATCGGCATGATCGCCAGGCTGGCGAAACGCGGTGACAAGCGTCCGGTAATACCAAAGGGTTCCATCCTTTTTCCCCGCAAACCGTTCGAACACTTCCAAACCATGTCTTCGGAGCTCCGCCAGGATCGCGCGCGTGTTGTGCAACTTGTCGGAGGCTGACACCAACCGCGTCGAAGAATCGGAATCCTTGAGATGACCGATGTACCTTTGTTTTCGTTCCTGCCACGGCGGCTTTGGCGTTTCATAGGTGTCGGTGCAACCATCAACGATCCTCGCGACGTCATCGCCGAATTTTTCCCTGATATCACGCAATCGTTTTGCGCCGCCGCAATCTTCCACCGTATCGTGAAGAAGCGCAGCGATTGCTTCCGTTTCATGGGCTCCGTACTCCAGCGCGATCGCAGTAACGCCAAGAATATGCGCGATGAACGGAATTCCCGTTTTCTTGCACGTCTGATCCCCGTGAGCACGGGTCGCATAAATCAGCGCCTCCTCAAATTTCGCCGACAATTTCATTTGATTGTTGATTTCATCTGTAGCCACGCCGCTGCTCGGCGCGCCGTAGCCTTGGCGAAGGCGGGTGCGCCGTCCATCGCGCCCAGCTCCGAAATCTGAACGCTCCACAGAAGCGTGGCTATAGCCATCTCGTCTGCCCGTAATTTACCTGTCTTGACGGACGCGGCCAATTTCTGATTCAATAACGTCGAAACGCGATCAGATGTACGCAGGCCGAATCACCAGCGAAGAAAAATCGATGATCAGCACGTACATCGGTGTCAGCATCGCGGTCGTGCTGGGCGTCGGCGCGATCTACTTCTTCTTTCTCTCGGAGAAAGAGAAAAGGGAGAGCACCGGCTTCGATCCGAATCGGCCGGTCCCGAGCGACGCCGTCTTGAAAAATCGATTAAAGGCCGAGGAATATTGGGTCGTACGGCAGGGTGGAACCGAAACGCCTTTCCAAAATGAGTTTTGGAACAAGGACCTCACCGGCATCTACGTCGATGTTATCACGGGCGAACCACTCTTTACGTCGCTCGACAAATTCGACGGCCAGATTGGCCTGCCCACTTTCACCAAACCGATCTCGAAAGATCTCCTCGTCGAGAGACCGGACAATTCGAACGGTATGCAGCGGACCGAGGTGCGCGCGAAACGAAGCAACGCACACCTAGGCCACCTCTTTGCTGAACCGAAATCGCCCACCGGACAAATGTACGGCGTTAATTCGGCCGCCTTGCATTTCATTCCGAAGGAAGAAATGAAAAATCGAGGTTACGAAGCGTACCTGCCGCTGTTGGAAAAAAAATGATGCCCGGCTGGTTATAGCGGCGGTTTGCGACCTCCGATCTTCTTTCAATGTGCCGCTGCTGCGTCAAAATGCTTGCAGAATTCTGCGTCGAGGTGCTACAAGGATCTCGTTGGCCTCCCGATTACGGCTCGTTTCGATTTTGATTTGCGCCACGTCGCTGGTTGCTTGCACGGAACTTTCGCCTTTACGTCCTGGGACTCAATCCGTCGTCCCTGAAAATGGCTACAACCTGGCCTTCGTCGAGTTCGGGGAGCAGGGTTCGTATCAAGATTCGGGACAATTGCCTGCTGCACTCTCGATAATCCGGCAGACCGCCAATCCACTTGTGATCACTTACGTTCATGGGTGGCAGAACAATGCGAAATCAGGCGACGTGCAAAGCTTTGAATCCCTGTTAGCGCGACTAAACAGCGCTCCGGCAATTCGAAATGCCGGATTTCATATTGTTGGTATTTATCTTAGCTGGCGTGGCAAAATTACGGACGTGCCCATATTGAAAGAGCTAAGCTTTTGGAATCGCAAAAACACAGCGGAGCGCCTCGCAAGCAATTACGACGTCTATGATGCTATCGCTTCGATTTCCGAAGAGGCACGGAAGGATCATCCCGGCAAACAATATACCGTTTTATTAGGTCACTCCTTCGGCGGGTTGATTGTCGAGCGTTCGGTAGCACACGGTATTAACGCCGAAATACACGGTCACGCTGACGCTCCGAGAAGTATGCCGGCTGATTTGATGATTGTCGTAAATCCCGCCTCCGATTCAATTTTGGCGCGGCAAATGATCGAAGCGTTATATGTGCGTCACACCGAAGGTACACGGCCGCTGTTTGTCTCGATAACCTCGACCGGAGACTGGGCAACGGGAACGTTCTTCCCAATCGGGACCGGCCTGGCTTCGATTAGCAAAGGATTCAACAAAGTTGATGTGCCAGGCCCCTTGGAGAAAACAGAGAGCGAGCGGGATTTTTATACGTCGACGCCGGGCCATAACAAAGCGCTGACTAATCATGTGACGCTCAATCTGCAGAAAACAATTACTTCACCTCAGGGTCATCGCGCTTTGGAAACAAATCTGGAACACAATCTTTCGGCCGACGTGTTCACCCTGGACGGCAAGGAGCCCGGAAAACTGGACTTGTGGCAGCTAAAAGAAATAGGGGATCTGGACGTGCCTTATTGGGACGTGCAAGTCGATCCCAGCATTATCAAAGATCACGGGGACATCTGGAACGAAAGAGCTGAAGCCATGATGGCGGCAATTTTTCGCATTGCTAATCCGAAACTCAATCCGCACGCGAAGCCCAGAGCGACTTTGCACAAGTCGCCCGATTTCCGGCGGCTTCAATACCGCCAGCACTAATTCCTGGCCGGCTTTCTCTGAGCGATGCCGGAAACCACGATTTCGCCGCCGACTCAACGCATCCGCGGCGTACTGGCGCCGGTCGTAACCCCGTTCAAGGCCGATCTTTCACCTGATAGCCAACGCTTCATCGCGCATAGCCGGTGGTTACTTTCTCAGAACTGCGGGCTGGCTGTGTTTGGCACCAACAGCGAGGCGAACTCGATGTCAGCCGCTGAGCGAATGACGTTGCTCGACGCGCTGGTGGCGGCCGGCATCGATCCGTCGCGCATGATGCCAGGCACCGGTTGCTGCTCCATCACCGAGACAGTCGAGCTCACGGCGCATGCGGTAAAACACGGTTGCGCCGGTGTGCTGATGTTGCCGCCGTTTTATTACAAAGACGTCAGCGACGAAGGTCTCTACCGTTACTTCAGCGAAGTGGTGCAACGCGTCGGCGACACGCGTCTGAAAATTTATCTCTACAATATTCCGCCGGTGGCGATCGTCGGTATCACACCAAAATTGGTCGAGCGCCTCCTGAAAGCTTATCCAAACGCGATCGCCGGGATGAAAGACAGCTCGGGCGATTGGAATAACACCAAAACGTTTCTCGACGCGTTTGCAGAAACCGCCATCGCGGCTCGCACCTTCGACGTGTTTGTGGGTAGCGAATCCTTCCTGCTTGCCAATATGCGCCACGGCGGCGCAGGCACGATTTCCGCGACAGCAAACGTGAACCCAGCGGCGATTCACAAGCTGTACAAGCAGTGGAACACCGCGGATGTCACGGATAACGCGGATCAACAACAATCAAAATTGAATCTCGTGCGCGATGTGTTCAGCAGCAGGAAATTTCCGTCCATGATCGCGGCGTTGAAGCAGGCGCTTGCGATCTATCGAAACGACCCGGAGTGGACGAGAGTGCGGCCGCCACTCGTCGAGCTCACCGCAGATCAGGCAAAATGGCTTGCCGCGCAATTGAAAGCGATCGGCTTCGCGATGGAACTCTAGCGGCTTTCGGAGCTGTCGGGGACTGCTGTTTCATCAACTCCCAAAAGCGCTCGCGCAACTTTAGCAATGTGCGAGGATTAAACATCGTATGAAACAGTACGCTAAAATTCTATTTGCGATTGTCACAGCAGCGATTTGCGCGATTGGATTTGCGGCAGATGAACCTGCTTGCAAGACGAGCGGTAAGAATTGTCCGATGAACAACGGCGGGGTATGCAATTGCGGCAAGAGCTGCAGTTGCTAATCAGCCGTAGCGGCGGTCTGCGGCCGTCGATGTTCTACTTACGCTCAAGAGCTATCCACTCTTAGAAATTGTTTTTGCCTTGGGCAACTTCGCAATGATTGCCGGGTTCAATCGGCCAAACAACAGGAGGGATATCGATCATGGGAAAGAAACTTATTGTGATAGCACTGGCAATGTTCGCATTCGGCTTCGGATCTGCTCTGCGCTCGAATGCCGGCACTGAAGATGATGGAGCCTTACCGCGCGCCCGCGCCCAGTTACAATTATGCGCCTCCACCGCCGCCGCTGCCGCGACCAATCTTCTTCGCGCCTCCAGTGGTTGGCGTCGTCGTCGGTCCGAGGTTTGGCTATTACGGTCGGGGCTACGGCTACTACGGTGCTCACCGATTCTACGGGCGACACGCTTATTGGCGTCCACATCACCACTGGCGCTGACGGGTACAGAATTTCGCGGGTCCAGAGACGGCCCGGCGTTGCCTTTGCTAATCACTCGCCATGATAAACAGCGGCTGCATTTCGAAATCGGTGTAGAGTGGACGTAGGCGCTCCTTGTTATAGTACTTGTCCACGTTGACCGTTTTCTTGGTGCTGGTCACCACTTCAATCGGCATGTTGTCATAGCGCCCATTCTTCAGGACAACGAGCCGGCCGTAGCTGCTGCGCAGAATCAGATCCAGGGCGAGGTTGCCGTAGGCCATTGGCACAATCGAATCGATCGCGTCGGGATCGCCTCCGCGCACCATGTAGCCGAGACGCTGGTTGATGGTCTCAATCGGGCTGCCGTTGTTGTATTTGGCGGAACGCGTCTTGAGTTCGGCCGAGACCAGGTCGCCGATTCCGCCGAGTTTCAGATGCCCGAACGCGTCGGTCGTCTTATCGGAGAACACCATTTCACCTCCTTCGAACATTGCCCCTTCTGAGACGATAACGACTGAATATTTGCTAGGGTTCCGCGCACGGTCGTAGCACAACAATTCGGTCAGGTGCTCGATATCAAATTTGTATTCGGGGATGACGCACCGATTCGCCGCACCCGCCATGGTCGGTAACATCGCGGTGAACCCCGCGTAGCGTCCGAACACTTCCATGACCAGAAATCGCTCGTGAGATCCGGCCGAGGTGCGGAGGCGATTTGACAATTCAATCGTACGGCTGACGCAGGTGCTAAAGCCAATGCAATAATCAGTGCCTGGCACGTCATTGTCCATCGTCTTGGGTATTGCGACGACCTTGATGCCTTCCTTGTGCAAGCGTGTGGCAAAAGAAAGCGTGTCGTCGCCGCCGATCGGAATCAGATAGTCAATGCCCAGCCAGTCCAGGTTTTTGACGACTTCGGCGGTGAGATCGTTCTTGTCTTGATTGTAGGTTGCGCGCAGCGCTTCAGGTACCTCTTCTTTTTTCACTGATGGCGGGTTTGTACGCGAGGTATGCAGAAACGTACCGCCGGTGCGCGCTGCACGATTGACGATTTCTTCCGTCAAGACTTGAAAGTGCTCGCTGTTGTCAGCGTGTTCATCACGCAGGATGCTAATCGCGCCCAACCAGCCATGGCGGATACCGATGACCTTATACCCTTCGCGCAGGGCGCGAATGGTGACCGCGCGGATCGCGGGGTTGAGTCCCGGCACA
Organism: uncultured Verrucomicrobiae bacterium; assembly: GCA_963840305.1. Lineage (GTDB taxonomy): Bacteria > Verrucomicrobiota > Verrucomicrobiia > Chthoniobacterales > UBA10450 > Udaeobacter. The sequence goes on from CAWIYE010000004.1 coordinate 176,350, forward strand.
TCCCCGCCGCCGGTGAGAATGCCGATCACGCCTTTCTTCGTGCTCATGTGACTCCTTAGAAAGACAAGCCGAATGCTTCAAGCATGCAAAAAGAAAATCGCGTCGCGTGCATCTCCTTGTTTTTCACGCCATGCTTGCTGCGGCTGCCAACTTGTCGGTAGAGTCCGGTTATGAAGCTAAAATTTTACGGTGTCCGCGGCTCAACCCCAGTCTGTGAAGCTGGCTTTCAGCAATTCGGTGGCAACACCACCTGCTTTCAAATCACGTCTACGGATACAAATCGTATCGCTATTATTGATGCCGGAACCGGGCTTCGCAATCTCGGCCGGGACATGCGCGCGATCGGACATCAACAGGAGGAATTGATCATCGCGTTTACTCACTTTCATTGGGATCACCTGCAGGGTTTCCCCTTTTTTTCCCCGGCGTATAATCCGCAGCAAAAAATCACCGTTCTCACGCTCGGCCGCGGCCAGACCGTTGGCAATCTCCGGGAGATTTTTGAGGTGCCGCTGCAGTCGCAGTACTTTCCTGTGCAGTTGGACCAGATGGGGGCTCAATTTGAATTTCTGAAGGTCGAAGATGCCAGCAAACACTTCAGCGGCGTCAACGATGCGGAAACCAAGGTCACCGGCCAACGGCACAATCACCCGGGCGGCGCGTACGGGTTTCGGATTGAGAGCAACGACAAGGTGCTGGTGATTTGCACGGATGTTGAGCACGGCGAACAAATCGACCCAAAGGTAGTGGAGTTGAGCCGCGGCGCCGATTTGCTGGTACACGATGCGCAATACACGGCCGAGGAACTACGGACGCACCGCGGGTGGGGGCACAGCAGTTTTGACCAGGCCATGCAGGTGGCGGAAATGGCCGGGGTGAAACAGCTCGCCATGACTCACCACGATCCGGAACACGATGACGAGTTTCTCCTGCGCATGGAAAGGCTATGCCAAAGGCGGTTCCCCAACTCGCAGCTGGCCCGCGAAGGAATGGAAATCGTTCTCTAAAAAGCGGCATCCAAGTGGCTCGTCGAGGCCTGCGCCTTAGCGCCTTCCAGACTGCGGTAGCCACGGCTCTATGAGCCGTCCTCCACTGCATTTCTTCTCTACTGGAGAATGTCTTTCAGTATCAGGGCCAGACGATGCCCCGCCCGGCGTAATTGTTTCCGAGCAACTCTTTTTGCGCTCACTCCGTATTCCGCATCGAGCGTCGTTTGAAGTTTCTGCGTCGGCTCGGAATTTCCCGGGCGTTCCACCGTGATCGGGACAAAGTTCAGGTCGTACGCATCCCGTTTGGCTAACTGCAAAGATTCGTGTGCCCACGCGGTGGGGTCGAGATTGTTATCTTTGATCTTATACAGTCGAAGTTTTTGAACGTCGGCGATAACATCGTCAGCAGTGGCAACGTCCTTCTCCAAGTGTGGGTGATGTGGCGGTGTCTTTTCGGAGGGAGCTGTTTTCCCTAAAACCTCGTCCCAAAAAGCGTGGAGCTCGCTCGCGCCATCGGTCGCGCCTTTAATCTCGACGAGATTGCCTCCTCGATCGCCTTCGGGGAGCGTCGCGGAGATGCCGTTCACGGCGTGCATCGGCTGGTGAAGATCGCCAACCAAATGCAGTAACCATCCCAGATCGTACGCTTTCTCTTTGTCGGCCTCGTTAGACTTCAATTGCGCGATCAAGACCTTCACCACTCCCACAGCATTCACCTCCGGAGGTTTCGGCAGTTGCGGGGGGGGCGTGCCCTGGCCAATCCACAAAGGGTTGTCGATGAAATGCCAGCCTCGGTGCAGGAATCCGTCATCAAACTTTACCTGTTTGATCGCGGGATCTTTTTCCTCATACCCGTTGTCTATGATGCCGTCGGGTGTGCCTGGTTTGGAAACATGACTTCGAGCCAGGTCAGGCCAGGTCGCTGCCGCCATGACGAGGTCGCGGCCATCAATGTTCGGATCGGGAAAACCCTCCGTGATGAAGTTTAATTTCGGGTGATTTTTCAGGATGGCGACCAAGCGATCCTGCTGTTCCGTCGTCAGTTCGTCATAGGCCAGGCCGGCGACAGCCATGTGGCCGACGTTGTCCCAGGCGTAAGCGACCGGAAAAACGCAGCAAATGCCGAGAAAAACTAAAGTAATTGGTTGAAGCGGTCTCATGGCCCGATGGTATTGATTCGCGCGCGCAGACGCAATGAATCAATTGGACAGATGACGCTCGCCGCGCGCTAGGTCGCGCGAAGGCGGGTAGTGGGAGTGCCTGCAACCGTCTAATTCACCGCGAGCGACTAAGCCCGCGAATGTTTGCGCTCGCCGACCGAAGTCATCTCTTCAGTCGTTCCGGAAGTTCCTTGCTTAGTGCCGCCGAGAAGACAAGCGAACGCGATCACGCCGGCTGCAATTCACGTGCGTGCGTGATCTGCCTGCTTTCAGACCTTCAGCGGGGAGGTCGCTTTTTAAAACGACTTTGTCATGTTCTTTGATCGTTTTGCCTTTCATACTTTCTGCGGATAAGCCGTCACCAATCTAGCCACATCTCGTCCCTTATCGACAATCCAAATTGTTCGCACACTAGCCGCTTTACCAGATTGGTGACTCGATTTGTCCAATGATAACATATTTCCGGTCGTGCGGCGACACGGTTGCTTGCGCCACTTCCGTTTGGCGCCAACTCTTGGAATGAGTCTATCAACGCTTCAGGTTCAGAGCGGCGAAAACCGAACGACTCGAAAAAGGCCGCCTTGCCGCCATAATCGGGATGCGCGGCGTTTGGCAGATAATCAGCAATCTTGTCCCGCTCCACAATGGCCTTCTCTGCATTAGGCAATCTCACTTCAGCAGATTGCCGGAGCAGTTCGTAGTTGTCCCGCGGTATCTGTAGCTGTAGCCGCTGCTGCGTGCTCGCAAACACTTTCCGTATGCTGCTTCAAGTTGCTCTTGCCAACACCGATGCGAAGCTCTTTGGTGGGCTAACCCTGAGAAACTCAAACAAAGAAAGAAATATCCCATGAAACATCCGTCTCTACTGCTAACAGCAGCATTGTCCCTCGCTGCGGCTTCAGCTTATGCGCAGGCAGCCAAAAACTCTCCTCCGGCTGGCGCGTCGGCGTCGCCGTCAACTCCACCCACCATCGCGTCCGCGATCGATCGCCAGATCAGCATCGTAGAGAAAGAACTGATCGATGCCGCCGAAGCGATGCCGGAGAACAAGTTCGATTTTTCTCCGGAAAAGTTGAACCTATCCGGCGCCGACTACAAAGGTGTGCGTACTTTCGGCGAGCAACTGAAGCATGTCGCCGCATCGAATTATCTGATCTGGTCACCGATTACGGGCGAGAAACCACCTGACAGCGTCAACGACGGCAAAGGCCCGGACAACATGAAAGCCAAAGCCGACATCATTAAGTATTTGAAAGATTCCTTCGCATTCGGCCACAAATCGGTCGCGACCCTGAACGGCTCGAACCTGGTCGAACCAATTAAGTCGGGCAGTGGCAGGCCGACCACGCGTCTGTTCCTGGCAACGTTTGCCGCAGCGCATTGCTTCGATCACTACGGGCAGCTGGTCGAGTATCTGCGCATGAACGGCATCGTCCCACCGGCAAGCCGCGGGAAATAGACCTGTAGCCGCTGGCGCTGACTGAGGCTGGTTACTCTGCTACCGTCCACCAATATGCGACACCTGGTTCTTGGATTGGTGCTTGGGTTCGGATGCTCTGCTTTTGCGCAAACGGCCCCAGTCGCGGATCGAGTGACGAAGCAGAACGCGCTTTTTGAGGAGTATTATCAAGCTTTCCTAAAGAATAATCCGGAGCGCGCCACTGCATTCGGCGATTACCGTTACAACTCACAGCTTGCACAGGTGTCGCTTGAGGAAATCGCGCGGCAACACGCCGAAGCCGATGATTTTCTCGCTCGATTAAAGGCGGTCCCGACTGATGCCATGGGCGACAAGGACCTCCTTAGTCATCGCATTCTCGAAAAACAACTCGAGCGCGAAGACGTGAACTATTCGCTAAAGAATTACGAAATGCCGGTGAACCAGCAGAATGGTGTGCACACTCGGTTGGCCGATCTGCCGAATGCGATGCCGTTCGATTCCGTTCAGCATTACCAGGATTACATCTCCCGGTTGCATCAGATCCCGCGTGTGCTGGAACAGACCACCGAGGTGATGCGACACGGGGAGAACGGTCGGCTGATGCCGCCCAGGGTTGTGCTCGAGAAGTTGCCCGGCCAATGCGACGGCATCATCGCCGCGAACCCATTCCTCGAACCCACCAAAAAATTTCCGGCAGAATTTTCAGAGCAAGACAAGAAACGCCTGACCGACGAGATCACGAAGGCGATTAACGACGACGTGTTCCCGGCCTACCGCAAGTTTGCGGATTTTTTGCGCACCGAGTACGATCCGAAAGGACGCTCTGAGCTTGCGATCGAAAGCCTCGCTGACGGTAAACGGCGCTACGCCGAGGCCGTGAAGACGATGACAACGATCAACGTCCCACCGGCCGACGTCCATGAGATCGGGCTCAAGGAAGTAGCGCGTATCACCGCCGAAATGACCAAACTCGCCCAGAGCCAGGGATACAAGGATCTGGCCAGCTTCCGGGAGGCGGTCAACAACGATCCCAAGTGGAAGCCGACCAGTGAGCAACAGATTCTGGATGACTACAAGAAATACATCCACCAGATGGAGCCGAAGCTGCCGGAGCTATTCGGATTGCTGCCGAAGTCGCCGGTGACTGTGGAACCGATTCCCGATTTCGCCAAAGCCGCCGCGACTCATTACGTCCAGGGCACGCCGGACGGAAAACGTCCGGGCCGCGTCGTTGTTGCCGTCTCTAACCCAACCAGGCGAACCCTGATCGATGACGAAGCGGTTGCCTATCACGAGGGCGTGCCCGGTCATCACCTGCAAATTAGCATCGCCCAGACACTGGAAGGTTTGCCGAAGTTTCGGTTACACGGTTTTTTTAGCGCTTATGCCGAAGGCTGGGCGCTGTACTCGGAGGTGTTAGGCAAAGAGATCGGTTTTTATAAGGACCCTGTGTCTGACTACGGTCGTCTGAAATCAGAGATGCTTCGCGCGGTCAGGCTGGTGGTTGATACCGGAATTCACGACAGGAACTGGAGCCGCCAGCAGGTGATCGATTACATGCACGCTAACGACATTAACGACACCCTGGCGCAGACTGAAGCGGACCGTTACATTGCCTGGCCCGGGCAAGCGCTCGCTTACAAGATGGGGCAGCTAACAATTCTCAAATTGCGCGATGAAGCGAAGAAACAACTCGGAGAAAAATTCGATCTCAAATCGTTCCACGACGAAATCTTAAATGGCGGTTCGATGCCGTTAGATCTGTTGCAGGAGCGAGTAGAGGCGTGGATCAAACAGCAAGCATCAAAGACCGCGAATTCCAGCCGATGAACAAACGGTGGGGCATGCAATTGCGGCAAGAACTGCGATTGTTAGTCAGGGCCATTAACTGGAAAGTACTTGCCATGCGGGTAGCTGACGCGACCGCGGACCAGCTCTCAGCAAACAGGTCACGCTGTAGCCACGGGTTCCGCGTCGTCAAGGCAGGGGAAACCTTGACGCACGTTTAGGGTGATAGATTCTTCAGGCCGCTTTTAACCGCGATGCCAGTATCTATGGTGGTAGTAGCCGTGATGCCAGTATCTACGGTGATTGTATACTCCCCAATGTCCTGGGGCCCAGCCGTAATAAGCGCGTCCATTCCAATACCCCGGCCCATGGTTGTAATAAGGGCGATCGTAACCGCCGATGGATATCTCCACCGCCTTAACGGCCGGTACCAACATTCCGCTTAGACAAAACAAAGCTGCAAAAAGCAGCACTAATTTCTTTTTCATATTTTAGCTTTCTAGATTGAGTTAAAGCCATCTTGGTGCATCGCGCGCACCGCTTATTGTCAGAGTCGACCCGAATATTGTGCACCTTGAGGAACGGGTTCGGTGGAAGGCAATCGCGGCTATGCTCCTGGACAGCTTACGCGCGCGCGAGAGAGACTGTCGACGGTCTCCCTCGTGTCAAAGTGTCGAGCTGTTCCAAGAGAAGCATGGAGGATTCGCCATTTGACTCGACCCATTCGGGATGTTGGATCCGCAGGTCGTCGTGAATCTGTTGCCGGCGACCGGTGTAGTCGACGAGCGTTCGTGCCGTGAGCGCACGAAATGGCCAAGTGAGGGTCTTCCAAAAGGCGGCACGCATGTGCTTGCGGTGTGCGTGACGGTCCAACTGGATAACTGCGTCGCGCTGGCGTTGCAGCAACACGGCGAGCGGTCCGCGTTGCGTAAGCGTAAGGGTCGGGGTTGATGTTGTCATAACGTAGTTCTTTCTGTTTTCCTTGTCTGGATTTGTGATACACACTGGGGCTAACGCACGGACCTTCCGCACGCTCGCCGTCAGTGTTAGCGCATTATTGCACTTTAACTTCGATAGCTTTTGATCTTGCTACCGGTGTCGTCGGGAGGTGCACTTTCAGCACTCCGTCGCGGAACTCCGCCGTCACTTTCGTGCTATCGGCATCTTCAGGCAGCGTGAAGCTGCGTCGGAAAGTACCAAAGGATCGCTCGATGCGATGGAATTTCTTTTTGAGATCTTCCTTCTCGCTTTTGCGTTCTCCGGAAACGCTAAGGATGCCATCTTCGACAGTTACCCTAACGTCATCCTTCTTCATTTCAGGCAGGTCAGCTTTGAGCAGGTACCCGCGATCATCTTCGCTGATATCAACCTCCGGCGACCAATCTGCGACTGCCAGGCTGTGGATCTCACCACTGCCCATTCTGTTCGGAAATCCGGCCAAGAAGAACGGATTGAAGCGATTTTGCGCTTGTTCCATCTCTCTAAGCGGATTCCATGTTGTTACTTTATTCAATGTATTCATTTAATTTACCTTTCTGGATTCAGTTAACGCCATCTTCGCACATCCCGCTCACCGCTTATTGTCAGAGTCGACCCGAATCTTATGTACGTTGAGGAACGGGCCCTGTTGAAGGCAAACGCAGCGACTCCACCAGAATCGCGAACTGATTCCAGAGCCGAGTCGCTGACGATGACTAGTTCGAATATCAAATGCCGTCCTCAGCTTGCTCAGAGTTTACTCGCCGAGGCGAGTGGCGGGCGAAGCCTTTACGTCCTCAACTCCCTGTCACGCCATAGCTTCACGCGACGGCGGATCAGCTCTCAACTAATCACCATCAACTCCCTTTTATAACCAGTCCGAGCAGAAGGAAGACTGACATTGCGCTGAGCAGTCTTTTATATCTAGCGACTAATCAAACCACTCAGAAAAGCTAACGGGGGAAACTAAAACCGAAGGTTGACCGCCATAGCCTGCTTTTTTTTGTGCGACGTGTCGTAGCGGCCTACGTATCTTCGATCCTTCTGACCTCTGATCACTCCATATCGAGCACCCGGCGGCGGGGCGGGAACACTGAAGAAAGCAGAAGGAAGAAGCGGAGAAACAAACGCTCAACTCTCAACGCCCAACGTCCAACGTCGAACTTGCGAAAAGGGGAAAAACTCCTGCATTGCGGGATGCGGAGGGTGGGAACGTCCGTATTTTCTCGACGTTCATTTGCGTTGTCAGTTAGTCTGGGAGGATGCCTCGCGAGATCGCGCCGAATGAAGGACCGATGAAATCCGCGGCATGCTGATGCCAAGGGTATTGATCATTGAGGATGATGAAGACGGTCGTCGGGCCCTGGCCAAGTTGCTTGCCCGGGCAGATTGGAAAGTCTTTGAGGCCGCAGATGGCGATTCCGGAGTGGAACTCGCTCTCCGGCACCGGCCGGAAGTTATTTTATGCGACTTGCTGATGCCGAAGTCGAATGGTTTTCAAGTTTGCCGTACCATCCGGCAACAGCTCCAGCCGACCAAGATCATCGTGGTGTCGGGACGGGATTATGCGGTAGATCGCGCGAGCGCGCTGGAAGCCGGCGCGGACGAATTTCTGCTAAAGCCGATTACATGGGAAGTCCTGCGCGAGTCAATCGATCGACTCCTAACGCTGATTCCGCAGCGGCCACGAGCAACGGCTTCCCCTGAGGAACTCGGTTCGGTGCCGCCGCGGATAAAGTTGTGGGGCGTGCGCGGCTCGCTCCCGGTGCCGGGGCCGGCGACGGTCCGGTATGGAGGCAATACCAGTTGCGTAGAAGTGCGGGCCGACGGCGAAATTATCGTGCTCGACGCGGGCACCGGGATTCGTGGTCTCGGTCTGGCGCTGGAAAAGGAACTGGGACCAGAGACGATCAAGCTGACTCTTCTCATTACACACACGCACTGGGATCACATTCAGGGTCTGCCGTTTTTTTCCCTGGCCTACAACAGCAAAAGTCTGATCCGGATCCTCGGTTACGAAGGAGCGCGTGCTGGTCTGGGCGCGATCCTGGCCGGCCAGATGGAGACGCCCTTTTTTCCGGTGAGCTTGCGTGAATTGCAGAGTCATCTCGCGATCGAAGAGCTTAAGGACATGGAGTTTCACATCGGCAAGGTGAAAGTGGTGGCCAAGTTTGCGAATCATCCGGGCATCTGCGTCGGCTATCGGCTCTTTACCAGCGCCGGATCGATCGCATACATGCCAGACAACGAACCGTACGAGCCTCTCAAACTGCAAGTTGCGGCGCAGGATGGAATCGATGGGAACGAAGCGCGAGATTTTGCCGGCGCGGAGCGGGCCAAGATGGTGGAGTTCTTGCGGGATTGCGAAGTGGCGATTCTGGACGCGCAATATACGGACGAGGAATACAAGAGGACACGTCGGGTGGGGGCATAGTTCGCTCAGCAGCGTTGTCCTGATTGCGCTAGATGCGAATGTGAAAAGGGTTCTGCTTTTTCATCACGATCCCAGCCATGACGATGACATGATCGATCGAATGGTGGAGCAGGCGCGGGAGCTAGTTAGGAAAAGCGGAAAGGCAATGGTGATTGAAGGGGCGCGCGAAGGCGCTGAGATTCTGCTGGGAGTTACGAGCGCAGCGGCAGCGTGACGAGACGGCGGGACAGGAGGCGACGGCGTCCGCGGACGCCGTGTTGCGGAATTGGTTTTCTGGACGATAGTGAGGGGTCTTCGAAGCCAGAAGACCGAAGGAGGAAAGTCAGCCTCCGGTGCGCGCCAGGGTCGGTGCGACGTTGGTGCTGCATAGAAAGTCAGAATCAATTATGAAAGCCGAACTCATTAAAGCCGCCTCCGAAGTAATCACTAATCAGCAAATTCTGGTGAACATGGTCTCACGCCGCGTGCGACAGCTGACGCTCGGTCATCGTCCTCTCGTGGAATGTGCTCCGGGCCTCCGTGCAGCCGATATCGCGTTAACCGAGATCGCTAACGGAAAACTGACGTTCGAGTCGACCTTCGGTCAGAATGGAACCGCTGAGGCCGCCTGCCCGGGTCGTGCAGTTCCCCAGTGTCACGTCGACCAAAAAAGCTAAAAAAGCTGCCTAAAGCGAAGATTGGCCCGGCGATGCGGGTCCTCGTTTCCTTGGCGCTGAGCGTGGCTATTCCAAATTCCGAGGCGCGCGAGTGATCTAGTTATTCCTAGATCGGTCCGCTTATCTTCGCAGTCCCGCATTCCCTGCTGCGAATTGTTACGAACGAGGGAACCAAATGCCGGCGATTGCACGAATTGTCGTTGCGTGATCGATGCCGTGTAACTCCGAAAAGGTTCGCCCGCCACGGCGGGTAAACTGAGCACGCGGCTGGGCGAAATTCCAGAAAGCGCCTGAATAGATCGCGAACATTCAACGACTAAAGATGATTATTATGAAAAAACTTACTAGTTTACTAATAGGTTGTTCACTGGCATTGGCTGGAGCCGCGTTGGCACAACAGCCAGTCGAACAGCAATCACCATCAAAGAACAAGCACGCCCCGGAAAAGGCGCACCGGCTGAAGCACAGCCCAAGCCGAATGCGGCGCAGCCTCACGCCCCACCTGCGACGCAGCACGGAGCGATGAAGGAACACGGAGCTACGCATGAGCACGGCGCGACAAATGAGCCCGGTGCAATGAAGGAACACGGGGCTACGAATGTGCACGGCGCGACAAATGAGCCCGGATGCTCCGGAACAAGCCGGCGGAAGCGCGAGTGCTCCAGGCGCACGAGGAATCTGCGGAATGCCAACGCGAGGAATCGGTGAAGGAGCCAGCCGCGAGGCGGGAAGACAAGGAATGGTAAGCAGCCGCCGGCGACCGAAGCCGGTGCAGCTCCGCCAGCTTCGGCAGGCGGCCAGCAAAACGCGCAGGCGAACGCGGGGGCCAAGGCGAAGAAGCCGGAACCGCAGCAGGTGCAGCAAATCAAATCGCAGCACGCGAATTTTCGTGCACAGCCAAAACCGCAACAAGTTCCGGCGGTTACCTTCAACGAGAACCATCGGATTGAAGGAAGTGATCACTGGCAGGGTCAGCAATACGAGGTATTTCGCTCGTATCATTCGGAACGGCACGATGAGGGCTGGTATCATTCGCATTATCCTCGTGTTGAACTGATCGGTGGCGGTTACTATTACTTTAACAATGGCTACTGGTTTCCGGCGTGGGGTTACAGTCCTTCAGCCGAATATTATGCCTACGACGGACCGATCTATGTCGGTCACCACGCTGAGCCGCCGGATAAGGTGATCGCGGACGTGCAAGCCTTGCTACAACAAATGGGCTATTACAAGGGTGAGGTGGATGGATTGCTCGGACCGTTGACCCGAGAGGCGCTCGCTGCTTATCAGGCCGATCAGGGGCTCGCTACGACGGAGGTAATCGACGAGCCGACGCTCGATTCCCTCGGACTGGCATAAGTCAAACTATCAACCAAAGAAGCCGCCGGGCGCAGGAATGCCTCGGCGGCTTTTCTGTTTTTAGGCGCGAGGGCAAAAGTAAGAAGTAAGAAGGAAAAATTAAGAAGGAAAAAGAAGTGACTGGTGACGAGTGATCAGTGACGAGTGCGTCCTGAAATCGCGGATTCTCTCGATTCAGCTCTGAGCTTTTGTTTCCAGCGGACTTTCTTCCTTTTGCATTGAAACTCGCTTGTTGCCCACACTTGCTCGCTGTTATCCGTCACAGCTTTACCTTCTATGTCGCTCCTTCCAATCGCTCCGTTCTTACTTTTTACTTTGAAGCGCGACACGCTGGCAAGCGAGTCAGCTGGTGCACGTTACGTAGCTTTGAGCAGAACACGGCCAGAAAGCGTGAAACGCACGAATACTTAACGGTGTTGAATAATTGAGTCCACGATCTTGTCTAAGATCGAAATGAAGAAAGGGAAAACTATGGAAGGAAAACTATGAGAAAAGTCATCTATTCAGTATGCATTGGGACTCTTGCGTTGGCCGTCACGGCGTGGGGTCAGGAAGTCAAAGATAATAGACGGCCTGCTCGAGCGCAGCCGCAGCAGCGAGCAGCGAACGTTCACGCGGCAAGACCGGCGAACTCCGGTGCGATGCGCGCGCACAATTACAGTTCGACCGCAGCGTATCGGCAGCGGTCGCAAATGACCGCGCCGCGCACAAGGTCAAACGCAGTCGTCAATCAAAACCAGATGCGCGCGTCTCGTGAACGAAACTTGGCGAAGAATCAAGCCGTTCGCGCGAAAAATAATGTTGCGGCTAATCGCGAAAGAAACCTCGCAGCGAACCGCGTGAAAAACGTTGAGGCTAATCGTAATCGAAACGCGGAGCAGTTTCGTGCGCGCAACAACGTAGCAATCAATCGGAACCGAAATTTCGCGGTGAACCGGACGACGAACGCCGCCTATTACCGTGGAGGCAATGCGAGAATTAATAACAACTTCCACAGTGCCGCATTCCGCGGTCAGCAGTATGCGGCATTCCGCAATTACCACAGGCAGTGGCACGATCGCGGTTGGTGGAGAAGCCATTACAACCGGATCGTCTTCGTAAGCGGTGGCTGGTGGTACTGGAACGCGGGCTACTGGTTCCCGGCATGGGGTTATGCCGCAGGTGCTTATTACCCATACGACGGGCCAATCTATGGCTACAACGGAATGCAACCCGATCAGGTAATCGTCGATGTTCAGCAACAGCTGCAACGCGACGGTTATTACGATGGGCCGATCGATGGTTCGCTTGGGCCAATGACCCGACAGGCCATCGCAGCTTTCCAGGCCGACAACGGATTGTCCGTCACATCGGTAATCGATCAGCCGACACTTGCCGCGCTCGGCGTAGCGTAAGTAATCGGAGCTATTTGAGAGCCGCGTGATGTATTTCATCATGCGGCTCTTTTTTTGTAACCGGCAGATTTATAGCCGTCGCCCTGTTAGACGACGCGCACGCTTCGCACCCGCCTTCGCGCAGCTCCGGCGTGGCAGGCAGCGAAGCGACTACAGTTAAGACTCGATCGTTGTATCGTGTTCCTGACTTTGTTGCTCTTTGCTCGTGTCCGAGAATGCCGGAACGATATTGAGTTACTAACACGGCCAAAATTTTAGGAGATACGAATTAATAGGAAGAAAGGGAAATAATGAGGATACTAACATTAACAGTGATATTAGGGTTACCGTTACTGGCGTTAGGCCAGACAACGGAGCCGCAACAGTCGCAGGAGCAGACGAAAGAAACGCAAACTACTGCGCCGGCGAAAACGAAAAAGATGCGCCCTGAACAGGCGGAGCCGAATAAACCAGAAATTAAATCTGAGACGGGCACGTCGGTCCGTGGACAGACGAACGTTAAGGGCCGCACTCAGGAGATGAACAGGAATGAACCTGGCGGACACGTGATCTGGCACGAGCTCGAGCACGAGCACGAACGAGACGAACATGAGGAGCACGAGTCACACGACCGTGAACAAGCAAGAGTTCAGGTCGCGTCACAGCGAAGTGTTCAGTCTTGGGCGGCATCCGAAGGAGTTCTTCGTCCAACGATACGGAGCGAGCCATTTCCGGTTGATCGGGAACACATACTTCGTGTTCGTGGACAGCTGCTGGGTCGCGGTTGACGTGGACGGCTTTGTCTATAGCCAGCGCGTGATCTGCCAGGGTGATCCGGACTTTGTTGAAGTCGAGTAGCGAATTCGCTGCGTCGCATAAAAGCGCCCCGCATGGAAATGCAGGGCGCTTTTTTTTGTTATCACGGCGAACCAGGAAACCAGGAAATGGGATAAACGAGATAGAAGGTAAAGATTCAACCTCCCGTGATCGTCGGGCGAAACATGGGCGTTCCGCCCTTTCCAGGATCAAACGTTGCTAGCTAATTGAGACCAGGACGATCCCGACGGTGATCAGGAGCGCGCCAAGTGTAAGTCGCACGCTTAGGTTTTCCTTTAATGTTACTGCCGCCAGCAGCGTGATGAAAATCACGCTCAGGCCTTGAAAAGGATAAAGATAACTCAGGTCGAAGCGCTGAAGCAGACCAAGGGTCAGGAAAAAGGAGACTGTCATTAGAGCGACGCCGATGGCAGCGAGCGAAACGAAACGCGAATTGCGGAAACCGTTGGCCCTCGAGAATTCCATCGCTCTTTTAAGGATGAGCTGAGCCACGACAAAGCTCAGCAAAGAAATCACGATGAAGAAGAAGGCGAGGAAAGCTCACAGCCGCTCCTCTATTCGCGCGACTGGTTTCGCAACCAGCGCCAGGCCGATCACAACCAGCGCGATCCCACACCAGCGCGTCGTGGAGATCAATTCGCCTAGAAAAATCCAACAACCCAGCGGAACAAGGACATCGACCACTCGCGAGAGAGGGTAAGCGACGGTGAGTGGGACGTACCGAAGCACGTAAAGCCAGCTGATGAAGCTGGCGATGATGAGAAGAATCGCCCACCACACCAGCGGCGATTCAAGACCGTTGATTCCCGTCCAGGAAAAAGCGCTGTCAGGCTCGGCCACCTCCGTCGCTCCGCGCTTCAAAAGAAGCTCGGACACGAACACACACAGCACGCTCAATCCGAGCTGCAGCCACGGATTGCCAAAACCGGTTGGGCGATTTTGCATCCGCTTTTCTAGCCTGCGCTCATTTCATCGCAACCAATTTTGCTCAGCAAGTGACTCTGTAAGAGTTGCCCGCGAATGACGCGAATGAACGCGAATACAAAGAGATCAAGAGTATGGAGTAGCCTTTTCGCGTGAATTCGTGCCGATTCGTGTCCATTTGTGGTTAAAGTTGATCAGCATTGGGAAATCGTTTCAAAATCGGTTCGTGCCGCGTCGGTCCGAGATATTTGATCACGCGACGAAATATTGGATTGAGCAGGGCGCTGGTGTGCCGCACATAGAGATCGAGCGGCACCAGTTCGCAATCCAGATGAAGCTTCGGCTCATAGTTAAGCGGATTGCTGTAGTAATATTTCAATCGCTGTTGCAGCGCCCATGAGATGATGTCGCGCAGCGTGTAAAAATACAGATGCAGATCGAGCGCGACGCTGTAATCGAGCCCGATGCATTCGTCATAAATCGCGTCACCACATACGAGGCAAAAGCTGAATGCGACGATTTTGCCACTTTGCCGCCAGATGAAGAAACGCGCGCGTTCCGGCATTCGATCCGCGACGGCCAGGAAATAATCCTTGGTCAGTGTTTCAAATTTTAATGGCGACCGCTCATGAACGGCCAGATACAGCGGATAGATTTCGTCGATGAAAGGCGCGATTTCGCTTACGACCTCCATCTCAATCTTCGGCGCGCGCTCGGCCTTGCGGAATTTTCGGCGCAAATCTTTCCGGGTCGCTTTGCTGAGCGTGCGAAAATATTCATCCCAGTTCTCAAAACGCAGCGGCAGCCGCGTCATCGGCATACTCGGAATCCGCGCATAATCATTTGAGCGAAGGGTTTCCAGCGCCGAGCGATAGGTCGCCGGAAAATCCTTCAAAACGACCAGAGAAGCTTTATTTTGCCTGGCATAAGTCTGAAGGCTCGTCCGCAGAGCGTTTGCCATCCATGCTTGGTCCTCTTCATCGCACGCGCCCAAGTCGCCAGTGCCGGCTCCGCAGCCCACCATTAAAACGCGCATCGTGAGAAAACGCGGGAAGATTTTGCGAATTCCATCGACGACGGAGCGAACTTTTCCAGGCACGCCTTCGACAAGATTTTGCCGGACGAAGAACACCGGCTGGATGGCGCGCACGTTGCCCGGAATCATCCTCGAGCTGCAGGTAGTGATGTTCGAAATCGTTCTTTAGTAGCGTTTCTTCAACGATCTCGTAGTAGCGGTGATCTTGACATTTATTCTGAAACGCACGTTTCCATGCGTCGCAGTTCTTTAGGTCAGCCAGCGTGACGACTTTTGCCACACCTTGCGGGAACGGAAATCGCGTCGCCGGACGGCATCGGATCGTTTGGAGTTCCGCGTTTACGCGGCTTTGACCGGAGACCGCCTGAAGGCGGAACTCCAAATCAGGTACCGTCGCTTTTTCAAAGAACCTCCTGACCCCTCAGAGGTTCCGGTTTTCTTTCCTTTGTCACGTTTTCCACTTTGAGCGTGCCGTCGCGAATGTGCAGGTCGCGCTGGGGAAACGGAAACTCGATCCCGGCTTCACGAAACTTTTCAGCGATGGCAAAGTTTAGATCGCTCCGATAACGGCTTGGGCGGGCGCTCATTTCACTGCTCCACACCATCAGTTTAAAATCGATCGAATTCTCACCAAATTGCTCAAGGAAAACATTCGGCGCTGGTTCCTTCAATGTCTGAGGATTTTCGTGCGCGACAGCGAGCAGCGCGTCACGAACTTTGTTGACATCGCTGCCGTAGGCTACCCCGACCGGGATGCGATAGCGCACACGCCGGTCGCCGTAGGTCCAGTTGGTGACCGGTGAATCGATGAATTTCGTGTTCGGCACAATCATCATAATGTTGTCGTTGGTGCGAATGACCGTGCTGCGCGCGCGAATGTGCTCGACCTGACCGGCGATCCCTGCAACTTCAACGCGGTCTCCGATCGTGATTGGTCTCTCAGCGAGAATTACCAGGCCGCTGATGAAATTGCTTGCAATGTTTTGCAGGCCGAAGCCGACGCCCACGCCCAAGGCGCCTGCAAAGACCGCCAATGCAGCCAGATGAATTCCGGTGTTCTCCAGAACAATGACGATGCCGACCACCAGCACGATGTTGCTGACGACCTGGGCGATGGCGTACTGCAAAGAACGATCGAGCCCGCTTTGCGCAAGCAGCCGGTTGAAAAGAAAACGTTTCGTCCCGGAGGAGAACCAAAAAACCGCGATCAGCAGCGCGACCAGCAGAAAAATTTGAACCAGACTCAGCTTGATCGCCGGAAGCGGACCGTTCCAAGCCAGTGGAATTCCAGCGGCATTAATCGCGGTGATGGTGAAGAAGACGATCGCCGCCAGACTCAGGATGGTCGTGACGATCGCGATGAAATTAGTGTCGATCTTGAAACGGCTGAAAAAACGCCGGACGATCTGACTTTGCAAAAATCGCGCGATGACGAGTCCGGCGGCGAAAAAGCCGGCGAACGCAATCAGGTCCCAGAAACGTGACGTAATGTCCGCCTACTTCAAACAATGGTTTTTCCAACAGCGGGAAACTCATCGAAACCTAGTCTGAGCCTCGCGTCTTAGTTGCGCAACCGACAAGCAAAAAACACGGCGTGAGCCGTGCTTCTCAAGAAACAATAATCTCGGCGAGAACCGCTGCTAGCTCCCGCTGCTACCGCCCTGCTGCTTTGCTTTATCCTTGATGTAATCGATCACGTCCTGGACGGTCTGCAATTTTTCGGCCTCTTCGTCCGGGACTTCGACTCCAAACTCTTCTTCAAACGCCATCACGAGTTCGACGATATCGAGGGAATC
Source organism: uncultured Verrucomicrobiae bacterium (assembly GCA_963840305.1). Classification (GTDB taxonomy): domain Bacteria; phylum Verrucomicrobiota; class Verrucomicrobiia; order Chthoniobacterales; family UBA10450; genus Udaeobacter. Next base: position 193,121 of record CAWIYE010000004.1, read on the forward strand.
GGCGCCTAGATCTTCAATAAATGAGGCTTTGGGTGTGACCTGCTCCGGGTTGACGCCGAGTTGCTCGACGATGATGTCCGTGACTTTCTGTTCGACTGATTTCTCCTCGGCCATAGCTTGGTTTTTTCGGTTTGGTTTTATGCGGAACGCTTTAAAGCAGTTCTGACACAGGTTCGCAAGTAAATGAATTAAAGAGGATGTCAATCATTTTCGGGTTTGGGTAGGGACATTGCGCTGCGATGTCCGGACGGTCCAGCGCGCCGTCCTACCTTCACGTTTGCGTCCGTTTGCCGTTCGAGTAGATGAAACTGATGAGCTCCTCTCCTGTCGAGCCTGCCGATCTACTCGATCTAAAGCTGCTGCCTGCGTGGGTGAAAGAACCTCGTGAGGCGAGGAACTATGAGCGTTATACAGGGGAAGAAGAGAGCGGGACGCGAAGAGCGGGGCGGGATGCGCCACGCGGCAAACACCCAAAACGCCGAACTCCGATGAATCGCAAGCAGGCGTCCAACTTCGATAAACCGCGAGCAGACATCCAACATCCACCATCGACGGCAGACAGGCGCCATCGCGATGGATTGCGAAGGAAGCGTGCGCGGCCGCGAACGTCGTCCGCACAAGGCGAAAGATCGCCGCTCGCCAAATCGGCATCCGCCCGTCCCGCCAGCGTCGCCGGAGATCATCGATTCGCTTTTTGCCATACTCACCCGCATTCGAAAATGTCGTAGCGCAAATCAAGTCCGGTTCGGTCGCGTATTCGCTATTTGCGCTGGCACGTTTGTTCCTGGAAAAACCGGTGGGCTACGAGGTCTGCCTCACGGCCAAGCAGGAGTCGCCGCTTTACCAGCTTGGCGATAACGGCATGGTGTCTGCGGATCGGGAATTCCTCGAGCGAAATGCGTTCCGATTCACTCATCCCGATTTCTACAAGCTCGACATTTCGGAGACCGATCCTATCAAGGGAAACTTCTCGAATGTGGCGCGATGCCGATTGAGCGGGACGCTTCTTGGGCCGACTAACCATCACAGTTATCAACCGCAGCTGCGCAGCCTTTACGAGCAACGTTTCAGCCGCCGGATGAGTTTTGCCGATTATCAGCGGCAAATCGAGATTGTGAGCGACGCCACGCTAGTCGAGCGCTGGAAAGAAGAAGCACGCAAAGGTCACTAACTATACGACGCTACGTGAAGAAAATCCTGTGACGTTTTCTTCTGTGGTGGAAGCGGAACGGCATTTCCGCTCGCATTATTTGCCGGGGTTGATCCGTAGCGTGGAGGAGGTGACCATCGGCGGAACCCACAGCCGGAATTTGCCGCATCGAATACTCAACCGCGCAATCGAAGAGGCGTGGACCCGCGAGACTCGCTCGCCTTCGATCATGATGCAGGAGCTGGCCAGTCGATTCCGACAAAGTAGCCTGCACGTTTTCCGCCATCGCCGCGGTATGTTGTTTGTCTCGCCGATCCGTAGCCGCGCATTTGTCCATGAACAAGCCGGTGTGTCTCCGTCTGTGAATGCGATTCTCGAAGCGTTCTCAGGGAAGGCGGCAATCAGTCGCAAACAGCTTTTCGAAAAGTTGATTGGCGATAATGCGAGCGAACATGCGGAGGCCCGCAGCCTGGCGCTCGCGTCCGACCTGCGTTGGCTGATCAATGAAGGCTACGTGATCGAGTTCAACGATGGCTCACTTGATCTGCCCCGAGCGAAAGCAAAACCGCCGAAAAATGTAGAGGCGTTCGCCGCGGCGAGTGCCTGGGCGGTTGACACAACCGCCCCTGCAAGGTCTTGGCCTCTACAGCTTACCTGGCGCGAACAATAGCGAGACGCCCCGCAATTTTCAGATGGCGCCGGCTTTCTTAAGAGCCTTGTAAGCCCCGTGTTTGTTGATCGTCTTAAGCCCGCGCGCGGTGACGCGGATGCGCACAAACTTCTTTAGCTCCGGCACCCAAATCCGCTGGCGCCGCAGGTTGGGCGCGAAAATGCGCGGTACCATTTTCGTGATGTGCCGGCCGACGCCGCCTTTTTTCTTGGCCAGACCACGCCGGTGAATAACGCTGCCGCGTGTTCGTCTCGATCCTGTGATGTTGCAAACCTTCATTTCTTTGGAAAAAGCGGCCTAAGCTGCAGTGCGCAGATGCGCGCGTCAAGCAGATCATATGGAAATGCACAAGAACGCACGTAGTTGGTAGGGCGCGACCGCCGGGCGCGCTCAACGCTCAGCCCGGGGCGGCTCGGCCATCCCTACCACAGTGGTTTTTCCTTGAGTTGAACGCGCAAGTCTTCCTCGCGGTCAAATTTAGCTCGCACCAAAGCCAACCGAGTCTGCAAGATCGATATCGCACGTAAACCAATGCACAAAAACAATCAGAAACTGCGGATCGGGATCGTCGGCGCGGGCAACATCGTTCGTACTCGCCACCTGCCGGCGTTGAAAGCGAACCCGGATGTCGAGATCGTAGCAATTTCCAATTCCACATACGAAAGCTCCGAGAAATTTTGCAGCGAAAATGTGCCGGGAGCGACGCCGATAAAGGATTGGGCGGAGCTCGTGGCGCTGCCGGACATCGACATTGTCTGGATCGGCACGCCGCCTTACATGCATTCGGCAGTGACAATCTCCGCGCTTGAAGCTGGCAAACATGTCTTTTGCCAGGCGCGCATGTCGATGGATTTGGCCGAGGCCGAAGAAATGCTGGCGGCATCGAGACGTTATCCCGAGCTGGTGACGATGCTTTGCCCGCCGCCATTCGGACTACGAGGGGATTTAATGGTGAAAAAGATTCTGGCCGAAAATTACATTGGCCGGCCCCATCATGTGCGGCTGCAAAGTTTCACCGGCAATTATTTGGATCCAAGCGCACCGGCGCATTGGCGGCAAAAGATCGAGATCAGCGGGCTCAATATTCTAACGCTAGGGATTTACGTGGAGGTGTTGCATCGCTGGCTGGGCGATATCACCGGCGTGTTCGCGCGCGGGAAAATCATTTATCCGGTTCGCGAAGGTTACGAGGTGATTATTCCTGATTTGCTCACGGTTCTGTGCAGTTTTGAAAATGGCGCGGAGGGCGTTTTGGAGTTTAGCGGTATCAATGCGCTGGCGCAGGGTGATCGGCTGGAGATTTACGGCAGCGCTGGGACTATGACCTACGATTTCGGTTCAGACGTCGTGCAAGCGGGAAAGGTCGGCGATCGCGCGCTGCACGTGGTCGATCTACCGCCGGAATTGGAAGGCGAATGGCGCGTGGAAGAAGATTTTCTCGCGGCCGTGAAGTCCAAGGGCCGTGTGTATCCCCATCCAAATTTCGAAGACGGCCTTCGATACATGCGCGTCGTGCAAGCTGTTGCCGATTCTCGTGCGACGAATCAGTGGGTGGCGGTCAAACTTTGAGCGGCGAAACGGAATATCTTCTACGATTTTGATTTTATCGGCTCGCTCGGGGTAGCAGCCAGTCGAGGGCCTGATGAAAATCTGCCAGAGCAGCGCCTTCGATTGGATCATTGTGATAGGCGCCATGCAATGTGATGACACGCTTTTTTCCGGCGTAGGCGTTAGCCACGAGCATGTGATAACGAGGCGGAACAATTTCGTCCTTTTCCGCCGTTAAGAAGATTGTCGGAGCATCGCTCACTCTCGCATTCGCAACGCTGTCGAGATCTCGCGGAATCTGTAATGCGACAGGACCAGCCAGCAACCACAGGTTCCACCAGCCGAATCGGCGCAGAATTATTTCACGCAGCGGCACAGGATTATGCAGAATCAATCCGGCGATCGGGCGCTGCGCTGCGACATGGAGCGCAGCGGTTGCCCCGATGCTCGCTCCATAAACCATGATCGGTCGATCGCCTGCGTGAAGTTTTAATTCATCGAATGCTGCAAGCGCGGCCGGCCCGATCTTCGAAAGCCGCGCCGGTCCGGCGCTTCCTCCGAATCCAGGATAATTCATTCCCCAGACTTCAACCGCGCGATCGTTCCACATCTCCGCCTCTGCGGCTATCCAGCGATCAGCGCGATCGGCATTGCCGTAGAAACGCAAAATGAAAACGTCTGCGCGTCCCTGTTGCTGAGCGCGACGCGATTGAGCCGTCCAGATTTCCAGCTCGCCCTTCTGAAACGGAATTGTTTTGCGCACTGCGCCGCCTGCGTCGATCGGCGCTCTCGTTGGGAAGAGAATGAGTTGATCCGGCAAATGACCGAAAAGCATCACGACCAAATATACAATACCAATTGCAAGCAACCTCCACGGCGGTGGGAGAATTTTTGATCTCACATTCGCGCCAGGGCAGCCAGAACCCGTGTTTCATAATCTTCTCGTGCCGCTCGATGGAGATCTACGTGTCCTGCATTCGGCACGAACCAAAGTTCCTTTGGAGATCGCGCGCTCTCGAACAGCATCCGCGTGTCGGTTGGTCTCGTGTTTCGATCTTTTTCGCCGCTCATGATGAACACAGGGCACGCGACGTTGGCAATGTGATCGACCGGACACAGTTGCGAAGCTGAAACACCGAGCCGCCACTGCAATTGCTTCAATAGGACTGGCGTCAGAATTTTGCCGAAAGCCCCGAGATAATTTTCCATCCGGTTACGCGTTGCGATTTCAATCGTCGGATACACCTCTTCAAGAACGAGCGAATCGACTTTCAACGGCGGAGTTGCGAGCAGAGCAGCTACGCCGCCCAATGAACTGCCGATAATCGCAACGCGACCGGTTGGATTGATCTGGCGAACAAAATTTATTGCGGCCAGCACATCGCGACTTTCTTTCCAACCAAACGTGATGTGATCGCCTTTCGTTTCGCCGGTTGCTTGGAAATCGATCAGCAGAACCGAATAACCAGCACGACGCAGAAATCGCGCGCGATCAACCATGCTCAAACGATTGGCGCGAATACCGGGTAGAAGCAAGACAGCCCCGGGACCATTCTCGATTGGACACCACCAACCGTGGACATGTGCGCCCGAATCGCTCGCGAACGTGACTGGTTGAGCATTCAGATCGGCGGGGGGATTTCCGATTCTTGTTTGAACCGGATGCGCGAGCAGCCATCCAACAGCAAGAATACAGATCACGGCTGCGGCGAGAAATGTCCCGAAAATGATAAAGAGCCGTCGCACGTTGGAGGTTTCCGCTCAGAACTTAAGATGCCGTTGACACCGCTACCTTGGCTTCATTGTTTTTCGCCGCCGCTGCAAGGAACCGTTGATACAAAAACGATGCGAGGATTGCGATCACGGCGACCACGATGAACGCGCCGATGCGATAGAGTTGCTCAAGCTGAGAAAGATCGTGGAAGAAAAGCTTCACGACTGTAATGCCAAGCAATCCGAGTCCGGCATAACGCGTGGGCGCGGTTCGCTTTCGCATCCCGATGATGAGCAGCAACAGCGCGAACAACGCCCATGCGATGCTGTAGCTCATGTCGCGCGCGAAATTTCCTGAGAATTGGAATGTTAACGCTGCCGCGCCCGGCGCGCTGAAATAGTCGGCGATCTCGATGTTGACGATCAGAAAGGCGAGCACGGTGCTGAGCGTGTAAAGCAAGGGCAGCGCGTTCCGTCCGAGGATGAGATGGCGCGGCGGCGCCAGTAAACGCGCGGCGGCGAACAGGCATGTCGCCGCGATCCCATAGGTGTAAAGATACCAATTGAAAATCGGAAAGGCAGTGCGGGGATGATAGCTGAGCACCGCCGGATTGAGCGCCAGACGCGCGAATACGACGACGAGCAAAGCAACGCCCGCCAGACGCAATCCCGGATGCGGCACTCGGCGAAAGAACCAGCAGAGCGCTGCGCCTTCCAGGGCCCAACCTACCGTGATCCATTGTCGATCAAATTCGACCGGGAAAATCAGCGTAATAAAAAATAGTGTGGCGCCGCCGAACAGCGCGAACTGTGCGTTGCGGGCTGGGCTCGTGAGTGGTGTGCGTTCGATCAGTACGAACAGTCCGAGCAGCGGGGGCACTGCAAATGCAGCCGGCACCAAACCGGGAACCCAGCCCGGATACGCTGTGCGAATAAGTTCATACGCCAGGTAAAAGTGCAGTGGACCGGCAAGCGCGGCGGTCGCCCACGGCGCGGTTTTCCCGCCGAATTTTCTGTGGAAGACAAAGGGAAAGATCGTGAACAACGCATAAAACCCGAGGTACCAACTCAGCGGCAGCGCGGAGTGCGTCGGATCGAAATGTTCAAAATGCCACGCATGCTCCAGCGCGAGCACGGAGACAAGCGCGACCGCCGGGAGCAGATCGAGCGAGAAGATGATGCTCATTCCCAGAAGCAAAAAGACCAGCAACAACGCCAGACCAAATACCGGAGATGGATTGGCCAGCGGTAACTGCAGCGTCACCATAATGAGCAATAGAAACGGCAGCGTTGCCGAGAGCGCGGGAAGTTGGACCGAAAGGTTTGCCGGATCGGTGATGTTGCCGAAAAGGTTTGGCGCGCGCGTTCCAGCCGTGGTTAGACGGCGACCCGCCCAAGTTGCAGCGATCTGAAACAAAATTGCGAAACCGCCGAGGAGACACAGCGCTGTAGGAAGACCGGTGAGTTCCTGTGGAATTCGGCAGAGCCAGATTGCCAGCGCCACCAGCGTGAGCAGCAGCACAGTGAGAATCGGAAGCAGCGTCGCGGTCGCGACGGCGAGAACAATCGCCAGAAGATCGACGATCAGCACGAACGGCCAGACGAGCAGCGAAAGCGCGGTGAGCTGGAAGATGGGCATTAACACCAGTAGCAGCGCGAGAGCTGGGAATGCGTGGCTCCACCACGGGATCTGAATCTTGCGCAGCCGTTGCAGTGCGATTGGTGCCGCTGCATGAAACAAGGTGAAGACAAAATAAAACGTCAGCGCAGTGTAGAGTCGGCCAATCGTTAGGTAATTACCCGTCCACGCGCCGAGGAAAATGAATGCCGCGAGTCCGGCCAAGGCTTGAGCAGTCGCGACCCTGTTTTCGATCAGCGTTAGCGCAAGCAAGCCGAGGTCGATAACAAACAAATAGCTGAACAGCAGCGTCGGCCGGTGCGCGACGGCTTGGAAGGTGAGCAGGTAAAATGCTGACAACATCGCGACCGCGCCGAGGGCGATCGCGCAGGCGAAAAGTTCATCGTTCGTTTTTCCCGTGCGCTTCGCCCATGCGCTCGCGGCGAGAAAGAGCGCCTGAAATCCGACAAACACCGCCATGAAAATGAGGACTTTGTTGCCGGCGAAATATTTCTCGGGAACAAAGAACGCCGCGACCCAGACGAATTGCATCAGCGCGGTTCCAATCGCGCCCAGCGCCGCGAGCACATTCCAACGTTGCCGTTGCGCGGCGGCGAGCAGGCCGATGTCGAGCAGTGCGATGTAACCAAAAAGCCCGAGCGGATTGTCCTGGCCAGTCGAAAGCAATACCGGCGTGAGAAAACCTCCAGCGATGCCAAGCACCGCCACGACAATTGCATTCAACCGGACCGAGAGCAGAAACGCGACCGCCGTGATCAGCGACATCAACAAAAAGGTTGGAACGAGACCAAAGAACGCGAAGTGATAGTACGATCGACAGGCAAACGTGACCGCGTAGAGCACAAGGATGCCAGTCGCGCAAAGGGTCTGCGCGGTGACGGCGTTTTCTTTCCGTTTCAGTAGCAGACCGCCGATAACAAGCCCGGCGCCAACGACGAACCCGATAGCAACCCGCATTTCCGGAGGGATAAGGTTGTGCTCGAAGGAATATTTCACGAAAAACGCCACGCCAAGGAAAAGCGCGAGCCCGCCGATCCACGCGAAGAGTTTCGCGCCCATGAACTGCTCCCAATTAATCGGCGGCTTGGCTGGTTTTATGGCTTGAGTAAGACTCGGTGCGACAAATTCCGGCGGGATTGACGGCGTCACGGTCTCTTTCTGGTGCGCGGGCAGAACGGGAGCCGTGATCGGAAGCGGCGGCGGTACTGCGAAGGCTGTGGGGGCAGACGGCTCCGCTTCCGGCGCGGGAACGGGACGCTGTCCCAACCTGCGCACGTCATTTTCAAGCGACGACAGTCGCGCAGTTAAGTCGTCAAGATTGCGCTTTGCAGTGTTTGCTTTGGCGAGCGCGACAAAGGGCACGACGACGATCGCAATCAACAAACCGATGACGAACAGGATCAGAGGTTCCATTTGTTTTTTGGATCTGACTGAATATTCCGCATGGCTCGAGAGGATAACTACTTTGCGCAATGGATGTTAATTGATAAAAATGGCGGATTTCATCGACGCTTTCGATCATGAACATTCATTACTTGGAGCTATTCTATTTCGTCGCGAAGCACGGCGGGATCGCGGCGGCCGTGCGGAATATTCCTTATGGAATCCAGCAACCCGCAGTGAGTGGACAGATCGCGAAGCTCGAGGAGTCACTCGGCGCGAAACTTTTTCAGCGACGACCATTCGCGCTTTCGCCTACCGGCTTGGAACTGTTCGAGTTTATCAAACCATTCTTCGACAACATCGACATCGTCGCCGAAAGATTGCGGCAGAACAGGTCGCCCCAATTGCGCGTCGCTGCTCCGGCGATCGTGCTGCATGATTACCTGCCGCAGATTCTGCAACGTGTTCGGCTTAAATTTCCGGCGTTTCGGCTTTATCTGCACGACGCTGCTCGCATTGAAGCCGAGAGACTGCTGTTGGCTCGCGATGTCGATCTAGCGATCATGCTGATCGACAAAAAATCGCGTGCTGGAATGCAGGTGCGACCGTTGCTCGAACTGCCGCTAATTCTATTGGTCCACAGAAAATCCAAACTCGCGCGCGCTGAAGAGTTGTGGAAACGCGATAAGATTGAGGAGACGCTGGTCAGCTTGGCCAGGACCGATCCGGTTCACGCATGTTTTCAGCGTGGGCTTCAGCGGCTAGGAGTGGAATGGTTTTGCGGGATCGAGGTGAACTCGGCGCGATTGATCGAGCATTACGTCGCCAGTGGTTACGGCATTGGTTTGACTGTCGCAGTGCCGGGCTTCGAGCCGCCGCCGCAACTGCGTGTTCTTCCGCTCACGCACTTCCCGCCGGTGGTCGTTGGTGTTGCGTGGTCGGGCAAACTTTCCAGCATCGCCCGCCAACTACTCGCAGAACTCGACACTGAAGCGCAGACGCAACGGGCGCGCGTCGGAAAAGGAGAATTACGGTCCCGGGCGAATTTTTCTAATCGCTCTCGTCTTTGAGCATCGATTTGATCTGCTCGCGCAATTCCGGCGTCTTTTCATGCCCGTGCACAGAGACGGCGTGCTGCACCGCAGCATCGAGCACTTCGTCTTCCGTACCGGAGATTTTGAGGGAGCAATTCTTCTCGCTCGGATAATCTCTGCAATCGATTGATTTTCTATTTGCCATCCCAACCTCCTGTTGCTTCTTGGCCTTCTTTCGAAAGCGGCGTCAAGTTCGCCACGGCGAATCCGTCCTGTGGCGGACCGCCGCACTCCCAAGCCCCGAAAGCTTTCGGGGCAAAACTTGGTGTCTATTCGTGGTTAGCTCTTCTTTAACTCAGCCAAGTCTTTCAGGACTTGCTCGCTGTGCTCGGCCGGTTTCACGCCGGTGTAAACTTTGGCGATTTCGCCTTTGGGATTAATGATGAATGTATTACGCGCGGCGAGTTTGCTCCCTTTATAATCCATCACCGAGCCATACTCGGTGGAAACCTTCGCGTCTGGATCAGCCAGCAATTTGAAATTCAATCCTTCCTTTGCGCAAAAGTCCTTGTGCGATTGCGCAGTGTCCACGCTCACTCCGAGAATGACTGCGCCGTCTTCGCTATATTTTGCGAGGTCGCGCTGGAAGTTGTGCGCCTCCATTGTGCAACCGCTGGTGAAATCCTTCGGATAAAAATAGAGCACCACCCATTTGCCCTTGAAATCTTTGAGACTCACCTGCGAGCCGTCGCCAGTCGTTAGGCTAAAATCCGGTGCAGGTTTTCCAATCTCCGGCTGGTTTTGTGTCTCAGCTGCGTTCACGAACGCCAATGTAGTCAGGCTAATTACTGTGGATAAGAATATTTTGTTCATTTTTGCATCTCCCGATTTTTGACAAGTTATCAATGATCCAATTGCAATCAAAGAAAGATGATCACGCGAATCTGGACGATTGGCCATTCGACGCGCAACATTGACGTCTTCATTTCGTTGCTGGAAGAGAACGGGATCAAAGCGCTGGTCGATGTGCGGTTGTTGCCCGGGTCGAAGCGTTATCCGCAGTTCAACAAGGAAACGCTGGCGGAATCGCTGAATGCGCGCGGAATTCGCTACGCACATTTCCCTGAATTGGGCGGAAGACGAAAATCCAAGCCGGACTCGTGCAACACCGCCTGGCGCAACGCGTCATTTCGCGGTTATGCCGATTACATGGAGACGGAGGAATTCCGCAAAGGTATCGAGCGTCTGCTCGAGCTTGCTCGCGAAGCCGGGCCCGCAGCGATCATGTGTGCGGAAGCAGTCTGGTGGCGCTGTCACCGCTCGTTAATTTCCGATTATCTAAAAGCACGCGGCATCGACGTGATGCATATCCTCGATGCTAACAAGGTCGAGCCGCACCCGTTCACCTCTGCGGCGCGCATCGTGAAGGGGAAACTAAGTTACGCGGCGGAAAACCTCTTGTAGGGCGGCTCTGTGAGACGCCGGCGTGTTTCATGACAGGCGCCTAACACACTCCCTGCAATTCTCGTGTTAATTATCTGGGATCGGTTACTCGACCGAGAAACAAACACACTCCGCTCGGCACATGCTGAATTGCATAGATAAATGGCCGATCAACTTTTACTTCAATCGGCGGCGGGGGAGGTGATCTTAAGGCTGTCCCTGCCAGCATCGCGACGGCGGTTGCGGCCGCCGCTTCGGTTCCTTTTTCGTCCACCGCAATAAATGTCTTGTGAAAGATTTGCGAGATGTAGAGGTAATCATTTGGCTTTCGTGGGGCCATCTTATCGAAATCGGCGCTGCCCTGCGGCTTGTCGAACGCGGTCTTCATCCCGAGAGCTTCAAACTTATCAGCCAAAGTCATCGTAGGCGGCTCGAGCTTAAACTTTGCCAGATGAAGATCTACGTCGCGGGTCTGGAGTTTTGCGCATTGCGCCAGCAGCTCACCGGTTAGTTTCGATTCAAGTGCGTGCAGACCGTTTATCTCGTCGGGAAGAAGAACCAGAAACTGTAAATCGTTGCCTGCATAAGGGAGGCTCACCACTGTGAATCCTTCGTGCCTCGCGTAACCGAAGTCGTGACTCGTTTTCCGCATCGTGGGGACGTTTGCAGGTCCGCCTCCGTGAATGAAGAACGGCTCCGGCTCTGTTGCGTTCTCCGAGAATTCGTTCGCCCACGGCGCTTTCAGATAAAGCGCGTTTGCCAGGACGAGGCGGGTCGTCTTATCCAGTGCTCTGCCCGGAATCAAATCGCGAATTCGCTCACGCGTCTGGTCTGCGACCCATTTGTTAATGTGCTGCGTCGCTGCCGCGGGATCAGCAATGAAATCGACCTGCTCAAACGCTCCGCCGAAATTCTGTTTCACTAGTGACAAGAAAGCCTCGCGAAATTGATAACCCTTTTGCGCGAAAAGCCTGTTGGCGATGTTCAATGTGATCGGTTCGCTCGGGCCACCGAATTTTTTCGATTGTTTTACGAGCTCAGCTGTTTTCGCGCTCATCTCTTGCAGCGAACGCTGGAGCGCGAAAAAGGATGCGGGCACACCGCCATCGTTTGTTCGAAAATGCAGAACACGCGCCATCTCCGTGCGCGTTTCACCGTCCGCACCGGCGTAGGTCATCGCCAGCGCGCTCTCGATTGAATATGGCGAGACACAAAGATTCTCGTCACCTGTAGCGAGCTGGCGGTCCAGCTCGACAGCGAGTTCGTTTGTCGCCTTTGCCGCCACATCGAAGTTTGTCGCGGCGTGCGCTACTGATGCGAGTAACGCGGCGTATACCATCAAGAGTCGCTTCATGTGGACGATGAAACACTGAAACCGCGAGGGATGCGATGACTTTTGGAGCGCAATCAGCAGACGAAGCGCTCAACCTTGCGGCAGCAATCGATCTGGCTTAAGAAGATTTCCCCCCGGGTCATTAGCTCAAACGGTAGAGCAGCTCCGAAGGCTTTCGGGGTTGGTTCTGGATTGAAAAATTCTTTGGCTACTGGAAACTGACACATCGCGGGTCGGTAGCTCAATCGGTAGAGCAGCCCCGAAGGCTTTCGGGGTTGGTTCTGGATTGAAAAATTCTTTGGCTACTGGAAACTGACACATCGCGGGTCGGTAGCTCAATCGGTAGAGCAGCGCCCTTTTAAGGCGTTGGTTCCGGGTTCGAGTCCCGGCCGACCCAATACCGTGTTATGGCTTGGGTTTACATCTTGCGCGGCGCTCGCCGACACTACATCGGTGCTACCGACGATCTGAACCGCCGGATTGCAGAGCATAGGCGTGGGAGCAATCACACAACGCAACGTTTCGGGTCCCACATTGAAGTTGTTGTAGCAAAGGAACTGCCATCAATGGCCGAAGCCCGTAAACTGGAACAAGCCCTGAAGCGAAAAAAGAATCCGCGACTCGCGATTTCAGTGCTGCACTCTCTTGGTTAGTACAGCAGCCCCGAAGGCTTTCGGGGTTGGTTCCGGGTTCGAGTCCCGGCCGACCCATGGCCTTCTATTTGCATTTTCACGGCATCATCTAAATCGAGGACTTCACGCCGTCTGTTCGCTGGAACGGCTGTCGCCGGTTAATTGCGAGGCCCGATTCGACTTTACGTCGTTTCAATTCTTGCTGACACTGTGGGAACGAATTCAGGATGCGGCGGTATTGCCTGGTTTTTCTTCGTATGTCGCGCACGCATCGGCCAGACGTGGCACGATATTGTTCTCGTGAAACTGTCGCTCCGACGAATTATCGTCTGGTCAACGATCTTCATGGTGATCACCGGCAGTGATTTGGCAAAGGCCGGGCCGTTCCGAGATTTTTTCACGACGCTACGTAGCGCATTCGCGCAGCCGAACGAGAAGCCCCGCCGGCACCGGACCAGTCATAAGCATAATGAAGCTCCGCCGAGCGATGCTTCAAATAAGCAGAGTTCGGGCACCCCAGCCCCTGCGCCTCCGGATCAGCGAAATGTCCGCATGGCCAAGGCGGCCTCGGGCGCGAACCAGCAAAAGGCTAACCTGCCATATGGAGCTCCCGTGCCGGGGAAGGAATGGTTAGTTACTAGTCCGTTCGCGCCAGATAGCGGTTACGTTGACGTCACCGGTTTTCCGCCTGGAACCCCGGTAGAAGATCCTTATACAGGCAAAATTTTCCTTACGCCATAGAATCGCGAAGTATTGCTGAGAAGATCGCGTAGAACGGCGTTACTACCACTCTTTGAAGTCGCCGCGTTCTTTCGCGTCTCGATGAGGTTGCCGGCATCGTCGTAAACACGAATCACAGCATCATGTGATCGAGCTTCGGAATCGTTCTAGCCCCAGGTAAATCTTCTTTACCTAACAAAATTCTCTTGACCTGAAGCACAGGTTCTTATTAGACGTGCCTTGGGTGGCGGAGCGCAGATATGCAAGACAAAGATGTCAATCTCAATGTGATCCGCTCCATTTGGCGCCGAACGAAGAAGGGGCATATCAAAATTCGTGATCTGCAGCCAGAGAAAGACGTCAAAGGTGGTGGCGGTGTTGCGGGCACTATGATTCGAAAGTTGTTGGAAAGTCCGCCTGAGCCTGAGCGAAAGGCTCATGCGGAACGGATTGCAAAGACGAAGCGGGTGTTATTGCGGTGGCTGAAAAAAGGCGAGAAGTAGCAACAAAATAGCAACCCAGAATTTCTACCTGGCAAAATCATGCCCTTTTAAGGCGCTGGCTCTGGGTTTGCGTCCCCGGCCGACCCCATGATTCGGCTGATTCGCTTTCGATGAAAGATTCGGCAACCCTGAAAGCTTTCGGGGTTGCCCTACACTTTCAACATCGTGAGCAGATCGCGCACCGAATTTCGTGGCCGATCTAGTTGAAAGATGAGTAAGCCAGCCGCGCTAGCTGCTTCCCAATCACGTTTCGGATCGTCGCCGACATGGAGAACCTCATTCGGCTTGAGATCGATGAATTTCAGTGCGCGCTGGTAAATCTCCGAGTCAGGTTTGTCTGCGCCGAGCTCGCTGGAAACGAAAACGTGCGTGAAAAACTTTGAGATGCCGAGGTGCTCGAGGATCAAGCGCAAACGTCCGTCGAAATTTGAAATCACAGCGAGTTGGAATCGCGGCTGCAATTGCTCCAACACGTCGGGCACTTCAGGGTAAAGCTGCCAAACACCTGCCTCGGCAAAATGTTCGTAAGCGACTTCGAAGAAATTATCCCGATCGAATTCGCTCAATGAAGGCGCGACCTGGTCGAGGACGAGATCGACTAGTTCATGCCACCAGCCTTTGTCGTCGTTTTCGCGCGGCGCATCGATGGCAGCGCGCTGCGGCATCTTCTCCCAAGCCGAATAAAACGCGCAGTCAAGGTGGTCTGCACCGAGCGCCAGGCCCACTTCGCTAGCTACCAGCGCGTAGTGGTCGCCGACCGTTCCGTTCAAATAAAACAGTGTTCCCACCGCATCGAAAAAAATAGCTTTTAACGATGTCTCTTTGTTTTTTGTGGCCATGGATGCGCTGGCTCGATGGAAAGTTGTTTTGACGCTGATTGCAACTTTTGCCACCGATCACCGAGAAGCGACGACTGGCACCGTTTATTTTTCATTTGCAGGATCGCTCGATGCGCGCTGATGTGCGGGGCGATGAACGTCGTTGACGAGCCACCAACCTTGCCGAAGTGGACGCAATCAACTGGCGAGGAATTGGCGAACAGTATCAGTCATGGGATAGGGCTCGTCGGTGCGCTGATCGGCACTCCGGTCCTACTTCTGGCAGCATTTCACCATGGCAGCATCTCTTTTCTAATCGGTACGATCGTTTTTACCGTAACCATGTTGCTGTTATATGTGGGATCGACGCTCTACCACGCCTGGCCTCGTACTCGCGCCAAGTCGGTCCTGCAACTCTTGGATCACTCGGCGATTTTTTGGTTGATTGCCGGAACATACACGCCCTTTGCACTGGGGCCGCTTCGCGGAGTTTGGGGTTGGATAATGCTCGGACTTATTTGGGCACTATCAGTTTTTGGGACATTGGTCAAAGCGATACGCGGCACTGCGCGTCATCGGAAGCTTGCCATGGCTCTTTATCTGGGAATGGGCTGGCTCGCGCTTATTTTCATCCGACCATTCGTGTTCGCGGTGCCGCTCCCAGTGCTGCTGTTGCTTCTAGCCGGCGGGATCGTTTACACAACAGGCGTATTCTTCTTCGTGAACACGCGTCTGCGCTACGCCCACTTTGTCTGGCATTTGTTCGTGCTCACTGGTACGGGGTGTCACTTTGCGGCCGTGCTAACCTGCGCACTCTGACGAGAAAGCCACCTCGAATCTCGGCGAACCGCTGCGCTTCATTGGACAAGTCTGCTTGGGCGGCGGATTAATTGGCATGTTGCCGGTGGAGCACAACGATCCAGTTAACGCGAAGATTCTTGCCATTTCAGAGGACAAGATCGAAGGATTCGTGCGCGAACCGTTCGAGGAGATTGCGAGCAGCTCCGGGGTGGGCGTCGATGCGGTTATGGCGCGGATTGCCGCCATGTTGCGCGTGGGAACGATCCGCCGCGTCCGTCAAACTTTGCTGGCAACCAATCTGGCTGAGAGCGCGCTAGTGGCGTGGAAAGTTCCCGAGGAGCAAATCGACGCCGCGTTCGATTGGATGTTTCAGCGCGATCCATTTTCCGGTCACGTGGTGCTGCGCTCCACGGACACCGTCAGCGCCGGATCGGACTACAAGCTTTGGACTACGTTAAAGGTCCCGCAGGGATTTTCATTGCAGGCGCATTGCGAATTGCTGGCAAAAAAAGTCGGCGCGGAGCGTTTTCGGCTGATGCCAGCCAGGGGGATTTTTACTCTTGGGGTTGGGCATGTTCGGCGCAAAACCATTGAGCCGGGCAGTAAGGCGGACCAACCGGCAAAAATGATTCCGGTGCAGATGGTCGATCTGAGCGAGCGCGAGTGGAACGTCCTGCTTGCGCTCAAGCGTGAATTTACGCCGGAAGAAATCGAGCCGTCGCCTTGGGTTGCGCGCTCGAAGGAAGCCGGCGTGTCACTGGAGGAATTCTTCCGCGTGGCGGAAGAATTGAGTGCACGGAAAATCATTGGGCGTTTTTCAACTTTTCTCGAGCACGTGAAGCCGTCAGCGGGCGGCGTACGTGTCACGCGATTCAACGGGCTGTTTCACTGGGCAGTGCCGCCCGGTCGTGAAATTGAAGCGGGCGGCGAAGTCGGCCGCCATCATATTCTGACGCATTGTTACTGGCGCGAAGCGGGACCGGAATTCAAGAACGTCAATATCATGGCTGTGGCGCACGGCACGGATAAACAACTGCTGTTCCGTCATAAGGCGGCCATTGATGAACATCTTGCCGCGAGTGGCCTGCCAGTCTCGTACACAAACGTTTTCTGGGGCGGCCGCAGCGAGATCAAGCCCTCGGAGATTTCGCCGCATGTTTACCGCGAGTGGTGGGCGCAGCAGGAGAAGTTGTAGCCGCGAGCGTTGACCGCGGCAGCGTGTTTCCAATCCCTCAGCCGAGGTCAGCGCCCTCGGCTACAACCGCTCGGGGAATTTTTCCCGATAACTCCGATCCAGGTTTCGCAAGAGACCGACCGCAAATTTTTGGCGATCAACTGGCTGCTGCAGCGCCATGGCCAATGAAATCGCCCGGTTTCGCAATTCTGGTGAGAAATCTTGCAGTGACTGGTTCACGTTAATTCCAATTCCGACGACCGCCAGGTGCGGCGCCTTCTCTTGCGCGCGCATCTCCGTCAGGACGCCGGCTACTTTGCGTCCGTGAATCTGAATATCGTTGGGCAACTTGATTGCCGGTTCGAGAGACAACTCGGTTCGAATGACGTCGGAAATAGTTTCGATCGCCCAAAGCGTGAGCCGTGCAGACTCGTTGATCTCGATTTCAGGTTGCAAAAGGATTGAAAACCAGAGGCCTTTTCCCGGTGCCGATTCCCAGCGATTCCCACGTTGACCGCGCCCGGCAGCTTTGATGCTCGGCGAAAAGAACCAAGCCTTCATTTTTTTGGGATGATGGGCTGCCGCCTTCGCCAAGGCTACGGCGCCCAAGGGAGACCGCGACTCCTCGGGGCCAGGCGACTTCTAAAATCGCGTCGTTTGTCGAGCCCGTTTGTTCGAGAACAATGATCTGCCGGCCGATGATGGCGCAGGGAAGTTGGGCTTGCAGTTCGGCAGCGACCAGTCGATCCGAAATCTCAGCCTGGAACATGGGTCATTTCCAGCGCGATATCGATTGCGCGCGCGGAGTTCGTGAGCGCGCCGATGGAAATGTAATCTACTCCCGTGGCCGCCACGCGCCTGACGTTTTTCAACGTGATGCCGCCGCTTGCTTCGAACTTAATATTGTTCCTTTTCAGCGCCACAGCTTCCCGAATTTGGGCGGGCGTCATGTTGTCGAGAAGGATAACGTCTATGCCGTCCATCTCGACAAAAGCGCGAACTTGTTCAAGGTCATCCGCTTCGACTTCAATTCGGATGTTTGGCCGCTCCTGGCGAAGCTGACGAATTCGATCGCCAAAACTGGAAAGTCCTCCGAGGGCGGCCAGATGATTGTCCTTTACGAGCACCATATCGTACAAGCCAAAACGATGATTAACGCCGCCACCGGCAACTACTGCCGCCTTTTCCAACGCGCGCAGCCCGGGCGTGGTTTTTCGCGTATCCAGAATCTTGGCCGCATGGTTCCCGACGGCATCGACAAATTGGCGCGTGAGCGTTGCGATGCCGCAGAGACGTTGCAAAAAATTGAGCGCAACGCGTTCCGCCTTGAGAATTGAACGCGCAAGACCACGCACTTCGACAATCACGTCGCCAGCAACAACGTTATCGCCGTCGCGGCAAATGATCTGGATGTCCGTTGAAGGATCGACCTGTCGAAAGACTTCCGCAGCTGCTCCGGTGCCGGCAACGACCGCGTTTTCGCGCGCAACGATGCGTCCGGTTGCGTGCAGCGTTTCCGGTACGAAAAAATCAGTTGTGACATCGCCGTCGCCGATGTCTTCCTTAAGCGCGGCGGCGATCGGATCGTAATAGTTTGGACTCCATGCGTGCAGGAGAATGCGCACGATAAGTGCGAAACGTGAGTGGTCTATTAAGACGCGTTATCGGACGCGGTCGCGGCAAGTGTCGGCTCCCTCAGACAAAAAAAGATTCGGGCAGCGCACGCTAAGGAGAAACAACGAATATTAAAAAGTCGTGCAACCACCCGAATCGCCTTAACCTATTTACTTTGACAGCCACGTCGCAGACTTTGTTCGAATTTTTTACGAAAAATTCGTGTTCGCGTTATCAGCCACGTGCTCAGGAGGTTACACGACTGGCCGAGGCGGCGGACTGTGAGACCGCCGCTCCCTGAGCTACAGAAGATTTCCCTGAACGCCCGTCCCGACTCGCCCTGCTTCATCGCGCACTTCCTGAAGCAGCGATTTGAATTCACACTGCTCCAGCGCACGGATCAGATTGGGATAATCGGGTTCGATTCGAAGCTGATCGATCGGCACAGGCAATTCAAGATGACAATCCAGATCGACCATCTTTCGGTTTTGCAAAATTTGCTCGCGAGCGTTGGCGAGTTTCTCCTGGGTCCGCGCGCTTTTCACCTTGTCGATGTTCTTCAGCAAGGGTTCCAACCCGCCGAACTCACGAATCAATGCCGCGGCAGTTTTTCGGCCCAGTCCGATGCCAGGGATGTTGTCGACCGAATCGCCGGTCAACGCGAGGACATCCCCGATAAGCTTGGGTGAAACTTCCCATTTTGCAGTGACCTGATCTTCGCTCAGCAGGGCGAATGCATCCTTGGGCGACGCCAGATCCGCCTTCGCTGTCGTATAGACTTTTACGCAAGGACCGACCAGTTGATAAAGATCCTTGTCGTTGGTTGCGAGTACCACTTCCATTCCAGGCCGCTTGCACGCGGCCATGGCATAACATCCCATCAGATCATCAGCTTCGGTGTCCGGGACGGAAATATTTCGAAAGCCCAGCATGGGCGTGAGTTTTTGAATGAAGTCCAGCTGCGGAATCATGGGCTTTGGCATCTCTTTTCGCGTTTCCTTGTACGCGGGTTGCAGTTCCACTCGCCTCTGCGGCACGCCTTCGTCCCAAACCACGGCGCCCAACTCAGGCTGCAAATGTTTCAGCATTAGCCGCAGTGTTTTCGTGAAGCCGAAAATCGCGTTGGTCGGTTCGCCGCGGGAATTGGAGAGATTCGGGATAGCGAAAAACGACCGGTAAACGTAATAGTGACCATCGATAAGCAACAATTTCATTGCAGAGGCAGATACTGGATTCTGGATGCATGATGCTGGATGATCAAGAGATGACGGACGAATGGATCGTGCGCGTGCAGGGAAAAGAATATGGGCCCGCCGACATCGACACGCTGCGCGAATGGATGCGAGAAGGGCGGCTCCTTCCTGAAAACGAAGCGCGAAACGCAGGTGCCGAGGATCTTTGGAGCACGGCGGCGGCGATTCCAGGATTGTTTGATGTAGCGGCGGTTGTGCCAACCGCCGGGCGCTCGACAGCAGTGCCCGTACAAGCGCAACATCGCAGCTTCGGTCAGATTTTGGCGGAGACGTTTCAGATTTATCGCAAAGGCTTTTTCCAATTTCTTGGACTTACTCTGCTCGTATTGTTGCCGTCGGTATGCAGTCAGCTGACGACTGCATTGAGTGCAAACCGCACACGGCTCGGATGGCGATTTGCGCGTTCTCGCTGGGGGTGCCTTTGCCTTTTTAATGTTCGTCCTCTCGATAGCGATGTGGCCGGTATATATCGCGGGAATTCAAATTCTCACGGCTGAGATTGCTTCCGGACGCCGGCTCGGTTTGATCGCCGCGCTAAATGAGGCTGTCAGGTTCTGGCCGCGCGTTGCTGCGCTGTGCATCTTCGTCTATGGCGTGTTCTGCTCTGCTGATGTTGTTTGGGCTGGTTATCGCAGCCATCGCTCTTGCCGGTACGGCTTCGTTGTTGTTGGTCCTTTTCGCGCTGGCTTTGCTCATTCTGCAGGTTTGGATGTTCGGTCGTTTCTTCGCGAACGTTTTGTTTTGGCAGCAGTTTGCCGTTCTCGAAAACGCCGCATTCATCGATGCACTGCGCGATAGCAGAAATCTCGCGTATAGCGGCCGCGATCTTCCGTGGTTTCAACGCCCGTTGTGGCGCGGAGCCTTCATTGCGTCCCTGTGGTTCGCGTTTGTGCTGGCAGTCACGCTTGCTTCCGAATGGACGACCCTGCACCATTATCTTAATGAATTGGCGACCACACAGGACGCCCAGACGCTTCTGCAACAACTGACTGAAGCCCAGCAAGCTCGAGGCTTTGATGTTTCCGCTTTTGCCCCGAACCTTCTGCAAAAAATTCTCCAACCGTTGGTCGGAATTGCGTTCGTGCGTTCTCTATCTCGACACCAAGATTCACCTCGAACGATAGCTATTAATTCGAAGCAATCTATCACTCCGCTAATTTGTCGCGGCTTTGCAGGAGAAGCGGCGCAATCGCAGCTGAAGTAACGACTGGTATAAAAAAGGTAACCGATGAAACGAAACGAGTTGGGCGCTAATCAGCCAAACATGACCGGCGCGAGCGATGAACAGATTGGGCCAAGCTCCAAATGACGAATGCGCAGACGAGATTGAGGACGAATCAGCAAGGGAACGAGCAGACGAATATTGAGCAGTTGATCGGACCTGGCTCGTGCGTAAAGGGCGCGCTCGGAATCATCGCGTGACTCGACGATTCGCGCGTGAATCAGCCGCATATCGTAAATAAAGAGCAGCCAAACAATGCCTGCGTAAACGGCGCTTAGTTGAAACCACGCGAGCGGATTATCGAGGCGGCTAAAAAGAATCGCTTCGCCCAGTGCGCAAGCGATGTAGAAAAAGTTATGGCCGAACTCCAGTGGCCACCGAATTAACGTGAGCGTGTGAATGACGGAACGCGACCAGAAGATGAAGATCACGCACAAACCTGCGGCGACGTACAGAAGCGCATCCCAATGTCGCATCGACATCAGTGCGCGGGCGTTGTCGGTCAGGAAAAAAAGTGCAACGCCCTGGATTATGCTGACAAGAGTGAGCTCGATGTTAACGACGACCGAGTCGAGCTCCCGGCGGCCTTCACTCGACGGATTCACGATGCGACTCGTAACCGCTTAATGATTGAACTGTCAAGGCGGTAGAACGCCGAGGACGTTCGCGGCCTTTTTCTTTGCTCAGGTAGGGGCATTGACCTCAATCGCCTGCTCACTGATGCAATCCGCGCAGAGCGGGCGGTTCAGTGCGCTTTGCTTTTCTGCTTGGCGAATCGTCGCCTGAGTCGTACTTAGAGTGATCTTGATATGGCGACAAAGACCGAAGAAAAAACAGCCACTGACAAACTCACCGCGGCACGAAATAAGAACCTCGATCTCGCGATTCAACAGATAGCCAAGGACTATGGTGAAGGCGCGATCATGCGCCTTGGTGACGAAAAAATTGTCGATATCGACGTCATTCCCACCGGCAACATTTTGATCGATCGCGCTCTCGGCGTAGGCGGATTTCCAAGAGGGCGAGTGGTAGAAGTCTTCGGGCCTGAATCGTCCGGGAAAACCACACTGACCCTGACAGTGATTGCGCAGGCGCAAAAGCGGGGTGGGCTCGCGGCGTTTATTGACGTGGAGCACGCGCTCGATCCTGCGTACGCGAAAAGGCTTGGTGTTAATCTTGATGATTTGCTCGTGTCTCAGCCAAGCTCCGGCGAGGAGGCGCTGCGGATTTGCGAAACCCTGATTCGCTCCAACGCTCTGGATGTAATTGTGGTTGATTCCGTGGCGGCGCTGGTCACCAGAGCAGAACTCGAGGGCGAGATCGGAGACACAACAGTCGGCGCGCAGGCGCGACTCATGAGCGCGGCGCTGCGCAAACTCACATCGCTGATTTCAAAGGCGCGGACCTGCTGCATTTTCACAAACCAAATCCGGGAAAAAATCGGCGTGATGTTTGGAAATCCGGAGACGACACCCGGTGGGAAGGCGCTGAAATTTTACGCCAGCATGCGCGTCGATATTCGCCGCATCGGTGCGATCAAGCAGACCGATGGCGTTGTCACAGGCAACCGGACGCGAATCAAGGTCGTGAAGAACAAGGTCGCGCCGCCGTTTACTGAAGCGGAATTCGACATCATGTACAATGAGGGAATCTCCTCGACCGGCGCGCTTCTCGACGTTGCGTTGGAAAAGCAAATTATCGAGAAGCGCGGCTCCTGGTTGAACTACAAAGGCACGCAGCTTGCGCAGGGCCGCGACGCGGCGAAAGAAGTCTTGAAGAACGACAAGGCGCTCTACGAGGAAATCGAGACCGCAGTCAAAGCGAAGCTGGACGAAGAGAAAAGCTAAGTTCCAATTTTCCCGGGGCGGGCCTCGGCATCGGTCGCCTGATCGCGTCGCGCCGGCGGAATGTTTAGCAGTTATTGGCGTTTGATGGATTTATTTGCGAGCTTCTGCCCGTACAATCGGGTATTTGGCGTCGCGTTTCGGCTCGACGCCGTCGGCACCAGGTGAAATGATTCGGCGAAAGCCTGGCCACAAGCATGAGCAGCTGAGCCCGAGAGTGATTCTCAACTCGAAATCGGACATGTGCTGTTCATGGACATGGTCGGATTTTCAAAGCTGCTGGTGGATCAGCAAGCGGAGTGCTCACATCGCCTCAATCAGATAGTTCGAAACACGGATCAGTTCCGTGCTGCAGAAGCGGCCGACCGACTAATCCGATTGCCGACTGGAGATGGAATGGTGCTCGTTTTTTTCACCAGCCCAGAGGCGCCGGCGCGCTGCGCCATGGAAGTGGCGCGCGCTCTCAAAGGTGGGTCGTTTGGTTTGCGGATGGGCATTCACAGCGGGCCGGTAAACAAAGTTTGGGACGTAAACGATCGATCAAACCTTGCCGGCACCGGGATCAACATGGCGCAGCGCGTGATGGATTGCGGCGATGCGGGGCACATCCTGCTTTCCAAGCGAGCGGCTGAGGACCTCGAACAACACAGCAAATGGCGGCCGCAGCTGCATCACCTCGGCGAGTTTGAGGTAAAACACCGAGTTAAGATCGACATCGTCAATCTCTACACCGACGAGGTCGGCAACCCGGCACTGCCTGAGAAGCTTAAAGGTAAAAAGCTCACACCGCCCCCGACGCTTGCACGATTTGCGAAGTCGATCGCCGCAGCCGCGGTCCTGGCGGGAATTACGCTTCTTATTTGGTTCTTTGCGCATCGCGCCAAGGAAGGCTCGGCTGGCCCTGAG
Source organism: uncultured Verrucomicrobiae bacterium (assembly GCA_963840305.1). GTDB lineage: Bacteria > Verrucomicrobiota > Verrucomicrobiia > Chthoniobacterales > UBA10450 > Udaeobacter. The sequence goes on from CAWIYE010000004.1 coordinate 216,521, forward strand.
TTGGCTACCATTTTTCCCGGCAAAAGTATCGCCGTGCTTCCGTTTAAACCTTTGGTCGCGAGCAATCGCGATGAAGTATTGGAAGCCGGCATGGCCGACACGTTGATCGCGAAATTGAGCACGAGTCGTGAAATGATTGTGCCCTCGCTTGCTTCGGCGCGTAAGTACGACGATCAAAAACACGACTCGGTTGCGACCGGACGCGCGCTGCGGGTGAACTCAGTTCTGGAAGGCAATCTGCAAAAATCGGGTGATCGCATCAGAGTAACGGCACGCCTGATCAAGGTGGCGGATGGAACCTCAATGTGGTCGGGCACCTTCGACGAGAAATTTACCGAGGTGTTTGAAGTCGAGGACGCAATCGCGGAAAAGGTTGCGGCGGCGTTACAATTGCGCTTGAGCGAGGAAGATCGGCAGCGCCTGACGAAACGTTACACCGACAACGCCGACGCCTACGAACTTTATCTTAGGGGCCGCTTTCATTGGAACAAGTATACTGAGGAGGGATATCGCAAGAGCATCGAATTTTTCAAGGAAGCAGCCGAAAAGGATCCGAATTACGCACTGGCTTACTCTGGTCTGGCCGATTCTTACAGCTTGTTAGGAGAGATGGGTATGGTCCCAGCCAACGAAACTTTTTCACAAGCGCGGGCCTACGCAGAAAAAGCGTTGAAGCTCGATGACACCCTCTCCCAAGCGCACCTTTCACTCGGTATCGTGAAGTTGTTTTACGACTGGGATTTCGCTGGAGCGGGAAAAGAACTGCTCCGGGCCAAGGAACTCGACCCACAAAATGCGCAGGTCTATCACTTTTACGGCCACTATTTGGAATTGGTTGGCCGCTTCGACGAAGCCATCAGTGAAACAAAGCGGGGCGTGCAATTGGAGCCAACTAATCTGATTATCAATTCTGAGGTGGCATTTGCCTTTTATGTGGCGCGCCGTCCTGATGCTGCGATCGAGCACCTGCGCAAAACCCTCGAGTTGGATCCAACCTTCTCCTACGCCTCCTATGAACTCGCTCAGGCTTATGAGCAAAAGAGGGCCTATCAGGAAGCCATCACCGAATTGAACCGGGCAAGACCGATCTCAGCGGATTGGTCATGGATCGTAGCCGACTTGGGTTACGTTGACGCGCTGCTGGGTAAACCAGCCGAGGCGGAGCAGATCATTCAGGAACTGAAGGAGCGAACCGCGCGGGAGTATATTGATCCGCTCCTTATCGCTTATATTTACATCGCGCTCGGCAACAAAGATGAGGCGTTTGCCTGGATGGATAGAGCCCGCCAAGAGCGCTCTGGCTTGATCTGCTGGCTCCAGGTCGAACCGAAGTTTGATCCCATTCGTTTCAGATCCGCGCTTCGATGATTTAGTTCGATCGAATGGGGCTTGAAGTGAGTTCCTCGCTTACTGGGAAAGCTTCTTAGCAGGTATCGATCACGAACTAACACGAGCGACCACGAATCCAGAGTGGCGGTTTCAGGTTTCCTGAAATTCGTGTTTATTCGTGTTCATTGGTGGTTAGAAATATGATGACCTCGGCTGCAGATCCGGCAATCATTTCTCGATTTTTTTCGCGAGAAACAGCACACCATTGTGCCGTCATCGCCTCTGCTGCCCGACGCGCCGAATCTGCTTTTCACGAATGCGGGCATGAACCAGTTCGTGCCGATTTTTCTCGGGCAACAAAAAGCACCGTGGAAACCACCGCGCGTGGCCGACACCCAGAAATGCATTCGCGCCGGCGGAAAACATAACGATCTCGAAGACGTCGGGCTCGACACCTATCACCACACGTTCTTCGAGATGCTCGGCAACTGGAGTTTCGGCGATTACTTCAAGAAGGAAGCGATCGAGTGGGCGTGGGAATTACTGGTCGAGCGTTGGAAATTTCCGGCGCAACGGCTTTACGCGACGGTTTACAAGCCCGGCCCTGGCGAACCGAGCGAGTTCGATCAGGAAGCTTATGAGCATTGGGCGCATTTATTTCGCAAAGCCGATCTCGATCCAAAGATTCACGTTCTCAGCAGTGGCAAGGCCGACAATTTCTGGATGATGGGCGACACCGGCCCGTGCGGGCCGTGCTCGGAAGTGCATGTCGATCTCACACCGGACGGCGACACACGCGGCGCACTCGTGAACAAGAACGATCCGCGCTGCATCGAGATTTGGAATCTGGTTTTCATCCAGTTCAATGCGAACCCCGGACGGCAGCGTTCACGCCTCTGCCGCAACGTCACGTCGATACCGGAATGGGTTTCGAGCGCGTGACCGCAATTATCCAAGGCACAAGAAGTCTCACCGATTTCTCTGGAACGATTTCGAACTACGAGACCGACGTCTTTCGCCCGATTTTCGATGAGGTCGAGAAAACTAAGCGGCAAGAAATATGCGAGCACGCTGCCGATTGTAGGGCAAGCGCATCGCTTGCCGGACACAGAGGGAGGCAGCCGGAGCGGCCGCCCTACAAACGATCCTGAGCAGGAAAAGATCGATATCGCTTTCCGCGTCATCGCCGATCATATCCGCGCTCTCTCGTTTGCGATCGCCGACGGAATCATTCCATCAAACGAAGGCCGCGGTTACGTCTTGCGTCGTATTTTACGTCGCGCCGTCCGTTACGGCCGCACGCTCGGCTTTCACGAGCCGTTCTTCTTCAAACTTGTCGATGTGGTGGCGAAAACGATGGGCGATGTTTTTCCCGAGATCCGCGCGAAGCAAGACACAATTAAAGAAACAATTCGCCGCGAAGAAGAATCGTTTAACAAAACGCTCGATAAAGGAATCGACGTGTTTGAGCGGGCCACATCGTCTATTCCGCTAAATGACGATCGCAATATAGGATCGATTACTGCGACTGGGAGCGAGGTGAATACGGAGTTCATGGAAACCATGAAGGGACGCCGGATCACGGGCGCGTTCGCATTCAAACTTTACGACACGTACGGGTTTCCGCTGGATCTGACGGAACTCATGGCGCGCGAGCATGGGCTCGCTGTCGATGTGGCCGGTTTCGAGAAATTGATGGAGCAACAGCGCGAACGGGCGCGCAAGGCGCAGAAGAAAGAGGAAATCACCGTCGAAGAAGGGGAGCTGAAAGCCGAGCCAACGAAATTTCTCGGTTACCATTTTCTCGAGGCAGAAGCAGTCGTTGAAATGGTTCTCCCGGGCAAAAAATCGGACGAACTGAATATCGTTGTGGATCGCACGCCTTTGTATGCCGAAATGGGCGGCCAGGTCGGCGATCGAGGATTGCTGCACGTTCCCGGACACGACTGGACTGAGGTTGGTCTGTTGCGCGTGATCGATACGCAAAAGCGCGGCGACGTGTTTGTTCATCGCGCAGCGCTTGTGGAAGGCCGCGCGCCGGAACCGGGCGAGGCGGTGCGAATTTCAGTAGACGCTCCTCGTCGACGCGCGATCGAGGGGCATCACACGGTGACACATTTGTTGCACTGGGCGCTGCATCAAGTTGTCAGCAACGATGCGACTCAGAAGGGCAGCTATGTCGGGCCGGACAAATTGACGTTCGATTTTTCGAGCGCGCCGCTCACGCCAGAACAAAAACGCGATGTGGAAAAACTAGTGAATGAGAAGATCGACGAGAATGCATCGGTCTCGTGGACTGAAATTCCGTTCGCTGAAGCAAAACAGCGAAAAGACATCATCCAGTTTTTCGGAGAGAAATACGGCGACACAGTTCGCGTTTTACAGGTCGGCGGAGCGCCGCACGCGCTGAATGGTTATTCCATGGAACTATGCGGTGGCACGCACGTCAGATCCACAGCCGAGATCGGGCCATTTCGGATCGTCAAAGAAGAAGCGATCGCAGCCGGAACGCGCCGCATCGAAGCTGTTGCGGGTGATGCAGCGCGCGCGTGGGCCAAGGAAGAAGCTGCGCGACAGCAAGAGAAGTTTGAAAGGCTGGCACGCAAGAAACCAGACATCACGCCGCTATCGGCTTTCCAAGATGATGAAGCGACACCGCTCGAAATGTTGAAACAGATCGACGTGCGCACGGCGCATCTTGAAAAACTAGATGCCGATGTTCGCCAATGGGAAAAGAAAACAGCGAAATCTGCGGAAGCAGAACTGAAAAGCCGGGCTGCTCAAATCGCGAACGAGTTGGCGCGGATCGCATGCCGGAGAAAAATTCTGCGTAGCCGAAGTGCAAAACGGGGACGGGAAATTGCTGCAAGCCGTTGTGGATGCGTTGAAGTCCAAAATTCAAAGGCCCGATTTTTCTTGCCAGCGCACGGGATGGATCCGTCGCATTGTTCGCGTCCGTCCCAAAGGAAATGACGTCCAAGTTTCAGGCGAACAAATTGATTCAGCAGGTCGCGCCGATTGTCGGCGGCAAAGGTGGCGGCCGACCGGAAAGCGCACAAGGCGCCGGCGAAGACGCAAGCAAGATCGACATCGCGCTTGCCGAAGCGAAAAGATTGCTCGGTTAGATTGCCACCGTGATGAAGAAGGTGATGGCGAGCGCGACTACGAGAACGATCAGATAAACAAATCCGCCAAAAAGGAATTTGAAAATGCTCACAAACCAGCCTTGCCGATAAACACGCCGGATCGACAAGAAAATTTGCATCACGAACGCGATCCAGAGCAGCGCGATGATCCAGCCTGCGAACGGACCCCGGGATCACGCGGTTAAGTCCGATCGTGGCGAGCACGATCAGCATGATGCCGATATAAAAAAATGTGTGGATGTGAAGCGCGTAAATCAGGTGGTCGATGTAAAAAATGTGCCGCCGGATATACAGAATTTTCAGGACGAACGCGAACAGCGGGATGCAGCAGAGCATCATGTAAGGCAGGTTGCTAAAGAGCGTCGCGATAAACAGCCCCATTTTTGTTCCGTGCTCACCCATCTTTTCTTTGGCTCGTGCTTCGATCCAGCGCTCGAACGGAGTTGTGGATTTAGCTTCGTCGAACATGACAAACGGTCGGTCGCCAATTTTTCCATATTCCCGCTTCTGCTTGTCGGTTTCAGGAGCGGGTGAAGGCGAGGGGACGTTCGTTGCAGGCGATGGCGCCATGCTCGAAGAGGAACTGGGCAAAGGGGATTCCCGTAATAATGCCTCCAATTTCTCGCGCGCCGCGGGCGGCAAATCTTGGTTCTTCAAATCGGCTTTGAGTTCCTCGCGATCTTTCGGGCTGAGTTTTCCCGGTTCAAAACGAAGACCTTTCGCTCCGTAATTTACCGCAAAGAAAAATAAGATGCTTGCGAGCAGATAAAGCCGCAGCGGATTTGCATAGCGGACGCGCTTGCCGGCGAGAAACTCGTTAGTTAACCGCCACGGTTTTAAGATGAGGAGCGCAATTGTCGTGAGAAATTTCGAATCCCAATTCAGAAATGAATCAAGCACATCGGCGATGACATGGCGGAAGGAGCGGCGGTAATCGACGGCCGCTTGCCCGCATTGCGCGCAGTAATGCCCGGTAAGCGGTGCGCCGCAGTTCTCGCAGTGCGTCAGCACTCGACGCGGATCTTTGCTTCGACGTAACCAGCGTCTTCCGGGAGTTCGCTCGATGGCGGAAATCGCTGTGTCGCCGAGGACAATCTTTGCCGGTTCATCCGACATCTTGGGAAGTCTAGGAAATCACACGCTCTACGTCCATTCGGAAGCAATTCCGCAGCTTGACCTGGTGCCGGAACTGTTTAGACCTGGTTGGATGAAAATATTGAAAATCAGTTTCGCTATCGTTGCCATGATTGCCGCCACCGGTTTGAATGCGGTTTGGGCCGATCAACCGCACATGAGGGCAGCCCTGGAACACCTGCGGGCTGCGCGGGCTGAGCTCCAAATCTCCGAACACAACAAAGGCGGATGGCGCGTGCGTGCGCTCGAACACGTCAATCGAGCAATTGCCGATACCGAAAAAGGAATGGCCTTCGCACGGTAACAGGCGAGAGCCTGTCTCATCAAGTGCGAAGGTCACGACCCCGCATTTTTGTTGAGTGAAGATTAACATCGAAACTTTGGATTGACCTGGCAAAGCTGGTGGTGACACGATCTCGCCGCAGTGGCGGGGAATCTTTTCAGAACTAAGAGTCCGGACCTTTTGATCGCAGAAGCAGCCGCGCCGGAGCGGCAAATGAAACGCACGCTTGGACCGCTTGCGCTGACCTGCATCGGCATCGGCGCGGTCATTGGCGCGGGAATTTTCTCGCTGACCGGAACCGCCGCAGCCGGCCAGACATTTGCGTCGGGCCTTGAAACGCCAGTCATCAATTTTATTCAAGCTTGGCTCTCCGGAACAGGCGCCGTGCTTGGACGCGCGGGTGCAGGCCCCGCCATTGCTGTGTCGTTCATCGTCGCGGGCATCGCTTGCGCATTCGCGGCGTTTTGTTACGCCGAACTCGCGTCGATGATTCCCGTCTCAGGATCGGCGTACACTTATTCTTACGCTACAATGGGTGAGATCGTGGCGTGGATCATCGGTTGGGACCTGATCTTGGAATATGCAGTGGGCAACATGGCGGTGGCTGTCAGCTGGTCGGGATATTTCGTCGATTTGTGCGGCAATTTGCCCTTCGGTTTGAGCATAAAATTCCCCCTTTGGCTTGTCGCCGATCACCAGACGGCGCTGGAGACCATTGCTAAGGGAGGCGATACCGCAGCGAAATTTTCATCTACGACCTTGCCTGTGATCGTCGGTCACTCGATCGCGATTAATCTGCCGGCGGTGCTAATTGTCGCGGCTGTCACCGTTGTCCTTGTTTATGGGATTCGAGAAAGCGCGTACACGAACACAACGATTGTGATCATTAAAACGGCCGTTGTTGTGTTCGTCATTGCGTTTGGAGCATTCATGGTGAACCCCACGAATTGGCATCCATTTATGCCGCATGGTTTTCCTGGCTTGATGAGCGGTGCGGCAATCGTGTTCTTCGCCTTCATCGGCTTCGATGCCGTTTCGACGACCGCTGAAGAAACGCGCAACCCGAAGCGTGATATGCCAATCGGGATCATAGCCAGCCTGGTCATTTGCACGGTGCTCTATGTGCTGATGGCGGCCGTACTCACAGGAATAAAGAAATACACGATCTACATGGGCGACGCGGCGGCCGTTGCTACCGCCTTCGCGAGCAAACCATGGGCGCAGGCGTTGGTGAGCGCCGGCGCGCTTGCAGGCACCACTTCAGTGCTGCTCGTGTTTCAGCTCGGCCAGCCGCGGATTTTCATGGCCATGGCCCGCGACGGCTTGCTGCCGCAATACTTCGCCAGAATTCATCCGCGCTTCCGGACACCGCACATTACGACAATCTGGACTGGAGTTGTCGTCGCCGGCGTGGCGATGGTTACAAACATTGGCGAGCTCGCAGATCTCACGAACATCGGCACGCTCTTCGCGTTCATTTTGGTTTGCCTCGGCGTGAACGTGCTGCGCCGCGTCAACCCTGAACGACCGCGTCCGTTTCGCGTGCCCTTCGTTCCTACCTTCCCAATCCTCGGCGTATTAATGTGCCTTGCACTGATGTTGAGCCTCCCGGTGATGACCTGGATTCGTTTTGTCGTCTGGTTAGGAATCGGGCTAGTGATCTACTTCCTGTATAGCGTCCGGCACAGCAAACTTCGCCGTGGTGTTGACGTCGGCCCAACCGAAGATATTCCGCCGCCGCTAATCAAGACGTAGCAGTCCTGTAGAGTGCACTGTCCTCAGCGCATTCCAGCGTACGATCCCATGTGTGACTATTGTCCGCTGAGACAGCGGACAATACAGCGACTTCACGCTGCTTTTTGCGCGTGACTGACTCTGTCGTCGATGTCCAGCCACTCGAACGTTGTCGTCTTTTCCGGGTCTAGCCCGAGTTTCCTTGTTTCCTGGACGAAGTAATCGTGTTTCTCCAGATCATCGTAGAGACTGCTGGCCTCCACTTTGTCGCTCCAGCGCTTGATCTCAGCTGGGGTTTTCTCTTCGCCGCTTTGGTTGAGCCATTCGACTATTTCCTCGTCGCCAGCGCCTTGCTCGATTTGCGCTTTGAAATCGTTGCCCTTCACACCTTTGAAACCAAAGAGCATGTTATCGAGCGGGCAATCGAAATGATATTCACCAATGTTCCCCGCCACCAGCGCGCGGCATTTGTCGATCGTTCGGGCCAGAATGGCATAGCCGCCAACTCGAATGTGCGGACTACGCGGCGCTTCCCTTGTTAGATCTTTCCCCGTGACTTTCCTTTTCATACTTTAGATTTCGAATAGGGCGGGGGATCCGGCCGCAACGAAGGCGAACAATATTCAGGAAACATCGATCCAAATGAGAGATGCTCGACGAAGCCTGTCCTGAGCGAAGTCGAAGGGCTCGACATGACAATAGACCGAACACGTCGCATAATTGCGTCATGGTCAAAGTTGACGTGACTTACACCGGCAATTTGCATTGCGATGCTACGCACGGGCCGTCGCAGTGCCAAATTTCCACCGATGCGCCGACCGACAACAAAGGTAAAGGCGAAGCGTTTTCGCCCACCGATCTCGTTGCCACCGCGCTCGCCACCTGCATGAGCACGACCGTGGGAATTAAGGCGGAGGAGCTCGGTGTCGATCTGCGTGGAATGAGTGTCTCAGTGCAGAAGGAAATGTCGAAAGACCCGCCGCGCCGGATTGTGGGCCTGCCATCGGAGGTTCACATCCCGCTCCCGCCCGATTCGCCGCATCGCGAAGTGCTCGAGCAAACCGCGCTCAATTGCCCGGTCCACAAGAGTCTTCCGCCGGAAATCCATCGCCCGACAAAATTTTTCTGGGAAGGGTAGACTCTGTTTGTCATGTCGAGCTCTTCGGCTTCGCTCAGGACAGGCTTCGTCGAGACATCTCTCGATATTTTCCGCGCTTAAGGATGGCGACAGAAGCAATTAGAGATTCCTCGACTCCGCTCGGAATGAACAGAAGAACATTACGCCGGATACAGCCACTGCATGTAATCGCGCACGCCTTCCTCCAACGGAAATCGAGGCTCATACCCTAGCGCACTGCACGCGTTCGTGAGATCGGCTTGCGTGAAATTTTGATAATGCGCATGCGGGTTATCGATGTAATCCGGCTGAAAACTTGTGCCGAGGCATTTGTTGAGAACATCCACCAGTTCGTTGAATGAGCGCGCCTGGCCGGTGCCAAGATTATAAATCCCGCTCGTTTGCGCATCGAGCGCGCGGATGCTGCCCTCAAGAACGTCCTTCACGTAAACGAAATCACGCTTCTGTTCGCCCTGTTTGAAAATGCGCGGTCGCTGACCTGCTCTCATCTGTTGTGCCAAATGATAAACCATGCTCGCGGGCACGCCCTTGTGCGCTTCGCGCGGTCCGTAAACGTTGAAGTAACGGAGCCCTATAATGATCCAGTCCGGATTCTCTCTGGCCTCGCGCATAGCGATGTTGTCCATGATCACTTTTGAAAACGAGTAAACATTCGCAGGTGCGGCACCGTTTGATTCCAGACTGGCCGCTGTGACGGCACCGTAAGTGGACGCCGAAGAGGCGTAGATAATTCGAGTCTTAGTGGGCCAGGCAAAATTCAACAGTCGCCGAAAACTTTCCACGTTATCGTGGACCTGTTCGAACTGGTCGTGATTGGTCGTGTCTGTGATGGATGCGAGGTGAAAGATCGCGTCGAATCCGGCAGCTGCCGGATCTCCGAATTGCGCGTGCCAATCGAGCGTGGCCAGATTTTGCGCAACGAAATCGCCGCGATATCCCGTGAGGTTTTTGAAATTACCCGAGCGAAAATCATCGATCACCGTGAGACGTGCATTCGGGAATTTCTCCTGCAGCGCGAGCGTGAGATTTGAGCCGATGAAACCGGCGCCACCGGTGACGATGAACTTCAGACTGGATATGGCCATGGGCAGATAAACTTACAGCGTAGGACTTTCTGTCATTCCGAGCGAAGTCGAGGAATCTCTGACTATTTCTGAAATCGGAAAGTCCAGAGATGTCTCGTCTCCGCTCGACATGACAGCAGGAGTTGGCGTGATTAAATAGTCTTGACTCGCGGAGCGCAAGTCGCTAGTCGTCGATCCAGTTCTTTGCGAGCTTGGAAAAGTGGATCGGCGCAAGAAATCCCGTGAGAATCGGGGGCAGTTGCGCTGCTGTAACTGGATACGACTTCCCAATTGGGCCAGTTCCCGAAAATTTCGGGAGTGAAGGCGGGAAGAAGGTGCGATGCCGCACAGGCATTATAAGCCAGGAGCCAGAATATTTGTCCGGTCCACCTCATTCGTGTTGTAGGGCGGCTGTGTCGGCCGCCCAGCGCTCGCAGCGGCGAGCGTCGCTACAAAAGCTACAGCGTGAAAAAACTTCTTCGCAAAAAGAAGAATGAGAGCTGGACGATGCGATGCCGTCCATGGCGGCCTAACAAGTCCGACTCTCGGAGTTGGAGGAAACTTGTTATGCGAAATCGTTCAGTTTGGTTTGTTCCTGGGAGCGCACGCGTCCCGCGTGCTGGCGATCGGGTCTCGCGATCGCGGACTTTTCTGAAGCCATGCCGCTGCCCACGATTAACCTTTTTAGGAAAGACTGTTTCGGCGCGACGCCGAAACCAGCACGCGAGACGCGTGCGCTACCCAATCGAATTCGCCGCGCTGTTCGTTTTCGCGCCAATCGCTTGCTTCGCGCAGGAAGCTTCGCCGACACCTTCGCCAGGTGAGGCGGAGGTTGAGCAAGTGGTCGTCTCGGCAACCCGTTTCGATATTCCACTCGATCAATCGCCCGCCAGCGTAAGCGTAATTAGCTCGGAAGATATCGAGCAAAAGCAAATCCAGCGTGTGAGCGATGCGCTTCGCGAAGTGCCCGGGGTGTCCGTCGTGCAGACGGGAACGGCCGGCCAGTTGACTTCCGTTTTCATGCGCGGGCTGCCGAGCGAAGACATGCAAGTGTTGCTAGACGGCATTCCGATTAACCAGGGTTTATCTGGCGCAATGAATTTTGCCGATTTCACCACGGACGACATCGACCGCATCGAGGTGGTGCGCGGACCCCAGAGCACCTTGTATGGTCCGCGCGCTCTCGCCGGCGTCATCCAAATTTTCACGAAACAAGGCACAGGGGCCCCAGAGGTCATCGTGGCCGGAGAGGGCGGGTCGTACGACACGTTTCGCGAGTGGGGGGAGAGCGATGGGAAGATCGACGGCTTTGATTATTCGATCGCTGTGAGCCGTCTCGACACTGAGAACGCGCGCCCGAACAACAATTACCGCAACACTGGTGCGATCGCCGATGTCGGCTGGTCGCCTGACGAAACACTGCGCATTGGTAGCCTGTTTACTGTACTCCGTGAGCGACACTGGAAATCCGAACACGATTTTCGATCCGCGTCCCATTGATCACTTTCTCACGGAACGTTGGCTGATCGGTCCGCACATCGATTGGAGTGCGACGGACTGGTGGCAACACAAACTCATTTTCGATTACGATCACGAGCGGCAAATCAACAATCCGAACGAGGACGGATTCGTCGGCCCAACGCGCGCGCTTTTCGAACGTACGCAAGTTGATTATCAAAACGATTTGCGACCAACGTCGTGGCTTACGCTGACCTCTGGGTTTTTTTACAGCCGCGTCAACGCAGGTCAGGAACGCCCGTTTGTATTGTTTGGTCCCACGTTCATAAGCGATTACACCCAAGAGATCGCAGGTTTTGCGCAAGCGACGCTCACCCCGGTCGAAAATCTAATCTTCGTGGCCGGCGGGCGCTTAGATCACTTCAACCAGTTCGGCGGCGTCTGGACGTATCGCGTCGCTGGCAGTTATAAGATCGACAAGACCGATACAACATTGCACTCGAGCGTGGCGACTGGATTCAGTCCGCCCAGCAGTCAGGACAAAATCTTTGGCAACAACCCAAATCTGGAGCCGGAAAAAGATTTCGGTTGGGACATCGGCATTGAGCAGCGGCTTTGGGAAAGGCGTGTGACTCTCGGCCTGACTTATTTTCATAACGACCTCTCCAACGTGATCGGGTTCAACGGTCTTTTTCAGACGCTCAACCTCGGCGCGGCTGAAACGCAGGGATTAGAAGCCGAATTACGCGCGCAACCGATCGCCGATCTCGTGTTCACCGCGAGCTACACCTATCTCGACGCCTACAAGACTTCATCGGCGGACATTTCGCAGCCGCAAGGCGCGCGCTTGCCGCGCCGGCCCCGTAATGAGGTTTATGTTTCCGCTTCGTATCTTTGGTGGAAACGCTTTCGCACGACACTGGAAGCGAAGTTCGTGAACGCGCGAGAGGAATTGAATTTCGGCGGACCGAACTTCGACATCGAAGACTACTCGTTCGTAAACATCGCCGCCGAATACCAAGTCAACCCGCATCTATCAATCTTCGGCCGGATCGACAATTTAACGAACGAACACTACTCGGAGGTTTTCGGTTTCCCAGCGCTAGGCCGCGCCGCGTACGGAGGGATGAAGGTGCGGTTTTAGAGTAGCGCGAGCCTCTGGCTTGCGAGTTTGTCGAGTCACAAGCGGGACGCATGTGCTACTCTACCCACGATGTCCCTCAAACTTTCTGACAAGAAATTAGCCGTGCTTGGCACCGGCAAACTGGGCGGTATTCTGCTGCGTGCCTATCTAAAGCAGGGACTCTTTGTGCCCAACCGCGTCACTGCCACGGTGAGACATCCGGAGAGAGCAGCCGCGCTGGCGAAAGAACTGGGCATCTCAGTGACCACCGAGAATCGCGAAGCAGTCAAAGGCGCCGACATAATTCTGCTGACCGTAAAGCCCCAAACCGTGGCGGAGGTGTTGCAGCAAATCGCCCCTGAAATTGGCGCCAGGACGTTGATTATCTCCGTTGCGGCTTCAGTGCCGACAAGCTACGTGGAGCAGCAGCTCGGTGCGGCGAGTCGGCGGTAAGCATAAAAAAGTGGCGGTCATTCGAGCAATGCCGAACACGCCTGCTGCTGTCGGCTGCGGGATGACTGCAATTTGTGGCGGGAGTCGTGCGAGCATCCGGATCATCTCGAAATTGCTCGCAGCGATGTTTGACGCGGTTGGCCGCACCATCGTGCTGGATGAAAAACACATGGACGCGGTGACGGGTCTTTCGGCGAGCGGCCCTGCATTCGCATACATCATTCTGGAATCACTCGCCGAGGGCGGTGTGAAAGTTGGTTTGCCGCGCGATGTAGCCACTCTGCTCGCGGCGCAGACCATGAAGGGTTCGGCGAGTGTTGTGTTGGAAACCGGCGACCATCCTGCGCTATTAAAGGACGCGGTCACTACCCCGGCCGGCTGCACAATCGACGGCATCCTCGAACTCGAAGAAGGGAAACTACGCGTCACGCTCATCAAGGCCGTCGTCAAAGCGACGAGCCGCGCCGGCGAACTGCTATTTGAAAAATAGCGCGGGCATGGCTCGTCTTGTCATTCCGAGCGAAGTCGAGGAATCTCTTGCTGATATAGCATGACCGGGCTGCTTTACTTGATTATTGGATTAACCGCCGGCGTTCTGGTTGCTGCTGTTCGTTTTCTTTTTAGCCAGGCGCAGCAGCCGGTACGCATCTTCCAACGGAACTCGTTCACCGATTGGAAATGATCGATCGCGGGATTGCGTGATGAGTTTTCGCGCAATCGTGAGGAAGCAGGCGCGGCTGCGAAGAACCAGCGCGAAGAACTGACCAAATCTCTCGAAAGCGTGCGCTCGATTGTCGATGATCGACTGCGACAACTGCAGGAGGACAATGCGAAGCAAATCGACAAGATGCGCTCGACCGTCGATGAAAAATTGCAAGGCACACTGGAGAAACGGCTCGGCGAATCTTTCAAGCTGGTGAGCGATCGACTTGAGCAGGTGCATCAAGGACTCGGCGCGATGCAGCAACTGGCCAGTGACGTTGGCGGATTGCAACGCGTGCTGACAAACGTGAAGACGCGTGGCGGCTGGAGCGAATGGCAGCTCGGAGTCCTGTTGGAAGAAATGCTGACGCGGGACCAATTCGCCACAAATATCAAGATGCGCGAGGACACCGATGAGCGCGTCGAGTTTGCGATCAAATTGCCGGGCGACGAGAACGGCGCGCCGGTGTGGTTGCCGATCGATGCGAAATTTCCGATGGAACATTACGAGCGGCTGACGCGACGGCGCAGGAGAAGGGCGACTCCACTGCGGTCGACGCCGCGATGAAGACTTTGGAAACGCAGTTGAAGCGATGCGCGAAAGACATTTGCGAGAAGTACATCAACCCGCCCAAGACGACCGATTTTGCTCTCATGTTTTTGCCGAGCGAAGGACTTTACGCGGAAGCGATTCGGCGCGTCGGTTTGGTGCAAAACGTGCAGCGCGATTGCCGCGTTACATTTGTCGGACCGACTACGCTGGCCGCGTTGCTCAACAGTTTGCAGATGGGTTTTCGCACGCTCGCGATCCAGAAGCGATCGAGCGAAGTTTGGAACCTGCTGGCAGCAGTGAAGACCGAGTTTGGAAAATTCGGTGAAGCTTTGTCGGCAGTGAAAGAGAAAATCGATCAGGCCTCACGGAAGATGGAGGATGTCGATGTTCGTTCGCGTGCCATCACCAAAAAGTTGCGCCACGTGGAAGAATTGCCGTCCAACCCGCAGCCATTGCTGAGAGATCTTTTGCCGAATGAGGACGACGAAGATATTCGTGAGTGAGCTTTATCAAAGCGCGCATGAAGACGGCATTGATTACCGGGGCGAACAAAGGCATAGGGCGCGAAGTGGCGAGTCAGCTCGCGAAGAACGGATTTCATGTCTTTGTCGGCGCGCGGAATCCGAAGTCCGGTCGCAAAGCGGCACAGGACATTGCGAAGGAAGGCGGCAAGGCAACGTTTTTGGAAATGGACGTTGCAGATAACGATAACGTTACGGCTGCGGTGCGTGAGTTCTCAAAGTTTGCGGATCATCTCGATGTGCTCGTGAACAACGCAGGGATCATGCTCGATGAAGACGATGGAGTTTTGAAAATCAGCGACGACATTTTGCGAGAGACGTTCGAGACAAACACGCTCGGGCCGCTGCGTGTGACGCGTGCGTTCGTGCCGTTGCTGGCAAAAAGCAAGGCACCGCGCGTAATCAATGTCTCCAGCGGCGGCGGTCAGTTGACTGGTGGCGCGGATGGTTGGTCGCCGGCTTATTGCATCTCGAAGACTGCGCTCAACGGTGTGACCTCGCAGCTTGCAACGGCCTTGCCGAAGTTCGCGGTCAATTCTGTTTGCCCGGGCTGGGTGCGCACGGACATGGGCGGACGCAATGCGACGCGGTCGGTCGAGGAGGGCGCGGATACTATTGTGTGGCTCGCCACCGAATGCGCCGCAGGAGCTTACCGGCAAATTCTTGCGTGATCGGAAGGAAATTCCGTGGTGATGAGTTCGATTACGAGCATGAGCATGAGCATGAGCATGAGTAGGAGTTAGAGGAAGAGAAATCACAGCACTTCGTTCCATTTGCTCTGGTCTTTCAGCATGATTTCGCGAAGGAGACGAATCGGGGGCATGCCGTGGTTGAGCAGCTCGTTATGGAATTTTTGCAGTGAGAACTCGTCGCCTTCTTGCGCCTTGTAGTCGTCGCGCAATTTCAGGATCTGCAATTTCCCAAGGGTGTAATTGAGATAGCCGGGATCGAAAGTGCCGCGGATCGCTTCCTGACGCGCCGGTTTTTCCTCGTAGTAACAATTGTCCTGAAAGAATTTCGTTGCCTCTTCGAGCGACATGTTTTGGGTGTGCATTTTTATCGACACACATAACCGGCATAAACGGAGGAGCGCTTCGTCGGCCTGCGCCATGCGATATTTGGCTGCGCGTTTCACGTCCTCTTCACTGGGAGTCGAGCTGCTCGCGCCGCCGAAGCCTTCGTCGAGCATCATTTTCTCGCAGTAATGCGCCCAGCCTTCGATGAACGCGTAGCTGCCGAAAATCTTTTCGACCTTGGTCGCCGGCGACGCGTTCAAGTGCAGGAATTGGACGTAGTGACCGGGGTAGGCTTCATGGATCGACGTAATGTCCGAGGTGTAATAATTGAAGGCGGTGAGCCATTCCTCTTTTTGTTTCTCCGGCCAATCGTTCTCGGTGGGTGTGACGTAATAGTAGGCCTCGGTCGCGCGCTTCTCGAACGGGCCGGGCGTGTCCATCGATGCAAAAGACGTGGCGCGCAGATATTGCGGGGTCTCTTTGACCTTCGCGCGAATCGTCCGAGGGGATGTTGACCAAATGATGGCTCACAACGTACTTCCGAATTTTGTCGAGGTCTTTGGCGACATCTGGAATGAGTTTATCCGGGGTCGGATGTTCGCTCTGGATTTGCTTGAAGACTTCAATCGGCGACTTGTTTGGATCGATCTTTTTCGCGGCTTCGGCGAACGCGTCCTGTTCGGCTTTTAATTGCGCCATGCCGATCTCAAGAATCTTTTTGCGGCGGAAGATCGACCAGTTCGGTCTGCGCCAGGAAGCGGTGGAATTTTTCTTCGCCCAGAGCGAAATCGAGCGAAGCCTTCGGAAGTTTCTCGCGCTCCAGCCACGCTGCATAATCGTTGAGCGCGCTCGCAGCCTTGCGGTTGACGTTCAAAAACGGCGCGCGGAGCTGTTCGTCCTTAAGGCCGCTGACGGCTGATACCAGATCTTTTTTCAGAAAATCGGCGGAACCTTTCGCGATCTGAATAGCCAGTTCCACATACGGTTTGGGAAGCACGTCATTGAGGTTTGTCCTGGCTGCAATCAGGATATTTGGGATTTGCGATTCGATCGCGACCAGGCTGCGAACGCGATCTTCAAGCGGCGCAAAATTTCTTTTGATGTAAACGTTCACGTCGGCGGCGCCCGCATAGACCATGGGATTTCGCTCGAAGACCGACATATCCTGCATTTCAAAGAGATCCTTCTTCACCGCAGCCTGCAGAATTCGCAGGTCGATGGATTGGCGTGCACTCAATTTGGATGGATCGAACTTGGCCAGGCGATCATCAAACCGCCGGAGCCGGGAAAGCTCGGCATCCAGCGCCAGACGGCTGTAATCGCTGATTTTGCCGTCGTACTCGTGGAGGCCGAGGGCAGTTCCCTCAAGCGGGTGGGCTGCGAGATATGTCTTTAATGTATTCCTCGGCTACCGCTTCGTACTCGGCGTCGTCTGATTGCGCAGCGAAGTTGCTCGCGGCGTGAAGCAAGACCGTCGCCAGGACAAGACGAAGATGAAAGCATTCCGGAACCATGTTCTCATTAACACTGCGGCGTTCAGCCGGTGCGATCGCGTGAACAGCCCGGCAACCGTTTCAACGGTTTCGATGCGCTCGACAAGGCCGTCGAAACGGCTAGCACCGCCTCGATGCTACAGCGACATCCGGCTGAAGCGGGGTGTTAATGAGTCCAGCGAAATCGATTACGTCATCTTTGCGACGTCTCACTTAAGACAACTGGTTTGTGTTCGGCGTTGCCAAAATTTCCTCATGAGCGATGGTTAGGTTGTTCCGAATTCTGGGTTGAATATGAGGCGCTCGGTGATCATCTCGTTGCTGGCTTGTCTCGTGCTCGGCGCTTTTCCCGGCGTGTTCGCGCAAGAAGCGCAGCCAGGAAAGAGCGAAGAGGATAACGGCTACGCGCAGATTTCCATTTTCGCAAAGACTCTGGAATTGCTCCGGCAAGATTACGTGGATGAGAACAAGACGAGCTATCACGATCTCGTCACTGCGGCAATGAAGGGCATGCTTTCTTCGCTGGACCCACATAGCCAGTTCATGGACCCGAGTGATTTTCGCGACATGCAAGACGACACGCGCAGCCGCTTCAACGGCCTCGGGATCGAGGTTTCCATGAAAAACGGCCTGCCTACGGTCATCACTGCGATGGAGGACACACCTGCGGCCAAGGCGGGCATTCTCTCCGGCGACCAAATCTTGCGCATCAACGGCATTTCCACAGAGAGAATGGATCTCCAGGACGCGATCAATGTTTTGCGTGGGCCTGCGGGCGCGAAAGTGACCCTTACCTTGCTGCGGCCTTCAACCAATGAAATCAAGGAATACACGCTGCAACGGGCGGAGATCAAAGTCCAAAGTGTCAAAGGCAGCAAGATTGCTCGATGCGGAGCTGACCGGCCCATTCAAGATCGGTTATATCCGCCTGATCCAGTTTAACGAACCTACGGCCGAGGAACTTTCGAAGGCGCTCGATGATTTGCAGAAGCAGGGCATGCAAGCGCTCATTCTCGATCTTCGAAATAATCCGGGCGGCCTGTTGAATAGCGCCGTGGACGTGTGCGCTCAATTTTTACCGCCCAACACAAAAGTGGTCTCGACGCAGGGACGCGTCGTTTCCCAGCAGCGTGATTACTCGACTTCCGGCGCGAAAAAGGAGCGTCCGAACTTTCCGATGGTATTGCTGATCAACGAAGGGAGCGCGAGCGGAGCGGAGATCGTTGCTGGAGCGCTCAAGGATTTGCATCGGGCCGTGCTTGTCGGCGAAACCACCTTTGGAAAAGGTTCCGTGCAAAATGTCATGCAATTGCCGGACGGCTCGGCGGTGCGTTTTACCACTGCAAAATACTATACGCCGAGCAAACAAGTGATTCAGGGCAATGGCGTGACTCCGAATATTCGTGTTGCCATGACGCGCCGACCAGGAGCGCGCTCTTTTTGCATTGCGCAATGCGGGAAACATGAAACCCGAGGACGAGACCAGGATTATCAAGAGCAAAGATGCCCAGATGTTGCGCGCAATCGATGCGCTGAAGGGCGTCATGACTTATGCGCAACAGAGCGCACCGAAAGCCGAAGCGGTGAAGAAATAATGCGCGGCGTTCCGAGCGCGCAGACGGTGGTCATTCCGCAGCGGAGTCGAGGAATCTCAGTTTGTTCCTGACATCCCATGCGGGATCTTCGCTTCGCTCAGAGATGACTGCGACTTCGCTCGACGTGAAAACAGTACTGGCACTTGAAACTTCCTGCGATGAGACCGCCGTGGCGATCTTGCGCGGAGGCGACGATCACGTCCGGCACGAATTGCTTGCCAGCGAAGTCGCGTCGCAAGTTGCCGCACATGAAAAATTCGGCGGGATCGTGCCGGAGATTGCTTCGCGCAATCATCTGATCTACGCGCCGCGGTTGCTCGATTGCGCGATCAAACGCGGCCAGGATCGATTTGTCAGAAGTCGATGCATTTGCGGCCACTAGCGGACCTGGACTGGCGAGTTCGCTCATGATTGGCGCGTCCATCGCCAAGGGTCTGGCAATCGGCTTTGGCAAACCTTACCTCGCAATCAATCATCTCGAAGGCCATCTGCTGTCCCCATTTTTTCGTGGCGCAGATGGCGCCGAGCAAATCAAGCCGAATGTTTCGCTGATCGTAAGCGGTGGCCATACGATGTCGGTCCTCGTTCGTGGCCTGGCGGATTATCAATTGATCGGGCACACGGTGGACGACGCTGCGGGCGAAGCGTTCGACAAAGTCGCCAAGATGCTCGGGCTCGGCTATCCCGGCGGTCCGGAAATTGAGAGGCGCGCGCGCGGTGGCGATCCGACGCGCTTTGATCTTCCGCGCAGCATGCCCGACTCGGAGAATTTCAGTTTCAGCGGGTTGAAAACCGCGGTGCGATATTTGCTGCCGAAAATTGGTGAACAGTTGAGATGAGCGGGTGCTGAGTGATCTCTGCGCGTCATTTCAACAAGCAATTATCGACGTGCTAGTGACAAAGACGATCGTGGCCGCGGAGAAATACCGTGTCGATCTTGTCACGGTGAGCGGTGGTGTGAGTTGCAATGAGGAATTGCGTACGGCAGTTGCACGAAGCATGCAGTCGCAAAGGATTTGAATTCAAAAGTGCCGAACCGTGGCTGTGCACCGATAATGCGGCCATGATCGCGTTTGCGGCGCTACTGCGATTGCAGTCTGGATTTCGATCGGAAGTGACCGAAGAGATCGACCCGAATCTTGCGCTCGTGTAGAAAATTGTAGGGCGTTTCGTGTGAAACGCCTGCCTTCGGTCGCCGTCTGCGCACAGACGCCCAACAAATTCAGTACTCGCGCTCCGAGAAGGTAATTTGCGAGCGCGTGCAGCGGTTCGGCATCGCGGTTGCGGAACACTGACAGAGCATTGTGCGCCTGACGCGTGAGCCGTCTGGCTTCGGCGCGGGATTTTTCGAGTCCAATCACTGCAGGGTAGGTCGCTTTCTTTGCCGCCACATCTTTACCGGCGCTCTTTCCCAATATCTCGGAGGTCTGCGTCACATCGAGAATGTCGTCGATGATTTGAAAAGCGAGACCAAGCCGCTGGCCGAAGCGCGTGACAGCAGAAAGTTTTCTGGCGTCTGCGTTGGCGCTCATCGCACCGAGTCGCACTGAGCTTTTCAAAATGGCTGCGGTCTTGTTCTCGTGAATAAATTGCAATTGATCGCGTTTGACGTTCTTGCCTTCGGCTTCGAGATCGGCCACCTGACCGGCGATTAGTTTTTGGCTGCCCGCCGCAACTGCAATTTCGCGCAGCAAGCGATCGATGTGTCGTAGCGCGATGTCGGCTTTGCGTTGGAGACAATTTCAAACGCGATTGTCAATAGCGCATCGCCGGCCAGGATCGCAATGCCGTCGCCGAAGATTTTGTGACAAGTAGGACGGCCGCGCCGAAAATCGTCGTTGTCCATGCTCGGCAAATCGTCGTGAACGAGCGAATAGGTGTGGATGCATTCCAGCGCACAAGCGAGAGGAAGCTGCGTTGCCGATTTTTCCACCGCAAGCTTCGGCTGCCGCGAGACAAAGAATCGGTCGCAACCGTTTGCCGCCGGCGAAAAGACTGTAACGCATCGCCCGGTGCAGGGTCGCGGGTTTCGTATTCGCTTTCGGCAAGTAGCGATCGAGCGCGCGTTCGATCAACTTCTGGCGAGAGACGAGATAGGTTTTGATGTTCACAATCCTGAGTGCTCGATGCTGACTACAGGATCGTTACGCGCGGCTGATTATCTAGCATCGAGCTTCCAGAATCCAGCATTGGAAATTTGACATTTTGCTACCTCAGAGATTCTCTGCCGCCTCAGTCGTGGCGATGGGCTTCGTGCGCATGGCGAGGAACGCGCCGAGGAGAAGGATGGCCGCGCTCCAGATCTGGGCGTGAGTGAGACGTTCGCCGTAAATCCACGCTGAAAGAGCCATCGCGCCGACGGGGCAGAGAAGTTGGAGCGATTGGGCAAGGGCCACGCCGATCTCTCGGATGGCCACATAGTAAAAGACATGAGCGAGTGTGATGCAGGTCACGGCGGAGACGATCAGGACCAAATTAACTTGCGATCCTGCGTGAAGCGGAGTGCCAATTTTCCCAAATGCAATTGTGAGCGGAAACAGCAGCGCGGACGTGATCAGGCTGATCACCCCGAAGCTGCGAATCGAGCCGAGTTCCCGGGAAGGTCGTTTCACGAGGATGCCGTAAAGCGCCCAGCAAAATGTGGCGGTAAATGCAACGAATAATCCGGGGAGGGCGATGTGACCTGATTTCCATCCCGGTTGAAACCAAACGACACCGAATGCGCCAATCAATCCCAGGCCAGTGCCCAATTGAAACTGCCATTGCCTGATGACGTGGCGTTCCTCAGGGAAAAATGCGAGCGCGAGCAACGCAGTGAAAATCACCGAGGCACGCGTGAAGATGGTGTAAACGCCCGGGCCCATGTAGAAAAGAGCGATCACCTGCGTGACCTGATGGACAACGTTAGGCAGACAGGGCACGATGCAGATCGTTACGGCGCGCCAGTCGATGGGCTGCTCGCGGCGTCGGATCCGATAAATCAGTAATGGCGCGATTGAAACGCAGGCTACCAGATAACGATAAAAATTCTGCGCCCACGGATCGTAATAGCGATTCAAATAGTACATGAAAAAGCGATGGCGTGGACCAGATGAGAATGGTGGCGAAGACCGCGGCATAACCTTCCGAGGTACTCGTGCGACTGCGCATACCGACAATCTCCCGGGTGGAATCCAGTTGGTTCATCGCTATTCTTTTTTTGCCTCGTTAATTTGCTCGCCTACCAGCGAGAAATCCCTCACAAAGTGAGTTGGAAGGAGAACACAACTATGATGATTACCAGTCGAATCACAATATCCCTGGTTGTCGCCTGCTTTTTCGGCACTGCCAGTTTTGCGTCAGCCAAAGAGAAAGCACCAGCCAAAGAGAAAGCGGGAGCTGGGACGAGCGAGTACACAAAGGGCATCCAATTGCTTGATAGTCAGCAGTACGACCAAGCGGTGGCGGAGTTTACCAAGGCGATTCTGGCAAACGATAAGCAGCCTGCATTTTATGAGGCTCGTGGTTTTGCCAATTTCGAGCTCCAGCGATACCCGGAGGCGGGTGACGATTTTTCAAAGGCCATCGAGCTGTCGCCTAAAGACCTGCGGGCTTACGTCGGCAGAGCGCAGGTTTTCCTGCAGCAAAAGAATTATCAGCAAGCGCTGGCGGACACTGAGAAAGCACACGAGATCAAACCCGATGAACTAGCTGCAATCAAGCTCCGCGCGTTCGCCGAGCTCGGACTCAGCCAATGGGACAAGGCGGTGGCCGATTTCACCAACGGTGATCCAAAAAAAGCCGGACGATCTGCAGACCTATGATCGGCGCGCGCTGGCGTATCGAGGAATGAAGAACTTTGATGCGGCCATTGCCGATTACACATTTCTTCTGGAGAAAAACCCGAACGATACCGAGGCCCTCACCAAGCGCGGTTACACCTACAGTTTGATGGGACAATACGAAAAGGCGATTCCTGATTTTCAAGCGGCGCTAAAGCTCAACCCGCAAGACAATGATACTTTCCAGCGCTTGCAGTGGACCCAGGGGCAACTGGCGGCAAAGAATGCATCACCTTCTCCATCAGTCGCAACGACGACGACGACGGCGCCCAGCGCAACTCCAGAAAAACCGAGTCTGATTAGTCAGATCAAGCCGCTGTATGTCGTGATCGGCATCGTGGCGCTGATTGTGATTGCTGTAATCGTGCGTCTTCTCACGCGAGGCAAGGCAGAGGAGAAAAGTCACATAATCCGCTAAAGGTAGGGACGGTCGCGCTGTGACCGTCCGGACAGCGTAGCGCGATGTCCATTGCTGACGCCAGAAATTTCTTTGACACCGCGACAGCCACGGTTAGCTTGCGAACGCTTTTTGCTGGAACGAGGCGGTCCCATGGTCGTTCAAATTGCAAATTTGACGCGGCTTTGGGACTTTTGAGTCTCTGGTAGAAAGCGAAACCGGTTTGCCGCTCGGCTCGCCGCGGAGGCACTGGGCTGGCAAAAGCAGGCCCATGTAGCTCAGTTGGTAGAGCACGTCCTTGGTAAGGACGAGGTCACCGGTTCAATCCCGGTCATGGGCTCCAGAAAGAACTCGCGACCGGCAGTGGAAGAATTAAAAGAAAAGACGAAGTTTAGTTAAACAGGAGAATTGAAATGGCTAAGGAAGCTTTTAAACGCGACAAGCCGCACGTGAACGTCGGCACGATCGGTCACGTGGACCACGGCAAAACTACCCTGACAGCGGCAATCACCATGGTGCTGAACAAAAAGGGCATGGCCGAAGTGCGGGCATACGAATCAATCGATAACGCGCCGGAAGAGAAAGAGCGCGGAATCACCATCAACACGGCGCACGTCGAATATTCGAGCGAGAAACGGCATTACGCCCACGTCGATTGCCCAGGCCACGCCGACTACGTCAAGAACATGATCACTGGCGCGGCGCAAATGGACGGCGCCATCCTGGTTGTTTCCGCTGCCGACGGCCCGATGCCGCAGACGCGTGAGCATATTCTGCTGGCTCGCCAGGTAGGTGTGCCTTCCATTGTCGTTTTCCTGAACAAAGTCGATATGGTCGATGACCCCGAGCTCCTCGATCTCGTAGAGATGGAAGTGCGCGATCTGTTGACGCAATATGAATTTCCCGGCGACAAAATCCCGATCGTCAGAGGCAGCGCGCTCAAGGCGCTGAATGGCGATGCAGACGCGGAAAAGCAGGTGCTCGCGCTCGTGGAGGCGGTCGACGATTACGTTCCCGTGCCCGATCGACCGGTCGATCAGCCGTTCCTGATGCCGATCGAAGACGTTTTCAACATTGAAGGCCGCGGCACCGTGGCCACGGGTCGTGTCGAGCGCGGCGTTCTCAAGAAAATGGGGGAAGTCGAACTGGTCGGTATTCGTCCGACGGCGAAGACGGTCGCGACCGATATCGAGATGTTCCGTAAGCTTCTCGATGAAGCACGCGCGGGCGACAACGTCGGGGTTCTGTTGCGCGGCTTGAAGAAGGAGGAGGTAGAGCGCGGCCAGGTCATCGCGAAGCCCGGCTCAATCACGCCGCACAAGAAGTTTAAGGCGGAAGTTTACGTGCTGAGCAAAGAGGAAGGCGGACGTCACACGCCGTTCTTCACCAATTATCGGCCACAGTTTTATTTCCGCACCACGGACGTTACCGGCACGGTTAAATTGGCCGAAGGCGTTGAAATGGTGATGCCGGGCGACAACATCTCAATCGAAGTGGAGTTGATTACGCCCATCGCCATGGAGAAAACGATTCGATTCGCAATTCGCGAAGGTGGCAAAACCGTGGGCGCAGGTCGCGTGGGCGAGATTCTGGATTAACAATCTTCCTCTACCTCTTCCTCTTCGTCTGCTGAGTTGAGGCGAAGGCGGGGAAGAGGAAGATTAAGCGGAAGAGGAAGATTAAAAATACGCCAGTAGCTCAATTGGTAGAGTAGCGGTCTCCAAAACCGTCGGTTGGGGGTTCGAGTCCCTCCTGGCGTGGATTAAAAGACTGCAAACGCCGAACGCCCAACGTCGAACGCTGAACTTTGAATTCAGAAAGAGCTAATTGGGTGTTGGACGTTGGGCGTTGAATATTGGACGTTTTCTTGAAACTTAAATGATCACCAAAATCAAAAACTTCTTCGGTGAAGTAAAGGTAGAGTTGCAAAAAGCTTCCTGGCCGTGGGACCCAAAGGAAAAAGGGTTCCGCCGCTACAAGGAACTGAGTGATTCGACTGTTGTCGTTGTCATCTCGATGTTACTGCTGGGTGGCTTCGTCGCGTTCTTCGATTTTGTCCTGGTTAATTTCGTCCATTTCTTCACCCGATTGCACTGATTTATGGCACAGACACTCGCAGGCAAAGATCAATGGTACGTCGTGCACGTCCTTTCCGGACAGGAAAACAAGGTGCGCGAGAACATCTTGAAACGCGTCAAGACCGAGGAAATGGGCGACTTGATCTACGACGTGCTGGTTCCGACCGAGCGCGTCTCGGAAATCAAGAAAGGGAAAAAGAGCGAGACGACTCGGAAATTTTTCCCCGGCTACCTGATCGTTAACATGCATTTACTCGACGAAAACAATCAGCTGGTCGGGCGCACGCTGGTATTTCATTCGCGACACGCCCGGCGTGATTGGGTTTGCCGGGACCAAGGACAAGCCCATTCCAATGCGGCAATCGGAAGTGGACAGCATGCTCGCGCAAATGAAGGAGCGCGAAGAAAAGGTGAAACCGAAAGTCAGCTTCGAAGTGGGCGAATCGGTGAAAGTCGCCGATGGTCCGTTCCAAAATCAGACTGGTATCGTCGAAGAAATCGATCCCGAGCGCGGCAAGCTGCGCGTCTCGGTCACCATTTTCGGTCGCGCCACTCCGGTGGAACTGGAATACTGGCAGGTCGAGCGCGGTACAACTACCAACATTCAATACTCAACTAACAATTCCGAAATGGCCAAGAAAAAATAGCGAGATCAAACTCCAGATACCGGCGGGCCAGGCGAATCCTGGTCGGCACTGCGCTCGGTCTGGGGGGAACATCATGTCGTCCTTCTGCATTCCGAGCGGAGTCAGGACTCTGAATCAAAATTAAACGCACCATGGCAAAAGAAGTCGTAGCACAGATCAAACTCCAGATTCCGGCGGGACAAGCTAACCCGGCGCCGCCAGTCGGTACCGCGCTCGGACCGCGCGGCGTCAACATCATGGCGTTCTGCAAGGAATTTAACGCCGCCACGCAGAAACAAGCCGGCGACATTCTCCCGGTCGTGATCACGGTTTACAAAGACAAATCGTTCACGTTTATCACCAAGAGTCCGCCCGCCGCAGTTCTGTTGAAGAAAGCGGCCAACATCGCGGCCGGATCAAAAGAGCCGAACAAAACGAAGGTCGGCAAGGTCACGCGCAAACAAGTCATGGACATCGTGAACACCAAGCGCAAAGACCTGAACGCGCGCGACGACGAAGCCGCCTTCCGCATCATCGCCGGCACCGCCCGCCAAATGGGCCTCGAAATCGTCGATTAACGTCGGAACTCAGGCAGCTGCCTGCCGTTTTGGATTGCATCGACTGGAAGCCTATCTTTCGAGCGGCGGCAGGTCGACGGCGTCACCGAGAATACTCCCACCGCTGCAACGCGATCGGCACGTTGCCGTTTTTCCAGACGAAATCGTGGAAGGCGCGCAGATTGAATTTGTCGCCCTGCTGCATGCGCGCGTCGGCGAGAAATTTCAGAATTTGGAGTTTGCCGATCTGATACGTGATGGCGCCGCCAGGGCTGGTGGAGAAGGCGATTGCTTCCTGGCGCGCGGTTTGTTCGTCCATCGGGACTTTCTCCTGTAGATATTTCGCAGCTTGCTCGAGCGTGAATTCGCCGAGCGCGAGTTTCACGTCCACTTCCACGCGCAGCGCGCGCAGCCGCATGAAATTGTAAATGATCTCGCGCGTGTGCGGGCTGTCATCGAACAAGTCCGGCCTGCAACATCATTTCCTCGGCGTAAAAGCCGATCCCTTCGTTTGCGCCGGAGTCGTAGTAATGCCGCCGGATCGGGTCCTCATGTTTCCAGGAGAGACAAAGCTGAAAATAATGACCCGGGATTCCCTCGTGAACAGTGATCGGCCGCGGATCCATCGCCGTCGCACGCCAGAAGTAAGGGAGCTTTTCTGAGGGCTCGGGCACGTAGCGGATGCAGTTTTCCTTCAAGCGCGACGGCCCAGTGAAATCGTCAGTCTCGGTGAATCCGAGCACGCGCAGATATTCCGGCGTCGGACGAAGCGTGTAATGTTGCACCCAATCGGGAACACTGAGAATGCCGCGCTCAACCAGAAATTTCCGGATCGACAATTCCTTTGCCGCTGCGTCTCTGAATCCAGTTGTCGATGTTGTCGGCGATTTTCAGCGGCGGCACGTCCTTGTTCCGGTTCTTCTCGTAAGCTTCGAACGCGACCGCGCGATTCCATTCCTGTTTTCCCATCGCCAGAAGTTCTTCCGGCGTGAACGGCATCAGCGCGACGTTGCGCAAAAACCAGATGTAAGCGTCGCGACCAAGCGCAGTTTGTTGAGGAAGCGTTGGCAGCTTCTGCTTGAGCTGCTGCTGATATTTTTCCAGTGCGTCCGATGCGCGCTCACACGCGCTATTCAATTTGTCTGGATTTAGAGTTGTCGAGCTTGCGAGCGAGTTCGCCATCTTTCGAAGAGCGCTCGCGAATTCCCTCGAGATTCTGAATGGCGACCATCGCGAACGGCGCGGGAGGATTCGTTAGGTTTTCCGCGCCTTGCTGCAAGATCGACGGAATATTTTCGACGCGCGTGAGGATCTCGCGGCTGCGCGTCTCATCGTACGGCGCGGGCACCGTGAGCGCTTCCACCAGCGCGGTCAGCGTCTGTTCGATATAAAAGTTCGGATCGCGTTTCCAGCGCGGGTTTCGGTCGAGCTCCCAGCGCACGCGCGACAACGCCGAGCCGATCAGGCGGTAATCCACTTGCTGCGGAATCGGCCAGTGACTCGCTTCGATTTTCTTCCAGCGTGCTTCGAACCCGGCTAAATCTTTTCGTCGCTGGTCAATGCTGGCTCGCGACCAATCGCGGATCCCGCCCGGCCGCTCCATGCGATTCACGTCGTCGCCGGTGAATGGCGCGTATTTCGCGCGCCATTTCCAGAAATCATTGGCCAGCTTGGCCAGAGGTTCGGTCTGTGACTGTCCTTGGCCCACCGACCAGACGATTACACAAATCACTGCGCATATTTTTTTCATAAAATTCTAATCTGAACCTCTGCGCATCGTGATGACAGCGGGATTCTTTCCGGATCGATGTACATCGACATGCCGTAGCAGAGCGCGGCGCTTTTCTCGCGTGCGTAGCGGATGTAGTTCAACTTCTCATCCCAGCGTTCGATGTAAGAGCAGTTCGCCGTTTTCTTGCTGTCGGGGATAGGAACGTAACGATTCTCTGTAAACGTGAGAAGCGCCGCTTCGCCGGGCAGAGCAATCGGCGTGGCCCAATTCGGGGAAAGCCGGACGAAATCGTGACCCGGTCAAATCGAACGCGAAAACGGTGTCGCCATCGGTGCTGTTCAGGTGCAGACCGAAAAATGCGAGCCGCAGCGAGCCTGCAAAAAGAAAATGCTGATTCTTGTCCTGGCTATCGTGAAGGATCTCAAACGCCCCGTAAAATCCAGGAATTTTCCCGAACTCCGTTTCGGTTCCCGTTTTCAAATCACGCAACACGTAATGTTTTCCGTGGCCGGGACCATTGATCTGGTCGTCTTCATCGTTTGGGTCTTCGCGAAGGATCAATTCGAAGGAACCATCGGGCGATTTGTAAGTCCGCAGCGGCGTTGGGCTGGGTGAAGCGGACTCCGCAGGCGAAGATGTCGCGGCGGCCGTAGCTGGTTCTTCCGGCTCGACGTTTGTGAAATATGGCGAGCTTTTCGTTTGCGTGTACCAATCCGGTGCGGCATCGAGTTTTTTCAACTCTGTTGCCACGTGGTTCTAACGCTCCAAAATTCGCGAACCCTGTTAGGCTTCTCGCGGGTGAAAACGATCGTCTCGCCGTCTGGCGAGAAAATTGGAGCGGAGTCCTGTCCCGAGTTGTCGTTCGTTAATTGGCGCAAAAGTTTTCCGTCTTCACGATACAAATAGAGATGCGAGTGGCTCGTTCCCTCCGCCTGTAAGTAGCGGATCGCGATTACGATTTCTGCATCTGCCCACGCTTGCATCGGGAGAATGGCGAGAGCGTTTATGAGCATTAACACTCTTAAGACCGGCCGCATCGGCGCGAATTTTCCAGGGATCATGCGCGATCGGTTTTCAATCGCTTGTCGCGCTCAAATCTTTCAAGTGCGAGTTGGATTAGTCTGTCGATCAGCTCGCCATAAGAGATGCCAGTCGCTTCCCAGAGCTTCGGATACATGCTTATTCTGGTGAATCCAGGAATCGTGTTGATCTCGTTGACGATGATTTCGTCATCGTTTCTCAAGAAGAAATCGACTCGCGCCATTCCCTCGCAGCAGAGCACAGAAAACGTTTTGATTGCCAGTTGGCGGATGCGCTCCGAAGTCTCCGGCGGCAGCTTTGCCGGTATTTCCAGCACGGCGCCGTTCTCATCGAGATATTTCGCTTCGTAGGAATAAAATTCGTGTCGAGGTAAAATCTCGCCCGGAACTGATGCGACGGGATTCTCGTTGCCGAGCACTGAACATTCTATCTCGCGTCCCCTGATGCACTCTTCGATCAAGATCTTGTTATCATAATTGAGCGCATCTCGGACCGCGCGCTCGAATTCTTCGCGGTCTTTGACTTTATGAATACCGACCGATGAGCCGAGGTTTGCAGGCTTAATGAAAAGTGGCAGGCCAAGCTGATCCTCGCGCGTCGTCAAAACCGATTTCCTCCGACGAATATCTGTTCATCACAAGAAATCGCGCAATGGAAATATCGGCGTCTCTCAGGAGGCGTTTCATCACGTCCTTGTCCATGCCAATCGCAGAGCCAAGCACACCGGCGCCGACGAACGCGATATTAGCGAGCTTCAATAGTCCCTGGACGGTGCCATCTTCGCCGAATGGACCGTGAAGAACAGGGAAGATCACATCCAATGAGCCAGGCCGCCCTCCGCCGGAAAGCGCTACCACTTGCTCAATTTGTTTCCCAGGGACCAGCGCGAGATTCTCGCCCGTTTCCGGCAGCGCTGGCAATCCGGATTCAGTCGCCGGAAGCAGGAATCGAGATTCTTCATTGAGATGCCATTGCCCCTTTTTATCGATGCCAATCAAGACGACTTCATATTTATTCGTGTCGATGGCGTCGATGATGTTCTTCGCGGATTGCAGGGAGACTTCATGCTCTGCGGAACGGCCACCAAATAATATTCCGACACGAATTTTCCTGGCCATCACGCTTTCTCTATTTTTGTGAACTGGCTGGCGCGCGAAGAATTTCGGAGTTTCACCTTGTCGGATTCAAGCGAAGAGGAGGACGAAGGCAAGAATGTTGATTACGATAGGCTTCTGGTTTGGCTGGCCATCGGGCAAAGCACAAGCAAAGAAGCCATCGTTTGCAGGAAAAGGAGTTTGCGGGAACGATAGGCGATGGCCCGCGCGGTTTTGAAGAGCAAACAATCCCACAAGGAAAAAACAGCGGATCGGGCGAGCGGTCGCATGGCAGAAGGAAAGTCCGGCCGGGAGATCAACGCTGGAGCAATTTCCTTTTCACGGGCCGAGTTATTCTGCGCCGGCGCCGTGTTTCTCGTGGCGCTCATTCTTTATACGTGGACACTCGCGCCCACGGTCACGCCGACTGACAGCGGCGAATTGATCCTTGCGGCTCGCGGACTCGGGAGTCGCGCATCCGCCGGGCGTTCCTCTCTGGGTCATTCTCGCGCATCTCGCATCGCTCGTTCCGTTGGGAAACGTTGCGGTGCGGATCAATTTTTCGTCTGCCTTTTTCGCCGCGCTCGGTTGCGCGGTGCTCACTCTTGTCGTGGCGGAATTAATGATCACCACTGCATATCTCCCTGCTTGGAAGAGAGCCGCACAACAGAGGAAAAAGGCTGAGGATTCGGGCATTGACGGCCTTTTGGTGTTCGCCCCTGCGCTCGGCGCGGGCCTGCTCACGGCATTCTCACGCACGCTTTGGTCGTATGCGACGATCACCGAGGTTTATACTCTCAACACGCTGCTAATCGTTACAGTTTTCTTTCTGATGCTTCGGTGGCGGCGGCTCGTGACGCAGACAATGCTGTCTGAGCGTCTGCACACGCGCACGGCGGTCACCGAGCACGACGGTTGGCTTTATGCCGCTGCAGCGGTGTTTGGCTTGGCGCTGGGCGTTCATCACGTCACCGTGGGACTGACGCTTCCGGCTGTAGCCGTTATCGTTTACAGGACGCAAGGTCTCAGATTTTTTACGAGCCGTCGTCTGCTCTACGCCGCGCTGATTTCAATTGCGGCCATGGTCGCTGTGTATGCTTATTTGCCGTTTGCGGCGTCGCGCTCACCTCTCATCAACTGGGGCAACCCGCGTTCGCTGCAAGAAATCTGGTGGCACATCACCGGCAGACAATATCGGGTGTTCCTCTCGTTTACTCCGACGTTGATGGGAGCGCAGTTTGTAGAATTTTTCCGAATGCTCCTGCGCGAATTCGGGCCTGCGTGGCTGCCTTTGCCGTTGGTGCTTGCTTTTGCGGGTTTCGCCACTGCTTACAGGCAGGACCGCACAACTTTCTGGTTTCTGTTGTTTATTGTCGTCGCCAATTTGGCCTACGACCTCAGCTACGAAATCGCGGAGGACAAGGACGCGTACTACCTGCCGGTATTTATCGCCATCGCACTCGCTGCCGGGTTCGGTATCCGTTGGGTGATCCAGCTGACAACTGTGAAGTCCACGTCCTTCGGCAACATCGTACTGTGTCGCCGCGATTGTTGTTCTGCTTACCGCTGTGACAACGTTTGCGGCGAATTTGCCGTTCAACAACCACAGGCATTATTTCATCGCGCATGATTACGTTGAAAATCTGTTTGGCGCTATTGAGCCCAATGGTCTTTTACTCACACAAGACTGGCAGGTAGTGTCCCCAATGTTTTATGCGCAGCAGATAGAACAGCGCCGGCGCGACGTAAAAGTTGTTGATGTTAATCTGCTGCGGCGCTCGTGGTATTTCGATTATCTAAGACGCACTTATCCAGATTTGATCGAGCGGTCGCGGGAAAAGTTGAAGCGTTTGTCGAAGACCTCAAAGCATGGGAGCGCGATCCCGCAGCGTTTAAACGGAGCGATGCGCTCACTCAGAAAATCAACACGTCATTTTTGGAAATGATTCAGTCAATTGTGACGAACGAGAGCAGAGTCGGGCCAGTTTACATAACGAGGGATTTGCTGTTGCCAGACACCACAAACGGCGCAGTGACGCAGTGGCTTAGTCAAAGCTATCAACTTGTTCCGCAGGGCCTCGTTTTCAACCTTGCAAGGGACTCCAGCTTTCACGATTCGCCTGACATTCGGCTCGAGACTCGTGGTTTGGCTGATGGGACTGTGCAATATGAAAAAGATGACGCGGTGAATCTCAAGATTTTGCCAGCCTACACTAGCATGCTCATCAACCGCGGACGCTATCTCGCAGCATTCAATCAGAACGAGCGCGCCATTATTGCCTTTAAAGAAGCGCTCACGCTCGATCCCAATCTTGCCGCGGCGCGAGAGGGCCTTGCACAAAGCACAGCAAAACTGCCAAAACCCTTAGAAGTGTATTCCTCCAGGAGTGGGATCGCCACGTTCGCCCATTCCTTTCTTGCCAGTGTGGCGGATTGCTTCTAAACGAGCAGAATGAAAATCACGTCTCCTGTCCTTGTAATTTTCTTATGTCTTAGGGATCGCGGCGCATGCTGCCGATCAAACCAATCGTGCTGAAAGCAGCGCGACTCTTTGACGGCAAATCGAACGCGCTCGTGCAAAACGCCGTGGTAATCGTGCAGGGCGATAAGATTGTCGATGCTGGGAGCAATTTGCCGATCCCGAGCGACGCACAGGTAATCGATCTGGGCGATGCGACGCTTTCGCCCGGCTTCATGGATGCGCATACGCATCTGACCGCCGATTTCTCCGGCAACTACAACGAGCGCCGGCTGCAGCGAACTCGATCTGAATGTGTCCGAACAGGCGATCCGCGCGACGACCTTTGCCCGCGCAACCGTCGAAGCGGGTTTCACCACGGTGCGCGATTTGGGCAGTCGTTTCGTTGCCAGCCACGAATTCGTCGATGTTGCGCTGCGCAATTCGATCAACAAGGGCGTAATCGTGGGGCCTCGCATGCTGGTTGCGACGAAAGGAATCGGCGCCACGGGCGGTCACTTTGATCCGACAAACGGGTTTCGTGATTTTCTTTTCGGTCGCGAACCGGATTACACAGACGGCATTGCGAATGGGCCCGACGAAATCCGGAAGGCGGTGCGGTTTGAGGTTAAAAATGGCGCGGACGTTATTAAGGCCGCAGTCTCCGGCGGCGTGCTTTCAATCGGAGACGAAGTTGATACGCCGCAATTAACGCCGGCTGAAATGGCGGCGTTGGTGGATGAATCGCACCGGCTGCGCAAGAAAGTGGCCGTGCATTGTCACGGCGATCAGGCCGCGCGCGAGGCGATCGAGGCCGGCGTCGATTCGATCGAGCACGGTTCGTTTATGAAACCGGAAACGCTCACGATGATGAAAAAGAAAGGAACGTTCCTCACCCCAACGCTGATGGCGTCGGAGTGGATCATGAGCAAGCTCAACAATTACCCGCCGGCATTGCAGGCGAAGGCGAAAGCGGCCACAGCCGCTCGGTCGGAAATGTTTCGGAATGCGGTTAACATGGGCATCAAGATTTCATTTGGAACGGACGCCGCGGTCTATCCACACGGACAAAACGCGAAAGAATTCAAGTTAATGGTCGATCTCAGCATGAAGCCAATCGACGCACTGAAATCCGCGACGGGGAACGACGCCGAACTTCTCGGCATCGGGCAAAGAGTCGGGACTTTGGAGAAACGGAAACTGGCCGATGTCATTGCGATCCCGGGCGATCCGACTTCCGACATTACCGCAACCGAACGCGTCTCGTTCGTCATGAAAGAAGGCAAAATCATTCGGCAAGGCCCGCCCACGTCGCAGGGAACCGCCGAAGCGACGAGCTCGCCGGATGTTTCAGATCCGGTGGATTAACGTTGCAATTTGTTGACGCAAGGTTTTGACAGGCCGGAGATAGCCGCTAAGTTCTGTGCCCGCTCGCTGTATTTGAGCGGGACAATTTTTAAG
Organism: uncultured Verrucomicrobiae bacterium; assembly: GCA_963840305.1. Taxonomy (GTDB): domain Bacteria; phylum Verrucomicrobiota; class Verrucomicrobiia; order Chthoniobacterales; family UBA10450; genus Udaeobacter. The sequence continues at coordinate 250,528 of CAWIYE010000004.1, forward strand.
CAGGAGCCTGGTTTGCAAGCGACCGGGCATTTGAACTGCACACAAATGCAAAGAAATCGAAGCAAACGTTATCGCGCAGCTGCCGAGCAGGTGAACCGGAGCAAGAGTTACAATCTTGCCGACGCCGTCTCGACGCTGAAGAAGTTTCCGCCGACCAAGTTTGATCAGACCGTGACGGTTTCGTTCCGGCTCGGGGTTGATCCGAAGCAATCCGATCAAATGGTGCGCGGGACCTGTCCGCTTCCGCATGGTAGCGGCAAACAGGTGCGTGTGCTTGTCTTTGCGGAGGGTGAGGCGGCCAAGGCTGCCGACGAAGCTGGCGCGGAATTTGTTGGCATGAAAGATCTGATTCAAAAATGCCAGGAAGGTTTTCAGGATTTTGATGTTGCGATTGCTACACCTGCGGCAATGGCGGAAGTTCGGAAGCTGGGAAAGGTGCTCGGACCGCGCGGATTAATGCCGAATCCTAGAACAGGAACGGTGACCGACGACACCGCGAAAGCAGTGCAGGAGGTAAAGGCAGGGCCGGATCGAATTCAAGCTGGACAAGAACGGCAACGTGGCGGTGCCGGTTGGAAAATTTTCGTTTGAAGAAAAAGCCTTGGTGGAAAATGGAAATGCAGTGATCGAAGCGGTTGTGCGGGCGCGCCCGGCGACAGCCAAAGGCCGCTACCTTGAAGGCGTGACAATTAGTGCGACCATGTCCCCGGGCGTCCGCGTCGATCCAAGCCCATATTTGAATGTCTAGAGAATGAAGAATCCAACGCCCAACGCCCAACTTAAAAACAAATGAGACCGGAAAAAGCTAGCATCGTTTCGGATTTGTCCGACAAATTGAAACAGTCGCCTTTTGTGCTGGTGACCGATTATCAGCATATGAAGGTGGCTGATTTCACCGAATTACGGAACCGGTTGGCACCAGCAGGCGCGGAAATGCACGTGGTGAAAAATAATTTCCTGAAGCGTGCCATGGTGGATTCCGGTTTCCCAGACGTGTGGTGACCAGTTGGTTGGCCAAACGGCTGTTGTCACTGGCGAAAGAGATGTAGCGCCAGTAGCAAAAATTTTTAAGACCTTCGCAACGGAATTTAAAATCGCGGCGCTCAAGCTTGGCTTTGTCGATCGCGCTGTTCTTTCCACTGCGGATTTGGAAACGTTGGCGGAATTGCCGCCGCGCGAAATGTTGCAGGCGCAATTGTTGGGACTGCTCCTGTCGCCTGCCACAAAACTCGTGCGTTTACTGAACGAACCAGCCTCGGCTTTGGCGCGGTTGCTCAATGCAAAAGCTCAAAAAGAAGGAAAACCAACGGAGGCGAGCGCATGAAAGATTTGTAGCCGCGTCGCTGTGCGACGCGCGCGGCCCGTAGGGCCGCGGCTACAGTGAAACGAAAACTGTCCGAGTCGATGGCTATCGGCTTTAATTCTTCGAAGGCTTTCGGAGGCGGCAATTGGAGGAAAAAATAAAATGGCAGATACAGAAAAATTGGTGGAGCAACTCAGCAACCTGTCAGTGCTGGAGATTGCTGGATTGGTAAAGCAGCTTGAAGAAAAATGGGGTGTGAGTGCCGCCGCGCCGGTGGCAGTCGCGGCCGGTTCTGCAGCGGGCGCACCGGGTGGAGCGGCAACTCCGGCGGCGGAGGAGAAAACTACCTTCGACGTGATCCTCAAAGAAATGGGGGCAAACAAGATCGCTGTGATCAAGGAGGTCCGCGGCGCCGTGCCGGGACTTGGCTTGGCGGAAGCGAAGGCGCTGGTTGAGGGAGCACCCAAAACAATCAAGGAAGGCGTTACGAAGCAGGAGGCGGACGAGATGAAGAAAAAGATCGAGGCCGCCGGCGCGAAAGTCGAAGTTAAATAAAGAATCGGTTTTTTGGGCCGTTCGCTGCGACATAAACGACTTGCGCAGGGACGGATTGTCGAGTAAGATTGGTGTGGTTAAAGCTAGGCAGAAGTTATTTTAACGCGGCACCCGAACGGTAGAACACGAAATTGGCAGCAAAACAGGGGTCATCGATTTGACAGACCACTATTTTGGTGTCAGTTTTACGCCCTTCGCTCGTCGCTGAACTGGTAGAAATCTTGCCCACGTCGGCTGCAGTTGGGGTGTCGCTGCGAGGTTTTAGCTCTTGAGCTTAATGACTATGTCAGAACGCATTTACTTTGGAAGCATCAAGGAGGGCATCGAACCGCCAAATCTGATTGAGGTTCAGGCCAATTCATACATCGATTTCCTCCAGAAAGACGTCCCTTATTCAAAGCGGAAAAATCAGGGACTCCAGGCTGTATTCAAGGAAGTTTTCCCGATCGAAAGCTACGATGAGAAAGCGGTGCTGGATTTCAGTCATTATGATATCGGGGAGCCGAAACTGAAGGCTCTGGAAGCGCAACGGGAGGGACAGACATACAGCGCGCCGTTGCATGTGACATTCCAGTTGCGAGAAGAGAAAGGGACCAAGGAAGAGAAGGTGTACATGGGCGAAATCCCGCTGATGACGCCGCAGGGCACTTTCGTCATCAACGGCGCGGAGCGCGTGGTCGTAAGCCAGTTGCATCGCTCTCCGGGAATCGCATTCGAATCAACGGTTCATGTTAACGGCAAGGTGCTCTACAGCTTTCGAATCATTCCAGACCGGGGTTCCTGGATCGAAGTGCAATTTGATACCGCTGATCTTCTTTACATTTACCTCGATCGACGCAAGCGGCGTCGAAAGTTTCTCGCCACTACGTTCCTGCGTGCGCTGGGTTACGGCTCCGACGAAGACGTCATCAAACTTTTCTACAACATCGAGAACCTCAAGCTGAGCGAGAAACTCGACGAAGAGAAGCTGGCGACCAAGGTGCTTATCGCGGATGTCCGGGATGGTGAAGTGACGGTGGCGCGCGCGTTTGAGCCGCTCACTCTGGCGACTGTTCGCCAAATCATGGCGCTCAAGATTCACGAGGTGAAGGTAATCGACATCTCGAACGATGACACAATCGTGAAGGCGCTTAGAAAAGATCCGGCGCACGACCAGGAAGAGGCGCTGAAGGATATTTATCGGCGCCTTCGCCCCGGCGACCCTCCGACGGTGGCCAATGCCCGAGCTTTGCTCAAACGACTCTTTTTCGATCCCAAGAAATATGATCTTGGACGGGTCGGCCGTTACAAAATTAATCAAAAACTCGGGATCAACGTCGATTCCACTGAGCGGATCTTGACTGACAAAGATTTTATCGCGGCAATCAAGTATTTGATCAATTTACGCCGAGGCGAAGGCACGCTCGACGATATTGATCATTTGGGAAGCCGGCGAGTGCGCACAGTGGGCGAACTACTCGCGAATCAATGCCGCGTGGGTCTTGCTCGCACAGAGCGGTTGGTCAAGGAACGCATGACGCTGTTCGACATCAACGTTGACGGTATGACGCCGCAGAAGCTCATTAATCCAAAAGCGCTCAGCGCGGTCATCCGAGATTTCTTTGGTCGGTCACAGCTTTCGCAGTTCATGGATCAAACGAATCCGCTTGCTGAATTGACGCACAAGCGGCGTTTATCGGCTCTCGGTCCTGGAGGGCTTAGCCGGGAGCGCGCTGGATTCGAAGTGCGCGACGTTCATCCTTCCCATTACGGCCGCATTTGTCCGATCGAGACACCGGAAGGCCCAAACATCGGGCTGATCAGTTCGATGAGCACTTTCGCGCGCATCAATGAGTTTGGTTTTATCGAGACGCCGTATCGGAAGGTCGAAAAGGGCCGCGTAACGGACGGGATCGAATATCTTACCGCCGATCGCGAAGAGAATTTTCTCGTGGCGCAAGCCAATGCGCCCGTGGACGGACGCGGACATTTCACCGGGGAAAAAGTTTCTGTGCGCTACCGTGGCGACTTTCTTGAAGTAGATCCCGCCAAGGTGAATTACATGGATGTATCGCCGAAACAGCTCGTGTCGGTGGCGGCAGGTCTCATTCCATTCCTTGAACACGACGACGCGAACCGGGCGCTGATGGGTTCCAACATGCAGCGCCAAGGCGTTCCATTGATCGTTTCCGAGGCGCCGTTCGTGGGCACTGGGCTGGAGCAAAAAGTGGCGCGCGATTCTCACGCCGTTGTTTTGGCCAGCCGACAGCGGCAAGGTCGCTTCGGTTACAGCGGACCAAATCGTTGTCACCAAAGACGGCCATCTGCCGGAAAGTAAAAAGAAGCTTAAGACGGATCCCGAGGCAGGGATTCACGTTTATGAACTCCGCAAGTTCATGCGCTCAAACGCAGGCACGTGCGTGAACCAGAAGCCGATTGTGCGTAAAGGCCAGCATGTGAAACGCGGCCAAGTCATCGCCGATGGTCCGAACACTGATCACGGCGAGTTCGCGCTGGGACGCAACGTGCTCGTCGCGTTCATGCCATGGAACGGATACAACTTTGAGGATGCCATCATGATTTCCGAAAAGGTGGTGAAGGAAGACATCTACACGTCCATCCACATCGATGAATTCGAGATCGGCGCGCGCGATACCAAGCTCGGACCGGAAGAAATTACGCGGGACATTCCCAACGTCAGCGAAGAAGCTTTGCGCAACCTGGGCCCGGATGGCGTAGTGCGGGTCGGAGCGGAAGTGAAGCCGGGCGATATTTTGGTTGGGAAAATTACGCCGAAGAGCGAGACCGAATTGGCACCGGAAGAACGCCTCCTTCGGGCGATCTTTGGCGAGAAAGCAGCGGACGTTAAAGATACCTCGCTTACCGTTCCCTCGGGCACGTACGGAATCGTGATGGATGTGAAGGTCTCGTCTCGTCGCGAGGTTTCGCGCGAAAAACTAACGCCGGCGGAAACCAGACGGCAGCTCAAAACAATCAGCGAAGAACATAAGCGCAAGAAAGAGGCGCTGATCGAACAATTGACCGATTCACTTTCGAATGTCCTGCTGGGTGAAAAAGTCCCTCTCGACGTCGTAAACGCCAAGAATGGTGAGATCATTATTCCAGCCAATCGCAAAATCACCAAGACGCTATTGCGAAAACTGGCAACGGCGCATGATCACATCGAGATCGATCCGAGTCCGATCCGCAATAAGATCCGCGAAATCATTGGCGCGTACGAGCACAAGTTCGCGGAACTGGAGCTTGAACGCGATCGCGCGATGGACCGGGTCGAGAGCGGAGACGATATCGATCCGGGCATCATCAAGCAGGTCAAGGTTTATATCGCATCAAACGAAAGCTTTCAGTGTCGGTGACAAGATGGCTGGGCGTCATGGCAACAAAGGGGTCGTGGCGCGCATTGTTCCGGAAGAAGACATGCCATTCCTGGCGGACGGAACACCGGTTGAAATCGTGCTGAATCCGCTCGGGGTGCCGAGCCGCATGAACGTGGGGCAGGTTCTGGAAACACACCTCGGCGTTGCTGCGAAAGCGCTCGGATTCAAAGTCGCGACTCCCGTGTTCGACGGAATCAAGGAAAAGCAGATTCGCGAATATTTGCAGTGATGCCAAAAAGAAGGACGGCTTCACCTGGATGCAGGAAAGCGGTAAAGCGCATCTGTTTCGATGGACGCACTGGCGATCCATTCGATCAGGAAGTGGTGGTTGGCTACATCTACATGATGAAGCTGGGTCACCTGGTGGCGGACAAAATTCACGCCCGCGCCGTGGGACCGTACTCGCTTGTTACCCAGCAGCCGCTCGGCGGCAAAGCGCAATACGGTGGACAACGCTTTGGGGAAATGGAGGTCTGGGCTCTCGAGGCCTATGGCGCGGCTTACACGTTACAGGAGTTGCTGACTGTAAAATCTGACGACGTGCAAGGCCGAACCCGCATCTACGAGTCGATCGTTAAAGGCGACAACTCACTCGAAGCGGGTACGCCCGAGTCTTTCAATGTTCTCATCAAAGAAATGCAGAGCCTCGGTCTCGACGTAAAGGTCGGTGGCCAGGCACCCACCTTCATGGAGAGCGTCGCATAATTTTAAAATTCACCCGCCTTTGCCAACGCTACGGCGGGCAAGCAATTAAAACAATTGGGACAAAAGAACGAATGAACGAACATTCCTGGCGTGAGTTAGTGGGCGAAGAGCGCCCCGTGGGTTTTGACCAAGTCGCCATCGGCGTTGCGTCGAGCGACACGATGCGATCGTGGAGCAAAGGCGAAGTCAAAAATCCTGAAACAATCAATTATCGTACGTTTAAACCGGAGAAGGGCGGGCTTTTCTGCGAACGCATTTTTGGTCCGACCCGGGACTGGGAATGTTCGTGCGGAAAATACAAGCGCATCAAGCATAAGGGAGTGATTTGTGACCGGTGCGGCGTGGAAGTCACCCTGGCGCGCGTTCGCCGCGAGCGCATGGGTCACATCGAATTAGCCGTGCCCGTTTCGCACATCTGGTTTTACAAATGCATGCCCTCGCGCATCGGGCTCATGCTCGATATGAGTGCCCGCCAGCTCGAGCGAGTCATTTATTACGAGGACTACATTGTCATTGATCCGGGCAAGACGCCGTTGCAGAAAGCACAACTGCTTAACGAAGTCGAATACCGTGAGGCGCAGGAGCAGTACGGCGAAGATTTCGTTGCCGGCATGGGCGCGGAAGCAATCAAGAAGCTTCTCGCCGAGATCGATCTCAACAAGCTCAACAAAGAGCTGGAGAAAGCGATGTCGGCGACCAAGAGCAAGCAAATCCGTAAGAAACTCGCCAAGCGTCTCAAGCTCGTTCAAGGATTCCAGAATTCACACGCGCGTCCCGAGTGGATGATTCTGGATGTGTTGCCGGTAATTCCACCGGATTTGCGGCCCTTGGTTCCGCTGGAAGGCGGACGTTTCGCGACGTCCGATCTGAATGATCTTTATCGTCGCGTGATTAACCGCAACAACCGGCTCAAAAACCTGCTTCTGCTTAAGACGCCCGACGTCATTATTCGCAACGAAAAGCGAATGTTGCAGGAAGCGGTGGACGCTTTATTCGATAACGGCAGACATGGTCGCGCGGTGACGGGAGCAGGCAATCGTCCTCTCAAATCGCTCAGCGACATGCTCAAGGGCAAGGGCGGACGTTTCCGCCAAAACCTGCTCGGCAAACGCGTCGATTATTCGGGCCGCTCGGTTATTGTCATCGGCCCGGAGTTGAAGCTGTATCAGTGCGGTTTGCCAAAGAAGATGGCGCTCGTGCTTTTCGAGCCATTCATTATCCGCCGTCTGAAAGACCTCGGTTACGTGCACACGGTGCGCAGCGCGAAAAAGATGATTGAGCGCCAGACGCCCGAGGTCTGGGACATTCTCGATGAAGTGACCAAGGGTCATCCGGTGTTGCTAAATCGCGCGCCCACTTTGCATCGCTTGTCGATTCAAGCTTTCGAACCGCAACTGATCGAGGGCGAAGCCATTCGCATTCATCCGCTGGTTTGCACCGCGTACAACGCGGACTTCGATGGCGACCAGATGGCCGTGCATGTGCCCCTCTCGGTGGAGGCCCAAATGGAAGCGCGCATGCTGATGCTTGCTCCGAATAACATTTTCTCGCCCTCTAGCGGCAAGCCTATTACCACGCCTTCGCAAGACATCACTCTCGGTTGTTATTACCTTACCCAAAATCCGCGCGGTCTAAGTAAAGACGGGCAGCGGTTCCCGCTCTTTGGCGACGCAGCCGAAGTGGAATTTGCCATGGCCGAGGGCAGCGTTCGTACGCACGACCGCGTGCGGATTAAAAACCCCGATTTTGGGAAAAAAACCATCTACGGGAATGCTGAGGCCAAAACTATCGAGACCACGCCGGGGCGCGTCGTTTTCAATGAGATTTGGCCCAGCCAGCTTGGATTTTTCAATAAAGCTGCTGGCAAAAAGCAGCTCAGCGATATTATCTGGCGTTGTTACCAAATCGCTGGCCCGGCTGAAACCGTCGCGACGCTGGACAAATTAAAAGAGCTCGGCTTCGCCGAAGCAACCAAAGCCGGCATCTCGATTGGAATTTCGGACATGATCATTCCGAAAGAGAAACAGACGGAGCTCGAAAACGCCTACAAGCAAATTCGCCAGGTGGAACAGCAATATCGCAAGGGCATTATCACCGACGGCGAGCGTTACAACAAGATCATCGACATTTGGACACACGCCGGAGACGAGATTTCCAATATCATGTTCCGTACCTTGGAGCACAACGAGGGGCGCAAGGAACTGAATCCGGTTTATTTGATGGTCGATTCCGGTGCCCGCGGCAACCGTCAACAGGTGCGTCAGCTCGCAGGCATGCGCGGTTTAATGGCCAAGCCGAGCGGCGAAATTCTCGAGCATCCGATCACTTCGAACTTCCGTGAAGGTCTTAGTGTGCTTGAGTACTTTATTTCCACTCACGGCGCTCGCAAAGGTCTTGCTGACACCGCGCTCAAGACCGCGGACTCCGGTTATCTCACTCGCAAGTTGGTGGACGCGGCGCAGGACGTGATCATCAATATGGAAGATTGCGGAACGGTGAATGGAATCGTGGTGCGCTCCATTTATGAGGGCGATGAAGAGGTGGTCGATCTCGGGCAGCGCATCATCGGCCGGGTCAGTTGCGAAACCATTCCCGACCCTGTGGAGAAGAAGAAAAAGATCGTAAAGGTGAATCAGTACATCGACGAGAAGATCGCCGCGGAGTTGCAGCGCATCGGCGTGGAGAGCTTGAAGATTCGTTCGGTGCTTACTTGCGAGTGTGGCCGCGGCGTTTGCGCGATGTGCTACGGACGCAACCTTGCGACCGGGCAGTTCGTGAAAATGGGCGAAGCAGTGGGCATCATCGCCGCGCAATCCATCGGCGAGCCGGGAACGCAATTGACCATGCGAACCTTCCACATCGGCGGCACGGCCAGCCAGACGTTCAAGCAACCTATCATCAAAGCGAAAAATGATGGCACAGTTCGGTTCAATGACCTGCGAACCGTCCAGGCGCTCGATGGCAGTTGGATTGTTTTAAACAAGAACGGTTCGATCAGCGTGCATAATGCGGAGGAACGCGAACTCGAGCGCTACAACGTGGTCATCGGCTCGATGATTTCCAAAGACGACGGCGCCTCGGTGAAAAAAGGCGAGACGTTCGTCCAATGGGATCCATATAACGTGCCGATTCTTACCGATAAGGGCGGCAAGATCGAGTTCCGCGACATGATTGCGGGCGTCACGATCAAGCGCGATGTCGATGAAGCGACCGGTCTCATGGGCACCGTCATTATCGAGCACAAGGAAGATTTGCACCCGCAGGTGGTCATTGTGGACGACAAGAAGGAAGTGCTGGCCAGCTATTCTATCCCGGCCGGCGCGCACGTCGTAGTTGAAGAAGGACATAAAGTCCGCGCGGGCGCGCTGCTGGCAAAGACGCCACGCAAAGTCGCGAAGACAAAGGACATCACCGGCGGTCTGCCTCGAGTGGCCGAATTGTTCGAAGCCCGTCGGCCGAAGGACGCGGCTGAGATCGCCAAGATCGATGGCATTGTCGAGATGGGTGGAACTGTCCGCGGCAAACGGCGCCTGATTTTAAAAGATCCTGAGACGGGCGCCGAGGAAGAGCATCTTATCCCGCTCACCAAGCACATCATCGTGTTCAAAGGCGATTTCGTGAAGAAAGGTCAGCAACTGACCGAAGGGCCAATTGTGCCGCACGAGATCTTGGAAGTCTGCGGGCCGCAGGAATTGCAGGAGCATTTGGTCAACGAAGTGCAGGAAGTCTATCGCTTGCAGGGCGTGGAGATTAACGACAAGCACATCGAGATCATCGTGCGCCAGATGTTGCGCAAGGTGAAAATTACCGACCCGGGCGATACGTCGTTGCTCTGGGGCGATCAGGTGGACAAACTCGACTTCGAGGAAGAAAACAGAGAAGGTCGTCGAAAAGGGCGGCAAACCGGCAGAAGCCGTTCCCGTACTTGCTCGGCATCACGAAGGCCTCACTGGAAACCGACAGCTTTATCTCGGCTGCATCATTCCAGGACACGACCCGCGTTCTCACCGAAGCGGCGACACTGGGCAAAGTCGATAAACTGCGTGGCTTTAAGGAAAACGTGATCATGGGTCACTTGATCCCTGCCGGAACCGGCTTCGGACAGCATCGCCAGATCAAGCTCGTCGAAAAAGGCGAGCCAATCGGCGCGCCTGTAATGGAAGAAGCCGAGCCGCAACCGGCGATCGGATAAGTGCGACAGTGTTCGTAGGACGTCTGCGTCAGTGCCAGCTCCGAAAGCTTCGGAGTTGCACACAAACGCCCTACAGTTTGCCTGATGTCGATCGTAACCAAAACCGGCGACAAAGGCGAAACGTCGCTGATGTACGGGCGGCGCCTTCCGAAAGCCGATCCGCGTGTTGACGCCTATGGGTGTATCGACGAGCTGACCGCCGCGCTTGGTCGTCGCCCGGTCGATTTCAACGGATAAATTCCTTTCAGACGAAATCTTCGCCGCGCAAAAAGATTTGATCGTTGTCATGGGCGAGCTCGCGACGGCGCCAGAGCGACCGGGAACGTTACATCAAAGATGGCTTTCACCTCACCACAGCGGAGATGGTGGATCGGATCACAGCAGTCATTTTCGATCTTGAGAAAGACAAATCGCTTTATCCCAAAGATTGGGTGATCCCCGGCGGAACCGCGGTTTCTGCGGCTCTCGATTTTGCTCGGGCAACATGCCGCCGTGCCGAGCGACACATCGCTCGCGTTTAGCGCAAGCGAGAAAGATTTTAATCCGGAGATTTTGCGTTACCTCAATCGGCTTTCGGATCTCTGCTGGATCCTGGCGCGATACGCAGAGAAAATCCAAGGAATGACAGTTTCTTAGCAGTCAGAGTAGGTGCTTCAAATACTCGTCGACATCTGTATTTTGCCTTCGTCCTGCACCCGGGAATTTCAGGTTGCGCATCGACGCGTGCTGTAGCATCTTCACGCTCCCGCTCTGGAAGCTCCCGCCCTCGGGAATTTCGCTTATGGCAGATACAACAGAATTAGTGCCTGAATTGTTGGAAGCTGGTGTTCATTTTGGACACCAGACGAAGCGTTGGAATCCGAAGATGAAGCCGTTCATCTTCGAACAGCGCAATCAGATTTACATTATCAATCTGGATGAGACCGTCCTGCAGCTTCGGCGGGCCACGGAATTTCTCCAGGAAGTCGCGCGCCGCGGCGGCAAAATTTTGTTTGTCGGCTGCAAGAAGCAGGCGCAGGAAGCGATAAAAGAGGCGGCACTGGCTTGCGGTCAATTTTATGTGAATCAGCGCTGGCTCGGCGGCACGCTGACCAATCTCGCCACTATTCGCAAGAGCATCGGGCGATTGAAATACATCGAAGAGATCGAGCAGTCGCCCGAATACAAGAAAATGGGAAAACAGGAATTGGCCGCGCTTAATCGCGAGGCGGCAAAGCTCCGACGTAACCTCGATGGGATAATCGAGATGTCGCAGTTGCCCGACGCCTTGGTGGTGATCGACACGATTCGCGAGCAAAACGCGGTGAATGAGGCGCGGCGTCTCGGCATTCCAGTCGTTGCCATCGTCGATACGAACGCGGATCCCGGAAATCATCGATTACCCGATTGCTGGCAACGACGATGCGATTCGCGCTATTCGCGTGATTCTGCAGAAGCTCGTGGATGCCATTGTTGCGGCAAGCAACGAAGCGCGCATTCGCGAGCAGGTCGAAATGGCCGGCGTGTCCGCGTAGGCGGCAAGAAACGTCCAGCGCCGAACGTCGAACACGCCAATGTTCAATGAAAACAACAACTGAAATCGATCCGCAACTGGTGAAGCAACTCCGCGAGAAGACAAACGCGGGGATGATGGATTGCAAGCGCGCTCTTGTGGAAAGCGGCGGCGATCTCGAGAAGGCGGAAGCGATCTTGCGCACCAAAGGCGTCGCCGCTGCTGGCAGAAAAGCTTCGCGCGTAACCAAGGAAGGCATCGTGGCCTCCTACATTCATCTTCAAGGCAAAGTCGGCGTGCTCGTCGAGGTGAATTGCGAGACCGATTTTGTAGCAAGGAACGAGAATTTCCGCGAGTTCGTGAAAGATATCACTCTGCATATTGCCGCAGCGCATCCGCTTTACGTCAGCCGCGCAGATGTTCCCGGTAATCTCATCGAAGCCGAGCGCGAGATTTACAAGGCGCAGGCAAAAGGGAAACCGGACAATGTGGTGGAGAAAATTGTCGAAGGAAAACTCGACAAATTTTTCAGCACAGTTTGTCTGCTCGAGCAAGGATTCATCAAAAATCCGGACGAAACCATCGGTGACCTCGTCAAAGCCAAGATTGCGGAGCTAGGCGAGAACATCGTCATCCGACGCTTCGTCCGCTATCTCGTTGGCGAGCCGCTGCCGAGCGAAGGATAGGGTTGTAGCGGCGTTTGCCGCGGCGAACGCCGAGCTCGATTCTTCGAACAGGCGCTTGGCACAAGCGGCCTCTACAACATGCACGTGCCAGCCCGTTAATCCGTGGTTAATTTCGGAGAAATGGGACTGACGGAATACAAACGGAAACGCGACTTCAAGAAGACTGCTGAACCGGCAGGCAAACCGCTGCCGAAAAAAGTCAAAGGCGCGTCGCGGTTTGTGATTCAAAAACATGACGCCCGCCGTTTGCACTACGATTTCCGCCTGGAGATGGACGGCGTGCTGAAGTCGTGGGCGCTGCCGAAAGGGCTTCCTTGGAAGCGAGGCGAAAAACATCTTGCCGTAGAAGTTGAAGATCATCCGATCGAATACGAAGACTTCGAGGGCATCATCCCAGAGGGCCAATATGGCGGCGGCACAGTGATGGTGTGGGACCGCGGCAACTACCACGTTTACGGCGAACAACCGGTGAAATCATTGCGTGACGGCAAGCTTCACCTCGTTCTCGATGGCGAAAAGGCGAAAGGCGAATGGACTCTCGTGCGGATTCGCGGTCGTGATGACGCAAAAAATCAGTGGCTGATCCTGAAAACAGGAGACGACGCAAAGGCGCCATCGAAAAAACTCGAAGATCAATCGGTAAAGACGGAGCGCACGATGAAACAAATCGCTGAAGCACGCGATGCCGAGTGGGAATCCAATCACGAAACCGATGAAAGCCCAACGTCGCAATTCAAGGCGCGTATCCGAGAGGCGATTAAAAAAAAAGCAAACGATGAAATGGTAGGGCAGGCGCACTCGCCTTCCGTAGCCTCGGCGAAGGCGGGTCGCCTGTCGGGCGCAAAGCAGGGCAACCGAAGCGGCCGCCCTACAATCCTGTCCCTAACAAAATTGCCCTCGGCGAAAGCGCGCTTCATCGAGCCGATGAAAGCGAAACTCGTGGAGAAGCCACCGGCGACCGGCGATTGGATTTATGAGCTCAAGTTCGACGGCATCCGGCTAATCGCAGTTAAAGCGGATAAAAAAGTCTCGTTGCTGTCGCGAAACCAAAACGATTTGATCTCGCGTTTCCCGGAACTCGTCCAGGTGATTCAGAATTTGCCCGCGCGCGAATGCGTGATCGATGGAGAAGTCGTTGCGTCGACGAGGAGGGTCGTTCTTCGTTTCAACTCCTGCAAGCGCGCGAGATGGAAGGACGAAAATCGCCCATTTATTTTTATGCCTTCGATCTGCTGCAATTCGACGGCAAGAGCTTGCTTGGGCTGCCGCTGGAAGCCCGCAAAAGTGTTCTGGAAAAACTCTGTGCCACTGTAGCCGCGGGCGATGACCGCGGCTCTCCGATTCGTTACTCCGGCGCGATTGGCGGCGATGCAAAACGGCTTCTCGACGAAGTGAAGCGTCGCGGTCTGGAAGGGATTATCGGCAAGCAACGCGACTCCGTCTATGAACCCGGACGAAGGAGCGGCTCGTGGATCAAGCTCAAGTGTGTCAACGAACAGGAATTCGTCATTGGCGGATACACGCCGCCGCAGGGCGCGCGCAAACATTTTGGCGCAATTTTGGTTGGCTACTACGAAAATCCCGCAGCAAGGGGACTCGTCTTCGCCGGCAAAGTTGGCACCGGATTTACAACAAAGTCATTGTCGAGCTTGCATAAAAAATTCCGGCCTGAAGAGTGCGCTGATTGTCCGTTCGTCGATTTGCCGTCAAGACAAAACGGCGAGTGGGTCCAAGGAATCACGCCTTCAATGATGAGAAAGATGCATTGGATCAATCCGAAGTTTGTCGCTGAGATTAAATTCGCGGAGTGGACCCGGGATGGAAAATTGCGTGCGCCCGTTTTCCTCGGTTTGCGCGAGGACAAAAAGCCGGGCGACGTAATTCGCGAAGGGTAACTGTAGTCGCTCGGTGAACCCAATCCGCAGTTGAAGAATTCAGCATCCTCACCGCCGACCGGGGATTCAAGAAATATGATATAACAGTGGTCTGGTGATACGCGCGCGCGGCGGCGAGCACCGTCACATCAGACGTGCCCAGCTAAAGCGAGCGGTGCGTGCAAGAAGTACAAAGCTGCGTGCGCCCGTTTTCATTGTCCTGCGCGAAGATAAGGAGGCGAGCGAAATTGTTCGCCAGGCTCGAAGCGAGGTTAACAAGTGCGCCTTGGATCAGCTTGCTTGTGATTTGACCTGCTTGGATTGGGTCAAAGAATTTCGAAGCACTTTTTCGAAAGGGAGGATTGGGGTCTATGCGAATTGCTCAGGTGGCACCTCTTTTTGAGAGTGTGCCTCCGAAATATTATGGAGGCACGGAGCGGGTTGTGTCCTACCTCACTGAGGAATTGGTCCACCAAGGTCACGAGGTCACGCTCTTCGCTAGTGGGGATTCGGTGACGAAAGCGCATCTCGTCGCGGCATGCCGGCGTTCGTTGCGACTGGACAAACACTGTGTGGACCAATTGGCGCACCAAATCCTGATGCTTGAGCATTGCCGGAAACGGTGCCGCGAAGCGTACTACAAGCGCACGGGCGACCGCGCGTTCATCGAATCAATTTGGCCAAACGTACAGCGCGCTCTCGAATGGATCGATCGGTACGGCGATTTAGACGGCGATGGATTCGTGGAATATTCGCGCAAGTCTGCACATGGCCTCGCTAATCAGGGCTGGAAAGATTCTCACGACGCGATTTTCCACCGAGATGGGATTACTGCCGAAGGGCCTATCGCCTTGTGTGAGGTGCAGGGTTACGTTTATGCAGCAAAGACCGCCGCCAGCGAGGTTGCTAAAATTCTTGGCGACGCTGCACGGTCGCGAGAGTTGTCAAAACAAGCGGAAGCGCTTTCTAGCAGGTTCGAGGAAGCCTTTTGGTGCGAGGACTTGTCGACGTACGCCCTTGCGCTGGATGGAAACAAGCGGCCTTGCCGTGTGCGAACCTCCAACGCAGGACACTGTCTTTTCACCGGTATAGCGACACCGGAACACGCGCGCCGTGTCGCGGCAACGCTCACAGAGGAGACCTCGTTCTCCGGTTGGGGAATTCGCACGGTGGCCAGCAGCGAAACGCGTTACAACCCGATGTCTTATCACAATGGATCGGTCTGGCCGCACGATAACTCCTTGATTGTTGCAGGATTCGCCCGATACGGATTAAAGCAGTCGGCCGCGCTGGTCCTCGCAGGTTTGCTCGACGCCAGTCTTTTCTTCGATTTGCATCGTTTGCCCGAACTTTTTTGCGGTTTTCCCAGGCGCCCCGGTGAATCGCCGACGCTTTATCCCGTCGCCTGCGCTCCGCAGTCCTGGGCGTCGGCGGCGATCTTTCTTTTACTCGAAGCTTGTCTCGGGTTGAGCGTGTCGGCTCCCGAACAAACGCTGGTATTTTCGAAGCCAGTTTTGCCGGCCTTCCTTCCCAGGGTGAGCATTCGAGATCTGAGAGTCGGAGACGCGCGCGTTGATCTTTTGCTCACCAGACACGATGAGGGCGACGTAGGAGTGAACGTGCTTCGGCGCGACGGCGCGCTGGAAGTCGTGATTTTGAAATAGGCGGTCTCTGTAACGTCGGCCGCACCGCCTGCGCACGCAGCGTGGTTACGTTCTTCAGTGCATCGTGGGATCGAATGTGTATCCCTGGACGACGTCAATCAGGTTGAACAGCGAGCCACCAATGCCCGAGACGGGAGGGACGGTGTTGGCACGCTGCTGAAGCGTCATCGTGCTGGCGGTGACTTCGTGCAGGCGGTTATCAATCGCACCGGGCTCGTTCACATTGGAGAGTGGCACGTCAATCGTGATCGTGCCGTTGTGGACCGATCGTCGATCGGCAGTTCGCGGCAGGCAGTTGGGTCACACCGGGATATGTCAGGCTCACCCCGCCGCCGACTACCTGCTCGGCGTTTTCGCCGGCAGAGCACTGTAGCGCGCTGCCGTTGAACGACTCGGCATAGACGAAGAAATTCTTTCCGCCATTCGGATCCGTCGTGGATGGAACGAACCATTGGGTCAGCCAGACCAAATCAAGGTCCGGATCCTGAGTGATTGTCGGCGCGAAAGACAGGTTATTTACCTTCATCACCACCTGATAACAAGGAGCGCTGTTCGAACAAGGCGCCTTGGTGAGAAGGCTGACGCTCGAGTTGGTAATATCGAGCTGGGGCATGTTGGCGCTGCTAAGACCGTTTACTTCATACTTGCCGTCGCCACTTGGGTCAGACACGGTGTTGAAGGGTGCCAGTCCCGGAATATTCACGGGCGAGTGTGCCACTAATAACCCGTTGCCGCCGTTCTGCCGGACGAACATGCCGTGCGGCGCAGAGGCTTCGTCAACATTATTCGAGTCGGCGTAACCAATTTCAGCTTCACCGTTTGGACCCATCCGCAGTTGCAGAAAATCGCCAAGGGTGCGGTCGCCGTTCTGTCCGCCAATCAGCG
Source organism: uncultured Verrucomicrobiae bacterium (assembly GCA_963840305.1). Lineage (GTDB taxonomy): Bacteria > Verrucomicrobiota > Verrucomicrobiia > Chthoniobacterales > UBA10450 > Udaeobacter. Next base: position 267,261 of record CAWIYE010000004.1, read on the forward strand.
TGTTCATGGTGCCGCGATGAATAAAGTGTTCACTCGCCAGGATTGGCGCGGTAAAGGTTGGACTCGCAGCGTGCGCATTCAATGTCTGCACCATCCACAGGCTCCAGTCGCAGCCGGTGCAGGAGTCGGGGCCGTTAGAAGGATTCGGGGCGACACCAGGCGTGCCGTACCAGGCGATGTCCACGCGTCCATCGTCTCCAGCCACGGCCCAGGCAAACACGTTGTTGTGCAGAGTTCCCACGGGTGAACCCGATGTGTTGAATTTGAATTGGAGCGGCCCAGGTGTTGCCTTGATCGGTGGAAAACGAGTACTTGAGCACGGTGTCGCCGATCACCTCACCGCTGCTATCGATAGGTGCTTGCTCCCACACGGCGTAGAGATTGCCCGCTTTGTCAATCGCCATCGTCGGGAAATTCGCGCCGGTCTTGTTCGTCGAGCCAAGATCCGCCACCGGCAGATCAACGCAGTTCAAGCCGCTTGGATCGCTCACATTGGGGACAGCGGGCCAAACGCGACCGGGAAGCAGCGGCCGATCAAAATCCTGTTCAGGAGCGCATCATCGTGGACGACGAAGACGTGCTTGACTGGTGTCGGGAGGGTGACAAATCCGCCGGAGCCGTTGGGCTGACCCAATGTGGTGGCCACGGGACTGACCTCGTTGTTGCCCATAATGCCTTCGTCGCAACCCAGCGGGTTACTGACTTGGTTTGCCGGACCAAATTCGATCCCAGCGGCCGCCTGCCCGCCTGGCAGCGGCGAACGATACATGACGAGAACATTCTGACCGAAGTTCGTCGGTGAGCCGCACATTGCAGGGGAGTGCGCGAATTCGTCATTCGTCAGGTAGATGCTGCCGCCGTTGGTCGGGTCACCGTCGAACGCGTACCATTGGCGGTCAACGACTGCATCTGGGACGCCGGTGTTGCTGCAAGTGAAGCTCGCACCGTGGTCGTCCGAGCGTGAGGTACTAAAGTTTGCGAGCGTCAGGTCGGCAAAGTAGAGATGTCCCGCCGAGTCCACGCCAGTTTCGGTGTCGCCGCCGCCGAAGCAGGTGGTGACTTTCCCTTCAAAAGCCGTGGCGCCGACGACCCATTTGAAAGTCTTACCGCCATCGAGGGAGTGCCAAATCCAGCTGGTGTCGGATGAAAGCGAACCCGGCACGCTGGTGTAGAGGCGATTTGGATTCGAAGGATCGAGCCGCAGGCCCTGCTCGAAACCAACTCCGCCAATGCCGCTGATGATCGGATGTCCGAAGGTAAGCGCGGCGGGCCTGGGTCGTCTGTGCTGCGAAACTCGACCGCAGCAAGCAAGACGCCAATGGAACAAAGAGTAAAAGCCAAGAAGGCGCGCGGATTAAAGAGACCAGACTGAGAAGAGGAATTTTTTTTCATGAGATTTTCCTTTGTTATTGTGGGGTGTTGCTGACACTTCGAAAACTTCGCCCTCACCGGATGCCTTTTTGACATCACTCAAAATCAGCCGCGGAAATCTGCCTGCCGGTCGTGGTCCGAAAATAGGCTATGCGCGTGTTTGATTTCTGTTCATCAGACGACATGACGAAGGCGACGTTGAAGCCAACCTGCTCTATCGCGACGGCGCGTGCTCGAGGTCAAGCGCCGCTACAACGACTTGTTTCCGCGATGCAGCGCAAATTCGTCACTGGACGAATCGGTCCTTCGGCGGATATGATGTGGGTGTGAAGGCAAAGGTGATCGTGATGCCAAAGGCGGCGGTGCTCGATCCGCAAGGCAACGCCGTGCGCGATGCGATGCGTCACCTGGGGATGCCGGAAGTGCAAAGCGTGAGGATCGGCAAATACATGGAGATCGATATTGAGGGACAAAACGGCGAGCTTGAACCGCGGTTGCATCGGCTCTGCCGTGATTTGCTCTCGAATCCGGTGATCGAAGATTACGAGCTGCGACCATCGGAGATCCGAGAGTGGACGCCAGGACTCAAAGCTCATAAGAAAAAGACCAACGCCGATGAATCGCGAGCAGGCGTCCAACGGCAGAAGGCAAAGGGGGGGAAGAGGAAAAGTTCTAGATGAAAGCGCTGCGATATTTTTTCTGCGTGGTGCTGCCGCCGCTGGCGGTGCTTATGACCGGTCGCATTGGCAGTTTCTTTCTCAGCCTCATTTTAACCTTGCTCGGCTGGATCCCGGGAGTCATTCACGCCTGCCTGGTGGTGAACGATTATCACGCTGAGCAACGCGGCGCCGCTCGTTAGATAAAAAATGATCACGTGCAATCCAGTTCAACAATCAATAGTAGGGCGCGTTCGCCGAGCGCGCCGCTGGGGACGGCCCGGCGGTCCGTCCCTACCAACTGACCGACTATGAAATTTGCCGTGATCCAGTTTCCCGGTTCGAACTGCGATCAGGATTGTGTCGCTGGCATTAATGGCTTGGATGGATTGCATGCCGAGTATGTCTGGCACAAGGAAACGTCGCTCGATGATTTCGACGCGATCGTGTTGCCGGGCGGGTTTGCCTATGGGGATTATCTTCGCTGCGGAGCGATCGCTCGTTTCTCGCCGGTGATGAAAGCGGTCATCAATGATGCGCGTGCGGGTAAGCTTGTGCTTGGCACATGCAACGGCTTTCAAATCCTTGTGTGAGGCCGGACTGCTGCCGGGCGCGCTGGTGCGCAATCGTTCACTGCGCTTCGTGTGCGACATGGTCACCACTCGAGTGGAGGTGGATGATTCGCCGTTCACTCACGGCTGCCCCAAAGGGTACGCTGCTGCGCCTGCCTGTCGCTCACGGCGAAGGTTGTTTTTTCGCCGACGCGGAAACTTTGCGCGACTTGAATGCCAATCAGCAGGTGATCTTGCGCTACGCGGATAGAGAAGGCCGGATTGTTCCAGACGCAAATCCGAATGGCTCAATTGAAAACATCGCCGGCATCTGCAATCGCGAACGGAACGTGTTCGGTTTAATGCCTCATCCTGATCGCGCGTCCGATGCACGGCTCGGAAGCGCAGACGGCGCGAAAATTTTCCGGTCCATGGTGCAAACGATTCGCGCGGAGCGTTGCAGGGCGTCTGTGTCAGATGCCGTCCCTGATGGTATTTCACAGAGCGGCGCTGGCGGGAGCCGAGCGACACAGACGGGAAGCCCAAGGGGTGAGCTTCGCGGGAATGAGCGAATCAAACGCCTACAAAGGTCGCGTGAGTCTTTTCATTACCGGGACGGACACCGGCGCGGGCAAGACGCACGTCGCCGCGCGGCTTTTGCTTTGTTGCGCGCATCGGGCACGACCTGCGCCGGGATGAAACCGATTTGCTGTGGAGATCGTCGTGACGCGGAAGTGGTTGATGGCGACAGGCAGCGATGGCCTGACAATCGATGATGTTAATCCAGTTTGGTCGAAAACGCCCGCTGCGCCGATCTGGTGTGCAGCCTGATGCAGAAAGCGCCGATCGATGTGGAGAAGATCCTTACTGGGTTTCAGACTCTACAACGTCGCGTTGAACACGTCATCGTTGAAGGGACAGGCAGTTGGCTGGTGCCGATTCGCCCAGATTACTTTGTCAGCGATTTGGCCGCGGCGATGAAGCTGCCGGTCTCTGGTGGTCGCTCAGAACCGGTTGGGCTGTCTTAATCATGCGGCCCTTACAGTGCGCAGCGTGGCCGCATACGAGCTGCGCTGCGTAGGTCTTGTATTGAACAGCACCGAAATCACGAGCGATATAGCGGCGTTAACGAACGCCGATATTCTCAAGCAGATTCTCAATGTGCCATTGCTGCTGGACTAGGGGAAAGCCTTACGGAACTGCCCGTAGACTGGCGACTTATGCTCGATTCGACTAGGGAACATTAGCGTCTTGAGCTGATACAAGATTGTAAAGAAAATGAACACAATTTGGGCAAGATCGGCTCCGGTTTGCTTCGGGCCAAGCAATGGCATCGCTATTGCTCATATTAATCTCCAGAAAGCCTTATTCGTATGCTCTTACAAAAAACCTTACATATGAGCCAGCCGTTACCGGAGTGCAAAGCTCGCCTGGCCAGCATCCAATCATACCGCCGTCAGTTTCTGATGGTGACACGTGCAACTGTGACGTCATCCAAAACCGTCGATTTCAGTTTTCGCGGACCGTTTGGTTTCGAGGCGCACACGGTCCTTCTATCGGTCGATAGCGACTCGGCAGACCAGTATGCATTCGAGTCCGTGGGCGGCAATATTGCCCTCATGGGCATCGTTGATTTCGCCGAGATTCGGCCGAACTGCACGGAGGTCACCCTGGCGGTTCACTACGAGATCAAGAACAAAGTGTTCGCCTGGCTCGACCGGCGTTTGCATTTTGTGGACAGCTTCCTGACTGCGGAACTGCGCAGCATCCGCGCACATTTCGAAGGCATCGCTGCCAGCTATCTGGATCACGCGCGCGTCATGCCCGTGCTCCAGACAGCGACCGCCTGAAGAGGCGGAAGTTACGAGAGCCACGCAGGTTCGGGGGGGCTTGCGTGGCTCTCTTGCCGTACGCAGACGCCTACGTAATCCGCACTGCGTGCCTTTTGTCGAGACGAAGGATCTGGCCCGGGTTAAGCGTAATTGTTACCTTCGGATCGTGAATTTTGATTCCATTGAGCTCCACGCTTCCCTGCTTGATCAGTCGCGAAATTTCGCTGTGCGATTTTTGCAGGTTGAATACTTCCCGGTAAGCGCTTGAAACCAGACGTCACAGCGGCAAGTCCCTGTCGTTCAGTTGGTGAAAATACCGGAAGATCGACATGTTCCAGGTCGCGCTTGCTGAAACGGGTGTTCCATTCATCGAGCGTTTTTTGGGCGACAGCAGACGAGTGGTAAGTCTGCACGATTTCGAACGCGAGTTGCTTTTTAGCTTCTAGCGGGTGCATTCCAGTGGGCGACGCGCGCCCGAGGAGCAATTCATAATAACGCGCCATCAACTCGTCCGAGATGCTCATCAATTTCCCGAACATGTCTGAGGCGGACTCGTTGACGGCGACAAAATTGCCGAGGCTTTTGCTCATTTTTTTGGAGCCATCCAAGCCTTCGAGAATCGGGACGAGGAAAACGACTTGCTGCGGAAGGCCCTCTTCTCTTTGAAAATCGCGTCCGATTAAAATGTTAAATAGCTGATCCGTTCCACCGAGTTCGACGTCAGCTTTTACCATCACCGAGTCCCAACCCTGCATGATTGGATACTGAATTTCGTGTGCGCGAATCGATTGCTGCTTATCGATCCGCGCCTTGAAATCTTCGCGCTGCAACATCTGCTGCAACGTCACGCGGCTATTCAGGCGAATGACATCTTCGAACGACATGGCTCGGAACCAGTCGCCGTTGCACACCGTTTCCGTGCGCGCGGGATCAAGAATTTTGAATGCCTGCTCGCGGTAGGTTGCCGCATTTGCGATCACTTCTTGATGCGTTAATTGCGGCCGCGTAACGGAGCGACCGCTCGGATCGCCAATCATTCCTGTGAAATCACCAATGATGAGAATCGCCTGGTGACCCAGATCCTGAAACTGTCGTAGTTTTCGCAGAACGACGGTGTGGCCAAGATGAATATCGGATGTCGTGGGGTCCACCCCCAGTTTTACCCGCAACGGCCGACCGAGAGCGAGTTTGTCACGCAGCTCATCCTCGCTAATGATCTGCGCGGCGCCTTGTTTTAAGAACGCCAGAGCTTCTTGTGGTTGCATGCTCAAAGACAGAATAGCGCACGCCGGCCAGCGCGCTACTTGTTTTTATTCAGCAACTCGCGCACCTGCTCGATGGTGAGCGGCTCATTTTGCTTGTTGAGCGATTTTTGACTTTTGCCCTCGTCCAGGAACGGCCGGTTCTCTGCATACGAGCGAACGGGAACTTTTTTTTCAGATTGCGAAGCGTCGCGAACGCCGCGCGCACTCTGGTTTGCATAAGCAGGCCGAGAATTCCCGGCTGCTTGCTGCGACGGGACGTTGAAGGAGCTGCGTTTGCTGTGAAAAGACTGAGAATTGAATTCTTGGGTGGAAAACTGTCCTGTTCCTGAAAAGTTTTTCTGATTGGATTTCTTCTGGACGTAAAATGTTCCGACATTTGCCCGTTTGTTTATCGAGGCGGGTCCATCGGCGATGAATTTCTTGTTTTGCGCATCGTTTTGCAGATTCATGTCGGGCTTAAGCAGGCGATCGACCAGCTTGCGTTCCTGGTCCTGGCCGCGCACGCAGGGGAGCGCAGCTAAAACTAATAGCCAGATGGCCACCGATTTTCGCACACCGCGAGGCTGCCGGAGTTCAGACGGGTTTGTAAAGCAAAATTGCTGATTGGTGAGGGACGCCGCGCTGCGAAGCGTTCGGGAGTCGGCGCAGCGCGCCGACCCTGCCAGCGCACGGCTTTTTGTTTGTGCAATCGTTTCCTCGGGAGATAATGAGCGTCATGCCCGATCATGTTTACAAAAAAATTGAGATAGTTGGTTCGTCGCCGAACGGATTCGAAGAGGCTGTGCAAAATGCATTGGCGCGTGCCAAAAAAACAGTTCGCAACATGCGATGGTTTGAGGTGACCGAGACCCGCGGATACATCGACGACGGTAAAGTCGGCGATTGGCAGGTGACCTTAAAAATCGGTTTCACATTGGAAGAATGATGTAACGGCACTTGCGGCGCAGGCCGAATCAAGAACATAGGCGCTCGCCGCGGCGAACGCCCTACAAATACCGCTATTCTTCCTGGGCCGCCTGATACAGCTTGGCGGCGCCATAAATCAAAATCGCTGGTTTTAACGCGAAGATGAGCAGTCGAAAGAGACCACCCAGAACTCGGCCGAGCGGCAGGCGATTCAAGATGTATCCAGCCACAAACGCGCACAGAATAGATTCTGCTGGTTTTTCCCGCACATAACTCTCCGTTTCGGTGAGAACCGCCTCGACTTGGTCTTTCACCCATTGCACCCCGCGTTCGGGGAGTTCAGCAGCTACCTCGGCAGATGACTGATTCATCTCGTTTAATGATTCGCATCGTGATCCTGTCTTGCGCGCATCGGATTGTCAACGCAAAGCGAGCCAAATCGAGCTTGCGCCCGCGCTCCGGCGGAAAATCAGGCAGTCGGGACGACCGATGAAATGTGGCGGCCCGGCGCGTTGCTTTGAGGCAATAGCGCGCCATCACTTCCAGTGCATGCTCGCGCAATGCAGAGCAATTGGTCGAAAGCAAGACGTGGCCGTCTCGCTCTGCCAGTTCGAGAGCGTCAATCAGCAACTTTTCGAAATCCTCTTCGACATGGAACGTTTTTGCTCCGGGCGAACGTGAAAACGTCGGCGGATCGAGAATGATTGCATCGAATTTCTCGCCTCGCCGCACCAGACGCGGCAACACTGCTCTGACATCATCCGCGATGAAGCGATGGTCGATGGTTGGCAGATTATTCAGCGCAAAATTCTCACGTCCGCGCGTCAGATACTTCTTGGAAAGATCGATGTTGAGGGTGATTGCTCCTCGGCATGCCGCGCAGACAGAAAACGAGCAGGTGTACGCAAAGCAGTTGAGCAATCTTCTCGGCGCGATATGGCGCACGTAGCGACGATTTTCTCTTTGGTCCAGGAAGAGACCCGGAGAATACCCGGTCCCAAAATCGATGCCAAATTTCAAATGTCGCTCGTTGGCGATTGTCTGCAAATTTTCACCGGGGTCGCCAAATATCAGACGCGGCGGTTCGCGCTGTTCACTTTTGCGAGGGACGAACCGTGCGAAAATGCGTCGGAACTGAAATCCGACAGAGCCCGCCCACGATTGCAGTTCTGCGAGGAGTCGCTCGCGGGTCAGCACTTTCTTGAACGAGATGAGGACGTCGCGTCCGAAACGTTCTACCCAGCCATCCCTCCATCGTGCAGAGCCGGTGGGAGTCCGTTCCCTCTGCCCGAAAATCTCGAAGCAACGTGGGATCAATCCACCCAAAATTCATTTTCTTGTGCCGTCTCCAACCGCATACTTCGAATCGGCATCGCGCAAGGGATCGGTTGCCGCATGAGTCTGCGTTGCTACACTGCCGCATCGTAGATGCATCGTCGCGCGCGCCGCGATGCGGCGGAGCTCACCTATGGAACAAATTACCGTTCGCGTTCCGGCGAGCACTTCCAATCTCGGTCCTGGTTTTGATTGTCTCGGTGTCGCATTGCGCATCTACAATACTATCACAATGGCCCGCAGCGCGTCGCGTCGGCATTTTTATCCGCCGATTGTCTCTGAGGCAGCGCATCGATTTTTCAATGAGGCACGCCGTCGCGCGTTTTCGTTTTCCTGTTCAATTGTGGAACAAATTCCGCGGTCGCGCGGTTTGGGAAGCAGCGCGACTGTTCGCCTCGGCGTCTTGCTTGCACTGAATCGGCTCAGCGGTAACCCGCTCGATCAATTGAAGATCTTCCAATTGTGCGCCGAACTGGAAGGACACCCTGATAATGCTGCGCCTGCAATTTTCGGCGGGTTCACTGTGGTGGTAGGGACACCGCGTTGCGCCGAAAGTTTTCGGGGCTACGCGCAGCACGCCGTCCCTACCATTCAGCGCTTCGCGGTCTCACCGCGATTGATATTTCGTTCTCTTGGTTCCTGACCTTGAGATTCAAACTTCAAGAGCGCGAAATGTTCTGCCTTCAAAGATTTCACACGCCGAAGCGGTCGAGAATTGTGCAAATGCGTGCGCAATTACGGCCGCCTTCGTATCACAAGATTACGAAAAACTGCGCGGCGTTTTTGCCGATCATCTTCACCAGCCGTTTCGCACAAGACTGGTTCCCTTTCTTCCGGCGGTGGTCGCAGCCGCCGAGAAGGCCGGCGCGCTCGGCGCCTTCCTCAGCGGCAGCGGATCGACAATTTGCGCGATCACGTTGCAAGATCGAGATCGAATCGCCGCGGCGATGAAACGCGCCGCAGGACGATCCCCGCGCATACAATCCTCACAAGGGCTGACAACCAAGGCGCGCGGTTCTCCCTGTCACCCATCACTTTTCACCAATTACATTCTTTATGGGCCGCCGGCTTGAAAAATTAGAGGAGTTTGGCATCGACGTTGTTCTCGAGCGCCGTCATGGCATTCGAGCGTCGGTGCTGCGCGGGATTCTTTACGCACTTTCATTCGTTTACGACCGCGTGGTGCAGCTACGGCTTTATCTCTATCGGAAAAGAGTTTTCCGCGAGCGCACACTGGGCTGTCTGGTCATCAGTATCGGCAATCTGACCGTGGGTGGCACGGGCAAGACGCCGATTGTTGAGAAGTTTGCCCGCGCCTTGCAGGCTGGTGGACGGCGCATTGCTATCTTGAGCCGCGGTTACAAGAGCGTACCGCGCAAGCGAAACTGGCTGAATTGGCTTCGCAGAGACTCGGATCCTCCCCGGATTGTCTCCGATGGCAAATCATTGCTGCTCGACTCGCTGACTCGCCGGTGACGAGCCTTACATGCTCGCGCACAACTTGAAGGACGTAATTGTGCTGGTGGACAAAGACCGGGTCAAAAGCGGGCGGTTCGCCATCGATAAATGGCAGGTTGACACGTTGTTGCTCGATGATGGGTTTCAGTATCTCCATCTCAAACATCGGCTGGACATGGTGCTTGTAGATCGACAAGCGCCTTTCGGAAACGAATTCTTGCTCCCTCGGGGCACGTTGCGTGAAACGCCGCGCAATCTTCGCCGCGCCAGTTATATCTTTATCACAAAGAACACCGGCGAAGCCGAATTTCGATCTGATGAGACGCATCCGGCGTTACAATCGCACCGCGGAAGTCATCGAATGCGCGCATAAACCGCTCTATCTTCAGAATGTTTTTACGAGCGAACGATTGCCGCTCGAGGCTTTGCGCGACACGTTTATCGGCTCGCTTTGCGCGATCGCTGCGCCCGCGAGCTTCGAGGACGCTTTGAAGAAACTCGGGGCGCATGTCGATCTCTCCAAGCGCTACATCGATCATCACTATTACACCGAGGCGGAACTGATTAGCTTTATCAAGCGTTGTATCCGTCGCGACCTGGCGATGATTGTGACCACCGAGAAAGACTCGGTGCGGATGCCGCGTTTGCCCGAAGCGGAATTGAAAGTGCCGATCTATTTTCTGCGGGTGGAAATCGAAATCCTCAGCGGGCACGAAAGCTGGGAGCATTGCGTCGCGCGCATCTGCAAACCCAAGCCGATGCTCTCACCCGAGCGTTTCTTCGCCTGAGTGTTTGTCATTCCGAGCGAAGTCGAGGAATCTCTTGATGCCATGCCACAACAAAGCCGAGCTGATCGTCGAAGATCGCAAGATTCAGGTGTCGAATCTGGACAAGGTTCTTTATCCGAAGGTCGGATTTACCAAAGGGCAGGTGATCGACTACTACATTCGGATCGCCCCGGTCCTGTTGCCGCATTTGAAGGATCGGCCGTTGACGATGAAACGCTATCCCGATGGCGTTGAAGGCGAGTTTTTCTACGAAAAGAACTGTCCGTCACATCGACCGAAATGGGTGCAGACGGCAAAAGTTTGGAGCGAAGGCAATCAGCGGATCATGCACTATTGCCTTGCCAACGATCTGTCCACGCTCGTTTGGGCCGCAAACCTGGCGGACCTCGAGCTGCACACATCGCTCTCCCGCAAAAATAAGATCGAACGCCCGACCATGATGGTGTTCGACCTCGATCCCGGCCCACCGGCTGACATCGTGCAGTGCTGTCAGGTCGGGTTGTGGCTTCGCGATTTGTTAGGCCAAATGAAACTGAAATCGTTTGCGAAAACGAGCGGCTCGAAAGGTTTGCAAGTTTACGTGCCGCTAAACACGGCAGTCACCTACGATCAGACGAAGAACTTGTCGCTGGCACTTGCCCAGTATCTCGAGCACGAACACGCCGATCTTGTGACCTCGAACATGTCCAAGGCGGTGCGCAAAGGCAAAGTGTTCGTCGATTGGAGCCAGAACGACGAACACAAAACCACTATTTGCGTTTATTCCCTCCGTGCGAGAGAAGAACCGACTGTTTCCACTCCGGTCGACTTGGGAGGAGGTTGAAAATTGTCTGAAAAAGAAAAAAGCCGATCTTCTGAAATTTCGCTCCGACAAGGTCCTCGCCCGCGTCGAAAAACGCGGTGACCTCTTCGAGCCGGTTGAAGAAATGAAACAAAAGCTGCCGAAGAAATGGAAGATATGATGTATTCCACTATCAAAGGATTATCGAGTATGAACAATGCTGTATGGTTTGATACGATCGGATGGGTGGGAGCAGCAGCTCTCCTTGTCGCTTACGCGATGATTTCCCATAAGAAATTGGAAGGAGACTCGGCAACCTACCAACTTCTTAATATCAGCGGCAGCATTCTGTTGGCTGCAAACACGATCTTTTATGGCTCTTATCCTTCCACATTCGTGAACCTCATCTGGGCAGGGATAGCCGTTTTTTCCATCGCAGCCAGACGGCGAGTTTCCTCCCGCGAATTGTGACGAACGAATTGGAACCTGTCTCACATGCGGAAAGTAAATTTAAAAGATATCCCGGAGCAGGAGCGGAAATCGCCGAAGGGAAAGTTTGGACGCGTATCGAAGAACATTTCGATTGCGCTCGGGCGCGAGCCGGAATCGCTCGATTTGTCGAAGCGGCATCCGTTCGATCTCGCGCTGGTGCGGATTCCGAAAGGCAAATCGCTTTGTCCGTATCACGCGCACGCGGCCGAATCGGAGCTTTATCTCGTCGTTTCCGGCCGAGGCAGTGTGCGCGACAAGGATGGGACTCACCGAAGTTGGGCCAGGCGACGCGTTCTTCTTTCAGCCGGGCGAAGCGCACCAGCTTACCAACGCCGGCGATGAAGATTTTGTTTATTACGTGATCGCCGATAATCCGCGCGGCGGCGGCGCAACCGGTGATTCCTGTTATTATCCCGACAGTGGTAAATGGGCGGTGACGAAGGAGGCAGCGGAGGAACTGATCGTGAAGGGAATGAGACTGATTACTTCGATGGCGAAGAATGATTTTTACCGCAGAGGACGTGGGGAACACGAAGAAGGCTTTTAGGTTTTCTGCGTGAACTCAGCGACCTCTGCGATGAATCGAGAGTCGTGAGAAAAGTAAACATCAACGAGATCAACGAAGACCCATGGCGCTCGCCTGGCGGAAAGTACGCCGTCTCGTTCAAGGGAATTTCCGAAGCGCTTGGGCGCGAGCCTGCCTCGCTCGATCTGTCCAAACGACATCCGTTCGATCTGGAATGGAGTCGCGTGCCTCCTGGAAAATCCAATTTCCCCTATCATGCGCACTCGGCCCAATGGGAATTGTATCTGGTTGTTTCGGGCAAAGGGACTGTTCGCCATAAAGACGGTAGAATTCAGGTCGTAGCCGGCGATGCTTTCATCTTCGGACCGGACGAACCGCATCAGATGATTAACTCTGGCGACGAAGACCTCGTTTACTACGTGATCGCAGACAACCCTATCGGCGAATCGGCCTATTATCCCGACAGCGGGAAGTGGAAGGTAAATAAATCGTCTCCGCAAGGATCGCGTCGTCATAAAGGGTCCGGAAACCGATTATTTCGACGGCGAAGAATAAATTTCTTTCACCGCTGAGGACGCAGAGGTCGCAGAGCCAATTTCTTTGGTTTTTTCCGCGACCTCCGTGCGCTCTGCGGTTAGTTTTGCGGCATGAATTCCGACAGAGCGCGGAAGAATTCCCATACAAGACTTACCTCAACATTCTGCACGGGCCGCTTGAACTGATTGATGTGCAGAAGCTGGCTGATGCTTGCACGGACAAATGGTACAACCAGACGCTTTGCAAAGTGAACGATTCGGTCGTCAGGATGGCGGTAGTGCAGGGCGAGTATCACTGGCACGAACACAAAGACATCGATGAATTCTTTTTCGTTCTGGACGGACATTTCCTGATCGATCTCGAAGATCGCACAGTCGATCTTTTGCCGCGCCAAGGCTTCGTCGTGCCGAAAGGTGTGCGCCATCGCACCCGCGCGCCTGAACGAACCGTGATCTTGATGGTCGAGCGCGCGGACATTGTTCCGACTGGCGACTAAATGCGTCGCACGGCAGGTGAAAATCATTTCGGGTGGCCAAACAGGCGTTGATCGCGCGGCGCTCGATGTCGCACTTAAGCACGGAATCGAGTGTGGCGGTTGGTGTCCCGCTGGACGCCTCGATGAATTCGGGAGGATTCCGGATCGGTATCCACTTCAGGAGTTGGAAGTTGGCGGGTTCACCGAGCGGACGTTGCAGAACGTCAAAGATTCAGATGGGATCGTCATCATTTACCCAGGCAAACTTGGCGGCGGCACTGAGCAAACGGTCCGCTTCTGCGTTGAGCAACAACGGCCGCATGAATTGATCGACGCGTCAAAAATTTCCGCAGAAGACGCCGCGAAATTGATTTCCGATTTTGTCCACAAGCACAAGATCGAGATTCTCAACGTGGCTGGCCCACGCCAAAGCGAATGGTCAGAAGGATATGACTACGCGTCTCGCACGCTGGATCTATTTTTCGAGTTGTAGCGGCGTTTGTGTCAAACGCCGAATTTTGGGCAGGCGCTTAGCACAAGCGCCTCTACAACTCTACTCGTAGCGCAGCGCTTTCACTGGATCGAGACGCGCGGCGAAGTAGGCAGGAATCAGTGCGGCAACTGAACAGATGAAAAATGCGCTGATGCAAATAATGGCGACATCGCGCGGGATGACTTCCGCCGGAATGGACGAAAACTGATAGACTTCGCGCGGGAAAATCTCGATGTGCAATGTCGAGGCGAGCCAGTGACTGAATTCGTTGCGGTAACGAATCAGCGTCATTCCGAGTCCCAGACCCGTAAGAGTTCCAAAGAGACCGACGATTGTCCCCTGGCCAAGAAAAACCCAGATGATTTGTCGCGATGTTCGCTCCGAGCGCTTTCATGATTCCGATCTCGCGTCGCTTCTGCACGGTCACCGTGATCAACGTGCTCATGATTCCGAATGCCGCGACGACCACGATAAAGAACAACAGGAAAAACATGACCGTGCGCTCGAGCCGCACTGCTTCGAAGTATTGGCGATTCATGTCGATCCAAGTCTGCGCGTATTGCGGCGGCTCCAGGAATTTTTCGATTTCCTGTTTCACCCGTTCGGCGCCGTACGGGTCGTCCGTCTTAACGGTGATGCCATGCAAAGCGTCACCCAAGCCGTATAACTCCTGTCCCACGTAAACTGGAACAAGAAGAAATTCTGAATCGTGCAGGTAATGACCAGTCTCAAAAATACCGGTCACGGTTAGTTCTTTTGGCAGGATCACGTCGCGTAACTCGTCGATCGCTTTTTTTTCTTCGTCGCCCTTGGCGTTCTCCAATTTCTTAATGGTATCGAGCATCTGACCGACATTGCCGGGCGAATAGACCGTGACCTTGTCACCAACGCTGGCTCCGCAGTTTTCGCGCGAGCTCAATCCCGAGCACGGTTGATTCGCCTTCCAGATCGAGCTTGCCGTATTTGATGAATTTTCGCAGTGGAATCACTTTCTCTTCCTGCACGGGATCGATACCGCGAATCAGTGGTGCGAGCCGTCGGTTTTGAAATTCCACGATCACCGGTCCTTGAATGTAGGGGGCGGTCGCGACGACGCCTGGCGTATTGTCGATCTTTGTCTTGAGTGTTCGCCAATCTCGCAAAACGTCTTCGGAGCTCACGAGAATATGCGCATCGAAATCGATCACTTTCTGGCGCAGCTCCCGGTCGAAGCCGGTCATTACCGAAATCACAAGAATCAACACCGTCACGCCGAGCATCACGCCGAGAACGGAAATTAGCGTGATGATCGACAGAAAAGTCCGCTTCGGTTTCAAATACCGCAGCGCCAGAAAAAGACTAAATGGAAGTTTCAATTTGCACCTAGCGTGGCGGCAAACTCACTGGGATTCAACCGTGTGTGCGCTGGCCTATTTCAACGCGTGCGCCTTCAGCTCTTCCAGCGTGACGAATTCGAGCGCGGAGGCGTGGGTGGCTTCAAGATCGACTGGGGCGGCGCGGTTATGATCGAGCGCGTCTTTCCAGCGCGTGACGCACACGCACCATTTGTCGCCTGGTTTCAGCCCCGGGAAACCCCACTCCGGATGCGGCGTGACCAGGTCGTTCCCATCGAGCACGGAAAAATCCAGAAACTCCTGTGTGACTTGAACGCAAACGGTGTGCTGGCCGATATCTTCCGGACCTGTTCGACAAAAGCCATCACGGTAAAATCCGGTCATCGGATTGCGACAACAACATTTCAATTCTGTTCCCAGAACATTCGTCGGCATAAACAAGATAAGGCGTTTAGTATCTGAAAGACTTTACCAGAAGGAGGAAACAATGCCAATCCGAGCCAAGTACGTTCACACAAATCTGATTGCCAGAGATTGGAAAAGACTGGTTCGCTTTTACACTCGACGTATTCGGATGCAGGCCCAAAGTTCCAGAACGTGATATGTCTGGCGCCTGGCTCGATAGTGTGACCTCGCTTCGAAACGCGCATCTTACCGGCATTCATTTGCGTCTGCCTGGCTATGGCGATGATGGCCCGACGCTCGAGATTTTCAGCTATGATCAATTAGTCGACGCGCGCAATCGCCGGCCGCGAACCAGTGCGGCTTCGCGCACATTGCATTTGCGGTTGACGATGTGGATCAGGCGTTGCAGGCGGTGATTGCGGCTGGCGGCGGCACAGTCGGAAAGATTGCTTCAACAGAAGTAGATGGCGTTGGTCTCCTTCGCGTCGTCTACGCGCGAGATCCCGAAGGCAACATCGTTGAACTGCAAAAGTGGAGTTAGCGCGTTTGTGTCCAGACGAATCGCTATTGCTTACTGGCTGATTCCCGCGGAGCCGGCGCGCAGCTTTTTTCAGGAAGTGATCAACGATCTCGCGCGCCGATACGACGCGCCTCTGTTTCGAGCCGCACGTGACGATTCATGTCGGGATCGAATCGCGCAGATGCTGCTGAAAGCGCGCTCTCAGAAGCCGCGCGCTTTTGCAAACCAATCAAGCTCAAGGCGCTTGAGATCGGTCACTCCAGCGAGTTCATCAAAACACTCTTTGTGCAATTCGCGCTGAATGCAGAGCTGCGGCAACTTAATGAAATTATTCGCGGCGCTGCGCAAGATTCGTCCCACTACGAGCTCAGACCGCACTTGAGTCTGCTCTACAAGAAAATACCAGGCGCAGCGCGGCGCGAATTGGCGGGTTCGATCAAGGTACCGTTTTCGCAAGTTACGTTCGACGCACTTAAAGCTGTCCGCTGCGTTTCACCGACGAGGAGCCGCAGCGATGTGGAAGCGTGGCGCGTAGTAGCGACGACAGAGCTGTCTGCGCGATAACGCTTCAACGTTGCGAAGCCGTTGGCGTTGGACTCAACTCCATCGGGCTCGATGAAATCGCTGGCGACGGAGTTGCAGAAGCAGCGGCGAGTTTGGTTCTTCGCTTCGTCCAGCAGTTTCTTCTCTTCCGGGTAAATCTTTCCATCTCTCGGCTGCCGCGATGTACTCCTGTGCGCCATCGAGTTGGCCCGCCTCAGCCAGCAACAGCGCGACATAAACGGCTGCATGCTGATCATGCAACTGATCGGGCGGCAAATTCTGTATAATGGCAAGGCCCTCGGAGTTTCTGCCCAGACGAGAGAGGGAAAACGCGTAAGTGACAGCGCAATTGACCTCATTGGGGGCGCGATCGTACGCCTCTTTGGCCAGTTGATACGACCGTTCTGTATTTTGCTCAAGGTCAAGGCCGAGCCGGGCGAGGTCCGCTGTGATCGGCGCCTCGTTGGGAGAGCTCTCATGAAGGCGCTGAAGAACATCGTAAAGCTTTCCTGTTTCATTCTTCGTGCGATAAAGACGGCGAAGCGCCTCAAGCGCCTCACGCCGCATCGGAGGATTTTCCGCGACGCGCTGCCAGAGCTCCTCAGATTCGTTCTCGAGTTCCCATTTCGAGGCCAGACGCGCGAGCGCCAGTTCATGTTCCGGCTGTTCATTTGTTAATTGTACCGCGGAGTGCCACAGCGTTTCGAATTCCGTGTTAGCAGCTCCACCGCTGCGAGACTGTGATTGCCGAGTGGCAATTGCCTGATACGCGAGACGCAGGTATTCGGAGTCGCCCCATCCCGCAGTCGCGGGATTGCGCGTCCAGCGTTTCAGACGCGACCAATTTTTTACCGTCGCATATGCGTCCGCGACTGCGATGGATGTCGGCGGCGAGCTCAGCTGCGCTGCCGGCAGCTTGTCGATCCACTTAACAACATCTCCCGCGAGTCCGTTTTGATTCATCCACTCCATGAGCGATGCCAGATCGGACGAATTGCGCGCAGCAAACGGTTTCACTTTTTCCAGAAGCAGGCGGAACTTTTTCTCATCGAGCTTCCGATAAAAGTTCAGGCAGAGGAGATAATCGCCGAATGTGACCTCCGGCGACATCTGGAGTTGTTGCGCAAAGTTATCCGCTGCGGCGAGATCATTGCGTGCCACAGCATCATTAAGCAAGCGCCCGCAGCGCGCCTGTTCGGTAAGGGGCCACCTTGCTCAGTCGCTGAAGAGTATCGCGTGCTTTCGCGCTTTTTCCCGCATCACTGGAGTGAATTCGCAGCGCGGCGAGGTTGAACTGATAAAGATCATTGCTGGGCTCTTTCTTTACGGCGGCCGCGAACTGTTCCTCTTGCTCGGAAAGATTCCCTTCGGCGCGAGCCAGCCAGCCTGCAACGACGTGAAAAGCTGCCCTGTCCCGATCAAGCGGAGCGACCCGATCGAGCGCTTCTCGCGCCAGATCGAGCTTTCCAAAACGCAACGCCGCGGAAGCGAGATTGAGCTGACTGTCCGGGTCTTTCGGGAGCAATCGCGCTATTTGCTCGCGCCGCCAGACGGTCTCTTCGAGGTTTTGTTGTTCCGCTGCCTCCGCCAAAATGTAGAGCGCCGGCAAAGAATCGGGATGTCGTGCCAGGAGCTCGTGCGCCGTCTGCGATGCTTCGGTGAGTTTTCCCTCCTGGAGCAATGCAGCAGCCCGGTGCAACAAACGGTTTTGCCGCCAGTCCTCATATAATTTTGAGCCGTAACTGACGAAAAGCGCGCCCAGCAAAAAAGCGATTACCAATGCGGTAACCATAACAGCGAGGCGGGCTGGCCAGATCGCGCGTTGGAAGAACAACTCTGGATTGGCCAATGACTGGCGATCTGCTTCGGCGCCCGGCGTCTTTGATTCGTTCCGCCATTTCGTGTCCTGTTTTCGCGCGCATTGGTTCCGCTTGTCCTCCCGCGCATGCTGTTTCCTGCGCTAAGGATGCGTTGCTATCTCGGGTTCTTGAACTGCAAGAGCCCGTCGGTTTGTTGGATAGTCTGTTCTCTTAAGCGTCGCCCCCAAACGTAGCGCGCCAGGAGAACCTTCAGTGTCGCGGTGAGCGGCACGGCAAGCAGCGGACCGATTACCCCGCCAATGATTAGACCCCAGGCAAAGATCGACACGATCACCGTCATCGGATGCAAACCGACGTAATTCCCGACGATTCGCGGAGCGTAAAAGATGCCTTCGAGATTTTGTATGACGATGAAAATGAGCGTCACAATAATGGGATGCGTCCAGTCGCCCCATTGAAATGCGGCGATCAGCACAGCTGGTATCCAGCAGATGATGATACCGATGTAGGGTATCATCGTCAGGACGACCACCATGGCGCCGATCACTGGCGCAAAGTTCAAACCGAAAATCGTGAGCGCAACGCCGATGAGAATGCCGTCAACCAGACACACAAGTAGCTGGCCGCGAAAGTACGCCGTGACGTAGCGATTGATTTCCGACAACACGTCCGCGACTTCATCTCTGAACGGCGACGCGCGCAGCGGCAGGTATTCTTTCCACCGCTGTTGGATGCGCGGCTTTTCGTTCAGCAAGAAAAACAAATAAATCGGCACCAGAATGAGACTGAGCAGAAAACCTGTGACGCCAAGAAATCCGCCGATGCTCTTCTTCAAAATGTCCCAGAACTTTTCCAGCACGGTTGGTAGCGCTTGCTCCAACTTCGGCATTTGTTTTTCTACGTAAGCTTGAATGCGCTGGCGTTCGGCAGTGGTCAGCTTTGGTGGGCTTGGTGCAATGATTTCGGTCGCCGACGCGTTGGCTCCTGGCGACGCGGTCGGAGTCGCTGTCGGTTGTGCCCGAGGGGAAGGAGATGCGGCGGGGCCGATGAGCCAGTTCGTAAAGCTCGTCGATGCAGATTTCCCGTGCGCTCCGCCTAGTAACCCGAATGTGTGGTCGAATCGATAGATAAGATCGACCATGTAGTCCCGCGCTCGGTCGGTGTAAGCGGGAACCTGCCTGGCAAAATTCGCGCTCTGGATCGAGATGGTGGGGACAAGCCACGCGCCCAATCCTCCCAAAGCGAAGAACCCAATTGCGAAAACAAGAGCCACGGCTTTGGTGCGACTGAGCGTTCCGCGAGACATTTTCGTCACCAGCGGGTCGAGCAGATACATGAGAATCACGGCGATGGCCACCGGGATCAGGATTGGCTGGAGGAAACTGATGATATTCGCCCCGGCCCAAATCACTGCGCCGAGGACAACGACGAGAAGAAGCACAAAGCAGGCAGTCAGCGCCGCCCACATCATCTTGCGCTGCCAGGGCGTGGGATATTCCTTCATGCTACGTTTCAAGCCGACCTCGAACGTCACTAGGTCGGATTCGTTTTTTCGGGCAAATCTTTGCTAATTGTTTTCTTGGTGCCCTCGATCTTGTCCGCGAGCGTTTTGTTTTTTGGATCGAGCGCCAGCGCTTTTTGCCAGGCGTTCAGCGCTTCCGGCACGCGGTTCAATTTCAGATAAGTGTCGCCAATGTGTTCAAACACGACCGGATCGTCGTGCTCCACTCTCTTTGCAGCGCGAAGCAGGTCGCTCAAAGCTTGATCGAATTTGCCCTTTCGAAATTCCACCCAACCAAGGCTGTCCAGATAGGAAGCGTTGTTTGGTTCGCTCTCAAGGGCGCGCTTAATCATGGCTTCAGCTTCATCCAGGTTCATATTGTGATCCGCCCACATGTAACCAATATAGTTGTAGGCCTCTGCCGAATTTGCCGGGTCGAGCGCAATTGACTTTCGAAGCAAATCAGCCGCCTTTTCGTAGAGACCCGCTTGCTCGGCCGCCGCTCCGTAGTTGAAGTAAAACTTGGCGTTTATCACATCGTCATCCTCATCGAGTTGCGCTTCGTGCAGCGCTTCCTCAAAAGTGGCCACGGCTTGCTGGCTCTGCTTCGCTTCGCGCTGCGCGATCGCCAGATAGTAAACAATCTCCGGCGCGCCGGGAAACCGGCGTCGAGCTTCCGTCAGCAGTTTTACAGCGCGATCTGCGTCTCTCAAAGGTCCGAGAAGCAGCTCCGCCAGATGCAAATAGGTGCTGGGATGATTTGGATTGATCAGCAGACTTTGCTCATAATTCGCGGCCACTTTTGCAAACTTCGCTTTGGCTTCCTCGAGGCGGTTTGCGCGCTGCAGTGATCGTGCTTCATCATCGAGCACCTGTGCCAGTAAATCGTAGGATTGATATTTTTCGGGATGCTCCTGGATAATTTGCTCGAGCATCTCGACTGCTTTGCCGCGTTGATTCGTCAGGATAAAACCAGTGGCGAGTTTCTCTCGCGCATTGGCGTCGTCCGGTTGCAGTTCGAGCACGCGCAAATAAAGCGGGATCGCTTCCTTCAGTTGCTGGGATGCCGCGTAATAATCCGCTATTTCCTTTAGGACACCAGGATCATCTCCGGCGTGTTCAGCTGCTTTTTTAAAAATCTCGTTGGTCTTTTTCAATTCGTCTGGCTTCGGCTGCGAGTCAGACTTGAAGAGAATCGCCATGTACAGCTTTCCAAGCCGCATCCAGAAATCGGGATCGCTACTGTGAACTTTTGCGGCGCGATCCAGAACTTCGAGCGCCTTTTTCTCTTGGCCGGCTGCAACTTCGATTTCGACCAGACGCTGATAACCTCCCGCGTCTCCCGGATCCAGGGCGATCGCGCGGTTAGCGTAATCGATGGCCTGATCCGTTTTTTTCAGATACTTGAGATAAATGAAGGCGAGTTGCTGATAAGGTTCGGCATTGTTCGGGTTTGCCTTGATCGCATCTTTCAGAACGTCGATTGCCTGTGGAAAATCCTCCTGTTCTATCAGCAAACCGGCCACACGCGCGGCGAGTTGCGATTGGCCGGGATCCACGTTGAGCACTTTGCGATACGCCTCCAGCGCGCGATCCATCTCGCCGTTTTCTTCAAACGCCATTCCCTCCACAAAATGTGTGAGCGCATCTGCTTTGTGCGCGGCCCCCACGCGCAAGCCAAGGTCGGCAGCAGGCTTGAGATTGAGCGAATCATCCTGGCGGCCGGCCTGTTTTGCTTGGTTTGAGCGCGGACTTTTTGTCGACGAAGTTCTTGTGGTCCGCTCGGCAAGCGCATTCGCTACCGCGAGAAAGACGAACGCAAAAATAATTCCCCGCCAGGCGCAAACTCCGCACTTTGTGCGCTCCCTCATCTTACATGATTGTAACTTTCCGGTTCACCGTCCGCAAACGAGCGCGAAATGTCATCCCGAGCAGAGCGAGGAACCTCTCACAGAGTCATTGATCACACCAAAATAACCAGTGTGACAGAAACTTAATACGTGAGGTCCCTCACTTCGTTCGGGATGACCCGATTGGTGACCGCGATTTACACCTTGTAACGTAGCCGCTTCTTGTGCCGATGCGCCCTCATGCGCTTGCGGCGCTTGTGCTTGGCGATTTTTGCTTTCCGTCTTTTCTTAAGTGAGCCCATTCAGATTTTAAAGTCGCAGGTTGCGATTCAACCATCTAATCCGCTGCACTGCAACTCCGTTTCGTAGCTGTCGGCGGTAATCACGAAAATTGTAGAGCGTCTGATCGCGGGTTGCTTCGTCCATCTGCAGGCGCGGCGCTTGATTAGACCTACCGATATCTCCAGAATAACTTTTCAAGGTGGGGCCAGAAAACAATTGAACCGATGACCACGGCGGCAACGGCAGTGAGAAGAACAGCCCCTGCTGCAACATCCTTCGCATCGCGAACCAGAGGATGAAACTCTGGCGACGCTGCGTCTGCTAGAAACTCAAAGGCGGTGTTCAGAGCTTCGGCTGTCCAGACGATGGAAATCGCGAGAATGATCCAGCACCAATCGGCGCTCGAGATGCGGAAGAACAACGCCGCAACAAGAACCGCTACTGTAGCAGCGGCGTGAATCCACGCATTGTGCTGACAGCGAATCATGCGCCCGATGCCACATGTCGCGTGATAAAAGCTGCGGACGCGTCCCGTGAATTGGAAAGGACGCGCTGACTGGATTTGCTTGGATGTGTCGCTCTCGCGCATGGAGTCTAACGAAAAAAACCCTTGGTTAGATGTCTTTAGAAAGGAGTCTCTCAAATGCCAGGAGCCCGATGGCAGATGCTTTCAGGATCGAGGCGGACATCGTACGAGAATTAGACCGAAAAATTCTCTCTAATTCAATTACTTCTTGAGCATCGCATCACGCTTTGCCTTGAACTCCGAGCCCGTTTTCCACTCTGGAAATTTGTCGCCATTAGCGACTTGGTAGCCGACTTCGAAGAGAAGTTGAACATCCTGCACCGCGCCGGAGAGGTCCCAGGTGGGATCAACTTCGTCCGACACCTGGTGATAATGGTGCGCGGTGTAATCATCTTTCTTTTGCTGACCGAAGTTTGCCGGTTTGCCGATGAAATCTTTCCCGCCGCCGCGTGTAGAGCGAAGGCACGCCGCGCTTCGAAAACTCAAAATGATCGGCGCGGTAAAAGCCGCCTTTTTCCGGCTGACTATTCGGTGTCATCACGCGCCCGTTACGTTTGGCAACCGCAGCCAGCAGATCATCGAGCGTTGAATTATTGTCGCTGATGTCTTCAATGTCGCGCGTTTTTCCCCATGGATTCACGGTGTCGATGTTGATGTCGGCGAGCGTTTTCTCCAGCGGATACAGCGGATGTTCTGCATAAAATTTCGCGCCGAGCAACCCCGCTTCTTCGGCAGTCGTGGCCATGAACAAGACCGAGCGTTTCGGGGGCGGATTCAATTTTGTGAACGCCGCCGCAAGCTGAAGAACGGACGCTACGCCCGACGCATTATCGATTGCGCCGTTGAAAATCTGATCGCCCTGCAATTCGGGATGTCGACCAAGATGATCCCAGTGTGCGGTATAAATGATGTATTCGTCCCGCAGTTTCGGATCGTCGCCTTCGAGTTTGCCGATGAGGTTGTGCGATTTGAGTGAGCGAATCTGTTGTTTGATATCGATGTTGGCTTTGGCATTCAGCGCTACTGGCCGGAAGTCTTTTGTGACCGCCGATTTCTTCAGCGCATTGAAATCCTGTCCGCAATCGGCGAATAGTTTTTTCGCTACGTCGCTCGTGATCCACGAACGGGCCGAAACCGCGTCCATGTTCTTGTTCGGATTATCGAGCTCGAAATTTTCCTTTGCCCCAGCTCGATCTCACCACCTGCCACGGATACGCCGCCGGTTCGGTTTCGTGAATGATGATCGCCCCGGCCGCACCCTTTTGCGCTGCGATTTCGTATTTGTAGGTCCAGCGGCCGTAATACGTCATTGCTTTTCCCTTAAACATTTTGTCGTCGAGTTTTGATGGATCTTTCGGATCCGGAACCGGCGGATCGCCGATCAACATCAGCAACGTCTTGCCGTGCACATCGACATCTTTGTAATCGTTCCAGCCGTATTCTGGCGCGACGACGCCGTATCCGACAAACACCACATCTGACTTGTCGATCTTGATTTCCGGTTGAAGCCGCGCCGAGGAAGCAACGAAATCATCCTGATTTTTGAGATCGACCGTTTTGTCGCCAACCGTCAACGACATCCGTGGTTCGCTTTTGATCCCGGCCAGAGGAACCTCCTGCGCGTAAGTCCCGTCCGGATTTCCCGGTTTCAACCCGATCTGTTTGAACTGATCGGTAATGTATTTGACCGAAAGTTCTTCGCCTTTCGTTCCCGGCGCGCGTCCTTCGAATTCATCGGATGCGAGAACCTTGATGTGCGCCAGCAGGCCATCGGGCGTAATCGCCTCCAGTGCCGGCTGCAACCGCTCCGACAATTCATCCGCTGCGAACAGCAGGGCCGAGAAGGCGAAACAGATCGCTACGAACCGGCGTGCAGTTTTCACCACATACGGAGACGTTGTAGCGGCGTTTGTGTCAAACGCGAATGGAGCGGCCCGCGACAGGCGCTTGCCGCGGCGAGCGCCTCTACAATTATCTGATTTCCTGCGAGGGACCGGCGGGTGATTCGATCGGCAACCACGGTTCTCAACTTTTCCGCTGCAAAATAGTAATGCGTCCGCGCAGGGAATCGATCGTGCGCGGATAAATCCATGCCGACACACGTGGGGTTTTGCCATCGAAGACGATGGTGTAGGGGAGTTTTCCGGTAAGAAGGTCACTGTAATATCTGCGCACAGTTTCGCTGGGCACGCGATAATCCGGGGAATAAACGCTGATGTAATCCGGATTGCGCTTCTCCAAGGCGGCTGCGCTGAACAGCTCTTGGTCGGGATTTGATTCGTTCTCGGCAACGAGGGGTTGCACCCATTTAGGAAAAACCTTGCGGAACAACTCAAGGCGACCCGACACGTAAGGCAGGCGCAGGTCGATGATGTCTCCCGCTGGCGGGCCAGACCGGTCGGGTTCACCAAGATCAACCTCATGAGCATCGAAATTCGGCAGTTTTGACCAACGCGGACTGGTAGCGCTTGACTCAATCACGCTTCCGCGCGTGACATTTTTCACCATCCAAAGCTGCGCCTTCAGCCGCGGATCATCGTTGAACCGCTTGCCGACGAGATAACTGCAAAGGCAGTTGTAGATCAGGACGGGCAGGAGGAGTGCGAGAATCCATTTTCGCCAGTCGACTGTCTGCAGGGCTGGACCAACCATCAAAATCAGAAATGGAATCGCGGGCAACACGTAGCGCGTTTCCGTTCGCGGGAACGTGCCTATTTTCAAAATATAGAGGAGAAATACGGCGCTGCTTAGGATGAATCCACGCGTTGCGGCATCACTGAGGTCGCGTCGTCTCAGGATTAAAATGCAGCTTAAAATCGCGAGGCCGGCGATCAAAATCGCGCCGGGAATTCCGACGATTTCGGGAATCCGGGCAAGAGCACCAAGATAATTGGCACGGTCCGGTTGACCTGAGTAACGCGGCGTGACGGTGTAGCTGTAGATGAAATCGTGCCAGAATTTTTTCGGTTCATAAGGCGCAGTCGGGCATCCGAAGAGAAATCCGAGCAGAGCCATAGCCAGTCCAGTCGCGAGGTGGCGACTAAGAATCACGCTTCGAATGCTCGCGCCTTTCGCCGCGAAGAAATGCGCGATAAGAAGCGCGATTCCAACTGCTACGCCATTGTATTTGGTCGCGGTTGCGATCGCCGATCAAAAAGCCGGCAACGGCGTAATTCCGTGTGCTGGGAGTTGACGCGACCCGCTGCGCGGCCCAAAACGCCGCCAGCATCCAAAATAAAAGCGGTGTATCCGCGGTGAGAAAATGCGCGTAAGCAACAAATCCGGCGCTCGTGGCGAAAGCAAACGCGATGATAGCGGCAGAAAATCTTCCGTACGAGCGATGGCTAAAACTATAAGCGAGTGCGATTGTGCCGAGATAAAGCGCAAGCGTCAATAACCGCGATCCGATTAGCTTTGCCGAATTGGCGATTTTCATTCTTTCCGTAGGCACTTGGGCGATTTTCAGAGCTCCAGTTATCGGCCACACCACGAAAACGTGGTTTAGGTAGGTGTGAAACGGCGGCTTCAAGTAGTCACCCGGCCGCAACGCGCGCAAACTATGCAATGCGATTTGGCTGCGATTCCAGCATTCGACTCGTCCCCACGTGATGCCCTGCAGACAAAAAAGGAACGCGAGCGACAGCGCCGCCACTAACAGCGGATCAAGGCGTTGAATTTTTCTCGATTGTCCAGCGAGCTTTGTGAGGTCCCGGTCACTTCGTTCGGGATGACAGAGCAGAGCTAGCTGGCTTTCCTGCGAGGGGCCGGCGGGGGCTTTCTTTTTGTTGTCAGCTTTCACGCCGATCTTTTTCAGGAACGGCTCGATCGATTGTTTGCGGCCGAGGAATTTCTCGATGGAGATGTTTACTTCGCGTGAATCGCCCGGCTCGTAAATTTCACGGCGCAATTTCATGCCGGCTTGTTTGTCGAGGTAACCGTCCTTTGCTTTTTCAAAGACGGTTGCCATGTCGGCGGCGATGGCATCGGCCCAGGCGTAGCCGTAGTAACCGGCGTCGTATCCGTTCAAGTGACCAAAGTAGGAGACGAACGTCGTGCTCGGATCGATCGGGAGAAAAACTTTTTCCAAAATCGGATTCGATATGGCGACGCAATCGTAAGGCATGTCTTCAGGATGCGGGTCGTGCAGCGCGAGATCGAGCGACGCGAACGCGAACTGGCGCCGATAGAAAACGCCGGCGTTGGCCAGCTTTGCATCGTTCATTTTTTTGATGATTTCCGCCGGAATCTTTTTCGATGGATCGCGGTAATCGGCCGCGAACGTGTCGAGCACTTTCTTGTCCCAAACCCAGTTCTGCAGCATCTGCGACGGCGCTTCGACGAAATCACCCGGCACATGCGTCCCGGCGAAACGTCCGTATTTGGCGCGAGTGACAATCGAATGCAGGCAGTGACCGAATTCGTGGAACAGCGTTTCTACATCCTGATGCGTGAGCAGGGACGGTTTGTCGGCGGTTGGCGGTGGAAAGTTGCAGAGCAAAGCGACGGTCGGCCGCTGATATTTTCCATCCGGTAGCAGTTTGCCGCCGATAATTTCGAACTGCGCAAAGTGATTGAATTTTCCTTCGCGCGGGAACATGTCGAGATAAAACATGCCCAGCGGTTCGCCCTGGCGGCATCGGTCACCAGATAAAGCTGGAGATCATCGATCCATTTGTAAGGCGCGGCGATCTTTTCAAACTTCAGACCAAAGATGTTCTGATAGATGTTGAACATTCCATCGAGCACTTTTTGGAACGGGAAATACGCGCGCAACGCTTCCTTATCGACGTCGTATTTTTGTTTGTTCCGCTGGTTGCTGTAGTAACGCCAGTCCCACACCATGATCTTCGCGTTGGGATCGTTCGTCTCGGCGGCTTTCAATTTTTGCAATTCCGCCAGTTCACTGTCGAATTTCGGCTGGATCCCGCGACCAGGTCGTTGATGTATTTTTCCGCATTCATCCCGGTCTTAGCCATTTTGATTTCGGTCTGGTAGTCGTCCCACGATTTGTAACCGAGCCGCAGCGCGATCTTGTTCCGGAGCTCAAGCATTTGGTTGAGAACGGAGACGTTGCTGTGTTTCGCGAGCGAGTCGTGAATGACGTAAAGTTGCTTGCGAATCGCTTCGCTTTTCGCGTTTTCCTCCACGGTGATGAATTGCCACGTGACATTTGCCATCACCGTGTAAACGTCATCGCCTGTCTTGATTCCCGGCGAGGCGAGGAAGCTTTCCGGCACTCCATCCAGATCAGCCTTCGTAAACATGACCGGCGCAGTGGTCTTAACGATGTTGGTGTCGAAATCAGTCCCGAGCTTGGACAATTCCTTGCGCAGTTGTTCGACTTCCTTTCGCTGGTCTGGCGGCAACTCAAGACCCGCGCGGCGATAATCGCGCAACGTTTCCTTGAGCAGTTTCTCGTCTTCGCCGGTGAGTTTCGGATGCGTATCGGCAAAAGCTTTGATCGCTTTGTAAACGTCCTCGCGATAATCGATTCCGACCGCCCAGTCTTGATAAGCCTTCACCGCGTTCTCAGCCGCGGTGCGCATGGCAGGATTCGTGTTTGTCTCCTTAATGATCGTGGCCCTGTTAGCGGCGATTCCCGGCTTGATAGGTGAGATCGTCGAGCGCCACGACCGTGCTTTTGAAAGTAACCTTGCTCAGATCTTGCCCACCGATCTGGTCGAGCGCGCTGTTTGCTTTAGCGATCGCATCTTTCATTGATGCCTCGATCGCTTCTGGCGTCTGTTCCCAATCGGGGATTGTCAGCACCGCGTTTGCCTTCGCGGCAGCGGCGCGAAAGTCATCGACGGATTTCAGTTCGCCGGCCCAAAGATCAACGACGGCCGCACAAAGCAAGATCGACAAGCACAAGGTTTTCATTCGGAAAGGTTTGATTGCTGAAGACGGCGAACATTGTGTAGAACGTTCATCGCGTAAAGGGAAATCCCTGCGCGAATCGCATGATTGAGAAATTTTTCCTCGCCTTCATTCCGGTCTTTGTCGCCATCGATCCAATCGGGCTGGTCGCGATCTTCATGGGTCTTGGCACGAGCGCGTCGCGCGAGCATCGAAAACGACAGGCGTTTCTGGGAATCTTCACCGCTCTCTTCGTTGCCGTCGGATTTATTTTTCTCGGGAAGATTATTTTCGCCGCGCTTGGAATCACGGTTGCGGATTTTCAGGTCGCGGGTGGTCTGATTTTGCTCGGCTTGGCCGGGCGCGAACTGCTCGGTCTTGGCCCGCATGATCGCGGAGGCGGCGACGAGTTTGGCGTTGTTCCACTCGGCATGCCGCTCATTGCCGGGCCGGCATTGCTTACCGCTCTCTTGATTTTAGTCGATACTGTCGGTCTGCTTTTCACTTTGCTTTCGCTCTTGATAAATCTTGCACTGGTCGCGATCGCGTTCTGCAATGCCGATCAGTTTACGCGCTGGATGGGCAAACAAGGGCTGCGCGGCGCATCGAAAATAATCGCGCTGCTTCTCGCGGCGATTGCCGTGAGCCTGATTCGCCGTGGCTGGCACGCCGCCGGGGCGTAATCAGTTATTGCCTTTAGCAACGCAACGTTTTAATTTGCGGCAGGTTAAATCCGAACAGGAGGCCTGACCCGAATCAATTTTAGCGTATTGAGAGCATAACTCGGGATCGTTGACACGCTGGCGACCCTTGTTACTATCCTCGCTCCTATGAGATTTCCGCTCGCATTAACAACGAAGATCGCGGCTTACATGATCGGCCACAAGTTACGTGGCACGAAGAAGTTCGCCACGGTGCTTCAGCTCGAGCCGTTGCACACCTGCAATCTGACTTGCACCGGTTGCGGGCGGATTCGCGAATATTCCACGTCGCTCAAGGACATGATGAGCCTGGAGGATTGCCTCGGCGCGGCGGAGGAGTGCAACGCGCCCATGGTCTCGATCTGCGGCGGCGAACCGCTCATTTACCCGCACATCGAAGCGCTGGTGAATGGATTGCTCGCGCAAAATCGGATCGTTTACATCTGCACCAACGCCATGTTCATGCGCAAGAAAATGCGCGACTGGATGGCATCGCAGATCGCCACGCGCCGCGAGTTCGTCGATCAGAAAATCGACGAGTTGATGAAAGCCGGTTTGCTTAGCGAGAAAGATGCGGCTGAAATCCGCAAAGGTCCGAAAGACCCAGCCAAGCCCACGATCGCGCCGAGTAAATGGATGTATTGGAACGTCCACCTCGATGGGCTGGAGCGCATTCACGATCTCATCGTCGAGCGCGAAGGCGTTTTCAAGGAGTGCATTCTCGCGATCAAGATGGCGAAGATTCTCGGCTATCAAGTCGCCACCAACACGACCATTTACAAGGAAACCGATATGCAAGAGGTCGAGCAGATGTTCGATTATCTCTCCGATCTTGGCGTCGATGGCCACACAATTTCCCCCGGCTATGAGTACGACGCCGCGAAGAAAGACATGATCAAACGGCTCAATCTGCGCCCTGAAAATTTTTTCCTCACGCGGTCGATGACGATTCAGAAATTCCGGAAAGTGGAGGAATGGATGAATCGATACACGTTTTTCGGCACGCCGGTTTATTTTGAATTTCTCGCCGGCAAACGGGATTTGACCTGTTCAGCCTGGGCGATTCCGACCCGGAATATTCGCGGATGGAAAGGGCCCTGCTATCTCATGACCGACGGCCATTACTCGAGCTACGCGGAGTTGCTCGAGAAAACGGAGTGGGACAGATACGGCGTGGTGAACGGCGTCGCGCGCGACAGCCGTTGCGAGAATTGCATGGTGCACTGCGGTTACGAGCCAACCGCCAGCCTTGGCCTTCAGGCGCAGCGCGGCGATACTTGGAAGACGATTAAGTTCAATTTCGGGGCAAAACCGAAGCCGACCGGCCGGGGCAGCGAAACGGTTGTGTTTAACGGTGTGAGCAGCGGCAACGGACATATCACGGGAAAGTCCGCTCAGACGAACGGCGCTGCAGCGCACGCCTCGTAAGATCGACATGCTGAATCCGTCGA
Organism: uncultured Verrucomicrobiae bacterium; assembly: GCA_963840305.1. Lineage (GTDB taxonomy): Bacteria > Verrucomicrobiota > Verrucomicrobiia > Chthoniobacterales > UBA10450 > Udaeobacter. The sequence goes on from CAWIYE010000004.1 coordinate 297,516, forward strand.
AGAACCTGATCGCTTTGCCAAGCGCACGGCCCGAAGTCTCGGAATCTTATTCCGCGACGGATCAAGAGATCGCCCGCGCGATCGCTCGCGCGCAGGAAAACCTTTTGCGCCAACAGAAACCCGATGGTCATTGGTGTGGCGAGCTCATCGTCGATAGCACGCTTTGCTCCGATTACATCCTCTTCATGCACTGGTGCGGCGAAGTGGATGCGCAATTGCAGCGGCGTTGCGTTCGTCACATCTTGAAACGGCAACTGCCGGATGGCGGCTGGAATATTTATCACGGCGGTCCGAGCGAGATCAACGCTTCGGCCAAGGCCTATTTTGCGCTGAAACTCGCCGGTTGTTCTGTGGACGCGCCGTTTATGCAGGAGGCGCGGGCGACCATCATGCGTCTCGGCGGTATTCCGCAAATGAACACTTTCAGCAAACTTTACCTGGCGTTGCTAGGGCAGTTTCCGTGGAAATATTTGCCGGCCATCCCGGTGGAAATGGTGCTTCTGCCGAGTTGGTCGCCATTTCACATCTACAAAATGTCGTCGTGGAGCCGGGCCATGATCATCCCGCTCGCCATCATCAATCACTTCAAGCCAACTCGGATTCTTCCTGGCGAAAAACAATTGCATGAGCTTTATCCGCTCGGCACCGAGCAGAGCGATTTGCGGCTTCTTCGCAGCGAAAAGTTCTGGACCTGGCGCAATTTCTTTCTCCGACTCGACGACACTTTTAAATTTCTGCAGTCCGTTGCGGACTCGTCCATTGCGCCGGCGTGCGCTGGAAGCAGCCGAGCGCTGGATGCTCGAACGCATCGGCGAGGGGAGTGACGGTCTCGCAGCGGTCTTTCCGGCGATGCTGAACTCTTTGATTGCTTTGCGCGCTCTGGGTTACTCGAAGAAAAATCCAGTTTACGCCAAGGCGGAGAAAGATTTCGCCGGGCTGTTTGTCGATGATCCGGAGGATTTCCGGATTCAACCTTGTCTCTCGCCCATTTGGGATACGGCGATCAACGTCATCGCGCTGGCCGAATCCGGTGTTTCGCCGGACCATCCCGCTCTGCAGAAAGCCGCAGACTGGCTCATCAACAAAGAAGTGCGAGTCCGAGGTGATTGGAAGGTGAACAATCCGCATGCGGAAGCAAGCGGCTGGGCATTCGAGTACAACAACGTTTATTATCCGGACACCGACGACACAGCGATGGTGCTGATGGCGTTGCGCACGATACGGCCCACAGATCCACAAACGCTCGATGCAATCTTTCGTCGCGCGCTTGCTTGGCAGCTCAGTTTCCAATGCGACGATGGCGGCTGGGCCGCTTTTGACAAAAATGTGACGACGCCATGGCTCGAAGACATGCCGTTTGCCGATCACAATGCGATCCTCGACCCGACCTGCAGCGATCTGACCGCGCGCACGCTCGAGCTGTTCGGTTATATCGGGTTCGACCGGAATCATTCCGGCGTGAAACGCGCGCTAAAGTATTTGATCGAGACGCAGGAGGACGACGGTTCCTGGTACGGCCGCTGGGGCGTAAATTACATTTATGGCACGTGGCAGGTGTTGCGCGGCTTGCGCGCCATCGGTCAGGACATGACGCAAGACTGGATATTGCGCGGGCGCGACTGGCTGGAGAGCTGTCAAAACAGCGATGGCGGCTGGGGCGAGACCTGTGCAACGTACGACAATCCTGGGGCCAAAGGCATCGGCGAGAGTACCGCTTCGCAAACTGCGTGGGCGGTGATGGGTATTTGCGCGTGCGGCGAGCTCGATCGACCGAGCATTCAGCGCGGCTTGCGCTTCCTGCTCGGCTCGCAAAAACCGGACGGCTCATGGGACGAAGAACAAATCACCGGCACCGGATTTCCGAAAGTCTTCTATCTCAAATACGATTTCTATCGACAAAATTTCCCGCTGCTCGCGCTGGCAACGTATGTCAATTACCGCAGCGGCCTCGGACATCGTCCGGGTTTTTATCGTTGCGACGGCTGATTCCGATAGGTTGGACGCGCCGGATCTGACTCTGCGCTAGAAAAATAAAACCTGTCGCCGGACATAATTCGATCTAACTGTACACATTATGGCTTACGAATTACCAAAATTACCTTACGCGTACGATGCTTTGGAACCGCACATCGATGCGAAGACGATGGAAATCCATCACACCAAGCATCACCAGGCTTACGTCGACAACGTCAACAAGGCGATCAAAGGCAAAGCCGATCTCGAGAAGAAATCGGTTGAAGATTTGATCAGCGATCTCAAATCGGTGCCGGAAGACATTCGCACAGTCGTGCGCAACAACGGCGGCGGGCACGCCAACCATTCCTTCTTCTGGAAAATCATGGGACCGAACGCCGGCGGGGAACCGAAAGGCAAACTCGCCGATGACATCAAGTCCACATTCGGCAGCTTCGACGAGTTCAAAGAGAAATTCGCCGCTGCTGGTGTGGGCCGTTTCGGCAGCGGCTGGGCGTGGCTGATCAAGAACAAAAATGGCAAGCTCGAAATTATTTCGACGCCGAATCAGGACAGCCCGCTGATGGATGGCAACACGCCGATCCTCGGCGTGGACGTTTGGGAACACGCCTATTATCTCAAGTACCAAAACCGCCGGGCCGATTACCTCAAAGCTTGGTGGAACGTGGTGAACTGGGACGCGGTGGCGAAGAACTACTGAGCAGCGCGTAAACGTTGTAGAGGCGCTTGTGCCAAGCGCCTATCTTTTTAGGTTCGGCGTTTGACACAAACGCTGCTACAACGATGGCGTATCTCAACGAAAATTATCTCAAGCTTCAGGCCGGCTATTTCTTTCCCGAAGTTGCGCGCCGGGTTCGCGAATTTTGCGAAGCGAATCCGGAAGCGGCGAAGCGACTGATTCGATGCGGAATCGGTGACGTGACCGAGCCGTTGCCGCGCGCGGCGGTTGAAGCGATGAAGCGGGCCGTCGAGGAGCTCGGCCACCCGGAAAGCTTTCGCGGCTACGGCCCGGAGCAAGGCTATGAATTTCTTAGATCAACCATTGCGCAGCACGATTATCGCGACCGCAATATCGACATTGCCGACGACGAAATTTTTATCTCTGACGGATCGAAATGCGATTGCGGTTACATCCTCGATATTCTCGGCGATCAAAACAAAGTGGCGATCCCCGATCCGGTTTATCCGGTTTACGTCGATACGAACGTGATGGCCGGCCACACCGGCCGAGCGCAGGAAAGACGGCAGCTACGAAGGGATCGTCTATTTGCCCTGCACGGCGGAAAATAATTTTGTGCCCGATCCACCAAAGGAACATGTCGATCTGGTTTATCTTTGTTTCCCTAACAATCCTACCGGCGCGGTGGCCTCGCGCGACCAGCTCGCGCGCTGGGTCGAGTACGCACGCGAGCATGAGGCACTTCTCCTGTTTGACGCCGCTTACGAGGCTTACATTTCTGATCCGGAAATTCCGCATTCCATTTTCGAAATTCCCGGCGCGCGCGAATGCGCTATTGAGTTGCGCAGTTTTTCCAAGAACGGCGGGTTCACCGGCGTGCGCTGCGGGTTTACGGTGATGCCGAAATCGTTGCTCGCGCGAACAGAGAACGGCCGGCCATTGCCGCTTCATCCGCTTTGGCAGCGGCGCTGGAGCACCAAATCCAACAGCGTGAGTTATCCGGTGCAACGCGGGGCCGAGGCGTTGTATTCGCCTGAAGGTCGCAAGCAAGTGCGCGCTCTCATCGATCATTACATGGGCAACGCGAAACTGCTGCGCGAAGCGGCGGCCGATGCGGGGCTGGAAACCTTTGGTGGAATAAACGCGCCGTACATCTGGGTGAAAACACCCGGGGGCCTGACGAGTTGGCAGATGTTCGACCGAATGCTGCGCGAACTGAATGTGGTGATCACTCCGGGTGCCGGGTTTGGCGCGCAAGGTGAAGGCTACTTTCGTATTTCCGCGTTCAACAGCCGGGAGAACGCTGAGGAAGTAGCGCGTCGTTTGAGAATGCTGCGGGGGTTGTGACGCACACAATTCTGCCTGCGAGAGTCATGCAAGGAGCGGCGGTCTCGTGTCTGCGGCGCCTGGGCGATCTGGAGATCGCCCCTTCTTGAAACGACGCAGGCAAGATTGCCTGCATCACTTGGCTCGCGTAGAGTGCGCAGAGTTTTTTGGGACATCAAGCGTGCCGGATCCAAAACAAAATCTGCCGCAACTTTATCGTTTTTGCTTCTTAATGCTGGGCGACTCAAGCAAAGCACAGGAAGTCTTTTACACGACGTTGCGCGAAGCGGCCAATCGCGCCGCACAGGGGAAATTGCCGACGGAAAGGTTTTGGCTTTTCCGCGACGCGCGGTGGCGCTGTTTGGAAGCAAGCGAGGCTGATTTGCAACCGGAAGCGTTCAAACTTGATGAGCATGACGTGGCTCCGCATGCTGCATCGCAGATTGAACAGCTCGAGCCCGCGCAACTCGCAGTTTGGATTTCCGGCGCGCCCGATCCGCAGAGGACTGTGCTGGCACTTTTTTATCTCGACGAATTTGATTACCAGGAAATTCTTGATCTCGCCGAACTCAAGCTTAGCGAGCTTTCCCGCTATCTGACGCAGGGTCGCGGGCAATTGCAGGCGTGGCTGAATGCAAAGCACCCTCAACTAGGCAAAGCATGAGAAGGCTGCGGTTATTGCGCCGACAACGCGTCCTTTTGAATTGCGCGCCGATTAGCCACGACCGGCCGGCTGACCGTTCCATGCGCGCAGCGGTAGCTCGCGCAGATGACTCCGAGGAATTTCTCAATCAACAAAACTTCGATCGCGCTGTCGCCGAGCTCGTGCGCCTCATCCCAATTCCACCCGAAACGGCTGAGTGGTTCTCCGAGAAAGACTTGGGCGTCGCATTGAAGTGGACATGGAGAAAAATAGCGCGGAACCCAGCCGTCCTTGCGATCAGCATCGCCGTCGTGGTTATCGCCGGGGTTTCCGTGTTTCAAGTGCTCAGTCGTCTAAATGATTTTCCGGGTTCAGCGACCGCTCGGAAGTTATTGACTGTGGCTGCCTCCACGCGACCGGTGATGCTGGATCCGGTAAGCACTGAAGCGGGAACATTGAGCGATCTGTTTTTTATGAAGCATGGCCTGGAACATTACGATATCCCGGCAGAGTTCGCCGATTTTCGCACGATCGGTTGCCGCGTTTTCGAGGATGAGGAGTCGCGTCGTATTGCCCAAATCTGGCTCGCTGAAAAACGGCTGCAGCTATTTCTCTTTCCCGCGGAGCGCAATGCCAAAACCGGCGCGGTGCTGGGCTTTCCCGGATGGCGCTACGTTCATCAAGAAGGCTGGGTCGGTGCAGTGACTGAACGCAGCGGAGTGTGCTTCATGGCCGCACTGCGGGGGGACGAGAAAGATCTGGGGCCATATATCGCGAAGCCAAAGGAATAGAGGTTTTTTTCTTCCTCTTAATCTGACCCTTACTCTGCCCGCCTGTCGGTGAGCAGAGAGTGAGGAGGAGAGGTAGAAGAAGTGGAAGAATGGTTCGTGTGCCCGTGCGTTGACAGAGAGATTCCGGCGATTGACCTTTGTCGCCGCTAAAATTCGCCAGGGTAGCTCAGTGGTAGAGCAGCCCCGAAGGCTTTCGGGGTTGGTCGGTGAGGAAAAATTCGATAGCTTTGCGCACGAAATAAATGCCAGGGTAGCTCAGTGGTAGAGCAGGGGACTCATAAGCCCTTGGTCGGGAGTTCGAATCTCCCCCCTGGCACTTTCATATGGCCTGGGTTTATATCCTTCGAGGATCGAACGGCCGACATTATATCGGCTCGGCTGTTGATGTTGATGCCCGCATTGCGCAACACCTGCGCGGTCATACGCATACAACGAAGCGCCTTGGCGAAAACATCGAAGTTGTCGCGAGCAAGGAGGTGGCCACGCTAAGCGAGGCACGAAGCATTGAGCGCGCATTGAAGGCAAAGAAAAATCCGCAGCTTGCGATTTATCATTTGAAACGGCCGGCTCGCGAGGAATTCTCGGAGTAGAGCAGCCCCGAAAGCTTTCGGGGTTGTCGGGAGTTCGAATCTCCCCTCTGGCAGGATGCTTGATTTCCAACTTCCAATTTCGAATTGCCAAATGATTCAGTATTGAGCGTTGGACGTTGGACGTTCAGCGTTAGACGTTTCCTCGCTAATGAATCAGGAAACCGCCTTTCAGAAGCTTTTCGCACTCGGAAACTCTTATTGGCTGACGCGCTTCGTTATTTTGCGGCTGCTTGGTTTTGTTTACGCGGTCGCTTTTTTGGTAGCGGCGCAGCAGTTAGTGCCGCTGATTGGCGAGCACGGATTAACGCCGGCGACTCATTTTCTTGCAAGCGTACAAACACAACTCGGTTCCAAACTGCGGGCATGCTGCGAGTGCCGACGCTCTTCTGGTTTGGAATTTCCGATACCGCATTGTCGATCTTCTCGTGGATCGGTTTCGCTCTGTCGCTTGTTGTGCTTGCTGGCTACGCAAACGCGATTATGCTCGGCATTCTCTGGGCGATGTACATGTCGATCGTTCACATCGGCCAGATCTGGTACGGTTACGGCTGGGAAATTCAGCTGCTCGAGACCGGCTTCTTGTCGATCTTTCTTTGTCCGTTACTCGATGGGCGGCCTTTTCCAAAATGCAGGCCACCGATTCTGGTGATCTGGCTTTTTCGATGGCTAGGATTTCGGATCATGATTGGCGCCGGTCTGATCAAATTGCGTGGCGACCCTTGTTGGCGCGATCTCACGTGCCTTTATTATCACTACGAAACGCAGCCGATTCCGAATCCCGATCAGCCGATACCTGCAGTTTTCGCCGCATTGGTTGCTCAAATTTGAGACGGCTTGGAATTTCTTGGTTGAACTGATCGTGCCATGGTTTTCGTTTGGGCCGCGAACGGTGCGCCACATTGCTGGCGTGCTGCTCGTCACATTTCAGATTTTTCTCATTATCAGCGGAAATCTTTCGTTTCTGAATTACCTTACCATCATTCCGTTTTTGGCCTGCTTTGACGATACGTTCCTTCGCCGTTTTTTGCCGGAAGCAGTTGTCAGACGGGCAGAACGCGCGGCTCAGGAATCACAACCGTCGCGCGTCAACAACGCGGTTGCTGTCGTATTGTCCGTCGTGATTGCCTGGCTCAGCATACCCACCGTGCTCAATCTGGCCTCCGGCCGGCAGTTGATGAATTACTCATTCGATCCGCTCGATCTCGTGAACACTTACGGCGCATTCGGAACAGTGGGCCGTGAACGCGACGAAATTATTTTCGAGGGAACGGACGACGCGGTGATTACCGGCGATACGAAATGGAAGGAATACGAATTCAAGGCCAAACCGGGTGATCCAAACCGCCGGCCGCCGTTTGTCGCGCCGTATCAGCCCCGAATCGATTGGCAAATCTGGTTCGCAGCGATGGCGTCGCCTGCAGAGTATCCGTGGACGCTTCATTTTGTTTGGAAACTTCTGCACAACGATCGCGGCACGCTCTCGCTGCTTGCGAATAATCCCTTTCCCGACGCGCCGCCTCGTTACATTCGCGCGCGACTTTATCGTTATCATTTCGCTCCGCTGGGCGATAAAGCGTGGTGGAAACGCGAACCAATCGGCGAATGGCTGCCCGCGCTCTCCATAGACGATCCACAGTTTCGTCAGTTGCTGGAAGCAATGGATTGGCTGGATTGAAGATCTACAATTTCCAAGAGGGACACTGCTTATGAAGTCTGCACCAGTGATCAGCTCAGATTCCTTAGAGCGCATCGCTGATCCTGCATCGCGATTTCACGCAGGTGTACCTGTCGTACCGAAACGGCGAGATCACGAAAAACGAGTTAGTCGCGCGGCTGCCGCACGTTGCCATGCTTGGCGACAGCGTCTGCATGGACATCTACATCTCATCGCCCTGGAGCACGTTCTGGCGCGCACACACTTGCCTGCGGAGGGAATTGGTTTCTCAATAATGGCCCGGCGTCCTCCGCGCCATCCGCAGCATTTCTAAAAGACTGGAAGAGATCACGCCTTTCGTTGCGATCGAATACGCTGGAATTGGCGCGATGGTCGATCACGAGCGTGGCCGACCAAATGTTTTTCGACGCATCCTCGGGACGCGCAATTTTTCCGGACAAATCAATCAGCTCCTGCGAGCGCCGCGGTTTCCCGATCTGATTTTGATCTCAATCGGGCATAACAATGTCGATTGGGCGTGGCGATGTCCGCCGGATGAGCTGAATGCGCCGGAGCGGCGTTTGACCTGCCAATGCAAAGAGTTCCGGGAGAATTATGCGTCGCGAGCTGCGCCGCGTACTCCGACGCGCTGGAAGGGAGAGACATCGCGTGGCCGTCGTCGTTTTCGGACTCATAAATTTCGAATTGTATTTCAAAGGTCGCGAGGCGGCCGAGCGCCTTCGAGAGTCAGACACGAGTCTGTACCCGCACTTGGAAACGACGTACAAATACCTCCTCTCTTTCCATCCAGCTTATCGGCGCAATTTGATTCGTCTCGCTTCAATGGTGAACGAAGAACTGCGCACAATAGTGGAAGAGTTGAATCGCGAGCTTGCGGTCACGGGAAACATCCAGTTGCGATATTCCGACGCGTTGGCGACAGCGGACCTCAGCCGCGCGGAGTTACTCCATCCAATTGATGGTTGGCACGCGTCGGTCGAGGGACACAATGTGCTGGCAGAAGCCGCATTCAGCGATCTCGGACCAAGCTTGGAATTTCTTGGGACTAACCCGGTCACTGTCATTGACACCGCGCTTCAGCAGGTATTCCGCTAGACACCACGCCGACAAGCCGTTTAGACGGCTTTCAGTAGTAACTTGTCTGGTACACCGCGCTGAAGCGCGGTGTTAGTGAGGATGGCCGAGCTGCATTCATCTGCAACGTTGGCACCTTACAAATCGCCGCGCTGCTTCAGTCGCGCGATTGTTTCGGGCATCATGCGATGGCCGAAGTGTCCCTGTTGCACCCGCAACAGTTCTGAGCCGCGCCATTTCTGCTGAATCGCTTCGATCTGGCCGGCTGGCACGATCGAATCAAATTCCCCCGTGACAAATAGAACGCAAGCTGGATCACAGAGCGGTTGGGTGTGCAACGGTGAGCTCAGATGAAAATGCCGGGCAACGAGAGCCGGCTCGATATTGGAGTGGAGCAGTTCGCGCCGAATACGACGCGCAGCCGGGCTTTGCCAGATGGCGTGCTCGACGTTTACGATCGGCGACATTAACGCCACAAAGCGGAAATCGTTCTCAACCAGCGTCAGCAACGCGCCGATCCAACCGCCATAGCTGGTAGCGAGAACGGCAAACTCGCGGCAGCCGCGTTCCCTCAATGCACCCATCAACTGCCGCAATTCGATTACGCCCTGGCGCAATCCTTCTGCATTGCGAATGAGATCGCAGGTGATCGCAAGTTCGCCATTCCAATAACCGCGCGGAACACGCGAAAAGTGATAGGGCAGGTGAAGGAAACAAGCGTTCCAGCCAAGTTCGTTGAAGCGTTCTGCGCAACGGCGATGGCCCTCGCGGCTGGTGGACATGAGCGCGTGCAGCAGCAATACCGTGGGCGCGCGGATCCCGCGGCCGCGGGACTGAAAGAATTCGGCGTGAGCGACGTTGTTTGCCGCAAAATGTGTCCTGATCGGGCTGTTCCACACCATCGTCGCGTGTCCATTTGCAAGCGTCCTCGCGAGATCCGGTTCGTGCGGCGCCGCGTAATATTCCTGCGGGGTGAGCCGCTCGCATTTCATCACGTAATGCACCATCTCCGCGCGGCTGTGACCATTCAGCCGGTGCCGCGCCTGAAGCAGGTTCAGCGACGCGCAGAGTAGTGAATCGACTGAACCTGAAGCAAGACGCTTCAACCGAGCGTTGGAAATTGTAGGGCAACCGCTTCGGTTGCCGTTTCCAGGGACGAGCAAGCGATGCGCTTGCCCTACATTGCTTCATCCTTTCCTGAGGCGGATGCGGCAGATCGTCGGCCGTAAGTCGAAATTTTTCGCGTAATTCTGCGTAGAGGTTTCTGAATGCAGCCGCCAATTCGGATTCGATCCGCTGCCGCGCTTGCGATTTTTGCAGCTCCGGAAAATGAGAGATTGGATCCCCAAAGGCGATCCAGATCGGCGTGTCCCGCCGACACGGGAGCAGCCATTGTCTTTTTGAATAGAGACGATCGCTGCCGAGGATCACGCATGGCAAAACCGGAACGCCAGCGATCTGCGCCAGCGTCGACGCCCCGGGCCGGAGTGGCGCGCCTTCCAGCAGCGAACGCGTCCCATCACGAATGCCGCCCTCCGGAAATAGTCCAACAACGCGTCCGCTCTTCAGCCGCTCGATTGCGGTGCGAATCGTTTTGAGGTCAGCGCGATCCCGCTCCGCCGGGAATGCATCGATCGCGCGCAAAAGAAATCCCAGCGTTGGAGAGCGAAAGAATTCCGCCATCGTCATCCAATCGATTTTCCGTCGCACGGCCAGGGATATGAGAAACGGATCGAAATGACTGATATGATTTGCGGCGAGTAGAAATCCGCCGACGCGATTCCCGTTTTCCCGCCGCAACACGCGGACGCGCGCGACACATCCAAACAGCAGCTTCACGAACAATCGCCCCGCGAGGTAAGCGAGCGAACGAAATGTCGAGGAAATGACAAAGCACGAATGACGAATGACAAAGAAATCGAAACTCCAATGACGAAGACCAGCAGAGGCATTTCGGGATTCGGATTTCGTCATTCCTTCGTCATTAGACATTTGGCATTCGTCATTGCTCGTGCTCATGTCGCATGTCCGCTGAACCCGTGCCACACGAAGATTTCATCAAACTAAACTGGCGATCTGAAGCTATTTTTCCGGCTGATTCCTTTTTTTAACGTGGTATCATAGTTGCCAGTTCCCATTCGGATGCTGGATAAGAGGCTATGAAACCGAGGAGTCCTTCCATGGGCGGGAAGGGGAAATTCCCGCACACGGACTATTTTTTCCATGCTGGGTTTGGTCAATGGCATGGTGGGAATTTCTGGCCTTACGATGGAGAAGATCGATCGCGCCACAGGAATTTTTATAATCTAGGACGCGAATATCGGATCGAAGCAGCACGGGAACGAGCAAAGGAGATGGCGGTGTTTGCGCTAATTGTCCTGACCTCGGCTTGGCCGGTGGTCTACATGATTGTTACTGTCGTCAAATTGCTGAGCAAAGGGCGGCCGCTGAATTAATCGACCTGCCGTTTCGAGTGGATTCTTCCGCTTTGCTGTTTTGCTTTCGGCCAGAGGAATTCGTCGCGATATTCCGGTGTTGTTTCCGGGACAAGGCCGAGGCGGCTGGTGTTTTCGGTCACCACGCGCGGCACGAGGAAGTGCAGCAGATAATCTACGCCACCGGCCTTGCTGCCGCCGCCGCTCATTTTGAATCCGCCAAAGGGATGGCGTCCAACGATCGCGCCTGTGCATGTGCGATTGATATAGACGTTTCCCGCCTCCAGTTGCGCTTTGACGCGCTCGATATTGGCCGGGCTGCGCGAGAAAAATCCACCGGTCAACGCGTAATCGGTGCCGTTGGCCACTTCAAGCGCTTCGTCCAAGTCGCGTACTTTTAACACGCTGAGCACGGGGCCGAAAATTTCTTCGCGCGCGATGCGCATGTTTGGTTTCACGTCAGTGAAAATGGTGGGCGGAACGAAATAACCGTGCGGCGGGACTTCCTTTGCTTGATAGGCGAGCGTCGCCTCTTTCTTACCGATCTCGATGTAATCCAGAATGCGCCGGTAAGCCGGCTCATCGATCACGGGACCGACCATGATCCCCGGTTCTTCAGGATTGCCGACGCGGAGACTGGCTGCGGCCGGAATCAAGCGCTCCATCACGCGGTCGTAATTTTCTTCCAGAAGAATCAGACGCGAGAGCGCTGAACACTTCTGCCCTTGATAACCGAACGCAGAATAGATGGAATAGCCGACCGCTTCGCCGAGGTCGGCATCGGCATCGACGATCATCGCGTTTTTGCCGCCCATTTCGCAAATCACATGTTTGAGCTCGCGCTGACCGGGCTGCGTCACACCTGCCGATTGCCAAATCCTTAAGCCGACTTCGCGCGAACCGGTGAACGCGATAAGATCGACATCCTTGTGATCGACCAGATGTGCGCCGATAACGGAGCCGCGTCCGGAGAGAAAATTCAACACGCCCGGCGGAACGCCCGCTTCCTCGAAGACCTGCATGAGCATGGCGCCGCAGACGATCGATTGCTCGGATGGTTTCATGATCACGGTGTTGCCCGTTACGACTGCGGCCGAGGCCATTCCGCAGAGAATGGCGATTGGAAAATTCCACGGCGCGATCACGAACGCGACGCCACGCGGCCAGTAATGGTGATAACTTTCCTCGCCGGGAACCTGCTGCGTGAGCTTGGGACGTCCCAGGCGTCGCATCTCGTGCGCGTAGAACCTGCAAAAATCGATCGCCTCGCGAATGTCTGCATCCGCTTCATTCCACGGTTTGCCTGCTTCGAAAACTTCGACTGCCGACAGCTCATAGCGTCGGCGCTCCAGGATGTCTGCAGCGCGCTCCAGCAAGCGCGCGCGTTCTTCAAACGGCGTCCGACTCCATTTGCCAAATGCTGCGCGCGCAGCTCTGACTGCGTGTTCGGCTTCGGGAATTCCTGCTTCCGATCCGTAACCGACAATCTCGTCCGGAGCGCTCGGATTCACCGAAGGCGTCAGCTCATCCGTCCAGACTTTTTCGCCGCCGATGACGAGTGGATACTTTTCGCCAAAGCGTTTGCGCACTTCGCGCAGGGCGCTCTGCATCTTTTCCTGGTTGTCTTTGTAAACGAAACTCATGAGCGGTGCGTTTCGATACACGTCGTCGCGGACTTGTTCAAGTTCCGGCGCGCCCGGAGCTCGCTCCCTACCACTCTTGATGAGCTCGCTTGGATCGCGGAGCAATTCGTCCGCCGAAACGTTCTCAGCAAATTTTGCGCGCAGAAATCCCTCATTCGATGTGTTCTCGAGCAGACGTCGAACCAGATACGCCATGCCGGGTAGCAGTTCGCCGACGGGGCAATATTCGCGAACACGATAACCCATCTCCACCAACGCGCGCTTGATCGGGCCGCCCATGCCGTAGAGCAGTTGAAACTCAAAGCGGCTGCGATCTATCCCAAGCTCGTCCGCCAGCGCCTGCGCGTGCGCGATGCTGCGAACGTTGTGCGATCCGAACGCAGCGGTGACGATGGATTCATTTTCGAAAAGCACGCGCGTGAGCGCCTCGAAATTCGCGTCACTCTCGGGCTTTTGAAGAAAGACCGGAGAATGTCGATCCGTTCTGGCCCGATTTCGTTGTCTCGTAATCCCAATATGCGCCTTTTACCAGGCGGACTGCGAACCGCGTGCCGCGTGCGCGGCCCCACTCGATCAGGTCGCGCAAATCGGCTTCTGAATCTCGCAAATACGACTGGATGACGATCCCGGCATGCGGCCAATCTTTAAAGTCTTCTTCAGTGAAAATGGTCTTGAACAATTCAAGAGTGATATTCTTGTGCGCGTAACTTTCCATGTCGAAATTGATAAAAGCACCCGACTCGCGCGCGCGGCGCAAGAGCGGTTGCAACTTCGGTGCGAGATGAGCAATTGCATCGGCCGGATCGGCGGGACTTATCTGCGAATAAAGCGCAGAAATTTTGACCGACAGATTTACAACCGGAAAGAGTTCCGAATTTCTGCCTAACGGATCAATCCAGTTTTTTGTCTCGCGCGCCAGTTTCTCCAGTAAATCGAAATAGCGCGCCGCGTATTCGTCCGCCTGCGCTTCGCTGACGACGCCTTCTCCCAGTAGATCGACGGTAAACCCAATTTTTCTCGCGTGGTGCTTGCGCAATGTGGCCATTACGTCGTCGGGATTTCTTCCGGCGATGAACTGGCGGGCCGTTTCAGAAACATTCCAGCGCAGGATCCGCCCGCTTAACCACGGAGCGATGCGCGCCAGACGAACGCCGACATCCACGAATGGCCCAAAGCCGTCGTCTGAGAAATACTCGTTGAGATGCTGAACAATTTCACTTTGAACGCCGCAGCGAAGGCAGGACATCCACGAAGCGAAACAGTTGCGCCTTGAATCGCTCGTCACGCATCGACAGTGCCATCAGACGCTGATAAAATCCGGCCTTGCTGAAAAATGGCTCGGGATGTTTATCGACCAGCTCGAAGATGCGCCTGCCGCGCCGCTCGATTTCGCTCTGGAGCGCCGTCATTTGCGAAATTAGTCTGCCCGTGTGCGTTAGGCAAAACGGAAGCAGACCACCTTTCGGGGCATGAAATAATTTTGCTCATGGACACGCTCATTTGGCGGCCTGTGACCGAAATAAAAATGAAGCTGCTGCACCCAATTTCGGGAGCAAGTGGAGAGATTTGCCTGGCAGACTTCGGAGGCCCAGGGCTCGATCTGTCAGGCAATCTCTTGTATGCGGATTGATCCGGCGCAAAAACTCGCGTAGCAAACAGACGAAATGATCGCAGAGCGCCATGAATTTTCGAGCGATAACGTCGCACCGATTTGTCCGGAGGCCTGGGCTGCATTGCAGGAAGCCAATGTCGATTACGCACCATCCTATGGTGACGATCACTGGACTGCGCGCGTGTGCGATCGGATCCGCGAAATCTTCGAGACCGACTGCGACGTTTATTTTGTTTTCACCGGCACGGCGGCGAACGCGCTGGCGCTCGCGCAGTTGTGCAACTCGTTCCATAGCATCATCTGTCACAAGCACTCTCACATTCAGACCGACGAATGCGGCGCGCCTGAATTTTTCACTGGCGGATCAAAGCTGCTTTTGGTCGGCGGCGCCAATGGCAAGCTTGACGTTGGTCAGGTGGAAGCGCTGCTCGCCCGCCACAACGAGCTGCATTCGCATAAGCCGGGCGCGATCAGCATTTCACAAGCGACGGAGTTTGGAACGGTTTACAAGCGCGATGAAATTGCAGCGATCGCCAACCTGGCACGCAGGCACAAATTATTTCTCCATATGGACGGTGCACGTCTCGCCAATGCGATCGCATCGCTTAACTGCGCGGCCCAAAGCGGTCACGTGGGAAGCTGGCATTGACGTTCTCTGTTTTGGAGGGACAAAAAATGGAGTGGCTGCCGGCGAGTTGGTGATTTTCTTCGATAAGAAGATCTCACGCGAATTTGATTATCGAGCAAAACAAGCAGGCCAGCTGGTATCGAAGATGCGTTTCCTGACTGCGGCGTGGTTAGGGCTTTTGACAGATAATGCCTGGTTGCGAAACGCTGCGCACGCTAATGAATGCGGCTCGCCGCCTGGCAGAGCGCCTGCAACACGACGCCGGTATTGCGACCACATTTCCAGTCGAGGCAAACGCGGTTTTTGTATCCATGGACGAGCGACTGACCACTGGCCTGCACACGCGCGGCTGGCGTTTCTACAGGTTTGTTGAGCCCGAACGTTTACCGGCTGATGTGTTCGTGGGTCACCACTGAGGAGGAAATCTCAAGATTTCATTGCCGACGTCCTCGCGACAAAATGATTGAACGGATCGCGATTACGGCCCATCTGTTAGAAACGACATGAATACCTTGGAACGACCTTTGCTGTTTGCAGCATTGTTGCTTGCCGCATGCGGAACTACCCGCAACGTCGCAGAGACTTCTTATCATGTGACGCGCGCAGGAGCGGTGGGCTCTTACAAGGTGGCTCGAGCTGTCGCCGTTGGTTCATATCGCGTCGCCAGCGCGCCGGTACGCTACGCAACGGGAAGTCGTCATAACGAACCGATAATGGTCGGAACGACAGATGCAATCCCGTCGGATGTCACTCAGCCCGGCGCGCCTGTTTCAACGCGGCAGAACCGTCAGAATCTTCAGACAGAAACCAATCAAAGCTCGTCCAGAACAACTCCACAGGTGAGTCGCAGCGAAACAACTCACGCAAGCCCGAAATCGTCAACGTCAGCGCGAGGTGCCTCTGCGTCGGCGGATTTTCCCACTGCGAAAGCCGTGCCTGATAAGCCTGGCTATGTGTTCAGCCCGTTTGATTCCAGTGGAAGGTACGTCGATGTGAGCGGTTACCCACCCGGCACCAAGGTGAAGGATCCGTGGACCGACAAGATTTTTATTGTTCCGTAGATAGCGCATTTTGTAGTCGTCGCCCTGTGGCGACGCGGGTGGCGTTTGAATAGAACCACCAACATCACGCTTTCGCACAGCGAAGCGGCTACAGGCGACTGATTGCCGTAGTGGTATTGACGAATGTTACCTAATCGTATGCGATTGCGTCGAGAGCAGCGACGTGCTTCGGTGCTCTGCTGTCTGCTCTTTGCTTTTGCGCAGCATGGCTTCGCCCAGGAGTATCAAGGAAAACAACTCGTTAAGGCGGAGCTCTTGGCCGACACGGACGCAGTCGTTCCCGGCAAACAATTTACGGTCGGTTTGCTGCTGCGAATGGCTCCAGCCTGGCATACTTACTGGAAATTTTCCGGCGACGCCGGTCTTCCCACTGAACTGAAATGGACGCTGCCACCAGGGTGGAAAATCGGTGGGATTCAGTGGCCGATTCCGCTGAAAACGATCGATCCGGGCGACATTCAAACTTACGGATACGAAAATGAAGTCCTGCTGATGCAGGAAATCACTCCGCCGACAAAGCTCGACAGCTCGTCGGTGAAACTTTCCGCCGACGCAAGCTGGCTGGTCTGCGAGAGAATCTGCATCCCTGGCGGCGCAACATTGCAGTTGGAATTGCCGGTATCGACAACCAACCAGCCAGCGAACACGGAACTCTTCGCGCGTTATCGGCGTTTGTTGCCGCAAAACTGGCCGGGAGCGAACGACGCGAAATCTGATTGGAGTCGGGTTGGATCCGATCTTCGGCTGAAAGTCGCAAGCGACAGCTTGGCAAGTTATCCGGCAGTCGATTTTTTCCCCTTGCCGGAGGAGAGCATTGTTGTCGGCCATCCAAAAATCGAATCGCGAAACAAAAATGAAATTGTTTTTCGCATTCCGATTGAGTCGTCGGAGAAGCATTTGTCGTCCATGGCAGGCCTTGTCGTTTTTGCGAAGCAGCCAAACGGCGAGGATCGCTCGGCATGGCAGATGACCAGTGCAACCGCAGGGGCGCAGACAGGATTGTCCGCGTCACTTTCGGCGACTGCGCCGGCGCCGGCGCGGGGATTTTTTACTTTTCTGCTCTTCGGTTTTATCGGCGGGTTCATTTTAAATTTGATGCCGTGCGTGTTGCCGGTGATCTCGCTGAAGATTTTTGGATTCATTCAACAGGCGGGCCAGAGCCGGCAGAAGATTTTGCGGAGCGGCATCGCGTTTACGATTGGGATTTTCGCCTGGTTTATCGCGCTGGCGCTGCTCCTGATTGCGCTCAAAGGCGCTGGGCACGACGTCACCTGGGGCGGGTTTCAATTTACCAATGCGTATTTCGTTCTGGTGTTGAGCGTGATCGTTCTCGTGTTCGCGCTGAATCTCTTTGGTGTGTTCGAAATTTCATTGCCGCAAAGCATGACGCGCAGTTTGCTTTCCACGACCGAGCGCAAAGATCTTCTCGGTTCATTTTTCCAAGGGGTGTTCGCCACGGTGCTGGCCACACCGTGCACCGCGCCGTTTCTCGGCACCGCGCTCGGGTTCGCCTTTACGCAATCGTCGGTAATCATCCTGTCGATTTTTATCGCCATCGCCGCCGGCATGAGCGCGCCGTATTTGCTCTTGAGCGCTCAACCTGCGTGGCTGCGATTTCTGCCAAGACCCGGTCCGTGGATGCTGCATGTGAAGCAGTTCATGGGCTTTCTCCTGCTGGCGACGCTGCTGTTTCTTCTTTACGTGCTCGGCGCGCAGCGTGGGCTGGAAGGGGCGATCTGGGCGAGCTGTTTTCTGTTGGTGATCAGTGTCGCCTGCTGGATGAAAGGCGCGTTCGTTTTGCCAACAGCTTCTGTGCGTCAAGCGAAGCGTCGTGCTCGTGCTCATGCTCGTGCTCGTGTTCGCAAGCGGCATTTATTTCATCGGGAACAAATTTCACTCTGCGAATATTGCTTCCGCTGACTCGCGACTCCGAGGCGATTGGCAGGCGTTCACGCCCGAACGGTTGCAAGCGAGAACTGGAGCAAGGCCGTTTTGTTTTTGTCGATTTCACGGCGGCATGGTGTCTCACCTGCAAATTCAACGAAGCCAATGTGCTTGAAAGCGCCGAGGTGCGGGAGGCATTTCAGCGTCATGGCATCGTGAAATTGAAAGCTGATTGGACCAACGGCGATCCGGTGATCACGAAGTTATTGCAGCACTTTGGCCGGCCAGGTGTGCCTCTCTATGTGCTTTATCCCGGGAAAAACGAAGAGCCAATCGTCTTTCCGGAACTGCTCACCAAGGGCATGCTCCTGGACAAACTCGAAACCAGCGCGCGCGCGGTCGCGTCGCAATAAGTCTTGTCGAATGCCTCGGATTCTTGTGAGCAGCGTTGTAAATGCGCCGGCGGAGAAAGTGTGGGCGACAATTCGACCATTCGATGCGGTCGCGGATTGGCTTCCGTTTGTAAAATCGAGCCCGATCGAAGACGGCGGCGATCCAACCCGCGTTGGATGTGTCCGTGTTTTAACCCAGACGGACGGAGAGGTCTTTCGCGAAGTTCTGGTCGCGCTTTCAGACGCAGAACGTTCGTACTGCTACACGTTCGTCAGCTCGCCGGTTCCAGTGCGCAACCACCAGACTACGCTTCGTGTGTTGCCGATTACGGATGGCGACCGTTCGCTATGTCGAATGGTCTTCGCGATTTGAGATCGACCCGGAATACGAAGCGCGGCTCGTCGATTTGATGAATCAAAATTTTCTCGCCGGGCTTCGCAATCTGGCCGAGAAATTGGGCCGGAATGGAGCTGTGTCTCCTTGAAATCTCTTCGGCCCGTTGCCAACGTGTTACTTGACGAAAACTTTGAACCTTCTTAGCAAGTAGCGCTTTCTAATCAACCTATGAACACGAAATTAATCTTGACCATTGTCACATCATTGATCGCCGCCGCAGCCTATGCCTTCGATCCGCCTCCGGTTGGCAGCGCTGCGCCGGATTTTTCGCTCACCGACGCCAAAGGCAAGACGCATTCGCTTTCGGAATACAAAGGGCAAATACGTCGTGCTCGAATGGTTTAATCCGGAATGCCCGTTCGTGAAGAAGCACTACGGCAGCGGCAACATGCAAAAGTTGCAGGATGAATATACGGGCAAAGGCGTTGTCTGGCTCACGATCGATTCCAATGCGCCCGGCACCGAGGGTAATCTGACCCCGGAGGAGGCGGAAAAGGTTACAACTGCATGGAAGACGCATCAGACCGCGTTGCTACTCGATCCCGAAGGCAAAGCGGGGCGCGCTTACGGCGCCAAGAACACGCCAGATATGGTGATAATCAATCCAGAGGGAAAAATCGCCTACGAAGGAGCGATCGACAGCAAAGCGACGCCGAATCCGGCAGATATTCCCAGCTCGACAAACTATGTTAAGGCGGCGTTGGACGAGTCGCTGGCAGGCAAACCCGTAACCACGCCACAGACAAAGCCGTACGGCTGCTCGGTCAAATACAAATCATCATAGAAGCCGATTCCACCTGGCCCTCTTCCCACACGGTCAAATGCGACCAGGGCGCGCTCGCAAACTGAACCGCTAACTGTGACAACGGAAAGCGAAACTAGCGCTTACGTTCTCCGTGGTAGCGTAGCCGCTCTGCTTTTTTCGTGCGTGATTGTCGCCCTCTCCTCAGCGATTAGCGTGCCTGGCAAATCTCGCAACGATCCAGCGCCGCAGAATAACACCGCCTTCGTTTTGAACGCAAAAGAGAGCGCCGCGTCTGTGGCTGCTCCTGTAGTTCGAAGGGAGCGAACGCTCACGTTTGTGGATCGCGTCGCTTATCAGCGCGCGATCGAGGAAGTCTATTGGCGGCATCGCATCTGGCCTAAGGCGAATGCCGGCCTCAAGCCGCCGCTGGACAGAGTGATGTCGCACGAAGCGATCGAGAAGAAGGTGGAAGATTATCTGCGCGACTCACAAGCGCTGGAGGATTACTGGCAACGGCCCATTACTCCCGATCAACTCCAAGCGGAAATGGAGCGCATCGCCAGTCATACGAAGCAGCCTAGAGTCTTGAGCGAAATCTTTTCCGCGCTGGGCAATGATCCATTCGTGATCGCCGAGTGTCTGGCCAGACCTGTGCTGGTGGAGCGTTTAATCACGGAGCTGTACGCGCACGACCAACGATTTCACGGTGAATTGAAGCGACGTGCCGAAGCCGAGCTGCGAACACACGGAAGTGTGAGCGAGATGAAGTGGACGAGTGGGACGTACTCCGAAACGGAGTGGATCAAAGGCGATTCTGCCGAGGAGGATTCTGCTCGGGCCGACGAAAAGAGCGTTGGCGCTGTGAAGATGAACGCTGTCGAATGGCAAGAGAGCGTCGGAAAGTTCGTAGCGCAGTTCGACAGCAGGACAGTGGGTAGGGCGCGACCGCCGGGCACGCCGGGACTACGTGACACGAACACCATAGGGCGAATTAAGACTGGCGTATTAAGCCCGCTGCAGGAGGACGACGTGCATTACTACGCCGTGGCGGTAATGAAGAAAGGCGAAGACCGGTTGAAGCTCGCCACGATTGCCTGGCTCAAAGAACCGTTGCCATCTTGGCCGGCGAAAGCCGAACCGCAAGTGCCAGTGACCATGGCGGCAGTGAGCGGCAACTACGTGCTTCCCGCAATAGCAAGTCCGTCTGGTGGCTGCACCGACGACACGTGGACTCCAACGAGCACCGCTAACGCGCCCGCCGGCCGATACCATCACACGGCAGTGTGGACCGGTAGCGAAATGATCACTTGGGGCGGACTAGGCCAGGGCGACCCTTTTAACACCGGGGGCATATATAACCCGAGCACCGACAGTTGGGCAGCCACCAGCACTACCGGCGCACCGGATGGAAGATTCGATCACACGGCAGTGTGGACCGGCAGCGAAATGATCGTCTGGGGCGGCGATTATTACGGCCCTTTGTCGAACACCGGCGGCAGATACAATCCCGGCGCTGACACTTGGACAGCTACCAGCATGACGAACGCACCCGATGCCCGATCTCTTCACACGGCAGTGTGGACTGGAAGCGAAATGATCGTCTGGGGCGGTATTGCTGGCGCCCCAGCTATCTTAACAGCGGCGGTAGATATAACCCCAGCGCCGATCGCTGGACAGCGACCAGCACCACCAACGCACCCAGCGCCCGAGAACGTCACACGGCAGTGTGGACTGGAAGCGAAATGATCGTCTGGGGCGGAGATACCGGCGCCACCGTTTTTAACACCGGCGGCGTATATGAACCCGAGCACCGACAGTTGGACTGCCACCAGCACCACTAGTGCTCCTAACGGTCGAGACCAGCACAGTTCGGTTTGGAGCGGCAGCGAAGCGGCAGCGAGTTGATCGTCTGGGGCGGATACAACGGCAGCTATTTCAACACTGGCGGGAGATATGCTCCCAGCACAGATAGCTGGGCAGTAATCAGTACTTCCAGTGCACCGGGCGCCCGGGAGCAACACGTGGCAGTGTGGACCGGCAGTCAAATGATCGTTTGGGGCGGAGCTAACGACGTGGCCTGCCTGAACACCGGCGGCAGATACTGCGCGGCTGCGCCGAGTCCGACACCGACTCCAACGACAACAGTAACACCTCCGACGACACCGACGCCGACAGCTACGGCCACGACTACGGCAACAGCGACACCTACTGCGACATCAACGCCAACACCTACACCGACGCCGAGAGTTGCTCCCACATCGCGGCCTGGTCCAACTTCGACGGCGCGACCCACTCCGCCTCCTCATTTAACACCGCCACCTACCGCTTCACCGAGCGTCACCCCGGCACCTCGGCCCACTCCCCCGCCGCGCCTTACACCACCGCCGACGCCTACAGGGTCGCCGCGCCCAACTCCACCGCCGCGGCCGTAGCGTCAAGTGATGAGTGACATCACGGTGACGAGTGATGAGTGACGAGTGAGTGGGAACGCACGAGTTCCCAGATCTCAAACCAGGCCGCGCAGTTCAGCCTCGCTTCGGGGCAAGCCGGAATACCAAACGCACGATCGGCATCGGAAACAGTCGAGTCAGGAACATTGCAAACTTCATTGCAATTCCAGGAATCACGAGCGGCCGGTCGGCTTCCAGTGCTGCCAGCGCCGCGCGCACGACTTGTTTGACCGGAACAAAAAAGATTCTCGAACCCATTTCGGGCATGAGCGCCCAGGCGCTTCGCGACTTGTTGAAACTCCGTATGCACAGGGCCCGGGCACACAGCGCATACGCTTACGCCTGTGCCGCGGAGTTCGGCCCGGAGCGCTTCAGAAAAACTTGTCACGTACGCCTTGGTGGCGGCGTAAACGGCGTCGCCAGGGATCGGAAGAAAACCGGCCGACGAACTGACGTTTAGGATGCCGCCGCGCCGTTTCGCAGATCATTTGCGGAAGCAAACTGGCGAGTGAGCGAAGTCAGCGCCACGATATTTACCAGCGCCATTTGCTCGTTTCGAATGGGATCGCTCGCCGCAAACGGGCCGCTATCGCCAAGCCCGGCATTATTGATTAAAAGATCGACATCGATCTTGTCACGCGCGAGCGAATCGATCAGCGATTCGATCTGCGCTTTGTCGGCAAGATCGACAACGCGAACGTGAACGTCCAGGTTTGGATTTCGGTTCAGCAATTCGTCGCGTAAATCGGCCAAGCGTTCGCTTCGTCGTGCGACGAGAACAATTGCGCGTGCATGGTTGGCAAGTTGTCGGGCAAATTCGCTGCCGATGCCGGAGGAAGCGCCCGTGATTAGCGCGCTGCAATCATTGAGTTTCATCGTGGGGAGGAGCAGCGAATTGTCTGTATTCGCTAGTGCTGTCAGCTCGCGTTTTGTGAGTACCCGCCAATGCCCGCGGGGCAGATCGGCAAGCCGAAGATTTCCGACGCGAACGCGGAGAAGATGTTTGACGCGGTAGCCAACGGCTTCAAACATGCGGCGAATCTGCCGATTTATTCCCTGCTGCAACACAACGCGCAAACGCGTGGGCGAGACTGAATGAATTTTCTCGATTTTGGCTCGCTGGCCATCGAGAAAAATTCCGCTGCAGCAATTTCGGCGCGAGCGCTGGGTCCCACGCCCGATCCAGCGTCACCTCATATTCCTTGTCGGTCTTATAACGCGGGTGGGTAAGCCGTTGCGCGAGTTCGCCGTCATTTGTGAGAAGCAGCAGACCCCTCAGTTTGCGCGTCCAGACGCCCGATGTTGAAGAGCCGGGAAAATTTTTGTGGAAGCAGATCAAACACCGTGTCGCGCGCATGCTTATCTTTTCGGGTCGAAACAAATCCCGCCGGTTTATGCAGCATGATGGTAAGCGCGGGAGCGACGCGAACTAGTTTGCCATCGACCTTGACGTGGTCGTGCGCGCCGGGCTGTGCGCTGAAGTTTGTGCAGACTTTACCGTTGATGGTGACGCGACTCGTCGCGATCAACTCATCACAATGTCGGCGCGATCCGACGCCAGCGGCCGCGAGGAAACGATTGAGGCGCATCGTGGTTGAGAGGTTGAAAGGTTGAGGGATGTCCGCTGTCTGTCACTCAACCACTCAACTTCTCAACCGCTCAACCTGTTTATACGTCCGGCTTCGTTTTCGGCAGGCCGATGACTTTCTGGCCGTTCTTCCACTGACCGCGCTTCTTCAGAAGCTCGACGCGCTCGAAGCGTTTCAGCACGTTGCGCCTGGCAGCGATCGTGCTCGCTCCTTTTAAACTGCGATGTTGCGACATAGGTGGTTGAAAAGTTAAAAGAGTTACGCAATGGAAACGTAGGCTGCGAAATTAAGCCACAGACAGGATTTTTCAAATAACAGCCGTTCTACCTCAACAATACCGTTTCTCACAATTGATTGCTCAGCACTACGTACGTCCCCGAGGTGATGATCTGGTGATAAATGTGAAATCGACTGGTCAATAGCTGTTTCCAGTAATCGGCCCGGTTTTGTTCCACTATGAGATAAACCGCTTCGGGTTGAGTCCATTTCCTTAGGACCGCGTATTCATTCAAGAAAATATCGACCGGGGGCGTGCCGAGCGGCGCCGCTCTCTGTCGGTTTTGATTAACAAGAAAGAACTTCCGATTCAGATAAAAAACAAGGCTACTGCTTTCTTCCAGCGGCCCTTCAAAAATCGTATCGCCGCCTGCGTCGAGGCGCGGGTTCAGACATCGCGCTACGTTCGGCGAGTGAGAAATAGGGCGCGACCCGCGCGGTACCGTCCATCATGCTGACCCCGCATGGAATCATCGAAACGGCGAGAGCGATAGCAGCGAGTTTCTCGCGTCGTTTGAAAATTAAGTAAAGCGCCACCAGCGAGAAAAGCACGAGCGAGCTACCTGTTATACGCCAGCAATGGCCGCAAGGCCAGCCAGGCTGACATGGGCATGTCGTGTAATGCCTTCCAAGCAGTCCAGCGTGCATCCATCGTTCCCCAGTTTCCGTTCAAAGCGTGCGCGGCGTGGGCAAGGAAGAACGCCGCCGCGGCGCTCACTACGCCGCTGAGGCCGACGCCGATTGTGCCTGCGATGCGCCATTTCTGTGGCATCCGGTCCCACGCCGCCGCCGCCCAGAGCGCAAACGCGCTCCACATACTCATCGAGTAATAGTCCTGCCGTTGTCCTAGAAAGAGCAACGGGACAAAAACGACGCCCATCCAGCAAAGCAGCAGTGCATCGCCGAAATTGATCTCATGCGGCCGCATCACGCGACGCCAGGCGAACATTACTCCGGGAAGCAGCGCGATCGACCACGGAAACCACCAAGCCAAATGCATCAGCACAAATTGATAGGCAGGCACGCCCAGGTAATCACGCAGCTCGTCAGGAAGCCCCCATAGATGACCCTCCCATTCCCGGACGATAAGGTAGTGAAAGTACCCCGGGAACCTCCATTGCGTCCAGATGTGCCAAGGGGCTGAGATCAAAAGAAAGATCGCCAGATATTCCCAGCGCAAAAGCGCGCGATATCGCAGACGCGCTTCGCGATAAAAGATCGACAGCAAAAGAAAAATCGTCGCCGGATAAACAAGGCCGAGTAAACCTTTGGTCAGGCAAGCGAAGGCCGAGCAAATCCAGAAGCCAGCGAACCAAGCCCACCGATGACGCCGGCGCTGATAACCGCACAACCCACAGAAGATCGTGCCCGCCATGAGCGCGCCGACGATCGGTTCAGGCATGACAATGCGCGCGAGCAAAAATGTACCGCAGCAACTGAGATAAATGAGACCTGCAATGAAACCGCGCCAGTAGTCCGTGAGCTTTTCCCCAATCAAAAAAATCAAGGCAACTGAAGCGACCACCGCCAGCGCACCCGGGAGGCGCGCAGCTGCCGCGTTTACGCCAAAGAGCTTGAACGAGACAATAATGAGCCAGTAGAGCAACGGCGGTTTTTGCAGGCGCGGGATGCCGTCGTTCGTTGGCAGGAGCCATTGATGGTTCTCGACCATCTCGCGGGCCGCTCCTGCATATTGTCCCTCGGTCTGGCTGTACAGGTCGCCCGTGCCAATCGTCGCCACGTGTAACAGCGCCGCCGAGCGCAATTAGAATCGCAAACAGCGCGTGACGCGTGGGCGGCGGAGGCAGCGCCGGCGGCTCGAGCAGAGTTTCTTCCAGGCTTAACGTCTGCGGACGCCTGCGGTCATTGAAGTAGATTCTTCGCCGGAAAATTCCTCCGCTCCGGCATTCGTCTTCGGCGTAATCAGTCGAGTAGCTCTTTCCGATATTCTTGCCAATGTTCAGGCAAACGCAGCAATTTTCCCGTGGGCATCTCGATCAGTGCAAGCATCTGACGACATTGGGCAATCAACGTGTTGTCATCCGGTCGTGTGATCCGAAATGCGCACCAGAACCGCGCATGTTCCACCTGATCAAGCCAGCCTTCAATCACGAGCCGGTCCCCGAGTTTGGCTGCGCGGCGATAATCAATCTCGGTGCGCACCACGACTGGATAGGTTTGTTTTTCGGCCATTTCTTGCAGGGCGAGACCAAGTTCCTCGGCGAGACGTGTGCGCGCGATCTCGATGAAACGCAGATAAGCGATATTAGAGACGACGCCTCCGCAATCGGTGTCGAAGAACATCACCTGCACTTCTGTGCGAATTTGCGGTGGGGCCATGGTGGCTTTCAAATTCGAGATTTCAATTCGCACGTGTTGCCTTGTAAGACGCAAAAGGATGAATCGGTGACTTCGTAGGTCATGCTCGCGAGTGTGAGATTGAAAATCTAAAATTTCAAATCTCAAACTTGTTGGCCAGAATCGACAGCACTGCATCGACGACTTCCTGAGCGCTGACCGCTTTCATGCAGCGAAAATCAATTGGACATTCGCGGAGAAAACAGGGGCTGCATTCGACGTGGTGTCGCAGGATGATGTGACCGTTGCCGAGCGGCCCGGTCAGACGCGGCTCGGTGGAACCGAAAATGGCGACTACCGGTACACCGAGCAATGCGGCAAGATGCATCGTGCCGGTATCGTTGGTAAGCAGCAAACGGCATTCCCGCAGCTCGTCGATAAGTTCATCAAGCGTTGTCTGGCCGATCCGATTCACGCAATGATCGTCGATCGCCGACGCGATCTGGTTTCCTATAGCCGTCGTCATTCTTCGTATCCGAACAAAATCCATTGCGCCGATGATTGTGCGTTAATCGTTGCGGCCACCTCGGCGAATCGCTCCGGGAGCCATCGTTTAGCCGGGCCGTACTCTGCGCCGGGACAAAGACCGATTTTTAGCGGTTGATCGGCGACCGTAATTTGGATGTTGGATGCCTGCTCGCGATGTATCGGAGTTGGATGTTCGGAGTTTGACGTCTCCGCTCCGCATTCGCGCGCGATACGAAGAAAGCGCAGTGAGTGATGTTCCGGCGGACCGGTTTTCGCGGCTCGGGCACGGTTTGGTTCAGCAGCCATCTTCTCCAATGTCCGCGATAACCCACTCTGCGTGGAATGCCACTCAGCCAGGATTCAAGAGCGACACGCAGCGAATTCGGAAAAAGAATCGCGGCATCAAAAGGCGATCGTCGCCGGAGCAACGCAACAGCCGAAAGCAGCGAACCATTTGGCAGAGGAATAATCGCATCTACTTCAGGAACGAGCTTCCACATCGGCGCTATGTTAGCTGGCACGGCGATTGTGACTTGAGCGTCAGGACGCCCATTCTTGATCGCGCGGACTGCGGGCACGCTCATCACTGCGTCACCCAGCCAGTTGCTTGAGCGAATGAGAATTCGAAATGGCTTTAGATCGTGGGCTGAAATTTCCGGCGGCAGGTGGACGCCGCGTTTGTATCGCGCGAGAAGAAAATTCGGCTGCGGCGTTTTCCACCGATTATGGACCCAAAACCAATCTTCCGGCGCAACGCGAATCTGTTGCTCAATCACCTTGTTTATTTTTGAGGTGAGGTCTGCAACAGAAGCGCCAGCCTGATCAAAGCGCTCGGTGAACACCATGCGCCAGCGCGCTGGACCAGTGGTGTAAACCGCAGCGGCGATGACCGCCGCGCGCGTGCGCTTCGCGAGTAAACCAGGCAGAGGCGAAGTGGACGCCAGTCTCCCGAAAAACGGCGTCCAGAGCCCTTGATCGCCAGCGTGTTGATCCGACAAAACACCCACGCCGCCGCCGGAACGCAAGCAATTCGATCACCGGCTCAAATCCGTCATGGCGATCGAACAATTCCAAGCCAGTCTGGCTCCGTGTGCGGCGCACATGTTCGTCAATGAAACGATTGCCGAGTCCTTGATACACACTCGCGTTCCGCACGAAACCGACGAACTTCGGCATCAATTGCGCGAACAATTCCCAAATACCGAGGTGGCTTAAGATCAGAACGACGGGAACTCCGGCGCGAAATCGCGAAGCCATTGACTCTACGTTTTCGACTTCGACGTGCCGCAGAATCTTCTCAGGCGGCATCGTGCAGAGCTTGACGCCGCACAGCAGGTTCGCGCCGAGCCGTTGAAAATGCCGGCGCACAAAACGGCGCAATTCGTGCTGCGATTTTTCATTGCCAAATGCAATCGCAACATTGCGTTTTGCCAGTCGCCGATATTTCCCCGAGATGACCCACGCGCAAACGCCCAGCAATTGCCCAACGGCAAAGAGAACCCGCAACGGCACCGCAGCGATAATGGCCGACCCCGCGCGATAAAGAAGATAAACGACAAAATCTAGCATCGCGGAGGCGCTGGTATCGCAGTGTGGCGCGGCAGGTTAGATTTGCCAGCGGCTTGCTTCAACCAATATAATGTGCGCTGCTAAGTGGCCTAAAATGAGCAATCACGAAACAAATCTCTGGCGAGGCATCGACCCAGGCGCTCAAGAGGCACTTAAGGCCCGTGACTATCGCACCGCATCTTTTGCCCAGGAGCTTTCGCAACGAGGAGTGGGCGCCGGCGAACTTGTGAGCGCAGACCGCAGCGACCGGAAGATCAAGCAAGCCTGGATCCCAGGCGTGGAAATTTTCGCGCGAAAAATTTACCCGCAACGGCATCGGGGATTTTTCGGAGAATTTGTGCGGCGCGACGAGGGAATTCTCGCGCGAATTGGCTTGTGGCCGAAGCAATGGTCGGCTGCGCGAATGTTTGCAAACACTGCAAAGGGTTTTCATGTGCATCCGCCAAGCATTCCTGCGGAGATGACGCCGGAAAGATGGCACCGCCGATTGTTCATCCGGCGAGCCGGAAAATTACTCGTTGCGTCGATACGACGACGAGCAATGGGACGTGATGTTTTTTCTTGCAAGGTCGTGCTGAGATCATTCTGTGCGACATTCGCGCGGGGCTTCCTCGGCGGGTGATGCGTTTCTTTGTTGATGGCGATAACCATCGGAGCAACAACAACGTCGGCGTCGTAATTCCGCCGGGCGTGGCGCACGCCATTCGCGTCGAAGGAGCGGAAGATGTGATCATGGTTTACGGAACAAGCACCGTCTTTCATCCCGAATTCGAGGGGCGCATAGCGAGCGAAGTCGAGAGTGCGGAGTTGCCAGAGGGGTGGCGGGAATTTCTGGGATTGTAGCGGCCGGCTATAACTGCCGAAACCTTGGCGTGATGCCGGCGCTCACAGAGCGCCGCTACAGCTAATGAAGCGAAACTTCGATCCAGCGGTCTTGGAAATGATGGATCGACCGCAGCCAGTCTCGGCCGAGCTGGAGCGCGACTTGGAACGGATTCGGCAACTAAATCGCTGGTTCGGCAGCTATCGTCTCATTTTGGGCTTTATGCGCCGTTGGATCAAACCGAGCGCGCGAATCCGCGTTGTCGATCTCGCCACTGGTTCGGGCGACATTCCGCGATTGATCGCCGATTATGCTCGAAGAATTGGCGCGCACGTCGAGATCGACGCTTTGGATCGACAGCCTGCTACACTCGAAGTCGCCACGAAGTTGAGCGGCAGCTACCCGGAAATTTCGTATCGCGAAGGCAATGTTCTCGAATGGAATTCTGGTGGAACCTACGATGTGGTGCTTTGCACGCTTGCGCTTCATCATTTCAGCGATGAAAACGCTGTGAGTTGTGTTGCGACGGTGTCGCGAGTTGTCTCGAAGATTCGTTCTGGTGTCGGATTTACGCCGCGGATTTTTCCTCCAAGCGGGCGTTTATCTATTGACCATGCTGATTTTTCGCGAACCGATGACGCGCTACGACGCACGACTCTCTGCCGTACGCGCATTTTCATTTTCCGAAATGCGCGACCTCGCACAGCGCGCCGGCTGGATCAACTTTGGGCACGAAAGATTTCGATTCGCCCGGCAGGCAATTTGGCTGGAATGAAATTTATCCAATATCGATGCCACGCTAATTTCAGCAGTCTCGAAAGGCCTTGAAAGTTCGTCTTCGAAGGGTAATGGACTGACCTGGCAAATACACAATCATTCATGCCGCTACTGAAACCCGATCCCACGTTTTATCCTTCGCCAAGGCTCGCCATGCAGGCGCCTCCGGAAAAACACGCATTTGTCGCCGCGCTGAATCCACCTGGCAGCAAACTCAACGACGCGCTGCTGGTCGTCGATGTCGATCCCGAATCGCCGACGTACGGCCAGCGGGTGGGCGAGGTGAAGATGCCCGCGTTTGGCGATGAACTGCACCATTTCGGTTGGAACGCTTGCAGCTCTGCGCTCTGCCCATACGCACCGCATCCGCACGTTGAGCGACGCTATCTGGTTGTGCCCGGGATTCGTTCCTCTCGTATCCACATCATCGATACCAAGCCCGATCCGCGAAAGCCGCAGATCGTCAAAGTGATCGAGCCGGAAGAAGTTTTTGCACGAACCAATTATTCGCGTCTGCACACGATTCACTGCGGACCGGAAGGGATTTATGTTAGCGCGCTGGGTGCGCCTAATGGCGATGGGCCAGGCGGGATTTTCATGCTCGATTGTGAGACGTTCGACATTCTGGGTCAGTGGGAGATGGATCGGGGCCCACAGTTTTTTCAATACGATTTCTGGTGGCACCTCGGTTTCGACACACTGCTCAGCAGCGAATGGGGCACGCCGAACATGATTGAAAACGGCGTGCAACCCGAGCTGCTCCTCGGCAGCAAATACGGGCATCAGATGCATGTTTGGGATTTGCGCCGCCGCCGGCATGTGCAGGCCCTCGATTTGGGCAAGGAGCAACAAATGGTGCTCGAAATGCGTCCCGCGCATGACCCGAGGAAGGCTTACGGTTTCGTTAGCGTCGTCGTTTCTGTTAAGGATTTGTCCGCCTCGATTTGGCTGTGGCATCGCGGCAATGGCGCGTGGGATCTCGAAAAAGGTAATCGAAATTCCGGCCGAACCTGCCGACCCGGAGAAGTTACCGCCGCTGCTGAAGGATTTTAAGGCCGTGCCGCCACTGGTGACGGACATCAATTTATCGCTCGACGACAAGTTTCTATACGTCTCCTGCTGGGGAACAGGCGAGTTTTTGCAGTACGACGTATCGGATCCGTTCAATCCGAAGAAGACCGGCTCAGTGCGCATCGGCGGCATCGCCAATCGCACACCGCACCCCAAGAAGCCTGATCAGCCGCTCGCGGGCGGACCGCAAATGGTGGAAGTAAGCCGCGATGGCAAACGGATCTATTTCACCAACTCACTTTACGCGGCGTGGGACGAGCAATTCTATCCGGACGGTGTCGGTAGTTGGATGGTGAAACTTGACGCTGGCCGCAACGGCGGCATCACGTTTGACGAAAACTTTTTCGTCGAAAGCAACGACTACCGAGTTCATCAAATTCGCCTCGAAGGAGGCGATTCTTCGAGCGATTCCTTTTGTTTTCCGTGAGTGACCTCTGGCCGTGGCTGGCGGTCTTTGGGCTCGGTCTTTTTCACGGGATCAATCCTGCCATGGGATGGTTGTTTGCCGTGGCGCTTGGGCTGCAGGAACAGAAACGCGCAGCGGTATTCCGTGCGCTGCCGCCGATGGTGCTGGGGCATGCGCTTTCGATTGGGATCATCATCGTCGCAGTGCTTGTGGCCCGGGTTACCGTGCCGGCACGTCACGTTAAAAATTTCCGCTGCCGCGATCCTGTTTGCGTTTGGCTTCTATCGTCTGTTGCGTTCGCGTCATCCAAACTGGGTCGGCATGCGAGTCGGGTTTGGTGATCTGACGCTTTGGTCGTTCATCATGGCGTCAGCGCATGGTGCAGGATTGATGCTCGTTCCATTTTTCCTTGCAACGCCGGCTCCGGGCGATGCACATCACCACGTGGCTCACCATGCCACTGCGTTCGCGAATTTTAGCGCGCCTTCTTTGCTGGCGGCTTCGGTCGCGGTTCACACGCTTGGGATATCTTCTAATGACTGCGGTAGTCGCAATTTTGGTTTACGAAAAACTTGGTGTCGCAATATTGCGCCGCGCGTGGTTCAACATCGATTTGGTCTGGATGTCCGCGCTGATGCTCACCGGCGCATTTATCCTGTTCGTTTGATTTGCGATTGCGCGGCGTAATTGGCGTTTCATTATTCGCTTAAAGGACGTAGTTGGATAAAGCTGGCGGCGTGAAAATTTTGACGACGGTGGCGGCGCCGCAGACGGAGCTGCATGCGAAACCACGCGTGCTTGTGCCGACCATGGGAGCGCTGCACAAGGCGCATGCTGAATTGATTCGCGTAGCCCGTCAACATGCCGGCCGCGATGGTGAAGTAGCGGTGAGCGTCTTTGTGAATCCGCTCCAGTTTGAACCAGGAAGCGATTACGAGCGGTACCCGCGCCCGGAAAAAGCGGATGAAGAATTTTGTCGAAACACCGGCGTCGATCTCTTGTTCCGTCCCAGCGTTGCGGAAATGTATGCCGAGCGATCGCTCGGTGTTTGTCGACGAGTCCTCTCTTTCGAAGGCGCTGGAGGGTAAGTCGCGTCCGGGACATTTTCGCGGGGTTTGCACCGTGGTGGCGAAGTTGTTCCATATTCTTGCGCCCGACGCGGCGGTATTTGGCGAGAAGGATTTTCAGCAACTGGCGATCGTTCGTCGCATGGTGCGCGATCTCAATTTCAAGATCGACATCATCGCCGTGCCCACGATGCGCGAAGTGGACGGGCTGGCGTGCAGTTCACGCAATCAATATTTGAATGTTGCAAGAACGAAAGCAGGCAGCAGTTTTATTCAAAGCGTTGCAAGCCGCAGCAGATGCTGGCAAAAAATCAGCGCGAAGAAATCGTTACTCTTGCGCGGAAGATGATCAACCAAGCGTCGCTCGCGCGGGTCGATTATGTCGAAGTCGTCGATACGGATAACTTTGCGAACCGATTGAAGTCGTTAGGACCAAATTCGGTGCTCGTGATCGCAGTTTTTTTCGGTAAGAACTCGTTTGATCGACAATATTCGGTTGGGATGAAGGAATACGATTTCGCAGTAATCGGCAGCGGCATTGCCGGTCTCAGTTTTGCATTAAAAGCGGCCCGGCATGGGTCGGTCGCCGTCGTTACGAAACGTAAAGGCGCCGACACAAACACCGCCTGGGCGCAGGGCGGAATTGCATGCGTGACCAGCGATGAAGATTCATTCGAGCTGCACGTGCGCGATACGCTTGAGGCAGGTGCGGGTCTTTGTGACGAAGCGGTCGTGCGCACGATTGTGACCGAAGGCCCGGAGCGCATCCGAGAGCTGGCGGAGCTCGGAGTGCAGTTCGATCAGCGGCGAGGTCTCTGGTCATCGTGAGCTTGATCTGACCAAAGAGGGCGGTCACTCGAAGCGGCGGGTGTTGCATGTGCGAGACGCAACCGGGCAGGAAATCGAGGAGAGATTGCTGCACGAACTCGCGATGCAATCGAATGTCGAGCTTTTGGAAAATCACATGGCAGTGGATTTGATCACTGCCGCCAAGCTCGGATTCGCAACAGAAGACCGCTGTCTTGGGGTCTATGTTCTGGATGAAAAGACCGGAGAGGTAGAAACGATCCGGTCCGATCGGACCGTGCTTGCAACCGGCGGTTGCGGGAAAGTTTATTTGTACACGACGAATCCGGACATCGCCACCGGAGACGGTGTGGCCATGGCATGGCGCGCAGGCGTGGAGATCGCGAACATGGAGTTCATCCAGTTTCATCCCACATGTCTCTTTCATGCTGAGGCGAAATCATTTCTCATTTCCGAAGCGGTACGTGGTGAAGGCGGCATTTTGCGTAATCATCGCGGCGAAGATTTCATGAAGCGCTACGATTCGCGTGGTTCACTGGCGTCGCGAGATATTGTGGCGCGCGCCATCGACGCGGAGATCAAACGCTCGGGCGCTAGATGTGTGTTTTTGGACATCACGCATAAACCGCCGGAATTTATTCGAGAGCGTTTCCCGCACATTTACCAGACGTGCCTGCGATTCGGCATCGACATGTTGAAGCAGGCTATCCCTGTCGTGCCGGCTGCGCATTACCAATGCGGTGGAATTAAGACTGACGTAAATGGCGCGACCAGTTTGCCCGGCTTATATGCAATTGGCGAGGTCGCCTGCACGGGTATGCACGGAGCCAATCGACTTGCGAGCAACTCGCTGCTGGAAGGCTTGGTAGTGGCGCATCGCGCCGCGACAGCCGCTGTGAAGACACGCCCAGCCCGAAAACAAAAAATCCCGCTTGCCGGAATGGCAATCGGGAAATGTTCAAGATGTAGATGAGCTCGTGGTCATTTATCACAACTGGGACGAGATTAGACGCCTGATGTGGGATTACGTAGGAATTGTGCGTAGTGACAAACGACTGCAGCGGGCGAGCGCACGGCTACGAAATCTCCAGCGCGAAATCCGCGAGTTCTACTGGAACTTTAAAGTATCAGTTGATCTGCTGGAGCTGCGCAATCTCGCGGCGGTGGCGGCGTTGATTGTCGATTCAGCCTTGTGTCGAAAAGAAAGCCGCGGCCTGCATTACACGCTCGATCTATCTAGAAACGGATGATCGACACTTCAAGCGCGATACGCTGCTCAGTCCGCGGTTGAGCCAGTTAGGCAGAATATTGCGCTTTAATGTCCCGAATACGTTCGGGGCGGCGCGGCTCCTAGCGAAACTCGGAAAATTCGGCTTGCTTGGAGCGCAGAAATCGGATAGAAGAATGCCGGCGTCCGCACATGAGGAGACTTCTTGCGGCTTGTTTGAGTCTAGCGGTTGCTGGCTCGGTCTAAAGCTTTCGGGACGAACAATCCACTTCCCCATACGCAACCGCAGCAGACTTCGCCAAGTATGCGATGAAACTGCGGGAGCAGGCAGTTGCTCAAGGTGGAACCGCAAGTCTTTATCCCTACCAGTTCTCACCCGGCGATCCAGCGTTACCCGTGGAAAACGAACATCGTGACGACCGTCTTTTGGGTTGGAGAACAAGCCGGAGGCAATAATCCGGTTCCCAACTATAAAAGCGCGTGGGACTTTAATTGGACGACGAATTACGGCGGATACGATGAGTCCCGATGCGAAGCGCGCGACGGAATTACATGCCCGATAGCTTTTGTTCCAAAGCAGAATCCCTTTTACTTTGCGCTGCCGTACAACGATGTGACGCATGGCCAGTTCAAGCCGGAAGCGCCGTTGGTGATTCCCTGGTTCAAACAAGCGTATACGGGTCAGGGAGAGTCGGTGTGCCGGACATCGCTGGATCGCCATTCGCAAAGGTAATCGCACCTGTTACGCGCAATGGGAAGATTGCGGTCCATTTCGCACAGACCATTTTCAATACGTCTTTGGAAATGAGCGGCCGAAGCCGAATCTTAAACCATGGTGCCGGGCTGGATGTTTCTCCCGGCAGTGCGTGATTACCTGGGACTCGCGCCGACCGACGTGACGGATTGGCAATTTGTCGAAGTACGTGACGTGCCTCCCGGACCGTGGCGAAGCTACGGCGATAATAATCACTTTGTTATTGCGCGTAGCAAGAGTGAGCAACGGATGGTTGACCGAAGCGTTAGCACCGCGAAGAAGTAGAAAGCCTCATCGGGATTCGCTCTGAGCGCCGTCTAGCCGCTCGGCGACGATGCCGGAGACGGAGCCAAAGAGGGCGAAGGCTTGGCGCTCGCCGAGGGGCTTGCCTTTGGTTCCGCGCTTGGACGCGGAGTTTCTGGCGTCGCCATGTGAATCAGTTCAGATACGGTGACGAATTTAAAACCCTTGGCCTCGAGCGCATCAAAGGTAGATGGCATTGCTTCGATTGTTCCCGGGTGAATGTCGTGAGATAACACGATCGAACCGGGCCGTGTCTCTTTGAGAATTCGATTGCGGACCACAGCCGGGCCAGGCCGCTTCCAGTCATACGGATCGACATCCCAAAGAATGATCTGATAGCCGAATTCATCGTGAATCCAGTGTTTTTCGCGGTCTGTGAGAGATCCGTAGGGCGGCCGCATTAACGTGGGGCGCTTGCCGGTTGCATTTTTGATTGCATCATCGGTCCGCTGCAGTTGGCTGCGAACGCTTTCCTGCGACATCTTCGCAAAGTTAGGATGCGACCAACTGTGGTTGCCAATTTCATGACCTTCCCGCGCAGCCCTCGCAACGATCTCAGGATGTTCCGCGACATTTTCGCCGATGACAAAGAAGGTTACCTTGATGTGGCGCGCCGCGAGTAGATCGAGCAGTTTTGGGGTAAGGGTTGCGCTTGGGCCATCGTCAAAGGTCATCGCGATGTAAGGACCGTCTGTATGAACGGAATTGAACGTGATATTCTGCTCCGGCGCAGCTTTGTGGCCGCTCTTTTCTGGAGTTTGCGACGGAATTTCCGGCTCGGCTCCAAGAATGCGCGTCGCGACTAGCGCAGCAACGCAAAGGAAGTACAAACGGAGAAAAAACATTTGCGCGAAAATAGTAGACTGAATCGCGTCTATCTAGCAGAGGTCGCCACCGACGCAAGGCGCGCACATTGAAACAGAAACGACTTTTCGCGTTTCCGCAAAAAGCGGAGTGTTCAACCTTTGTGCAATTTTTCCAGTTGCGCGATAAGCTCGGCGCCTGGCAGGTACCCCTCGAACTGCCAAAGTTTTTGCCCATTACCATCGAGGACGATGAGCGTGGGGAATCCATACACATTATATTGCCGAGCGAGGTCCAAGTTTTGCTTTTTCAATTCAGCAGCTTGTCCCTGCGCACCGAGAACCACCAGGCCGCGGGAAGTCGAGCTCCAAGAGCACCAAGTTTTTAGCTGGCAAAATCTTTGAAATCAGACTTGGAGAAAACATCTTGGTCCAAGCGAATGCACCAGCCGCACCAGTCGGAACCAGTAAAATTAAGGAGCAATAGTTTGTGGCTGGATTTGGCCTCGTCCTGGGCTTTGTGGTAATCGTCGAGCCAGCCGGACGCGGCGGCGCTGCCAGTCGGCGCATGGAGCAGAAAGCAGGCTGCGACAGCGAAGAGGAATGAAACGATGCTTTTTCACATCGGTCACCTTGAACTAGACCACGTCCGCGCGCAAGCACGGCAAACAACCGTCCGCGCGGCAGCGATCTGTTATTCCAGTGTCCGCAGATAGCCCGGCGGGAAAACGCCGGGCTATAAACGGCGTTGTCGATCTAACGCAGATGCTTCGAAACGAGCTTGGTCATCTCGAACATGCTCACTTGGCTCTTACCGTTGAACACGGGCCGGAGTGAGTCGTCAGCGTTGATCATGGTTCGTTTCTTTTTGTCCTGCAGACCGCGCCTCTTGATGTAGTTCCAAAGCTTTTTGGTAAGCTCGGAACGTGGCAGCGGCGCTGACCCAACAACGGCAGAAAGCTTGTCGTCAGGCTGGACCGGTCTCATGAAGGCGGGATTCGGTTTGCGTTTGGAAGTTTTCTTTTTGGTTTTCGGCATGGACGCTGATTAGCGTTTCGCTCGGAGGAGAGCAACATTAAAATTTTGAATAAACGAAATTTTTTTTAGGCGGTCCGACGCACCGCCAACGCCGCCACGTCATCTGGCAGCGCTCTCTTCGGCTTTAGATGGCGCTGTCTCCGCCAATATTCGCCCGAGGAGCGCCTCGGCGCTGGGCGCAGAGTGATCGAGCATTTTCTCCAGGAATTGTGGACTCAGACGCGACTCTTTGCCCTTTCTTGAGCCGAACAAACCGTCTGTGTAGAGGAGGAAAGTGTCGCCCGGTTTTAAATTGACAATCGTTTCTGTAAGTTCTGGAGATTCCACGAGGCCTAACGGCGGCGCGACAGAAGCGATCGTCTCGGTGGCGCCGGTGCGACGTGCAATCAAAAGAGGAGGATGCCCAGCGCCGACGATACTCGCGCGTCCGGTCGAAGGATCGACTGCGACGCACATCGCAGTCATAAAGGAGCGCCCGCCAAAAATGCTGCGAAAATCGTGGTTCACAGCTTCCATCACGCTGGCTGGTGTGTCGTGTTCCGCGCTGCCGTAGTGAAAAAGAAGTTTTGCCAGAGTCGTGAGCAGCGCCGCAGCAGCGCCGTGACCAGTGCCATCGGCGATCCAGAATAAAATCCTGCCATCCTTCATTCGTAACCATCCATAGATATCGCCGCCGACCTGAATTACCGGGCGATAACAAGTCGCAACCTCCCAACCAGGCAGCGCTGGTGGTTTTTGCGGGATCAACGATTGCTGCGTTAGACGCGCAGCTGCCAAATCGCGCTCATGATCACGGCGCCAGTTCTCCAGTTCGTCATTCTGCCGCTCTAATTGCCGCCGCATCGAGCGAAGTCGAAGCTGCGTCTCGATTCGCGCCCGCAACACCGCGGCATTGACCGGCTTGGTCACAAAATCATCCGCGCCAGCGCGCAGACAAGATACCTCGCTCTCTTCACTTCCGTGCGCGGTCAACATAATGACGGGAATCTGCGCGACTGCCGGATTGTGGTCCGAGCGAAGGCGTGTTAACACTTCCGCGCCGTTGAGCCCTGGCATATCGAAATCAAGAAGCAGCAGCGAAGGCGGCTTGGCGTGAATTATCTCCAGCGCTTCGGAACCGTCTTTGCACACGCGACACTTGTAACCAGCAGCCGTGAGCAATTGCGCCAGCAGCCTGCGACTCAGGGCATCATCGTCCACTACCAAAATTTCTGCGTGGGAACCGTTCGACATCTCATCTTTGGATTCGGATGAAATGCGCCAGGTCAATTGTATTTGCGCGGTTCTTTCTCAAACGCCAAGCAGGTCGAAGAAAAAGTGATTTAATGATTGGCAACGAGTCGGACTCCGGATACGATTGCGGCAGTATTTCCATTTATGAAATTTTCATTGTTGCTTGCTCTCCTCGCGGCATTCCTGCTCGCCTCATGCGCTGAAGAGCCGCCACCGCCAACCCAGCTCGCCATAGGACGGCGAATTATCCTCCCACCCAGACGGGAGAGTATCCGCCGCAGCAACAGCCGTTCAATCCGAACGGACCAGTTCAACCCACGGGTACGCCGCCAGCCGAAACTGCGGCAACTTCACCTCCTCCGACCGCCGCTGCGCCAACAAAGGTTGCAAAGGGAGATTATCCGTACGGAGTTCCTGTCCCTGGCAAGCCGCACTTGGTCGAGAGCCCGTATTCGCCTGGCAAATATATCGATGTGGAAGGATTCCCTCCGGGAACTGAAGTGAAGGATCCTTACACGGATAAGATCTTTCTCGTACCGTAACGGGGAGCCGCCCCAGATAGTTTAGCGGGTTTCTCTGATGCTGGATGCTAGATATTGTGATGCTGGATTAGCGCCGCTGATTTTCATCGACGATCTACCATCAAGTATCCAGTATCGCTTTTTCAGTTTCTATGGAGTTACGCGTAAAACGGGCGCCTCGAATTGATCTGGAAATTACTGTACCGGGCGATAAGAGCATTTCGCATCGCGCGGTAATCATCGCAGCTCTGTCGAATGGAGTGTGCACTCTGCAGGGATTTCTCCCCAGTGAAGATTGCATGCACACGGTAAACGCGATGCGCGCTTTAGGTATCAAGATCGAACAGCCGGAGCCGACCACGTTAATCGTTCACGGGAAAAGGCGAGTCCTTACTGCACCGAAAAACGACATTAATTGCGGCAATTCTGGTACGACGATGCGGCTTCTCGCCGGCTTGCTGGCAGGCCAGACATTTGAAAGTCGCCTGGTCGCGGATGCGGGACTGTCGCGACGCCCGATGGATCGCGTGATCGCGCCGCTCTCTGAGATGGGCGCGAGCATCGTTGCCGAAGGGCCGGACCAGACAGCGCCGTTGCGAGTTCGCGGCGGTTCGTTGCGCGGAATTCATTATCGCCCGTCCGTGGCAAGCGCACAGGTCAAAGGTGCGTTGCTGCTTGGCGGGTCTTTTTGCCAGAGGAAAGACCACTGTCGAAGAGCCGTTACCGACGCGAAACCACATGGAAAAAATGTTCAATTATTTCCTGGTGCGAACTGCAACTGAAGAAGCGGGCAGTGTCACTGTATTTGGCGACCAGGTGCCGGAGTCGCGCGACTTTGCCATTCCCGGGCGACATTTCCTCGGCGGCCTTTTGGCTGGTTGCTGCTGCCGCACAACGAAGA
Source organism: uncultured Verrucomicrobiae bacterium (assembly GCA_963840305.1). GTDB lineage: Bacteria > Verrucomicrobiota > Verrucomicrobiia > Chthoniobacterales > UBA10450 > Udaeobacter. Next base: position 337,507 of record CAWIYE010000004.1, read on the forward strand.
GGGCATCTGCTTATCCGGCACGTTGGTTTAAACGATACGCGAACCGCGTTGCTTGGCGTTTTGCTTCGCATGGGTGCGCAGGTGCGCGAGGCCGTTGAAGATGTCGATCAGCTTGAACCGCGCGGAATTGTCGAAGTCACTGGTTTTCCGCTTAAAGCAACCGTCATACAAGGGAAGGAGGTGCCGCGACTTATTGATGAACTACCGATTTTGTCTGTTGCCGGCGCCTTGGCAAACGGCAGAACAGTTATTCGGCAGGCAGGGGAATTACGCGTCAAAGAAACTGATCGCATTGCGGCAATCGCACACAATTTGCGCACCATGGGCGCCCAAGTGGGCGAGCTGAACGATGGTCTGGAAATTTCCGGGCCGGCGCCTCTCCACGGTGCGCAGGTGGCAAGCTTCGGTGATCATCGCATCGCAATGGCGTTTGCTATAGCGGGTTTGTTCGCTGAAGGCGAAACCGTTATTCAGGACGCCGAATGCATCCGTGAGTCTTATCCGGGTTTTGAAACAATGCTTGAAGAGTTCACGAATCCGAAACGGATGCAGGTCAGCACGCCAGTGATTGGTTCACTCACTCCCAGTGCGCCCGAGCAAGGCTAGGCGAGTGCCGTAGGACACGTGCCTGTGACACATGGGATTGCGGACTCCTCAGCGAGAATTCCATCGAGTAATTGCTATTGATGGCCCGGCTGCTTCTGGAAAAAGCAGTGTCGCCCGAGAGCTTGCCCGGCGACTCGGCTTTATCTACGTGAACTCGGGAGCCGTTTATCGAGCGATCACCTGGTACCTCCTGGGAAAAGGCATCAATGCAGAAGATAGCACCCGCATCGTCCAAGTTCTCGAGTTAGCAACCATTGCCTGCTGCATTCAGGACAGCGAGTCGCGAATCTTGGTCGATAATGTCGATCCCGCGGACCATTTGCGCAATGATCGCGTGAACGAAAGCGTTTCTCGGGTTAGCAAGTTGCCTCTGGTTCGCCAGATTGTTGGCCAGAAGCTGCACGAGCGTGCGCGCAGCGACGACTTGGTAGTAGAAGGGCGGGATATTGGTTCCGTGGTTTTTCCCGAGACACCTTACAAATTTTACGTTGATGCTTCGCCTGAGGTGCGGCTCCGGCGTCGCGCCGCACAGGGGGAACGCGACGAAATCGCGCTGCGCGACCACGCCGATTTCTCGCGGTCTGTCTCACCGCTCGTGATCGCGGCAGACGCTCATGTAATCGATACGTCGCATCTTACGATCGAGGCAGTCGTCAACGAAATCCTGGCACGGCTTAAGCAAATGGGTCTGCGGATTTAGAGATTGAATAAAGAGAATCGCTAAATCGCTCAGTCGTTAAATGAATTTCTACTACTGGCTTGGCTATCACTTTTCCCGTCTCGTCGGCCGATTGTTTTTTCGTTTTCGCGTAGTTCAGCGGGAGCGCATGATTCAGAAGGGACCGGTGATCCTCGCCATGAACCACCAGAGTTATCTCGATCCGCCGCTTGCCGGGATTACTTGCGATCGGGCAATATACTTCCTGGCGCGGAAAACACTTCTGGCCGCACCGCTGCTCGGTTGGCTTCTGCCAAAGCTGAATGTGATCCCAGTTAACCAAGAAGGCGTCGATCGTGGCGCTATCAAGGCTTTGATTCGTGTTCTAAAGGCGGGGAACGGGGTGCTGCTCTTTCCAGAAGGCTCGCGCACGCTCGATGGTAGATTGCAGCCAGCCGAGCCGGGATTGGGCCTCGTGATTGCCAAAACGCTCGCGCCGGTCGTGCCGATGCGGATCTTTGGCGCCCATGAAGCCCTGCCGCGTGGCGGTGGCAGTTTGCGTTTTGTACCAATTACCATTGTGATCGGACAGCCGATTTTTTTTTCGCCAGACGACCTTTCCTCACCGGGAAAAGATCTCTACGGGCGGCTAAGCGGGCGCGTTATGGATGCAATTGCGGCGCTGCGCCTGGACTGACGCGACCTTGCGCTTGCGAGGTGGACTTCGATACTAAGGCGTGAATTCAGGCGAGCCGCCCCTCGAAAAATCCCGAAAGTTCCGGGTCCCAACCAGCGCCGCTGTAGTGATGCTTGTCATTATCGGGTCACTGGCCTTGTTGGCCGTCTTCGCCAACGTCCAGCGTTTTAGGCATGGCCAAGTGGAGACAGTCGCGATCAGACCAGCCACGACACCGACGCCGCACGCGCGTTAAGTTTCGTTTGACTAGTCACTGGCCTTCCGTTTCGTTCGTCCGAATTACGAAAGACCAAAAATAGAGTTTACTCTTGGATATGAAAAAACTTTTTACCCTTTCGATGCTCGTCTCATTTGCGATGATTTGCTCCTGCCAAAAACAAAATTCGGCCGCTGAAGAGCAACTTGCTCAACGCAAAGCGGAACTGGACTCACGGGAGAAAGCCTTGGATGAAAGAGAGAAAGCATTGGCGGAAAGAGAAAACGTCAGAGCGAGAGCTCCCGGTATTCCCTCTGACCTTCACTCGCGGGCCCAGGTTCGCGATCCTGCGGAGTTGAAAGCAGAAAGAGAACGAAAACTACAACAACTCCCCCCCGAGTTGAAAGGTCTGATCGCCGACCCCTCACAAGGGCGAGATGAAAACGACCCCAGAATGCAAGAGCGACTCGCCCAACGACAGCGTAGGACGGAAGAATTACAAAGAGCGAGGATGGCTCATGCAGTAAAACCTTTTGAGGTGGAGGCTACGTCCCCAACTGCATCTCCTGCGACAGAGGCTGCGTCGCCGTCTCCATCGCCTACGCCTGAGTAAATTCGAACCGTCACTTACGCGCTTGGGCCAAACTGGCCGCTAGGTTTGCGCGGAATCCTGCAAGCTCGCGAGCGTACTGCAGCGTGTCGATAGAATCGACATCCTTGTCGCGCCGGATAGTTTTGATTCTCGGAAAACGTAACGCCAGGCCACTGGCGTGACGCGTGCTGGGATGGATTGAGTTGAAGGCGACCTCAAGCACGACGTCCGGTTTTACTGTTCGATACCGGCCGTGATCCGCGATCGTGTTCTTTTTGAAATGCTCGGTTAATTCCGCAATCTCCAAGTCGGTCAATCCGCTGTAAGCTTTGCCAATAGGGAAGAGCTCGCCGGTGACTTCATCGCGCACCGCGAAGGTGTAATCGCTCAGAACATTATTGCGCTTGCCGTGCCCAAGCTCCGCCGCGACAACCACCACATCAAGTGTCGCCAGCTCCTTCTTAAGTTTGAACCAAAACATCCCCCTGGTGCCGGGTAGGTAAAAGCTTTCCGGATCTTTGATCATCAGACCTTCATTCAAGCGCTGGCGAGCGTCTTGGAACGCTTGTTCGATCTCGGGGAAAGAATGGGCGGGGATCACTCTCGCAATTTGAAATTGGGAAGGCAGACACAGGTCGCCGAGATGCCCTCGCCGCTCGCGCAACGGAGTTCTTAACAACGATTGCCCGTTTAGCCAAAGAAGGTCAAAGATGACAAATGCGACCGGCACGTCCGCTACCGCGCGGGCGAACAGATCCGTGCCGTCGCTTGTGCGGCCGAGTCGTCTTTGCAGATCGAAAAAGGTGAGTCTGCGACCTTTCTGGAAAGCGATAATTTCACCATCGATAATCAGCTCTTCCTTGAAGTGCCTCGCTTGATCGGCTAGCTCGGGAAATTGACCGGTGATCAGTCGCAAATCGCGCGAGAAAATTTCAACGCGTTGTGAGCTGTGATGAAGCTGGGCTCGGATGCCGTCGAATTTGTCTTCGACATAAACTGTAGCCGGGATCGAGGATCCCGGCTCGCCGGCCGCGGCCACGACAAACCGTTTCCACACGGCTTCACCACTCGGCTGAGGAGTCGCAAGCATGCACTTGATCGGACGAAAGAGCGACAGCTCCGCTCGGTACAATTCGTTTTGTGAAGCGAGCAGCGCTGTTCGGCCGATGTCGCCCGACAACATGTTGGCCTCTCTCACCTCCTCGAGGGGAACATCGAACGCCTTCGCAATCGCTTCCTCTACCAAACCCTCGCGCAATCCGATGCGCAGGTCGCCGGTCAAGATCTTGACGACGTACTGGCCTTCGCGCGCGGACAGGATGGACAAGCGATTTTGCAACAGTTTTGCCTTGGCGTTGGGGCCGCGGGCGCGATGCAGATTTTGGAACAACTCGCGGGATTCGCGAATACTGAATGGCTGCGGCGTTGTTCGCCCATCGAGAATTTCGAATGCACTCTTGCCAGCATCGCCATGGGCGCTGGCGATGCGATGAAGTTCCGGATCGTCGATGTTGGTAGCGGCTTGCAGTGAGCGGAAGATTATTGCCCAGCCAATCTGCAGTGTGCGCAAATCGCTTTGGGCAAATGCTCTCCCGGTAAAGTACAGAGTCGCGATGGGGAGCTGCTCGCTGGTCAGACCGCGCAAGTAATCGGCAAGCAGTCGAATTTTTCCCAGCTTTGCGGCGGTCGCGGCGATCGCTTCACCAATATTCGCAAACGCGAAAAACTCGGACCCCTGCGCCGAATGATAGAGACGGCGTGCTGCGCTGTCTCGGATATCGCGGCGTGATGTCCCTACCTTCAAGGGCCAGACTCCATTTGATTCTCCTCACTCAATGCCCAGGCTTCGACGCCGCGCGCTCGGAGATCGCTGGCAAACTCAGCGGCGAAACCATGGAGCGTAAGCACTCGCCGTGGCTGTACCAGTTCGACGTAGTGAATCAAATCGTCATAATCGGCGTGATCCGAGAGAGGAAATGCGGCGTCGACCCCGTAACGATAGATCGCATTTGGATCGACCGCCCAACCGGTGATCATCGCTACGAGATTTGTGCGGGATTCTTTCCAGCATCTGCGAGCGATTCGCGCTCGGTGGGCAGATCAGAACTTTACCTGCAACATCATTCGGGTTGTACCGCACGTACTTGCAAAACGACTGGCCGAACTGCTCGTAGATGCGCGTCATCCGATAAACTGAGCCGTGGAGCATCGGCGTCAGGCCTGCTCCATCAAGCGAGCACAGTATCTCTTGAGCTTTGCCTAACGAGTAGCCCAGAAGCACCGGCACTTGGTCGGCTTCGATTGTTTCGCGGCAGAAAGCGACTATTTCGTCAATGACTTGCTCCGTCGGCGGAAATCGATATCGCGGCAGGCCGAATGTGGTCTCCATTATGAGTGTATCGGCGTGGCGCCACTGCGCGTGTTTCGGCGGATTTTCCGGGACGCAGCTTGAGATCTCCTGTGTAAAGGAGTGTCTCGTCGCCGGCGAAAAGGAAACATTGCGCCGAACCAAAGATATGCCCAGCGGGCAATAACATCAGATCGAGGCCATGCACGGTCCGTTTTTCACCGAATGGAAGAACGTGTTCGGTGCGATGACCCGGCATCCGGTGTTGGAGCAAACGCGACGTCCGCTCCGAAACAATAATCTCCTCGTGAGGCGCTATGTGGTCGCTATGCGCGTGCGAAATAAAAGCGAAGCGCTTCGGTTCCCATGGGTCCAACCACAAATTCTTGTCGCGGCAGATGAACTCCGCGCTCGTAACGAACTTCGATCATTAAAAAGAAGTTTACTTTCGGATTCGAGCGAGTTCCATAGGAGCTATAAGGCCTATGAGATACAGGCAAATGAGATTTGCCGCCGCTCTGATTCTACTTGCGCTCGGCGTTTCTGGTAGAGCCGCTCCTCGCGAAGAACCAAGAATCATCGAAAAAGTGACACCACTCCCGGTTGCGTTAGACAAGGATTTCGAGTTTCGAAAAACGAAGCTTTTCTTGCTAAGCGAGAGAGCGCCAACGGCAGGTCAGCGGGTCCGGCAGACGACGAGCACCCTTGGCGGGAAATCGAATTCGCCGAGCCAGAAAACGGCGACGCTTCAGGACGCTCCCATTACCTTCGAACGCCAATACCGGATGTTTGGGGCAGTAACGGGGCTCGATCAACGGCAGCGTTTCGGCAATTACTTCGATTTCTTTTGGCGGGCCAAGCGGCCCTCCGACGTCACTGTGCGCCTGGAGTATCGACAGGAAAAATTACACGAACACGTCCAGGCACAGGAGATTAGCTATCTAAACGTGCGTGGCACTCATAGGACCGAATTTAAGGTCATTGGCGATGATTACTTCGACGACGGGCGCGTGATCGCTTGGCGTTGCCTGTTAATCGCAAACGGTCAGATCGTGGCGGAAAATCGCTCGTTTATGTGGGAGTAAAGTGCGGCCAGCCGTGTCGGCCGCTTTCCTGGTCGTGCTCGAACCTTGCAAAGGGGACCCACGCTTAATGCGGTCCTTGGTGGCCTGCGTTTATCACATTTCGGAAGCTGTGAAGTCTTGTGAGGTTTGACAGCCTGCCTTTTGCGCTGGTATCGTTTTGGGGAGTAACTGTGGATTCATCTATTCAAGTAGGTGTAAGAGGCCCGACCGTATGGGTCAAAGTGGAAGGGAAAGGTAGTTTTCTCAATAGCGGCAACCTGAAAGAGTTCGCGCGCGAGATGTTGGATCGCGGCTACCGTGAGTTTGTGGTGGACTTGGCGGACTGCGCAATGATGGATTCCACGTTCATGGGAACGATGGCCAGCGTGGCATTGCGATTGAAGGAGCTTGGCCAGGGTCATCTTCATATCGTTCATTGTAAAGACCGCAGCCAAGAGCTTCTCTCGGGCCTGGGTCTGGATCAGATTTTTGATATTCACGCCAACGGCGCGCGCGCGCCTGAATATGAAGCGCTTGAGCAAACCCCCGAAAGCCGGCCGCCAGAGGTCAAAAAAAAGGAGCAGACAGAAACGATGCTAGAGGCGCACGAGGCGCTTTGCGAAGCAGCACCGGAAAATCTGTTTCGGTTTAAGGACGTTCTCGATTTCCTAAGACAAGACCTTCATCACGAGACGCCTTTGAAGTAGGCTGGCCCTCGCACGATGTGGCCGACTCTTCTCCTCGGACTGCTTGTCGCGTCTGTTGGCGGATGGATTCTTACCGCTTATCTCCAGACGCGGCGGATTCGCACTCTGGAGCGTTCTCACGAGGAGATCCAAGTCGAGGAAACGCTGGTTTTCGATTTTCTGCACGGTCTCGGCGAAGCTTTCCGGGAGACCATTCGGCCTCAGGAACTTCATCGGCTCATTGTCGAAGGTGCTACACGCGTTCTGGACGCATACGGCGGAGCACTCTATGTGACCGATCGCACCGGTGCGAAGCTCACGCCGGCTTTTATCTCTAAAGGTTGTCCACCGGTGGTCGATATTCCGCTGCATATCTTGCAGCAGGCGTCCGCCAATCCCGTCGCGCTGGAGAGCTATCTACGGCTTCACACCGTTGTCTCAGGCGAAGGATTGATTGGCCGCATTTGGCAAACGGGGCAATCTGTTTGCTTAAACGATTTCTCGGAGGCGCCGGAGTTGGCGAAATTGCGTGGCAGCGCTTTTGGCAGTTCCTCGGTCACAGCCGCGGCACTCCGGTATGGAAATCAAGATCTAGGTGTGCTGGCGCTCGCCAATGGCCCGACAGGTGCGGCCTTTTCGCAGGGTGATTTCGTCGTTTTTAAATCGATCGCCGAGCAATCTGCCTTTGCGCTCTACAACGCCATCATTTACTCAATGGCGAACGAAAAGAAGCGGCTGGACCACGATCTTGAGATTGCCCGGGATATCCAGCGCATTTTGCTCCCGTCAGAAGCGCCGGCGATCAATGGATTCGAGATTAGTGGTATTAATGTGCCAGCCCGCCAGGTAAGCGGGGATTACTTCGATTATATCCGCGTCGATGAAGAACGATTGGGCGTGGCAATAGCAGACGTTTCGGGCAAAGGCGTGCCGGCATCGCTGATCATGGCAATTTGCCGCAGTGTTTTGCGCGCTGAGGCGGCTCGCAACCCGTCTCCGGCCGATGTGCTACGAAAGGTGAACCGCCAGCTTTATCCCGACATCAAGGAAGACATGTTCATCAGCATGGCCTACCTCATTCTGGACCAACAGCGCAATGGCATCACCCTCGCGCGCGCAGGACACGACGCCCCGTTGCTTTACCAACGCCAGGCGCAAACTGTTACACCGGTAAAATCGCCCGGAATGGTCGTGGGAATTGACAGTGGAAACGTGTTTGATAGGCTTACAATTGACTTCGCCGTCCCGCTCGAGCGTGATGATTGCCTCGTGCTTTACACCGACGGTGTGACTGAAGCGCTAAACACCGAGGGAGACGAGTTCGGTCTCGATCGCATGATGCAATCGGTCCGCGCCAGCGCAGACGATGGCGCGCAGGCGATTGTAAAGAAGAATCATTCAGGAAGTGCGCGACTTTACCGGCTCCGCCCCTCAAAATGATGATATAACCGTGATTGCCATCCGCAAAACATGAAAAAAATTCCTGTTTCTCAACAAAACAAAGGAACACGAGAACCGGCATCGTTGAAGATGTCGTCTTCGTTCGGCGCGTCCGCCACCGCTGCTGGCGCCGAGCAAACTGACGCCGAAGATCCGATGAGCGGCTTGCAAGCCGATCTCGACCGGTTTCCGCGACCTCGCGTTGCGCAGTCAGGCTGATTTCGAAAACTATAAAAAGCGCTCAACGCGCGAAAAGGAAGAGGCGATCAAATACGCCAACAGCGCGTTACTCGAGCGGTTAGTATCAATTCTCGATAATTTTGAGCTTGGGCTCGCAGCCGCAAAAGAGCAGGGCGAACAACAGTCGCCCATTTATTCGGGGATGATTCTCGTCCAAAAACAACTGAACGATTTGCTGGTGGAAAATGGGCTGCAACCGATCGAGGCCGATGGCAAAACGTTTGATCCAAACCTGCATGAAGCAATTGCACATGAGCCGAGCGATCAAGTTCCCGAAGCGATGGTGCTTGCGTCAGACCCGTCGCGGCTATCGATTTAAAGACCGATTGCTTAGGCCGGCAAAGGTGGTCGTTTCCAGCGGACCGGGAAAATGATGGGCGCTTCTTGCCTCTGAATCCCATCAATTCCATTAGTCACATAGACTTGTAGCCATATGGCCACCACGAACAAACGCGATTACTACGAGGTGCTGGGCGTTGGACGAAGCGCCACCGAAGAGGAGGTCAAACGCGCTTATCGCAAACTCGCGGTGAAGTTTCATCCAGATAAAAATCCGGACGACCCGAACGCGGAGGAAAAATTCAAGGAGTTAGGCGAAGCGTACGATGTCCTCATGGACCCAGACAAACGCGCTGCCTACGATCGCTTCGGCCACGCAGCATTCGCCCCAGGCGGAGCCGGTTTCGGCCGCGGCGTGTTCCACGATCCGTTCGAGATTTTCCGTGAAGTGTTCGGCGGAGGCGGCCTAGCCGGCGGAATTTTCGACACGTTCTTCGGCGGCGGTGGGTCACGCACAGAAGACCGCCGGCGCGGTTCGGATCTGCGCTACGACATGGAAATCAAATTGGAAGAGGCAGCTTTTGGTGCGGACAAAGAGATTGAAATCGAGAAGCTGGATGCTTGCGATGAATGCCAGGGCAGCGGCGCCGAACCAGGTTCGCGCAGAATCAGCTGTTCCACCTGCGGCGGTCGTGGCCAGGTCGTCAGTTCACGTGGATTTTTTCACATTTCGCAGACATGTCCTCGCTGTCACGGTGCAGGTGAGATAATTGAGAAACCGTGCCAGAAATGCCGTGGCGAGGGGCGTGTGGAAAAATTGAGCCGGGTTAAACTGAAAATCCCCCCTGGAATCAGGGAAGGCACCCGGCTGCGTTCGTTAGGCAATGGCGAGGCTGGCATCGGCGGCGGTCCGCCCGGCGACCTTTACGTGGTGATTCATATCAAGGAACACAAAATTTTTCAGCGCGAAGGTGACGATCTCTATTGCGAGGTGCCGATCCCATTCTCCATTGCAGCCTTGAGCGGCGAGATCGATGTGCCGACACTGGAAGGCAAAGCGCATCTGAAAGTGCCCGCCGGCACGCAAAGCGGGCAAATGTTCAAACTCCGCGACAAAGGAATCGTGAACGTCAACGGCCGCGGCTCACGGCGATTTATTCGCCCGTCTAATTGTCGAGGTGCCATCGCGATTGAATGCCGAGCAACGCCAGAAGCTGGAGGAATTCGCTGCGCTTTGTGGTGAGGAAAACACTCCGATGCGCAAAAGTTTCTTCGAGCGCGCCAAGGAATTTTTCAAATAGCCAGCGCAATTTCCGTGGTCCGCAATGCTGTCAAACTGATCGAATGCCCGCGGGACGCCTGGCAGGGCTTGAAGCGGCAAATCCCAGCGGAATTGAAGGCACGTTACCTGCGCGCTCTGATCGAGGCGGGCTTTAAGCACATTGATGCAGTGAGTTTCGTCTCTCCTAAAGCCGTTCCACAAATGGCCGATAGCGAGAAGAGTGCTGGAGCAAATCGATTTACCTGACGACGTCGAAATCATCGGCATCGTCGTAAACGAGAAAGGCGTTGAGCGCGCGATTAGCACCAAAGCAGTTACCACCTTGGGGTTTCCATACTCGATCTCAGAGACGTTTCTGCACAAAAACCAAAACCAGACGCTCGAAGACAGCTACAGAGTGTTGCAATCGATTAAAAGCCAACGGCTGACAAGGCAGGGCTCAGCATCGTCGCTTACATTTCCATGGCGTTCGGAAATCCGTATGGCGATCCGTGGAATGAGGATGAAGTGTGCCAGGCGGTGAAGAAATTAGCCGACATTGGTATTCGATCCATTTCGCTTGCTGACACCGTCGGTGTCGCTGGCAGTCGATCTGATTCGCCGTGTTGTCCAATCAGTCACGAACCAATACGCCGATTACGAGATTGGTGTGCATCTCCACAGCAGGCCCGAGCAAGCAGCGGCAAAAGTGCTGGCCGTTTATGATGTGGGTTGCCGTCGCTTAGATTCGGCCCTCGGTGGTCTTGGTGGATGCCCATTCGCCCAGGACGCGCTGGTTGGAAACATTCCCACAGAGAGCGTAATCGCAGCCCTTCAACAGCGTGGCGTAGAGGCGCAGATAAGCAAATCACTGACCGAGGTGTTAGCGCTGAACTCGGTTATCGCAGCTGATTACTCATAAGTCGTATTAGTCCGATAGGTCGCATGCATCGCTTCTACATCTCGCCGGAGAATTGGAATCGCGGCGCGCTCGCGTTGACTGGATCGGAGGCTTACCATGCGCGCAACGTTCTGCGCATCAGAGGCGGCGAGAAGGTGGTCCTTTTCAACGGACAAGGACGCGAAATTACAGCGGAAATTGTCGATCTAACTGGCGACGAAATTGGATCTACGAAAATTGCACGAAGCGGAGACGCCGCCGCTGCGGTGCCGGATTGTTCTCGCGACAGGCCATTCCAAAAGGGAAAAACATGGAACTGATCGTGCAGAAGGCAGTCGAAATCGGTGCAACCGAAATTGCGCCGATCATTTCGGATCGCACCATTGTGCAGGTCAATTCCGAAAGCGCAGCACAAAAACAGTCTAAATGGCAGCAGATCGCGATTGAAGCGGCCAAGCAATGCGGCCAGAATTGGCTGCCGCGCGTGCACACGCCGAAAAAATTGGCAGAATTATTTTCTGCGGCGGCGGCAGAATCATTCGATCTTCGGCTAATCGGATCGCTCCAGCCCGATGCCCAGCACTTGAAGAAGATCCTCGCAGATTATTCGAGTGAACATCAGCATCGTGCCTCGGAGCGTATTGATGCTTGTTGGGCCGGAAGGCGATTTCACGCCTGCGGAACTTGCGCTTGCGCGACGACATGGATGTCAGCCGATCACACTCGGCCCAATCATCCTGCGAGTGGAAACCGCGGCAATCTATTGCCTGAGCATTCTCTCCTACGAACTGCTGATTTAGTCAGGCGGTTGAAGCTGGGAGAGGCTACTCGGCGATCGCCGCTTCGACGGCAGACTGCGCTGGGAAGATCCGGTGCGTGCGCAGCTCTGGTCCGGCGGCGCAGGTTGGATTGAAACAATCGTAAATTGGGACGGCGCCGTGTTCGGTGCTTAGAGAAACAGTCTCACCGACTTCATGACCGAGCAGCGACTGACCAATGGCAGTTTGATACGAAATGATGTGCCGGTCCGGATCGCCGTCCCACGCGCCCAAAATTGTGTAGGTTTCTTCCTTGTTCGTCTCCGCGTCGCGCACCGTGACAATTGTGCCGATGGAAACACGCGACGTATCGGCATTCTCAAAGGAAGTCCCGCGCGCGTTGTGCAGCATTTGCTCAAGCTCGGTTTTGCGTCGCATCAACACGCTTTGCATTTGTTTGGCTGCTTTAAATTCAAAATTTTCGCTCAGATCGCCATACGACCTGGCAAGGGCGATTTCTTTGCGGTTCTCGGGAATTTTTACTTTTACGAGTTCTTCGTATTCGGCCTTGCGCTTTTCCAGGCTGCTCCAGGAAACAACCAATGACGCCGCCTTGTCCTGTGCTTCCACGCCTGCGATCATGCTTTCCAGTTCCGGATAAACCTTCACCATCCGCGCCAGGAGCGAACGTTTCGTCAACTCATCGAAGAGCGGACTTAGCTGGAGCCGCCGCATCGCGTCGCGCGCAAGAGCCACATCGGCGTTTTTAAAAATATCTCCAAGCAATTGCCGATCGTCGGCCACAGCACGCTGCAATTTGCTGGCACGACCGGGAGCGTTGTGCTGTTCCCGCTCCAGCGCGGCGAGAATCGCGCCGAGCAAATCTGGCGTAATCAGCTCGTTCCAGTTTTTCCGTTCGCTGCACAGCCAGATCAGCATTTCGCTTGTAGCAGAGTGTTCGCGAATACTTCGCTCCAGCATTGTCTGAAGCTCAACATGCTGCCCGCCTTCACCCAAGATGCGCGCAATTTGCCCGACCATGCGGCCGTGACTCCTCTCCATCAAGTGTAAGGCCCGTTCCGTCCAGCCCGGACCAAGCGCCGACGGTATCGCTTCCAAGACCCGTTTCTCTTTTGCCGCCGGCAACTTCGGCAGGATCGATATCAGTCGCTTTTCTTCCTCAAGAATTAATTTCGAAAGAGTCAGACCAACGTGGGTTGTGTGGAGGGACGGAAAGCTCCCGAGCAAATCGTCGCGCGCCATGATCAGCTCGAACGCGAGCGCAGGATGCATTTTTTGGTTGCGCGCTGCCGTGTTCTCGACGGTGACGATGATCGGCTGAAGCTGTTTGTCAGGCTCCTTAAATTGCTGATAAGATTTTATGATCTTGCTCGAGCGCCGCGATTTGCTCCTTCGGCTGTCGCGCTTTATTGAAAGCGGCGATTAATTCGTCGGCGTGCGATATGCCTTCGCCGCGGATTTGAATTGGCTCGGTCTTTTTTGCGGGAATCGAAAAAGCGCCGCTCGCCTTGAGCGCTTTTTTCGTTGATTCCCACCAGCGTTTCCATTCCGCCTCGGTGAAAACGTCGCCGACCAGCCATTCACTGATTTGCTGCGGCGTCGCTTTGTCCATCCAAACTTTCCAGAGATGTTCCGCACTAGCGCCGCCGGATTTTCCCTGGCGAATTTTTTGATCGACGCCAGATCGATAGCCTTGCGTGCGAGAAAATGCTCCGGCGGGAGCGGCGTAAGATTTTCCGCCGCGTACTGGACCTGCATGGGATGGGACTTCTTGCTGTCAAAATCGATTACGATCTGATTGAGCAGCAGGTTCCACTCGCGCACACGACCGAATCCCCAACTCTTGTGCAGACAAAATGTGCCCGGCTTTAGTCTTTCCAGGTGCTCGGCGGCTTTGGACGTGAGCTTTCCCGATTCGACGAGCTTTTGTAATTCAGCGTCCATTTTTGCAGGGCAGACAATATCACCTCCTGGAAGATACGCCATCACCCATGAGACGAGTGCGCAATTTGCGACTTGCTCGCGAATATTTTCGGAGTTGCCGCGCGGCTCGTCGCATGAAAATCTCGCGACGTGACGACGAGCATCTGGTTTTGGATCGCGTTTCACATCGGCGTCTTCGTCGCGATCGGAATCGACCTCTACACCTCCAAGCGCCGCGGTCGCGAATTAAGCATGCGCGCTGCGCTCCAACGGACCTTCATCTGGGTAATCGTATCGCTGGCTTTCAATGGCCTGGTCTGGTGCATCAAAGGGCCACAGCACAGGCCTCGATTTTCTCACCGGTTATCTCATCGAGTATTCGCTGAGCATCGATAATATTTTCGTTTTCGTGATGATCTTTCGCTTATCTTCGCGTTCCTCGCCGTCGCACAACATCGCGTTTTAGTGTGGGGAATTCTCGGGGCTCTCGTCATGCGCGGCATCATGATCTTGCTCGGCATCACCTTGGTGCAGCGGTTCCATTTCGTTCTCTATCTCTTCGGTCTCTTCCTGCTCGTCACCGCCGTACGAATGCTTTTTGGAAAACGTGCAGTCCCTGATTTTACGCGAAGAGCTGCGTGATTACGGACGTGCCGCCGAATCGGCTTCCGATCACTCGCGAATTTCATGGCGAGCATTTTCATGTCCGCGTGGATGGCCGCTGGATGCTGACACCGCTCGCTTTGACCATGATCGTGATCGAGTCATGGACCTGATCTTTGCGGTCGATTCGATCCCGGCAGTCTTTGCCATTACGCGGACCCGTTCATCGTTTATACGTCCAACATCTGTGCGATTCTCGGCTTGCGGTCGCTCTACTTTCTGTTGGCGCGACTGATGGATCGTTTCATTTACCTGAGAACCGGGCTCGCCTTCGTGCTCGCCTTCGTCGGGATCAAAATGATTATCGCCAATTATCTTCCCGTGCCGACTGGAGTCTGTCACTCGGCATTATCGTGCTCATTCTCGCGATCACGATCAGGTATTTCGATGTTGAAGACGCAGAAGCAGGTTGCGGCGGAAGAGCGAAAATAAGTATTGCCTTTGCTCTTTGGAATCATTTAACTGGTTTGGAACGCCTATGAAAACAATCCTTACCCTCGCAACGGTCGCTGCCCTTGCCAGCGCAGCCTTGGCCGATATTCAAGACCCCCCGGGAATGATTACGGGCCAACGCGCAAGCTTGGTCGCGGCATGTCGAATTTTTTTATCGCTCCGACTGAATTCTTTGTGACGGTTAACCAAGTCAACCAAACAGAAGGCAATTCCGCGGGGGCCGGTTATGGCGTTTGGCGCGGACTGGGGCGCGCGGGCGCACGACACGTAGCAGGTCTTATTGAGATTTTGACGTTTCCTTTTCCAATTTGGCACAACAGCTACTATCCGATTCTACCGCCGGACATCCCCTATATTCATGCCGGCTATCCGGAATTTCCTCCTGAGGTGGGTAACGAATCAAAATATCCTTACGTGCGCGATTCGCACCAGGATTTCAACTAGCATCAGTTTCCGTCCAGCTTGCCCGTTGTTCGGAGGCTTAAGCGACTGCGGCGCATGTACGAGTCGTATTGACGTAGCTTGACGCCAGCGTAAAAGTAGCCAACTCGCAAAAGGCGGTTGGCGATGCGATCGCGACGTTTCTCCTTGCTGCCGCTCATCGGCATCTTAACCGTCATATATTTCATCGCCGGCAAGCTCGGTTTAACGCTGGCATCATTGCACGCCAGCGCATCGCCAGTATGGCCGCCTGCGGGAATCGCGCTGGCCATTTTGCTTTTGCTGGATTATCGCGTTTGGCCGGCCATCTTCGTTGGCGCATTTTTGGTGAACGTCACCACTGCGGGAAACGTTCCCACATCATTTTCCATCGCCACCGGCAACACACTGGAGGCGCTCGCGGGGGCGTGGTTGGTGAATCGATTTGCCGACGGCGCGAATGCCTTTGGTCGCCCCCAATGCGTTTTCAAATTTGCGCTCGCGGCAGCGATTAGCACCATCGTCAGCCCTGTTTTTGGTGTGACGAGCCTTGCGCTCGCTGGCTTTGCCGATTGGACAAATTACGGCGCGATTTGGCTGACATGGTGGCTCGGCGATGCAACCGGCGACCTTGTTTTCACTCCCCTTGTTCTTCTCTGGAGTGCTGCCTCAAAGCGGCGCTGGAACAAAAAGGAAGCCGCAGAAGTCGGCGCGCTCCTCCTTTTACTGGTATTGCTGAGCGGAGTCGTCTTTGGCGGTAGGCTCGACATTTCGTCGCGGAATTATCCCATCGCTTTTCTATGTGGACCCGTTGTGATTTGGACCGCGTTCCGCTTCAGTCAACGCGAGACGGCCACTGGTATCTTCATTTTGTCCGCGATCGCGGTGTGGGGAACGCTGCATGGCTTCGGCGCATTCGTTCGAGCGACTGAAAATCAGTCGCTGCTTGCGCTGCAATCGTGGGTAGCGGTGTTGACGATTACGGCGATGGCGCTTTCCGCCGCGATGGCCGAGCGACGGCGCATTGAGGAAGAACTTCAGCAGCAAAAGGCAGTCGTGGAAACGGCCAATCGCACCAAAGACCATTTCCTGGCGATGCTTTCGCATGAGCTTCGCACGCCGCTCACGCCGGTCGTCTCCGCGTTGGAGTCGCTTGAGGCAGAGCCGGCGCAAACTGAAGATACTAAAGCGGCCCTCGCCATGATCCGTCGCAATGTCGAATTAGAAACCCAGCTCATTGACGACCTGCTCGACTTCACCCGGATCGCCAGAGACAAAATGCAACTTCGATTTGCGTCGGTCGATGCGCATCTGGCGCTCTCGAATGTGGCGGAGATTTGCCGCACGGAAGCTGAAGCCAAAAAGCTTCACGTGCATCTGAATTTGCGGGCAAATACGCATTACGTGACGGCGGACGCCGCGAAGTTTCAGCAAATCATCTGGAACCTCCTCAAGAACGCGATCAAGTTCACGCCGGAGGATGGAGAGATCGTTGTCTCCTCTTCCAATCCTTCGCCGGAAGTTTTGGCGATTAGCGTGCGCGACACCGGGATCGGCATGGAACCGGAAGTCATGCAGCGCATTTTTGATCCGTTCGAACAGGGTAACCGCTCGTTTGAACACCGCTTTGGCGGGCTGGGTCTGGGTCTGGCCATTTCAAAATCCCTCGCGCAAGCGCATGGCGGCATGTTGACTGTGCAAAGCGACGGACGCAATCGCGGCTCAACATTCAGCTTATCGATGCAAACGCTCCCGCCGACTGACGTAGCCGTCGCCGCACCAAACGCAAGCAGTGGAGCTTCGCAGCAAGGTTTCAAGATTCTGCTCGTTGACGATCATCAAGACACATGCGCTGCGCTCGAGAAACTGCTGATCCGCCGTGGGCACCTCGTGGCGGCGGCTCATGATGTGCTCTCCGCCATGGAGGCGGTCGCGCGCAACAAGTTCGATCTGCTTATCAGCGACATTGCCCTTCCCGATGGCAGCGGCATGGATCTGATGATGCAAGTGCGCGCGATCTCCAATATTCCGGGAATCGCCATCAGCGGTTTCGGCAACAACGGAGATATCGAAAGAAGTTTACAAGCAGGCTTTTCGGAGCATCTCATCAAACCTATCAAGCTCGACGACCTCGAAGCCGCCATCGAGCGCGCCATCAGTCCAACATGATAGTGGAGACGTCTCATTAACACCGCGCTTCAGCGCGGTGATCAAATCAAAGCCATCTCATTCAACCGCTTTAGCGGTTTTCTGTGTGCGTGCAAAACCGGTAAAGCGGTTCGCAGTGTTTGGTTGGCAGGGCCACCCAGCTGAAGCAGGATGTTGATGAGATGCGCGTTGTCGATCTAAGAATCGAAGATGTCGGTTTTGGCGGAAAAGGCGTTGCGCGAGAACAAGGCAAGGCTGTCTTTGTTCCGTACACGATTGAGGGCGAGATCGTTTCCGCTGAAATCGTGCGCGAGAAAAAGCAATTCGCCGAAGCCGAACTGCTCGAGGTGAAGGAAAGTTCGCCACATCGTGTAACGCCCGAGTGCCCGTATTTCGGCCGATGCGGAGGATGCGCTTACCAGCATGTCAGCTATGAACATCAGCTTGCGATCAAATGGCGACAGGTTCGTGACGCTCTCCACAGGATTGGCAAACTCAAGGATGTTCCAATGCGGCCGATCGTTCCGTCGCCCAGGCAGTACGCATATCGTAATCGAATCACTGTTCACGCGCAGGACGGAGTAATTGGTTTTTTCCGCCGCGATTCACGTCGCTTGCTCGACATCGAGCACTGCCCGATTTCGCGCGAAGAAGTCAATCGTGCGCTCGCGGAATTACGCGCCCAACCATACGTGCGCGATGGCCATTACACTTTGCGGGGCGGTTCCGAGTCGCGCGTGTTCGCCCAAACAAACGACGAGGTCGCGGATGCGTTACGCGATTTGGTTGTCGATCTCGTTCCGCCGAATCAGGAAGTGTTGATCGACGCCTATTGCGGCGCTGGATTTTTTGCAAAAGCGTTGCTCGACAAATTTGAACGCGTAATTGGGATTGATTGGGACAAGTTCGCAATCGCGGCTGCGAGAGAAAACGCGACCGAGAAAGAAACCTACATTGCAGACGACGTCGAAGCTGAATAACAAGGAGCGACGGCTTCTTAGCCGTCGAGGGTCAGACGCGACGGCTGGGAAGCCGTCGTTCCTGACTCTGATCGTGGATCCTCCGGCGACCGGGCTGAGCGCGGCTGTGCGAAAAGCGATTGTTGATCTTGCGCCAGCCACGTTGATTTACATCTCGTGTAATCCGTCGACACTCGCGCGCGATTTGAGGGACTTGCAGGATAAGTTCATCATCGACTCGGTCACGCCGCTCGACATGTTTCCGCAGACCGCCGAGATCGAAGTCGCCGTGCACCTGCGAGCTGTGCCACACGCATCCTGAAGCTGATCGACGCCCGCCTGCGTCTACGAACCACTCCTCAAAGCAGGCGCCACAAAGCCGAGTTTCATTGACGGATCGCACGGCGATAAGTCCAATGGCAAGATGATTTCGGCTTCTGGATGTGGTCATGGCGCATGCGAATTGGTCGATCATGCTGCCGTTTGTGATCTTGCTTGCTGCGATCGCACTCGCTCCGCTCATCGCTCAGCGTCATTGGGAACGTCATTACCACAAGCTTTGTATTGCTCTCGCAGGCATAGTTTGCCTTTATTATCTCTTGGTTGTTAGGGAGTCCGCGCGCGTCGTTCATGCGGGAATCGATTACGCGACTTTCATGGTCGTGGTCGGTTCTTTCTTCGTTGTCGCGGGCGGAATTCATTTACGCGTCAAATCGCCGAGCGGCGCGATGAGAAACACTCTGTTCCTCTTTGTCGGCGCGCTCTTGGGCAATCTAATCGGCACCATCGGCGCTTCGATCCTGCTTATCCGCCCGTGGATCGCGATGAACAGAGGCCGGGTCGCGCCGATGCATATCGCCTTCTTTATTTTTCTGGTCAGCAACATCGGCGGCGCGCTGTTGCCGGTGGGTCCGCCGCTCATCCTGGGATTTCTCAAAGGCGTGCCGTTTGGCTGGACGCTGCAAAATTGCTGGCGCCAATGGCTGCTGACCGTCGCGATTGTGCTGGCCGTCTTTTTTGTGCTCGATCTTATCAATCTTCGCTCGCGCAAAAGGGCCATCCATGAAAGCGAGATCACGCGATGGCGCTGCGACGGCTCCAAGAACTTCCTTTTTCTGCTTGCGCTTCTGGCCGCTCTCATCGCCGCGCGCGTGGGCTGGCGCGAGCCGCTCATGGTATTGATTGCGCTGGGATCCTATTTCGCTACGCCACAGCGCATTCGCGAAGCGAACAATTTTGCTTTGGCACCGCTCAAAGAAGTCGGTTGGCTCTTTCTCGGCATTTTCGGAACGATGATTCCGGTTTTGGAATACATGGAAGGATCAGCCGAGAAACTGGGACTGACTTCCCAGACGGCATTCTTTTGGGCAACCGGCTTACTCTCCGCATTGCTCGATAACGCGCCAACCTATCTCGCTTTTTTCGCGGCAGCGCTCGGACTTCACCACTTTAACATCAACGAACCGTCGCACGTGGCCGACTTTATTTCCAAAAACAGCAGCGAATTAATCGCGATCTCGCTGGGTGCGACGTTCTTTGGCGCACTCACCTATATCGGCAACGCTCCCAACCTGCTGGTGAAGACGATTGCCGAGCATGCGCATGTTCCAACGCCGAGCTTTATCGACTATATCTGGAAGTTCGCCCTTCCAATCCTAATTCCGGCATTTGTATTGGTGTCGATCTTGTTCTTCTCGGGTAGCGCGAGCGTCGCTCCGGGTCAGCATTAATGTTTTTTTAACACTTTCCCGAAACACTTTAACTAACGCCACGGCGAAAGTTCGCTCAGATTTGGGCAAGTTTATGAGCGAATTCATTATCGTAGGAATCATCGTCATTCTGGGCGTGAACGGGATTTACTCGCGCTTTTGCGAGCAGCCGAAAGAGAAGCAATGAGCGACCTCGTTTTCGCAGGAACCGTGATTCTCTTTTTTGTCGTGAGCGCTCTTTACGTGCGCTTTTGCGACCACCTCTAGGAGCGACCACATGGGAACAATCATCGTTGGGATCATCGCGCTGCTACTGTTTGCTTACTTGTTCGTGGCGATGATCCGTCCTGAGAAATTTTAAGATCCCATGCAAGCTTCAGGCTGGTTTCAATTCGCCATTTACATCGTCGCCCTCGTGGTGATCACGAAGCCGATGGGGCTTTATCTGCTGCAAGTGCTCGATGCGAACGGCAGAACGTGGCTCGATCCGGTGCTGCGTCCGCTCGAACGCGTGACTTATCGTTTGATGGGCGTCGATTCAAGCAAAGAGCACGATTGGAAGCAATACACGCTCGCGATGCTGCTCTTCAGTTTGGTGGGCTGCTTGTTCACTTACGCGATCCTGCGCTTGCAATATTATCTGCCGTTGAATCCGCAAAAACTGGCAGGAGTTAGTCCCGATCTGTTCGTTCAACACTGCCGACAAGTTTCACCACGAACACCAATTGGCAGAACTACGCCGGTGAATCAACCATGTCGTACTTCTCGCAAATGGTCGGCTGGTTTTTCACAATTTCGTGTCGCGCCGCAACCGGCATTGCTATCGCGGCTGCTTTGGTTCGTGGTATTGCGCGACATTCGGCCACACTATCGGCAACTTCTGGGTCGATCTCGTCCGCGTGACCTATTACTTGCTCAGTCCCGATTTGCGTCGTGTTCGCGGTCTTCCTCGTGTCGCAGGGCATGATCCAAAACTTCAAACCGTACACCAAAGCGACTTTGGTCGAGCCGATGAAGGTCTCTGTCGCGAAGGTGGACAAGGATGGCAAAGCCGTGTGTGGACGTATGCTGGAAAGCCGGTGATGGAAGAGCAGACCGTCACCGAACAGAACATCGTGCAAGGCCCGATGGCTTCGCAGATCGCGATGAAAATGCTCGGCACAAACGGCGGTGGTTACGTCAATGCCAACGCGTCGCATCCGTTCGAGAATCCGACGCCGCTGTCGAATTTCTTTCAGATGCTGTCGATCTTTTCCATCGGCAGTGGGCTTACTTACTATCTCGGCCGGATGGTGAAGAACCAAAAGCATGGCTGGACAGTGTGGGCCGCAATGCTGGCATTATTCATCGGCGGCGTGCTGCTCTGCTGGTGGGCTGAATCGAACGGCAACCCAATCCATCACAATCTCGGCGTCACCGCGGCCGATGGGAACATGGAAGGCAAGGAAGTCCGTTTCGGCATCTTCAACTCCGCGCTTTTTGCCACGATCACCACGGACGCCTCGTGTGGCGCGGTGAACTCGATGCATGACTCGTTCACTCCACTTGGTGGTTTTGTTCCTTTATTCAATATCCAACTCGGAGAAATCATCTTCGGTGGCGTCGGCGCGGGCCTGTACGGAATGCTGGTCTTCGTCGTGCTCGCGGTTTTCATCGCGGGATTGATGGTCGGCCGTACCCCGGAATATCTCGGCAAAAAAATCGAATCTTACGACGTCAAGATGGCGATGCTCGCCTTGCTCATCCTCGCGATCGACATTCTCGGTTTCGCCGCTTGGGCGGTCGTCAGCAAATGGGGCTTGGCCGGATTGAATAACAATGGCCCGCATGGTTTGAGCGAAATTCTTTACGCCTTCAGTTCAGTTACAGGGAACAATGGCAGTGCATTCGCGGGATTAAATGGAAATACGCCGTGGTACAACACCACGCTGGGCCTCGGGATGTTGATCGGCCGGTTCTTGATGATCGTCCCGATCCTGGCTCTTGCTGGATCTTTAGTTCAAAAGAAAGTTACGCCGGCAAGCGCAGGGACGTTCCCGGTGCACGGAGGAACGTTCTTTATTTTGTTGATCGGCACGGTGCTCTTGATCGGCGCGCTGAATTTTCTCCCGGCTCTGACGCTTGGTCCCGTCGTCGAGCATTTCCTCATGCTGGGCGGAAAACTTTTTTGAAGCGACATCGAAGTGATGAAGCCGACCGAAATTTTCTCATTAACACCCGACTTCAGTCGTGTGTTAGGCACCATACATCAGACAAAACCGTTTCAACGGTTTTTCAGCGAGTGGGTAAAAGCTGTTGAAACAACTTCTAGCTTCTTAGGTCCGGCACACACCCGGCTAAAGCCAGGTGTTAATGACATCGCAATCTCTCTGGCGAGTTACTCCTTATGACGCAGAAATCGCGCTCTCTTTTTGATTGGAACATTGTTGGTCCCGCGATCGGCGACGCGTTCAAGAAGCTCAATCCACGCCTGATGGTGAAGAACCCGGTCATGTTTGTGACCATGGTCGGCGCGGCGCTGACGACGGTCGGAATCTTTACCTCTGAGTCGGGTCTGCGCGGCTTCGTGACACAGTTGGCGATCTGGCTCTGGTTTACCGTGTTGTTTGCTAATTTCGCCGAAGCGATGGCGGAAGGTCGCGGCAAGGCGCAAGCGGCCACGTTGCGGAAAGCGCGTACGGACGACAATGGCCCGTCGCCTGCAGAATGGTCGCGAGGTAGCAAGTTCCAGCTCCGATACTGCAAAAAGGCGACATCGTGGTTTGCGAAGCGGGAGATGTTATCCCGGCAGACGGAGACGTGATCGAAGGCATCGCCAGCGTGGACGAAGCGGCGATCACCGGCGAATCCGCGCCTGTGATTCGTGAAAGCGGTGGCGATCGCAGCGCGGTCACCGGCGGCACACGTGTGCTGAGCGACCGCATTGTCATCCGAGTGACGATGGAAAAAGGCCAGGGCTTTCTCGAGCGAATGATCGCGTTGGTAGAAGGTGCGCAGCGTCAGAAGACGCCTAACGAAATCGCGCTCACGATTCTGCTGGCCGCATTGACTTTCATTTTTCTGCTCGTCTGCGTGACGCTCAAGCCGTTTGGCATCTATTCAGGCACACTATTTTCCATTCCCGTGCTTATTGCGTTGTTGGTTTGTTTGATCCCGACAACGATTGGCGGATTGCTCAGCGCAATTGGTATCGCCGGAATGGATCGCGTCCTTCAGCGCAACGTGCTGGCAATGAGCGGACGCGCGGTCGAAGCCGCAGGAGATGTCGATGTTCTGCTGCTCGACAAAACTGGAACAATCACGCTCGGCAACCGAATGGCAGTCGCGTTTCATCCCGCGCCGGGCGTTTCGCCTAACGATCTGGCCGCTTCCTCGCAATTGAGCTCGCTGGCCGATGAAACGCCTGAGGGCCGCTCGATTGTCGTGCTAGCGAAAGAGAAATTCGGATTGCGCGCGCGCGACATGCACGAGTTGGAAGCGACGTTCGTGCCGTTCACGGCGCAGACCCGCATGAGTGGCGTCGATCTTCATGCGAATGCCGCGCAACCGACCATGCGCGTGCGCAAAGGTGCGGCAGACGCTGTGCGCAGCTTTGTCGAATCGGCGGGCGGCGTTTATCCGCAAGCGGTCGCGAAAACGGTGGATGAAATTTCGCATCGCGGCAGCACGCCACTCGTCGTGGCCTCCGACATGCTGACGCTCGGCGTGATTGAGCTGAAAGATATTGTCAAAGGCGGGATCAAAGAGCGGTTCGCTCAGCTACGCAAGATGGGCATTCGCACGGTGATGATCACCGGCGACAATCCGCTCACGGCGGCTGCGATCGCCGCTGAATCCGGTGTGGACGATTTTATGGCGCAGGCGACCCCGGAAGACAAGCTCAAGCGCATCCGCGCCGAACAAGCCGAAGGCCGCCTAATCGCTATGACTGGCGACGGAACGAACGATGCGCCGGCGCTTGCGCAAGCTGATGTGGGCGTGGCGATGAACACTGGGACGCAAGCCGCGCGCGAAGCCGGCAACATGGTCGATCTCGACAGCAACCCAACCAAGCTGCTCGACATTGTTGAGATTGGAAAACAAATGCTGATCACGCGCGGGTCGCTCACGACGTTCAGTATCGCGAACGATGTCGCGAAATATTTCGCAATCATCCCGGCAATGTTAATGGCCACCTTCCCGGCCATCGCGCCGCTGAATATCATGCACCTAAATACTCCAATTAGCGCGATCCTGAGCGCCGTCATTTTCAATGCACTCATCATTATCGCGCTGATTCCGCTGGCGCTGCGTGGCGTCGCGTACAAACCCATCGGGGCGCTGGCCATTCTCCAGCGCAACCTGCTCATCTACGGTTTGGGCGGCGTTATCGTGCCGTTCATCGGAATCAAGCTCATCGATCTCATCATCACGACGCTCCATCTCATCTAGTTTATGAAAGCATTCTTTTCTGAAATTCGGGGCGCAATCGTGTCCACACTGGTTTTGGCGGTGATTTGCTGCGGCGTTTATCCGCTCATCGTGTTCGGAGTTTCACAGGCGCTCTTTCACGACAAGGCGAACGGCAGTCTGATTGTGGATCAAGCTGGTACTGTGCGCGGGTCGAAGTTGCTCGCACAAGCATTCACCGCAAAAAAATATTTTCACCCACGTCCCTCAGCGGCTGGCAACGGGTACGATGCCGCCAATTCGGGTGGCAGCAATCTTGGGCCGACGTCTCAAAAACTGAATGACGCGATCAAAGAACGCGTCGCCGCATTTCGGAAGGAGAACGGTTCAAGCGAAAACGAGCCCGTTCCCGCTGATGCGGTCACTGCGTCTGGCAGCGGCCTCGATCCTCACATCACTTTGCAAAATGCCGAACTGCAAATCGCTCGCGTGGCTAAAGCTCGTGGCTTGAGCGAAGACAAAGTCCGTGAACTCGTGCAGCAAAACACGGATGGACGCGATCTCGGAGTGTTCGGTGAAGCCGGTGTAAATGTTTTACGAACTGAATCTTGCGCTCGATCAGTTGCACTGATGAAAACAGATCGGACGTACGTTTTCGTGTTTGTTCCGATTCCTCGGAATGGATGCGGGAGCGAACATGAGGCATCGCGACTTGATTTCGGCGTCTGCGGCCGGAACGAAGCCGTTCCGTTCCGCTAATCAGATACAATTACGGGCGCAGCGCTCCGTCATCGGGAAGTGACGCGATCGCTCAGTATGGCGAAACGCGATGCGCTTCCCGAATCATCTTGTTCTGGACCTGGTTCATCGACAATCCGCGTCCGCAATCCAGCAAATGAAAACAATCAATATGTCGATCCAAAAAAAATTCCGCTCTTGTCTATCAAACAATCGGCCACCACAATTCGGATTTCTGGGCGAGCCGCGCGTGAATGTCATGGGATTGAACCGCCTTCTCAACCCACTCTCATAGCCTTGACGCCTCCGCTCACAGTGGAAATAATGGCGGCCTACCGGAGGACAACCAATGTTGCATCTCGATACAGGCAATACTGCCTTCACACTGCTGTGCGCCAGCTTGGTGATGTTAATGACGCCGGGACTGGCATTCTTTTATGGCGGACTCGTTGGACGAAAGAACGTGCTGGCCATCATGATGCAGAGCTTCGTCTCGATGGGCTGGACCACAGTGTTGTGGTGGGCCTTCGGATTCTCGCTTTGTTTCTCCGGCGATCAGAAGAGCGGCACGGACTTTTTCGGAATCATCGGCAACCTGAATTGGGCCGGCCTGCGCGGCATCACCCTGTCCACGCCATCGCCGAACGACACGATCCCAATGATCGTTTTCTGTGCCTATCAGATGATGTTCGCCATCATCACGCCGGCGCTGATCACCGGCGCATTCACCAACCGAATCACCTTCAAGGCCTACATGCTGTTTCTGACGGCGTGGCTGATCCTGGTCTATTTTCCTTTTGTCCACATGATTTGGGGCGGCGGTATGCTGGCGCAATGGGGCGTGAAAGATTTTGCTGGCGGCATCGTCGTCCACAACATCGCGGGCATGGCCGCACTCGCGTCCATTCTCTACGTTGGCAAACGCAAAGTCGCGGATCGCGGTCCGCACAGCATTCCGCTCGTTGCGCTTGGCACTGGCTTGCTCTGGTTCGGTTGGTACGGCTTCAATGCCGGATCCGAGTTTCGCGTGGATGCGACCACCGCGGTGGCGTTTATCAACACCGACATTGCCGCCTCGTTCGCGGCCATCGCCTGGCTGCTCGTGGACTGGCGAGTCTCGAAGAAACCGAAATTCCTCGGGTTGCTGACTGGCGCGGTAGCAGGTCTCGCGACCATTACGCCCGCAGCAGGCTACGTGTCGCCGACAACCGCCGTCATCATCGGAGTCTCGGCAGGCGTCGTCTGCTATTACGCTTGCGCGCTGAAGAACAAATTACGATGGGACGATGCACTCGATGTGTGGGGCGTGCACGGTGTCGGCGGCTTCCTCGGCATCGTTCTACTTGGCGTGTTTGCTTCGACGGCGTGGAATCCGGCGGCCAACGGCGGCGTGAACGGACTGCTCGCCGGCGACTCGAGCTTCTTTGCGAAGCAGCTTGCGGCCGGACTGTTCTCGTCCGTCTGGGCCTTGGTTTTCACGCTTGGGATGCTGTGGATCATCGACCGCATCACGCCGGTGCGCGTCGAAGATGCACACGAAGAACTCGGCCTCGACGAGGCGATCCACGGCGAGACGGCCTACGTAGAAGGATTGTAATCGCGCGTGTCGCGCGTCAACGTCCTGCGCCCAAACCGAGCATTGGACGAACCGCGCCGATCGTTCCTGCTAAACCATGAAACACCTTTTCATTTTCTCGCTTGCTCTTTGTCTAGCCGCAGTGGCTGTCGCAGGCGAGGAGCGTGGCATCCCGCCTGCAGCGGCTGAACAGCTGCCAGCGACTCCAACGCCAGCACCGTTAATGAACCTCCTGGACCAAACTGGTATCGGTAAACCTCTCAGGGATCTGGGGCTTAACTTATACGGATATGTCGAGGGCGGTTATTTCTACGACTTTAGCGCGCCGCATCATGAAGATGGCCCCACGTTCATGGGATATAACAAGTTCAAGAATAGTTTCATTCTGGATAACATTAGCTTGAACCTGGAGCGAGCGGTGGATCCGACTAAGAATCAGTTCGACGTCGGCTTCCGCGTGGAAGGCCTTTACGGCGCCGACGCCGCATTCATCCATTCAAACGGAATCCTCGATGATCAAACTGGCCGCAATCAATGGGACCTTCTGCAAGCGTGGGTGGATGTCACCTTGCCCGGCATACCAATGCGGGTTCGAGTAGGCAAATGGATCGAACTGGCGGGGTTCGAGCACTACAGCGCGAACATCTACAATGCCTTTGGCGACCCTGCCAAAGCCTTGTATTCCCATAGCTACTCCTTTCTATACGCCGAACCGGGTACACAGAGCGGCGTATTATTCACTTACGTGTACAGCCCGAAGTGGACGTTCGAAGCTGGATTCACGCGCGGTTGGAACCAGTCAACCCGCGACGCGAACAACACTCTGGATTTTCTAGGTCGGATTATCTGGGCACCGAGCGACAAGACTGCCGTTACCTTCGTAATGACGGAAGGCCCGGAGTTTCCGATCGGTGTCGGGCCTAATTTACCTCGAGGTGACAACAGCCATTGGTGGACGTATTTGGACTTGGTTATCACCCAGAAGATTACCGACCAATTGAGCGCCGGCGTGGGCATCGACTTCGTGAACGCTCCAGAGATTCCTGGCTTAAGCGGCGGCGCCAAACAGTGGGGCGCAGTCGATGGCTATCTCAGTTATGCGATCGATCCACATTTCACATTGAACACACGGTTGGAGTGGTATCGGGATGCCGCCAACGGATTCTGGTACGGTGGGCCTGTTAGCACTAACTTCTACTCGGCAAGCTTCGGCGTCGCGATCAAGCCGTTTCCTGAAAACGCATTTCTTTCGCACTTACTGTTTAGGCCGGAGATCCGCTACGACCACTCGAGCAAGGCAGTCTTCGACAACGGCGACAAAGATCAGGTCATGTTCAGCGCTGACGCTCTCTTCACGTTTTAGACCTTGGGCCGATCGCTCGACACCCGCTGATCTATCAAGTCACTCCGAATTTTTCCGTCGACATCTATTCGTTTTCTGGGCTGACGGACAGCGCCCCGGACAACAATGTCTTTATCGGCTTCGGTCGCCCCTTTTAAGTTGTCTGACTGGAGTGGATCACGGCGAAGGCGTAACCTTCGCCAATGGCGACGGCTGCGGAAAATTTTGCGTCGAGGCAAGCGTTGCGACGTCACCGCTGGTTCGCCGCGTTCTTCGCGTTTGGCGCAACCATGTGCGCGCTGACGAGCGGACTGCTTCTTTTTCCAGGAACCGCGCTGGATTCGCTATGGCGTCTTAATCCTGATGCGCATGTCGCGTTTCAATCAATCGGGAGTTGGTCGATCGTGCTCATGGTCACCGTCGGAACAGCTTGTTTTCTCGCGGCCATTGGTCTGTGGCAGGGTGCGCTCTGGGTAAGTCGAGTCGCGCTGATAATTTTAACAGTGAACATCATGGGTGATCTAATCAACGCCTTATTTCGTCACGATTATCGCGCGTTAATCGGATTGCCCATCGGTGCAGTAATGATCTTCTATTTGGTCCGATCCAAGACTCAGTCCAAAAGCGTTGCGCTAGGGCAAAAGGCGGATAATTCGTGAGGCGATGAACACCTCATAGAGTCTATCTGCTTTTGCACTCCCTTTGGTTGCGACTACCCTTGCAGTGAGCGGCGACGCGATCGTCAGACTAGCCATCTACGATCACGCCCAGGTGTCATGCGCCTGCCGCTTATGCTGGTTGGCGCGATTTTCCTTTTGGGATACGGAACCTTGCTCAATCTGGCGCCGGTCGAATTCCGGGCATGTCGTCGGACTTATATCGCGATGCTTTTCGTTGTCTGGCAATTCATCAATTTTATTTTTTCCGCACGTTGCCAAACCTGCCAATTTTCGTCGGCGGCGCGCTCATTGTAATTGGCGGGCTACTGGTAACGTTCTGGAAACCTGTTATTCGCCGTAACTGCAACCGTGCGTAAATTTGCTCCATGAGCGAAGCCGAGCGACCGAATCCGGACGAAATCCTCGCGCGTATGAAGCGCGAAGAAACAGAGTCCACCCGCGGCAAGCTCAAGATTTTTTTCGGCATGTCGCCGGGCGTGGGGAAGACCTATGCCATGTTGCAAGCTGCGCGGCAGAAGCAGGCTGAAGGGTGCGAGGTTGTCGTGGGTATTGCCGAGGCGCACGGCCGGAAAGAAACTGAAGCTTTGCTGGAAGGCATGCCGATCATGCCGCGTCTGCAGATCGAATATCGCGGTACGACCCTGACCGAAATGGATTTGGATGCCATTCTTACCTGGCATCCCGGGCTCGCTGTCGTTGATGAACTGGCGCACACAAACGCGCCGGGATCGCGTCATCCAAAACGGTATCAGGACGTGCTCGAGCTGCTCGATGCGGGTATCGATGTTTTTACGACGCTAAATGTTCAGCACGTCGGCAGTCGCAGCGACACAGTCCGGCAAATCACGGGCGCGCCGGTGAGTGAAACGGTTCCCGATTCCGTGGTCGATCTCGCCGACGAAATCGTGCTTGTCGATCTGACACCCGAACAACTGTTGTCGCGGCTGGCTGAGGGAAAAGTTTATCTCGGCGAGCGCGCAGAATGGGCGGCGAAGAATTTTTTCAGGGAGAGCAACCTTACGGCTTTGCGTGAAATGGCGCTCCGAGTTGTGGCCGAGCACGTGGATCGCGACCTGCGCGAGATCATGTCGGAGGAAAGAATAGCGGGCCCGTGGAAAAGCACCGACCGACTGCTTGTCGCGGTCAGTGCCAGTCCGTATTCGGAAAGGCTAATTCGTTATACGCGTCGACTCGCGTCCTCGATGGAAGCTACCTGGATCGTCGCGAACATTGAAGGTCCTCGTCAACTCTCGTCGGAGGAACAGGCACGGCTCACTCGATATTTGGCATTGGCGCGTCAGCTCGGAGCGGAAGTGATTACGACACCGGGCAGGGACATTGCTGAAACACTGCTGCGTATCGCCCGACAAAACAATGTTACGCAAATTGTAATGGGGAAACCGCTGGGCAGCCCGTGGTTTAGTTTTATCAAGCCTGATCTGTTGCGCTGGCTCATGCGCAATAGCGGTAACATCGATATCCACATGATCCCATCTGAAGAGTCGGCGCAGCCGCGACGCGATTCGATCGAGGAACGTTTGGAGCGGGTGCAGTGGAAAGATTTCGGCGTCGCGCTTGGCATCGCCTCCGCCGTCACGGTTTTTTCATTGGCGATTTTCGATTATACCGGGTACTGGGCAATCGCCCTTTTCTATCTGTTTGCGGTCGTACTCGCTGGTATGCGATTGCGACGCTGGCCGACGCTATTTCTCGCCGCACTCAGCGCGCTGCTCTGGAACTTTCTGTTCATTCCGCCGCGCTTCACCTTTTACATCAGCAAATTCGAGGACTTCATGATGTTCGGCGCCTATTTCGTCATCGCGGTGGTCATTGGACATCTCGCAACACAGTTACACGAACGCGAACAAGCCGAGCGGCGCCGGGAAGAACGCGCCACAGCATTATATCGGCTTACGCGCGCACTGGCAGCTAGTCGCGATTTGGATGAAGCGTTGCCGAAGGTTCTCCAGCTGATCAAAGATTTCTTTCAAGCCGACGCGGCGGTGTGGTTGCGCGACGAGAACGGCCTGACACGGCATCCTGCCAGCAGGTTCGTTCCTTCAAGTAAAGATGAAAGTGTCGCGATGTGGGCGTTTCAAAAAAAACAAGCAGCCGGAAGAGCAACCGATACGCTTCCTGATGCAGAGTCATTGCACGTCCCGCTGGTCACTGGCGATCACGCAGAGGGCGCGCTTACGGTGCGGCTCAATACTTTGCCTACTCTTGAACAGCGCGAATTGCTGGACGCATTCGCCGCACAACTGGCGCTGTTCGTGAACAAAGAACGTGCGTTGGAGGAAAGCCGCGCCGCACAGGTTGCACGTCAGTCGCAGAAGTTGCAGAAAGCGCTTTTCGATTCGGTGTCGCACGAACTGAAGACGCCACTCGCAGCCATGACCGCCGCGCTGCAACAACCAGAGCCCGATTGCGCTGAGTTACAACATGCGGCACGGCGTCTCACTCACACCGTCGATAATTTGCTTGATGCCACGCGTCTTGAATCCGGCCTTCTTCAACTGGTTCGCGAGTGGTGCGATCCAGGCGAACTCGTGCGCGAAGCAGTTACCGCGTCTGGATTAAAAGGGAGCGAAGTACAAATCAGCATCGCGAAGAATTTGCCGGCCGTGTCGGTGGACTCCGGCCTGATTCAACAAGCCTTGGATGCCCTGCTCTCAAACGCCATGATTTATGGCAGAAGCAATCATCCCATCGAAGTGAGCGTTGGGCGCGATGGTTCTACGCTGGTCATTTCCGTGGCTGATCGCGGCGCCGGTCTTGCACCCGGCGAGGAAGCCAAAGTGTTCCAAAAGTTCTATCGCGGCCCGCGAACTCGGCCTGGAGGTCTCGGCCTCGGTCTATCGATTGCGCGACAGTTGATTGAAGCGCACAGCGGCCAGATTGTCGCGCACAATCGCGAAGGGGGCGGGGCGATTTTCTCCATTCGTTTGCCGATTGGCGAAGAGATGCGATTGCCCGATACGGAGTTTGCAGCGACAGCAGCGGTGTCGAAAGCATCCCGCGCTAACCCTGCAGCGGCGGGTGTCTCACCCGCAAAATGAAACCAGTCGCGCTCATCATCGATGACGAGGTGCAAATTCGGCGGCTCCTGCGGATCGCACTCGAAGGTGAAAATTATCAAGTGCACGAGGCCGAGAACGGCCAGCAAGGCTTGATCGAAATTGCAAACCGCAAGCCCGCTGTCATCCTTCTCGATCTCGGCCTCCCGGACATGGACGGCCTCGAGGTTTTGAAGCGTTTGCGTGAATGGAGCGAAGTGCCGGTCGTTGTTCTGACGGTTCGCGATGATGAACAGGAAAAAGTCGCCGCTCTCGATGCTGGCGCAGAGGACTTACGTCACCAAGCCATTCAGCACGCCGGAATTGCTCGCGCGCCTTCGTGCTGCGCAACGCAAGACACGTCCAGCCGAGGAAATCTCAGTATTCAAAAACGGTGATCTGGTTGTCGACCTTACGTCGCACGTCGTCACGCGAGCGGACCGGGAAATCAAGTTAACCGCTACCGAATACGCGCTGCTTCGCTTGTTCGTCCGGCATCCGGGACGTGTCCTGACTCACCGCTACATTCTTCGTCAGATTTGGGGGCCAAAATCTGAGGAACATCGCCAGTACCTGCGCGTTTACGTCACGCACCTTCGGCAAAAGATTGAGCCGAACCCGGCTAGTCCGTCTTTAATCAAGACCGAGCCAGGAATCGGATACCGCTTTGGGGCTTGATCAGCTCGCCTCAGGTCCATGTTTGCAACACGCGCAGATCATTCTCGATCGTCGAGCTGTCCTGCGACGGCAGGCCGGTTGCTGCCGCTTCAAAGTGCGCCCGGTGCATATCAGCGCATGCCGTGAAAGCGTTTCGCAGTTCGTTGATGCTCTGCTCCATCCAGCGGCGCAGGCGGTTCGCATAGAGACTTAGAAACTCCAGCAGCGCGCGGTCGAATGTGCCCTCAAGTTTTCGCTGGATATGCGAGGCCAGCGCGCCTTTGCCAAGTAAGGAGATCAAGCGCGGTTTTTCGATCACAATCGTTTGCGAAATCTCCTTCACGTCGATCATGGGCATACCCGTCGGTTGCGGTAACTCCTCATGAGCATCCAGGTCCGAAGCCGAGGCGACTGCGTCCATCGCTTTGGTCAGCGTGTCACGCGTTTCTTCGATCGCACGCAGCGTGGCAGCTACCGGTTCAGCGATCATCTGCATCAGGGTCTCGCCAAAAATTGACGGCGCATCCACATGGTCTGATTCAATCAGGGCCGCTGCAATCCGTTCTGCAGCGACGTCGATGATCGCGCGTTGCATCTTGGTAATTTTTCGTGTTAGAAAAAAGCATTCCCCTTGCGCACGCTCCAAAGTGCGTTCGCCGTTGCGCAACGCTTCCGTCGCGTCTTCAGGCGACCTGACGCGTTCTGCGGGAGCTCCGTCGAAACCCACTTGTAGCCTGCGCTCTAACGCACCGATGACGGCGTCGCGCAGAGCACCGATCTTGCGCTTTTGTGAAATGATCGCAAGCTCGTGATGTCGAGCGAGGAAGGGGCGCAATTCGCTTTCGAACCACCGATCGCAAAGCGCGGCGTCCGCGCCGAAGACACTTACGGCGTGCACGGGCGGTTCCACGTGAAGCTCATCGCGAAGATTCGCTTTCACGTATGCAAGCATTTTTTCGCGATCGGAAGCGCTAAACAGATCAGCTTTGCTAATGAGGATCGTCCCGCTTGCGCCAGCTTGATAAAGCGCCTGTACCACAACCAGATCGTCCTGCGTCAGTCCAGTGCTGGCGTCGATCAAAATGATCCCAAGATCGCAGCGCGGCAGATACGCGATTGTCTCCTCCGCGCCGGTAACCGCCAGCGAGCCAAGTCCCGGCGTATCCACGAAAGTGACGCCCTCGGCCAGACGATCGGATGGCAGTTTAACGAAGATGCGCGTTACATGCTTTTTATTTCCGGGATTTTTCTGTTCGCTCGCAAATTCTGGCAACTCGGACAGCGGAATGATCTGCGGCTGCGCCTCGGCAAATTCGATTCCCGCTTGTGCAACGGGACCATGGCTGATCCGCGTGGGGATCGCCGTGACCGGCGTCACGCCGACTGGTAACACGTCTGTTTGCAAAATATAATTGAGGAGTGAGGACTTACCGGAACTGACTCTGCCGAAAACGCCAACCTCGAATGCTGCCGATTCCATTCGGTCGAGCAGCATGCTGAGCGTGCCGCGGAATTCGACCAGACCGTGCGCGGTAATGATCCGTTCGATCTCGCTGAGCAGGCGAATCTCGTCGCCAGTTTTGCCTAGCTGTTGGAGTCGCTGTTGCAAATCGCCGCCCGCGCCTTTGCCTAGAAAGCTCCGCAACTTTGCCACCAGTCCGTCGAGTTCTGCGCGGATACCGTCGAGTTTATTTGCAGCCTCGTCAGAAAGCAGGCCGTAGGCGCGCATGCGCTCCGGAGTGAGCTCATTAAGCGAGATCGAGCAATACATTAGATTGATCGCGGAAGCCCATACGGCGCCCGAGTGCGGTTCGGGCGGGGGAATGTTCAGCTCCTCCATAACGCGTCGCATCGCTTCCCGTATTCGAAGGACGTAATCGTGGGTCACTTTGCGCTGGATCGGCGTTGTATCGTCGGAGTGTCTCCGAAAGGGCGACGGCGAACCTGCATCCGTCATCGTGTGCTCGGCTTCCGACAATAGTTTGTCGATGTAATGAAACGTCGTGCGCACATGCCGCTGGTGATGTTCGCTGAATCCGTGCGCGTTAGTTTCTTCATTCATTTCTCTCGCTACTTTCTCCAACGTCCTCCACGCTCAGCACCCTAATGCGCTCGCGATATAGCCGTCCCCAGGCGTGCATCATTTCGACTGTCGGCTGGAAAAATTTTTGCGCGATCAGCGTCGGCACAAATGCGCTCAGGATAACTACACTTACCAGAATTGTGTATTGATTCTGGTCGATGATCCCGTTCTGGAGGCCATACAACGAGGAAATGGTTCCAAATGTCAGACCCGTGGCCATAAGCAGGGTGGTGTAGCTCGCTTCCTTCACCTTCATGTAGTGCAATCGCGCGAGCGGAAACACGCCAACGATTTTGGTCACCATCTTCAGAATGAGAAACACGCTGATTACGAGCAGGCCAGTCCACAGCGCAGGTAGCGAGACGTACAAGCCGGCCTTGATAAAATAGAACGGCGTGAAGATAGCAAACGCGATGCTGCGCATGCGCCGAACGAGCGTCTTATCGCGAAGAAATACGCCTGCAACGACAAGACCCAGGAGATAGGCAGGCAGGACCGCTTCGCTTTTGGCGGCAGTGGCAAGGCCGCCAAGAAAAAACAGAACGAAGAAGATAAATTTTACCTCCGGTTCGCTCACCTGCGTTGCGCCCAGGCGAGTGATGATCGATTGCGTCCAGCGCGGCATGAACCACAGGACGAGCAACGTCACAATCACAAACAACAGGAGCCAGAGATTATAGTTCGCAAAGAATGTCCCCAGTGCGAGCACGGTTCCGAAATCGGTGATGAAACACGCAGCCAGAATCATCTTGCCCATGGCAGTGTCGCTGAATCCGCCCTCGATCATCACCGCATAGACGACTGCGACCGAGGTCGTCGAAAGCGCGATTCCCGCGATTTGCGCCTGGTGCAGCGACCAGCCGAAAACAAATTGCGCGAACAGCCAGGCTGCCGCGAATGGAATGGCAAATGAAAGGACACCGATTAGCACGCTTGCGCGCCAATTGGACCTAAGCGAAACCGGATCGATTTCGGCGCCCGCGAGAAAAGTCAGTACGCCACTGCCGAGCAATGCCAGGAAGTTGGTCCATTCCGTCGATTGCAATATGTGATGCAGCTGTCCCGCGCTCGCGCCCGCTCCTGCGATGCCGACGTGCAGCGTACCGCCCTCCAACCCAACCGCGAGATTGCCAGCGACAACGCCGACTAGGATTTCGATCAATGCAACTGAGATTCCAGTGCGGATCGAGATGAGACTCGCCAACAGCGCAAGCGCCATCCAGACCGCGGCTATAAACCAGATGTTTTCGAGCATAAAAAAACTCCTTCCACTTAGAAGGAGTCATTAGCTCACGCGGTTTCCTCCCGCGGACGCGGGAGAAGGCAAACTCCATTGCCCGTTCGAACAACTTCAAGAACTGGCGAAACATCCGATTGAGTCGCTTCGCCGTCAAGCTGAGCTGAATCATAAAAGAGCTTGCCAGTGAACGAGCGCGCAATGGAGATTCTCCGCCAATAAGCAATGGCGGAGATGATAGAGGATATTGTTCTCGACGCGAGTGCAGGTGTGCATCGGCCGCGCAACCTGGATTGGAAACGCGCCGCCGCCTTGCTCTACGGCGATTGGGGCACCAGCAAGGCGTACGTGATTGGTCTGGCGTTTGTCGCCGCCGGATTTTCGTCGCTGCCTATCATCCTGGCGGTTTGTGCGCTCACCGGGCTGGTCGGCATCAATTACATTGTTATCTGCCGTCATTTCCCTGATGGCGGCGGTGTTTACTCCGCCGCGCGCGAGCAGAGCCGCTTGCTGGCTGTGATCGGGGCGCTGCTGCTGGTTGCAGATCTTACTGTTACGGCTGCGCTCAGTGGCTGGTCTGCATTGAGCTACATCACGTCTGGCGCGGAGCAGATAACTTGGATCAGGTTTGTTCGCGACCACATAGCGCTCACAACGATTGGCGTGCTGTTATTGATGGGCCTGGTCAATTATTTCGGGCCGAAGCATTCCGGAAGTTTCGCAGTAGCGCTGGCACTGCCGACTGCGCTGGTAGTGGTGTTTCTAATCGCGATGAGCGCGCCGCATTTCACTACACGCTTTCTCGAGCCGCGGCATGAGAGTCTGGCCAGCGTCTGGGTGCAATTTGTCAGCGTGATCCTGGCGTTGTCGGGCGCGGAGTCGATCGCGAATCTGACCGGCGTGATGAAACTCGATCCCGGCTCGACAATGGAACACCCGTGTGTCGCGCGCGAGTCGCTCAAGGCGATTACGCCCGTGGCGATCGAGGTTGTTATTGGCACGGCGCTGCTCGGATGGGCAATGCTTTCATTGCCTGCCGTCCTGCATAAAACACTGCATTTAACAGATAAGGGCGCGATCTCCGCGGTTCTGGGACAGCGGAGTGAAGACATGTTGCGCTTCATCGGCGAGCAATTTGCCACTGCGACATTTTCGCCTGCAGTCGGCCAGATTTTCGGCTGGATCGTTGGAATCGTTTTCTGCCTGCTGCTCTTGAGCGCGGCCAACACGGCCATCGTGGCGATGATCGGTCTGCTTTACATGATGTCGCGCGATCGCGAGATGCCGCGGCAATTTCGTCGCCTCAATGGGCATGGCGTTCCCATCTGGCCCCTGTTCATCGCCACCGGCCTTCCAGTGGTCGTGTTGCTTTTTGCGGCGAGCTTTACTGCGCTGGCCGGTCTTTATGCGATCGGCGTGGTAGGCGCGATTACGGTCAACGTCGGTTCGTGCACATTCAATCGCACCAGGGGTTTCACTTGGTACGATCGCGTACTGTTTGCTGTCACGTTCGTAGTTCTGGCTTTTGTCGAGCTTACGCTAGCGCACACGAAACTCGATGCCTTGCAATTCGTGCTCGCGATTCTAATGGGTGGACTGGCATTGCGCGCTTACACATTGAAGCGTCAGGGTCTCACGACTCTCACCGTGACGCGTGAAGTTGCCAGGATGGTTACCCCCGACCTCGCGGCAACGATGCGACCGCGTTTGCAGGAAGGTCAAAAAATCATGGTCGCAGCGCGCGGAATCACGCCGGTGCTCAGCTTTGCCTTGGACGAAGCGCAATTGCGAAAAGCGACGCTCTTTGTGCTCTACGTCAAAGAGGTCTCTGTTTATTACACGGCAGCCGGCACACGGCTTGGCCGCTCCAACTGGCAGGACGATCCGGAAGCAAATGCTATCATGTGCTCGATGCGGAAACTCGGGAGCGAGCGCGGCATCAACGTGGTTCCGCTTTACGCCGTAAGTCAGGACGCCGCCACGACAATTGTCGATCTCGCCGCAACCATGGGCATGGATTTCCTCGTCATCGGTGCCTCGCAACGCCCGGCGTTGGTGAAGCTCCTCCGCGGTAGCGTTGCCACAAACGTTGCTCAGCAGCTGCCCGAATCCATTCACTTGCTCATCTTCGGCTAACGAAGTTTTTGGAGCCGGTTATTTGCGTACGCCAAAAAATGCTTCGAGCGCACGGGTACCCAGAGCTTTCCAAATTTTGATCACCTCATAGGTGATAATGGTCGTAAAGCTTACAGCCAGCCAAACACATGCCGCCTCGATCGGCAGACCGGACCATGCTCCGATGTGCAGCCCAATCAGAATATTCCTGCGATATTCCCACCAGTCATAGGGCAACGCGAGCGTCACTTCCCAGAGCAAGCTGATAAGGAGAAGCAGAAAAAACGTGAAGCTGAACGCACGCCAGTTTATGAACCCTTGCGCGGTGTGAAAAAAGCCGGCTGATGGAATGAGCGACGCGCACGTAAGATAAATGAAATACCACGGGAAGCCGTCTGGCGCCCCGGACAGGAACTTCCGATATCCAATCGCGGCTGCGATCAGCGCCGCCCCAAGAACAACCGAGGCGAAATGGAAACGAACGATGCGCGGTATGCCTTCGGCAGCCGCCTTGTAGTCGGTAACGTTGTAGGCTGCCATCCAATATTCATCGCACCAAATGTAGCTTAGCAGCACCACCATGAAGCCAGTCAGATAGAAGACGAATTCCTCAATTGGAATCGCTCCGCCGATCGCCGGGACTTCGCAACCCAGCGTGGCCGCTTTGTTTGGAAAAATGAAGAAAGCGTTGCCAAAGAGCAAATCGAGCAAAAAACCAAGCGGCGCCAGTACCGCGATGGTTCTCCAAAATGCTTTTCTCGGAAACTTGAGATCAGGTCGACAGGCAAACCACCACGCCAGCGTGCCGAGCGGAACAATGAACAACGCCAGGCTCCAGGTGTAGCCGAGCGGCGTCGGATTGTCCGAGGTAACCTGCAAAGTAGCTGGATGAATGACCGTGCGTAGAGCGA
This sequence comes from uncultured Verrucomicrobiae bacterium, assembly GCA_963840305.1. Classification (GTDB taxonomy): domain Bacteria; phylum Verrucomicrobiota; class Verrucomicrobiia; order Chthoniobacterales; family UBA10450; genus Udaeobacter. The sequence goes on from CAWIYE010000004.1 coordinate 376,312, forward strand.
TCGCAGCAGGAACAACCAGCGCGGCGATGATGGCGAAAATGACGTAGAATGATTTTCGCTCTCGCATGCGGCCACCTTAAACAGAACAGTTTTAAGTTTTAAGATTTAAGTTTTAAGTCTGGACGCGCATTTTGTCTTTTCTAACAATTAACACTTAAGACTTCCGTGACTCCGCCCAAGGTCCTCATCGCCGACGCCATTTCGCAACGTGGAGTGGACGAGCTCTCGCGGGAGCACGCCCTTGAGATCACAGTCAAAACTGGCTTGAGCGAGCGCGAACTTATCGATCTCATTCTGCCATTCAGCGCGCTGATTGTGCGCAGTCAGACAAAAGTGACGGCAGCGATCTTGAATGCCGGCGTGAAACTTCGCGTGGTCGGCCGCGCCGGAGTAGGGGTGGACAATGTCGATGTTGAGACGGCGACGCGCCGCGGGATCGTGGTGCTCAACGCGCCGGGTGGAAATACTGTTTCCACTGCAGAACATGCGTTTTCGCTTTTGCTCTCGGTGGCCCGCAAGATTCCGCAGGCAGACGCAAATGTTCGCGAGAAACATTGGGACAAAAAAAATTTCGAAGGCGTCGAGCTCTACAACAAAACGCTTGGCATTATCGGCATGGGCCGAATCGGCAGTGAGTTGAGCCGCCGGGCCATTGCTTTCGGGATGCTGGTCGTCGCTTACGATCCGTACCTTTCCGCAACGCGCGCCCGCAGCCTGCAAGTCGAACTCGTAGACGAGCTCGACGATTTGCTCACCAGCGTCGATTTCATCTCGCTGCATACGCCGCTTACCGCAGAAACGCGCCACATTCTCGACGCGGAGCGGTTGCAAAAAACAAAACGCGGCGTCCGGGTCATCAATTGCGCCCGCGGTGGGCTGATCGACGAAACCGCGCTCCTCAAGGCATTGCAAGACGGGCATGTCGCGGGCGCAGCGCTGGATGTTTTCGAAATTGAACCGCTCCCGGCGGATTCGTCATTGCGCAATGCGCCTAACCTTGTTCTGACGCCGCACCTCGGCGCGTCAACGGCGGAAGCGCAGGACAGCGTGGGCATCGAGATCGCGCAATCCATTCGCGCTGTGCTTCTGGAAGGCACGATCCGAAACGCTGTGAACATGCCGAACCTCGATGCGAAAACTCTGGCGATCATCGGACCGCATCTGCGGTTCGGCGAAAAGCTCGGCAGATTCCTATCGCAGATCGCGCCGAAACGCGCCGACTCTCTCAACATCAATTACAGCGGAAAAGTCAACGAGGTGGATACGACCGCCATTACGCGAGCAGTGCTGAAAGGTTTCTTGCAACTCGCCGGTGGTAGCGAAGTCAACGAAGTGAACGCGCCGGCGTTTGCCGAGACTCTCGGGTTGAAACTGAGCGAATCGCGTCTGAGCGCGCCAGGTGATTACACCGACATGCTCGAATTGTCGGCTGTCGGCGAGGGACAAACTGTTTCGGTGGGGGGCGCATTTTTCGGCGCGACGCCGAGAATTGTCAGCATCAACAGCCGCCCGGTCGAAGCGCGTCCGCATGGCGTGGTGCTCGTGTTGGAAAACACCGATCGCCCCGGGATGGTCGGCCGTATTGGCACGCTGCTCGGCGATCACGGCGTGAACATTGCCACGATGTCGTTGAGCCGAAATCAAGCCGGCGGCACTGCGCTCACCGTGTTGAATCTCGACAATGCGCCCAGCGAAGAATTGCTAAAAAAAATTCGCGCCAACGAAGACATCCACTCTGCGCAAGTGATTCAATTGTGAGGGTAGGGACATCGCGCTGCGGTGTCCGGACCGCGCAGCGCGCCGTCCCGTACCATTTAACTTGCCGAGGACAGATCGATACGATACAACGCAGGTCACCATGGACTTCGGTTCTCACTCGATCATTTGGATCATTCTCGTTGGTCTTGTGATTGGCGCCATCGCGAAACTGTTGATGCCAGGGAAAGATCCCGGCGGTTGCATCGTCACGATTTTGCTCGGCATCGCCGGTGCGCTTGTCGGCACGTGGATCGGTCGCATTTTTATTGGCGAGAATTACGTCGCCGGCTGGATCATGTCGATCGTCGGCGCCATGATCCTGTTGCTGCTGTATCGATTACTTTTCAGGCGTGGCGTGTAGCGACCACTAACTCGCGTAGTGGTGCTCGCTGCGGCGAGTACCGAACCACATTGATTAGGCGTTCGGCTCGGCGAACGCCTCTACAACCAATCCCCGCATTTGCTCTGCGTAGCGAATGCGACATTGTCATTCCTCATGGCCGCGCCGAAGAGAGGTCTCCGTGATCATCGCGTTCGCCGCGCTGTATGTGATCTGGGGCTCGACTTATCTCGGCATCCGGTTCGCCATCGAAACCATGCCGCCGTTCCTCATGGCAGGCGCACGCTTTCTGTTGGCAGGCGCGATCATGTACGCGATTGCCTGGTCGCAGGGGATCGGCAAATCGACTTGGGCAAACTGGCGCACGTCGCTCATCATCGGCGCGTGTTTGCTGCTAGGCGGGAATGGCGGCGTGACGATTTCAGAGAGACACATCGACTCAGGACTGGCGGCGCTGATCGTGGCAATTGTTCCGTTTTACATCGTGCTTCTTGGATGGGTGACGGGAATGGCGCCGCGACCGACTCCAATTATCTGGCTGGCATTCGCAGGTGGTTTTGTGGGAGTTGGAATCTTGTTTGGCCCGGCTTTGCATTTTCATTCGAACGGTGGCCGAAATCCTGCGATTGGAATATCGATTCTTCTCGTCTCAACTTTCATCTGGTCGGCAGGCTCGCTTTATTCGCGCGTCGCAAGGCACGCGGCCTCGCCCTTTCTCACGGCCGCGCAACAAATGATTTGCGGAGGCATCGTTACTCTTGCTGGCGGGCATTGTGACCGGCGAACTGCCACGCTTTCATCTCGGTTCCATCTCGATGTTATCACTTGGTTCATTCGTTTACTTGGTGCTCATTGGAGCTGTGGTTGGATACACCGCTTACATTTGGCTGCTACGTCACTGCGAGCCGGCGAAAGTCGCCACTTATGCCTACGTGAATCCGATTGTGGCAGTGCTGCTGGGCGCCCTTTTTGCCGGCGAAGCTATAACCGTGCGAACCTTGATTGCCGCTGCTTTGATTATCGGTTCGGTTGCGCTTGTAATCACGGCACAACAACTAAGAGCGAGAGTCGAGCCGCCTATTAGCGCTGCGCTAGAGCCTGCTGATTGAAGGTTATGAGCAGCGAAAATCCGCCGCGAGCCCCAAAGGACCGAGAGCAAACGATCGAGGTAGCAAAGCGCAATTGGCAGGCGGAAGTCGAGACTGCGCAAACCTATCGCGATCTGGCCGCGCGCGAGCGCGACGAAAAGCGCAAAGGCATTCTTTTGCGAATGGCCGAAGCGGAAGAGCGTCATGCGCATCGTTGGGAAGAAAAACTGAGAGACCTCGGCGCCGCAGCCGCCGGTTTACAAGGACAGCTTCACGCGCCGGTTCAATCGTTGGTGGAATAAAATCGCGGGCGCGGAGATTGCGATTCGCCGCATGGAAGCCACTGAAGAACGCCAGGAAGCCGAATTTCATGATCAGGCAGAGCGCGCGTTTGTGGGCGAAGCAGATGTGCAGGAGTTTTTGCGCAAGAGCGCGCTCGAAGAAAAAGCGCACGCGCGAGTACTGAGCGCGATGGCACCACCGGTCAGCCCGCGCACGGCCCTGGACAAGATTCTGAAGCGCGAACGCTGGCATGGGCGAGGGGGCAGTTGGGTAGCCGACGCAATCTACGGCGCAAATGATGGGTTAGGCGCGGTGTTCGGAATTGTTTCGGGCGTGGCCGGCGCGACGAATAATCAGCAACATTACATTTTGATCTCCGGGCTGGCCGGAATGCTCGCGTCCACCTTGTCGATGGGCGCGGGCGCGTACCTTGCTGCAAAAAGCGAAGCGGAAGTTTATGAAGCGGAAATTTCGCGTGAGCGCGCGGAGGTCGAGGAAAATCCGGAGGAAGAAATCGAGGAGATGTCGCTCTTCTATCAATTGCAGGGATTCACTCCGGAAGAATCGCAGAGAATGGCGGAGCGGCTCGCGGAGCAGCCGGAGCAGTTCGTGCAAGCCATGGCGCAAAGTGAGCTCGGCTTGTCCGAGCATCGATTCCCGAATCAATGGACTGCTGCGTTCTCGTCCGCCATCTCCACTGCGATCGGCGCTTTTGTTCCAATCATTCCATTTTTTTTCTTCGGTGGAATTACCGCGGTAATCACTTCCTTCGGCATCAGTTTGGCTGCGCACTTTCTGGTCGGCGCGTTAAAATCGTTAATCACGATCCGTTCCTGGTGGGCGTCCGGCTTGGAGATGACATGGATTGGCATCATCGTCGCCGTTGTCACTTACGGGCTCGGGCTCGCCTTTGGCGCGCTGGGGTAAACGCCTGTGGACGACCCAAATCCCCTGCGGCCCTTTAGGCGCTCACGCACGATAAATTCTTGTAACCGAACGACTGTCTCGGAGGTCACAAATTGTTGAGCGTTCCAGTATGCAGACGGGGTGTATAGAAACATGTCGAAACGAACTATTCTCGCAATCATTGGCGCTCTTGTTCTGTTGATCGGGTGGTGGAGCTGTCATCATCACGCTTCGTCTGGTCAATCCGGACCAGCCGCTGGCGCCGGAGCCGGGGGAAGACGTGGCGGTGCAGGCGGCGGGCCTGTGCCGGTGGTCGCCGGCAAGGTCGAGCAAAAAGATATGCCGATTTATCTGGATGGACTCGGCACGGTGCAGGCGTTCAACACTGTGACCGTACACACCACGAGTCGATGGCGCGCTTGTGCAGGTCAATTTTTCGGAAGGCCAGGATGTGAAAACGGGCGATTTGCTGGCCGTTGTCGATCCAAAGCCGTATCAAGCGGCGCTCGATCAGGCAAAAGCGCAAGCCGCGTTGGATCAAGTGACGCTGAAGAGGCAGGCGGACCTGCGCGCGAGAAACGTAATAGCGCGCAGGATTACGATACTGCTGTGGCGAACGCGCAAAAATCGAAGGCCGCCGCCGATGCTGCTCAGGTCAATTTCGATTATTGCTACATCAAATCGCCGATCGACGGCCGCACCGGCGTGCGACTTGTCGATATTGGCAATGTCGTTCACGCTGCGGACCAAAACGGGATTGTCGTCATCACGCAGTTGCATCCGATCTCGGTCGTGTTCACTTTGCCGGAACAAAATCTGCAATCGATTTTGAACGCAGGGCGGCGCGAACGGCGGCTTCAATGTAACGGCGTTGGATCGCGGCAACACGAGCAACGCTCGACGAAGGCACGCTGGCGGTTGTCGATAATGAAATCGATCAGACGACCGGAACGGTGAAGTTGAAAGCGACGTTTCCAAACAATGATCTGCAAGCTTTGGCCGGGAAAATTTGTTAACGCGCGATTGATTTTGACCACGCGCAAAGATGCGACTGTCGATTCCGTCGAGCGTGGTGCAGCGCGGCCCGCAGGGAACTTACGCTTATGTCATCAAGCCGGACAAAACGGTCGGAGATGCGGCCGATTAAAGTCGCGCAAACGGAGGCAAACGTTGCTCTGGTCGACAGCGGATTGAAAGCTGGGCGAGCAGGTCGTAGTGGATGGTCAATACAAACTTCAACCTGGCGCGCATGTGGAGCTGACATCGCCGCAGGCGCAACCCGGAGCGCCTTCGGCGCGACCCGTGCAGGGAAGCCAGGCCACGCATCGAACTGCGGGGTCAGGAAAGTCGTGAGCATTTCCGAACCATTCATCCGCCGGCCGGTTGCGACTTCGCTGATGATGGCCGGCGTCATTTTGCTCGGCGTGCTTGGTTACAAACTTTTGCCGATCTCCGCGCTGCCGACTGTCGATTTTCCAACGATCGAAGTGACGACTTATTATCCCGGCGCGAGCGCGGACGTGATGGTCTCGTCGATCACTACGCCGCTCGAGCGGCAGTTTGGGCAAATCAGCGGATTGGCGTCGATGAATTCCACCAGCTCGTTCGGCACATCGACAATCACTTTGCAGTTCGTGCTCGACCGGCCAATCGACGTTGCGGCGCAGGACGTGCAGGCCGCGATCAATGTCGCCGGCGGATTTTTGCCGCAAGAATCTGCCGAACCCGCCGAAATACAACAAGGTCAATCCGGCCGACACGCCGATTCTCACGCTGTCGATTACGTCGGACAGTTTGCCGCTCGATCGAGTCAACGATTTCGCCGACACGTTGCTCGCGCAGAAATTGAGCGAAGTCACCGGCGTCGGCCTTGTCACGATTCAGGGAAATCAAAAACCGGCCGTGCGCGTGCAGGTGAATCCGGCGGCGATTTCCGCCCTCGGACTCAGCTTGGAAGATGTGCGAACGATTCTCGGACAGGCGAACGTGAATGCGCCGAAAGGCAGCTTCGACGGGCCGCGACAATCGTTCACGATCGGATCGAACGACCAGATTTTTTCCGCCGAGGCTTACAAACCGATCATCGTCGCTTACAAAAATGGCGCGCCGATTCGCCTGGGCGACGTCGCAAACGTAATCGACAGCGTCGAGAACGATCAGCTCGCGGCGTGGGTCGGCACGAAAAGCGGCGAACAATCCGCCGTGCTGCTCGATATTCAGCGACAGCCGGGCGCGAACATCATTCAAACGGTCGACCGCGTGAAGCAATTGCTGCCGCGATTGACCGGCACCCTGCCGCCGTCCGTGCACGTTTCCATTCTGGCTGATCGCACCGAAACGATCCGCGCGTCAGTGCGCGACGTGCAATTCACGTTGCTACTGACCGTCGCGCTTGTCGTGATGGTGATGTTTCTCTTCCTGCGAAAACTCTGGACCACGGTGATCACGAGCGTCGCGCTGCCGCTCTCGCTCATCGGGACGTTCGGCATCATGTATCTGGCCGGATTCAGCCTCGACAATCTTTCGTTGATGGCGCTGACCATCTCGACCGGCTTCGTCGTCGATGACGCGATCGTCATGATCGAGAACATCGTGCGCTTCATCGAAGCCGGCGATCCGCCGTTGGAAGCAGCGCTGAAAGGCGCGAAGCAAATTGGTTTCACGGTGGTGTCGTTGAGTATTTCGCTCGTCGCGGTTTTCATTCCGCTTTTGTTCATGACCGGAATCGTCGGCCGCTTGTTCCGCGAGTTCGCGATCACGATGAGCGTGGCGGTCGGTGTATCGGCGTTCGTTTCGCTGACGCTCACGCCGATGATGTGCGCGAAGCTGTTGCGCTCCGAAAACGAGGAAGAAAGAGAACACCAAGGTGAGTTTTATCGCCGGACCGAAGAATACTGGACGCGCTTTCGCAATTTGTACGAACGCGGGTTGCGCTGGGTGCTCGCGCATCAGCGATTCGTCTTGAATGTCGCGATCATCACGCTGGTCGCGACCATCCTGCTCTACATCGTCGTGCCGAAAGGGCTGCTGCCGCAACAGGACACCGGGGTGATCGTCGGCGTGACCGATGCCGCGGAGAACATTTCCTTCAAGGCGATGATGCAGCGCGTGCACGCCGTTTCCGATATCGTCAGACACGATCCGGATGTCGCGAGCGTGTCGGCTTCGGTCGGCGCTGGAACGGTGAACGCGACGATCAATACCGCCCGGCTTTACATCGTGCTCAAGCCGCACAATCAGCGCGCGAATGCCGAAAAGATCATCGAACGGTTGCGCAATGCCACGCGCGATGTCGAAGGCGTCTCGCTTTTCATGCAAGCGGCGCAGGATTTGCAGATCGACGCGCGCGTCAGCCGCACGCAATTCCAATACATTTTGCAGGACGCGGATGCGGCCGAGCTCGCGGAGTGGACGCCGAAACTTGTCCAAAAACTTGGACAACTGCCGCAACTCAGCGACGTGGCAAGCGATCAACAGGTGAACGGCTTGCAGTTGAATGTCGATGTTGACCGCGAGAAAGCATCGCGCCTCAACGTGCTCACGCAAGCAATCGACGACACGCTTTACGATGCGTTCGGACAGCGACAGGTCTCGATCATTTTCACGCAGCTCAATCAATTCCGCGTCATTCTCGAAGTGGAACCGCAGTTTCAGCGAGTCGCCGGATTTGCTCGACAAGATTTACGTGAAATCAAGCAGCGGCCAGCCGGTGCCGTTGAGCGCGTTCGCCACCATGCGCGTGAGCAACACGCCGCTCTCCATCCCGCATCAGGGGCAATTTCCGGCGGCGACCATTTCATTCAATTTGCAGCAGTGGCAGTTCGCTCAGTCACGCCATTCCGGCGATTCAAAAAGCAGAACGCGAAATCGGTTTGCCCGACACGATCGCGACTACGTTCACCGGCGCGGCGGCGGAATTTCGTTCATCGCTAACGAGCGAGCCACTGCTGATCTTGGCGGCCGTCGTGGTGATCTACATCGTGCTCGGCGTTCTTTACGAAAGTTACATTCATCCGATCACGATTCTTTCGACCTTGCCATCTGCCGGCGTCGGCGCGTTGCTCGCGCTGCTCATTTGCCGCATCGATTTTTCGTTGGTCGCGCTTATCGGCATCATCCTCCTCATCGGCATCGTGAAAAAGAACGCGATCATGATGATCGATTTTGCGCTCGAAGCCGAACGCAAGGAAGGGATGTCGCCGGAGGAATCGATTTATCAGGCGTGTCTGTTGCGTTTTCGGCCGATCATGATGACGACGGCGGCGGCGTTGCTTGGCGCTTTGCCGCTCGCCCTCGAGAGCGGAACTGGCAGCGAGCTGCGGCGCCCGCTCGGAATTTCCATCGTCGGCGGATTGTTGCTCTCACAATTTCTCACGCTCTACACGACGCCGGTGATTTATCTTTATCTCGATCGGTTTGGACGTTGGATGAAGGAACGCCGTCGTCGCGGTGAGGTTGCTCAAGCAGAGCTACCGTTAAGAACGTCGACAGCTCTGGAACACGAACCCGAGCCGCAATTCGCGGGAGTAAACGGCGAAGATGATCGACTTGGATTTTAGCCATGAACATTTCCGAGCCATTCATTCGTCGTCCAGTTGGCACATCGCTGCTGGCGGCGGGAGTGTTGTTGCTCGGCGCGGTGGCTTATCACTTCCTTCCGGTTGCACCGCTGCCGAAAGTCGATTTCCCGACGATCACCGTGAGCGCGCAGGAGCCGGGCGTCGATCCGCAGACCGCTGCCTCATCGCTGGCCGCGCCGCTGGAGCGACGATTCGCGCAAATCGCCGGTGTTTCCGAAATCACTTCGGTCAGTTCGTTAGGCGGATCGAACATCACGATTCAGTTCGATCTCAATCGCGACATCAACGGCGCGGCGCGCGACGTGCAGAGCGCAATCAACGCCGCGTCCGGGGAATTGCCGAGCGGACTGCCGCAGCCGCCGTCCTATCGCAAAGCCAATCCATCCGACGCGCCGATCATGGTGCTCGCGATGACGTCGGACGCGTTGCCCTTGTCGGAAGTTTACAATCTCGCCGATCAAATCATCGGCCAGCGCATCAGCCAGGTCGATGGCGTCAGCCAGGTGATCATCGGCGGCGGCGCGAACTCCGCCGTGCGCGTGCAGATAAATCCGGTCGCGCTCGCCTCGATGGGTCTGAGCCTGGAAGACATTCGCACGACGCTTTCACAAGCGAATGTGCTTTCACCAAAGGGTGCATTTGACGGCCCGGAGCAGCGTTTCGTCATCGCGAGCAACGATCAGTTAACGCAGGCCGATCAATATCAGCCGATCATCGTCGCGCAGCACAATGGCGCGGCCGTGCCCTTGCGCGATGTCGGCACGGCGATCGATGCACAGGCAAATCGCGATCAGGCCGGTTTGTTCAACAACAAGCGCGCTGTCTTGTTAGTCATTTTCAAACAGCCGGACGCGAACGTCGTTCGCACGACCGACCAGATTCACGCGATCCTGCCGCAATTGCGCACCTGGCTGCCGCCGAGTGTGCATCTCGATGTAATGAGCGATCGCACGATCACGATCCGCTCGTCTGTGCGCGATGTGCAAATCACGCTCGTCATCACCATGGCGCTCGTGGTGATGGTGATGTTTCTCTTTCTGCGCCGGTTCTGGCCGACGTTCATCTCCGGTATCACGATGCCGCTCGCGCTCGCCGGCACCTTCGGCGTGATGTGGCTGTGCGGTTACAGCCTCGACAATCTCTCGCTCATGGCGTTGACGGTTTCGACCGGATTCGTTGTCGATGATGCGATCGTCGTCATCGAAAACATCGTGCGCTTCATTGAGAAGGGCGAGCCACCGCTTCAAGCCGCGTTGAAAGGCGCGCGTCAGATTGGTTTCACCGTCATTTCGATTAGTCTCTCGCTCGTCGCGGTTTTCATTCCGCTTCTGTTCATGAGCGGACTGATCGGGCGCTTGTTTCACGAATTCGCGGTGACGTTGAGCGCGGCGATTCTCGTTTCCGGCGTCGTTTCGTTAACGCTCACGCCGATGCTCTGCGGCCGATTTTTGAAAAGCGAGGAGCGACATCGGCAGCGCGGCGTGTTCGATCGATTGAGCGAGCGCGGTTTCAACGCAATGCACGATTTTTACGAACGCGGCTTGAAGTGGGTCCTCAAACACGAATACACCATGCTCATCGTCACCGGGCTGGTGATCATCGCGACCGTTTACCTTTACTTCGTTGTGCCGAAGGGATTTTTCCCGCAACAGGACACGGGACAAATGATGGGCACGACCGAGGCCGCGCAGGACATTTCCTTTGAAGCGATGAAAGAAAAGCAGGAGCAGGTCGTGAAAATTGTCATGGCCGATCCCGCGGTCCAGGCCGTCGGCTCATTCTTCGGCGGCGGGAACGGCTCGGCGTTGAATAACGGTCGCATGTTCATCAGTTTGAAACCGAAAGGTTCGGGCAAAGGAGAACGCAAAGATGACGCGGGCACAGTTATCGCGCGTCTGCGGGGAAAGCTTTCGAAAATTCCCGGCGCGCAACTTTTTCTCACAGCAAATCAAGACATTCGCGTCGGCGGAAGATCGTCAAAAGCGCAATACCAGTATGCGTTGTCCGATCAAAACATTGACGAGCTGAATTCGTGGGCGCCGAAGCTCGTGAACAAGCTTCACGAATATCCGCAGATCAAGGACGCCACGAGCGATCAGCAATTTCGCGGATTGCAGGAAACCGTGGTAATCGATCGCGACGCGGCCGCGCGCCTCGGCATTCAACCGCAGGCGGTCGACAGCACGCTTTACAGCGCGTTCGGCCAGCGGCAGGTCTCGATCATTTACACGCAGCAGAATCAGTATCACGTCATTCTCGAGGTCGATCCGAAGTTCCAGCTCGATCCGAGCTCGCTCGACAAAATCTACGTCAAATCAAATTCCGGAAGCCAGGTGCCGCTGAGCACGATCGCACATTTTCAGTTGGACAACACGCCGCTCTCAGTCAATCACCAGGGCCAGTTTCCGTGCGTGACAATCTCCTTTAACACTGCGCAAGGCGTTTCGTTAAGCGAGGCAACGCAAATCGTCGAGCGGGCGAAACGTGATCTCGGAATGCCATCAACCATTCGCGGAAATTTCGCCGGCACTGCGCAGGTCGCTCAAGCCTCTTGGGTGACAATGCCGTGGTTGTTTCTCACGGCGCTCTTCGCCGTTTACATCATCCTGGGAATGCTTTACGAGAGCCTGATCCATCCGATCACGATTCTTTCTACAATACCATCTGCCGGCCTTGGGGCTCTCTTGGCCATGCTGGTAACCGGCAATGAGCTGGATCTCGTCTCGGTCATCGGAATTATCCTGCTCATCGGCATCGTGAAAAAGAACGCGATCATGATGGTCGATTTCGCGCTCGACGCTGAACGCCACGAAGGACTCAGTCCCGAAGAATCAATTTATCAGGCCTGCCTCGTGCGTTTCCGCCCCATCATGATGACAACCTTGGCTGCGATGTTCGGCGCATTGCCGCTTGCGATCGGTATGGGCATCGGCAGCGAATTGCGCAAACCACTTGGCATCGCCATTGTCGGCGGCCTCATCGTTTCGCAGATCCTCACGCTTTATACGACTCCGGTGATCTATCTGGCGCTCGATCAACTGCGGCACCGGAAACGGAAACGCCCTTCGGGTGCTGTGGATCTGCGGCCCGTCGGCTGGCCACCGCTTTCCGGATCGCCAGCAAAGTAACCTACGTGTCAGCGCACGGCACGGTTTCGCCCCGAACGTGTGCTGCTGCCTCGTGAAGATCAAGATGCGTCCCAAGATCGGGACACGGAAATCCCACAACTGGCAATACAAAGGCAAGTTCTTTGAATAAACGCAGATCGGTGGCTGAGCCGAATTGACGAGAGTGACGATTGTTGGCACGAGCATTGCAAAGCAATTGACACTCACTCAAATACGACGTTGAGAGATAACCAGTGACAAGAATTTTAATTGCGGATGATCAACGGGATGTGCTCGAAGCGCTGCGCATCCTGCTCAAGGGCGAAGGTTATCAGACGGAAGCAGTGACATCGCTCGCTGGCATCTTCAACGCGCTGGAAAAAAAAGATACGCGTTGTTGTTAATGGATCTGAATTACGCACGCGACACTACTTCCGGCCAGGAAGGTTTGTCAGCGATTCCCAAAATCCAAACCATCGACAATACCTTGCCAATTGTTGTGATGACTGCCTGGGCAACGATTGAGCTCGCGGTGGACGCGATGAAACGCGGTGCGCGCGATTTTGTGACCAAGCCGTGGGATAATCAGCGGTTACTGACCATCGTTAGGACGCAAGTCGAGCTCGCGTCGGCACTCCGTCGCGAACGAAAGCTCGAAGCAGAAAATGAAATCCTGCGCGGCACAATGCCGGATCTGATCGCACAATCCCCTGCGATGCAGCCTGTGGTCGAAATGATTGCGCGAGTCGCGCCGTCGGATGCAAACGTGTTGATTACCGGCGAAAATGGAACCGGTAAGAATCTGATTGCGCGCGCGATTCACGCTCTGTCGCCGCGAGCATCGCGCACCATGATCACCGTCAACATGGGTGGGTTGTCCGAAACCCTTTTTGAGAGCGAACTATTTGGGCACGTAAAAGGCGCGTTTACTGACGCGAAGACGGACCGAGCAGGGCGATTCGAGCTGGCGGATGAGAGCACATTGTTTATGGACGAGATCGCAAACATCCCGCTCACTCAACAGGCCAAGCTCTTGCGAGTGATCGAGACCGGAGATTTCGAGCGGGTGGGTTCATCGAAAACTCTGCATGCAAACGTGCGAATCATTTCGGCTACAAACGCAAATCTCGAGAACGAAATCGCGGCCGCTCGTTTTAGGCAGGACCTCCTGTTTCGCCTTAATACAATCCAGATTGCGTTGCCGCCTTTGCGCGACAGACGGGAAGACATCATGCCGCTTGCCAACAGTTTCCTTCGTCAGCACGCAGAGCGTTATCGGAAACAGATTGGCGGTTTCGATGAAATGGCACGAGAACGCCTGCTGCAGCATCGGTTTCCGGGAAATATTCGAGAGCTCGACCACATCGTCGAACGCGCCGTGCTGATGACGCAAGATCGACAGATCCGCGCAGCCGATCTGGGTCTCACGACCGGTCCCGCCGAATCGCGCAATGTTGAGGACATGAGTCTTGAAGAAGTGGAGGCGTTTCTCATCAAAAAGGCGCTCGCTCGAAATGATGGCAATGCTCGGAAAGCGGCAGAGGCCCTCGGTTTGAGCAGAAGCGCGTTTTATCGCCGCCTGCAGCAATATGGACTTTGACAATTGCGGATTGCAAAGCGGATGAATCGCAATCCGAGAGTTCGACGTCGCTTTTCCTATGAGGGAAAGCTGACCTTGCTCACTTTTGCCGCGGCTGTTCCTGCAGTTATTATTGCGCTTGCGCTTCTTTGGTTTGGTGATTACAGCGCGAAGACACAGTGGACTTTGACGATTCTGATTATCGGCTGTGTCTTTGGGTTTGTTTCCAGCGCGCGCGAACACACCATTCGGCCGTTGCAAACCGTGTCTAATCTGCTCGCAGCGCTGCGTGAGGGAGATTATTCGATTCGAGCGCGGGGTGCCCGCGGAGATAGTTCATTGGGCGAAGTCCTGCTTGAAGTTAATTCGCTGGGCGAAACCTTACGTCAGCAGCGTCTCGGCGCCTTTGAAGCAACTGCGCTGTTGCGCACGATCATGAGTGAGATCGAGGTCGTAATTTTTACTTTCGATCCCGCACGGCGTCTGCGTCTTGTCAATCGCGCAGGCGAAGCCTTGCTGGGCCAACCAATGGATAAATTATTAGGCAAATCTGCTAGGGAACTCGGGCTCGACCCTTGCTTTGATGCAGACGAGGATGAACCCATCACATTGAGTTTCCCGGGCGCCTCAGGCCGTTGGGGAATTCGGCGAAGCACCTTTCGCGAACACGGTTTGCCGCACGAATTACTCGTGCTCACGGACCTCAGTCGCACCTTGCGCGAAGAAGAGCGACGCGCCTGGCAACGCCTTGTGCGAGTGCTCGGTCATGAGATGAACAATTCACTGGCACCAATCAAATCACTCGCCGCTAGCTTGGAATCACTGCTACGAAAAGATCCCCTTCCACAAGATTGGAAAGATGATGCGAGCGCAGGCCTGAACTCTATCGCGTCACGGGCCGATTCCCTCGCTCGTTTCCTTCAAGCGTACACACGCTTAACGAAACTTCCTTCTCCTCAAAAACAAGACGTAGATCTTCCCAAGCTGGTTCAGCGTGTCGTGGACTTGGAACCACGGCTCAGGGTCGAAATCGTGCCGGGTCCAAAAACGGTCATTCGTGCGGACGAGGCGCAGATCGAACAAGCGCTAATCAATCTGACCCACAACGCTGTTGATGCCTCGCTTGAAACTCAGGGAAACGTCACGCATTGAATGGCGCGAGAAAGAAGGCTGCGTTGAGATTCTCGTTCAAGATGAAGGCTTAGGCATCATGAACCCGGCAAATTTGTTTGTGCCGTTTTTTACCACAAAGCCCGACGGCTCTGGAATCGGTCTGCCACTCAGTCGGCAAATCGCCGAAGCGCATGGTGGATCGTTGGTGCTAACAAACCGCGAGAATGCCGCCGGCGCGCAGGCTGTGCTGCGCCTGCCGCGTTAAGCTCCGTCTCTGGGAGCGTCCCGACTTTGGGACGAAGCTGTCTATCGACGCTTCACCGCGAAAGCAATTGAGCGAGACGACCCCAAAAATATTTGAATCCAACGACGCAACCAACTGCTTCTTATTAGAGAAAAATATGAAGCCAACGACATTCACACAGCCGGAAGGGCGGAAGTTTTGCTGCGCTCGTCGCTCTCACCACTCGATGAGAACCGTCCCGAAGTTGGGACGACGCAATCCCGCAAGCGGATTGGAAGAGAAGCTGCGTCAATTCATCTGTGTAACGTAAGTCACTGATAGACTGGATGATGTCACATTGTTTCCCTAATTGGCACGCACATTGCATTAACAGCTGTCAACAAAGGATAAAGGCATATGAAACCGATCTCACCAACAGCGCGTAACAGCCGGAGCTTTCCTCTGGTTGAATTTCATTATCAGCCGGGGCGCTTCGGATATCAGCCACGCTGCGCCAAAAATGCGGCGTCCGTGTTTCGCAATATCAGCAGCCAATATTTTCAACGGGAAGCCCGGCGCGATTTCATCGGCGAAGCAAGTTTGTTCGCAGCGATTGTCGTTACGGTTGCCGTGCCCTTTTTTAGCACGGCATCTGCTCTTACCGATTTTTGTCGGGCAATTGGACAATTTTGATTCAACGGTGATCCCAGAGCGAAAAACAACAGACCAAAGAATTGTGCGTCCGGCTGGTTTTACGCCGAGTCTTTCCTCGATGGACGTGCCGCGCGTAGGCGTTGCAGCTAAGAAACGCAAGCGTCGCATCATTATCATCGCTGCGTCCGTCGCTGGGTTTAATTCTGGCGACGATTGCAATTTCGCGATTGAAACCAGCAGTGCCGAGCGTTGATCGCTCTACTGTCTGGATCGATACTGTTAAGCGCGGCCCAATGGTGCGTCAGGTGCGCGGTCTTGGAACGCTTGTGCCGGAAGACATCCGCTGGATCCCTGCGAACACGGAAGGGCGCGTGGATAAAATCAATATCTGGCCGGGGACAAAAGTTGGACCAGACGACGTTATATTAGAGTTGAGCAGCCCGGAGCTAGACCAGAGCGCGCACGAGGCCGAGTCTAAGGCGAAGGCCGCCGAGGCCGATCTCGCCACATTGCGCGCGTCATTGCAACGCGAGCTTCTCGATCAAGAATCCAAAACTGCGGTCGCGCATTCCGCTTACGAGCAGGCGAAGATGGAGCGGCAAACCAATGATCAGCTCGCGAAGAACGGGCTCGTTGCCGATCTCGTTTACAAAACTTCAAAAATCAAAGAACAGGAATGTCAGAAGAGCGACGAGATCGAGTCGAAGCGGTTGGCGTTCGCTCGCGATTCGATCGAGCCACAGTTGGCCGCGAAGCAGGCGGCAGTCGATCAAGCGAACCAGCTCGCGAAATTGAAACTCGACCAGGTCCAAGCGTTGCACGTGAAAGCTGGAATGTCCGGCGTGTTGCAACAACTGCCTGTGCAAATCGGGCAGCGATTGAAGGTTGGTGATAACCTCGCGCGGGTTGCGGATCCGACGAAACTCAAGGCCCAGGTAAAAATTGCCGAGACGCAGGCGAAGGACATTCAGATTGGTCAGAAAGCGAGCATCGATACTCGCAATGGCGTCGCCAATGGCCACGTCACACGGGTCGATCCCGCAGTGGAGCAGGGGACAGTAACTGTCGATGTCGCTTTCGATGAGGCTCTGCCGAAAGGCGCGCGACCGGACCTCAGCGTTGATGGAACAATCGAGCTCGAACATCTCGACGACGTCGTTTACGTAGGCCGGCCAGCGTTCGGGCAAGAAAACAACACGGTCGGCATGTTCAAGCTAGTCAATGGTAGCTCCGACGCTGTGCGCACTCCAGTAAAGCTGGGCAAAAGCTCCGTTAACACCATTCAGATTTTAAGCGGTCTCCAACCCGGAGATCAGGTCATCCTATCCGATACGAGTGCCTGGGATGCACACGAACGGATTCGCCTTAACTAAACAAAACATGAACTCAACTGAACTAACTGCAGCGCAACCAACTAACGAGATTGGCGGAAACGGCGCCGAGCCCTTGATACGGCTAAGCGGTGTCACCAAGGTGTTTCTTACTGATGAAGTAGAAACGCACGCACTTTCGGGAATTCATCTCGACATTCGCGAAGGCGAATATGCTTCGATTGCTGGACCGTCAGGTTGTGGGAAGACGACTCTGCTGTCGATACTCGGACTGCTCGACTCGCCTTCAGAGGGCAGCTACGCGCTGAAGGGTCATGAAGTCGCTCACCTTTCGTTCGCAGAACGTGCGCGCGTTCGAAATCGCGAAATCGGCTTCATTTTCCAGAGTTTCAACTTAATCGGAGACCTTAGCGTTTTTGAGAATGTGGAATTGCCGCTCACCTATCGCGGCATGAGCGCCGGCGACCGCAAAGCGCTGGTGACGGAAGCTCTTGAGCGGGTAGGCATGGCGCATCGAGGCAAACATCTCCCGAGTCAGCTCTCCGGTGGTCAGCAACAGCGTGTTGCCGTCGCGCGCGCGCTTGCCGGCCGACCGGCGATTCTGCTGGCCGATGAGCCGACTGGCAATCTCGATTCGCGGAATGGCGAAGCGGTGATGCAGCTGCTCCGCGAACTGCATCAGGGTGGCGCCACGATTTGCATGGTCACCCATGATGAGCGGTTCGCGCAGCACGCGGATCGCACCGTGCATTTGTTTGATGGTCAGATCGTCGAGGACCGCATGGCCGCATAAAAGGTTCAATCGGGCAACGAAGCGAAATGCATACATTTCTTCAAGATCTTCGCTTCGGCTTCCGAATGCTTCGGCGCAGCCCCGGCTTTTCGGTCTTGGCAATTCTTTGCCTCACACTCGGTATCGGCACCAACGCCGCGGTCTTAAGTTGGATCGAAGGAATTTTGATTCGCCCCTATCCGTTGGTCGCGCACCAGGACCGCATGTTCGCGTTAAACGCGACGACGCGCGGTCAGCAGGGATTTACCGGACTTTCGTATCCCGAATTCCTCGATTACGAAAAAAATTCCACGCTCTTTGAGTCGTTCATCGTCGATCGAATTACGGGCACGACATTGAGTGTGGGCGATCGGGCTGAACGCGCGTCGGGTGCAATTGTCTCGGCCAATTATTTCGACGCGCTCGGAGTAAAACCAATTCTCGGACGCGGGTTCAGACCGGAGGAAGGTGAAGGTCGCAATGCGCATCCGGTTACGGTGATTGGTTACCAGACTTGGAGGGACCGTTACGGCGGCGATCCCAACATCATCGGCCGAACGCAATATCTAAATGGCGTTCAGCACACGGTCATCGGCGTAGCGCCGGAGAAATTTCACGGAACGTTCATCGGTTACTCGTTCAGCTTCTGGGTGCCGGTGTCGATGCAGGAAACGTTCGATACCGGCTACAAACTGGAAGACCGCAGTGCACGTTGGATCGAAGGCTACGCATTTCTCAAACCTGGCGTAACGCGTCAGCAGGCGGACGCTGAGCTTCACGCAATTTCGCAACGGCTGGAAAAAGATTATCCCGAGACGAACCGCGGGCACGACCTCTCGCTCGCGCCGTTGTGGAGAACGCCGTTCAATCAGGCGGGAAACATGACCTCGACGCTCGCAATCACGATGGCGGTCGTGTTTTTTGTACTACTCATCGCGTCCGCGAACGTAAGCAACCTGTTGCTCGCGCGCTCGCTGCTGCGCCGGCACGAGATGACGATGCGCCTCGCGCTGGGCGCGGGGCGACGCCGGTTGATTAGACAACTTTTCACCGAAGGATTGCTTCTTGCGTTCATCGCAGCGGTCGGCGGAATCGCGGTTGCCTATTGGTGTCGCAACGCGCTCGTGCTTTCCTTCCCTTCGCCCATGGCAGGAATCGTGATTGATTTGCCAGGACGAATCGACTGGCGTGTACTCGTGGCAAGCGTCGCTATCTGCGTCGGTGCTACCATGCTGTTTGCGCTGATGCCGGCAATTCATGCCAGCCATGTGGATCTTTCCGGCGCTCTCAAAACCGACGGCGGCGGCGTAGTCGCGGGTAGCAGCCGTTCGCGATTGCGCTCCGCGCTCGTCCTTGTTCAGGTTTCGCTTAGCTTCGTTCTGCTCGCTGGCACAGGCTTGCTCTTGCAAAGCTTGCAGCGAATGCAGAAGACCAGTCCAGGTTTCTCTACCGATGTGATTGTCTCTAGCGCCGATTTGGTCTCGGCTGGATACAATTTGGAACGCGCAAAAGCCTTCGACACGCAATTACTCGATCGGGTGCGCGAAATTCCCGGTGTCGAATCGGTGACTTTGTCCCGATTGCAACCGTTTAGCTACGGGGTCTTCTCTACTGCGCCGCTTACGATCGATGGCTATCAGCCCGCGCCTGATGAGCAAGTAAATTCATCCTACCTCGAAATAGGTGAGGATTATTTCAAGACATTGGGTATTCCAATTGTAGCCGGCCGCGAATTCCAACGCACCGACGACGAGAACGCGGTGTCAGTAGCTGTCATCAATGAAACAATGGCGACGAAATATTGGCCGCGAAAGGATCCGATCGGACAGCGGCTTAAAGTTAAGGACCGTTGGCTGCAAATTGTCGGCGTGGCCAAGAACGTGAAGTACGAGAACAAGCTCGAGCTCCCCAGGACATTCTTCTATGTGCCGATGCGACAGAACTTCTTGAAGAGTAATGCTCTTCTTATCCGCACGCGCGAAACTCCGGGAGCGATCAAGGCTGCGCTCGCGCGCGAAGTGCAGACACTCGATCCTAATCTTGCACCGACTGCTCCAGTCCGCGTGCAAGAACAAGTGGACAGGAAAGGTTATACCCAACAGCTCGCTGCCACGTTGATCGCAATCTTTGGAGCAATGGCTCTGTTTTTGGCGGCCATAGGTCTGTATGCGGTCATGTCTTATTTCGTTTCGCAAAGCACGCGCGAGCTCGGATTACGAATGGCCCTCGGCGCTAACGCCCGAGATCTGTTGAGGCTCGTGGTTTCACGCGGTCTGCAATTGACCGCGGCAGGAATCGTTTTCGGCAGCATCGCAGCGCTGATTCTGACGCGTTTGATGGGCAATCTGCTCTACAAAGTCAGTCCGCATGATCCGCTGGCGTTTGGGTCCGCGCTTGTGGTGATCGCGATTGCTTCTCTCGCTGCATGTTTTTTACCCGCATGGCGCGCAACCCGCATCGATCCAGTTCAGGCCTTACGTGAGCAATGATGAATGCTTTGCATGAAGTTAAGGTTGCGCTGCGCGGGCTAATCAAAGCGCCAGGGTTTACCGCGATTGCCATCGCTACCCTCGCTCTGGCGATTGGCGCGAACAGCGCTGTCGTCAGCTTAATCAATGCCCTATTGGTTAGGCCGCTGCCGTATCATGATTCATCCAGACTCGTTCTACTCTGGGACCAGTTTAAGGCCCTGGGCTTAGAACGCATTCCGCTTTCAACGCCGGAATATGTCGATCTGGAGAGGGATTTTCACAGCTGCTCGCAAATGGCGGCATTTGATTATCGAAGCTTCAACCTCGGCGGTGGAGGCAACCCCGAAAGAATTCCGGGAGCGGTCGTATCGCCGGCCCTGTTTCCCTTGCTCGGGGTCGAACCGATTGCTGGGCGTACGTTTGCGCGAGAGGAGCAGGGCGAAGGGCATGATGACGTGGTTGTCATTAGCGAGCGCCTTTGGAAACGCCGATTTAACTCCGATCCTTATCTGATCGGCAAATCGCTCCTCCTCAACGGGCGAAATTACACGGTGATAGGCGTAATGCCGGCGAGCTTCGAGTTTCCGATCCCGCTTTTTAATGTTCAAGGCAACCAATTCGGGTCGCGGGTGGACCTTTGGACGCCAATCGCGTTTACCAAGAATGAATTGAAGGATCGCGGTGACCGAAATTACAGCGTGCTCGCGCGCTTGCCTGACCGGATAAGTCTGCAACAAGCGCAAGTCGAACTCAATGGCTTGATTGCCAACTGGTGCCATCAATATCCGGATAACTACAAAAGCGGAGAAGGTTTCGGGACGAAGATTTATCCGTTGCAGGAACAAGTGGTCGGCGGAATGCGGACAGGACTTGGCATTCTGCTCGGCGCGGTTGCATTTGTCTTGCTGATCGCCTGCGCAAATCTCGCTACCATGCTCCTCGCCCGGGCGAGCGCGCGAGAACGTGAGTTTGCTATTCGCGTCGCCCTTGGCGCTGGTCCGTGGCGCTTGCTGCGTCAAATGCTTACCGAAAGTGTTTTACTAGCCCTCGGAGGCGGTATTGCCGGCGTGATGCTGTCTGTTTGGGCGATTGAATTCTTGAAACGCACCGGAGCGCGCACCGTGCCGCGTCTGGCTGAAGTAAGCGTCGATCTGACAGTGCTGATCGTCATGGCAGGTGTCGCGATTGGGACCGGGATTTTGTTCGGACTGCTCCCGGGTTTGGCGAGTGCAAAGCCCGAATTGACTGAAGCATTGAAGGAAGGCGGCCGCGGGACGACGACAAGCCGGCATCACAATCGGATGCGCAACGGCCTGGTCGTGGGCGAGATCGCGCTGGCTCTCGTCCTCCTCGCCGGTGCCGCGCTCTTAATAAAGAGCTACGCGCGGTTACAGAACGTCAATCCCGGGCTCAATCCGCATAACGTCCTGACCATGGAGATTTCGTTGCCGTCGCTGAAGTATCCAGCCCCAGAAACCTTCTTTTATCTCGGAACAGAGAAAACGAAGCAGTTTTTTGAAGAAGCAAACCGGAGAATCGCGAAGTTGTCCGGCGTGGAGGCCAGTGCTGCGACCAGCCTCCTTCCCCTCAGCGGAAGTAACAATGATTCCTCATTTGCCATTGAAGGGCGCGAGAACGTTGCTGGCAGCCAAACGCCGGACGAGGAGATTCGAACGATCACGCCGGATTATTTTCGGGTCCTCCAAATTCCGCTCTTACACGGACGCTGTTTCACCGATGCAGATACGGCCATGTCGCCCCTGGTTGTGATTGTCAATCAAACGCTTGCCCGCAAGTACTTTCCCAATGGCGATGCTCTTGGGAAGCGAATCACGCTCGACAATCCGCGGCGCAATCCGAAATGGGCCACCATTGTAGGAATCGTTGGCGACATCAGGCATCGCGGTCTCGCTGTTGATCCAGAACCTGAGTACTACGTGCCGCACTCGCAGATGCCCCTGCGAAGCATGGTTTTGGCAGTGCGCAGTTCTCAGGATCCGCGGTCGCTCACATCGGCAATTCGTCGTGAAATCCAGTCGATCGATCCCGATGAGGCCATTGCCAACGTTCGGACCTTGGACGCCGTCGTTTCTGACTCGGTTGCTCCGCGCCGGTTTGCTGTGGTCCTGCTGGGCGTCTTCGCGAGTGTCGCGCTTCTTCTCGCTGCGGTCGGCGTTTACGGCGTGATGTCATATCTCGTTGTCCAGCGAACGCACGAAATTGGTGTGCGGATGGCCCTGGGGGCGCAGCGCCGCGATGTCTTGAGTTTAGTTGTCGGTCACGCCGGCAAACTCATCGGAATCGGCACCATTATTGGCTTGCTTTTGACTTTGCTTTCAACGCGGACGCTCTCCGCCTTGCTCTATAACGTCGGCGCCTTCGATCCCATGACACTTGTTTTTGTCACTCTCGTCCTCGCCTCGATCGCGTTCGTTGCGAGCTACATCCCAGCCATTCGGGCAACCCGCGCCGACCCGATGATGGCGCTTGGCGCCGAATGATATGAATGACCTGAAGTTTGCTCTGCGCCAGCTTGGCAAGTCACCAGGCTTCACATTGGTTGCGACCCTGACACTGGCGCTCGGAATTGGCGCGAATACCGCAATTTTCAGCGTGGTCAATGCGGTCCTGCTGCGCCCGCTTCCGTATCCGCATCCGGAACAGCTGGTGTTGCTTCGTGAAAGGCTGGCTCGCGCTTCCGGTTTCGAATCGGGATCCGTCAGTTACATGAATTATCTCGATTGGCGCGCGGCGCAGCGAAGCTTCGTTGATCTTGCACTCGTTAGGCGGGAAGGCGTGAATGTATCTGGCACCGACACCAGCGCGCCGCCAGAGCGCCTCGGTGCGGCCCGCATTACGGCGAACTATTTATCGATCCTCCAAGTTACACCTCGGATCGGGCGCGACTTGGTTGAGAAAGACGATGTTCCCAGTGCCGGCAAGGTCGCGCTGATTAGCGAACGACTCTGGCGCAATCGTTTCGGCGCGTTGCCGCTCGCAATTGGACAGCAATTGAACATCGACGGTGTTCCCAGAGAAATCGTTGGGGTTGTTCCTGAACGCGTTCGCTTTCCGCGAGACTGCGACGTTTTTATCCCACTGGCCGATCTGCGCGCCGATCACGACATTCTTTCTCGCGGAAATCACACGGGATTTTCAGCTCTCGGACGACTCAAGCCAGGCACCACACTTAATCAAGCGATTGCAGACCTCGGCACAATTGCCGCTGATCTCGCCCGTCATTACCCGGATTCAAATACAGACCGGCAAGTCTCGGCGAAGTTGCTGCTCGAGTTTTCTGTCGGCGAATATCGGTATCTTCTCTACTTGTTGCTGGCGGCCGTGGGCTGCGTGCTGCTGATCGCGTGCGCGAACGTCGCTAATCTCCAACTTACACGCGCAATCGCGCGCTCTAAAGAATTTGCGGTGCGAGCAGCGCTGGGCGGAAGTCGATGGCGCTTGGCGCGACAAATCCTGATCGAAACTGGCGTGATCGCGCTGCTCGGCGGATGTTTCGCGGCGCTCATCGCGCTCTGGAGTCTCGACGCCATCCGCGCGATCACGCCGCCGACTGTTTCTCGCTTTCAGGAAACGAATGTCGACTGGATAGTCCTTCTTTTCACCACTGGCGTGATTGTCCTCGCAGCAATTCTCGTCGGGCTCTGGCCGGCTTTGCGCGTTTTTAACAATGTGTGGATGGCAAACGACCTTCACGAGAATGGTGCGCGCGGTAGCGAGGGCGCGTCACGCCAGCGCGCAAGATCCGCTCTTGTCGTCGCCCAAGTCGCACTAGCGGTCCTGCTGCTCGCAGCGGCAGAATTGACTTTAAAGAGCTTTCATCGCGCCCAGGAAGTGCCACTTGGATTTAACCCGCACGGCATTTTAACGATGAGAATCACGGAAGCCTCAGCGCGCTACGATTCTCCGGAGAAGATCGCGCGCTTCTATGATCAATTGCTCGAAAAAGTAAGAGTGCTGCCCGGAGTCAGTGCTGTGTCGAATTGCAGCGATCCGCCGTTCGAGAGCGGCGAATGGGATAGCTCCTTTCATATCACTGGGACACCCCCCGATCCGCATGGAAAGGAGCCAATCAGTGAGATGAGCATTGTTTCGCCCGATTATTTTCGCCTGCTGGAGGCGCCGATGTTAAGTGGACGAGCTTTCACCTCTCATGACATCGCCAGCCAGCCACGCGTAATGATCATCGATGAACTGGCGGCGGAGCGTTTTTTTCCTGGGCAAGATCCAATCGGTAGACAAATCGATGACCCGGTAACAATCGGCGAACCGAATCAAACCGGCGTTCCAATCACGATCGTCGGAGTGGTGTCGCACACACGCAATCATGCGCCAGGTGAGCAATACGATGTTCGCAACCTGCCTCTGATGTATTTTTCAGCAGCACAATTTCCAACCAAACATCAGACATTGATGGTGCGCGCTGCACCCGGGCACAATCCATATTCGCTCGTCAGCGCAATCAAGCGCGAGATCGCATCCGTCGATCCTGAGCAGGCAGTGTCAGAAATTGCGACGATGGACGAGAATATTGGAGAAAGTCTCGCACCGCGTCGATTGAGCATGACTCTTCTTGCTGCTTTTGCCGGGCTGGCAGTGAGCCTCGCGAGCATCGGATTGTATGGAGTCATGGCGTTGGCTGTGACGCAACGGACGCGCGAGCTTGGAATTCGGCTGGCCCTTGGTGCCAGCCGTCGTGATGTCCTGCGGTTGATTCTTAGTCAAGGGGCTGTTTTGGTCGGCACCGGACTGGCTGCTGGCTTGCTCGGGGCCTTTGTGGTCAGCCGCGCTTTGAGGAGCATCCTCTACAACGTTGCGCCGTTAGACCCCGCGGCGCTCTTTAGTGCTTTACTGATACTGTCATTAGTGGCGCTCATCGCCTGTTTTTTGCCAGCGCGCCGCGCCAGCCTCGTAGATCCAATTGAAGCTCTGCGCATGGAATGAAGGAAACGGCGATGATCAAGCTCCGAAATTTCCAACGCTCCTATCTGTTACTCGTCAGTTACATTCCAGCGCGCAGCGCAACCGGCGCCGATCCGATGATCACACTCACTCATAATACTTAAGCCATGATTCAGAGACTCACTTTTCTCTGCTGCTTGCTCTTAGCGCGGTTCTCGGAAGCTGCAGAAAGCGACGGAGCCAAGGCGCTCGAACAACTCAAGTCATTAGCCGGCGATTGGGAAGGTACCGCCGAATGGACCGGCGCCCGCACCGGGAGTTATCCACTGAATGCGGCCTATTACATAACCGGGATCGGCTCAGCGCTGGTGGAAAACCTGATTTCGGAAGGCGTTCCCAACATGACCAGCGTTTATCATTTGGATGGTGCTGACCTTCGGGTAACGCACTTTTGCGGCGCTCAAAACCAACCGCGCCTGAAAGCACAACGAATCGACCTTGGCCACGGCACGGTCGACTTCGACTTCGTTGATATAACGAACCTCCGGTCGCCGGACTCACCTCATGTCCACGGGCTTGAGATCCATCTTATCGACGCGAACCACGTCACCGTGACGTTCCTTTTCCACGGCGAAGGGAAGGAGAGTCGCGAACGAATCAGTTTACAACGTGTCGAAAAAAAGCCTGCACGGAAAAGAACTGACGACAACGCCCGAAGCGACCTTTCGCCTGTCCGTCGACGCGAGGTCGAAATTGCGCGGGGCACCGGCGACAGCCAATCGGTACCGCCCTGCGAATCCGATGGTCGGACTCAGTCACAACGCCCAAGTTTTTTATGATCAAACTTCGAAATCTCGAACGCAGTTATCCTCTCGGGAAGGAGAAGTTTTTTTATGTCTTGCGCGAGATCAATCTGCACGTTGAGGAAGGCGATTTTGTGTCGATCATGGGTCCGTCCGGCGCAGGCAAATCGACGTTGTTGCACATCCTTGGGATGCACGATCACGGCTGGCGCGGCGAATATTTTTTGGGCGAAACCGCTGTGCATCAATTAAAACCGAAGGAGCGCGCGACTCTGCGGAACGAGCAGATCGGGTTTGTGTTTCAGCAGTATCATCTGCTCGATGACCTCACCGTGTACGAGAACCTCGATATTCCGCTATCGTATCGCCGTTACAGCAAAAGCGAGCGCGCTGCGCTGGTGGCCGACATGCTCGACCGGTTCCAGATTGTCGGCAAAAAGGATTTGTATCCGCGCCAGCTTTCAGGCGGGCAACAACAACTGGTCGGCGTTGCACGTGCAATAATCGCTGAACCGAAGCTGCTTCTCGCCGACGAGCCGACAGGAAACCTGCACTCCAGTCAGGGCGAAGAAATCATGGAGCTGTTTCGCAAGCTCAATAACGAAGGCATGACAATTGTGCAGGTCACGCACTCGGAGAAAAACGCCTCTCATGGCAAACGCATCATTCAACTACGCGACGGGTGGATCGTTTAAACAAATAACTCGAGGAATTTGCATGATTGCAGGCTCATTTTGTCAGGATGTCCGGGTCAGCCTGCGGGTCTTGTTGAAAGACAAAGCATTTTGTTTCTTAGCCGTGCTTGCTCGACCCCTCCATTTACTTCGCGGTGGCGGTTCTGCTGACCGTTGTTGCTGCGGTTTCCTGCTTCGTTCCGGCGCGTCGAGTTACCCTCGTCGATCCAGTGATTGCGCTGCGTTATGAGTAATCTGCGTCTCGCGCTGCGGCAGCTCGTCAAGAATCCGGCGTTCTCGGCAATCGCAATCATCACGCTTGCACTCGGCATCGGCGCGAACACCGCTATCTTTTCCGTAGTCGAAGGAACGCTCCTGCGTCCGTTGCCGTTTCCCAACGCCGACCGACTGGTCCGCGTTTTCGAATCAGGCGACGAAAGCGGCGCAAGAGGCGGTTCCATGAATCTGAGCGAACAAACTGTTCGCCAGTGGCAAGAGCATGGCGGCGAGATCTTTGAAGGATTCGCCGCCGGTAGCGGAATGAACGTTACTGTCGGCCCCGTGGGCGGCAATTCTGCCCGCAGCGTTCAATTGGCGCGAGTGACATCGGATTTTCTTTCGGTTCTTGGGTTGTCGCCGGCTCGCGGGCGCAATTTTACCAAGCAAGAAGACACCCCAGGCGGACCGTCCATTGTCATTATCAGTGACGATTTTTGGCGGCAATACCTTGGTGGCGAAGCGAATGTCTTGGGCAAGACGCTCACTTTGGATGGCGTTCCTCACACCATCATTGGCGTCATGCCAAAGTCATTCCGACATCCCTATCGCGCCGAACTCTGGACCCCGCTGGCGCTGGGGCGACCCACTCCAGGACAGGGATTGAATCACTATCTCTATGCCGTGGCACGTCTGCGCCCTGGCCTAACGGGGACGCAAGCCTCGGAAGCAGTTCATCGGATGTGCGCTGCGATCAATCAGGAGATGCCAGATCCAAATAACGCCCGCGCGGCTTATATGCCACGTTTGCGGGACAGCTTCGTGATCGATTTGCGTCCTAAAATTCTGGTGATCGTTGTCGCCGCGTTGTGCGCCCTTTTCATCGCGGCGGCAAATTTTGCCGGCTTGCTTCTCACCCGCGTCATCGAACGCGAGGGCGAGTTTGCCTTGCGCGCGGCGCTAGGCGCGAGCTGGAAGCGGCTTGTTCGACAACAACTGATGCAAGCGCTTGTCCTGTCGG
This sequence comes from uncultured Verrucomicrobiae bacterium, assembly GCA_963840305.1. Classification (GTDB taxonomy): domain Bacteria; phylum Verrucomicrobiota; class Verrucomicrobiia; order Chthoniobacterales; family UBA10450; genus Udaeobacter. Next base: position 404,150 of record CAWIYE010000004.1, read on the forward strand.
TGTTAGGCACCCTCGCTGGGCTGATTATCACCTCTTGGATCACCCCTACGCTGGTCGCGCTGAGTCCTGAGGGCTCCGACATAACCGGGAGCGCGATGCGCGAATTCGATTATGCCGTCCGATTTGACTGGCCGGTTTTCGCTTTTGCTGCCGGAGTGATGTTGTTCGTCGGTCTCGGCTTCGGTTTGCTCCCGGCAATTCGCGCCTCGCGCGCAGATTTGCGGGGAGCCATGACTTCGACGGCGCGAGGATCGACGTTGGATCGAAGCGCGCGTCGTTTACTTGGGTCGTTTGTTGTCACTGAGCTCGCCATTGCGGCTGCGCTGCTCATCGCCAGTCTCGCCGCGGCGCAGTATTTCCGGCAATTGCTCAACGAACCCTGGGGGTTTTCAACCGACCGAAGGACAGCGTTTAACGTCTCGTTCTCCGATCAAATACTGCCTTCGCCTCTGGCTAAGGAACAGGCACTCAATGGAATCCTGGCCCAGTTGCGCACACTACCGGGTGTAAGAACTGCGACCGTTACCGGCCCGTCGCCGATGAATGCCCCACGCGACTTAATGACGTGCAACGCTGAAGGCGTCCCACCGCCTGAACCGCGACGTTACTACCTTTCCTATCTGCGGGCCACAATACCGAATTATTTCAAGGACATCGGCGAACCTCTGCGGCAAGGGCGCGACTTCGCAACCACCGATACCGCGGATTCGCCCCAAGTCTGCATCGTTAGCCAATCGTTCGCTAAACGTTTTTGGTCAGGGCAGGATCCGATTGGCAAGCGGGTGAAATGGGGACGCCTTGATGGACCCCGGCCCTGGCTCACTGTCGTTGGAGTCGTAGGAGATGTGAAAGCCATTCCCGATCCGGACGACGGCGAAGTGATCGGAATGATCGTTCGTCCATTCACGCAGTTGCTCTCGGCTGACGCTTATCAGATGGACGAAATAGCTTTCGTCGTCGAAACAGACAGTCGTCGGTCGCCCATCGAAGGCGCTATTCGCGCGGCTTTAGCACGGGCGGACTCGCGCCTAGCCGCTTTTCGGATCGTTTCCCTGGATGAAGCCGCGTCCCAATCGCGCGTGACAGAACGGTTTGTTCTCATGCTCGTTTCGCTCTTCGGAGTGCTAGGCTTGGTTCTGGCCGCCGTCGGCCTTTATGGACTTCTCTCCTTGCACGTGGCGAGGCGCCAACGTGAGTTCGGAATTCGGAGCGCACTGGGCGCGACTGCCGCCCACATCATTCGATTGATCGCGCGTCAGGGCGCAACGTTGATCGGACTAGGTTTTGGCGCCGGAGGCGTTGTCACTTGGGGCGTTGTTCGCATTGTTCGAAATCAATGGTCGGCGATGCCGCCGCCAAACATTGTCTCCTGGATTTTGACGGCTGCGGTGCTCAGCGGCGCTGCTTTTGTCGCTTGCTGGCTGCCGGCACGGCGGGCCGCGCGGATCGACCCCGTTATCGCTCTTCGAGCCGAATGAAAATCTCCTAAACCAAGTTCGATATGTTTAACGATATCAAATTCGCCTTTCGTCAGCTCTGCAAATCGCCGGGATTCACTTTAATTGCCGTTCTGACGCTTGCGCTGGGTATCGGGCTCAACACTTCGATCTTCAGCCTGATCGATGATCTTTTCCTGCGCCCACTGCCATTCAACGACCCGCAGCGGCTCGTGCATCTTTATTCGAATGCGCGCGAGCGGAGTCTGCTCGAACTCGCCATCTCCGTTCCGCGCTTTCAGCATTTGCGCGAAAGTCAGACGATTTTCGATGGGTTTGCGGGCGAGAATCAGTCAGCGTTCACTCTCACCGGACTTGGCGACGCAGTGCAAATCCTCGGCGGTCAGGTAACGTCGAACTACTTCGAGGTGCTTGGAGTACAACCCATTCGCGGGCGTAACTTTTTGCCTAACGAAGAAGAAACCGCCGATGTCGCGATGGTGACGGAGAATTTCTGGCGCAAGCGGATGGGCGGCGATCCAGATGCGATCGGGCGGAGCATCACGCTCGGTGGCGTGCCGCATACGGTTGTTGGCGTGTTACCGAACTTGCCGTTTTCATGGGTGGGACCAGCGGCGGAAGTGTGGACAACGAAGCCGTTCCAAATCGCGGGGCTGTCGTATGAGCGAATCATGCGCGGCTCCGGTATTCTTCGCGTCGTTGGACATCTCAAACCCGGCGTGACAATCGAGCAGGCGCGCGCGGCGATGCCGCCGCTCGAGCAAAGCTATCGCGCGCGTTTTCCGGACAAGATCGACAGCGCGTCAGTCATGACGCTGAAGACGCTGCCCGAAGATGTGACCGGAAATCTGCGGCCGGCGTTTGCGACGTTGCTCGCCGCGGTCGCATTCGTGTTGCTCATCGCCTGCAGCAACGTCGCGAATCTGTTACTCGTCAGGTTTAGCGGTCGACGGCGCGAGATCGCATTGCGCATGGCGATCGGGGCGTCACGTCGAAGTGTCGTCACGCTTTTTCTTTTGGAAAGCCTGCTCGTGAGCGTGCTCGCCGGAGTCGCCGGCGCGTTTCTCGCCTGGCACATCGTGCCCCTCCTGCCGCGCATGGCAGCGAATTTCCTGCCCTTCGATCCCGACGTGCGGGTCCAGCTCTCGTTAGGCGTGCTCGCGTTCACAATCGCGGTCTCGGTGCTGACCGGTCTAGCCATGGGTATTTATCCCGCGCTGCAAAGTGCGCCCGCCGATTTGATCGACGGCTTGAAAGAAGGCGGGCGCGGCGTGAGCGGCAGCGCGAATCAGCTCCGGTTTCGGAGAATCCTCATCGGTGCGCAGGTGGCGCTGTCGGTGACGCTGCTCGCGGGCGCAGCCTTGCTCATCACCAGTTTCATTCGATTGAGCCGGCAAAATATCGGCTATCGCAGTGATGTTTGGATCGGATTTGTGACGTTGCCCGAGCCGCGCTATCCGGACGTCGCAACTCGCACACGTTTCGCTGAACAAACGCTCGCTGCGTTGCGCGATGTGCCCGGCCTGGAGAGCGCGACGATCAGCGCCGATATTCCACTCCTCGCGGGCGCGGTCAGCAACTTCCTGTATGCGCGCCCCGATGGCGAAATCCTGCCGATCGATAAACGCGCTGCAGCCGTCGGGCACAACATCGCGCCAGATTACTTCAAGACGTGGGGCATTCCGCTTCTCGCCGGTCGCGACTTCGATGAACACGACACGCCCGATCGCCAGAACGTCGTCATCATCAGCCAGGGCGGCGCGAAGAAAATTTTCGGCAATGAAAATCCCCTCGGCAAAACATTGCTCATCGGCGGCGCGAGCATTCCGTCGGAGATCATCGGCGTGGTCGGCGATGTGCGCTCGCGCAAAGTCGCCGAGGCCGATGACGTCGAGCTGTATCGGCCATGGACGCAGGACAACTATAATTTCCTCAGCATCGACGTGCGTAGCGGCCTTACTGTCGAGGCGGCGACGAAGCTGGTACGAGGAGCATTGGCGAAAGTCGATCCCAGTCTCGCCGTCGCGCTGCCACAGTCGATGGATGCAATCGTCGCGCAGGCTGTTGGTCAAACGCGATTGATGACCTGGTTGCTCGGCATCTTCGCAGGAGTCGCATTGCTACTCGCAAGCATCGGCATCTACGGCGCGGTTGCGTACAGCGTCGCGCAACGCACGACCGAAATCGGTGTGCGCATGGCGCTCGGTGCGCAGACACGCGATGTGCTGCGACTGGTTGTCAGGCAAGGAATGGCGCCAGTAGTGAGCGGACTGGCGATCGGCATTCTCGCAACGTTCTCCCTCGGCCGACTCATCGCCGCCCAGCTCTATCAAGTTTCGGCGCACAATCCGCTTCTACTCGCGGGCGCAGCGGCGTTGCTGGCCGCGACCGCATTGCTGGCGTGTCTGCTACCCGCTCGTCGCGCGACGCACGTCAATCCGGTTCAAGCGCTACGCGCGGAATGAAGTCTCACAATTTCTTTACCAAAGCATTTCAACCACTACTTACGGGGGTAAATAATTATGATCAATGATCTGCGTTTTGCTGTCCGGATGCTCATCAAGTATCCGGCTTTCTCAATCGTCGCATTCCTGGCCCTGGTTCTCGGAATCGGTGCGAACACGACCGTTTTCGGCATCATCAACGCATTGGTGCTGCGACCGTTGCCGGTCGGCCACTCAGAAGGAGTGGTGAAAGTTTTTACGACCGACAACCACATTCCAGGAAATCAATCGACCTCAAATTTGAATTTCCAGGATTACGCCAAACAGAACACAGCGTTCAGTTCCATGGCGGCATACACCTTTACGGGAATGGGTATGACTCGTGGCAGCGATACGTTGAACATCGGCGCCTTGCTCGTCAGCGGAAATTATTTCGATCTGCTTCAGGTCAAACCCCGTCTTGGCCGCACATTTTTGCCGGAAGAAGATGCTACGCCTAACGGCCACCCCGTCGTCGTTCTCGGCTACAAGTTCTGGAAGAAACTTGGAGCCGATGCGGCAATTGTCGGCAGTCCAATTACATTAAACGGACATTCCTTCACCGTTATCGGAGTGGCGCCAGCGGCTTTTACTGGGGTGGACGTCGGCTTTTCTCCGGATCTTTGGGTGCCGATGTCGATGCACCAATGGGTGCGGCCGGGCGCTGACTTTTGGTTCGAATCGCGTCGCGCGCTTTTGCTGAACATTATTGCGCGGCTGAAGCCCGGGGATGACAATGTCCGAAGCTCAAGCGCAAATGCGCACGATCGCGAAACAGCTCGAGCAGGCTTATCCCGACGTAAACAAAGAGCGCTCGATTGCGCTGATGTCACTCGAGGCAGCCAAGTCGCAGGGACTCGGCGGCCCGAACAATGAAAATATCGCTCGCAATGTTTCGCTTCTGTTGCTCGTCGCGTCAGCGAGCATTCTTCTGATCGCTTGCGCAAATGTGGCCAACTTGTTGCTCGCGCGGTCTGCTGCGCGCCAACGCGAAATGGCCGTTCGTCTGGCGCTGGGCGCTGGGCGCGGACGAATCGTGCGACAATTGTTGACCGAAAGCGTCCTGCTTGGCTTTCTCGGCGGCGTCGGTGGAGTGATTCTTGCCTATTGCCTCGGCGATGTCCTGGTCGCTCTGCTCCCCCCGACTCCATTTCCGATTGACTTGAATCCGCAGCCAGATTGGCGAGTCCTCGTTTTCTCATTTGTTGTCGCCGTTTTGAGCGGCGTCATATTTGGATTGGCGCCAGCACTGCAGACCGCGCGGTGGAATCTCACTGAGGGATTACGCGAGCGTGCATCCACAGGAGGCGGCGCAGTCACACGAGTTAATCTGCGCAGTTTGCTCGTGGTTGCGCAGATCGCCGTCTCGCTTCTTCTTCTGATCGGCTCCGGCTTGTTTTTGAAGTCGTTTTACAAAGCCCAGGCGATCGATCCCGGGTTCCGGACCGAAAATCTCGACATTGTTACGATCAATCCAGTGCTCGCTGGCTACGATAGCGATCGGGCTCGTCAAGTCGTGCGCGCGATCCTCGATCAGATCAGACAGGATTCACGTGTTGCCGGCGCGGATTTGAACAATTGGGTCCCGTTCCAAGGCGGCGAAGGCCGCACCATCGTTATCGACGGCCGCGATCCAAACGATGAACACAATCGCCGCTTCGCAAATTACAGCCCGATCACTCCTGGTTATTTCCAAACCATGGGCATCCAGCTTCTGCGCGGCCGTAACTTTACGGAGCAGGACGCGGAGAAGAACGCTGCTCCGGTTGCCATCATTGATGAGACGATGGCCAAGCAGTTTTGGCCTAACGAAGACGCTTTGGGGCGTCGATTCAGGTTCATGATCAACAAAGACCCGATTGAAGTAATTGGAATCGCGCGCAACTCCAAGGCGGTCACGCTGGGAGAAACCCCGACTCCGATGGTCTACTGGCCGCTAAAGGAAATTAATGATCAGGGAATTACACTCTTCGTTCACACGACTGGCGCGCCGGGCGTGATGCTTAGTCAGATCCGGGGAATTGTTCGTGACGTGGATGTTCATATTCCGATCACGTACGAAAAGACAATTCGCGAACACATGTCGATTGCGCTCTGGCCGTCATGGATGGGTGCAATGCTGCTGGGGAGTCTTGGCTTGCTCGCGTTCGTTCTGGCATCAATGGGAGTCTATGGAGTGATGGCGTATTCGGTCAGTCAACGAACGCGCGAGTTAGGAATTCGGATGGCGCTCGGCGCACAGACCGAATCAGGTGATTCGACTCGTGTTGAGGCAAGGCATGTTACTTGCGGCGATCGGCCTCGGTTTTGGTTTGTTTGCCGCCTTCGGATCGACTCGCCTCGCCGGATCCCTGCTTTACGGGGTGAATCCAAACGATCCGGTGATTTTTGTCGGTGTGACTTCATTGCTCGCGTTTGCCGCGCTTGCGGCCTGCTATTTTCCGGCCAGGCGCGCGTTGAAAATCGATCCAATCAGTGCGCTGCGGAACGAATGAAAGACTTCTGCTGCCAAGAAATTCACCAACGACTTGCTTTGATGGCCGCTTTGCTTATCGGTGCTAGCGCGTTCTCATTATCCGTCTCATAAACTTCATATGCATCTACGTTTCATAATTTGCTTTGTCTCTGCGGCTCTCGCAGTCCCGGCCGGATTCGCTCAAGATGAGAATCAGCAGACTGTTGATCAGTTGGTTTCAAAGAATATCGAAGCCAAGGGCGGCGCCGATGCGCTTCACGCGCTGCAAACCTTGCGCGTGAGCGGCAAAATGTTGGTGCGGCAGGACCAGGTTGAACTGGGCTATTTGCAAATCAAAAAGCAGCCTGATGAAGTGCGCGACGAGGCGTCTCTTCAGGGGATGACGCAAATCGAAGCATACGATGGTAAAGAAGGATGGAGAGTGTCGCCGTTCTTCGGACGCAAAGATCCCGAACACATGTCTGCTGACGACGTCAAAGCGCTGATCGAGGACGCGGAGATCGATGGGCCATTGGTGGATTGGAAGGAAAAAGGAAGCACAGTCGAGTACCTCGGGACCGAGGACGTCGACGGCACGCCCGCGCACAAGCTGAAAGTGGTGCGCAAGAATGGCGACGTGAGTTTTGTTTATCTCGATCCTGATCACTTTCTTGAGATCCGCGTCGTTACAGGGCGGATGAGACACGGCGCATACGAAGAAGTGGAGACGGATCTGGGGGACTACGAAAAAGCGGGCGGCGTATTCGTTCCGACGTCAATTGAGTCTGGACGCAAAGGATCGCCGGACAAACAACGAATCATCATCGACAAAGTCGAAGCCAACGTGCCGGTGGACGACGCTATTTTTCATTTCCCCGGCCAAATAAGTCTCCCCCAACCACAGCGCTGATCAATCGATGAGGATATTCAATCACCAAGAGCGACGTGAGGACGCTCGTATACAGTGCCAACGCTTTCGCAAAACCGAATCGGACCACGCTCATGAATTTCGCACACAGCGCTTTTGGACTCGCGAGAGCTTTCGAAGTTGGAGCGCGATGCATTCTGGCATCGCTTTTTCTTTGCGCTATTCCTGTCTACGCAGCTGACGCGCCATTTAATTCGGCGACCATTTCCGGGCTCGGCGCGCGAAACATCGGTTCCGCAACAATGAGCGGGCGCATCTCGGCCATCGCTGGAGTGCGTGAGCCTTCCGGCAAGATTACGTTCTTTGTCGGCGCGGCCAGCGGCGGCGTCTGGAAATCCGACGACAGCGGAACGCGATTTCGCCCGGTCTTTGACGAGCAGCCGGTTCAATCTATCGGCGCCATCGCGCTCGATCCGAAGAATTCGAAAAATGTGTGGGTCGGAACCGGTGAATCGTGGACGCGCAACAGCGTTTCGATTGGTGACGGAATCTATAAATCAACCGATGGCGGTGAAACGTGGAAGCACGTTGGTTTGGAAAAATCGGAACGCATTGCGCGAGTCGTCGTTGATCCGAGAAATAGCGACACGGTTTTCGTCGCGGTCCCCGGCGCGCTTGTGGAGCGATTCGCCCGACCGCGGCCTCTACAAAACAACCGACGGCGGCAAGACGTGGCAGCAAGTTCTCAAAGGAGCGAATCTTTCGACCGGTTGCACCGAGGTAAAAATCGATCCAACGAATCCCGACATCATGTTCGCCGCGATGTGGGATTTCCGGCGCAAAGGCTGGGAATACCGCTCCGGCGGCGACAGTCCGGCCGCGCCCTCGGCCAGCGGATTGTTTCGTTCCACAGATGGCGGCGCGACATGGACGGAGATTACGCCAGAAGCGAACAGAGGTTTCCCAAAGAAGCCGTATGGTCGGCTCGCGGTTGCGATCGCGCCCTCAAACGCCCAGCGCATTTACGCTTTTGTCGAGTCGCCAGAGAGCGCGTTGTTCGTTTCCGACGACGGCGGCACGACGTGGGACAAGCGCGATAAAAGCCAGTGGATGGTGTGGCGCCCGTTCTACTTCGCGAATCTGATTGTCGATCCAAAAAATCAAGACCGCGTGTTCAAGACGGACGGCTCGATGATCGTCAGCGAAGATGGCGGCAAGAGTTTCGCAGTAGTAGGCGGTTTCGGCGGGATGCACGGCGACGTGCACGATGTCTGGATCGATCCAACCAACACACAGGTCGTGTTCTCCGGCGACGATGGCGGGATGTGGTATTCCTACAACGGCGGCTCGCAAATGGTGGAAAGCTGGAAACCTGCCGGTGTCGCAATTTTATCACGTCAGCGTGGACGATAACGATCCCTACCGCGTGTATGGAGGCTTGCAGGACAATAGTTCTTTCGTAGGCGAATCCCAGTATCCCGGCGGCATTACTAACGCGCAGTGGGAAAACATGTACAACGGCGACGGGTTTTGGATGTTTCCCGATCCGGCTGATCCCGATTACATCTATGCCGAATACCAGGGCGGCGAGATCGGGCGGGTAAATCGTTACACGCACGAAGCTCGCAACATCAAGCCGCGACCGAATTACAAGGAAAAGCTACGGTTCAACTGGAACACGCCAATTGCGCTTTCGCCTAACGAGAAGGGGACGATTTACATCGGCGCGCAATTTCTCTTTCGCTCACGCGATCACGGCCAGAACTGGGAACGGATTTCGCCGGATCTGACCACGAACGATCCGCAAAAGCAGAAGCAGGAGCAATCCGGCGGCGTCACGGTGGACAATTCGTCGGCGGAAATGCACACCACCATTTACTCCATCAGCGAATCGCCCAAGCAGAAAGGGCTGATCTGGGTCGGTACGGACGACGGCAATCTTCAGCTGACGCGCGATGGCGGGAAGACCTGGACCAATGTCGTCGGCAATGTTCCCGGTTTGCCGAAAAATTCGTGGGTGAATTGGGTGCAGGCCAGCAACTTCAACGCCGGCACTGCTTATGCCGCGTTTGATCGACATACGTTTGGCGACATGGCGCCGTATGTTTTCAAGACGACCGATTACGGCAAAACCTGGACGCCGCTCGTCACTCCGCAGGATGTGAAAGGTGTTCGCGGCTACGCGCATGTGATCAAGGAAGACTTGGTGAAACCCGACCTGCTGTTTCTCGGCACAGAGTTCGGACTTTGGGTCTCGATCGACGGCGGAAAAAACTGGGCGCAATTTAAAGGCAACCATTTTCCTGCGGTGGCGGTTCGCGATCTGGCAATTCACCCGCGCGACAACGATCTTGTTCTGGCAACACACGGTCGCGGCATCTGGATCATAGACGACATCACGCCGTTGCGCGCGTTGACGCCGGATTTGTTGAAGCAGGACGTCGCGTTTGTTTCAGCGCGTCCGGTGCAACAGCGGATCGAAGGCGCAGGCGGCTGGGCCAATGGCGACGCGGTTTTCGTCGGTGATAATCCGCCTGACGCTGCAGTGATCAATTACTACCAGCGCGAGCGGCATCTTTTTGGAAAAATGAAACTGGAAATTTTGGATGCTTCCGGCCGCGTGATCGATGAAGTGCCGGCCAGCAAACGGCCGGGTCTGAATCGCGTGACTTGGACACATGCGCGCAAAGCCGCCGCGCGTGCCGCCTGGAGCGCAGATTTCCTTCGCGGGAACACGCGGCCCGCGCCTTGTGCCTGGCGTGTACACGGTGCGCCTCACCAAGGCAGGCAAAGTTTACGAGACGAAGTTGACGATCGGTCTGGATCGCCGCGCGAAATTTAGCGCGGCAGACCGCAAAGCGCAGTTCGACGCGGCTATGAAAGTTCATGCATTGTTCGGCGACGAAAGCGCGCTGATGGATCGGATTGTTGCGTTGCGAAAGGCGCTGGCCCAAACTGGCGCGGGTTTGCCAGAAGGCGATCCGCTTCGCAAAAACGTCAGCGATTTCGACGGAAAAGTTGACGGAGTGCGCAAGAAAATCGTCGCCACCACCGAAGGCGGCGCGATCACCGGCGAAGAACGTTTGCGCGAACACACCGACCAGCTTTACGGCGCGATTCTCAGTTACGAAGGCAAACCCGGTGGCTATCAGCTCGCTTACATCGACACGCTCAAGCGAGAACTCGCTGACGTGACAAAGGAATTCGATCAGCTGCTCGCGAAAGATCTGCCCGCGTTAAACGACTCGCTCAAGTCGAAAGGCCAGCAGCCAATCGCTGCGCCATCCAGCCAAAATCGGCGCAAACGATCCCACGCGCGATCCGAGCGCCGCGAGCGGCGGTCACAGGTTCGCTTCCCAGCGATTTCCGCCTTTGCCAGTAACGCCGCGTGACGACTGTCACGTTTCTGTTAGCCGCGACCTGCCGGGAGCTCTGCGAGGCCAAGGTAACGACCGTGTTACTCTTGCAGTCGGTTTCGATCAGCAACTCTCGTCGCGGTCGCGGTGTCCAATCATTAGAAAGGCAAATATATGAAAACGAAACGTATACTACGCTAATCTGCGCCGCAGCGCTGAGCTTGACTACGACCGTTACATCTGCGGCTAGCAGCCAGCTCACCAATGATGACGCGATCCGCCCATGACGCGGCCAGCACCGCGTTTTACGTCAAGGACAATGACGGGTACACATCATTTCCGTCGTTTCCATAACCGGAGTTCATCTTCATCGACGCGTTTGGTTTTCCCGTCTTCTATCCGTATCCTTATTCGGGTACTACCCGTACCGTACTACGGTTACAACGATTACGGATATGGCAATGTGCGCCTCGTTGTAGAGGTACAGCGCCGACTTGCTCGCGCTGGCTACTATCACGGACCGATCGATGGAATCCTCGGGCCGCGAACGCTCCGAGCGATTCGCGCTTACGAACGCGACAACAAACTGCCTGCCTACGGCGTGATCGATCGGCAGCTTCTCAGAACAGTGGGTCTCAGCTGATTCGTTTGCGATAGCGACCATCCGACCGGGCCAGGCGACACGTTTCGCCGCTGGCCCAGGCAGGAGCATGGGTACCGGCAGGGGCGAAGCTTTCGCGGAATGAACGTAAGTGAGAATCGAAGCCTTGGTCTTCTCTTTAGGAATGATAAGCTCTATCATTCGCTAAGAACGTTCTCGGGATAACGAATGGAGCGCAAGCCAGCTATCGTTGTTGTTTTTCATCACATTGGTCCTTATCACCATGCGCGGCTAAATGCGGCGGCCGACAAGTTGTCAGTGACCGGAATTGAATGGTCAGCCAAAGGTCATGAGGCGTGGGGGACGGCGGACACCCCTGCGCAGTACGAAAAAGTTTCTCTTTTTCCCGAAGCAACAGAGCGGTCCCCCGGGAAAACCGAACTTAGGCGCGCCTTTTGGTCGGCATTGAAGCAGGCGAATCCTGATGTAGTGGCGGTCAACGGCTGGAACAATTTCGGATCGCTCGTCGCGGCGAATTGCTGTGTGCATTGCGAGATCCCCATGGTCGTCATGTCCGAGAGCGCTCGCCAGGATGAGCCTCGCACTTGGTGGAAGGAAATGATCAAGCGGCGTGTCGTCGAATCTTTACTCTGCCGCGCTGGTAGGCGGTCAGCGTCACGTTGAATATCTCGTTGAACTTGGGATGCCGCGTGACCGTATCTTTACCGGATACGACGTGATCGATAGCGCCTATTTCCGGCGAAGGGCGGAAGAGGTCAGAAGTCAGAAGTCGGACGTCAGAAAGCAGTACGGCCTGCCTGAGAATTACTTTCTTGCGTCGGCGCGATTCATTGAGAAGAAAAACTTGCCGACGTTGCTGCGCGCATATGCGCGTTATCGCCAGATGTCGGATGTCGGAGGCCAGAACTCAGAAAAATGGCATCTGGTTATCCTCGGTGATGGGCCACTTAAATCTGACCTCTGTCGTCTGATCTCTGACCTCCGTCTGACCGCCCACGTGCATCTTCCAGGATTTAAACAATACGATGAGTTGCCGGTTTACTACGCATTGGCCAACGCGTTTGTCCATCCGAGCACGACTGAGCAATGGGGCTTGGTTGTAAATGAAGCCATCGCATCTGGGCTGCCGGTAATTGTGTCGGAGCGCTGCGGGTGCGTGCCAGAACTGGTTCAAGGTAACGGCTTCACGTTTGATCCAACTGATGAGCACGAACTAGCTTCGCGGTTGTTGGAGATGGCTTCGTCGTCAGACCGTGACCTAAAACAGCGTGGCGAAGCGAGTCGCAAAATCGCAGAGCGCTTTGGACCGGAACTTTTCGGCGAAGGCTTGGAGCAGGCCGCCAGCGTGGCGACGCAGCTTAAGCAAAAGAAACCTGGAATAAGTGATCGGGCGCTGGTATTCGCGGCTGGAAGATATGGACGATGAGATGAACGATCCGGTCGCTGCCTATTTCGACAGACTCCCGCAGACTCACACGCGCCAGTTCACGCGAAATGCTTCCGGCGCGAACTTCAATTTTCAAATGCGGCTAAGACTGGCATGTGAACTGGCTGGCACGTCAGCGGGACGCCTGCTCGACTGCGCCGCGGGCACCGGGGAAATCACCTGGGCATTGCTAAAGTCCGGCAGCTTTTCTCATGCAACCGTAATTGACGTTTCGGAGCCGATGTTGCAGAGCGCAAAGCAACTTCTCAGCGCGCAAATTACCAACACAGCGCTCGATTTCGTTCACTCGGACGTGTTCGATTTCAATCCATCTGGTTCCAGTTTCGATCTTATCCTCTGCCTGGGATTAATTGCCCATGTCGGCCGGCTGGAGATCTTACTGCGACACTTGAAATCGATGCTGACGCCGGGCGGACGTATCATTTTGCAGACGACACTTACTGATCATGTTGGTACGCGGGTTGTGCGTGTAGTCACTGCGCAGCGCGAGCTCGCTCAGCGCGGATACCGCATTTCCTGGTTTTCACAACGCGATATCGCCAACGCCTGCGATGCTACCGGGCTCCGCGTGTTGGAAATGCGACGGCACAGCCTGGGCATCCCGTTTGGAGACCGAGTCTGGGCTTGGGCGAACTTTCAACTGGAAAAGCGCCTGCAGAGGTGGGCCAGCCGCCATGGAGCGGATGCGATTTATCTGCTCGCACCAACTGCGGCTTAGCACGTGAAAGTCGGTTTCGTTGTCGACAGCGTTTCGCGCGAAGCGGGCGGACTTTTCCAGAGCGTGCGCGGACTTGCCAAGTCGGTGACGTGCGCGAGTGCGAGTGCGCGCGTTTTTGGCATCAGCGACGAACAGAGTGCCGTCGATTTGCAGGACTGGCAGCCTCTTTCTGTTGAGACGTTTCGGCCGCAATTGCGCGCATGGGGCTATTCAAATCAACTCGTGCCTGCTTTGCTTGGCGCTGACCTTGATATTCTGTCCACGCATGGTTTGTGGAAATATTGCTCCGTTGCCTCTCAACGATGGCACCGGCGAACAGGCCGACCCTACATCGTGCACCCGGAAGGGATGCTGGAATCATGGGCGTTGCGAAATGCGAGATGGAAAAAACGAATCGCCGCGCTGTTTTATGAAAATCAGACATTTGCGCGGCGCGGCATGCCTGCGCGCGCTGTGCGAAGCGGAAGCGCAATCGATCCGCGCCTACGGAATGCGCAATCCGATTTGCATCATTCCCAATGGCGTTGATTTGCCGCGATCTGAGCGAGACGCCGGACAGCTGCAAGCTCAAGCATTTGCTGAAGGCCGAAAAATTCTCCTTTATCTGGGCAGACTTCATCCGAAGAAAAACGTGGCGAATCTGATTCGCGCATGGAAACAAATCCTCAACTCGCATCCTTCGGCCAAGGCTTCCTGGGTCCTGGCTATCGCCGGTTGGTCGCAGAGCGGATATGAGACAGCAGCTCAAACAACTGACTACTGACCTCAGACTATGACCTCTGTTGTCTTTCTCGGTCCACGATTCGGCACGGACAAAAATGAATGTTATCGCGCGTGCGACGCATTCATCATGCCGTCGTTGAGTGAAGGTCTTCCAATGACGGTGCTGGAAGCATGGGCCTATGCGAAGCCGGTGCTGATGACACCCGAGTGCAATTTGCCCGAGGGCTTCGGTGCCGGAGCGGCATTGCAAATTGGGACGGGCCCGGAGGAAATTGCGGCGGGCCTAAAGCAAGTGATCGAAATGAGTGATGACGATCGACGAGCAATGGGCAATCGTGGTCGCAATCTGGTAGAAACAAAATTTTCATGGCCTCGAATTGGGGAACAAATGTGCTCGGTTTATGAATGGGTGCTCGGCGGCGGGCCTGCTGCCCGAAGTGATCGTAAAGTGAACAGGAAATAGCGCGTTTAAAGGAGAAGCATGCTGGACGTTGAACAAAATCGTCGCGCCAGAAAATACTCGTCGGGCGACATCATCCGCCGCGTGCTGTGGATGTTTGCCCAGCCGCTTTTTCGGTTCAGCCCGAGGCCCTGTTTCGGCTGGAGGCGATTTCTGCTTCGCTGTTTCGGAGCAAAAATTGGTCGCAACGTTCATGTGTATCCTTCAGCGACGATTTATTTCCCATGGAACCTCGAGGCCGGAGATGAAAGCGCGATCGCCGAGCATGCATTTATTTACAATCTCGGCCGCGTGACGCTGGGAGCGCGTGTAACGATCTCGCATCGCGCGCATCTTTGCGCAGGAACACACGATCACACCAAGGCGGATTTTCCGTTGCTGCGTCCGCCGATTACGATCGGCCCCGAGGCATGGATCTGTGCGGATGCGTTCGTGGGGCCGGGTGTGACAATCGGCGAAGGAGCAGTCGTTGGTGCGAGAGCAGTCGCGATGAAGGACGTGAGACCCTGGAGCATTGTGATTGGAAACCCAGCGCGCGAAGCGAAAAAACGCGAGATTACTCAATGAGCGAGCGATCCGACGCGCGGGTGCCCTTGTCGGTGCTTGTCCCGGTTAAGAATGAAGCTGCGAATCTGCGGGACTGCCTTGCCAGCGTTTCGTTCGCAGAAGAAATCGTGGTAGTTGATTCGGCGAGCACAGATGGCACACAAGCGATTGCCGAGGCGGCCGGAGCCCGAGTCGTGCAGTTCGTTTGGAACGGAAAATTCCCACGGAAGAAGAACTGGGCTTTGGAAAATATCCCCTGGCAAAATGAATGGATTCTGATCGTGGATGCCGACGAACGCGTCACACCCGAGTTAGAACGCGAAATCAGAAAGGCGATTCGCCGCACCGATGTGGATGGGTTTTATCTGAACCGGCGGTTCTGGTTTCTGGGCGGCTGGATAAACCATTGCGGTTATTTTCCGAGTTGGAATCTGCGCCTGTTCCGGCATCGGCTGGGTCGATATGAACAGATCGAAATCGACGACAACATTCTCTCGGGAGATAACGAGGTGCATGAGCATGTATTGCTCAATGGCCGGGCCGAATATTTGTCCGCTCCGATGGAGCATTACGCTTTTCCAGATATTGCCACCTTCGTCGAGAAGCATAACCGCTATTCCACCTGGGAGGCAGCGGCGTCCGAAAGGCTGCATGAGCGAGCAGGTGAAAGGACATTGCGAGCGACGCCTTTTGGGACCGCTGTAGAGCGCAAGCGCTGGCTAAAGAAACTCGCAACGCGGGCGCCATTCCGTCCGAGCTTGCGATTCCTTTACCATTACGTCTGGAAGCAGGGTTTTCGCGATGGCTACCGCGGATGGGTGCTCTGCCGGCTGCTCGCCTGGTACGAGCGCATGATCCTGCTGAAGCAGCGCGAAATGAGAAAGCGCGTTACTAAACTCAGGCGCCGCGCGATGCGTGACAGGTGCAGCCGACAATTACATCCCCTCGACGAGGATCATGTTTGTCCTCGCCGTGCGGTGCCGCATTTTGCGCGGCTCGCGATATTCTTCGCTGTTCAGCCAGTCTTTAGCATGCTGCGGCGAATCGAATTGAAGCACGACGATGCGCTTCGGTTTCCAATCGCCTTCGAGCACTTCGGTTCTGCCGCCGCGGACGACGTATTTCCCTCCGTACTTCTCAACGGTCGCGCCGGCGAGCTTTTTGTATTCTTCGTAGCCGGCTGGATCGAGGATGTCGATTTCAACGATGACGTATGCAGGCATTGGCTGGAGTTAAGGTTAAAACGTTAAAACGTTGAAGCGTAAAACTTCAGCCACCGTTGTGGCCGCTGTCTTTCGCAGCTAACTCCGGAATTTTCTTCCGGCGCCGCAATCGCAACCAGTTGTTCCAGGTTTTGCGGAGGCTATCGCGCGGGGTCTGGTATTGTTGATTCAGTTCGTTGCTCTTCAGGATCTGCGCGAGAATTCCTTTCACGGAAAAATCGTCGGTGTTGACGATGGTATAAGCTGTCCCAACGGCAGCGGCATGATGCGCATCGCTGGCCGCAGTCATGGGCAAACCGCGAATTTGCGCGTATTTGAAAGCGTAACGGTTATAGCGGCGGAGCGTGGTTGCCGCATTGAAAACCTCGATCGCGTCCACGGGCAGCGTTTCCAGAGTGGAAAAACGGATGCCGGCACGGAACAAATCATATGGATGCGGAGGAATGGCGAGACCGCCGCGTTCATGAATGATGTCGCAGACTTCGCGCGCCGGTTTTCCTTTCAGGTAGGGCAGCTCTGCTCCGATGCAGAGAAGATGACCATCGGCGGTCGTGACCTCAACCCCGGGAGAACGAGAAAATCATTGACCGGCAATCCGTCCAGCCGCATCAGGCCTTTCTCGAGCAGGTAATTCACCGCGTCGCACGTGTTGTGATCGGTGATGGCGATGCCGTTCAAACCTTTGGCGCGCGCGGCCGCAATCAAGTCTTCCGGGCTGGAAACACCGTCTCCCGAAAAAAAAGAATGCGTATGCAGGTCGATATTAAACGGCATGTCTGTGAGAAGTTAAAAGGTTAAAAGGTTACAATGTTAAAAGTGCGAGAGGACGCATGGAGGCGCTAACCATTGTAACTGTTTAACGCTTGTAACCTTGTTGCTACACGAGTTCTTCAACAAGAATGCCTGCTTCGGCTTCGGGTTCCTTTTGAATCCGATTGAATTGGTGATCGTATAATCGGCGATAGTAGCCGGATTTTTCGAGCAGCTCGACGTGCGTCCCGATCTCCTTAATGCGGCCGGAATCCATCACGATGATTTGATCGGCGGATAGAATAGTGGAGAGACGGTGGGCGATCGCGATCACGGTGCGTCCAGCGGCCAGCTTGGCCAGCGCCTGTTGAATTTGCTGTTCCGATTCGGAATCGAGCGATGACGTGGCTTCGTCGAGCAAAAGAATCGGCGCGTTTTTCAGAATAGCGCGCGCGATAGCGAGGCGTTGCTGCTGTCCGCCGGAGAGAAGACATCCTTTGTCGCCAATCACTGTTTGGTAACCGTTTGGCTGCGCCATAATGAAGTCGTGTGCATAGGCAGCTCTTGCGGCTTCGTAAATTTCTTCAGGCGTAGCGTCCAGCCGGCCAAACAAGATGTTATTGAAGATCGTGTCGTGAAACAAAAACGTCTCCTGAGTGACAAGCCCGATCTGTTCGCGCAAGGATTTTTGCGTCACCGAGCGCAGATCTCTGCCATCGATTTTTACAGCGCCGGTGGTCGGGTCGTACAGGCGCAGGATCAGTGAGAGAATCGTGCTTTTGCCCGCGCCGCTGGCGCCGACCAGCGCATGCGTTCTGCCTAGGCTCAATGTGCAAAGTCACATTGCTGAGGGCATCTCTGGCAGTGTTGGCATAACGGAATGTGACATTTTCAAAGTCAATTCGACCCTCGGACGAGCTCAGCGTCCCGCGCGTTTGGCGCATCCTGCACACGTGGGCCGGGAATCGAGAATCGAGAAAATGGCTGAAGTAGCGGCGACTGATCGCTGCATCACAATATGGATCTTGCTGAGCGTCTTGATCGGTTCGTAGAGAATGAAAATTCCTGAGATCAGTCCGAAAAATCGGCCGACACTCAGGTTGGCGACGTAAACGTAAAGCAACGCCATTCCCACACCGATTGCGGCGATGGTCTCGACCAGCGGACTGATCGCTTCCGTTGAGCGGATGATTCGCATCATCTGCGAGAACTGCAGTTGATTGCTGCGCTTGAATGCCTTTTCCTGATGGGCTTCACGTCCAAACGACTTAATCACGCGAATGCCGGCGAACGTCTCCTGCATCGTCACGACCATTTCGCCCATGCCTTCCTGTTCGCTTTGCACTGCCTTTCGCGCGCGACGCCCATAAATGCGTAGCGGCAGCAAACAGGTCGGAAAAAGAATCAGGGTGACCACGGTGAACTTCCAATCCATTAGCAGCAGAACAGCGATTGCGCCTACAATCGTCATCGGTTGTTTGAAGATATCGCTGCCGACGGCGGTCAAAGCCATTTGCATGACGCGCGTATCATTGGTGATTCGTGATATCAGGAAGCCGGATCGCATCTTGTTAAAGAAGTCCATGGAATGGCGCACCATCTTGCTGAAAAGCTGGTCCCGGATGTCGGTGACGACCTTGTTGCTCACCCACTGCATGCAATAGGTGCTTCCATAGGAACAGAGACTGCGCACTGTCATGATCGCCGGAATGGCGAGACAGATCGAGAACGATCGAATTGATCTTTGGGCCCGTATCCAGGAGCTGAAGATTTGAGCGTATGGCCGCTCGGATTGGGAGCGGCCCCGTGGAAGACGGCACTGGTGACGCGAGCAATGGCCAGAGGAAAAAGCGAATTGACCCCGGCGTAGGCAAGACCGAGCGCCAGTCCCAGGATGAAACGCACCTTATAGGGCTTGACGTAACTGTAGAGCCGCCGATACGAACCGGAAGCCGCGCGTAACGTTTCCCAAAATGACTGCTTGGTCCTAGCTGCCTTTGCGCCGCTCATGAGCTTTGCGCCGCCGCACGAAGCGACAGCAGCGAATCCATAGCACTAATCACCGCTTCCGTCGAGATTTGACTCATTGCAAAGCGCGGCTGCACCGGCACAAACTCGGTCACTGGCGCGGCTGATTTTCCTTGTAAAATGAGTGCCGGACTTTCCCGCGGACGCCAATGGAATGGGTTGGTCGGCCCAAACAGGACTACCTGCGGCGTACGGGTCGCCGCCGCCAGGTGCATGGGAGCGGAATCGACCGTCACAAGAAGCCGCGCCTGGCTAATCAATGCCGCCAGCGCTAGCAAATTTGTCTTGCCGGAGAGATCGATGATTTGTTGCTGCACCTTGTTCTTGATTGCCGCGATATGCGCTTGCTCGTCGGGCGACGGTCCACTGGTCAGGACAAGATCGATATCGTTGTTTCGACCGAAGTGGTCAATCACCTCCGCCCATCGCTCGGGCTCCCAGAGTTTTTCCCGGCGGGCCGAGCCGGGATGCAAAATGACGTAGGGCCCGGTGATTTTCCAATCGCGGCGCAGTGCGTCGGCTTTTTCGTGGGCCATTTGTGGCAGCTGCAGATGCGGGGCGCGAGGAGGCAGCAGTCGGAGCCCCGAGTGGTTCAAGCAGAGCCAGATTGTAGTCGATAGTGTGCGTGTCCCGCATACGAACGCGGACAAAATCGGTGTAAGCACGTCCGCGCATCTTCGACTGTTCGCGCACGCGATAAGACACCACACGTCTTCGCGCGCCCGATAAGAACGCCAGAAAAGCCGAGCGATCATTCCGTGTGAAATCGATGCAGTAGTCAAATCTGCTGGCCTGCGACGGAAAAAAACAGAGCGAGGTCGCGCGCATTGCGTCGCGCGATCAAGGTGCGATCGACATTTGAAATGGCTGGCAGCAGGTCGGCGCATTCGCTGGAAACGACGATCGTGAGTTGTGCATCTGGAAAACTGTCACGCAAAGCTGCGACGGCGGGCGTCGTCAAAATCAGGTCGCCGATTCGCTTGAGTTGCAGGAGGAGAATTTTCACGAGCTTCTGACTGTAGCGGCGCTCGATGAGCGACCGAAAGCGATCGGCGGTTACAGACCACCGCTACAGAAATCACCGCGCCATTCGCATCGCGGTTGCATACGCGTCCAGCAATCGTGTTCGAAAATGGTCCCAGGTGAAATTTTCAACCACGCGACGTCTTGCCGCGCTGCCCATTTGCTGAACGATCTCAGGATGTCGATACAAATGCTCCAGCGCCGTTGCGATTGCGCTCGACATCTCCCGGTTTCACGATGATTCCCTCAATGCCATCGCGCACCACATCGCCTGCCTCGCGCGTAGTGATTTGAGGCAACGCGCACGCCGCCGCTTCATATGTGACTTTGGCGCTCCCCTCCCATTGCGACGGAAAAACATGCACCGTGGCTTGGTTGAGATAATTCTCCGGATCGCGCACGAATCCGACGACGCGAATGTTATCGCGCCAAAATTCCTTGAGATAGGGCTTCGCTTCGTCGTGCACGAAACCAATCAACCATAGCTCGGCATCGGGTAGATTGAGGCGGTGCCATGCTTCG
Organism: uncultured Verrucomicrobiae bacterium; assembly: GCA_963840305.1. Taxonomy (GTDB): domain Bacteria; phylum Verrucomicrobiota; class Verrucomicrobiia; order Chthoniobacterales; family UBA10450; genus Udaeobacter. The sequence goes on from CAWIYE010000004.1 coordinate 424,831, forward strand.
AGCACATGTTGAATGCCTTTTCGCTTGATCAATGCGCCTGCAAAAACAGCGCGAAATTTTGCCGGCCGCGGCACCCGGCTTGAAGCGCTCCACGTCCACCCCGCGTGGCAAATAGAACAGTTTTTCCTCCGGGAAACCGCGGAAACGAAAGGTCTCGGCCGCCGTCTCTGATAGGACGAGCAGAAGATCGGCGCGGTTGTACTCTTCAATAAAACGCCTCCGGTGGAGCAACAGTCTGGCTTTCCATCTTCGAAAACCCCATAGCTTGCCTGGCGATGCGGCAATTTTCGGCTGGTCGAATTTCTGTTTGCCGCCATCGCGATGCCAGGTTGGGACCTCAACGATCGAAGGGATGCGGTGTTGTTTTGCAATTTGGAGGGAGCGCAAACAGTCGCCCGACCAGCTATGAAACAGATCGTAACGCCCGGTTGCCAGATGCCGCGACGTGATCCAATCGAGATACTTCTTTTTCGCGCCGTAATAATAGGGCCGATCAAGAAAAGAAATGAGTCGTACCGGATGCCAGCGCAGAGAATGGATGAGCGAGGCGGGAATTTCATTCTGCCGGTTGCCATAAGCGATTGCTTTGCCCAGGAATCCACCGCGATACGAGGCGCGCAAGGTTTCAAATGCATCCGTATCCAGGCCGGAACCCCCGATGCGGGCGAAAATCGAATAGAGCAGACTTCTCGGTAAAGTACGAGCTGCGTGTGCGGCAGAACGTGATGGGGCAGGAGCGTTTAAGATTTCACCCGGCATCGGGTTAGAAGTATTCTGGCGAACGTGGAGCATGTAAAGTGGGTCCTGCTGTCATGTCGAGCGGAGTCGAGACATCTCTAATTTTTTGGGTTCCGGAGGGGGCTCATTCGAATATCGAGAGATTTCTCCACTCCGCTTTGCTCCGGTCGAAATGACAATGGAGGCAACCCACAGACTCAGACTCGCTTTTGTTCGGCGCGGCTATTCCCCGACCGGTGGAGCCGAAACGTACTTAAAGCGCCTCGCGCGTGGAGTCGTCGAGGCCGGACACGAGGTGCAGCTCATCACCGCGAATGAATGGCCAGAGGATCAATGGCCATTTGGGTCGTTCACGCGCCTGCGCGCAGAATCCGTCATTGGGTTTGCCGATGAGCTGGAACAACTCCGGCCGCAGCTCGGCTGCGACGTTTTGTTGAGTCTTGAGCGTGTCTGGAGCTGTGACGTTTACCGAGCCGGCGACGGCGTCCACCGCGCCTGGCTGGCGCGCAGAAGAAAATTTGAGCTCCCCCTGAAGCAATTTGTCCGGACTCTCAACCGCAAGCATCGCGATCTATTGCATTTGGAGGAATCGCTTTTTGCTAGTCGCAAAGCTGGCCGGGTGATCGTTGCTTCACAAATGGTCAAGGACGAGATCGTCGATCTTTACGGATATCCGGCAGACAGGATCGATATCGTTCACAACGGCGTTCCGCTCGATAAATTCCGGTTCGATTCGGAGCTTCGGGAAGAATCGCGCGAAGATTTGAAATTGAAACCGGATCAAATTGCGCTGCTGTTTGCAGGCTCTGGCTGGGAACGCAAAGGGTTGCTGTTTGCAGTCCAGGCGATGGCGCTCTGCAAGGACAGAAAAATGCGGTTGCTCGTTGCTGGTCGCGGAAATGCAGCGCTCTACAAGACGAAACGCCTGCGCTTTTGGCGCGAGGAGCCGGTGCGCTTTCTCGGCGAAGTTGCAGACCTTTTGCGTGTTTACGCGGCTGCGGACATCTTCATTTTGCCTACGATTTACGATCCATTTTCCAATGCCTGCCTGGAAGCGCTCGCCTGCGGATTGCCGGTAGTCACAACGCGTTCCAACGGCTTCAGCGAAATCATCGAAGACGGCGTCCACGGATCGATTGTCGATCACGCAGGCGATCTGATTGGTTTGCGCGACGCAATTCGCTTTTGGGCCGATCCGTCGCGCCGCGCCGCAGCGCGACCGGCGAACATTGAGCGTGCGTCGCAGTTCGATATTTCAAGGAACGTCGAGCAAACGATGGCATTTTAACGCGCGTTGCGCTGTAGTGCGCTGCTCGCGAGTCCTCAGCGGAGATCAGTTCGCCAGCGCAGCGTCCACGTCCGGGAAAATCTGAAATACCTGATCGAGGCGTGAGATTTCGAAAATCGAGCGCACAGTTTCCTGCAAGCCAGCCAGCAAGAATTTGCCGCCGTAGCCTTCCACCTTTTGCATCGCTTCAATCAATGCGGCCAAACCGGCGCTGTCGATGTAGGTCACGTCGGAAAGATCGACCACCAGACGTTCGCGGCTTTTTCTCGATCATCGCGTTGAGCGACGCCGTGACAGACGGGGAGACGTGCAGATCGATTTCGCCCTTGAGCGGCAACACGTCCGCGACGGTCTCTTCGCGGCATCGGGCCTGATGAAGAAGCATTTTTTTTCATTTAACTCTCCAATCGTCAATGGATCACCATCCGAGCGTATCGATAATGGTTTCCACATCTGAGAGATCATCAATCAAAAAATCCGGCTGATATTTGCGCAAGTTCATCGCGGCTCCATCTGCCGGTTGCCACCGCAATGGTGCGCGCCCCAAGCGCTTTGCCGCAGGCAATATCGCGCGGCGTATCGCCAATGACGTCGATCTCCGATGCGGCGAACTCGCGACCATGCTTCTCTTCTGCGCGCGCGCGAGCGAAATGCCCAAGCTGATTGCGATCGCGATGATCGTCAGCAAAGGCGCCAAATTCGAAAAAGTGCCAGACACCGTAGTGCTCGAGTTTCAATCGCGCTCCGCGGGAGACATTTCCAGTGAGAAGGGCGAGCACCAGATGTGGGCGCGACTTGAGCTTTTCGAGCAACTGGAGTACGCCGGGGAGCAGTTTGCCTTTACGGCGCGGTAATTCCAACGATAGACAATGCACGTAGCTATCGAGGAACGCGCTTATGTTTTCGTTGGTTGCGGGAATTTTATGCTTGTTCAGGATGCTGACGACGATGCCTGAATCTGTCATGCCGGCGATTTCGATGTCGTGCAGATCATCCGTGATACCGAAGCGCTCTTGAAAGGCGGATTTGAGCGCTTGAACGCCCGCGCCCCCCGAATGAATCAGTGTGCCGTCGATGTCGAAAAGCAAAAGGCGCTTTGTCATTGCGGACTGTTGATTGCAAATCGAGGGCGTTGCTGTAACGGGGCTCTGTGAGGGCCGTCCGTAAGCGGTGCAGCTTTCGCTGCTCATTCCTAATCGAGGTGACCGAAGGCGGCATTCAGTCGCCGTACAAACTCAAAGCCTTGGCGCGTGCATCATCAGCACCGCGATCATGCTCCCGAGAAATACGAGCAGCACAATTCCCAGGCCAATAAACATTGCCTTGCCAAACTGGTCGCTCTCCTGTCTGTGAGGCCGGAACGGAGAAGTATTGGTGAAGTCGATAGGCGCTTCGCTTGTTTCTACATCTGTAGTGTCTGAAAAGGGGAGCTTTCGCATGCTGCTGATCTTAATCGAATGAGTCGGATAGGACAAATCCGCCTTCGCCAGGTGAGGCGAATGGGCGGGCGTAACGATTGACCCGCGCAACGGCACTCGCATAGTGGCGCTCTCATGGCGATTGAGTTCACGCGCAACTTCTGCATCATCGCGCATATCGATCACGGCAAAACGACGTTGTCGGACCGGTTGCTTGAGCGCACGGGCACGATCCAGGAGCGGGAAAAGCAGGATCAGCTTCTTGATTCGATGGACCTGGAGCGGGAGCGCGGGATCACGATCAAAGCGCATCCCGTGACGATGCATTACACGAGCAAATCTGGCCAGACGCTATGCGCTGAACCTGCTCGACACGCCCGGGCCATGTCGATTTCGCTTATGAAGTTTCGCGCAGCCTCGCCGCATGCGAGGGCGCGTTGTTGGTGGTGGATGCGGCGCAGGGCGTCGAAGCGCAAACCGTGGCGAACGTTCATCTCGCTCACAAACAGGGGCTGACGATTGTTCCGATCATCAACAAAATCGATCTGCCGAACGCTGACGTTCCTGCGGTGCAGCGCCAGTTGGAAGAAATCCTTGCCATCCCTGCGGAGGAAGCCATTCGAAGCGAGCGCGAAGATGGGCATCGGCATCGAGGAAATTCTCGAGGCAATCGTAAAGCGGATTCCGCCGCCGAGAAGCGCCGGCAGACAATACCCTGCGCGCTCTGGTGTTTGATTCGGTGTTTGATGTTTATCGCGGCGTGGTTGGCTATGTGCGCGTCGTTTCCGGAACGATGGAAGCAAATCACGCGATCATGTTGATGAGCAACAACACCCGCTACGAGATCAAGGAGGTAGGCGTGTTTACGCCGAAGATGCGCGTCCAGGAAAAGCTGAATCCCGGCGACGTCGGTTATTTCATCGCAAACATCAAATCAACCGCCGACATGAAAATCGGCGACACCATCACCGACCAGCGGCATCCCGCGCGCGAGCCGCTTCCTGGGTTCCAGGAAATTCATCCCATGGTGTTCAGTGGGATCTATCCGATCAACACCGGCGACTTCGAACATTTGAAGACCGCGATCGGGAAGCTGCGCCTGAACGACGCTGCCTTTGTCTATCAACCGGAAAGCTCCGTCGCGCTTGGCTTTGGTTTTCGCTGCGGATTTCTCGGTTTGCTTCACATGGAGATCATCCAGGAACGGCTTCGGCGCGAATACAACATGGACATCATCGCGACGAGTCCAAGCGTGGTCTATGAAGTGCTGACCACAGGCGGAGAGAAACTGTTGATCGATAACCCCGCTCATTTGCCCAACCCGAGCGTGATCCGGGAGATTCGGGAGCCGATTGTAAAAGCGTACGTGCTTTGCCCGAATGAAAACATCGGCGACATCCTGAAATTGATTCTGGAGAAGCGCGGCCAGATGGAGCGCACCGAGTCGCTCGACACGCGCCGCGTGATGTTACATTGCGAATTGCCGCTCAATGAGATTCTCGTCGATTTCAATGACAAGATTAAAAGCATCACGCGCGGCTACGGTTCGATGGACTACGAGCTTGCCGGCTATCGGGCGGCGAAGTTGGTGAAGCTGGACTTGCTCGTCAATGGCGAGCCGGTCGATGCATTTTCGACAATCGTGCATAAGGATCGTGCCGAAGGCGCGCGGTCGCCAACTGGCGGCCAAGTTGAAGGAAGTGATCCCGCGACAGCTTTATCAAGTGGCGATTCAGGCAGCTATTGGCGGAAAAATTATTGCACGCGAGAGTGTTTCAGCGTTACGGAAAAACGTGACCGCGAAATGCTACGGCGGCGATATCACCCGTAAACGAAAATTGCTGGAGAAACAAAAGGAAGGAAAAAAGCGGATGAAAAGTATCGGGAAAATCAATATCCCTCAGGAGGCGTTTATCGAGGTGTTAAAAACACAATGAACCTTCTTGTCATGTCGAGGAAGTCGAATGACATCTCTGGACTCTCTCCCTTGCGGAAATTCTGAGATTCCTCGACTTCGTCTCGGAATGACAAAAGCTTCGTAATGTATCCAGGTCATGTTTACCTCACGTCACGTTAAACACAGCCGGCTGCTCCTCCGGCATGCGCGAAAGTATCTGCGCTACAAGGACGACCAACTCAGTGTCTCGGACCGCGAACAAATCGTCGCTGCAATGAAAAGTCTCCGCGACGCGTTGCGTGAGAAAGATCGCGAGCGAATTCACAGCACGGCCGATGCGCTTGATAAGCTACTGCACAGGCTGACTCCGGTGACTTGGGAATCGCATTGGCGAGAGAATTGCGAGGTGATTCTGGTGGCGATCGTTGTAGCCGTGGGCATTCGCTCCTATTTCTTGCAACCATTCAAAATTCCCACCGGCTCGATGCAACCGACGTTGAACGGGATCATCGGTTATCCCAGCACAGAACCGACTCCAAACGTTCTGCAACAGATCGGCGAGTTCATTGTTCTGGGTCGCAATTACATTAACGTGGTGTCGCGTGAGGACGATCAGGTTATTGAGATTGTGCCAAAAAAAATCCTCTTCTTCTTTACTTTTTCGCGACTGATCTGCCAACGGCAAAACTTCCTTGTGTATGCTTCCCCCGACACGCTCAGTCATGATTTTAAAGTTTTTCCGGGTCGCATCTGTCACCGCGGCGAGGTTATTGCCAGGGGCGCAATCGACACAGGCGACCAGGTATTTGTGGACAAGTTCAGTTACAACTTCGTCAAACCTCATCGGGGCTCTGTCTTTGTCTTTAGGACGAATCATATTCCAGGAATTCGGGAAGATCCGGAGGCTGGCTCGCCATTTTATATCAAGCGGTTGGCCGGTCTGCCCGGTGATCAGTTGCGAATCGACCCGCCGTTTCTCTATGTGAATGGCAAGAAGGCGGAAGGCTATGGTTTCGCTCGAGTAGAGTCGGCGAAACCTCCTTATCGAGGATACGCCTTGGGCCGCGAATATCTGTCGCAACCAGATCGTTCATTCACCGTGCCGCAGGACGGCTATTTTGCCTTGGGCGATAACAGCTACAACAGCTACGACAGCCGCTATTGGGGAGCTGTGCCTGATGCAAACCTCGTTGGACGCGGACTGCTTGTTTATTGGCCGTTTAGTCGGCACTGGGGACTGATTCGTTAGAACCAACTTTAGAAATAAGGTGCGTGCACTTTGTTTTCTGACTCCTACTCCTACTCATGCTCCGAGCCAATTCGGAAGAGTATGAGCATGAGCAAGAGCAGGAGTAAGAGAGGGAAAGCTTAAGATGTGGCAAAACGCGCCGCGCTTGTACCCGCTACTGGGGCTCTGCGGCGGGTACGCGCTTGTGATGCTTTTCAATCCAGTGCGGCGCGCGCTCCGCGACGGCTTTCGCTGCATTGGGCGCTATACGCGCATCTGGATTAGCTTCGCGCTACTGGGATTTGGCTATTTCGTTTTCCAGTTTGTTACCTTCACGCCAATTCTAAACTGGTCCGATCTCGATCCAAACCAGATCATCTCATTGCCGCACTGGTATTGGCCGGCGTTTAGCGAGGTATGGCGAGACACGCCGTTGCCTGCGCTGGAAGGCGTTGCAGGAATCTTCGATAACGCCACCACCACCTATCCGCTCTCGGTTGTGGCTGCGGTGTTCATGCTAGTCAACTGGCGCGGATTGCACGGCGCGCTAATTCGAGCGTTGCGGAAGCGGTACCGTTTCTGGGGTTATCTCGCTTATTTGATTCTGTTATTGAGCGCGCTGGCATCGCTGTTGAAGCCGATTGTATTTTGGCAATTACCGGAGTGGAGCGGACTCGTCCCGGCTGCCGGACTGCTGCGTGTCTCGGCCATCGTGGATGCGACTGCATTCATTTTCGAATATCTCCTGGGCGTTTATATCCAGGTGTACCTGATCACGGTGTGCCTGGCCTGGATAAAAGGCGTTAGCTTTGAAGAAGGAGAGCTCTTCCGCTTTGCCATGCGGCGCTTTAGTTATGTTTTGGAATGGGCTGGCATTGTCGTTGCAGTCAGCACGTTGATCGTGCGGTTACCGCTCGTCCTTGCCTACTTCACAAATATTCCCGGCGTCCTCGATTACCTGCCCATTGCGCGGGTGCTCATGAGCGGCTTGATCATTGGTTTTTGTTCTGTCCAAATCTCGCTGGCGCTCCATAACGAAACGTTGGTCGAAGCGTTGCGCGCCCATGGGCACTTCATCCGGCAAAATGCGGGTCGGTTGGGTTGGTTTTTAGTCATTTGCGGGATCCACTTTTTTTTCATCATGATCTGCGACGCGATCGTGCGTAGCGCAATAGCGGATCGATTGGGCGCACTTCTTCTCTGGAAATTCAGTTTTGCTTTTCTCCGCGGAATCGTCACGGGCTGGCTTTTGGCCTCGTGGGTTTGTTTATTTCGGCAATGCGAAACTGGCCGCGTAAACCAGGAAAAATGGATCCAATATTAAGAAATCAGCCGTCAAGAACGCGAACGTGAACGCCGCGACCATTACGCGCCAGAGCAAATCGAACCTGGCCCTGGCATTCATTTCGTTGGGGCGCGAGCGCAAACGCGACATGACTGTTTTTTACGCGTTCTGCCGCGTGATTGACGATATTGCCGATTCTTCGGAGCTCAGCGTCGCGGAGAAGCAAAAGCAGCTGGCGGCGTGGCGTGAAATGCTGCGCACAGCAGCCCCAGACGAGCCGCTCCTTGCTCGCGACGTGAGAGGTTTAATAAACAAATACTCGCTCCCACCTGAGATGCTGGAGGAAATCATCGCCGGCGTAGAAATGGACCTGAGCATCTTCCGATACGCCACGTTCCAGGATCTGCGCGTTTATTGTTACCGGGTGGCCAGCGCAGTAGGTCTGGTGAGCATTGAGATTTTTGGATATCGCAACCCGCGGTGCAAAGAATATGCGCTCGAGCTCGGACTGGCCTTGCAAATGACGAATATCATTCGCGATGTCGGCAAAGATTTGCAGACCTGGCCGAATTTATCTGCCACAGGAGGATCTGGCGCGTTGCAACTATTCCGAGATCGAGCTGCGAAATCGACAATATAACGAGCGGTTCGTTCGCCTGATGGAATTCGAAGCCGCGCGTGCGCGAGAGTTTTTCTCGCGCGCCACTGCGGCGCTTCCATCTGAGGATCGCCGGACGATGGTACCCGCTGAAATCATGAGCTCGATTTATCGCGGTTTGCTTCGCAGAATGGAGCGCGACAAGTTTCGTGTTTTCGAAAAGGAGTATCACCTCAGCAGGTTGGAGAAAGCCGGCCGGATCGCGACGCAGATGTTGAAGTCTTTTTGACGCTGCAACATTCTCGGCGTTGCGAAGTTCAATCCGTTAACGAGCGTAAATTTATGACGAAAAATCTTTTCATTTCTATTTCGGTTCTCGCGCTAAGCGCTTTGATTCTCAGTTCTTGTGATACCCCAGTCGGCCAGGGCGCAGGATGGGGCGCTGCCACTGGCGCGATCATCGGCGCCGCGGCGACCGGTAATGTTCGCGGCGCGTCAATTGGCGCAGCCGCAGGAGCCGCGGCTGGCGCGTTAACCGGCAAGATCATCCAGGAGAATCAAGCTGCACGTTATGGTCCGCCGCCTCCGGGCGGTTATCCGTATGCGCGCTGGGCCGGAACGCCTGGCTTTTATTACAGCCCGTACACGGGACGCGTTTACGATCTTCGCGCGAGTTCCGCCCGGAGGACTCACTCGCGACGTTGATACCGGCCGGCTTTTCCGCAAACCGTAACGTAGGGACGCCGCGCTGCGGCGTCCGGTCGACGCAGCGCGCCGACCCTACCATTTGCCCGCGTTATTGCGCGCGAGCTTGGAGTTCGTCCACCAGCGCTTTCGCTTCGCTGGTCATCTTCAAAAGCTCCGGCCACGGGCGGTGATAGTTTTCACCCGGCAACTTGCGCGTCGCGTCGAAGCCCATGTGCGAGCCGATGTTTTGATCGCTCGGCGCATGATCGAGCGAGTCGCTTGGATTTTTGATGACGGTCGTGTCGCGAGCGGGATCGGTGTTCGCGCACAATCGAAAAAGCACTTCGCTCGTGTTGTGCACATCGCAATCTTCGTCCACTGCGACGATGTATTTGCTGAACATCATCTGGCCCATGCCCCAGAGGCCGTGCATGACCTTGAAGGCCTGATACGGATACTGCTTTCGAATGCTGACGAACACCAGGTTATGGAACACGCCTTCGGGCGGCAGCGTCATGTCCACAATTTCTGGAAAGTTCATTTTGAACACCGGCAGCAGAATGCGCACACAAGCGTCGCCGATGTAATAATCTTCCATCGGCGGCCTGCCCACGATCGTTGTCGGATAAACTGCGTCGCGCCGGTGCGTGATCGCGGTCACATGGAAAACCGGATAATCCTCGACCGCGGTATAGAAACCGGTGTGATCGCCAAAGGGACCTTCGGGGCGCATCTCACCGGGTTGAACATAACCTTCCAGAACAAAATCGACGTCTGCCGGTACATCGAGATCGATCGTTTTGCAGCGAACAAGCTCGATTGATTTCTTTCGCAAGAAACCCAGCGAAAAACAGTTCATCCAACCCGTCGGGCAACGGCGCAGTTGCCGCAAATGTATAAACGGGATCACCGCCCAGCGTAACGGCTACTGGCATGCGCTCACCGCGTTCGTAATAGCGCTGGCCATGGCGCGCCCCAACCTTGTGAAGTTGCCAGTGCATTCCGGTCGTGCGCTCGTCGATAAACTTGCATCCGATAAATGCCCGACGTTTCGCGCACCAGTCTCCGGATCGCGCGTATGCACATTTGCCAACGTAATGAAGCGCCCGCCATCCTTCGGCCAACACTTGAGGATGGGCAGATCGCGCAGAGTGAAAAGTTGGGCATCTGGGCGTTGGGCGTTTGGCGTCGAGTTCGTTCGATGTCACGACCACCTCCTGGCAAGGCGCTTCCTTCACGTGTTTCGGACGCGCGTGGAGCAGATGAATTCCTTGTTTGAGCAAATTCCAACCTTCGCGCAGATCGGTTGGCGGCTTCGCTTTCAGGATGAGTTGAATTTCCTGGGCGACCTCTCCAACATCTGCGACTTGCAACGCGAGCGCCATGCGTCGGCGCGAACCCATGGTGTTGATTGCAACCGGGAACGCGGATTTTTTTCCATCGACAATCGGTTGCTCGAACAGCAGCGCCTTTCCGCCGCCGGGCGATTTCATTTCGCGGTCTGCCCACTCGGCAATGAGCAGATCCGTATCGACCGGAACGGCGACGCGTTTTAGTTCGCCCGCTTGTTCAAGAGCGTCGAGGAACTGTCGAAATGAGCGGTAAGCCATTTTTCAGGCGTGCCTCGTACATGTCATTCCGACTGCAGTCGAGGAATTCCGTGGCCTGACTCACAGGCAAATTCACGGGAAGTATCGGGTTCGGTCGAGCATGATAGCATGCGTTACGACCGTTCCAGGTACTGGAACGACACGACCCGCCATTTGCGAATGTGACGATCTTGCACGGAACTAAGGGATACTCGGCGGAATGTAAGACGTAATAGAACGGATCGTAGAATGGATCACCAAAGAATACGAAACTACGACGTCCTGTGATGCCACGTCCCGTGCCGCGCCAACAGGCATATGCGACGCTGTGGGCCGGGACCGAGGTAGCCCCAGCCCCACGGCCCCATAAGGTCCCCAATACGGATGGTAGGGAGCAGTCTCGTAAGTGATATAAATCCATGTCTCAGTCGCGTTGCCGCGCATGTTGCCCACAATTTTTCGATCCGGCGAACCCCACGCCAGCCACACGGCGTTTTGAGACATGCCTGGGCGAATTTGGCCTCGACTTACCAGCGCCTGATCATTGGCGGAAAGGCGTTGGTAGATTTCAGGATTCTTCGAAATGCGGTTCTCGAGTCGTCTCACAACTCGTAGTAATCAACGCGCTAGCTGCTACGCCAAAGCGTCAGCGCTCCGGAAAGAATTCGAACGCTTCATGCTGACGATCATACGTGCCGACCTATCGTGAGTCAATTAACTGTCCCGCAGTCGCGGGATTGATTCAACATCGTCCCGCCCGTAGAGTTTACTCCAATGCAGGATCGCTACGGCCATCGGATTTCTTACCTGCGCGTCTCGATCACTGACCGTTGCAATGAGCGCTGCACTTACTGCATGCCGCAGGAATTGCAGGAGTGGTTGCCGCGCGAAGAGATTCTGAGTTTTGAGGAGACATTGCGAATCATCCGCGATCGCCGCGGAATTGGGTGTCTCGAAAGTGCGAGTCACCGGCGGCGAGCCGCTGACGCGCCGGGAGATTGTCCACTTCATCGCTCAAATACCAGAAATTTCTGGAATCAAGAGCTTGGGGCTTTCGACGAATGGAACGTTGCTTGCGCGCCAAATTACATCTGGGAAAACAATGGCAGCGGCTTTGTGCGAGGCCGGTGTCCAATCGGTCAATATCTCCCTCGATACATTGGATCGAGACGTGTATTCCAAGATCACCGGTCGGGATTTCCACGCTCAGGTTCTCGCGGGGATCGACGCCGCGATCGCGGCTGGTTTCGATCAGATCAAATTGAATACTGTGCTTATGCGCGGCCGAAACGACGAGCAACTGATCCCGCTGATCGAATTCGCCGCGGCGCGCAAATTGATCCTGCGTTTCATCGAGATGATGCCAGTGAGCACGACCGAAGTGCTCAGCGACGACAATTTCATGTCGATCCTGGAAGCGAAACGGTTAATCGAATCGGTTTATGGAAGTCTGATCCCGGAAGCGGAATTTCGAACAAACGGGCCAGCCACTTACTATCAAATCCCGGGCCGCAAACAGCGGATTGGGTTTATCGGGGCGATGACCAATCTGCATTTCTGCGAGAACTGCAACAAACTTCGCCTTACTTGCGACGGGAAATTGCGTCCCTGCCTTGGCAGCTATCTGGAGTTCGACATCATGAGACCGCTGCGGGCCGGAGCGAGTGATGAGGAGCTTAAGCAGTTCTTTCTCGACGTGGTCGATCGAAAACCCGAGCAGCACGACTTCCGAGACAATTATCAACCGAACCGCAAGATGATCGCCATCGGCGGCTGATCCATTTCTGTCGTGTCGAGCGAAGTCGAGACATCTTTTGATTCTGTAAATTTAGAGATTCCTCGACTTCGCTCGGAGTGACATTGGAAAACGAAAAATGAAACGACTCACGCACATCAGCGACGATGGCCGCGCACAGATGGTCGATGTTTCGGCCAAACCGATCAGTAGGCGACGCGCTGTTGCCACTGGAAGGATTCGGCTCCGGCGCAAGACACTCGATTTAATTTCGGAGGATCAAATCGCGAAAGGCAATGTCTTTGCCACTGCTCGAATCGCCGCCATCCAGGCTGCGAAGCAAACGGCAAACCTCATCCCGCTTTGTCACACTTTGCCTCTCGGTGAAATCAAGATGGACATTGTCACTTCCAACGAGGGCGCTGAGGTGAAATGCGCGGCGCAAACAGTTGCTCAGACCGGAGTCGAGATGGAAGCGCTCGTTGGCGTCACTGTCGCGTTGCTGACGATCTACGATATGTGCAAAGCCGTTGACAAAAAAATGCAGATTTACGACGTGCGTTTGATCGAGAAGACAAAACGCCCTGTAGCGGCGGACTACCAGTCGCGCCGTAGCGGAGTTAAGGCGGATGACCGCCGGGGCGAAACAAAACGGCGCTCATAGAGGCGCCGCTACAGCAAAAATGCAAATACAAGTTGGCATCATCACGATCTCGGATCGCGCCAGCGCGGGTGATTACGCGGACCTTGGCGGACCCGCGTTGAAAGCAGCGGCGCAAAAAGCGGGGTGGCAAGTAATCGCGGAAGCCATTGTGCCGGATGATGCCAAGCGAATTCAGAATACCATTCGTTCCTTTTCCACACAAGGCTGCGGGTTGATTCTGACGACTGGCGGAACTGGCATCGGTCCGCGCGATGTCACCCCGGAAGCAGTTCGTGCGATAATGCGCGTTGAGTTGCCAGGCTTTGGAGAAGTGATGCGCGCCGAGTCGATGAAGATCACGCCTAATTCAATCCTCTCGCGTAGCCTGGCGGCGATTGTCGATCATGCGCTGGTGATCGCGCTCCCCGGCAAACCGAGCGGCGCCGTGGAATGTCTCGGCTTCGTCCAGGGCGCGATCCCGCATGGCGTCGCGCTCGCGCAAGGGACACCGACTTCGTGCTGATGCTGTAGCCGCTGCTCTGTAGGCGGCGCTGCGCGCAATCGTTTAATTCCTAGAGACGGCGCTTCGCATAGCGGAGCGGCTACGGTTCAGTCAGGCCAAATAAGCAGTCGCATTAATTGCGCGCCGTAACCGCTCAGCTGCGCGGTTCCGCTGTGGCCGGAGACGATATCACGGGTCAAATACGAGTAATTAATCGAGCTTTTCTTAACGAAGCTCAACTCGGGCTGGGTCACGTGTCTGTCGCTTGGTTCTATTCTTAGCGGCACGCCAGAGTTGGCAAAGGAAACCTCCCACGAGCCTTTTTGGTTTCGGTTCCCAGCCAGCATCCAGGGATAAATTTTTGGCAAGTCGAAGTGACGCGATTTTGGCAAGGTCACCTTATAGAATGTTTCTTCGCCACTGAGAAACTCAGGGATGGTCAATGAGGGATTCTTGCGCAGGGCGAGATAGAGCCGCGCAATGTCGAGCCCTGCAAGATTCAGGCCGTTATAAATCCCGTTGTGATTCGGGTCATTTCTGAAGAATGCGTCGTGCCACGCTTCGAATTGATGGCTGAACATTAAATCCAATTCCAAATGGAGGTGCGCCCGTTCCCGGTTTATCCCAACTCCGGTGTAACCCATGATGGCGATCGGCTGGCCGCGTTTCACCGAATCGCCGGGGTGTACCCGGATGGAACTGAGGTGTCCGTACAAACTGTAGTAACTGGAGCCGTCCCAGCGGTGTTCGATCACAATGTATTTCCCATAGTTCGAGTAGCCGGGCACGAGATTGGCGTGCACGACTTTCCCATCGGAAATGGCGCGGACTTCATCCAGCGGCTCGCCGTTTGCATCGCGATGCACGGGGCGAATATCGATTCCCTCATGAAAGCGGGTGTAAACGGTGCCACCCGCAGTGTCGGTCGGATCGCGCACAAACCCATATTGGCCGCCCTCCCATGGAGTCGACTTCTCTCCTTTGTAATTGCGTTCGACGTACTGGTAAAAGGCCGCACCGTCGCCCGAGAACAGAGCGTCATTATCCGTAGGCAGAACGAGATCGACACTGTCGTGACCTGAGGCACTCAATGAAAGCGTGCAAGCAACAATCAATATGATCGCGTCGGTTATGCGAATGACGAATGACGAATGACGAAATGACGAAGAAATGACGAATGACAAATTCTGTTGCGCGAGTAATTCGTCATTTGGATTTTGTCATTCCTTCGTCATTGGGCATTTGTCATTCGTCATTTCTTCGTTTGACCGATCAAGCGCCAGTCTTTTTTCATTAAATCAATATCGGTTGCGGTAAGGCCTGAAGGAATATAGATTTTCCCATCCGAAACGCGTTTGTCGATTTGGAGCTCGGTAATGAATCGGCCATTGATGAAAACAAAGAGAAGACTGCCCGCGATGCTCGATGCTTAAAGTATCGAGCACGACGCGGCCGTGCTCGTCCAGCTGAATGAGCGCGCCATAAGTTCCGTCCCGGGCCGGATAAGGAGAAAACGCAATGACGTCTCGCTCCGAAATCCACGGAATCTTTTCGATGGCGACCTCTTTACCGGAAACTTGCGCCCGCCCCGATGTGGCAAACGCCTCGGTGTCTCGAGGATTCGCCTGAGCATGCACGCGGAACGTGCAATGCCGTCTGTTTCGCAACGCCTGCCACCGGCGCCAAAAGCAGGCAAAGAACGATTGCCCCGATAATCTTCATGCCGATTGATAAAGGGTTTGACAGGAATTTTGCAACTCCGAAAACTTTTGGGCTGTCTAAGCCCGACTCATGAAGCGCCGTATTCTTTTGCTCTCTTCTGATACTTTTTATGGCTGGGGGCATCTTTGGCCAGGAAGCGGCGCCAACAGCGACGCCGCGAAGACGCGGTTGGTTAAGCCGCATTTTGCACCCATTTTCTCCAGACGTGGTCCCGCAATACAAAGATCCAAGGTTGCGCGGGCTCGCTCTCGATCTGCAAATCACGCCGCAGACCGTAAAGCTTTCTGAGGTTCGCCAGCTCGGAATCAAAGTAACGCTGGCAAATCTGTCCAAGCGTCCTGTGCCGCTCGACTTTCCGACGAACCAGCGGATCGAGATTTATCTGATGAATTCCGCAGGAGACATCCTAACAAAGTGGTCTGATAACCACGCTATCACGGAAAAACCCGGCACGATTCTGGTTAATCCCCAAGAGCGGATCGAGTACAGCGAAACAATCTCGACGCGTGAGCTCACGCCCAACAAGGTCTTTATCGCCGAAGTGTTCTTTCCCCAGTATCCCGGAGTTGCGCATCCGGCAAAAATTCCTGGCTGTGCCGTGAGAAAGTCGTGGAGTCGATAGCCGATAATTGATAGAATTAAATCGCGGCGTGAGCTGAGTCGTGTCGGTCAATCAACTATCAACACTCCAATACTCCATTACTCCTTTTCTCCGACTACCATACCCATCCGCAGGGACATCGGGTGCAGCGGTACACGCAGGTGTTGCTTCAGCCTTGGGCGGATTCAGCGCGCAGATCAGGGTTGACCGACATCGCTTTCACTGATCACGATCGTTATCACGCTGGAATCGACTTCGATGAGATCGATCGTTTGCGCGAAAGAAATCCCGATTTGCGAATCCGGGCGGGAATCGAGCTGGATAACGACCCAATCTCACTCGGCGGCTGGCCGAAACTGGATTGAGAAGCATTGGGACAAGCTCGATTTTGTCCTGGGCTCCGTTCATTTCCTTGATCGCGCCGATCAGATGTTCGACAGCGTGCCGGATGGCGCCGCGCAATTCGAAGGCCGGAGTGTTGACGCGATTTACGCCGATTACTTTCGCCGTGTCCGGGAAGTAGCAGCGACTGGGCTGGTCGATTGTCTCGCCCATCTGGATCTGATCAAAATCCACGGTCATCGGCCGCGGCGCAGAGATCAGCAGTTTGGTTAATGAAACACTCGACTTTATTCGCGCGCAGAATCTCGCGATTGAGCTTTCCACCGCTGGATGGCGCAAGCCGGTGAACGAGCTTTACCCGGGCGACCGGATCATTGAGCTGGCGATAGAGAAGGGGATTCCTTTCACTACGGCCTCTGACGCGCATTCACACGCGCAACTCGGCGACAAATTTCCGAGCCTCGCGCAAAAGATGGCGAACTTTGGGATTCGCCAGGTGTGCATTTTCGAAAAGCACAATCGTATCCAGCTGCCGCTATAACTGAAGGTCGAGCTGCGATCGGTTCTCTGTCGAGAACGCCTGTTCTGTTTGCGAAGGCAGCGGTAAATCGAAGCCAAGACGTTGGGCGAGACGTTGGCAGGTTTCGGGCGCGAATCCTTCGAAATGATTGCTGGCGAATGCCCAGACGTTGCGGACCTCGGGAAGATGCCGCTCAATTTTAAGCGACCAGCTGTCCAGCGCGGCTTCGCGTTTCCAGAGCAATTTTTCGTAACGATGGACGTGGCTGCCGTCAACGTCGTATTTCGTTGCGTAATCGCCGAGTAAACGCAGATAGAGAAAATCCGTCGTGCACGGCAGAAATTCGAACGGGGCAAGATTTCGTTCGTTGAGCGGAGTGGTGTCGGCCCAAACCCAGCAAATACGATACTTTTCCAGGAGGCGGATAAACTGCGGCCGATGCCATCCCGGGTGTCGAAATTCGAGCGCGAACCGGAAATCCCGCGGCAGTTGATCGAGAAATTTGCGCAGCGCTGTTTTGCCGTCTTTTGGCGCAAAGGAGGGCGGAAGCTGGATCAGAACCACCTGGAGCTTTGGCGCGAGCGGCTCAATCGCCCGAAGAAACGAATTCAATTCTGCTGTGCAATCGCGCAGTCGGCGGGTGTGCGTAATCTCGCGCGGGAGTTTGCAGGCGAAACGAAAAGCTGCTGGCGTGATCTCGATCCAACGCTGAATGGTCGCTTCGGCTGGGGCGGCATAAAATGTCGAATCGACTTCCACAGCCGGGAAGTAATTGGCGTAAAATTCGAGCCATTGGGACTCTGGCAAGTCCGAGGAATAAAAAGAGCCGCGCCAGTCTTCGAAACTCCACGCGCAGGCGCCGATGCGAATCTTGTGCTGATCGATCAGATTCAATGGGCTTAGACACTTAATCGGTTTTGCCCGTTTGGAAAAGGTGTTACTGTAAAATCCACGGTGAACATCAGCCATCGAGTTTCGGTTTGGCCGACTGATGACCTTGACGGAATCGATAAGTCAATTACCCTGCCACACCTCGATGGATTTCTTGATTCGTGTCGCTTTGCTTTGTACAGCTGCCACTTTGATTTTTTCGTGAATCAGTGGCGGCCTCGGTGGTCTTTCAACCGGGCAAAAAAGCCAAGTTTGTCGCCCCCGGGGAAGAACAAGTCAGCGAGACGGCGTTGGAGTTGTATAATACTGCGCAGAGTGCTGAAAAGGAAGGCAACCTTAAACGAGCGATTCATGCGTACGCAGACATCGTGCGGCACCATCCCAAAGATGCTCTTGCCCCGAGTGCCCTCTATCGCGGGGCGCAATTGCAGGAACAGGTGCACGACTATTTCGTCGCGGCGGATTCGTATCGGCTCTTGGTCGAAAAATATCCCGGTAACCCGCACTTCGATGAAGCAATCGAGGCGCAGTTTCGCATCGGCGAAATGTATCTTGACTGGCAAAAAGAAGAAAATTCTGGGCATCTCGCGTATGGGAACTCGCTGGATAGGGCGGTGACGATTTTCGCGAACATTGTCCGCACTGCGCCATACGGGAAATACACAGCGCGCGCGCAATTCAACATCGGCCTCGCGCGCGAGAAACAGAATGTGCCCGAGATGGCGGTTGAAGCGTACCAGGCTGTGGTGAACAAATTTCCAAACGAGCCGGTCGCAGCGGATGCCCAATATCAGATCGGTTATATCTGGCTAATGGCAGCACGAAAGGGCACCACGGATGCGGCGGCAACCACCAACGCCAAAACAGCTTTTCAAGATTTCCTTCTCCATTATCCGCATAGCGAGAAAGCTGCTCAGGCGCGCGCAAACCTGGACCTTCTTGAGCACAAGGAAACGACCAGTTCCTACGAAGTAGCCAAATTTTACGACAAACAGAAATATTATCGCGCGGCGGTAATCTATTACAATGAGGTGATTCGGCAGCAACCCGGGTCAACCGAAAGTAATCTGGCGAAAAAACGGATCGATCAGCTGCGCGCGAAGGTCGGTGAGGCTGCGCTTCAAGCGGCCTTAGCCCCGGCACAAGCTGGCAAGAAAAAGAGCGAAGCGCATGGAGCGCGGACTGCCGGAACCGGGTCCGCGAAGCCAGGTGAAGCAAATAACGAAGCGCCGTTACCCGCCGCGGACAGCGATGGTTCGCTTCCGCCACCGGCTTCACTTGCGCCCGACATTACCACTGCTCCTGATCACCTGTTTGCACCGACGAGCACGAGCACAAGCTCCGATACGTCTTCTAGCCCAGCGGCATCGGCCTCACCGGCGCCTTGAAAGCTTCACTTGCGACAGTATTCTGCCTCGCCCTTTGTGGTTGCCTTGGCTATCACGTCGGGCCGGTAAAGCCATATTATCTTCGTGACGTTCACACCATCGCAGTCCCGACTTTCAAAAATCGCACTCTGGTCCCACGCATCGAAGTTTTGGTCACTGATACTGTAATCAAGCAGTTGCAACAGGATGGGACCTTTCAGATTACCAATGGGGACAAAGCGGACGCCACTTTGAATGGCGAGATATCTCGTATTATCAGGACGCCGGCGCGCTCGGTGCGCGGCAACGTGTTGGCCACAACCGAATTTAATCTGGCGTTAAGCGTAAAATACTCCTTAACCGGACGAGATGGCACAGAGGTGGTGGGGGCCAGCGAAGCAGTCGGGACAACCAGTTTCTTTGTGAGCAGCGATGTAACCACGGATGAACGACAGGCCTTGCCACTTGCTACGGAAGATCTCGCCACCCGATTAGTCAGCCAGCTAAGCGAGGGCTGGTGATGAGTGATGAAGGGTGAAGAAAGGCTTTGGACCATCCTCAATGACAAGCTCGATACTCTGCATGCCGCGAATCGTTTGCCTCAGGCGATTCGCGTTGCCGAAACAGCTCTTGAAGTCGCCAAGCGCGCTTTCAAGGGAAGCGAGATGCCGCTTGCCACCAGCTTCGAGAAGATTAGGCCAGCTACTCGAGCAAAAGGGAGATTACACTGCGGCCGAGGCATACTTGCTGAAGGCGCACGCAATTCTGGAAAAGGTAAAGCCGCCGGACCATCGGGCTATCTTTCGCTCAGCGCGGCGGCTGGCATTCTTATGCGATAGTCTGGGCCGATCCGAGGAAGCAATCGATCTCTATCAGAAAGCAATCGCTGCCGGCACCCAGATCGAGGACGTTCCTTATTCGGATATCGGAACGATGTTAAACAACGTTGCGATGATTCTGCGCAAGTCGGGCCGGCAAAAGGCGGCAGAACCATGCTATCTGCGTGCTTTGGAAATCTACGAGAAGCAACTGGGACCTGACCATGCCGACGTAGCGTCGGTGCTGAACAATCTGGCAGTGTTTTACACGAACGAGCGCCGTTACACTGAAGCTGAGAAAATACATCTTCGCGCCTTGGCCATCCGGCAGAAATTACAGCCACCGCCGCTTGCCGACATTGCGCAATCAAAATGCAACCTGGCGGTGGTCTATCATTCGCGCGGTGATTACGCTAAAGCCGCAGAGCTTTATCAATCGTCGCTGAAAACGTGGGAGGAAGTGCAGGAAAAGCCCTCCAAGGATTACGACATCGTCGTGTCCAATTACGCCGATCTTTTGCGTTCTGTTGGTCAGGTGCGCAAAGCGCATCAGTTGGAGGTGCGCGCACGCAAGAAGCGACTGGCTGATTGAGCGAAACGTCGCTCGCTTTGCTCCTATCGTGATGTCGCTGATTTAACCTTGCAGGCCACTTGGCGCACGCGCATTGTAGGGCTGCTGCACTATGCTCGCGTGGCGGAATTGGCAGACGCGTACGGCTCAGGACCGTATGGGGAAACCCGTGGAGGTTCGAGTCCTCTCGCGAGCAGTAAGTCCCATCTACCTTCAACGGGACTAAATCCCGACGCTACAAATGCCAGGTTGGATAAGCTGGTTACTTCTTGCCCGCAGCTTTCCTTCTGGCTGCCCACCGCGCTTTCATTAGTTCGGAGAGCTTTTTCCGCCCGGCTGGCGTGAGTGTGCCCTTTTTCTTCGCAGGAGCCTTCTTCGCGCCGCCTGCTTTCCTTCTTGCCGCCCAGCGAGCTTTCATTAACTGGGAGAGTTTTCTTCGCCCGCTGGCGTGAGCTGGCCCTTTTTCTTCCTTGTAGGAGCTGCTGTTGTCGCGGTCCTTTGTCTTGCCCAACGAGCTCTGGCAGCTGCCGCAAGCTTAGCCCGCGTCCCAGGCGAAAAGTAGCGGCGGCCACCCGTGGGAGCCGTTGGCTTCGCAGGGGCGCCTGCCAGAATTGAGGAAAGACGTTTTTCCAGGTTATCGATTTGTCGGCGAATTGAGATCGCTTCTTGTAGAGTTTTAACGGATATATCCATGTGTTATGAGATAGCTGTGGTTGGCTGGGAAGGCAATTACAATTTTTATAACAACTTAATGCCTGACGTTACTCCGCCGGCGCCGCCTATTAGTTATATCGATGTGATAGGCAGTAAAATTGAATTGCCATAAACGTGCAAGCTGGCGTTCCATTAACTTCTGAAGACATGACTACGCAACCTGCGCGGGTCCGGAAAATGTTCGGGTCCATTGCCAGGCGTTATGATCTCGCAAATCATTTGCTTAGCTGCGGTATCGATTCCTATTGGCGGCGACACGCCGCGGAAATCGTCGCCGATTGGCAACCACATAGAGTTGCCGATCTTGCGACCGGCACCGGAGATTTGGCGTTATCCTTGCAAAAAAAATTGCCGGACGCGGATATCGTCGGTGTCGATGTCCTGCAGGAAATGCTCGATCTTGCTCAGCGAAAGGGTGTGCGCCAAGTCGTGCTTGCCGATGCGATGAGCCTGCCATTTGGCGATGCTTCATTCGATTGTGTCACAATCGCATTCGGGTTGCGCAATCTGGAAAACTGGGCGGCCGCGCTGGCTGAGATGTTTCGCGTGCTTAAGCAGGACGGGCACTTGCTCGTGCTAGAGTTCTCAGTGCCGAAAATGCCGATCTTGCGCGCAATTTATCGTTTCTATTTGCATCGCTGCCTGCCCTTGCTCGGTTCTTTTCTAACTGGGACGAAAAGCGCCTATGATTATCTTGGCGATTCGATCGAGGAATTTCCGAGCGACAGCGCGATGTGCGAGTTGATGGCGAAAAACGGTTTTGCACATACGACGTTTGAACCTTTGACCGGCGGAATCGTTACCATTTACACGGCTCAAAAATCATAACGAGAGATTTACGGTGTCACGCTGGTAGCCGGTGTCGTTATTGGCGAAGGCGACCCGGTAGCTTGGCCAACCAGCGGTAATTTTAGGGTGTTCAAGTCCGGATTGCTGATTGCAAAGGTGCCTTCACGTCCTTCCAAGCGCGCGCACCACGTGCCGTCATTGTTTTGTGCGCCAACCGTCAACTTATGTGACGTTTTGTTATCCGGTGAAGTTGTGAAGGCGAGCACAAGCTGTGGTTTCTCAAAGCCATGTTGGAGCGTCGTCGCTCCGAGCCAGCGCACCGCACGCAAGCTCGACAAAGTATTAAGCAGCGATTGGACATTGCCTTGATTGATCTTGCCGCTTCCTTTCACCCAGTGCCATTCATTATTTTGACCCCGTTCCAGGGACACCTCGTTCGCAATGGTGACGTTCAGGCGATGGATTTGTTCCGGTTTAAACTTAAAGATCGACAACTCCTGCCATTGCAGGGGATCTGGTGAAATCTGATCCAACAAACCACGACGGACTGCCACGACGAATGGCTCGTCAGTCAGGCGCGCGTAAACATTATCGCCTTCCGATTTGCCAAAGGCGATTCCCGCAAACGGCTGTTCACCCGCCTTGGTTTCAGCCGTGTTCTCCGAAGCAAATGAGCTGAATGTCAATTGTATTTGCGGCTTATCGAGGCCGTACTTCGGCAGATTGGAAGCGACGTCTTCTACAAATCTTGTTACCCGCTCATTTTGCAGCGTGTCGATCAGCCGCTGAACTGCACCTGAATCCGCCGGCGCATTGTTTCGGGTGGCGATGGTCCAATTTCCATCTTTGCGCGCGAGAACGGTTTTGCCTTTGCCCGGCGCATCGATCGTGATTCGATCGAGAATATTTGTGTCGATTCGAACCAAATGATTGTCCCGCAGCTCAGACGGCTTCGTGTTTAGGATCTCTTCGATTTTCTTTGGGAGCGTGTAAACGGACCCGCGAGGAGCGAATCGGACATAAATCTGATTTTTTTCTGCCGCAGTCACGGGACTGCCGATCTGCAGCGTTTGGCCTTTGTCCTCCCGACCGAAAACCTTGATCGACTCACCGATCTCGACTTTCTGGTCTTTTTTCTCAGCCTGTTCAAACAGCGTGATCGATCCACGCGGCTCCGCTAATCCGTAAGGACGCAGGTCGCCACGATCATCGGCCACGAATTGTTGAATGCGGGCTGAGGTGATCTGTGAGATCAAGTCGCCGACTTTCGCGTCGTCTGCTCGCGCGCGCAGCGGCTTAATGATGTCCCAGTGATCGCCTTTCTTCTCCAACTCCATTTCGCCCGCCGGCGTCTTCAACGTGATGCGATGCACCTGCGCACTAGTTAGGTCTGTAAGTTTCCTATCGCGAAATTCCTCCGGTTTTTTGTCGATATCTTTCCTGATCGACTGCTTGGCGAGAAATGTTTCCTTCGAGTTCTGAAGGCGCACATACATTCTGCCTTCCAACGCAGCGTCCTTCCCAAACAAGATTTCAGGCGGTTTGCCCTGGCCCAGCAATTTGAGTTTTAGCTTTGGATCTTTCAGGCCGTACTCGGTCAGTTTGTTCTTATCGGCTTCAATATCTTTCGCCGGGATGGTTCCCTCCTTCTGCCAGGTCTCCAAATCCGACAGCAAATTGTCGACGAGAGCTGCCATCTGCCTGGTCTTTGATCGGCGTTTCAAGTCGCCATTTGTTTTCGCGGCGGCGTATTTCGATTTGTTGATCCCCATTTTTAATGACGATGCCGTCGATTTTGCTTCGGTCGAAGTTGACCACGTTCTGCGCCTGTTGCCGGGCTTGCTCCGTGCTGGGCCGTTTCATTTCAACGAACCTGAAGTAAGCGCCACCAGCTAAGACAAGGATTGCCAGGATGAGGGTATATCTCCAGTTCATGACTCCTCCCTTGTCATTCTGATCCCGCAGTCGCGGGAGAAGAATCTCGGATCATTCTCCGCTACGGCGCGATCAGACAATTGCCAGAGATGTTTCGCTTCACTCAACATGACAACAAAGGCTCAGACCCGCCGTTGCCACCACACCATGGTTCCGATCACGGCAGGAACCAGCGGCATGAAGACCAGAACAATCCAACGCAGCCGGCGCAACGCCTCTTCGCTGAGACTGAACATGAGAGGCTTCGGGATTTTTGGCGCGATACCGATGAGTTGTTCGCGGCTAAGCAGCCAGTTTACAGCGCCAGAGATGAAATCGAGTCCCTGCTGATCTTGCGTGATGGCGTTGTCCTGAACAAAAGTCGCGTTACTAACTACTACCAGGCGCGGCGAATTCATCTGCACTCGCTGATCTGCGCTGCCACCTTTTTCGACCGCTGCGCCAATTGTTAGCGCCACATTGCTGTTTTGCTTTGCGTCAGTCTGAAGTTTTACCTGGTTATCCGTGTTGTAATCCGTTTCGGCAAAATAACCCTTTTCAGCCTGGATCAGCGGCTCCACGCGGATGTTGGCAGCGCGGACGCGGTCCGGCTCGAGCGTAAGTGAAGATGTGCCGCCTAAAAAGAGCGCTCGGACATCGGCTAACCGTTTTGTGACTGGGCTGTCGCCCAGGAAGCGCGCCTGCACATCGCGCGTCAGCGCCAGCTCTTCGATCCCAGTGCGCAAAAAAACCATCAGTCGATCGTCATTCGCCTTGACGCCCAACTCGTTTAGAAAGCCACGCAGCTTCGGTGTTTTCGCCGCCGGATCCAGGAGAAGCAGTATCCGCCCCTGCTTATCCCAGAAGTCGCGCAGCAATTTCATTTCGCGATCGGAAAAATCGTACCTGCGGTCCGACAATCATGACAGCTTTTACGTCGGCTGGAATTGCAGGCAGATCGAGAAGGTTCAGTTCCTGAAACTTGATGTTTTCATTTTCGATAAACGTTTTCAGCACGGTGATCGGGCTGGTGCTTTCCGTAAGCGCTGGCTCCTTGTGACCGGTGACGTAGCCAAGCGTCTTCTTTTTCCCTTCCACAAGGTCGATCATCGCGCTGGTGATGACTTGCTCACCTTTGAATGCGGCCACGCGCGGGCCTTCGCCAAAGCTCATTCCGCTCTGGTCAATATCGGCCATCTCCGATGCTTTAACGGTTTTGTTGCGGCCTTCGTAATCGAGCACCAAAAGACTCTCGTCCGTGACGACTTTATATTTGTCGAACAGCTCCCTGGCACGAGTAAGATTCCGCTCGGGATCGATATGCTCGATATCAATCTTTCCTTTGCCTGCGTATTGATATTCAGTCAGCAAATTCTGAACGTCCGCGCTAATCGGCGTGTTGGGAGAAAAGAAAACCGTGATGCGCATCTTGCCTTTCAGCGTGTCGAGGAAACGCTTCGTTTTATCTGACAGCGCATATTTTTGGTCGCGTGAAAAATCCCAGCGCGCGTAGTGCTTGAAGGCAAAGGAATTCACCATTGCAACGAGAAATAGGATCAGCACGATTTGGACGACAACATTGAGACCGATTCGAATCCGGCCAATTTTCCCGCCACGTCCGCGGCTTCTTCGTCTCGTCAGCCATTTGTTAGAGTCTCCATTTACGGAATTGGAATGCCTGATATGTGAGCGTCAGCATCACAACGGTCATGCTCACATAGAGCACGATCGGCCGGGTATCGATGATGCCTCGCGAGAATGTCCCCATGTGTTCGATCGCGGAGAAGTAGCCCAGCAAGTCGCGAGTCGTGGACGTTACATCCAGAAGGATGAACTGAACCAGGCCGAGAAAAAATAGCAGCGTAATTGCGCAAAAAGAAATAATGGCCGCGATGATCTGGTTCCGGGTTAGAACAGACGTGAAACAACCAATCGAGAGATAAAACATGCCTAGCAACAAAAGCATTAGATAAGAACCCCAGTATGCTCCGCCAGAATGCGCGGCCGGCTGGTCTGTTATTTTCGGAAAAATCCAGAAGTAAAGCACGGTTGGGATCCAGAGGATCATGTAAAAGACCAGCGCACCGAAAAACTTCGAAAGGACCACCTGCCAGTCGCGCACGGGGACAGTCGTAAGCGGCTCGATGGTGCCAAGTTTAAATTCTTCCGCGAACAGCCGCATCGTGATAAGTGGAAAAATCAAAACGAATGCGAACCAGAAGAAGACCGAATTAAAGAATGCTTCCTGGATCGTGTATTGCACCTGGCGCTGGTTCATGAAGGAGACCTGAAAATAGAAATCGATCCCGCTGACGATGAGAAAGAAGATGAGGACGATGTACGCGATGGGCGAATGGAAATAGCCGCGTACCTCGCGCGCGAACAGTGTGTAAAACTTACGCATGGATCGACCTCTCCGTTACCATGATCTCACACCTGATCCGGATGCGTGAGCTCGACGAACACATCCTCAAGCGTCCCGCGGCGCTGTGTGAGTTCGCGCACCACCCAATGCCGATCAGTGGCCAGCCGAAAGACTGCTTCGCGCACATCGACACCCGACTCCACACGCAGCGAGAATCTCTTCCAATCATTCTCCCTATCGGTAACCACCTCCCTCACGCCTGAAATCTTCTTTAGTTGCTCTTCGCCGTTGTCGTCCCCGATTTTTGCTTCAAGCAGTACGCCGCCAGCTTGCCTGATTTTTCCGAGTAAATTATCCGGCGTATCGCACGCCTCGATTCGCCCTTTGTGAATGATGATCACCCGGCTGCATGTCATTTCTACCTCCGGCAAAATGTGCGTCGAAAGCAAAATCGTGTGCTGCGTGCCCAGGTTCTTGATTAGCTCGCGCACTTGCCGGATTTGATTAGGATCGAGACCAATCGTCGGCTCATCAAGAATCAGAAGGTCCGGTTCGGCCAGCAGCGCGTCCGCCAGGCCAACGCGTTGGCGATAACCTTTTGAGAGAGTACCGATTAACTTGCGTTCAACCTCCTTAAGACCACAAAGTTCCTTTACATCGCCGACACGCTCCGCGATGCGGCGATGCTGAACTCCCTTCAGCGCTGCCCGATAATCGAGATACTCTGTCACGCGCATGTCGGTGTAGAGCGGGACATTTTCTGGCATATAGCCGAGATGCGCGCGTGCCTGAAGCGATTGCTCAAAAACGTCGAATCCAGCGACCATAGCTCGACCGGAAGTAGGCGGCATAAAGCCAGCTAAAATCCGCATGGTCGTGGTTTTACCAGCCCCATTTGGGCCCAGAAATCCCATGATCTCACCCTGGCTAACTTCAAAATTCAAATCCTGAATGGCAGGCTGGCCAGCGTAGCGTTTTGTCAGATTTTCAACTTTAATCATTGCTGCGATATTTCGATGAGACAATCGAGAGGCGATTGCGTTGGCAAATTTTTTTAACGCGCTGTCAGGCTGACGGCGCCGAGCTCGCGGTTTTGCCCGCGGGCACGGATTACACCGACAGTGAAATTTACGTCCGAGCCACTTTGGACAGATGCGAGCAGCGCCTCAACTTGCCGCACAGAGGTCGCATCGGTTTTTCCCACCCGATAAACGACCATGCCGCGCTCAATTCCTGCTTCGTCCGCTGGACTGTCCGGGTCGACTGCCGCAATCAGCACTCCACGCCCGCGCGCATAACCAAGCGCGTCGCTTAACTCCTGGCTCAGATTTTGAAGCTGCATTCCAAATAGCCTTTCGGAATTTGACGCGGATGTTTCGACATTCGCGGCTTCATTTTTTGCCCCAGCCGGTTTCTGTGCGATTTTCTTGAATCGATTCACACCATCGCGCACAACCTCCGCCGGAATCGCGAAACCCATCCCCTGAGTTGGGACACCTTGCGGCGTGAACGCCATTTTTGCCGAGCTGATCCCGACCAGCCGCCCGGAGAGATCGATCACCGGCCCACCGCTATTGCCTGGGTTGATCGCCGCATCGGTTTGCACCAGGTCCTTGTACTCGGTGTTGTCCACAGTGATGTTACGCTTCACCGCGCTAAGGACACCTCGACTGATGGAGCTGCCGTAGCCAACGGCATTGCCTACTACGATCACTGTCTCGCCCAGCAAGTTTGGAGAAATATTATCGAGATTGATAAAGGGAAAATCGGTTTGCGCGTCGATTTTGATGAATGCCAGATCGGTCTTGTCATCACCCGCGATGTAGTGAGCATTGTACGTTTTGCCGTCGTTTGTCGTCACATGAATTTTTAAGTCCGCGGCGCGCTCGACCACGTGTTGATTGGTAACGATGTAACCGGCCGGGTCGATAATGAAACCGGAGCCGAGACTTTGCAACGTCTGGCGAATCTCGCGGGGACGGACGCGGTTATAGCCGAAGAATTGCGCATAAAGATCCTCAAGCGGATCGCGCACCGTGCGGCGAACTATGCGCTCGGTATTGATATTCACCACTGCCGGTAACACCTTGGCGACAGCTAAAACGGCCGGTTCCGAAGCCGGGTCGGCTTGTGCAAAACAAGACGCCGATCGCCCGAGAGTCAGTACCCGCAGCAATCAACGCGCTCCTCGACATCTGTCTCATAGCTGTGCGACGATTTGGTCAGGAATAAGAGGTCGCATTCGTGGATATGTTTCTCCAATTCTGATTAGGTCGAGCTCGTCTTTTTTTCGCTTGCTTAGTCGAAGCGCTGCGTCCTGCCAGGCCCACACTTTGCCGCGCACAATGTCTTCCAGGCTGGCCACGGGAATGCGCGTGCCAAGAACTTCGCGTTCGTTCGTGTTAGCGAGAAAATCTTGGTAACGAGAATCGGTCGTGAATTGAATGTTGAGCTTACTGCCAGGGCGTTGCGCGTTGGTGGAATGCTCAAAGGCCGTAATCCTAAATCCAGCTGCGTCTAGTTCATGCTGAATGTGAGGAAGATTCGCTGCGACGACAACCACATCAACGTCCACCGTGTAAACCGGTTCAACGTAGCAATTCACGGCAAGCCCGCCGATCAGACACCATGGTTTATTGCGGTTCAGCACAGCGACGAGTTCGGCGAAATCGCCGGCCCCACCATTTGTCACCGAATCGTAGATTTCAGTCGCGGTCATATGCGCTCCAAGTAACGAGGCCGTCTTTGGACTGTCAACTTGCCGCATGCCGTAATCGTCGCAGATTAAATTTGCTATGCGTACATCAATTGATGCTCGCGCAAATCTGGACCTGATCGAGGAGAGTTACCGGCGCTGGCAGGAAAATCCTGACTCGGTTGATTCGGGTTGGTCTGCTTTTTTCGAGGGATTTGAGCTGGGAAATCTGCCGCAGCGCGATGGAGCCGCGGTCGCCGAGGCTCAGGCCCGTGAAGCAGCATTGCAGACCCGCGTCGATGGTCTCGTTTACGCGTATTGCTCTCTCGGTCACACCATTGCGCGCGTCGATCCACTCGCGGAAAAGCGGCCGCAGAATTCGTTGCTGAGTTTGCGCGAGTTCGGATTCAGCGAGTCAGATCTCGATCTTCGCGTTTCATCGAAATTCTTTCTCGACAATCAGCCAATGACGTTACGCGAGCTGATCGCCGGCCTCGAAAGAATTTATGCAGACTCGATTGGCTCGGAATTCATGCATATCCAGGACCCGCGAGTGCGCGAATGGATCCGCAAGCGCTTGGAAACACGGCCGCACAAACATTCAACGCCGCGCGCTGTTCAGGTGGCGTTATTGCGGACGCTACTCGAAGCCGAATCGTTCGAGACTTTTCTGCATACGCGATACGTGGGCCAGAAGCGGTTTTCTCTTCAGGGCGCTGAATCGCTCATGGTAACCCTCGATACCATCCTTCATAAATGCCCGGACGGGGGCGTCGAGGAAATTTGCATGGGCATGGCGCATCGCGGCCGGCTGAACGTGCTGGCGAATTTTCTGCGCAAATCGCTCAAGATTATCTTCACCGAGTTCACCGAGAATTACATTCCCGAGTTGGTCGCCGGCGATGGCGACGTGAAATATCATCTCGGTTATCACTCGGTGCGCAGACTCGCTTCGGGACCTGAGATCGAGATCCGGCTTTCGTCAAACCCGAGCCACCTCGAAGCGGTCGATCCCATTGTCGAAGGCAAAGCGCGCGCCCGTCAACGAATTCGCGGTGACACCGAGCATCGCCGAAAGGTGCTGCCGCTGCTGGTGCACGGTGACGCGGCTTTCATCGCGCAGGGGATCGTGGCCGAAACACTGAATTTGTCGCAATTACCCGGTTACAGCACCGGCGGCACGATTCACATCGTAGTGAACAATCAAATCGGCTTCACCACGCTTCCCAAAGATGCGCGGTCATCTCAATATGCTACCGACATCGCCAAAATGATCGAAGCGCCGATTTTTCATGTGAACGGCGATGATCCGCTGGCGGTGAAATTTGTCAGCGATTTGGCATTCGATTTTCGCCAGCAATTCGGGCGGGACGTGGTGATCGATCTGTATTCGTATCGCCGCTTTGGCCACAACGAAGGCGACGAGCCTTCATTCACCCAGCCCGATCTGTATGCGAAGATCGAGAAGCGCCCATCGGTTACGCAGCTTTACAAACGCGAGTTGCTCGAAGCTGGAACGTTGAGCGAGGACGATGCGGTCTCGCTGGAAACTGAGTTCGGTTTGCGGCTGGAAATGACGCGGGACGAAGTCAAAGCCATCGAAAGGCGCAAGGTCAGTGAGAAAGCAAGGTTCAGAGAATCGACAGCGATTTTTCAGCCGGAGTACACCAGCGAGTCCGAGCCGACTGCAATCAGCGAGAAAACGCTTAAGACGATTGTCGATGGTCTCACTCGCGCCCCGGAGAGTTTTCAAATTCAACCGAAGATCAAACGCATCGTGCTCGAGCATCAGCGCAAGATCTTCGAGGAGGGCGGCCCGTATGAATGGCATTACGCCGAGGCGCTCGCTTTCGGATCGCTGCTTCTGGAGGGGATTCCAGTGCGCTTGTCGGGTCAGGATAGTTCGCGCGGCACGTTTAGCACGCGGCATTCCGTGCTTTACGATGCGAACGACAGGCAAACCCTACGTGCCGCTCATGCATCTGGCTGAAAAACAAGCGCGCATTTGCATTTACAACAGCCCGCTCTCAGAAGCTGCCGTGCTCGGATTCGATTACGGTTATTCGCTCGACTACCCGAAAATGCTTTGCCTGTGGGAGGCCCAATTCGGTGATTTCGCCAACGGCGCGCAGACTATCATCGATCAATTCATCGTTTCAGCGGAATCGAAATGGCAATGCCCCAGCGGAATTGTGCTCCTACTCCCGCACGGCTACGAAGGCCAGGGCCCGGAACACTCCAGCGCGCGGCTGGAACGCTTCCTGCAAGCGTGCGCCGAGGAGAACATTCAGGTCTGCAATCTCACCACCGCCGCGCAGTATTTTCATGTGTTGCGGCGCCAGATGAAGCGCGACTTCATCAAACCGCTCATCATCATGACGCCGAAAAGTCTGTTGCGCGCCAAGTTTGCGTCGTCGCCTGCGGAAGAATTTATCCATGGCCGATTCGAAGAAATTCTCGGCGCGCCCGAGGCAGGTCCTGCCGACAAAGTAAAGCGGATCATCTTTTGTTCGGGCAAAGTTTATTACGATCTGCTGAAGTATCGTACCCAGCGGAAGATCGACGACGCGGCGATCATTCGCATCGAGCAGCTTTATCCGCTCACGGAAAAAAAGCTGCGCGAAATGCTCAAGCCATTTCCAAAGAATGCGAAGTTCGTCTGGTGCCAGGAGGAACCGGAGAACATGGGCGCATGGACTTTTATGGAACCTCGATTGCGCACGATTTTCTGCACCGAAATCGCTTACGCCGGCCGCGAAGCGAGTGCCAGCCCAGCTGTCGGCGCGCTCGCTCGCCACAAACGCGAGCAAGCTCGATTGGTTGCCGACGCGTTTTCACTTTGAAGTCAGCGGAGTGAGACGAGCTTCCAATTGATTTTTCCGTCCGCGATTTCAAGCCACGCTACGCTCGGCGGCGAGCCGCGGTTGGGCCGGGTAACACAGCCCGGATTAAGAAACAGGACGTTCCCACGTCTTTCGTTTCGCGGCACGTGCGTGTGACCGTGTAATAGAACATCGACATCGTCCGGCGGTTGATCGGGCGGAACGTGTTGCAGCCGGAATTTCAATCCGCCTCGCACGAGATCGACAACCAGCGGCCACTCGAAATTGCTGTCACAATTTCCGCGCACGACCGTGACGCGCGGTCCGACGGCGCGCAGTTCATCGAGAATCGATTCAGCGCAAACATCGCCCAAGGTGCCAGATCTCGTCTGCGTCTTTTGCCATTTCTTTCACGTTCTCCGGCAAACGATTGTGCGTGTCCGCCAACACGAAGATGCGCAACGATTTTTCTGATTTCTCGTCCGTAGTCATGTGCGTTTTAGGCTTTTAACTCCGTCACGCCAGCAACAGAACAGCCGGTACCGACGACAATGATCGAAAGCCGCGGCTAATAAAGCTGACGCCGTTCAGTTCCCCGTTAACTGTCGCCTTACTCGGTGAACATCGCCATCAACCGTCGAGTTGCGGACAGCGGCATCTTCCAGTTGAAAATAAGAGGCAGTCGCACATTTGATCGCTACCAGCGTTGAAGCGCTTTTTCCGCGAGCGCTTTCGACTTCTTGAGTTTGGTCTCCTGATCATCGGTTCCACCAACCCTGATCGAGATGAATGCATCTCCCTTTAGCACATAAAGCATGCCCCCGGACCGATTGCCGACCCAATAAGCATCGTCTCCCAAGCCCTCGATCTTTTTTGGCGGCGAGCCTTGCTCCTTCTCGTCGCCGCTATTGGTCTTTGGTTCTTCGTCCCAATACGGATCAAACTTCTCTTTCCAAAAATCTTTTGGACTGCGCGCGCTGCCTTGCTTCGGGTCAGATCGTTCGAGTGCCAGTGTCACTGACTTGCTGAATTCCGCAGCGGTATAGAAACATTGGGAAACAAGGAGAACTCCGTCCGAATGTTCACTGGTTTTTGTCTCATTCACGGGTGCTGCCTGAACCGATTCGACCTCCTCTTTAGATACAAGGCTGCACGCATCGCGTGTGCCTGACACCCCTCCGCGCTTTGTGCACCCACCGAGAAGCATTAACAAACATGTCCCCACGTACACGAACAACAGCCTGCGCATGAAAGAACTTTCACTAACGAGTAGCTCAAAACAACAGCGCGGTTTTTGCCGATTTCATGTAATGGCCACTCCGTTGCTTCGCCAATAGGCGAATGTTAGCGTCGTCTGCCTGCAATGAGCCAGAATTACAAAGACACTCTGAAGCTGCCGCGCACGGAATTTCCGATGAAGGCGAACCTTGCCGCGCGTGAGCCCGAAATGCTCACGGCATGGGAGGCGACGCGCCTTTACCAGCAAATTCAGAAATCGCGAGAGGGTCGAGAGCTGTTTGTTCTGCATGATGGGCCGCCTTTTGCCAACGGCGACGTGCACATGGGCACTGCGCTCAACAAAATTCTAAAAGATTTCGTGGTGAAATCGCAGACGATGCTCGGCAAGCGCGCGCCGTACGTTCCCGGTTGGGATTGTCACGGCCTTCCCATCGAATACAAAGTAGTCAAGGAA
This sequence comes from uncultured Verrucomicrobiae bacterium, assembly GCA_963840305.1. Classification (GTDB taxonomy): domain Bacteria; phylum Verrucomicrobiota; class Verrucomicrobiia; order Chthoniobacterales; family UBA10450; genus Udaeobacter. The sequence goes on from CAWIYE010000004.1 coordinate 458,263, forward strand.
TCGCGCGAGCTTTCTCCGCTGGAAGTCCGCAAAAAATGCGAAGCGTTCGCGCGCAAATACATCAATATCCAGCGCGAGCAATTCAAACGGCTTGGCGTATTCGGCGATTGGGAGAGCCCCTACCTGACGATGGATCCCAAATACGAAGCGGAGATTCTTCGCGCGTTTGCCGTGTTTGTAGAGGAAGGGCTGGTTTACCAGGCGCAAAAGCCGGTCTTTTGGAGCACTGGCGCGCAAACCGCGCTGGCTGAAGCGGAGGTGGAATATCAGGAGCGCGACGACACCGCTGTTTACGTGAAGTTTCCGCTTACCGAAGAATCGGAGCGACTCTTCGAGTTCCAGCGCCCGATCAATCTTGTGATTTGGACAACTACGCCTTGGACGCTGCCTGCTAATCTAGCGGTCGCGTTCAACCCCGGGATGAATTATTTCATAGTTGAGCGAGGAACTGAGAGCTACATCATCGCTCAGACGATTCACAAAATTCCCGGAATCGAAGACGTTACTCGTCATGAACCTGGCACGCTTTATGGAACCAGCGTTAAAAGTGAGACGCTGAGTCAAATCACGTACCGCCATCCATTTTTAAACAGAACGGGAAAACTTTTACCTGCCGACTTTGTAACTCCCGACTCGGGAACTGGTCTCGTACATATCGCGCCCGGCCATGGGTCGGATGATTACGCGCTGGGTATCAAGCACAATCTGCCGACACTCTCGCCAGTCGATGATCACGGCCGGCTCACTGACGAAGCGGGTCTACCGAATCTCACCGGCAAGTACGTTTTCGATGCGAATGCCGACATCGTAAACTTGCTGCGCGAGCGCGGAATGTTGTTAGGCGCGCAAAATTTTCATCACTCCTATCCGTATTGCTGGCGATCGAAGACGCCGATCATTTTCCGCAACGTCGAGCAGTTTTTCATCCGTATCGATGAGCTTCGCGGCAAGGCACTCGATGCCATCAAGACGGTGAAATGGATTCCAGCGTGGGGCGAGAATCGGATTGCAGGCACGGTCGAATCGCGTCCTGACTGGGTCATTTCGCGGCAACGCAGCTGGGGCGTGCCGCTTCCCGTTTTTTATTCGAAGGATGGGAAACCAATTCTGGATGCAGAAGTGATCCGAAGACTCGCTGATCTTGTTGCCGAGCGTGGCTCAAATATCTGGTTTGAACTGAGCGATGCCGAGCTTGCGAAAAAGCTTGGACTCCCACCTGGCACAACGAAACGCAACGACACCATCGATGTCTGGATCGACAGCGGCGTCTCGCACAAGGCCGTATGTGCGCTACATCCCGAATTGCGGGATCCCGCCGACATGTATCTCGAAGCGACGGATCAACATCGCGGCTGGTTTCAATCGTCGCTGATGACCAGCATCGCGCTCAACAACCGCGCGCCGTACAAAACCTGCGTCACGCACGGTTTCGTTGTCGATGTTGATGGCAAAAAGATTTCGAAATCGGGAACGTATGCGAAGCCAACGGCCGCCGATCACTTCGTTGGGCGCCACGGCGCCGATCTGCTGCGGCTTTGGGCCAGCAGCATCGATTATACTGCCGATGTTCCGTTCTCCGAAGAAATGTTCACGCGTCTCGGCGACACTTATCGCCGCATTCGCAACACGCTCCGCGTTTTGCTCGGAAACCTTTATGATTTTGATCCGCAAAGAAACTCTGCGCCCAAAGAATCGTTTGGACTAATTGATCGCTGGATTCTTGATCGACTTGCAAACGAGAACGCTAATTGCCGATCTGCCTACAAAAATTTTCAGTTTCATAAGGTCTATCATACCCTGAACGATTTTTGCGCGGTCGACTTGAGTTCGCTTTACATTGATATCAGCAAAGACTGGCTTTATTGCGACGCTCCAGATTCGCGACGCCGCCGCGCAACTCAGACGACGATGCACACGATCTTGGATACTTTGTGTCGATTGCTAGCCCCAATCCTCGTGTTCACTGCTGATGAAACTTGGCGTCATTTTCGTTCGGACGGTTCGGTGCATCTTCAGGGTTTTTTTGAAGGCGGTGATTTGGATTACAAGGCCGAGTCGTTTTTTAACCAGGCTCTATACGTCCGAAAAATGTTAGGGCCGCATATCGAACAGGAGAGGAATCGCGGCGTAATTGGCACATCGCAAGAAGCTAGCGTGTTAGTTGAATATGCAGACGGGGACGAGCTGCTCGACGACTGGTGGCTCTCGCAGACCGAATTGTTGGCGCAGATTTTCATTGTTAGCGAGGTAAATCTCGTAAAGCAAAAAAGTTTGAGAATTGCCGTGACCAAAACGCCGTACAAAAAGTGCGCGCGCTGCTGGCGGCATCGGCCAATCGTCGGCGCAAGCAAAGCGCATCCGGATTTGTGCGATCGCTGCGAAAGCGTGGTGGACAAAATGACGAAATCCGAATGACGAATCAATGACGAAGGAATGTCCAAATGGCGAATGATGAAGTCGCGGCGAGGAGCGCCTTCGTCATTCGTGCTTCGTCATTGATTCGTCATTCGGCATTGGTCATTCGTCATTCCACAGGGCTGCGGCATCGACAATGAAGTTCATCCTTTTTCTTTCGCTTCCGCTCTACGCAGTCGATCAACTGACAAAACACTTGGTCCTGCGTTTCATTAGCCCGTATGAGGCGCGCATTATCGTGCCGGATTTCTTCAGTCTGGTTAACGTCACAAACACCGGTGCGGCGTTTGGATCTTTCAGGGGGAACAATCCTTTCTTCATTGTAATTTCCATCGTTGCGTTGGCGATCGTGGTGACCCTGCTCGTCAGACCGCGAACGCCTGATGGATTTCGCGATCTCTCGCTTGCGTTGCTGCTCGCCGGGATTCTGGGAAATCTCACTGATCGGCTCCTGTACGGACACGTGATCGATTTTCTTTTGTTCAATCTGCACATTCGATACGCCGACCCCTGGCCTGCGTTTAATGTGGCGGACTCCTGCATCTCGATCGCGGTGGCGCTTTTCATCATTCACTCGTTTCGGAGACAGAAAAGCTCCTGAATCGGAACCCTGCGCTCAGGGATCTCTGCTGAGCGCCAAAGGCGCGACTCATCGCGCAGCCTGGGGCAGCGCCCCAGGAAAACTGGGTGTCGCTACATATTTGTTGCTCGGGCGTTGCCTCAGTCTGGAATTGAGCCGTGCCTTCGGCGCTAAATGACGCGCGTCATTGCGCTTCACGCAGTGAAGCGGCTACAATGATACTGTGAAATCCTCGCCAATGGAAAAAGCCGCGCGCAAAGTGATTGGTCGTTTGCGTGAGAACGGTCACATCGCGTACTTCGCAGGCGGCTGTGTGCGCGACATGGTGCGTGGTTTAACGCCGAAGGATTATGACATTGTCACCGACGCGCGACCGGAAGCCGTGCAGACGCTTTTTCAACGGACATTCGCAGTCGGCGCGCACTTTGGCGTGATCGTTGTGTTGGAGAACAGTTTTCAGTTCGAAGTAGCAACTTTTCGTTCCGATGACGCTTACATCGATGGAAGGCACCCCAGCGCCGTGCATTTTTCTTCGCCGGAGGAAGATGCACAGCGCCGCGATTTCACTATCAACGGAATGTTTTACGATCCCGTTGCGGAGGAAGTGATCGATCTTGTCGGCGGGCAGGCCGACATCGCTGCACAATTGGTCCGTGCAATTGGCGATCCGGCAAAAAGATTTGCGGAGGATCGTTTGCGAATGCTGCGTGCCTTGCGCTTCGCCACGGTACTCGATTACCAGATCGACAAACAAACGTGGGACGCGCTCGTGGCGAGCGCATCTTCCATCAACCAGATTAGCGCCGAGCGAATTCGCGACGAATTGGTGCGCATTTTTCTGTCGCCAAATCGCGTGCGCGGCTGGGACCTGCTGGATGCCAGCGGCTTGATGCGTGCGATTCTGCCCGAGCTGGACGCGATGAAAGGTGTGTTGCAACCGGAACAGTTTCATCCCGAAGGGGACGTGTTCGTGCACACGCGGCTGATGTTGCAGCTGCTTCCGGAGGAAGTTTCTGTTCCGCTGGTTTTGGCCGTGTTGTTTCACGATGTCGCAAAACCGGTAACCGCGACGGTAGACAAAACGGGCCGCATCCGTTTTAACGAACATGACCGCATCGGTGCGGAGATGACGGATGCGATCATGCGGCGGTTGCGATTTTCCGGCGCTGAAATTGAGGCGACCGTCGAGATGGTGCGCCAGCACATGGTTTTCAAGGATGCTCCGAACATGCGAGTGGCAAAGCTGAAACGTTTCATGGCGCGGCCAACCTTTGGGGAAGAGTTGGAATTGCATCGGGTCGATTGCGAAAGCAGCCATCGCATGCTCGACAATTACGAATTTCTCCTGCGCAAACGCGAAGAGTTCGCCAACGAACCGATTATTCCGCCACCGCTGGTACGAGGCGACGATCTGATCGCGTTCGGCTTAAAGCCCGGTCCGAAGTTTGGCGAAATCCTCGAAGCAGTCGAGACACGACAACTGGAAGGCACGCTATGCACGCGGGAGGAAGCCCTCGAGTGGGTGAAGCGCGAATATTCGTTACAAGGTTAAAAGAGTTACATTGCTTAAGAGGGAACCGGCGACTGGTTCGATGTAACTTTGTAACTTTTATAGCGTTTTGACCTCACACATCGAATGAGAATCCTGATGATCAGCGCGGAGGGACCGCCTTTGCAGCGCGCGGGTGCGGTTGTGGATGTGCTGGATGCGCTGCCGAGCGCGCTGCGTGCTCGAGGACACGAGGTAAGCGTGGTTCTGCCGTTCTACCGCGAGATCAAGGAGAACCGCGCGTTTAAGAAAAAGAACACCGGCATAACCGTGGACGTGCAGGTGGGCGACAAAGTTTACACTGCGCGTTACTTGGAGGGGCGAAGCGCCAGCGGCATGCAGTTATTTCTGATTCGCTGCGACGAATTCTTTGATCGCTCCGGAATTTACGGCGAGCGTGGCAAGCCGTACGAAGATAACGCCGCGCGATTTATTTTCTGCTGTAAAGCTGCGTTAGAACTAGCGCGGCGGTTGACGCCGCAAGTGCAACTTTTGCACGCGCACGATTGGGCCGCGGCGTTGGTGCCGGTCTTTGTGCATGCGCAAGGGTTGCCATTCAAAACTGTGCTTACCATGCATCACGTCGCTGACCAGGGTAGTTTTTGGGGACTCGATTTTGCGCTTACAAATCTGCCGGAGCGGTTTTTCACACTGACCGGAATCGAATTTTTTGGGCGATTGAATTTTCTGAAAGGCGGTATCCTCTATGCCGACAGGATTACAACGGTAAGTGAACATTACCGGCGCGAAATCCTGACGCCGGCCGGCGGTCATGGTCTCGATGGTGTGCTGCGCGAAAATGCGCATCGACTGAGCGCCATTTTAGACGGGGTAGATTACACGCGCTGGAATCCGGCGTCGGATCGTTTGATCTCTGCCCGCTACGATGGAAGACGGCTTCGGGGAAAACAGGTTTGCCGTGAGGCGCTCCTCAAGGAAATGAATCTCGACTCTGCGCCATCCGGCCCGGTCTTTGGAATGGTGACTCGCGTCGTTCACGAAAAAGGCTTCGAAATCCTCGTGCCGCTTCTGGATCGACTTCTTTGGGACGACGTGCGCCTGATCATTCTCGGAGAAGGCGATCCCGCGTATGAAACTGCGCTTGCGGTCGCAGCTAGAAAATTTCCAACAAGATTCGCCTACCAGAAAAATTACGACGAAAGGCTGGCGCATCTCATTGAGGCCGGGATGGATATCAGTTTGATTCCATCGCGTTTCGAGCCAGCAGGTTTGATCGCGATGTATAACTTGAAGTATGGCGCTCTCCCGGTGGCGCGCGTGACCGGCGGCATTCAGGAGATCATCGAAGATTACGATCCGACAACCGACAGTGGTTACGGTTTTCTTTGCTACGAATATTCCAGCGAAGCTTTCTGGGACGCGATCAAACGCGCGCGGCAAATCTTCCGAGACCGCCGCCTCTGGACCAAGCTGATGAAACGTGCAATGGCATGCAATTTTTCGTGGGACGCATCCGCGCAGCGCTACGAAGCGCTGTATGCAGAACTCGTCGGCGCAACCGGCGAAGCTGCGGCGTAGCGCCAACGGCGCGATTCACTTTCAGCCTGGGCACGCCAGGTCTGATCGCAAGAACCAGCGCTGAAGCGCGATTCACTACGGATACGCGCTTTCAGCGCTTCGTTATCTGAATAATTTATTTCCTGGGGCGATGCCCCAGGCTGGCAATGAGGCAGCGCCTCTGGCGCTAAAATTCGACGTGGCTCGAATCGAGGTTTCCGTTTGCCAAACCCGGCCATCTGTGGAATTTTGGGCGGCTTTTTCTCCCCAGAAAACGGCTTATGGCTTACGCAATTATCAAGACTGGCGGCAGGCAGTTTCGCGTCGCGGAAGGCGACACGATCGATGTGGATCTTCTTGATGTCGATCCGGGCAAGACCGCGACCTTCGGTGACGTGCTGATGTTTGCCGATGGCAAGGACGTGACGCACGGCAACCCGCTCATCTCCGGAGCAAAAGTGACCGCTGAAGTTCTCGAACAGCGCAAGGACAAGAAGGTTATCGCGTTCAAGTTCAAGCGGCGGAAAGGTTATCACCGCACAGTTGGGCATCGCCGCAAATTGACGCGCGTGAAAATTAAAAGCATCAATGTAGGAGCGAAGAAAAGCACACCAAAGAAAACCGACGAATAAACAAAGAGCGATCAATCGCAATCGACTCCATGTCCGCCGTAGCCTTGGCGAAGGCGGATCAACCATCAAACTTCTCCAATGGCTCACAAAAAAGGACAAGGCAGCGTTAAGAATGGCCGCGACAGCGTCAGCAAACGGCTCGGTGTAAAAAAATTCGGCAGCGAAATGGTCGTGGCCGGCAACATCATTGTCCGCCAGCGCGGGACAAAATTCTTGCCCGGGAAAAACGTCGGCCTGGGTCGGGACTACACGATTTTTGCGCTGCTGGACGGCACGGTTCGGTTTGATCGCGGTGGGCGGCGGGTGAACGTGGATCCGTTCGCAACCTCTTCGTTATCTTGAGACCAGAAAGCTTTCGGGGTCGAAAGATCCCGCTGAATTGCCATTGGTAGCACCGCGGGGTCCCTTGACTGCGCTCGCAATGACAGGGCTTGTCAAGCCAACTTCTTTTCCGGTATAAGCGGATTCAATGATGATTAGATATAACACCTTCATCCTGTTTGGCGCGCCGGGCAGTGGCAAAGGCACGCAAGGCAAAACGCTCGGCACGATCCCGCGCTATTATCACTGCGCCTGCGGCGACGTATTCCGCTCCATCGACACGCGCACAAAAGTCGGTAAAGCATTTCTCGATTACTCCAGCAAAGGGCAGCTCGTCCCGGACGACATCACAGTGGAGCTTTGGCGACAGGCAATCGATTCAGCAGTAGAAGCGCACAAGTTCAAGCCGGATATCGACACGCTGGTGCTCGACGGGATTCCACGAAACCTTGGCCAGGCCAAAATCATGGAGGACATGATCGACGTGAAGAAGGTCTTCCATCTCGCCTGCCCGGATCGCGAGACGCTCTTTTACCGGCTCAAAAAGCGCGCATTGAAGGAAAACCGCCTCGACGACGCAAACGAAGAAGTCATTGAGCGGCGTCTCGATATCTACGAAAAAGAATCGAAGCCGATTCTCTCATATTATCCGCAAGAGCTAATTGCCGTGGTTGACGCAACTCAGCCGCCCGCCAAAGTTCTGCTCGAGATCTTACAGAGCGTGAACGACGGCGTGTATGAACCAGCAGCAGTTTGAAAATTTCACTGCTTCAAGTCTCTACTGTGAAAAGTGCAGGGCCGCGATGCCCGTGCGCGAGCGGCTGCTGTTAGTTCTACCTGACCGCGAGATCTTCGATTATCTCTGCACCGGGTGCGGATCGTCGGTAGGCCGGCGTGAGATCACCGCCGGCGAAAAAATGCTGGCGCAAGCGATGTCGCAGCGGGGTCCACGTCGCCGGGCTGTGCATCAACTGACGCAGTAGTTCGACATGCGCATCGTTTTCATCGGCACTGGCGAGATCGGTGTGCCGACGCTGGAAGCGTTTGCTGAACTCGGAGCACGACGTTGTGGGCGTGGTGACGCAGCCGGACAAGCCGGTCGGACGCGCCCAGCAAATCGAGCCGCCGCCAATCAAGAAAGTACTGGCAAGGAGCGGCGGTCTCCAGATCGCCGCGGGGCAATCGGCGGCTGGGAGGCCGCCGCTCCTTGAAATCTTGCAACCGGCAAAAATCAAAGATCCACAAGCGATCGAAGAAGTTCGCGCGTTGGTTCCAGATGTAATTGTCGTCATGGCCTACGGGCAAATCTTGCCCCGCGACGTTCTCGAGATTCCGAAGGTCGCCTGCTTGAATCTGCATGCATCTCTCCTGCCGCGCTGGCGCGGTGCAGCGCCGATTCAGGCAGCCATCGCGGCCGGGGATCAGAGAGACCGGCATCACCGTGATGTACATGGATGAAGGACTCGACACCGGCGACATCCTGTTGCAGCGCCCGATCGACATCCTGCCGGACGATACGGGTGGATCGTTGCACGATCGGTTGGCGCAGATTGCGCCTGACGCGCTGTTCGAATCTTTGCGCTTGCTCGCCACGGGAAACGCGCCACGCATTCCGCAGGACAACGCGCATGCGACTTATGCTCCAAAGTTGAAGCGGGAACAGGGAAAAATCGATTGGTTCGAACCAGCGGAAGTAATCGAGCGAAAAATTCGCGCGTTTAATCCGTGGCCGGGTGCGTTTATGCAGATCAGCGAATCAAAATTTGAAAATATTTTCCGCATCGGTTGTCGATCTCAGCGGGCAGCCGGGAGAAATTTTGCGCAGCGAAAAAGAGCTGATTATTGCGGCTGGTAAGAGGCGCGCTTTCACTGGGGGACGTGCAGCTGGAAGGCAAACGACGGATGAGCGCGGCGCGAATTTCTGCGCGGGCATCAGACTGTCATCCTGAACGAAGTGAGGGATCTGGCACAAGGCTGGTTGATGACCAAAGTCTGGTTTGTCTGATTTCAGCTTCGAGGGTGAGGTCCCTCGCCGCTCTGCGCGACTCGGGATGACCGCGCGTTTGTGCTTTCCAAAATCAACATCTTCTGTTTGATGTTGGTCTGTTAGCCCATGCAAAAGGAAACGCCAGCGTATAAACGCGTCGTGCTTAAGCTGAGCGGTGAAGCGATGCAGGAGCGCGGTGCACGCGACAATATTTCGCTCGCAGTCGTTCGCGAGATCGCTGAGCGCATCAAGGAAGTGCGCGACTTGGATGTGCAGGTCGCTATCGTGATCGGCGGCGGAAACATCTGGCGCGGCCTTGTCGGCGTCGGACCGCGGGATGGACCGCACCACGGCCGATTACATGGGAATGCTCGCAACCGTGATCAATGCCCTGGCACTGCGCAGCACGCTTGACCAGATGGGCGTTCGAAACGCGTGTGCAAACCGCCATCGACATGAGAAATGTGGCCGAGCCGTTCATCCTCGGGCGCGCCATTCGCCATCTGGAGCTAGGTCGCATCGTGATTTTCGCCGCGGGCACCGGTAACCCTTACTTTTCCACCGACACAACGGCCGCCCTGCGCGCGAGCGAAATTCGCGCGGACGTAATTCTTAAAAGCCACCAAGGTCGACGGCGTTTATGATCGCGACCCGAAGAAGTATGCAGACGCGCAACGGTTCGATCGGTTAACGTTCAGCGAAGCGCTTGCAAAACGTTTGCAGATCATGGATTCGACCGCGTTCAGTCTTTGCATGGACAACAAGATCCCGATTGTCGTGTTCGACATGTACAAGCCCGGCAGCATTCGCGACGCCGTGCTGGGGCGCAAAGTCGGCACCCTGGTTTGCGACGAGCTCCCGTCGGACGTAAAAATTCAGACGCCATGAGCAGAGATGACATTCTTCTCGAAGCCGAGATGTCGATGGAAAAAAGCGTCGATTACATGGTGCACGAGTTTGCCGCGGTGCGCACCGGCAAAGCTTCGCCTGGGCTTGTGGAAAACGTCGATGTTCACGCTTACGGATCGAGCATGAAATTAAAGCAACTCGCTTTGATCACGACACCGGAGCCGCGTTTGCTTGTTGTTCAGCCGTTCGACGCCGGGACGGTGCCGGACATCGAGAGAGCGTTGAAGGAATCGAAGATCGGCATTACACCTGCGGTTGACGGCAAAATCATTCGATTGCCCATTCCGGAGCTTTCAGAAGAGCGTCGCAAAGAACTGGTGCGTTCCCTGGGCAAAATGGCCGAGGAAGCGCGTGTGCGCGTGCGCGCGAATCGGCACGCGGCGCTCGACGAAGCAAAGAAGCTGAAGGCCGCCGGTGAACTAACCGAGGACGGCTTGCGCGATGTTCAGAATGAAGTGCAAAAGCTCACCGATCGCTTCGTCAAATCCATCGACGATCATCTCAAGCACAAGGAAGCCGAAGTCATGAAGGTGTGACGTGAATGACGAAATCCGAATGACGAACGTCGAATCGGCACACCACTCAAGAAAACGACCGCTTATCCGAAAATAGCGTTCCTAGACGGCGAAACTTTCGCCGCAGGAGCAGTGAGCCACGGCGTTGGGATTGGTGACTTTGAAGCCGCCTTTTTGCAGGTCTTCGCTGTAATCGAGCACCGAACCGCTGACGAAAAGCGCGCTCTTTGGATCGACAACGAGGCGAACGTTTTGAGTTGGAACGAGAATGTCACGCTCCTTTGGGCCATCCACTAAATCCATCACGTATTGCAGCCCAGAACAGCCGCCGCCGACAACCTTTAGGCGCAACGCACCGTCGGGTTTGCCTTTTTCCTCGAGCAGCGACGCTAGCTTGCGCGCAGCTTGTTCGGTCACGCTGATCAGGCGCTCGTTGCCGACTTTGTAATTGAGCGGTGGAGATTCAGTAGTCATGATGTTGCGTTCTGCAGCAACTGCGCAACTTCGTTCTGCACGGTCTCCAGTTCGTCGAGGCGCAATTGCAGATCGGGCACGACGAATACGTCGCCGGTTGTGCCCTGTTCGTAAATGAGGACGCGCCTCCCGCCATTGCGGGACTCTGTCTTCACTTGTTTTAAGACGCGTTTGCGTTCGAGCATTGCGGCGAGGACGTAGCAGGCGTTTGCTGGAGGGTTCTTCGATGCGATCAAACGCCGGAAAAGTTGCTCTGCATTTTCTTTGGGCACAGGTTCGGCTGGCTTTAGCGGCAACGGTTCGTAGCGCGATTTCCAAAACGAGAATGGCCGAATGTTTTCATTCCGGTTTTGCCACGCCTCTTCGCTCAAATCCTCGCGCCGGTAGCCATTGGCATCGTGATAGAGCAGAGTATAAAAATATTCGCCGGGAACGAACGGCCGTTGCGTCACGGCGCAGGAGTCTGCGCGATGCTTAATCGCCCATTCGTTCGGCAGAGGGTTCATCGCGCAACTATACGCCGCGCGGTGAAAAGACGAAAGCTGGGCGGTTCGCGATTGGAGGCCCGCAGATAGAGCAAGTAGAGACCGATTACCGTGAAAAGAATGTTCGGTGTCCACGCAGCGATCCATGCAGGCACGCGGGCTCCTTCGCCCAAGGCTAGAAAAAGGTGGACTAGAAAGTTCATGGTGAAAACCAGGAGGACTGCTGCGGCAACACTGGATAGAACGCCACGGCGCGAATAGCCAATTCCAAGCGGCGCGGCAATACACACCACTACGAGGCACGTCAACGGCAAGGCGAGCCGATACTGCAAATGAGTGCGAAACGGCGCGAGCAGCGTCGCGGGAAAATCGGAATTGTAACGCAGATACTCCCGCAGCTCAGGCAAGCTCAGGAATTCTGCGCGCTCATTCGCGCTGCCCAGCCGGAACGGGGTTTCGCTCCAGTGCTCGATTTTCAGCGAAGGATAAATTGGTTCGTCAACGATATTTCCCTTGGGATCATAGTGAACGACTTTCACATTCTCCAACTCCCAGGTTTTCGTTTCAGGACGGTAGATAGCGCGGCTTGCGACATAATTTGTAACGATGTTGTCGTTGGCGTCCTGTTGAAGCACTTGCACGTTGTTGAACGTGTTACTGCGCGGAAGGAAATTCTGAATGAACCAGGTGCGCGAGTCCGTTCGGTTGCGAAAAATTTGTCCTTGGATCTGGCGACCGGGACGCGACTGCGCTTCGTCGATAAATGTTTTCCGTGCTAGTTCGGAGTGCGGCGCCAACGAATAGTTTAGCGCCATGCTCGCTGCCACCGTGAGCAGCCCCATGCCTATCAACGGCAGCAAAACGCGAGGCAGACTTACGCCCGCTGTGAGCATGGAAACGATTTCGTTCGCGCGCGACATTCGACCGAGGGCAAAAAGAAGCGACAACAGGAGCGAAACCGGTAGCAAAATGATCAAGACTTGCGGGATCTGGGTCGCGTAATAGCGAATCACAAGCAGAATACCCACGTGTTCGTCGATAAAGGTCGAAATATTGTCGCTGACGTCGAAGATGAGCCAGATCGAAATGAAGCCGGCGATGCAGTAAAGGTAAATCTGCAGGAAATTGCGAATGACGTAGCGATCGAGAAGTTTCATTCTGATTTTGGAATTTCGGCTCGTCGTTTGCGATTTACAATTACGATTTCGGCAACCAAGTAGTTGTCATTCCGAGCGAAGCGAGGAATCTCTGATCAGTTGTTTTGCGCTGCGACCAACAAATATCAGAGATGTTTCGCTTCGCTCAACATGACAGGAGTGAGATGTCGAACCAGATACGCGTTAAAACGATGGGTTAGTTCCAAATGATTGCGCTAAAAAACAGCATCGGCAGCGAATTTGTCGAACAAGTTCGCGCGTTTTTTTCTGAAAACGGGCCGCTGTCCAAGGCAAAGAATTTCGAATTCCGTCCACAACAGCAGGAAATGGCAGCGGCTGTCGCGAAAGCTCTCGAGGAAGAGCGCCATTTTGTAATCGAAGCCGGAACAGGCGTGGGCAAATCGCTTGCTTACCTCGCGCCGGCGATCCTTTTCGCACTCGAGCGGCACAAAAAAGCCATCATTTCCACGCATACGATCAATCTTCAGGAACAACTACTTTACAAAGACATTCCGATTCTGAAGAAAGTGCTGCTGGTCGAGTTCGAAGCGGCGTTGATGAAGGGCCGGCAAAATTACCTTTGCCCGCGCCGGCTGGAGCGCGCTTTGCAAAGCTCGAAGGAACTTTTCACTGGCCCCGAGGGAGTAGAATTGCAACGCCTTGCCGAATGGGCGAGCACGACGCGTGACGGGTCGCTTAGCGATTTGTCAGTGGAGCCCGATCCAAAAGTTTGGACGCAAGTTTGCAGCGAAGCGCACATCTGCACTCAGAAAACCTGCGGCCAAAATCCGCGCTGTTTCTACCAGCAGGCGCGCAAACGTTTGGTGGCTGCCGACGTGATCGTGCTCAATCACACGTTGCTGTTCATCTTGCTCGGCTCGCCCGATGCACAGCAAGAACGTGAGAGCGGGTTTCTTTTTCCAAATGACTTCATCATTTTCGATGAAGCGCATACGGTCGAGCAGGTCGCGTCGAGGCAGATCGGTATCGGCGTCTCGCAATACGGGCTGCGATCGACAATCCAGCGCCTCTACAACACGCGCACACGCAAAGGGCTGTTCACTGTAATGCGCGACGCGGCCGGCGTCCGACTCGCGGCGGAGCTAGTCGATGACGTTGATAAATTTTTTGCTGCAGTTGAGTTGAAATCAGATTTTCGCAAAGGCCGCGAGTTTCGCGTTCGGGATGTGGGTTTTGTCCCGGACACAATCACTGGCCGGCTGACCGCTCTTCAAGCACGCGTCGCCGAAGTGGTAAAACACGCCGATGACGAAATTCTGAAAGCGGAGTTGCAGGAATATGGCCGACGCATCCGTGATGCGCGCGACGGCATTGCCATTTTTATGGAGCAAAGCGCGCCGGAGCACGTTTACTGGGTCGAGCGTACGGGGAAAACGGAGCGCTTCCTCGCTCTCAACGCTGCGCCCGTCGATCTTGCGCCGGTGCTTACGACGCATGCTTTTTCGAGAAAACTGCTGTTGCGTAATGACCAGCGCCACTCTGGCGGTAGGCCGCGCGGACCTCGCGTATTTTCGCGAGCGGACTGGCGCGACTGAAGCGGAACCGTTGCAGCTCGGCAGCCCCTTCGATTTTCAAAAACAAATGAAAATGTTTGTCGTCCAAAAAATGCCCGACCCGCGCGATGCCGCATATCAGAAAGAATTGGAGCGCTGGATCGCGCATTTCGTCGAAAAGACCGATGGGCACGCCTTTGTACTTTTCACAAATTACCGCGACATGCAGCAGGTCGGCGGGGCGATGCAGAAATTTTTCATGAGAAAGAACATGAACCTCCTCATACAGGGAGGGGGCGCGCCACGTAGCAAGCTGCTTGAACAATTTAAATCAACGCCGCGTAGCGTTCTCTTCGGCACAGACAGCTTTTGGGGCGGCGTGGATGTTCCGGGCGAAGCGCTTTCGAATGTGATCATTACGCGCCTGCCGTTTGCCGTTCCGGATCATCCGCTCATCGAAGCGAAACTCGAACTGATCGAGGAGCGCGGGGGCGATCCCTTCACCGAATACTCCCTGCCGGAAGCGATCCTGAAACTTCGACAGGGCGTCGGCCGCTTGATTCGAACCAAAAGCGACCGCGGCATCATCGTCATTCTCGATAATCGAATCGTGACCAGGCCGTACGGCCGCGCCTTCATGCAAGCTCTGCCGAAATGCGCGGTGGAAATTATCTGATGTTTTTTTCTGCAGAGCTGTCATGCCGAGCGGAGCCGAAGGCGAAATCGAGGAATCTCTCGATGTGGGGAAATCGAATGGGATAGAAACCAGAGATGTCTCGACTCCGCTGGACATGACAAGTTATTAAAATGTTCACTTGAACATATCAACAGCTTTGGCTTAAATTGAGTGCGTGAAGCACCGTTCTTCGACAAAGCAGAACGCCCAACGCCCAACGCTCAACGCCCAACGTTCAACTGCAGAGATCTTTGCGATCCTGCACAAGTGGGGAATTCACACGCTTGGTCAGTTGGCGGCGCTGGATAAGCAGGAGCTCGGCGCACGGCTTGGACCCGAAGCAGTTCGTATGTGGGAACGCGCGAACGGACGATCCAATCGGGTGCTTAAACTGGTTCGACCACCGGAGATCTTCGAGGAAAGTTTTGAATTTGAGCGCGAAATTGAAACAGCCGAACCGCTGCTATTTATGCTCCGCCGTTTTTTAGAGCAGCTCGCAGTGCGTTTGGGTGCCATCTATCTCGTCGCAAAAGAACTGACCCTGCGAATCATGTTCGGAAATAAGCAAACATACGAGCGTGTTTTCAAAATCCCGCAACCGACCAATGATGTCGATCTTCTCTTTCGCATGCTCCAGACGCATCTGGAGAATTTTCGATCGGAGCATCCGATCGTTGCGGTCGCACTGAATGCGCAGCCGATTAAACCTGCCAGGGAACAATTTGGATTGTTCGAAACGACACTGCGTAATCCGCATCAACTTTCAGAAACGCTGGCACGTTTGACCGCCTTGCTTGGAAGCGAGCGCGTCGGCACGCCAGTCATCGAGGAAACGCATCGGCCAGATGCATTTCGCATGGAGCCTTTTTCGTGGGCTGTAGAGCCCGCTGTCCCCAGCGGACAATCTTCCCATACGCTGAGGACAGCGCACACTACAGCAGCCCTGCGAAGGTTTCGACCCACAGTGTCTGCATCAGTGTTGTTGGACGAAGGCAAACCTGCGCATGTTCGTACCGCGGAAATTTGCGAGAACATCATCGACCAAACCGGCCCGTATTTGCTTTCGGGAAATTGGTGGGATGAAAAATCCTGGTCGCGCGCCGAATGGGACCTGCAGCTGCAGAACGGAGATGTAGTTCGCGTTCATGAAGCTGAGCGAACATGGAAAATCGACGGGCTTTATGACTGAACTCGAAGTGATGAGTGACGAGTGACGAGAAAAGAACCAACCAGCAATCGTTAAATCACTGAATCGCTAAATCGTTAAATGGGATATGTAGAGTTACATGCGTGCAGCGCGTTCAGCTTTTTGCGAGGCGGTTCGTTCCCGGAGCAGTTAGCTGAAGTCGCGGCCGAACTGAAAATGCCGGCGCTGGCGCTGCTTGATCGCAACGGCGTTTACGGCGCGCAACGATTTTCCGTCGCTGCGCGCGAACACAACGTGCGCCCGATCATCGGCTGCGAATTGTCAATGGAAGACGGCAGCATTTTGCCGGTGCTGGTCGAAAATCGCAGTGGTTACAAAAATCTCTGCGAACTGCTGACCCAGGCGCATTTGCGCGGCGAAAAAGGAAAATGCGCAGTGCGTTGGGATGATCTGCCGCAGTTCGCGGAAGGGCTGGTAGCATTTCTGGGGAGCCCACGCTTGCAGCGTGCTAATGCCAGTCCGGCTCGGACTTTCGGCATTCTGCCGAAACGAACTTCTATAGATTTGCCATGCGCAAAAAGTTCGCGAATGCAGAATGCATTCGCCAGCACGCTGCAAGCGCGCGCTCCCCAGAATGTCGTCGATCGCACGCGATTTTTAATCGATGCCTTTGGTCGCGAAAATGTTTTCGTGGAAATCCAACGGCATTTCATTCGTGGCGAGGAGCGTATCAATCGCGAGCTTGTCGATCTTGCGCGTGCCAATCGATTGTCACTCCTGGCCACGAATGGCGTGCAATACGCGAAGCCGTACGGACGCGAAGTGCTGGATGTTTTCACCTGCATTCGCGAACACACGCATCTCGATGCTGCAGGAAAATTGCTAACGCAAAATGCCGAACGCCATCTAAAGAGTGATCGGGAAATGCGACGCAACTCTTTCGCGATTTGCCGGAAGCAATTGAAAATACGTCACGCCTGGCCGAACGGCTCACGTTTTCACTCGAGAATCTCGGTTACGAATTTCCTGAATATCCCGTGCCAGCCGGTCATACGATGGATTCATTTTTGCGCACCATCGTCTGGTTCGGCGCGCAACAGCGTTACGCCGCGGTTAGCGCGAAAGTGAAACGCCAGCTCGAGGAAGAACTCGCTCTCATCACCAAGCTTGGGTTTCCCGGTTATTTTTTGATCGTCTGGGACATCGTGAATTTCTGTCGCGAACACAACATCATGGTCCAGGGACGAGGTAGCGCCGCCAACAGCGCAGTTTGTTATTGCCTCGGGAATCACGCCGGTCGATCCGGTGG
This sequence comes from uncultured Verrucomicrobiae bacterium, assembly GCA_963840305.1. Classification (GTDB taxonomy): domain Bacteria; phylum Verrucomicrobiota; class Verrucomicrobiia; order Chthoniobacterales; family UBA10450; genus Udaeobacter. The sequence continues at coordinate 475,451 of CAWIYE010000004.1, forward strand.
AAAATCATCTCGTCTTCGAACGATTCCTGAACGAGAGCCGCAAAGGCTGGCCGGACATCGATCTCGATCTTCCCAGCGGCGACCGGCGTGAAGCGGTTATCCAGGAAATTTATCGCCGCTACGGAAAACATGGCGCAGCAATGACAGCGAACGTGATCAGCTACCGCGGTCGCAGCGCCGCGCGCGAGATTGGCAAAGCGCTGAATTTTTCGCCGAGCATTATTGATCGGTTCTCGCATCTGTTTGCGAATGGCGATTTTCCGCACACGATGGAATTGGAATCGCAGATCGAGCAGGCTGGTTTACCGAAAAATCATCCGCGCATGCCGGCGTTCATTCGATTGTATCACGCCATTTACGGTTTGCCGCGGCATCTTGGCCAGCATTCTGGCGGGATGATCATTTGTCAGAACAAGTTGAGTTCGTTTGTTCCGCTGGAAAACGCGTCGATGCCGGGACGCGTCGTCGCGCAATGGGACAAGGACGATTGCGAAGACCTCGGCATCGTGAAAGTGGATCTTGTTAGGCCTCGGCATGATGTCGGTAATGCAGGATGCGCTGGAGCTTTGTCGCGAGCGCGGGCGGCCTCTCGATCTGGCACACATTCCAAAAGACGATCCGGCGACTTTCGAAATCATGCAGCACGCGGACACGATCGGCGTCTTCCAAATCGAAAGCCGTGCGCAAATGGCGACATTGCCGCGGATGAAACCGGAATGTTTTTACGACGTGGTGATTGAAGTCGCGATCATCCGACCAGGGCCGATTCAGGGCGACATGGTGCATCCTTATCTGGCGCGACGCGCGGGAAAAGAGCCGGTCACATATTTCGACGAGCGATTGAAGCCCGTGCTGCAGCGCACGCTTGGCGTTCCGTTGTTCCAGGAACAAATGCTGAAGATCGCAATGGTCATGGCTGATTTTTCCGGCGACGAAGCCGAAGAATTGCGACGCGCACTGAGTTTTCATCGTTCCGAAGAACGAATGCACAAAGTGAGCGTAAAATTGCGCGCGGCCATGGAACGAAAAGGCGTGGCGCCGGACAAGATCGACAAAATCATTCAATCGATCTCGTCGTTTGCGCTTTACGGATTTCCGGAGTCGCACGCGATCAGTTTCGCCATTCTCGCGTACGGCAGCGCGTATTTGAAAGTGCATCGCGCACCGGAATTTTACGCTAGTCTCATTAACAATCAGCCGATGGGTTTCTACACGCCGGCGACGATTGTTAAAGATGCGCAGCGACATGGCGTAAAAGTGAAGCCGGTATGCGTCATGAAATCGGACTGGCGCTGCAGCGTCATGGACGACACTACATTTCGGCTCGGGCTATGCGTCGTGAATGGATTACGCGAGGAACACGGCGAACAAATTGAGCGCGAACGAAAAGATCGACCGTTCGATTCGCTGGATGATTTCAAACGCCGAGTTCCGCTTTCAAAAGATGAATTGCGGACGCTGGCCGAACTCGGCGCGCTGAATTGTTTTGCCGAACATCGTCGCGCCGCGATGTGGGAGGTGGAAGAAACGCTGCATGACGATTTGCTGGAACGTCTGGGGAGCGCACGCTTGCAGCGTGCTAGTTTTGGCATTCTGCCGAAACAATCTTCGAAAAGTTCACGCAACGCACGAATGCGTTCGCCAGCACGCTGCAAGCGTGCGCTTCCCAGAAAACCGAGTCACCCCTCGCGCCGATGACTCTACCCGAGCGTGTAAGGGCGGATTACGAAACCATGAACCTGACCACCGGTCCGCACCCGATGAAACTGCTGCGCGAAAGTTTGCCAAATATTTGGCGGGCGATCGATCTCGTTCACGCGCGCCATGGCTCGACCATTCAGATCGCCGGCAACGTGATTTGCCGTCAGCGTCCCGGGACAGCGAAAGGATTTGTTTTCATCAGCCTTGAAGACGAGACCGGCGTTTCAAATGCAATTGTCGATCCGGATCTGTTCGAACAATTCCGGCTCGTCATTACCGAGGAAGCCTTTCTGCTCATCGAAGGCGAAGTGCAGAATTCGGACAACGTCATTTTGATCAAAGCCCGCGAGATCCGACCGCTCGCGCACGAACAACTCGTCGGCAGCGAGTCGCACGATTTTCAGGTAAACTGTAGCCGCTTCGCTGTGCGAAGCGTGCGGCCGCCCACAGGCGGCGGCTACAGCTATTCCCCTGCGTGATGCGGCGGCGGCGTTTTCGGCTGGGTCGGTTTTTCGGCTGACTTTTCTTCGGACTCGATCCATTCGGTGTGAAACACTCCAGGCTTATCGATCCGTTCGTAAGTGTGCGCGCCAAAGAAATCGCGTTGCGCTTGCAGGAGATTCGCTGGTAAGCGAGCGGAGCGATAGCTGTCGAAGTAAGCCAGAGACGCGGAAAATGCAGGGGCAGCGACGCCATGTTTGATACCGGTGGATAACACCAGACGCCATTTGGGCTGCGCTTTCCTGATGGCCCTCGTGAAATAGCGATCGAGCAGTAGATTGTGCAGCGCAGCGATCTCGCCGATACGCCTCCACGATTCGGTTCAAAAATTTTGCGCGAATGATGCACCCGCCTCGCCAGATGGTGGCGATGTCGCTCAGGTTCAGGTTCCACTTGTATTCGGCGCTTCCAGAACGCAGCAGCTCCATTCCCTGCGCGTACGACACAATTTTCGAGGCGTAAAGCGCGTCGCGTACCGAATCGACGAGACGAGCGCGGTTGCCTTTAAACTTTCGGGCTCTCGGTTGCGGAAGAATTTTCGACGCAGCCACGCGTTCCTCTTTGCGATCTGAAATCACGCGTGCTTCAACGGCGGCGTTTATCGTTGATATGACGACGGATTGGCGGATCGCGGCTTGCAGTGTCCAGATGCCGGTGCCTTTTTGGCCGGCTTTGTCGAGAATCACGTCGACCAGCGGCTTACCGGTCTCGGGATCAATCTTTCGAAAAATCTGCGATGTAATCTCGATCAGATAGCTTTCGAGTTCGCCTTTGTTCCATTCTGTAAAAACTTCAGCGAGTTGCGCTGCATCCATCTCGACGAACGTCCTTGAGAATCGCGTAGGATTCGCAGATCAACTGGATATCGCCGTATTCGATACCGTTGTGAACCATCTTGACGTAATGACCGGCGCCGTCCGGTCCCATGTAACGGCAACACGGCTCGCCATCCACTTGCGCGGCGATCTTGCGGAAGATCGGCGCGATGATTTCCCATGACTCGCGCGAACCGCCCGGCATGAGCGAAGGCCCTTTGAGTGCGCCTTCTTCGCCCCCGGAAACGCCCATGCCGACAAAATGAATTCCTTTGTCCTCTAATTCTTTGGCCCGACGCTGTGTGTCTGTGAAAAGAGAATTTCCTCCGTCAATAACGACATCGCCTTTTTCGAGCAGCGGCACCAGTTGACCGATCACAGCGTCCACGGGCGCGCCGGCTTTTACCATCATCATCGCTATGCGCGGTTTCTTCAGCGCCGCGACGAATTCTTCCATCGTGCGCGTCGGTTGAATGTTTTTTCCCTGGGCACGTCCGGCAGCGAATTTCTCGGTGACTTCCGTCGTGCGATTAAACACGGCGACCGAAAATCCCTTCGATTCCATATTCAGGACGAGATTCTCGCCCATCACTCCCAGGCCGATCAGGCCAATATCACATTGATTGGTTGTCATTTTAGTATCTTCTTTGTGGTGTCATTCTTAGCGAAGGGAAGAATCGCTGATTATTTCTGGATGAATTACCAACACAAACAAACCGAGATGTTTCGCTTCGCTCAACATGACAACGCCATTTAATGGAACGAGTATTTCGAGCGAATGGCAAATTTTGATTGTGAAATTTTGTTGACTGAAGCGCCGCTAGAGACGCCGCCACGAAACCACTACGACGGTGCGGGAGCGGTGGTCGATTTTTGGGGAGTGGTGCGGAGGTTTGAGGATGGGCGCGAGATCGAAGGGATCGATTACGAAGCGCACCGGCAGATGGCGGAGCATCAGTTAAGGCAAATTGCCGAGCAGGCAATCGACAAATTTCGACTTCAGGTTGTTGTCATTCGTCACCGAATCGGATTTATCGTTGTTGAGGAACCATCACTCTTTCTGCGAGTGGCAAGTTTGCATCGCGAAGAAGCGTTTCGCGCGAGTCAATGGATTGTGAACGAGTTGAAGAAAAGAGTGCCGATTTGGAAACGTCCACGGTTTAAAATGGAAAAACAGCCCCGCGCGGCCCACAGGACCGCGGCTACAGTATGAATTGGGCGAATCGGATTACTCTGAGCCGCCTTGCGCTGACCGTGCTTTTTGTCGTTGCGCTCAATTCCTCCTGGCATTACGCGCGCACCGCGGCGCTGGTGATTTTTCTGATCGCTGGCTTGACTGATTTCATCGATGGCGAGATCGCCCGGCGCTACGGGATCATCACGAACTTTGGCAAATTGATGGACCCGCTCGTGGACAAAATCATGGTGGCGGCAGCATTCATTTCACTCGTGCCTCTCAAAGCTGTGCCGGCATGGGCAGCCACGACAATCGTGGCGCGAGATTTCCTCATTACAGGCCTGCGTTTGATGGCCACCGCCAAAGGGCGAATTCTTCCGGCCGAAAGTCTGGGCAAACAGAAAACTTCGTGGCAAATGATCACGATTATTTTCTTTCCTGGCGCTCCTTGCAATCGTGGAACTGCGTTACGCTAGCGAAACATCGACATGGTGGGTGCGGGCCTGGAGCGAAGCCGGTCCCGTGCTGGTGTGGATTACAGTGGCGCTAACGGTTTACTCCGGGCTCGGCTTCACCTGGCGTAATCGCGAGCTGATCGCGCCCGACCAATAACGGCGATCGAATGTGGCGCATCGGCCGAGGGCCGCGAGAAATGCGAGCGTGGCGAGAATCGAAATCCACTTTCCAATTGTAAGCGCATCACGGGCGTACTCGACGCGCAGATGGTGATGACCCGCCAGCAGCGGCACCGCTCGCAAGATGTAATTTGCCGGCAGCAATTTGTAATTCGTCTGAACGCTCCCGGGCAGAGCAACAGCTCGCCACGATGGGGTGAATGCGTCTGTGATCAGCAAGATGGCCGGTTGTTCGACATCAGCTTCAATTTCCAGCGCGTCAGTTGAAGCGGCAACAATTCGCGCCGTGCCGGCGCTTTCGGATGGCGAGGGCTTCGGTTCCGGCTCCGATTCCAAAATTACTTCGCGCACGGGGTCAAACGTAGCCGAGCGCAAGGCGTCGAAGATCGCATTGCGATCTGGCAGGACACGGTAGCTGGAAACAAGGTGGAGGTGAGACATGGGCGTTTCTGGGGCATCGCCGATTTCCAATTCGTTTCCACGTTGTCGCAAAACATAGCCGCAGACGCAGCATGGCGAAGAGTGGATCGTAGCGGACGAACTTCACATACGACATTGCCTGGTCGGGATCACCGCCCTGGCTCCAAGTCATGAACTCGGCGTAGCGCCGCACCACCGTCGCTTCGTATCCCCACATGTCTTGCGCGCCGATCAACATCGCGCTGTTCGGGTTCGCGACATTCATGATTCGGTAATCGCCGGGGTGCTCTCGAAAGAAGCGCTTTTCATCCGGATTCACGATGGTAGCGCTGTCAAACGTGGCACGGGTGCCGTGCGCAAAAACAAACATTTCCGCCGTGCCCAAAGCGATCACGCCAAAGAGCGCACGCGGCTCTCGTCTGGCGAAGGCCAGGATGATGCCAAGGAGCGCGCAAACTCCAGCGGCAACAAACAGCGACATCGCCGCGAGATGCTGCGATTGGGCAACAAATTCCGTGTCCGCGTAAAGTTGGGGGAACAAGTACGATTGGCCACTGGTGCGACTCGCGTTCATTAGTCCCGGCCATGACCCAGTGCTTGCGGTCCACCATCCAGCAACGCCCAAGGCCGCGGCGCCCGCGAAAACGGCCGCGATAAACGGCAGTCTCAATTCTCTTTTGTCGAAACAACCGGTCGAGTCCGCTGGCCGCGAGCAGACAAAGAAACAGCGACGCGAGAAAGCTAAACTTCGAAATACTGCGGAAACGATCGAAGCCGGGCACCCAGGTATAAAGAAAACCGAACAATGGTGTGTACGCGCCGACGGCCAATAAAAACGCAACGCAAATGACAATCAGCGAGCGCCATTTCGTTCCGCGTTCGCACCGAATCGTCGCAGTAGATCGCGAACACCAAGCCGGCTACGCCGATGAAAAGTGACGTTTCCCACAAATACCAGCGCCCCCAGTATTTTGCCACTTGTCCAAAAAAATCCGGGGCGAGCAACGTCACAAAGTTTTCCGGCGGGAGAGAGAGCATAGAGGCAAATTGAAAAGGCAGCCTAAAACCGCGCGTGGTCTCACGCGTTGTCTGGATGGCGGGCAGCAATTGCACGGCTGCAAGAAGAGCGCCGCCTGGATAGATGCTCAGCAAGGCCGCTGCGACCCGCCAATTCCAGTGGCTGATCAATCGCAATGCAGCGTAAAGCCCGGCAATGATTGCGGTGTAAAAGACGTACTGCGGAAATCCCGCCAACGTCTGCATCGCGATAGCAAACATCCCAAGTAACGACCAACCCCGAAAGCTTTCGGGGCGCTGACTCCTGAAAACCGCGTCGATCGAACAGAAAATCAGCGGCGACCACGTCATTGCACTCAGTTGAGGCAAATGCCCGGCAAAAACGTGCGGGAAAAAGGCGCCGCAAAACATGACCAGCGTGCCGGCAAAGAAACTGGCCGGAGCCGAGAGGCCCCGTTGTTTCATCCAAAAACACATGAACGCGCCGATGGCGAAAACGTGCAGCGCCACTGACCAGTTGATCGCGACAGGCGTGGGCAAAACCAGGAAGAGCCAGTTCGGCGGATAGAGCAGCGCTCCTTGCATTCCGCCGAAATACGGCGCGCCGCTAAAGATATGCGGGTTCCAAAGGGCGAGATCTCCCTTCGCCAATTCGCGGAAACCGAATTCGCGCCATGCGAAGTATTGCAAGAACATATCGCTGCCCGGATGTCCAAGCACGCGCGTGCCGCCGACGAACAACAGATCGGCAAACATGGCCAGCGCCATTGCCAGCAAAAGGATCAGCGAAACGATCGTGGAACGCCGGCTTTCCATCAGGCGGAAATGGTGGCCGCCAGAATTGGAAAAATCAAAGCTGTCGTGAATTTAAAAACGAATTGCGCCGCTTCCGGTGGCACGACAATCCGAGGGAAAGAGAAACACTGGCAACGGAAAGGCGGTGTTGACAACTTGCAACGTCGCTCTAGCGCGCAGCGCGCGCGCGGGCGGTGGCGAGGTTGGCGCGGATGCTTTCGCTCTCGGGCGCAAGACCTAGCGCGATCTCTAATTCGCGAACCGCGTCGGCGTAACGGCCGAGGTTGAACAGTGCGATACCGAGATTTTCGTGCGCGGAAACAAGCGCGGGTGCGAGCCGCACCGCGGCTTCGTAGTGCGGCAGAGCGTCGGCAAAACGGCCGTTGTGGGCGAGAGCGTTGGCCCAGTTGAATTGGGCATCGGGAAGATTCGGTTCCGCGCGTACTGCGGCGGCGTAATGCGTTAGCGCCTCGTCAGTGCGGCCGAAATTGGTTAGGATGTTAGCGGCGTTGTTATGGGCGAGAGCGAAATCGGGGCGGAGGCGGATCGCATCTTCGTAGCACGCGAGCGCCTCGGCATTGCGGCCTTGCTCATGACGCACGTTGCCGAGCTCATAATGCGCGTCGGCGAGTGTGGGGAGTTGTGCAAGCGCAAGCTCGAATTGCGCGGCGGCTTCGTCGAGCCGGCCCGCAGCGGCGAGCGCAACGCCGTAGTTGTGGCGCACCTTCGGGTAGTTCGGCAGCAAACGCACCGCAGTCTCGTAAGCAGCGAGCGCTTCGGGGATGCGCCCGGCGTCAGAGAGCGCGCTGGCCAGTTCGCCGATACGGGCGCGGGCTATCGGGCCGCTTTGCGATGTTGTCCTGCCAAATCGAAATGGCAGAGCGGTAATCGATGTTGCGCCGCGCGGTCAGCGCGCCGAAGGCAATCGCGATTGCAACGAATACGACCATGCTGCGACGGCCGAGGACATACCACACGCCAACGACGATGGCGGCAATGATCGCTGCCAGCGGCAAATACATACGATGTTCCGCGACTGTTTGTGTCGCGAGTGGCAACACGCTCGAAGTCGGCGCGAGCAGCAGAAAGAACCATGCGCCAAGAAAACCCCATGGCGGGCACCGGGCGAGCGCGATGAGCGTGGCGCCAAAAAGCGCTACCAGCAAGGCAGCTTGTGGCCAGACTTCAGTAAGGGACCTGGTTGTCGCTGTGCCGTAGTCGAGCACCAGCGGCGCCGGCCACAATGCGAGTCGCACATAATGTATGAGAGCACCGCATTGGGTGAGCAGATAATGCCACGGCGTGATGCCGAGGCCGAAGCCGGCCGTCGCACCGCGGTTGCCCGCTTGCTTCACGAGCCAAGCAAGTAACAGCCATGTCGCTGCGAGTCCGGCGTAGAACCATGGCCGCCGGCGCAGTGCTTCGCGAAACGTCCCCGCGATAAAAGTGCGGTCGTGCAGCAGCACGAGCAACGGCGCGGCATACATCACTTCTTTTGTCGCCATGCCGAGCAGGCACACGACAACGGCGAGCGCGTGCCAGCGCATTGGCTTCGGCGACTCGGCACCTCGAATCGACGCGTATAGCGTCAATAACAGGCACAGCCCGGCAAGCGACTCAGCGCGTTGTGCAATATAAGTTATCGACTCGGTCTGGAGAGGGTGTAGCATCCAAAGCGCGGCCAGCGCGAACGCGAGCGGTGTTGCGTCGGCCGCGAATTTTGCAGCGAGCGGTCTGGACCGCAGTGTCCGCCGCACAACGCCGAAGAGGGCGAGTGCAGCTAGCGCGTGAATCGCGAGGTTGAGCACATGGTAGCCGCGGACGTCGGCGCCCCCGACGGCCCAATTGAGCGCGAAGGAAAAATTGACGAGCGGCCGGCCGTTCGCAGGCTGGCCGGTGTGGGGCGGCGCGAGTGCGCCAGGCAGCGCGAGGGTACGGATCGTCGTGTTTTCTACGATGGCGGGAAGATCATCGAAGATGAACGGCCCGCGAAAACTGTTAGCCCATGCTGCCAGTGCGGCGGCCGCAAGTAGCGCAGCAGCGACGAAGATCCCCGCGCGGCTAGAGGCCGGGGCCGGACGCACGATTTTGCCCTTGGCACGCACGATGAGTGATCTCCATTACGACCTTTCCTGCGAACACTGGCGAAGATTGACTTTCCGTTCTGACCATTTTCGCTCGGCAAGCGTCTTTTGCCCATTGTTCATAGGTGGATGAGCGGGCAACGGGAATCGAACCCGCATGGCCAGCTTGGAAGGCTGGAACTTTACCATTAAGCTATGCCCGCTTCGGATAGTGAACAGTGACTGTCGCCCGTGAATAGTCAAAGACGCGGCGCTACTTTTCAAACGCGGCAGCGACCAGCGTGGCGTTGTGGCCGCCGAAACCGAAGGAATTATTCAGAGCGACGCGCACTTTTTTTTCGCGGGCGACGTTGGGCGTGTAATCGAGATCGCATTCTTCACCCGGGTGTTCCAGATTGATTGTCGGTGGAATGACGCCGTCCCGGATAGCCAACGCGCATGCCGCCATTTCCACTGCGCCAGCGCCGCCTAACAAGTGGCCAGTCATCGATTTCGTTGAACTGATGGGTACTTTGTACGCGTAATCGCCGAACACGTGTTTGATCGCGCGAGTCTCGGAAACGTCGCCGATGTCTGTGGAAGTAGCATGCGCGTTGATGTAATCGACTGCGTCGGGAGAGATACGGGCGTGCTCCAATGCTATTTGCATGGCGCGGCCTGCGCCTTCAGCATCTGGCGGGGGCGCAGTCATGTGATAAGCATCGGCAGAAGGGCCGTATCCTGTTAGTTCACAATAAATCTTCGCGCCGCGCGCTTTGGCGTGTTCCAATTCTTCCACCACCACCACGCCAGCGCCTTCGCTCATCACAAAGCCATCGCGATCGCGATCGAACGGTCGAGAGGCGCGCTCGGGCTCATCGTTGCGAGTGCTCAGCGCTTTCATGGCGGAAAATCCGGCCACACCGATCTCGACGATGGAGGCCTCCGAGCCGCCCGCGAGGAAAATGTCTGCGTCGCCAAATTTGATGATTCGCCAAGACTCACCGATGGCATTGTTCGATGTGGCGCAGGCGGTGACGATACACAAATTCGGACCGCGCAGATCGAACTCCATCGAGATGACGCCGCTAGCCATGTTGCTGATCAACATCGGAATGGTGAACGGCGAGTTTCGCGCCGGGTCCCTTCGTTAACAAGATGCGCAACTGATCCTGCAAAGTTTTTAGGCCGCCGATTCCTGTGCTGACGATCACGCCGAAGCGATCTCGCCGGTTCAGGTTTGCTACATCAATCCCGCTGTCTTGTAGCGCCATTTTGGCTGCCGCCATTGCAAGCTGCGTAAATCTATCGGTGCGGCGGACGTCCTTCGGATTCTTGAAGAACGGCTTCGGATCGAAACCGCGGACTTGTCCGCCGATTTTGCAATCGTATCCGGTGGTATCGAATGCATCGATTGCACGAATGCCGCTGACCCCGTTTTTCAGATTCGACCAAAACGTCTCGACGTCGTTGCCAAGCGGCGTGATGGCACCGAGACCAGTGATGACAACTCTGCGATCGTTGTTCATTTAGCGATAAGTGACTTAGCGATTCAAGTGTTGAATGGTGAAGCGTGCGAGCGCAAGGTCAACTTGCTAAATCACTGGATCACTTGAATCGCCGGTCACTTTTAGCTCGTTCCCATTCCGACGCTTTGAACGGTTTGGAAGAGTTTTCCTTCGGTCTTGATCGATGGCGCGATGATAATTTCCGTTTGCTGAAATTCGGCAATACTGCGAGCGCCGACGTTGCCCATGCAGGTGGTGATGGCGCCGACCAGATTTTGGCTGCCGTCGTCAACTTCTGCTGGACCAAACAGGATTTGTTTCAGCGAGCCGGTAGCGCCCACTCTGATGCGGGTGCCTCGCGGAAGATTTGCGTGTGGTGTGGCCATGCCCCAATGATAGCCGCGCCCAGGCGCTTCGTGCGCTTTGGCAAATGCGCTGCCAACCATGACGGCGTCCGCGCCGCACGCCAACGCCTTGCAAACGTCGCCGCCTCTGCTCATCCCGCCATCGGTGATGATCGGCACGTAGCGTGATGTTTTCTTGAAGTAAGCGTCACGCGCCGCGGCGCAATCGACCGTTGCGGTGACCTGGGGAACACCGAGCCCAAGCACGCCGCGTGAAGTGCAAGCCGCTCCCGGGCCGACACCGACCAAAACCGCAGCCGGCCCGCACTCCATGATCTCGAGAGTCACGTCGTAACCGACGGTGTTTCCGACGATGACCGGAATGCGCATTTCCCGGCAAAACTTTTCCAGATCGAGCGATTTGTACTCCGACGAAATATGCCGCACGGTGGAAACCGTGCTTTGCACCACGAAAACATCCGCGCCCGCTTCTTGCGCGATCCTGCCGAATTCAGCGGCACGCTGAGGAATGGAACTGACCGCGGCCAATACACCGCCGTCTTTGATCTGGCGCACACGCGCCGCGATTAGATCCTCCTGAATCGGTTCCTGGTAGATCCGTTGCAGCAGCGCAGTGATGTCGGATTTATTTGCATCGACGATTTTTTGCAGCACTTCCTGCGGGTTTTTGTAGCGCGTTTGCACTCCTTCGAGGTTTAGAACGGCCAGTCCGCCCAACTTGTTCATGGCGATGGCGAAGCGCACATCGACCACTCCATCCATGGCGCTGGCGAGGATGGGAATTTTCAATTCCAGCGGCTCGGCCTGTTTGCGCGGCAAACGGAACGTGATATCGACTTCATTGGGGTTGATCGTCACGCGCCCGGGTACCAGCGCGATTTCATCGAACCCGTAGGTCACACGCGCCTTGCGATTTCGGCCTATCCACATTCCCATTTTAAATCTGCTCCATTTTGAATCGTTCGTTTAAACTTCCGCAGTGCGGGCAGCGGGGAAGCAGCGCGTCGGTTCGATCCTCAAATTCGAACGCGCAAATCACGCAGCGCAACCGATACGCCAGAGCCCGCCGCTCTCGCCGCCGCCGATTCCATTCTCCAACTATCCAGAAGAGGAAAACCGCCGCAAGAAAAAGCAGCAGATAAATCGTGACCAGAGTGGCAAGACTAACGCGAATCACGGAGTAACACGGGCTGCTGGTGTCGATTGCGGGCGGAGCGATGTCATTGCCCCATGCAATTGTTGCGGTTCCCCAGGTCAGAAACGAGTCCGCTTTGTCGGCGTTTGCGGTGTTTTGAGGAAAACGGCAACGCGCAATGTACAAGCGGGCTTGCTCGTCCAGCGCGGGAGTCGCCTGATGAATTAATCGGAAAACAATAGCGAACTTCTCCAAGCTTGCTTACGGCCACCCGAAACCGAATCGTCTCAGGCATTTCTTCGTTGGATGCGACGAAAGCCGGCTTTGGCAAAGTCGGAGCGCCATAGATGTGAAGCTCGTTTGAAAACGAGACCGACGTTTTGACAACGCTCCCCGGCGGAGCGGCTTTTTGGTGGAGAAAGTGTACCGCGCCCGGTGGCTGGCAACTCGGGATTCGCAGATCGCGCTCCAGCGGCGGAATATTTTTGAGAGTCGGCTCAATCGCGGAATAGGACGGCACGTGCTCAGCTTTTGGCAGTGTACGCAGTATTGTTTCCTGTGGATGACGAGTTGTGAAAGGAAGCGCTGGATCTTCCGCATCCATCCAGCGAAGCAGCGTGCGGCCTTCTTCGGAGGCTGGTGTGATCAACGTGACGCGGGCCGGCGGCGGCAGAAGCGCGATTGTTGGTGGATAAACAATTTGGAAGATATAAAAACATAGCGCGTGCGCGACCACAGAGAGCGCCAGAAAAATTGTGATCGCCAGTTTTTCGCCGCGAGGCGAATCCCAGCTAAAGATCAGCGGTTCGGCTGCGCTCTGCGAGATAATGCTGTTCATTGCGGCGGAGTCGCAGCCAGTGCGACCGAGCTGATGCCGTGTTCAAGCGCAGCGTTCGCCACTTCGGCAACCGTTTCGTAGGACGTAAAACGGTCCGCCTTGATGATAATTGATTCGTCCCTGCGCTTGACTGCGTCCAGTAACGGCCCCAGTTGCTCCATGGTGACTCGCTGGTCTTGGAAATAAATGGCCGGAACCGCGCCGCCGGTGATACTGATGATTTGCCGGCTGGTCTGCGGACCAAGCGTAAAGCGCGAGAACGGCATCGAAACTGAGATGCCTTGTTGCAAGATGAAATTCGAACTGAGCAACAGAAAGAAAACAAGCAGAAAGGCGACGTCCACCAGCCCGATAAACACAAGCCACCCAAAGTTATAATTTACTGTCCGGCTAAGTTTCACGATTAACGGTTCAAGGCTTCAACGCGCCGAAGCCATTCGTCGTTACAGATCCTGGCGCGCTTCAATCTCGCGCGCCATCTCTTCCGGTTGTTGAAAGCTGATGATGCCGCTGATCGGACGGCTTTCAGTTAACATGTGCACGATTTCGATCCCTGCACGTTCCATATCATGAAGCATCGTGCTCACGCGCGAAGAGAGATAGCTGTAAGCAACAAAAGTGGGGGTCGCCACGACCAGGCCAGCTGCGGTGGTCAACAAACTCTTATACACGCCACCTGAAAGCTCAGTCACTGTCGCATAACCGCCGCTCGAAGCGATGGTCCCGAAGGCATCGATCATTCCTGCGACAGTCCCAAGCAATCCAAGCAGGGGCGTCAGGAAAGCGATGGTGGCAAGCACGGGAAGAAACCGCTCCAGTTTTGGTACCTCCAATTGCGCAGCTTCTTGCACGATATCGCGTAATTCCGCCCGGGGCGCGTCGTGTCTGATGATCGCGGCGTGAATGACTCGCGCCACCGGCCCCGGCGTCCCGGCCGATTCATGCAGCGCCTCAGCGAAATTGCGATGCTGAATCAGATTCGACAGTCCCTTCAAGAATTCACCGACATGTATCGTCGCGCGATGCAAGTAAAAGAGACGCTCGGCGAAAACGGCGATCGCGATAATGCTGCAGCCCAGGATCGGCCACATTAACAATCCGCCTTTTTGGATGTAATCGATCACGCAGGTTTTTTGTAATGCTCTTTCTCGATTGTGGCAAGGCAACAACCTAATGCCCACGCTTGCGCGCGATACTCAAGCATGCTTGCTCATCGCCGGGTTTTCTCGCGCGGCTTTGGCGAGGGCGACGGGCGAACGATGGCGGCGCCCGTGCCACCAACTAATTTCCCCGATGCGTCGAAGACGGAATAGCCCGTCTGCTTCCCGGATGAGTCGTAGTTGTAAACGATCTTGTGCTGAAGAGTGCCGTCTGGTGCGCTTTGGGTTTCTTCGAGGATGCGGCCGGCATCGTCGTATTTGTAGCGACTCTTGAGCTGAAGGCGGCCATCAGGTCCAGATTTTTCCGCGCTGGAGAAACGTCCCGCGTCATCCAGTTCGTAACGAATTGTCTCGCGAAGTTTGCCGTCTGCATCGGTGGTCGTCGCCACCGCTTTGTGCTGTGGCGGATCGAAATTGTAAACGGTGCGCGAGCCGTCCGGGTGCATCGACATCGTTACCCGCACCGCGTCACTGCCGGAGCTTTGTGGTGCCTGAGAAAACCCAAACTCGGAGACGCTAATAAGCGAGCAGAGAACGACGATCGTTTGGATGCGGGACGAACTCATTGGCGTTTTCGGCGGACTACCGCCTGCGCCGAGGCTACGGCGCCCAAGGGAGACCGCCACTCGTTGGCGCTGGGAAAATTTCATGATCGAGGAGCTTACGGTCAAGGCGGGTGGGCGCAAATAGCTGAAAATTTTTATTGACCGTCTCTTGGGGAGGTGGTTAAAAGTGGGGTCAAGTGGAGCAAAATGGACGATTGCACCACTCGATTAATGGACGCCGATTCCCCATCCGAACGCTTTTATGCCGGAGAATTCCGGCATTCCATCGATCACAAGAATCGAATCACGATTCCCTCTCGCTGGCGACGCGATCGTCCCGAGGAATTCATTCTTTTGCCGGAGGCGACTCATCAATTTCTGCTCGTTATGTCGCCGAAGGAATTTGCGAAAATGAGTTCGGCCGCGGAAACAAACCAGAATGTTTCTCCGCGCGATCGCCGGGTTTTTTTGCGCCAATTGCATTCGCGGGCTCAGCACGCAGGCGCGGACCGACAAGGGCGTCTCGTATTGCCGGAAGATCTTTGCCGAACACTCGGATTGAAAGGTGAAGTTGCTCTCGTCGGCAACCGGGGGCGCTTTGAGATTTGGAATTTGCAACACTGGAAACGAGCGCACGAAGAGGAAACGCCCACTTACCAGCACGTGGCAGGTGTAATTGGATTGTAAGCGTATGGTTCGTCAAAACTTCATCACCATGGAGTGGATTCAGCGGGCTCTTTGGCTTGCTGTTGATCAGCCGGCTGCCGAAGAAGAGCCGGAGCCGCAACCAATCGAGGATTTTTTATACCACCGTCCGGTGTTGCAGCGGGAAGTGTTGGGGTTGCTGAAGCCGAAACCAGGTCTTCTCATCGTAGACGGAACGTGCGGCGGCGGCGGTCACACCGAAGCGCTCTTGCAGAGTGGCCCCGACGTCCTGGCCTTGGATCAGGACCCTGATGCAGTTCAACATGTGAGCGAGCGATTGGCGCATTTCGGGCAGCGTCTCATCGTGCGACAGGCGAATTTCCGGCACGCGGATAGTGTTCTCGACGAGCTTGGTCTTGGCGCGATCGGCGGCGCGCTTCTTGATCTTGGTGTCTCCTCCCGCCAACTCGAAAATGCGCAGCGCGGTTTCAGCTTCGTACGAAACGGTCCGCTCGACATGCGCATGGACCCGCAGACCAAACTGACTGCCGCCAAAATTGTAAACGAGTACGGCGAAGAGGAATTGACTCGCCTGTTTCGTGAACTTGGTGAGGAACCGGCCGCGCGCAGGATCGGCAGCTTGATCGTGAAGATGCGCAGGACGTCGCCGTTTCGCGAAACTCTTCCGCTGGCGCGCGCGATCGAAAAGTTGGTCGGGCGTCATGGACGTCATCATCCTGCAACCCAAGCTTTTCAAGCGCTGCGGATGGAAGCGAACGATGAACTTGGTGCACTTGAAGAAGGCTTGCGAGTCTTGACTGAGCGACTTGCATCCGGCGGTCGCATTGCTGTGATCACTTTTCATTCACTGGAAGATCGGATCGTTAAGAATTTTTTCCGCGATCATAGCCAGGAATGGATTGATAAGCCGGAGTGGCCCGAGCCGCGGCGCAATCCGGATTACGATCTTGAACTGGTCACGCCGAAACCGGTGGAACCGAGCGATGACGAACAGCGCGCGAATCCCCGCTCGCGAAGCGCGAAATTGCGCGCAGCCCAGAAGATTTAAATGAAACGCTCGCATCGAAGAAACCACAATGCAGTCAACGCGGCCTCGCTTGCGCGCTGGATTGTGATGACCGCATTTCTGGCACTGGCCGGATTAAGCTACGTTTATTTGACGCTGCAACTCTACCATCTGGGCGAGCGCAGGAAGGCGGTCGAGAACGAGCTTGTTAGTCTGCGAACTCAAAATGACATCGCCAGCGCGCAAATCGCGGCTTGGACCTCTCGCTCCGCGTTGCAACGCCGATTGAAAGAAGGCTACCTGAAGATGGTCCCCATTTCAGAGGCAAACATCGTGCGGCTGACTATTCCGCCTCGATCGGCAGACGAAGACTCGATCCAACCCGTAGTTAACCCCTCGGTCACAAAATGAATCCAAATAGCCGAAGCCGTTGCGTACTCGTGTGCACTGGTTTCATTGGGCTCTTCAGCATCTTTTCGTTTCGTTTGATTTACTTGCAGGTAATAAAACACGACGAATACGCTGGGCTTGCTGCTGAAAAGCACGTTTACAAAGAAATCATTCACGCAGAGCGCGGGATGATTCTCGACGCGAACAACGAAGTCCTCGCTCACAACATTCCCATGGAAACCGTGGTAGCCGACGCCACGCATCTTAACAACCGGGAAACAACCGTCGCTCTCGTAAGTCATGAACTTGGCGTCCCCTCCGGAGAGCTCGCTGAAAAATTAGCCGGCGAACGGCGTTATGTCGTAATCAAGCGGGAAGTGCCCGCGGCTACTGCAAACGGGTTGCGTGCGAAACTTCGAGCCGGAAATTTGCGCGGGATTTATTTCGAGCATGACGCCACGCGCCTCTACCCGAATGGATCAATGCTTTGTCATGTCATCGGATTTACCGACTTTGATCATCACGGTATTCAAGGCGTGGAAGCCTCGATGGAGGAGTACCTTCACGGACAGGACGGCTATCGTTTCATCGAGCACAATCGGGCCGGCCAGGAGATCGTGCCCTACCGCGGCCAAGAGCGCGCTCCGCGCGACGGCTACCAGGTCCATTTAACCGTGGATCTCGGTTTGCAGAACATTGTGGAGAATGAAATCGACGCTGCGATGGCGCAATATTCCCCTCAAAAAGCCACCATTATTCTGATGCGGCCGCAGACAGGTGAAATCCTGGCGATGGCCAATCGGCCGTATTTTGATTTGAACCTCCGCTCAGAAGCGCGGCCCGAACAGATGAAAAACCGGGCCATCATCGACATGATGGAGCCGGGCTCAACCTTCAAAATCGTTGCCGCCGCCGCCGCTCTCAACGAACGCAAGGTGCGGCCTGATTCATCGATCTTCTGTGAGAACGGTCTCTGGAACTTCGGCGGCGCCGCCCTGCACGATCATCGCGCGTTTTCGAATTTGAGTGTGCGCGAGATTCTCATCAAATCGAGCAACATCGGGGCAGCCAAGCTCGCCCTCACTGTGGGGGAACAAAAGTTTTACGAATACATTCGCCGCTTCGGATTTGGCGAGCGCACGGGGATCGAGCTGCCGGGTGAGATCAACGGATTGATTCGACCTCCCAAATCCTGGAGCAAAATCTCGATTACTCGTATTCCGATGGGGCACGAGGTTGGGGTGACACCACTGCAAATGACAGTGGCAATGGCGACGATTGCCAACGGCGGCAAGTTGATCATGCCGCGCATTGTGAAATCGATCACCACATCGGATGGCAAAAGCATCAGTTCGCTTTCGCCGGTCGTGCTGCGTCAGGTTATTGCTTCTGAGACTGCCAAAGAAATTAGTGATGCGCTCCGAGGCGTGGTGAGCGATGCTGGCACTGCGGCAGCTGCGGCCGTGCCCGGCTTTACCATTGCTGGAAAAACTGGGACCGCACAGAAAGTCGATCCTCGCGGCGGATATGAAGAGGGAAAGTACGTCGTTTCCTTCGTCGGCTATCTTCCGGCCGACCATCCCGAGTTTGTCGGTCTCGTGGTGCTCGATGATGCGCACACGAGCAAACCAGAGTTGAATTACGGCGGGCTAGTAGCAGGGCCGATCTTTTCCCGCGTCGCGGAGAAAGCGGCCCGCTATCTTGATCTTGAGCCGCATGAGGAGATTCGCAAAGCGCTTCCCGTGGAGCGAGTCGAAAAACCGCCGCCGGCAGAGCGAGCCCGCAAAACTGCGTCGGCGGAACGAATCGCCTTAACCAATGCCGCACGCCCTTGAATGCCTCGTCACGGGATGCTGAAACCTCATGCAGCTCAAGACTCTCCTCTCTGCGACTCCAGTTTGCCAGGTCATCGGGCCACTGGATCGTCCAGTGGAAAACATCGCGTATGACTCGCGGCGAGTGCAAAGGAACAGCTTGTTTGCCGCATTGCGGGGCGAGAAAACCGATGGCCACCAATTCATCGGTCAAGCCATCGACAAAGGCGCATCGGTGATCGTTGCTGAACGCGAGAACAACGATCCGCGCGCCACCTGTCTCGTTGTTGAGAACACGCGCACTGCGCTTGCTGACCTTTCGGCGGCTTTTTATGGGCACCCGGCGCGGAAATTAGAACTGGCGGCGGTTACGGGCACGAACGGCAAAACCACCACAACGTTTCTCATCAAACATATCTGTGAAAAAGCGGGTTTGCGTTGCGGATTAGTCGGAACGGTGCGTTACGAAATTGGTGAGCGAATTCTGCCGGCCATCCGCACCACGCCGGAATCACTCGACCTGCAAGAGCTGCTTGCGCAGATCGCGGGCGCGGGCTGTAAGGCCGCTGCGATGGAAGTTTCTTCGCACGCGCTCGCGCAGGATCGCACGCGCGGCCTCGAATGGAACGTCGCCGTGTTTACGAATCTCACCCAAGATCATCTCGATTTTCATAGGACAATGGAAAACTACTTCGATGCCAAAGCGAAGCTGTTCACAGGGCTCGTGAGCCAGAAGAGAAAGCGCAAGCCTGTTGCAATTGTAAATATTGACGACCGCTACGGCCAGCAACTACTCGATAAAATCGACAAGCGTGTGGCGATGGTCACTTATGGAATGGGGTCGCGCGCGGATTTCCGCGCCTCAAATTATCGCGCTGAGTTCGGAGGCACATCCTATCAACTGGATGCTCAAGGCAAGAGCTACCTGGTGCGCCTTCCACTAATTGGCCGGTTTAACGTGACCAACTCCGTCGCGGCGCTGGCTGCGGCCAACGCGCTAGGAGTCAACTTGCGCAACGCCGTGTTTAGTCTTGCCAAGTCGCCGCAAGTGCCGGGGCGGCTGGAATTGGTCCCAGCCAAACGACAATTTCAGGTTTTCGTCGATTACGCGCACACCCCTGACGCGCTTGGGAACGTTCTCAAAACTTTGCGCGAAATTGAGCCGCAGCGCTTGATTGC
This sequence comes from uncultured Verrucomicrobiae bacterium, assembly GCA_963840305.1. GTDB lineage: Bacteria > Verrucomicrobiota > Verrucomicrobiia > Chthoniobacterales > UBA10450 > Udaeobacter. The sequence goes on from CAWIYE010000004.1 coordinate 495,181, forward strand.
CGTTTTCGGCTGCGGCGGGGATCGCGACCGGCAAAAACGCCCGCTCATGGCAGAGATGGCCGATCGGCTTGCTGACTACTCCATCATCACGTCCGACAATCCTCGAAAGGAAGACCCAGACGCGATCATCACAGAGATCGAAAAAGGATTTCGTTCGAATCGCTACGAAAAAATCGTCGATCGCACGAAGGCGATCGATCGCGCTGTTGCGCTCGCCCGACCGCGAGACATCGTTTTGATTGCGGGCAAGGGCCACGAAAATTATCAGGAGTTCGGCGATTACACTATTCCGTTCGACGATATCCAAGTCGCGCGACGCGCGATTGAAGACCATCCCGTCAAGTTTTGATTTTTTCCGAACATGAATCCGCTTCCACTTTCTAAGATCGCGAAGTTGGCCGGAGCTTCAGTCTCATCCGGAGATGGGAGTGTGACGATCGACAAGGTCGGCACCGATTCACGCACGCTTAAGGTCGGCGAATTGTTCGTCGCCTTGCACGGTGAAAATTTTGACGGCCACAATTTTGTCGAGTCCGCAGCGAAAGCCGGCGCAGCCGGGGCGATTGTTGATTCCAACTGGAAGGGAAAAACTCCGGACCGTTTCGCGCTCATTCGGGCAAAAGACACTTTGCAAGCCTACCAGCAGCTCGCTGCCAACTACCGGAAATCCCTCGCGCTAAAAGTCGTCGCGATTACCGGAAGCAACGGCAAGACGAGCACTAAAGATTTTACCGCATCAGTGCTGGGCCGCCGTTTTCGAGTTACGAAGACTGAAGGAAATTTCAATAATCACGTCGGCCTGCCCCGAACAATCTTAGAGGCAGCGTCGCAGGACGAAGTCGCTGTCTGGGAGATTGGCATGAATCACCCGGGTGAAGTTGCCGCGCTGTCGAAAATCGCCGCGCCGGATGCGGCCATTATCACCAACATCGGCGTCGCGCACATTGAGTTCATGGGTTCGCGCGAAGCGATTGCTGATGAGAAAGGCGCCCTTGTCGAAGCTGTTGGTGTTGCGGGGACAGTCATCTTGAATGCAGACGATCCTTTTAGTCGCGCGTATCGCGGCGCGTGCGCGCGCCAAAGTCGTCCTGGCGGGCACAACTGACGGAACGATCCGCGCCGCCGAGATAAGCCAGAGCGAGGACGGCACGGCGTTCACTATTCTCGAGGGCGCGCATCGCTGCCGCGCCCAGTTGCCTGTGCCTGGACTGCACATGGTGCAAAATGCGCTGCTCGCGGTCGCCGCTGGTCGTGTCTTCGGTGTCTCGCTCGAGGAGTGTGCTGCGGGTCTCGCTGCCGCGCCCCTGGCCAAAGCGCGTTTGCAAATCAAGAAGATCGGCAGCGTAGAGTTCATTGACGACAGTTACAACGCGAATCCCGATTCCATGAAAGCTGCCCTGCGGACGCTGGCGGAACTCCCTGCGGAAGGCAAGCGCATCGCCGTTTTTGGGGAAATGAGGGAACTCGGCGCTGAATCGGAACGCGGCCATCGCGAAGTGGGAGAAACGGCGGCCACATTAAAAATCGATCAGCTAATCGTAATCGGAAATCTGGCGGCGAAAATTGCTCACGCTGCCAAAGACGCCGGACTCGAAAAGACCGCGATCGTAGGATCGACTTCAGAGGCCGCTGACTTGTTAGGCGAAATCGCTGCGCCGGGCGATCTCGTGCTGGTAAAAGGCAGCCGCCTGGCTCGGACCGAAAAGGTGATTGAAGCATTTCGCACTCCGCACTCAGCAATCGTCAGGTCCCCATGATGTACTATCTCCATCGCCTGAGCGATCAGTTCATTGGGTTTAATGTTTTTCTTTATGTCACTTTCCGAGCCATCGCCGCCGCGGTTACGGCATTCCTCGGCACGTTGATTTTTGGAAACTTCATCATCCGAATACTGACTGCGCTGAAGGTGGGACAGCCAATTCGCGAAGCGGCTGAAGTTCACCGTCTCGCCGAGCTACATGGTGTCAAGAAAGGTACGCCCACCATGGGTGGCGTAATGGTCATCGGAGCCGTTTTTGTCTCCAGTCTAATCTGGGCTCGCCTGGACAACCGGTTCGTCTGGCTCGCCTTGTTCAGTCTGGTTTACCTGGGTGCGCTCGGATTCGCCGACGATTACCTCAAGGTTACGAAGAAGAAATCCGAAGGGATCAGCGGCCGGATCAAACTCCTTTTTCAAATCTCTCTCGCGGCAATCATCACTGCTCTTTTCCTGACCAATCCATTGTTGGAAGTGCAGGCGCGTTCGCTGTATGTGCCCTTCGTCAAGGCGCCCGTCATTGCGAACATGGGCTGGTTCACGTTCGTGTTTTTTGCGCTCGTTATCGTGGGCTCATCGAACGCAGTCAATCTCACTGATGGATTGGATGGCTTGGCGATCGGTTGCACTATCCCAGCGGCATTCGCATACGCATTGCTTTCTTACGCAGCCGGCAATTTCCGTGTCGCGGAATACCTGCAGGTGCCTTTTTATCCGTTCGCCGCGGAGCTGACCGTAGTTTGCTCGGCCCTTATCGGCGCAGGCCTCGGTTTTCTCTGGTTTAACTGCTATCCGGCCAAAGTTTTCATGGGCGACACCGGGTCGCTGGCCATCGGTGGCATGCTGGGTGTCGTCGCGATCTGCTGCAAACAAGAGCTGCTTTTGGTGGTGGTCGGCGGCGTTTTCGTGATCGAAGCCGTCTCGGTGATTTTGCAGGTGTTGAGTTTCAAACTGACGGGCAAACGATTTTTTGTCATGTCTCCGCTGCATCATCATTTTGAACTAACGGGCTGGAAGGAAAGCACCGTGATCGTTCGGTTCTGGATTCTGTCAATCATCTTTGCCCTGTTTGGCTTGGCGACGCTGAAACTGAGATGAAAAACGGACGTTACAAAAATCAAAATATCGCCGTGCTTGGTGCAGGCTTGAGCGGGAGCGCGGCGGCGCTTTTGCTGAGCTCGGAAGGCGCACAGGTTACAGTGCTCGATAGCGCTGAAGAGAAGAACCTGCTCAAATCGACCATAGACAATCTGCGGACACAGGACGTCCACGTGATCTGCGGCGCGGCGGCGGATGAAGATTCATCCGCGTACGACAAGGCCATTTTAAGTCCCGGCATCGATCCGGCTTCCCCGCTGGCGCGCAATTTTCTATCGCGCGGAATTGAAATAATCAGTGAACTCGAACTGGGCTGGCGGTTCTGCGAAACTCCGGTCATCGCTGTCACCGGCACGAACGGTAAAACGACCACGACGGAATTGCTGGCTCAAATGTTGAATGCTTGCGGTCAGCGCACGATTGCTTGCGGGAATATTGGCAAACCGCTTTCGGAAGTGGCGCGGGAAAACCAGCCTTTCGATCTGCTCACCGTCGAGGTGAGCTCGTTCCAACTGGAAGCGATTTGCACCTTCCATCCATCCATCAGCCTTTGGCTCAATTTCGCTCCCGACCATCTCGACCGTTATCGTTCCGTGGCCGATTATCGCGCGGCCAAGCTGCGCATTTTCGAAAATCAAACCGACGCCGAAGTGGCAGTCGTAAATGCGGTCGAAAAATTTCCCGAGATCCGCGCGCGCAAAATCACTTTTAGCGCTTACTCCGATCAAGCGGATTTCCAGCTTTGTGATGGTGCGATTGTTTACCAAAACCAAGCCGTCCTCCGTTTATCGGAGACGAAACTACGCGGGCTGCATAACATCGAGAACCTGATGGCGACGCTGGCCGCTGGCATGGCGCGCGGATTGTCATTCTCACAGATGGCGCCGGCCCTCCGGAATTATGAGCCGCGCCCACATCGGTGTGAATTTGTGCGCGAAGTCGATGGCGTTGACTACGTGAACGATTCCAAGGCCACCAATCTGGATGCCGTTGAAAAAGCGCTGCGTGCACAGACAAAGCCGGTCGTTCTGATCGCCGGTGGCAAGGACAAAGGATTCACCTTCGATCCGCTGCGATCTCTAGTGAAAGAGAAGGTCCAGTTGACGATTTTGATCGGCGAAATGGCCGAGAGCATCGAGCGTTCATGGAGCGGCACGGTGAAGTGCGAAATCGCAACCTCGCTCGCGGATGCAGTCGAGCGTGCGCATGCCAGCGCGAGGGCGGCGGAAGTAGTCCTGTTTTCTCCGGGCACATCGTCCTTCGACATGTTCAAAAGTTACGCCGATCGAGGCGATCAGTTTCGTGCGCTCGTACAAGCCTTGCCTCAAACAGACCGATGAAAATCCCGCGACTCTTCAGACATAAAAAGCTCCTGGCAGCGACCGCGCGGCGCGCGTCGGCTGCATCTGCTGGAATGGATTTCGGCGACATACCCGAGCCGAACATGAAACTGTCGCGGGCGTTGTTGATCGTGTTGCTATTGCACGTGGTAGCCGTGTCGGGAATCATCGCGTTCAACGCGATCAAGACGCGAGAGAGTTCATTTGTACCAACAGTTCCGGCGGACACGGAAAAGAAGCTGCCCGACACAACGCCAATTCACACGTACAACGCCAAGCCACCAGATGCGGTGGCACGAAAGGAAAACGCGCCACGCAACGATGCGAAGTCTTCGCATTCGCCCTCGAAGGACGAATACGCCAAGGCGCTCTCCTCTTCTGGCAAAACTGTACGTTGTAAAAAAGGGCGATAATCCGGTCACAATCGCAAAGAAACTCAAGGTTTCTTACGATGATCTAATGGCTCTGAATCACATTGACGATCCTCGCAAACTGCAGGTCGGCCAAAAGCTTTTGATCCCCACTGCGAAACAAAAGAACAACAAGAAATGAAAGTCGCTGCTCGAATCAATTATGCATCGTAAGAGCGCCTATATTCTTTTTCTTGCAGTACTGGCACTGCTCGTCATTGGGATCGTTATGCTTTTTAGCACGAGCGCCTTTGCGCGCGACAGTCACGGAGACGTTTATTTCTTCATCAAACGGCAGGCCGTTTGGATTGGGATTGGACTTGCAGGCTGCATCTTCGCGGCACTGGTGGACTATCACTTCTGGCGGCGAACATGGTGGCTTTGGTTCGTGCTGGCGCTGGCGGCGCTGGCGCTTTGCTATCTCCCGCACATCGGTATGCGCCTCAACGGATCGCGCCGGTGGATCGGTTTGGGCCCGGCCACTTTTCAGCCATCAGAATTGGGAAAGTTGGCCGCAATTTTTTTTCTCGCCGCCTGGTTTGCGCGATATGAAAAACCGCACAGCAATGTGCTCTTTGGACTGATTCTTCCACTTGCGATTATCAGCCTTCCGGCTGTGCTCGTGCTGGGCGAAGTCGATCTGGGAACGACCGCTTTGATCGGTACAACGGCGTTCGTCGTAATGTTCGTTGCCGGCGCTAATCCTCTATGGCTTGGCGCTGTGTCGTTCGCCGGCCTGAGCGCTCTTCTCGTTATCGCTACACAAATCTCCGAACGAATGGGGCGGCTCTCCGCTTTTCTTCACCCGGAGCATTTCAAAGAAGACGCTGGGTTGCAGCAGATGCAGGCGTTGATTGCCTGGGGCAGCGGCGGAATGGAAGGGCTTGGTCTGGGTAACGGGCGCCAGAAGATGCTTTATCTGCCTTACGCGCACACCGATTTTATTTTTCCAATCATTGGTGAAGAGCTAGGCCTGCGGTTCAGTCTTCTCGTGGTTTTTTTATTCGTGGTGATAATTGTTTGCGGCATCATGATTGCGCTGCATGCCAAAGATCGTTTCGGTCTGATCCTCGGCTGCGGCGTTGTTTCGCTCCTCGCGCTCCAGGCTGCGGTCAACATAGGCGTAACCACGTCGCTGCTACCGAATAAGGGGTTGCCGCTGCCTTTTATCAGCTACGGAGGTTCGAATCTGGTCGCGTGTATGTTCGGCATCGGTTTGTTGCTGAACATCTATCGGCAGGGCATTCTAGAACCTCCGCATAAGAAACACGCCACCATGCATTCGAGAATAACACTGCGGATCTAGATGCGACGGATGAATTCTATGAGCTTTGTGCAGCGAGCAAATATCAAAAACCAACTTTTATGAATGCAGTGATCGCATGCGGAGGAACCGGCGGACATCTTTTCCCAGGCATCGCCGTGGCGGAAGTGCTGCGCGATCGCGGTCACGACGTGATGCTGTTGATTTCCGAGAAGGAAATTGACGCTCTGGCACTCTCGGGTCACACAAATTTTCGAGTGGAAAAATTGCCCACGGTAGGGCTGCCGTCGGCGTTTTCTCCAGCGTTTTTTGGATTCATTCGCCGCTTTTATGAAAGCTTGTCACTTTGTCGGTCTCTTTATCGTAAATTCAAGCCTCAGGTGGTCCTCGGCATGGGCGGGTTCACTTCCACTGCGCCGGTGTTGGCCGGGCGGATACGTGGCATCGCCACGTTCATTCACGAGTCAAACGCCATTCCCGGAAAAGCAAACCGGCTGACGGCGCGGATAGTGAATGCCGTCATGCTTGGCTTCAAGGAATGCGCGCCCTTTTTTCCAAAAACGCACACAGAAGTCACCGGCACGCCGGTCCGGACCGAACTGGTGCATTTGGATCGAAGAGTTGCGCGTCAAAAACTGGGACTGCGTGAGGATCTGTCGACATTGCTTGTTATGGGAGGCAGCCAGGGTGCGAGCGGAATTAATCAGGCGTTGATCAAATCGCTGCCATTCTTGCAAGGTGTGCCGTTGCAGGTGATCCACTTGACCGGTGCGCGAGATGAACGCCTGGTTGCAGATAACTATCGCCGCGAAAACGTCCCTGCATACATCGCTGCTTTTCATCATCGGATGGAAGAAGTTTACAGCGCTGCCGATCTCGTTGTCGCTCGAGCCGGCGCGGCCAGCTTGGCTGAGTTCGCCGCTTTTTCATTGCCCGGTATCCTGATTCCATTTCCCTATGCCACTGATGATCATCAAACGCGTAACGCAGAAATTTATGCTCGCATTCAGGCTGCGATTCTCCTCAAGGAGTCAGAGGTCTCCGGCGAATTGCTCGCGCGCAAAATCCGCGAGTTGATCCAGGATCCGCCGTTGCTTCAGCAAATGGCTGCGAATTGTTCGCACCTGGCGCCGAAGGATGCGGCCGGCCGCGTGGCTACCACCATGGAAAAATACACAACTCATGAACCTCGCTTCTGAAGAGTGCAGTGCGCTTGCCGATCGCGTTCCAGCGTTTGACCTGGAGCGATTCATCACTCGGGAGCGCCACCCGATTCATCTTGTTGGCGTAGCTGGCAGCGGCATGAGCGGGCTCGCAGGGCTTTTGATTGAGCTCGGGCACGCCGTGAGCGGCTCAGATAAGGTTACCACGATGGAAACGGAGCGATTGCAGCGGCTTGGGCTGCGCTTTTACGAAGGGCATCGAGCCGAGCAAGTTGACGCTGCCGAGCTCGTTGTTTTTTCATCTGCAATTAAAAGCGACAATCCGATTCTCGTGGCCGGTCGGGATTCGGGTAAGCCGGTGGTGCGTCGCGCGGAAGCCCTGGCTGCAATCATGCGCGCCAAGCGCGGAATTGTTATCGCGGGAATGCACGGCAAAACGACAACCTCAGCAATGACGGCACACGTATTGCGCGAAGGCGGACTCCATCCGTCCCATTATGTGGGCGCCGAAATTCCGATTCTCGGAACGAACGCGCACTGGGACCAGCGTGGTGAATATTTTGTTGCTGAGGGAGACGAAAGCGACGGCACGCTGCGCTACTTTTCCCCCGAGCACTCCGTCATTCTGAATATCGAGGAAGAGCACTTGGATTTTTATGCCGGCCTGGCTGCGATTGAAAAAGTCTTCGGACAACTCGTCGATCAAACGAGCGGAACAGTCTTCTACAACATTGACGATCCCAACGCCGCTCGATTGTGTGCGAAACACAGAGGCGCAATTTCGTACGGATTTTCTGAGCAGGCCCATTATCGCGGCATCGATGTTGATCTGCGGGACTTTGCCTCGGTGTTCTGCGTTTATCGGAGCGGCGAAAAACTTGGCGAGGCGCTTCTCAATGTTCCTGGAGAACACAACGTGCACAATGCCCTTGGCGTAATCGCACTCGCCTCGGAGCTTGGAATTCCATTTGAAAAAATTGCGGCTTCTCTTCGTAAATTCGAGCACGCGCGACGCCGCTTCGAGATCAAGTACGAGAGCGATCGTTTTCTGCTCGTTGACGATTACGCGCATCACCCCACCGAAATTCGCGCGACGTTGAGGACTGCGCGAGCCACTGGTCGCAAACGGGTGCTGGCCATTTTTCAACCTCATCGCTATTCGCGCACCAAAGCCCTGCGCAAAGAGTTTGGCTGCGCCTTCGATGAGGCTGATCGCGTGGTGGTGACGGATGTTTATGCTGCAAGCGAACCGCCGATTACCGGGATCAGCGGGCAGACGATTGTCGATGAAATGGCGAAACACGGTCATCGCGGTGCCAATTATCAGCCGCGCTTCGAGCGGACGCATTGCGACATCGGCAACGCGCTCGATGTCGGCGATCTCGTGTTGAGTCTTGGTGCTGGCAACATTCATGAGCAATTGTCGATTCTGGCTGCGGATCTGGTGATTGCGGAGAAGTTGAAGGCGATCGTCGGCGAAGAAGGGGACGTCCGCCTTTACGAGCCGCTCTCGAAACACACGACGCTGCGCGTAGGCGGCCCGGCGCAATTTTGGGTCGAGCCGCGAAACGAAAAGGCCTTTTCGGATTTGATTCGGTTTTGCCGGGATGAAAACCTGCCGCTTTTTGTAATAGGTCGTGGATCGAATCTTCTTGTGCGCGACGGTGGAATCCGCGGTGTCGTGGTTCATCCGTGCGGCGAGGAATTCGACAAAATCGAGGTCAACGGTTCTGAAATCACCGCAGGCGCAGGCGTAAAGTTGAGGGAAGTTGCTTACGCGGCGCGCGCGGCAAATCTCGGCGGACTCGAGTGGATGGAAGGAATCCCGGGCGTAGTCGGCGGCGCGTTGCGGATGAACGCCGGCGCAATGGACGCTCAAACTTTCGAGAGCGTGACGCGGATTCGTTATCTGGACGCCGACGGCAATCCGCACGTGAAAAATCGAGATGAGCTGGAGGTCTTTTACCGGCGATTTCCACTGCTGGAAAATAATTTTGCGATTTCGGCGACATTCCGCGCCCAGCCATCCGAGCGTGCAAAGATTGATAGTCGCTTGCGCGAATCGCAGGAGAAACGGCGTACCACTCAGCCGATCGCCAAGAGCGCAGGCTGCATTTTTAAGAACCCCGACAGCATTCCAGCGGGAAAACTGGTGGATGAATTGGGTCTGAAGAATTCGCGCGTCGGAAATGCGCGAGTGTCGGAGGTGCACGGCAATTTCATAGTGAACGATGGCGGCGCGACTGCAGCGGACATGCTTCAATTGATCGAAAAAATTCAAAGCGCGGCGCGGGCAAAGCGCGGGATCGAATTGGAAACTGAAGTACAAATTGTGGGAGAACCGGAATGAAAAAACACGAGCATTTACCGAAAAGAATTGCCGTTCTCATGGGTGGCCCCGGCTCCGAACGCGAGGTCTCGCTTGCCACCGGGCGAGGGGTATCGAAGGCGCTTCGCTCGTTAGGCGCCGAGGTCGTGGACATCGATGTGCGAGACAAGGACTTCGAATTACCCAGCGATGTCGAGCTTGCGTTCCTAACCATTCACGGAACCTTCGGCGAAGATGGCCAGATCCAGAGAATTCTGGAGGGCCGCGGCATCGCTTACACGGGTGAGGGCGTAAAAGCAAGCGAGACCGCTTTCGACAAAATTCGGACAAAAGAAAAATTTCGAGAGCACGGAGTGACGACTCCTCCCTCGGAAGTAATTCATCCCGGACAACGTCCAACGTTTCCGTTGCCGATAGTCGTCAAGGCACCGCGCCAGGGATCGACCGTGGGCGTTGTGATCGTGAAGAGTGAAAGCGAAATCGAATCCGCCATCAGCGAAGCCGGAAAGTATGGCCGCGAATTGTTGATAGAAAAATTTGTGCCAGGCCGGGAATTGACGATAGGTATCCTCGGTGACCAAGCCTTGCCTATTCTCGAAATAATTCCCAAGGGCGGCTTTTACGATTTCAACAACAAGTATCCGTTTCTCAATCCGCAAGCTGGCGGTGGAGCAGAGCATGTTTGTCCGGCGAAGATCGACGCCGCAAAAACAAAGGAGATTCAGGATCTTGCGCTCCGCGCATTTCGCGCAGCGGGCCTGCAGGTGTACGCGCGTGTGGACGCGATTTTGTCTGAGAACGGGCAGCCCTTCATCTTGGAGATCAACAATATTCCTGGAATGACCGAGGCTAGCCTGCTGCCCGAGGCCGCCGCCGCAGCAGGAATCAGCTACGTCGATCTTTGCGCCCGCATTATCGAGCTCTCTCGCGCGAGAACAGGAGGGAGCCACCGATGAGCTTTGGCAAGAAAAGCTCTCGGTCGCGCAATCGGCGAGTGTCCAATGTGCGCCAACGGCGTCAGCAGCACTTGCTCGACGTGAAGGTTCGTTCCCGCAGAGCGACGGCGCATCGCATTCGAAGAGCCATGGGGGTGTTTTCCAGAGTGATTCTGGTCGTCGTGTTGCTCGCGGCCGTCTGCGCAGGTGCGCGCGAAGCTGCCAGACGCCTCTTCTTCGAAAATCCAGATTATCAACTCAAGACAATTGAATTGCAGACTGACGGCACCTTGCAGCGCGAGCAGGTTTTAAAAACAGTCGATCTGCGTGAAGGCGAAAATATTTTCAAAGTAAACCTGGCGCGCGTTCACGATTCCATCCAACAGCTTCCCCAGACGGACGAGGTTCAGGTGGTGCGGAAATTGCCGGGCGAGATTGATATACGGGTGGTGGAACGAAAACCGGTCGCCTGGATCACGAGCGAAAAAGAAATTTCGGATCCATTTGCGTCAGATGCTGCTTTTTTAGTGGACGCGCGCGGCGTTTTGATGAAACAAAAGAAGTTGTTGCCCGAATATTTGGGATTGCCGCTCATCCTGGGATGCTCGAGCGAAGCGCTCGAGGCGGGAAAAATCGTCGAATCGTTCGAAGCAAAAACAGCGTTGGAGCTGCTGCGCCTGAGTACGCGCAGCTCTTTGCAAATGCGCTTTCAAATTCGAGAGATCGACGTTTCAAAAGGTTATTGCTTGCTGGTCACCGACAAGAATAACGCGCGCGTGACGTTCGGGTTCGACGATCTGGAGACCCAATTGCGGCGGCTGGAACATTTTCTTACCTACTGCGATGACTCAAAGCAGGAACTCGGGACTGTGAACCTGCTTGTGCAGCGGAACATCCCCGTCACTTTCGCCGAGCGCCCGACCACCGTCATTAACGATACGATCGAGCCCCCTGTGGAGCCGCGCATCATGAAGGCAATCCCGGTGCATGCATCGTCGGCGCCGAAAACGCGCTCCGATTCGACGTCTCCCAAAGCAATTCCCAGCCACCAAAAGAAAACGGATTAACAACGATGGCGAGCAATAATTTGATGGTCGGCCTTGAGATTGGCACCTCCAAAATCTGCGTAGTCGTCGGGGAGAGCCGCACCGATGGCACTCTCAAAATTCTGGGGGTCGGCCAGACACCGTCGCGCGGCGTCCGCAAGGGGGAGATCGTTGATTTTGAAACGGCGATGAAATGCGTGCACGAAGCTGTGGTCGATGCCGAACAGAAAAGCGACGTAATGATACGCAGCGTTTACGTCTCTGTCGCCGGGTCGCATCTGCAAAGTTTTAATAATCGCGGATGCGTGATGCTGCCTGAGGATCGCGACGAAATTGATGAGCAGGATGTCGAGGACGTAAAAATTAATGCACGCGAGGTAAGCATTCCGGCGCAGAACGCCTTCCTGCATTCCATCATTCAACATTATCACGTCGATGGACAAAACGGCGTGTTGAACCCGATCGGGATGCTGGCCCAAAAATTAGAAGCCGATTTTCATATCATCCACGGCGTGCGCACACGCATTCAAAATACCATTCGCTGCGTGAAAGAACTGCCGCTGGACGTGGAGGATGTTGTTTTTGGCGGGCTCGCTTCTGCGCAGGTGGTGCTTACCCAGCACCAAAAAGAGCTTGGCGCGCTCGTCATTGATATTGGCGGCGGGACGACCGATTACGTGCTTTACGCCGATGGCGCGGTGAAAGAAAGCGGTTGTCTGGCCGTCGCCGGCGACCACATCACAAACGATATCTCCATGGGGCTGCGCATCCCGATGGCGCGCGCGGAGAAACTAAAAAATGAAGAGGGCAGTTGCATCCTCGGCAATTGTCTGCCGGGCGAAATGATTTTGTTAAAGGACGATTCAGGGTTCGCCGGAAAAGAGATCGAGCGGGAAACCCTGAACACCATCATTCACCTGCGCATGCGCGAAGGACTCGAGCTGCTCAAACGCAGGCTCGAAGAGGAGCCGTATCTCAGTTATCTGGGCGCCGGCATTTTCATTACCGGCGGTTGCAGCCTTCTTAATGGCATTGACCATTTGGCAGAAGAAATTTTCGAAATGCCTGCGCACCTCGCGCATGCGCAGACTACCTGGGGCGTAACCTCCGCCGTCGAAGATCCTCAGTTCTCGACAGCCATTGGCCTGGTCAAATTCGCGCAAGTTATGGGAACAGATCGACCGCGGGGAAGGGGCTTTGGGAAACTTTTCGGAAAACTCTTTAGCGGAATGCGATGAGAACGAATCCAGGCTTAGGTAGGGCGCGACCGCCGGGCGCGCCGCGAACGCTCGATCTCGGACGGCCCGGCGGGCCGTCCCTACCATATGATTCAACTTAGTAAAAATTACAGTCTCCCGGATCGGCTGGCAGAATTTATTCCGGTAAAAGTTGTGAGCGTCGGTGGCGCCGGCTTGAACGCGCTCGATCGGATCGTGCTCGACGGATTGGAGAAAGCTGGGGTTGTTGCGATCAACACCGATGTGCAGTCGCTCACGAGTTCGGTTGCGCCTCATAAAGTGCAGCTGGGCCGTACCGTGACACGCGGTCTGGGTGCGGGTGGCGATCCGGAGCTTGGATATCAAGCGGCTGTAGAATCGGCCGAAGAAATTCGCGAAGCGATGTCGGATGCGAATGTGATTTTCATTTGTGCAGGGCTCGGCGGCGGCACCGGTTCAGGCGCGGCGCCCTATGTCGCGCAACTGGCACGCGAAGCCGGCGCGCTGGTGATCGCCTTTGTCACTCTCCCATTCACATTCGAAGGCAAACGGCGCAATGCCCAGGCGCGAGAAGCGCTCGCACGGCTCAACGAGGTCGCTCACTCGGTGATTTGCTTCGAGAACGATCGAATGGGCGACATGATCGCGCCGCACGCTGGAATTCATCAAGCCTTTGCAGCGGCCGATATTACAATCAGCCAAAGCGTTCGCTCGATTGTGAACCTGATCCAGCGGCCGGGACTGATTCGCATCGGCTTCGATGATTTGCTCGCGGCGTTGCGCGCTCACAACGGCCGTTGCTTGTTTGGCTACGGCGAAGCCGATTCGGACAATCGCGCGCATGACGCGCTCACGCAGGCTCTCAGAAATCCGCTGATGGATCGTGGCCGGATGCTGGCTGACGCCACACATGTGCTCGTGCAGGTGGCGGGCGGGCCCGGGCTCACACTTTCTGAAGTCGAAATCCTCATGCAGGAACTCGGCCGTCATGTGAGCGAGCAAACACAAATTCTCTTCGGCGCCGCCGTAGACGGACGACTGGGAGACCGATTGAGCGTGACCATCATCAGTTCTCTCGCTACGGCGGAGGATTTGATTTCGCAATCGCCCGCCTCGGAGACCTTCAGCGCGTCCGCGCACCCGCCAGCCCAGGAGTATTACCAACATCCGGCGCCACAGATTCATATCGAACCAGAACCCGCTGCCATGGAACCGGCACCTCTAGAGGAAAGCATTTCGTTTGAAGAACCGGTCGTAGCCGATGCGATACCGGCGCCGGCATTCGCGCCAAGCGAAGTAGAGCCGCACAAGATTACGCCGCAGAAGAAGACGGTCCCGCACAAGGAAGAAAAAGTACCGGCCGAAAAATCTGCGCAGGCGAAACAGGAAGTTCTGCAATTCGAGCCGGTCACCCGTGGTCGCTTTGAAAAGAGCGAGCCAACCATCGTCGAAGGTGAAGATCTCGACGTCCCGACCTACTTGCGGAAGAATATCAAGGTGAAGTAATCGTTAGGCCCTCCTGATCGGAGCAAAGCGGAGTCGAGGGACCCTGCTCCGCGGGGGCTCGCGCTGGGCAGGCGGTGCGCCTGCCCTACAATTTGTCATTCCGAGCGAAGTCGAGGAATCTCTCGATGTGGAATTTGAGAAAAACACGCTGCTCTTTGGCGCCGATCCCACTCCGCGCATCGTTGCCATTGAGCTGGGTGAAACTGGGACGGTGCGCGTTTACCGCCGGGAAAAAGATGGATCGACCATCGCCGATGTCGAGCCGTTTCATCCATTTGTCTGGGCCGACAGCGACGTGGTCGATCTTGGCATCGAAACCGAGAAACTTCGTGGCGATCTGAAGTTTGGCTGGCTGATCACGGTCGATAGCTGGAAGGAACTCATCGCGCTGCGCAACGGACTCAAGAATGCCGGGCGCGACTTCTTCGCGTTCACCGACCCTGTGCAGCATTATCTCACCGCCACGGGTCGCACATTGTTCAAAGATCTGGCGTTTGAAGAATTGAAACGAATGCAGATCGAAGTGCTCACTGTAGCCGGGGGCGGTGACCCCGGCACTGACGATCACATCGTGAGCATTGCAGTCTCCGACGGCACCGAATGGGAAGAATTGCTCATTGTCGATCCAACCAATGTTGAGGAATCCGAACGAAACGCGCTGAAGCGGCTTACGGCGGTTATCAAAGAACGCGATCCAGATGTGATTGAAGGTCATGATTTGTTTCGAGTTCATCTGCCTTATCTCGTCAGTCGCGCAAAGAAACTGAAAACCAAACTCGACTGGGGACGTAGCGGCGGTTTTCTCCGCTCGCGGCCGTCGCGACTGCAGATCGCTGAGAAGACGATCGATTATCCGAAGTTCACAATCGGTGGCCGGCATTTCGTTGATACGTTTTTGCTCGCGCAATTTTACGACGTCGGGATGCGTTCCCTTGCCGGGTTCGAACGGACGGATGTCGCGCGGCATTTCGATCTCTGCGACAACGAACAAATCTCAGCGCTTACAGGCAAAGAACTGGAGCGCGCCTATCTGGAGAATTCAGAAACGTTCCGGCGTCGCGCGTTATGCGGCGTCCGGGAAGCGCGTGCGTTATCGGACCTGCTCAGCTCAAGCTACTTCATCCAGGCGCAAATTTTTCCTTACAACTATCAGGACGTGATCGTGCGCGGCAACGCTACGCGCATTAACGCGCTTTTCCTGCGTGAATATTTCCGGCAACGCCATTCCATTCCCGAGCTGCCGATGCCGCGCGCGTTCGAAGGCGGTTACACCGACATCTTCTTCACCGGCGTTGCGCGCAACGTCTGGCATTGCGACATCGCTTCGCTTTATCCGTCGGTGATGTTGCAGTTCGAGTGTTTCCCCGCCACGGATCAGCTGCAAATTTTCCGGCATTTGCTGACGGATGTGCGCGCGTTTCGCCTCGAGGCGAAGGCGGAAATGCGAGCCGAACAAGATCCTGCCAAACAGCATCATCTCCAGGCGCTGCAAAACACGTTCAAGATTTTGCTCAACAGTTTCTATGGTTATCTCGGGTTCGCGCAGGGACATTTCGCGGATTTCGATGCGGCGGCGCAGGTCACCCAGATTGGTCGCGATCTGCTGAAGAAGATGATCGACTGGCTTAACGCGCGCGGCGCGCAAGTCATCGAGGTCGATACCGACGGAATTTATTTCGTGCCGCCCGAGCAAACTAACATCGACGACTTGCAGAGAGGGCTCGCAAAAGAATTGCCTGCCGGAATCGACGTCGAGATCGACGAGCAGTTTGAGGCGATGTTCAGTTACAAGGCGAAAAATTACGCGCTGCTCACAAAAGATGGGGACGTGATCATCAAAGGCGGCGCGCTCAAGTCACGTGGACTCGAAAAATTCCAGCGTGTTTTTCTCGAAGAGATGATCAAGCTGATCATGCAGGGAAAACCGGAAGCGGTTGCCGATCTGCGGAATGAATTCGAGCGAAAAATCCGGAATCGCGAATGGAAGATCGACATGCTGATGAAGACCGACACGCTCCAGGATTCACTGGACAAATATCGCTCGAAGATTGCCGGCTCCGCGCGGAATCGCGCCGCCGCCTATGAGCTCGCGCTCGCCAGCCCCGAAGGCGTTCGGGGCAGTTGCAAACCCGGCGACCAGATCAGCTACTACATCAAGACCACGCCAAAAAAAGTTCCTGCCTACGAAGCCGCCAAACGCGCCAGCGAATTCGACCCGCAGAATCGTGACGAAAACGTAGATTACTACGTTGCCAAACTCGACGACCTGGTGAAAAAATTCAGCGGGCTTACTGCGGCGGCATCAGCGCCAAAGCAGGAGAGCCTCGCGTTATGACCTACGCTCGTCTCATCAGCAACTGCGAGCGGATCATTCGTAGTGATAGCGAAGCTGCATGACCAACAGTTCGCCCTTTGAAACCTGATATACCATTCTGTGCTCGGCGGTGATTCGTCGCGACCAGCACCCTTGCAGAGCTTGTTTAAGCGGCTCGGGTTTGCCAATGCCGCGGTGCGGATCGCGCAATGCGTCTTTGATCAACTGACGGGTGCGCTTGCTGATTTGGGGATCAGTCTCTTGCCAGTACGAGTAGTCCTCCCACGCCCGCGGCGTAAACGCCAGGTTCACTCGTCAAGATTGATTTTCTTTCGAATCACCTTACCGCTTTTGATCGCCTCGATCGAATCCAGCAGACGCTTTGCGTTTGCCGGCGAGCGCAACAGGTGTGCGGTTTCTTGTAGCGATTCATACTCCGCGAGAGATAACATCACCACCGCCTGATCCCGGTTGCGCGTGATTACCACCGGCGTGTTGTCTTCACAGACGCGGTTAATAGTCGAGGCTAGGTTTTCCCGCGCAGCGGTGTAGGTGATCGATTTCATCGCTGGACAGGATACTGTCCATGTCGTCGGCCGTCAATATTGCAGCCTGCGAGTTGAAACCATCCGTTTTGCGCTCGATAAGATTTTCATGAATCGCCTAAGCCGCAATCTCACCGTCCTTGCACTGTTCGTTCTGCTTGCAGGAGTTCAAAAATCTTACTCCGCTACCGATAATCATGCCGACATCAAAGCCGAAATCACCAAACGCCATGATGAAGCGGTGAAGCGGTTGCAGGATTGGATCGGCCAAGTGTCGATCGCCGCCGAGGACCGCGGCTATCCGGAGGGCGCGGAGTATATGGCGAACCTCGCGCGCGATGCGGGATTTCAACAAGCGACAGTAATCAACACAGATGGGAAACCTGGCGTGTTTGCAACGCTCGATGCGGGCGCGCCGAAAACGGTCGGGCTGTATTTCATGTACGACGTGAAACAGTTCGATCCGGCGGAGTGGACGTCGCCGCCGACTGAAGCGCGCTTGGTGGATAAACCGCCGCTGGGCAAGGTGATCGTCGGCCGCGGCGCGGTGAATCAGAAAGGTCCTGAAGCAGCGTTCCTTGCGGCGCTGCACGCGATTCGCGGCGCGGGCAAGAGAATGCCGGTGAACCTGGTAATGGTGGCTGAAGGGGAAGAAGAGATCGGTTCCCCGCACATTCCCGCAGCTCGTTAGGCGACCGGAAGTGCTGGCGGCACTAAAAAAATGCGGCGGCGTTTTCATGCCCTCTGCGTCCCAGGATTTGGATGGAGTTGTCACGGTGAGCCTCGGGGCGAAGGGGGTGATCGAATTGGAACTCGTTTCGAGCGGCGAAAAATGGGGACGTGGCCCTGCCAAGGACATTCACTCTTCGCTCAAAGCGATGGTGGATAGCCCGGCATGGCACCTGGTCAAAGCGCTCGACACGCTTGTGTCCGACGACGGCAACCAAATCAAGATCGACAATTATCCAAAGCCGCGGCCACTGAGCGCCGAGGAGAAATCGATGATCACCAGTGTGTCGAAGGTGCGGAGCGAAGCGCAGGTGAAAAAGTCATTTTCCGTGCAGCATTGGATCAACGATCTGCCATGGGAACAGGCGAATGAGCGACTCGAATCACAGCCGACGGTGAACATTGAAGGCTTGGTCGGCGGTTACACCGGCCCCGGTGGAAAAACCATCCTGCCGCATCGCGCCGTGGCGAAGATCGACATGCGCCTTGTGCCGGACATGAAAGCGGCGGACGCACTCGCGGCGTTAAGGGCGCATCTGGCGAAGCGCGGCTTCGGTGACATCGAAGTCAACATGACCGGCGGTTACGATCCGACGAGCACGTCGGCTGATTCCGCGCTGATTAAAGCGCAGACCGCGACTTACAAAAAATTCGGAATCGATCCGTTGCTCTGGCCGCGAAACGCCGGTTCATATCCCGGCTACGTCTTCACGGGAGAACCGGTGAAGCTTCCTGCCGGTCATTTCGGCCTCGGTCATGGCAGCGGCGCGCACGCGCCGGATGAATATTACGTTGTTGAAGCCGCGAACCCGAAAATTCAAGGCTTCGACGGCGCGGTAATGTCTTTCGTCGAATATCTCTACGAGCTGGCGAAGTGAGGATGAGCGAAAAATCAGGCACGATAGTTCGACCTCAGGACGCGCGGATGCTGCGCGCGCGTTCGGCGACGAAATTGTCATTCACCTCGACGGCGAACGAACGGGCGGAAGATTAACAATGTGGACAGGGGGCCTTGCCCCCGGGTGGCGGGCCGCCGCACTCCAAGGCGCGATACGCGCGCGAAGACATTTGTGTCAATTGGTGTCCATTCGTGGTTAAACCAATTTCGCTGCGAGATTGATCTGGGTTCCGGCAAGCGCGACGGAGACCGGGCAATTTTTCTTCGTCAGCTCGGCTTGCTCTTGAAATTTTGCCTCGTCGATTCCGGGAACTTCGGCTTCGGTTTTCAAATCGATCGTCGTAATCTTTGGACCGCCGCCGACCATTTCAAGTTTCACCGTCGCGGTCGTGCTGATTCGTTTCGCAGGATGTCCCGCTTTTTCCAAATTCGCGGAAAGCGCCATTGAATAACAACCCGCCTCAGCCGCGCCAATCAGCTCTTCGGGATTTGTTCCCTTGAGCTTCTTCAAAGCGCGATGAAAACGAGTACGGCCCTTCAAACGCGCCGCTGCCGAGTTTCATGGTGCCTTTGCCCTGTTTCAAAGTTCCTTCCCACACTGCCGATCCAGTTCGTGTTGCCATTGTTTTGCCTCCTTTAGTTGTTGACGTGATGCAGGCAATCGTGCCTGCAATTCTCTGGCAGACACGATTGTCTGCCTCACTCTCACTTAGCTCGCGAACGGCTGCGCGCAATCTGTTTTGGGCTGATCAACTCGTGAAAACAACTGGCAAGGCGCTCGCCGCGGCGAGCGCCTCTACAAATTCACGCCGGCTCAGGGGCAGCAATGTCGGTGAGGGGTGAGGACCGATCCCGCTTTGCTTGTGCATCCGCTAAAGCGCGCTGTTTGCGGCCGAGAAACAGGCTGAGAACACACCAAACGCCAGTCAGCGGCACCGCGACCCAGGAAATACCGGTGAGACCCAGACCGAGCCAGCGCAAAAGTGAATACGACCACGCACCAACTTGATCAGCGACGCGGTAAACAAATGTGTCGATGAAACTCTTGGCTTTGTATTTGTCTTCGCGACTGAGAACGGTGAACAGAACTTCACGCGCAGGACGGGTAACGGCAAAATTTCCAGCGCGACGCGCGACTTGAAAAACGGCGAACAAGCTCAACACCGGCGAGATCCCAATTGCGATGAAGCCAATCATGCTCAGCACGGGCAGGAAAGCGAGCGTGGGCCCGACGCCGATCCATTTCAGCAAACGACCCGTGAGGAAAAGTTGCACGAGCAAGGTGAGTGAATTCACCCAGGTATCAATGTGCGCGAAGAAAGCAGTGCGCGCGGCACGATCGTGGAATTGACTTCCGGTGATATCAGCCTGCTGAAAATAAACAAAGGTCGTGGTGATGGCGTAGAGGAACATAAACCCGCAAATCGCCATTAGATAAGGCGAGCGAAAAACATGTGAGATGCCGGTCATGATTCCACCGCCGACCGGCCTTTCGGCGGTTGCCTCTTCCTTTGTAGGTCGTTTCTGTGAAACGCCGCCTTCATCTGCACCGGCGTCTGACACAGACGCCCTACAATTATCATCTGGAAGTAATTGTCGCTCCTGGGCATTGCTTTTGAAATCAGCAGGGAAAAATCGCACGCACGAGGCTGCCGCCTCGAGCATGATCGCCGAAATGATGAACAAATTGACGGCGCCGATTCTTTTCACGAGCGCTCCGGCGAGTAATGCACCGACGATGCCGCCAAGCTCGCCGCCCACGCTGATGAACGCGAAGAGGCGTTTGCCCTGACTGGGGCTGAATACATCCGACATGAACGCCCAGAAAACGGTAAGGATGAAAAGGTTGAAAGCGCCGCTGACCCAAACGAAGAAAGCTGTCCCAACCCAAAACTGTGCAGTGTTGCTGAGGTAACGCATCGCCAAATAAAAGATGGCGAGATTCAAAATAAAAAAACGGTAAGCGATCGGGATGAATTGGCGTCGCGACATACGCGCGACGATGGCCGAAAACGCTGTGTTGGCGACAAGCGCAACGAGCAATGTGCCAGTGAACATCCACCAGAGATTTTGGACGCCGTTGTGCGCGCCGATGTCATCGCGCACCGGTTTGATGGCGTAGTAACTGCCTAGGACGAGAAAATTAAAAACAAACCCAAGCCAGAGCGCGTGAATCTCGTCCGGTTTTACATCGACGATTTTGGTGAGCAGACGTTTCATAGCGGGATAGCGCACGCGCCCGCGCGTGCACTTTTCGGCGCCTCGCCGAAAAGAAAATAAAGTGAATTCATCTTAGGCAGCTACGCGAGGGCGCGAAGCTGAGCACGCGAGGCGCGTGCGATCCCCGGAGTCATGCGCGTTTCTTCCACGCCATTAAAACCTCTGCTTCGCGTTGTGGCGAGAAACCGGCTTTCGGGTGCGATTGGCGATCTGGCGGGAGGGACTTAAACCAGGCGAGCGTGTCGCGTGCGGTCACGTCGAGCGGTCGGAATGTCAGGCCCTTGCTCAGCGCACGATCGATGTTCGTTCGCGCAACCGCATCATCTTTCCCAGTCCACACCGGCATGTCAGACCACGGCTGCACTTTTTGCTCAGTCAAAAATCCCTCACTCACCCAGGTGAGCTTCGCGTCCGACTTCAGCGCAGCTTTGATTCCGTCGAGCATTCCGCCGATGCCGAGTGGCTTCGCCGGGCCAGTTGCATTGTAAATTCCGGTCTCGCGGTTCTCGACCATTCGGATTGTCCATTCGGCGAGGTCGCGGGCATCGATGAATTGCACCGGGTCGTTTGGCTTTCCCGGCGCGAGCACTTCACCGCCGCGATCGATTCGCACCGGCCAGTACGTGAAGCGGTCGGTCTCGTCGCGCGGGCCCACGATGAGCCCCGGGCGAATGATCAGGGTTTTTCCGGGAAACCATTTCTCCGCTTCTTTTTCGGAGAGCGCTTTCAGCGGACCGTAGGTTTTGTAACCGCCCGCCTTCATCGCCTCGAGCGTCTCCTTGTACGGGTCGTTGCCTCCATATCTTTCTGTGGGCGCGTTCTCGTCCGGACCAGTCTTTACTTCGCCGTAAACAGAGATCGTGGAGATGAAAACGTAGCGCTCGACGTTGCCTTTGAGAATCTGCGCCGCGTCCCGCACCCACTTCGGAAGCGTCGTCGGGTTATCGATCACGACGTCCCATTGTCGATTTTTCAGGGCGTCCAACTGGCCGTTTCGATCGCCAAGCAATTGTTCGACTTCGTTCGGCAATTCGCCTGGATGCGTTTTGCCGCGGTTGAACGTCGTGATCTTGTGTCCGCGACTAAGCGCGTATCGCACCTGGTATGGTCCAGTAAATCCTGTGCCGCCAAGAATGAGAATGCGAAGAGGTTTCACGGATTTCTCTGCAAACAGCGTGGCCGATCTAGTTCCTAAGGCAAGTGCGCCGCCGGTGGCGGCGGCAGAGAGCTTGATAAATTGGCGCCGCGTCCTTTTCATACAGCCGCTAACCTTTCTTGTCATTCCGGGCGAAGTCGAGGAATCTCTAATCAAAAATGAAGAGACGCGAAGCTGTGAAACTGCTCGGCGGAACAACCGCCGGATTACTCTTGCCGATCGGTGCCCGGGCCGCGAGCGAATCATCCATAATGGTTACGCGGAGTATTCCGTCCTCTGGCGAAAAGTTACCGGTGATTGGCCTGGGAACATGGAGCGTGTTTGACGTCGATCTTACCCCAGCGAACAGAACGCAATTGGGAGAAGTACTCTCGCTGTTGGTCAAGCACGGCGGACGCGTGGTCGATTCCTCACCCATGTACGGCCGTGCCGAAGCCGTGGTGGGCGATCTCGCCGCCCAGTTGCATTTGCGCGATTCGCTCTTTATTGCGACCAAGGTTTGGACGTTTGGTAAAGCGGCCGGGATCGCAATGATGCAGCGCTCAATGCAGCGCTTTAAAACCGGCCGGATCGACCTGATGCAGGTCCACAACCTGTCCGATGTCGAAAATCAGATGGCTTCGATTCGTGAGTGGAAAACCGACGGCCGCTTTCGCTACACAGGCATTACCCATTCACAGGCGCGTGGTTTTTACGAAATAGAAAAGAACATGCGCAGTTGGAAACCCGATTTTGTCCAGATCAACTACTCAGTCATGGAACCCCAGGCAGCACAACGTATCCTGCCACTGGCTCAGGAGCTTCGCATGGCGGTCATCATTAATCGCCCGTTTGGCGGTGGCGGTTTGTTTGGGCGGGTCGCGGGAAAGCCGCTGCCGCCTTGGGCTGCGGAGATCGATTGCCAATCGTGGGCTCAGTTCTTTCTGAAATGGATTGTGGCCCATCCAGCAGTCACTTGTGTGATACCTGCAACTAACAATCCGAAGCACATGGAAGATAACATGGCAGCCGGGCTAGGCAGGCTTCCGGACGCAAAAATGCGTCAGCGAATGATCGCATTTGTCTCCTCGCTGTAGGCATCTGACGTCTCGCAACCTCCGCGCAAACGCCCTCAGTATGGAGGCTTCGAGCATTCGGCAGATGTCAAATGAAAAATTTTACGTTTCTGGAAAAAAATCAGTTGCGGACTTGGCCGATCTGCTGGATAGGTCGCGCTCTTTATGCCAAAACTTCTCACTCTTATCGTCATTACCCTCGCGTGCGCGGCATTTTATCCGCGCTCGGCAGCAGCGTTCGGGTTCTCGGCGCCGAAATCGCACTTCGCTTATACCGACGCTTCTGGGAAAAAGCTGTCGGCTGACGTTGTGGATAAATATTATCCAAAGAAAATTGTGCAACCGTTTACAGGGGATTCGAAGATCGATCCAAAATTGCGTCGGGCGGCCACTATTGCTGAGGAACGCGCCCACGCCCATTCGCTTAAGAAGTGCTGGCAGTTTGTGAAAGAAGCACTCGTTGCTGCTGGCGTGGTGAAGTCCCGGCCGCAGACGCCGCTAGCTAAACAGGCTGGTCAAGAGTTAGTGAAGAATTACGGGTTCAAGAAGCTCCCGGTATCCGATCCGTATCAGGCGCCAGTCGGCTCAGTGTTGGTTTATGACGCCAAACGGGCAGCCGGTCACGTCGAGATCCGTACTGAGAACGGTTTCGTTAGCGATTTTCGCTCAAAGATACCTTCCCGTCGGCCGCTGCTGGGCGTTTTCGCCAAATCTTAAGCCCCGAAGGGGCATGAATCGCTCCACAGGCGAAGCCACCATCCATGTAGCTACAACGAGCCGGGCCGATTCGCGTCAGCGGCTTTGCGTTTGGCAGTGCTCTCAGGCGTGACTACGCGGACGGTCATAAATCGGCCATGCGCTTTTGTCCAGGCTAGGGCTTCGTCTCTCGTTTCGAAGAATCGATCAATTACCAGCGCGTTCTTTTCCGCAGCGCACCGGCCATTACAGCGGGCCGACTTGCGGCTCACCACTGACGGTCCGGTATCGACAGCCACGCCTTCAACATCGGGAAATATAATCGTGCTGCCGTAAGGAATTTTTCTCGGATCAACAGCGCAATCTCCGGCGCGTAGATGGGCTCCATTCCACGCGGCGCGGTGTCCGGACTTTTCGTTCCGCCAGTAACAGGTCACGTGCACCAGCATCGATTCCTCGCTGGCAATGGCGCCAAGCGCCAAAAACAACACAATCACAAAACCGAGGATCAACAATTTCATTCTCTAGCGTCTCCCCGCTGGCACGGTACTTCCGGATCGCAGTTTCCCTCATTAACGAATCGCGATGGCGTGTTCCTTTGGTTGCCTGGCCGGATGTGCGGCAATATCCTGACTCAAATTGTTCCCTGATGCACACTTCACAAACTCCAATTCGCATCGCGATGTGGTCGGGCCCTCGAAACATTTCAACAGCGATGATGCGCGCGTGGGGTAATCGGCGGGATACTTTTGTTGTCGATGAGCCATTTTATGCCTGTTACCTAAATGTGACCGGCAAAAGACATCCCGGCACGGATGAAGTGATCGCGGCTGGCGAAACTGATTGGCGGAAAGTTGTTGCGCAGCTCGCTGGGCCGATCTCAAGCGGCAAGCAGATTTTCTTCCAGAAACACATGACGCACCACCTGTTGCCGGAAGTAGATCGCGAATGGCTCGGGAAAATGACAAATTGTTTTCTTATTCGCGACCCACGCGAGGTCATTGCTTCATATATTAAAAAACGCGATGACCCAGCGCTGGAAGACCTCGGCTTTACGCAGCAAGCAGAGATTTTTGATTTTGTCTGCAATCGCATGAAATCGGTTCCACCTGTTGTTGATGCAAAAGACGTGCTGGAAGATCCTGAACGAATTCTGCGGCTTCTCTGCGATGCAGTTGGCGTCCAGTTTAGCAGATCGATGCTTTCCTGGCCGCCGGGATTGCGCGAGACCGACGGGATCTGGGCAAAGCACTGGTATCGTGAGGTGGCAAAGACGACATCGTTTCGGCCGTATCGTCCCAGACACGATGAAGTACCGGAAGACCTAGGTAAAATTTATGAGCGTTGCCGCGAATGTTATCAGCGGCTGTATGAGTACCGATTGCGTTAAGAATCATCCACAGATTTCGCAGATTTACACAGATTGAAGCTCAAGAATGACCTGCCGGAAGAGTTCGCGTCTGAAATAATCTGCGAAAATCTGTGTAATCTGTGGACCAAGAATGCTTCAAAAATTCGACGACCGAAACCGCGACTTGATTGTGAACATCAACGGAGAGTTGGTGCATCGCGACAAGGCCGCGATCAACCCGTTCGATTCGGCGGTGCAGGGTGGTGACGCAGTGTGGGAAGGCTTGCGTCTGTACAACGGCCGGATTTTCAAGCTGCAAGAACATCTCGACCGTCTGGAGCGTTCAGCTCGCGCGCTGTCGTTCGTCGAAATTCCGCCGCACGAAAAAATCATCGAGGAAATCAAACGCACCCTTGCCGCGAACAAAATGCGCGACGGCGTGCACATTCGCCTCACGCTCACTCGCGGCGTAAAAATCACTTCGGGTATGGACCCGCGGCTGAATCAAAGTCGGCCGACCTTGATCGTGCTCGCAGAACACAAGGCGCCCGTTTACGCGAAAAGCGGACTGACTTTGATTACGAGCAAGATCCGGCGCCCGCCGCCCGAAGTTCTGGATGCGCGAATTCATCACGCGAACCTGTTGAACTCGATTCTGGCAAAGATCGAAGCAAACAACGCCGGCGCGGACGACGCGCTGATGCTCGACACGCACGGTTTTGTCGCGGAAACGAACGCGACGCACATCTTCATTGTGCGCAACTCCGATAAATCGCGAGCAAGCGGCGATCTGGCGACCAGCCGTTGCGTGGCGTGTCCGGAAGGAATTACCCGCGCGACGGTGATCGAGATTTGTGCCGCGGAGAAAGTTCGTTGCATCGAAACGGACCTGTCAGTGGTCGATGTTTACAGCGCCAACGAAATTTTCTGCACCGGCACAATGGGCGAATTAGCCGCCGTCACAAAGATCGACAATCGCCCGATCGGCGATGGGAAAGTTGGCGCGATGACAAAACGTTTGAGCGACCTTTACGCTCAGCGCACCGCGACTGAAGGCGTGCACGTAGTATAGTGTTTATTGAAAACGCCCAACGCCCAACGTCCAACGCTCAACTGTCAGAATTGGATGTTGGGTGTTGAGCGTTGGACGTTGAAAAGCCTATTTTCCCCAGGTTTTCTTTTTGAATGAGATACGGCCTGATCCGTGCTCGAACGCTTCGAAGTGCTCAGGATTTTGCTGATAATATTTTTGGTGATACGCCTCAGCGGGATAGAACTTCGTGGCCGGCAGGATTTCAGTGACGATCGGTTTATGAAATTTGCCTGAGCTTGCCAGTTTCTCTTTTGAACCCTCGGCAATCTTCTTCTCTTCGGAATTGCCATAAAAAATTGCGGCGCGATAACTCGGACCGATATCGGTGAACTGGCCGTCGACCTGAGTGGGATCGATTTGGCGCCAGTAAATGTCGAGTAACTGCTCGTAGGAAATTTTCGCCGGGTCGTATGTGATTTCGATTGATTCGCGATAGTTTGTTCTTTCGGACGAGACAAGCTGATAAGTGGGATTTGGCTCTGTTCCGCCAGAATAACCCACGACGGTTTTGATCACGCCGTTTGCCTTATCGAAGGCTGGCTGAATACACCAAAAACAACCGCCAGCAAAAATCGCGGTTTTTGTTGCCGCCGGAGAGGAATTTTGCGCATGGCTATGCGCGGCAGTGACAGCTGCGACTGTTGCGCAGCCGAGCGCGAGAAGGAAGGTTCGCTTCATACTGTCGATCTTAGACACCATCCTGGTCTGCACGTTGTGAATAACTCGCACTGTTTTTTGCTTGCCTTCAACAGGCGCGCCTGTCATAAGCAGGCGGAACTTGAATCACGAACAGATCAAAGTTTCTACTCAGCGTGCCTGCGGGTGAGGATAGCTTAGCTCACTGCAGGCACGTTGCTTCTCTGGTGATCTCGCAGTCGCGGGATTTACTGACGAATCGCCTTGATCTGGAAAAGATCTTCGGCCGCAAAGCCCCACTGCACGTCGATCTTGGCTGCGGCGACGGCTCGTTTCTTTGCGCACTAGCGCAGCGAATGCCGGACAAAAACTTTCTTGGAATCGAGCGATTGGCCGGTCGGCTAAGCAGCTCGGCGCGTAAAGGCGCCAGTTTGGATAACGTGCGGCTTTTGCAAATGGAGAGCTGCTACGCGGTGCAATATCTAGTGCCCGCCGAATCGGTGGAAACATTCTATCTCTTGTTTCCCGACCCGTGGCCAAAGCGTCGTCATCATCGACGCCGAATAGTAACGCCAAACTTCCTGAGTTCGATTCATGCCGCCCTTGAGCATGATGGTGTGATTCATATTGCGACGGATCACGACGATTACTTTCAGAAGATCAAAGAGACCGCGGAATCAACCCCGGGCTTTGCAATTGATGACATCGATGTCGATCTGCCGAAGAGCAGATTTTGGCTCATTTTCGCGCAAAAAAGCGCGAAAATTTACTGGTTGGCACTGCGAAAAGTTTCGCCGGTGAGATAACTTTGCGCTTCCCAACCGTCGTGACCGAAACGCAATATCACCCCGCCGGTCTGGTCCTGGCGAAAAAGTTTAATGCTTCGTCTTTGCAAATCCTCAGCCCAAGTGTCGCTGATTCGCTCGTGATCGGGAAAATCGCTCGAAGTCGCGATGATCAGACGCGGCCGCGCAGCATCGAGGAACGGTTCTGAGCCTGACTGTCCCGAATGATGCTGTCCTTTGACCACGATGTCGCTGCGAAGATTCAAGTGGCTGGCCAGCAATGTCTGTTCGGTCTTGATACCGCTATCCGACATAAACAAGATCGACGCCGCTGACCCGATCAACAGCTGGATAACGTACGCCTGATCATCAGCAATCGGCGAGCTGAAGCTACGCGGAGGAAACAAAACATTCGCCCTGACGTCGCGTGATAAGCGAAAACTGTCTCCTGCGGCCAGAGCGTCCGATTGAATGTCGCGTTGTTGAAAGAGGCGCTGCAATCGCCGGTGAATCGTCGACCGATCCGGCGTCGGATTATCCACCAGACGCACTCGAGGAAAATCGTTCAGCAATTGGGCCGTCCCACCCAAGTGCAGCACATCGCCATGCGTGAGGAGTGAGCCTGAAAGCCGGTTTACGCCCGCGCAATGCAAATACTCGCGGACCACACGTTGATAGCTTCGTTCGCTGCCGCAATCGAACAACCAATCCGCGTTTCCTGTGTGTATGTGAATCGCCGCTCCCGCGCCAAGATCCAGGACAGTAATCTTGGCGGCCACCTTTTCGGGCCAATGCGGGTGTTCGACATAAAAATGTCCGCCAGGAATTTGCGCGAACAAGTGGACGATGCCGATAACCACCGTGGCCAACGCCCAGTTGGCATTATTAAAAACCACAGCAAGCCACGGCAGCAGCGGCGCTGAAAGAAGCGAAAGTAATGCAATGGCGAGAACGAAAAATGCGATGGGAACGACGACAAGATTCGCGAGCAATGAAATCGGTGTGACCAGATGGAAATACCACAGAATTAATGGCAGCGAGCCCGCCCATGCCGCGAGCGACACCGACGCTCCGTGGCAAAGCCATTCATATCCAGAGTGCACCCACCGACGCGGGCCACGCAATAAGCTTCGCGGCAGGAACGGATCGACTGCCACCCAGCGCTGCAGAAACCCGAAAAGCGGATTCGCAAAAAGTACGATAGCCGCCACAACCGCGAAGGAGAGTTGAAAGCCTGCGGAAAAAAGTTCGTTTGTATTCCAGCACAGAAGAACGAACGCCGCAGCTGCGACGCTATTAAATAAAAAAACTTTTCGTTCAAAAAAGCAACCGCCAATCATAATCGAAGCCATCACTGCGGCTCTGATGCTCGAAATGTGCAGTCCTGTCACTGCGGCGTAAAAGAGGAGAAGGGGAATGATGAGTGCCGCCGCCCACTTTCGCGAAAGCCGCGCCACCGTCGCCAGCATCCACAAAAGTGCGGCGACGATTCCCACGTGCAAGCCAGCGACAGCGAAAAGGTGAAGTGTGCCTGTTTGTTGAAATGGTTCTTCGATGTCCTCGGGCGTCTGATGCCTGAGGCCAAGCACGATCCCGCTGAGAAAATTTTGCACCTCGGGCGCGTCCTTCAATCCAAGGCAAAGCGCGTTCTGCATCCATGCCCGTGACTTTTGCGCCACGCGCAAAATCGGATTGCCACCGCTGTGTCGAATCAATGTTCCGTCCTCCGGATAGCGAACGAAGAGGATTCGACGGACGTCGCGGCGCGCAAGGTAAGAGCGCATATCGAATTCGCCGGGATTTCGCGGCGGCGGTATCGGCTCGGCAGTACCGAAAAACTTTAGTTCGTCGCCAAATTCCGGCGCGCCGTTCCAACGCACCTGCCAGACCGCGTGTGTCGGTTGGTTCCTGCCTTCGAGTTCAATTGATTTGAGCTTGAACAGAAACGTCGCAAATCCGCTGGACGCAGTTTTTGGCTCGCCGATCACAGAGCCAATCGCTGTAAGAACTCGCGGCCTGTTCCCAAGTTCGTCAGCGAGTTGCTGACCTTCGGTGCTCTGGGTCTGAAAATTGTGCAGCTAGGAAAAAACCAACTCCGACGGTCGCGTATGTCGCGAGCAATCTTGGCCAACACGCCACACTGAGAATGAAGAGCGCGAGCATTATCGCTGTTGGTATCAGGGCGGCAGATGGAAGCGGAAAGAGTTCCGCTGCGATAATTCCTATTGCAGCCATGAGCGCCAAACCAACAAATGGCTGGCGCGGCGCGTTGAGCAATTTCATGCGCTCGGCACCAGCAGCACGGGGCGAGCCGCATGCTTGAGAACGCCTTTGGTCGCGCTGCCCACCAGCAAGTGGTACATCGCGCCGTGGCCATGCGTGCCCATCACAATGAAGTCCGCCTCAATGGCGTCCGCTTGATCCAAAATTTCGTCTGCTACCGATCCAGTCGGCTCGTGCAATGTGACCTTGATGCCATCCTGAGCGATCTCTTTTTGCCATCGTGCCACCTTCCACTTCTGGTCTTCAGTCTCTGCGATTGGCTGCGGCATCGGATCCAAGCCTGGGACCGGCACGCCCGACATCGGCGCAAGCTCGGGCATCCCTGCCAGGCCGTATCCCAGACGTGCCCGCCCCGAAAGCATTCGGGGTCAGTTCCTTCACGTGAACGAGATGAATTTCCGCATCGAGGGGTTTGGCGAGTTGTCGCGCCAGATCGATAACGCGCGGGGTTGCGTCCGAAAAATCGATTGGGACCAGAAGACGTTTCATGCAAGCGATTCCAGCTTACCGGGCGCGTGGCTCGCGCTCAAGACCGCAGGGAGCGGCGGTCTCCAGTCCGCCGCTTGGCGATCTGGACGATCACCCTTCCTTGAGGCGTCCCAGGCACGATTGCCTCCATCACGAGCGCGCCGTATTTTTGCGAGTGCAGGATCTGTTCGAGGAAAAGGAAGACGCTGAAGCCGCGGACAGCGCTGCGCCGCTTGCTACTCGCATGCGGCCGCGCTCACTCGACGAATTTGTCGGCCAGGAACACATTCTCGCGCCCGGCAAATTGTTGCGACGCGCGATTGAGGCTGATCGTTTGCCCTCGGTGATTTTCTCGGGGCCACCTGGAAGCGGCAAGACCACGCTGGCCCGAGTGATTGCGGAAATGACGCACGCGAAATTCATTCGAATCAGCGGCGTGGAAAGTAACGTGGCCGAAATGCGCCGCGTCATCGCTGCGGCGACGAATCGCCTTCGCACATCGGGACAAAGGACGATCCTGTTCATTGATGAGATCCATCATTTCAACAAGGCGCAGCAGGACATTCTTTTGCCGGATGTCGAATCTGGAAATCTCCGTCTGATTGGCGCGACCACGTATAACCCGTTCTTTTACGTGAACAGCGCGCTTGTCTCGCGCTCCCAGGTTTTTCGACTCGAACCACTCAGCGTGACGCAACTCGAACAATTAATCGACCGCGCACTCGCTGATAAGGAGCGCGGCCTTGGAAATTACAACGTGAAGCTCGACAAGGACGCACGCCGTCATCTGGCGAAGCTCAGCGATGGGGATGCGCGCAAATGCCTAAACGCGCTCGAGATTGGTGTGCTCACAACACCGCCTTCTGTAGTCCCGACACGTCGGGATGAGGCCGGCCAGCTCGAACAGGAAAAAGAGCGACGCAAGGCCGGGGTCAACGCCCCCGGTTACAACGCCGGCGTAATTCACTTCACCGCTGGCAGTTGCAGAGGAAAGCATTCAGCAGAAAGCAGTCGTGTACGATCGCGCTGGCGACGCGCATTACGATACGATCAGCGCATTCATCAAAAGCATGCGCGCTTCCGATGAAAAAGGCGCGATGTACTGGCTCGCAAAAATGCTGCACGCTGGCGAAGATTTCCGTTTCATAGCGCGGCGCATCGTGATTTTTTCCAGCGAAGATATTGGTCTCGCAGATCCGGAAGCATTACCATTGGCGATCGCAACGCAACAAGCCGTCGAATTCGTCGGTCTGCCCGAAGCGCGAATCCCTCTGGGGCATGCCACTGCTTACATGTGCCGCGCACCGAAAAGTCGCGAAGCTTACGACGCTTTGAATGCCGCAACCGAAAAAATCGCGATGGAACAAACAAAGCAGGTCCCGGAGCGTCTGAAGAACAAACATTTCCCCGTAAATCCAGACGAATAAGGGGCAGACCCGTGCAACCAGCGTCTGATTTCGATCGAATCGCTTCGAATATCGCGATTTGGCACGAGTATGATTCCGCCGTCAAAGCGGAGCTATACTCGACTTGCCTCGGGACGTCTCGCGGAACGTATCTTATCGATCCAATTCCTCTTGAAAGTGAAGCGCTCTATGAATTAATCGCTTCCAATTCTGTGGCGGGGATCATTGTGACGAATGGCAATCATCATCGCGCGTCTGCTAAATTCGCCGAGGAGTTTTCAGTGCCGCTGTTCGGACTAACTGGGTCATTCCCGAATAAGGCGGTGCGTGAACTCAAAAGCGTTACCGATGGGGATGAGATTTCTGAGGGGCTTCGCGCGATTGGCATTGAAGGTGCGGCGGACGGTGAGATCGCTCTGCACTACGCGCCAGACGGCGGAACATTTATTATCGGCGATGCGCTGATTAATTTTGAACCATATGGCTTTACGTTTCTGCCTGCGAAGTATTGTTCGAACCAAAAACAAATGCGGCGCTCGTTACGAAAACTTTTGGATTACAAAGCGGAGCGCATCCTCTTCGCGCACGGCACGCCAATTTTGTCCGGGGCAAATGAACGGTTGCGAGGTTTACTCAATAGCGATCTCTAACAGAAGGAAACGAAGATAACGAAGACGTTTTTGAATTCAATTGGAATCTTTGTTTCCTTTGTTGCCTTCTGTAAAAAAGCCTTTCCGTGCCACGCATGAGCACATCTGAGAACGGACCAGTTACTCGCTTTTTGCGGTTGATTCGGTTTTCGCACACGATCTTTGCATTACCGTTTGCTCTCGGCGCGCTGGTTGTTGCGGCAAACGGCTGGCCATCATTAAGAATTTTGCTTCTGGTGGTCGCTGCATGGTGTTTGCGCGCACGGCAGCCATGCTTTTCAACCGGCTGATTGATTGGTCGCTCGATCAGCGCAATCCGCGAACGACTTCGCGTCACTCGCTAATTTCGAAGCTGCAGCGCAAGTTTTACTGGTTCTAAGTTCAGCCGGGTTTGTTCTCGTTGCAGCGGCAATCAATCGGCTGACGTTCATTCTCGCTCCGGTTGCTCTGGCGCTGATTTTTTTCTACTCAGTCACCAAGCGCTTTACCAGTGCAACGCATTTCTTTCTGGGGCTTGCACTGGCCATCGCCCCAATCGGCGCATGGATCGCACAGACTGGACGGATCGAACTTGCGCCCGTTGTGCTTGCGGCAGGTGTGATTTGCTGGGTCGCCGGCTTCGATCTGATCTACGCCACGCAGGATTACGATTTCGATCGACGCGAAGGTATTCGGTCGCTGGTGGTGAAACTCGGAATCGCGCGAAGCTCTGCGTCTGGCGCAGCTATTGCATCTGCTGACGTTCGCTGCGTTAATCGGTTTCGGTCTGGCCGCAAAGCTTGGTGCGCTTTATTACTGGTCGATGCCGTTGATTGCAGCTGACGCTGTTTTACGAGCACAAGACCGAGAAACTCGATCTGGCCGGGATCAATCGCGCTTTCTTTCAGAGCAACGCGTTCGTCAGCGCCGTTTTCTCTAGTTGCGGTTTGCTTGGATCGATTGTTCTGATTTGACAGAAATTTCGACTCCCAGACGAAATGACGAAGTACCGAATGCCGAATGTCGAAGGAATGACAAATATTCAAATGACGAAGGATCGCAGCGTCGCTTCTTCGTCATTCGGGCTTGGTGCTTCTTTCGTCATTCGTCATTCGGATTTCGGCATTGTTGGTTGTTTCGGGTTTTGAGATTCGAATTTCGAATTTGAATCACATCGCGTTTAACATCGCGACGCGTCTCTCGTGGCGCCCGCCGTCGAAACCGGTTTCCAGCCAGATCCGCACGATGTTGAGCGCCAGATCTTCAGGGATCATGCGTTCGCCAATGGAAAGAACGTTCGCGTCATTGTGGTGTCGCGACAGCCTGGCGGACTCTTCACTCCAGCAAAGCGCGCAACGCACGCCATGGACCTTGTTCGCTACCATCGCTTCACCGTTTCCTGAGCCACCGAAAACGATACCGCGTTCGCATTCGCCGCCCGCCACGGCTTCCGCCGCTGGCCGAATGAAAAGCGGATAGTCCACCGGATCCTCGTTGAACGTGCCAAAGTCTTTCACTTCGTGTCCCAGCGAGGTGAGCAATTCTTTCACCTTTTCCTTGTAGCGAAAACCGGCGTGATCTGAGCCGAGGGATATTTTCATGAATTTGTCATTCCGAGCGAAGTCGAGGAATCTCTAATTCTTGATCCGATCGCGCCGGTTACAAAAGACAATAATCGGAGATGTCTCGACTTTCGCTCGACATGACAATCCTTGTTACCTGCCATGCAGCTTTGCCAGCTCGTTCCAGACTTCGCGTTCGCGTTCGGTCAGTTTCTTCGGCACGTT
This sequence comes from uncultured Verrucomicrobiae bacterium, assembly GCA_963840305.1. GTDB lineage: Bacteria > Verrucomicrobiota > Verrucomicrobiia > Chthoniobacterales > UBA10450 > Udaeobacter. Next base: position 529,296 of record CAWIYE010000004.1, read on the forward strand.
GATCTGAACAACGACATAGAGATCGCCGCGTTTGCCGGAGACGCCCGGCAGACCGCGTTCACGCAGGCGAAATCGCTGGCCGCCCTGTGTGCCCGGCTGGAATTTTCAGACGCACGTTGCCTTCGAGAGTGGGCACCATTAATTCGCTGCCCAACACGGCGCGCCACGGCTCGATTTTCAACTCATGGATCAAATCATTGCCTTCGACTGAAAAATCGGGATGTCGCGCCAGACGCACGCGCAGAAAAAGGTCACCGCTTTTTCCGCCGCGCACGCCAGCTTCTCCCTGGCCGCGCAAACGGATTCGCTGCCCTTCGTGAACACCGCGCGGAATCTTTACCTGGTAATTTTCCACTTTGTTTGAGCCGGCTCGCCGCAGTGAAACGGTTCGCGTCGATCCGTGCAACGCTTCTTCCAGCGTGACCATGATATCGGCTTCGACATCGGCTCCGCGCTCCGCCGTGGCCTGGCGCCCGCCAAATCCTCCGAAAGCCGAGCGACCGCGACCGCCGCCGAAAAATGCTTCGAAGAAATCGCTGAATCCGGTTCCACCAAATTCGAATTGGACGCCGCCACCGTCGCCGCCCCATTGATAAAACCCGCCGCCGGGTTGCTGCCCTTCCCTTTGCCAGCCGGGGGGCGGCTGGAACCCGCCGGGTCGATTCCAATCGGCGCCGAGCTGATCGTATTTCTTACGTTTTTCCGGATCGCCCAGCACCTCGTAGGCTTCGTTGATTTCTTTAAATTTTTCTTCAGCGGCCTTTTTGTCCTTGGCCACGTCGGGGTGATATTTGCGCGCCAGCTTGCGAAAGGCGCTGCGAATCTCCTCCTCGGTGGCCGTTTTCGATACACCGAGTGTCTCGTAATAATCGCGAAACTGTACCGGCATTTGCTCTCAAGCTTGTGCCTTCGCTCGATCCGCGCAACTTTTTGAAAGATGCGTGAGCTGGGAAAACTGGTCGTGATCATCGGTGTGATCACCACGCTGGTGGGATTGGTGATGTGGAGCGGGTTTGCGCCGAAATGGCTGGGCCGATTGCCCGGCGACATCCGAATCGAGCGCGAGCATTCTGGGTTTTATTTTCCCATCGTCACCTGCATCATCCTCAGCATTGTGCTGAGTTTGCTTTTTTCGATCTTCTCAATCTTCCGGCGCTGATCTTGTGCAAATCGGCCTCAGACTTAGGCACTGTAGTCGCGGACCTGTGGCTCGCCTGACCTTGCGTGCTGTCGGGCTATGTGCGAACGGCCCACAGGGCCGTGGCTACAACAGCTATTCAAACTCAACTCGATCAGCATATGACGGCGCTACTTCAATGCCGGCGCTGCCCGCGCATGAAATCAACGCCGGTCTCCGGCGGTGCAATCGTGAGCGACGTCATGATCATTGGTCAGGCGCCCGGGCCGCGTGAACCGGTTTTGCAAAGACCGTTCGCACACACTGCTGGCAAGACACTTTTTCGATGGTTCGAAGAATTCTGCGGAATGAACGAGACCACAGTTCGATCGAAGATTTATTTCGCCGCGGTCTGCCGGTGTTTTCCCGGAAAAAATTCCAGCGGCACCGATCGCGTTCCAGTCCCGGATGAGATTCGCAACTGCTCATCGTGGATGCATGAGGAAATTCAAATTCTGCGGCCGCGTCTCATCGTTCCCGTGGGACGGCTGGCTATCACGCAATTCATCGACTGCGAAAAATTGGAGAAGGTAATCGGCCGCAAATTTCAAGTAGAGCGTGCGGGGCACCATTTCGACGTGATTCCATTGCCGCATCCCTCGGGTGCGTCGCCATGGCACAAGATTCCGCCTGGCCGGGAACTGACGGTGCGGGCGCTCAAATTGGTCGCGCGTCATCCTGCAATTAAAGGTCTCGCACAGAGAGTACAACGGTCACGACGATAACGGCCGTAGTGGTTCTTTGCGCGCGTTGTGGGCTTTGTGCGAGAGTGTGCCGTGGACATTGCAACGCGCGCTGAAATTCCCGAATCCGACAAATGGGATCTGACGCAGCTTTTCGCCGACGTGAGCAAATGGCAGGAGGATTTCCTCTGGCTTCAGCGCGAGTACCCGAAGCTTGAGCAGTGGAAAGGCAGGGTAGGGGAATCCGACGCAAAGTCTGGCCGCTGTTCTTGAATTCGAGAAGGCGCTCGAACTGAAAATGGAGCGCATCCATCACTACGCATCGCTGCAACTGGCGGAGGACAGCACGAACAACGAATTCCTCGCGCGGATTGGACAGGTTCAAAATCTGTTTACGAGGATCGGGGAATCCGCGGCGTTTGTTGTTCCGGAAATTCTAACGATCGACGACAAAAAGTTCGCGGAGGTCATCGCTGATCCAGGGCTAAAGGAGTGGAGAATCAAGTTGCACAAAATTCGGCGGATGAGGCCGCATGTGCTTTCCCTGCCCGAGGAACGTCTTCTCGCGCTGGGGAGTGTCGCACTCAGTGGGTACGACGACACCTTCTCGCAGTTGACCGACGTGGACATGAAGTTCGGCGTGCTGATCGATGAGGCCGGACGCAAAAGACCGTTGACTCAAAGCTCGTTCAGCTCATTCCTCGTCAAACGCGATCCCGAACTGCGCAAGCGCGCTTTTCAGCAGTTCTACGCCGAATTCCAAGATCATCAGTACACTCTTGCGGCGTCCCTCGCCTACTCGGTCAAGGCAGATGTATTTCGTGCCAAAGCAAGACACTATTCGTCTGCGCTCGATGCTGCGCTGTTTCCGGATGACATGCCGGTTTCCGTTTACGACGGATTGATCGAAGCGGTCCGTGCGAATTTGAAACCGCTCTTTCGGTATTTTGATTTGCGTCGCCGCGCTCTGGGATTACGTGAGCTGCATCTTTACGACACGTACGTGCCGCTGGTACCAGAAATCGAGACACAGTTCACATTTGATCAAGCGGCCGAAACAGTTTTGAGCGCCCTGGCTCCGCTCGGAAAGGATTACGTCGATGTGCTTACGGAAGGCCTGCGCTCGGGGCGCTGGTGTGATCGTTACGAAAACAAAGGCAAACGCAGCGGCGCGTTCTCATCAGCCAGTTACGGCGGGCCACCGTATATCCTGATGAATTACAAGGAGGACGTCTTTTCCGATATTTACACGCTCGCGCACGAGGCTGGTCACTCCATGCACAGTTGGTTCTCGCAAAATTCGCAACTGTTTCAAGATTACGAGTATCCGATTTTTCTCGCTGAAGTCGCATCGACGTTCAACGAAGAGCTGCTGACGCATCATCTGCTGCAAACAACGAGCGATCCTAAGATGCGTGCTTATATCGTTAACCGGCAAATCGACGAACTGCGCGGCACCCTGTTCCGGCAAACGATGTTTGCTGAATTCGAAAAAATTATTCACGCCATTGAGGAGAGCGGCGACGCGCTGACGCTCGATGTTTTCAAATCTGAATACCACAAACTGCTCGAAACCTATTTCGCCGAGAATTTCTTGTTCGATCCGGAGCTTGATCTGGAATGCCTGCGTATTCCGCATTTCTACCATGCGTTTTATGTCTATAAATATGCAACCGGAATCTCGGCTGCGGTGGCGCTTTCGCAGCGCGTGCTATCCGGCGAGTCGGGAAGCGTTGATGCATATCTTAATTTTCTGCGCTCGGGTGGTTCCAAGTTTCCGCTGGAGACATTGAAAGCAGCAGGCGTGGACATGGCTACATCCGCGCCCATTGAGAGCACGCTGCGTTTATTTGAACAGCGGCTGGCGGAGCTCGAAGAGCTTTTGCTGTAAGCAAGGAGCCGAACTTGTGGCGGCAGCCGTGTCGGCTGCGCTTTAGATATTGCAGGCGGTACGCCTGCCGCTACAGATTCGATCCGTGCAAATGGAAAGCGGCCAGCTTCTGCGGCGGTTGAAACCGCTATTTCAAGAAAATTTTGAAAAGTTCGGCGAGCTAGGCGCGGCGGTATCGGTTTGGCAAAATGGCAAGCCAATCGTTGATCTCTACGGCGGGTTTCGCGATGTGCATCGTGAAAAACCGTGGACCGCTGACACGCTCGTGCTGGTTTGGTCGGCGACGAAAGGAATCGGCAGCGCGTGCGTCTTGCATGCGCTGCAAGAACATAAGATCGATATTAGCGAACGCGTCGCCGAGTTCTGGCCCGAGTTTGCGCAGGCTGGCAAAGACAAAGTTACGCTCGCACAACTGCTCTCCCATCAAGCGGGACTTTGCGCGTTGGATCTCCGAGTCGATGTGCTCGACTACGATGCAGTGATTCGCGCGCTCGAGGCGCAAAAACCGCTGTGGTCACCCGTGACCGCGCACGGTTATCACGCGCGCACTTTTGGATTTCTTCTCGATGAACTTGTCCGCCGTATCGCGAAAAAGACGCTGTCGGATTACTGGCAGGAAAATTTCGCGAGGCCACTCAATCTCGATTTCTGGATCGGCCTTCCGGAAAAGGAAAACTCGCGCGTGGCAACGATGTACGCCGCGAAAAGCGGAAAGCCGCCCGAGCCGAAGCAATTTTATGCCGATCTTGTTACGCCCGGCACTTTGGCGCGCAAAACCTTTACGTCGCCGTACGGCTTGCATGTGATCAGCAAGATGAATGATCCCGCAATTCGCGCGCACCCGATCGTCTCCTTTGGTGGGATTGGGAGCGCGTCGGCGCTGGCGAGATTTTATTCGATGCTCGCTCACGATGGACAACTGGATGGCCAGACTTTTTTTTCAGAAAAGACTATCGCGTGGATGACCACGACGCTCGCAGACGGCGTGGACCGCGTTTTTCAGATACCCACAGCATTTTCAGCCGGATTCATGAAGGATTCACAAGGAGCGGCGGCTTTCCAGCCGCCGCATTCAAAAAACCGGCGGACTAGAAACCGCCCTTCCTTGGTGACGCGAAGAATTTGCGGCCCATCGTCCACGGCATTTGGACATCCGGGCGCAGGGGGCAGTCACGCCTTTGCCGATCCGGAAAATAAAATCGCGTTCGCTTACGTGATGAATCAGATGGAGCAATCGCTGTTGCCTAACGAAAAATCATTGCGGCTTATGGACGCGATTTATGGTCGCCTGTAGCGGCGCTCTATGAGCGCCGAATCCCAGGGCCAGGCGTCATAGACCGCCGCTACAGTTATTCGCCGATAGTCGTGACGAAAAGTTTTCGATGGCGTGAGATGCCGGCTTGATATTGGCGCGGCGTTTTAGTAAATTGTGATCGTGCCGGCTGATGACGAGCTAACGTCGTTGTCTGGGCTTGGCGGCCACGGGGGCGGCGCGTTTACGACTACGCACTGGAGCATCGTGCTGGAGGCACAAGGCGAATCGCCCACGGCACAAGAGGCGCTCGAAAAACTTTGCCGCACGTATTGGCGACCAATTTATAGTTTCGTGCGACGACAAGGCGCTGGGGCCGAGGACGCAGAGGATCTCGCCCAGGGTTTCTTCGCCTTATTGTTAGAGCGCAAAGATCTCATCACTGTGCGCAAGGAAAAGGGACGACTTCGTTCGTACCTGCTCACGTCGGTGAAAAATTTTCTGGCCGATGAAGCGCGTCGCGCGCTGGCAGTCAAGCGTGGCAAAGGCCAACGCTTAATTCCCTTGGACGATATCCGTGAGGGCGAGCTAATCGACGTTGAACGAAGCGACAGATTGACGGCCGACCAAATCTACGAACGTCGTTGGGCCTTCACGGTTCTGGAGCAAGTGATGACACGGCTGCGGGACGAGTATCGCAGCGCCGGCAATGTGCGGTTCTTTGATCAGATGAAGAAAATGCTCATGGACGAACCGGACCGGCCTTCACAAGCGCAGATCGCCGCTGAGTTCGACATGACGGAGAACGCAGTCAAACAAGCGTTTTACCGGTTTCGTCAGCGTTACCAGGCGCTATTGCGAGAAGAGATTGCCCACACCGTGGCCACGCCCAGCGATATTGAGGATGAGTTGCGTTATCTAATTTCTGTCGTCCGGGCGTAAGATTTTGATGCTCCGCCAAACACGCCAAAAAATTTGGTGTCTGACTTCATCTTCAAGGATGAGTGTTACGCCATCATTGGGGCTTGCTTCGAAGTTTACAAAGACAAGGGCTGTGGTTTTTACGAGCCTGTGTATCAAGAATGTCTTGGCATCGAGTTCGAGTATTGCCGCATTCACGCAATCGCGCAGCCGGCATTGCCCCTCGAGTATCGGAGCAGAATTTTGAGCCAAAAGTATTTCGCGGATTTCGTTTGCTACGAGAAAATCATTGTCGAACTGAAGGCTGTTACCGAACTAACCGACGAGCATCGGGCTCAAGTTCTCAATTACCTGACCCCGAAAGCGTTCGGGGCTAGTCAACTTTGGCCATTACCCTAAATTGCAATATGAGCGCATCGCAAGGACACGGTCCAAGCCGGAATCCGATGAACCGATCTCCTTCTGAGGTTTTGGTGTCATTTGGCGTATTTGGCGGATAATGCTTTGGTTCGGGCGTAATCTCTGCTACGATTTTGCGCAGTAAAAAGGGGGAGCGCGCCAGCGACTCTCCGACAATGATCAGCGCACTCAGACTTTGCCTAAAATGCGGGGCGCAAATCGCAGACGACGCACCAGAAGGAGGCTGCCCAGGTTGCCTTCTTGAGAGTGGCCTTCGTTTACTCGAAGAAGAAGCTGTAGCTGGGGGCGGTGACCCCGGCCATCCGAATCAACCAGCACGTACGGTTAAGAGAAGCGAGCGATTCGCGGAGCTCCTTGGCGAACTGGGCGACTACGAATTGCTGGAAGAAATCGGTCGCGGCGGTCAGGGCGTGGTATTTCGCGCGCGTCAAAAGAGTCTCAATCGCACCGTCGCCTTAAAAGTCATCAACCTTGGTCAATGGGCGAGCAAAGCGCACTTGACGCGATTTCGCCGGGAAGCCGAGGCAGCAGCCAGTTTGGAGCATCCCGGTATTGTTGCAATCCACGACGTCGGTGAACGCGATGGATCATGCTACTTCAGCATGAAGTTCATCGAAGGCGGCCAACTCGATGAAGTTGCGAAGCAAGAAGCAATGCCAGTCCGGCGTGTCGCGGAATTAATCGCCAAGGTAGCGCGCACTGTTCATTACGCGCACGAACACGGGATTGTTCATCGCGACATCAAACCGGGGAATATTCTGGTTGATAAAAAGGGTGAACCACATCTGACCGACTTCGGCCTGGCACGGCTGGTCGAGACAGAAAGCACGGTCACGGGCACGCTCGAGGTGCTGGGCACGCCCAGTTACATGGCGCCTGAGCAAGCGAGCGGTCAGAACGGGCAAATCACAAGCGCAACAGATGTGTACGGACTCGGCGCAGTCTTTTATCAACTGCTCACCGGTCAGCCGCCGTTTGCCGGAGGCACCACCTACGAAACCATCCGCTTACTGCTAAATACCGAACCGCGACAGCCGCGTCAGTTAAATCCGAAAGTAGACCGTGACGTCTCCACAATCTGCCTCAAGTGCCTGGAGAAAGATCCAAAGCGCCGCTATTCTTCCGCACTCGCGCTGGCTGAAGACCTTGAACGTTGGGTAAAGCATGAACCCGTTCAAGCGCGGCGCACTGGAATCTTCATCCGTAGTAGAAAGTGGTCACGACGCAATCCAACCAGCGCGGTACTTGCAGCCTCCCTGATCGCACTGGCGGCAGCTGCGGGTTGGATTGTTTGGAAAAGCGAATTTATCCCTCATCCCGTAACAAACGGCATCGCCGTCTTGCCGTTTGAAAATCTCAGTCCCGATCCGGACAATGCCTATTTCGCAAAGGGCATTCAACAGGAGATCCTGACGCGGCTGGCTAGCGTTGCGGATTTAAGAGTGATTTCGCGCGCTTCAACGCAGCAATATCAGAGCAAACCTCGCAATCTCGCCGAGATCGCGAAGCAGCTTGGCGTGGCGAACATTCTTGAGGGCAGCGTGCAAAAAGTGGCCGATCAGGTGCGGGTCAACGTTCAGTTGATTAACGCGCAAACGGATTCCCACCTCTGGGCGGAAACTTACGATCGCAAGTTTACTCACATCCTTGGCCTGGAGAGCGAGATCGCCAAGGGAGTCGCGGAGTCTTTGCAAACGAAGCTCGGCGGTCGGGAGGAGCAAGCGTTGGCAGTTAAACCGACAAACAATCCGGAAGCTTACGATGCGTATCTGCGCGGCTTGGCTTTTGAAGAACGCAACTACGATTCCGCCAACTTGACCTTTGGCGAACTCCAAGGGAAAGCCGCCGCCTTTTATAAGCTGGCGGTGGAGCTTGACCCCAATTTCGCGAGCGCTTGGGCGCGGCTCTCTCGTGCAGACGCCCTTCTCTACTTTAACCGCTTCATCGACGTCACCCTTGCCGCTCGGGACGACCCAGCGAAACGTGCTTTGGAGAATGCGCAAAAATTGGAGCCAAACTCGCCTGAAACCCTGCTCGCCTTGGGTTATTACCAATACTGGGTGCTGCGTGATTACGGGGCTGCCAAAGCGACGTTCGAGCGCGTCAGCAAACTGTTACCGGGCAGCAGCGAGGTGCCAGAGGCCCTCGGTCGAGTTGCCCGACGCGAGGGAAATTGGAATCAAAGCATCGACTACTTCGAGCGAGCACTCACTTTGGACCCACGTAACCGGGAGTTACTCATGCACCACGGCGGAGATTTACATCATGCTTCGACGATTCCAGGTCGCGCTGAAGCTCTATGATCGAGCGCTGGACATTACGCCAAACGATCCGGATATGATAGCGTTAAAGGCCGAGATTTATCAGGCGCAGGGTAACCTGCAGGAAGCCGCCAGGTTCCTATCTGAGATAAACGAGCAGACCCGTAATCAGAGTACTTTTTACATCAAGATCACTCAGTTGAGACTTGAACGAAATTACAGTGAAGCCATCCGATTGCTGCAAGTCCGGTTGGCTCAATTTCATTTTGATTCTCAGATCTGGAAGGACTTTGATCAGGTGGCGCTTGCTTTCACGCAGCGCCTCGCTGGCGATACGGCTGGTGCAAAGGTTACGGCTGAACGGTCACGCAATACACTCGAGCAGCTCTACAAAGATCAACCAGACAACGCCTTTTTCGCGGCATTACTGTCTAACGCTTGTGCTCTGATGGGGGAGAAGGACTTGGCCCTAAAGCTAGCGGAGCGTGCAATCACGCTTCTGCTCTGGCTAAAGATCAGGTGAGTGCACCTGGCTTAGAAGAGAACCTAGCGTTCATTCAGGCGATTTTCGGCGAGAACAGCCGCGCCATCTCAAGTCTCACGCAGCTGTTACAAACGCCCTATGCCGGCTGGAATTACGCCACAACGCCCATTACGCCGGCTCTTCTTAGGCTCGATCCGTTCTGGGATCCTTTACGCGCCGATCCGGCTTTCCAAAAACTCTGCGAGGAAAAGCAACACTGAACCGCAAAACGTTTTTCGCGGTTTGCTCGCGTCATCAGGCCGGCCTTTCTCCCAATTGCGCCACTAAACCTCGTTGTCGTCTGCCATCCGGTAAATTTCGTTTCGCTAAATTTCCTGCAATATCCCGCCGGATCGACCGAAGTACGTCAGTGAAGATGAAAATCGCAAAACAGATGAAAGGAGATTTGAGTTATGAAAACTTTTATCATTTACAATTTAGATACGGGATTACCCGTCGCGGTGGGCGAAGCGATTAAAGCAGAGTGGGCGCGTATTGAAACGGCAGAGGAAACAGACATTCGCGCCGAAGACTTAATCGCAGAGGAAATCAGCTTGTGAAAAGTCGAACTTCTGTGAAGCTGGTCTTCACGACGCAAATGAAATATGCAGTCGTGTAGATTCGTGAAATTTGCGTCTCGCTCGGTATGAGTTGCTGTGATTTGTATCTGACGCATATAAGGTAAAGCCCTACATGAAAATTAGGCGACGCCTGACAGACAAAGTCGCAGGGTTTTTGTAAAACCGTTCACAGCAGACGGATCTGAATCAGGTGGAGGACCTCTTCCGCCGTTAGGTTCTTCGCCTTCTTCCGGACCCGCAACGAAAACCAACTCGTGATCAGTGCAACCAGAGTTTGCGAAAAATGCGGAGCGAAAATCCCAGCGGATGCGCCAGAAGGAGGCTGCCCAGGTTGCCTTCTCGAGAGCGGTCTTAATCTGCTCGCCGAAGAAGCTGTAGCCGGGGTCGGCTTGTCCGCCGTAGCCTTGGCGAAGGCAGATGACCCCGGCGGGGATGATTTAGTGCCGGATTCTCCCGTTCCCAGCGACGGGCGCTTCGGAATCTATGAGATCGAGCGGCGTGCGGATGGAAGTCTTTACGAGCTTGGGCGTGGAGGGATGGGCGTGACCTATCGCGCCATCGACACGTCGCTCCAGCGCAAGGTTGCGTTAAAGATCATTAAAGCCGGCATCGCCAGGCGAAGTGCCGATGCCCGGGAACGTTTTCTGCGCGAAGCTCGGGCCGCTGCGCACTGCGGCAGGAGAACATCGCCACCGTGTACCAATTCGGAATTCGCGAGGACACCGGCCAATACTTTTACGCGATGGAATTGATCGACGGTGAGACCCTTGAGGAAAGGGTTCGCCGCGCGGGACCGCTCAGTGTGCGCACGACCATCGACATCGCACAGGAAATCACTGCTGCATTAATTGTCGCGGAAAAGCAGGGGTTAGTCCATCGCGATTTAAAGCCAGCAAATCTGATGCTCGTCTCGCCCGATGACGAGACGGTTGGCGGTGCCGGCAACAATGAGAAAGTGGTCGTAAAAATAATCGATTTCGGTCTGGCCAAGGCGCTGCATGCTCCGGGCGATCCGTTGTCGTTGACCCGAGGTAGATTTGTCGGCACGCCGGAATTTGCCAGCCCGGAACAATTTGAACATTGTCCGCTGGACGTGCGCTCGGACATTTACTCGTTAGGCGCAACGCTTTGGTTCGCGCTTACAGGATCTACGCCATTTGTAGGCCACAAGGTGGAGGAGGTTCACAGCGCACAACAATCAGATGCGCTTCGAATCGAACAACTGAAAGCAGCGCGTGTTCCATCCCGGCTGCGGTCGCTGCTCGAATCGATGCTCGCATTCGAGCCCGCTGCGCGGCCCGGCACACACGGATTGGCAGCGGAATTGCGACGTTGCACGGCAGAAGCGCGCGGAGAACGACGCGCCGGCATCGGTCTCGCAGCCGCTGCGATACTGGTCCTCGGTGCAGCTGCATTTTCCATTCTCTGGCCGCTGTCGATGGAACACAGGCCTGCGGCTGTGACTGAGAAACAGCCTTTGAACCTCCCGGTGCCGGAGAAAAGCATTGCGGTGCTTCCTTTTGAGAACCGAAGCGAAGAGAAACAGAATGCCTACTTTGCTGATGGGGTACAGGACGAAATCCTGACTGATCTGGCCAGGATCGCGGACCTGAAAGTGATCAGCCGCACGTCGGTGATGCATTACAAGAGCGGCGTTGCACGCAATCTGCGCGAGATCGGCGCAGCAACTCGGAGTAGCGAATGTGGTGGAAGGAAGTGTTCAGCGATCGGGCAATCGCGTGCGCGTCAACGCGCAATTGATCGATGCGCGCAATGACGCGCACCAGTGGGCGCAGAACCTACGACCGCGATCTGGCCGATGTCTTTGCCATCCAGAGCGAAATCGCCAAAGCCATCGCCGATCAACTTCAGGCCAGGCTTTCGCCCGCGGAGAAAAACACCATCGAGCAACGTCCAACCGCTGACGTGGTCGCATTCGAGCAATACAGCAAGGCGAAGACACTGATGCTGATTGCAGGCGGAGGCGGAACGGCCGACCGAGCCTATAGAGAGGCAGTCGATCTCTTGGAATCTGCGATCGCGCGGGACCCAGCATTCCACGCTGCATTTTGCCAACTGGTGCTAGCCAATGATTGGGTCTGTATGCGATGGGATACGACCATACGCCGAAGCGTCTAAGCGCGGCAGAGGAAGCGCTGAAGAAGGCTGCCGAGCTTCGCCCCGATTCCGCTGCCACCCATCTCGCGCGTGCCCAGCACGCCTACTATGCATTGCGGGATTACAATGGCGCGCTGTCGGAGCTGGATCTCGCGCGGGAAGGATTACCTAACGATCCGCGAGTACGTTCAACTTACTGGCTACATTTTGCGCCGACAGGGCAAATTCGAAGAAGGACTGCACGCCCTGCAGCAGGCAGCAAGTCTCGATCCGCGAAATACCTCTCTTCTCCAACAGATTTGTGTCAGCTACTCGGGACTTGAGGCGGTATGCGAAGGCGGCGGCAACGTTTGATCGTGCGCTGCAAATCAAACCGGATGACGTCCCGCTTGGTGTGCTTCGCACACATATGGATCTGGAATGGCGCGCTGATCCCGATCCGATGTGCCGGTTTGTGGAGCAGGTGCGGAGGGAGCGCCCCGAGTCTCTTCCCGACGTTGTCGATAATTGGTTTGAATGTTCGATTGCCAAACGTGACTGGGCTCATGTCGAGCAGGCACTCGCCGCTTCCGGAGACAATTCAATCTTTCCTGACGTCCCGATTGTACCCAACCGCGATTTCGGCGAAGGTTTGCTTGCCCGTGCGATGCACGATGAAGCTCGCGCGCGACGTGCCTTTACCACCGCACGCGCGGCGCAGGAGCAGGTCGTGCAAAAGCAGAAAGATTACGGGCCTGCGCTTTGCCTGCTCGGATTGATCGATGCCGCTCTTGGCAACAAACAAGCGGCGTTGGAGGAAGGACGCCGCGCAACCGAGCTGTCGCCGGTTTCAAAGGACGCGATCAATGGATCAGTAGTGAGCGCCTATTTCGCCATGACCGCGGCGTGGGCGGGCGAGACAGATCTCGCTATCGAGCAGTTGAGTGCCGTCGTTCAACCCGGAGTCTACGCACCTCTATGCGCCCACTACGGCATGCTCAAGGCCTTCCCTTTCTGGGACCCACTCCGCGGCGATCCGCGCTTTGAGCAAATCGTCGCCTCCCTGGCGCCGAAGGGAAATTAGTCACGCGATGGTGAGGACACGAATTACACCCGCCTACGCAGTACTCCGGAGCGGCGGGCGAATCGTCACGAATTTAAGAGTCTCCAACTCATTGGTGTTAATTCGTGAAATTGGTGTCTCCTATCGATGTAAATTTGAAAAATTGGTGTCTGGGGTTTGTGAAAAATGCCTAGCGGAGATCCACTCGACGCACCGAAGGGTTTTGCGCAGTTTGTTCGCGTCATTAGCCGGGCCTTTCTCCTAATTGCGACAACAGACCTCGTTGTCTTCTGCGATCCGGTAAATCTTCGTTTCGCTAAAATTCCTGCAATATCCCGGCGGATCTACCGAAGTACGTCAGTGGAGATCAAAATCACAAACAAGAAATTTGAGTTATGAAAACTTTTATCGTTTACGACTTAGATACGGGGTTACCCGTCGCAGTGGGCGAAGCGATTAAAGCAGAGTGGGCGCGTATTGAAACGGCAGAGGAAACAGACATTCGCGCCGAAGACTTAATCGCAGAGGAAATCAGCTTGTGAAGAGTCGAACTTCTGTGAAACCGATCTTCACAATGCAGATGAAATGTGCAGTTGTGTCTGCATTCGTTTTGGTTGCGTTGGTAACTGAAGCATTCCCGGTGTTACGACCGCTTTCTGTAGCCAAACCCGCGGCGCCAACTAACGGTGCCCTCATTATGATAGGAAACGAATTGGTGCTGCGGTCCGCAAAAAGCCCCTGTTGCATCATCGGGGTCAGGCACACGCCGAAAGGGAATTAGTTACCCGATGGGCACCCATCAGCAATCACATAAAGACGGACACGAACTGCACGAACTTGCACGAACCTCAGAGCCGTTGAGTCGATCAGTGTAAGTTCGTGAAATCAGTGTCTAAGTCCTGGAAACGTTAGAGAACTCGTCTTGTCGCAGCCAGCACGGTTGCTTCTACAACTTTCCGCGTAACCTCGCGCCGGATTTTACGCATTACCTCAGGTGAAAGGCCAGAAGTGACAACTCAATAACGAGGAATCAAAGAAGGCCAAACAATGAAAGGAAAATAAACAATGAAAAATCAAAACATCGTAGTCATAGCCATAGCGTCTGCGCTTGCGTTTGCGCTTACGGCAGCTCACCGAGGCGGCGCCGAATCCTGGCGGTATCGCTAATCACGATCTCGCTACCAACGCGCCAAGTCCGGGCGGTGGCCCTGCCCCCGCATCTGCTACTAACACGACTGCAGCCACGGCTAATTCAACAAGCGCTGAGGATATGCAACTCCCAGTTGTCACCATCCATAGCGCCGGGAATGTTGCGCGGGGACAGACCGGCTCATTCGTGCTGAAAATGGACTCAGCGGTCGTCTGGTCGGTGGAATGTACGTAAACTTCAAGGTCAGCGGCACCGCTGTCGCAGGAGTTGATTACGTTCCGCTTATCTCCCCGGCCTACATCGGACAGACCGGCTACGCAGTGATCTCGCTCAAAACGTTACCTGACCCCAGGGCGGGATCCTCCCGTCAAGCCTACAGCGTTGTGGTGACCCTGGAGCCTGGTTCGGGATATGCACTAGGCGAGTCGAGCAGCACCGCCGGGTGATCTCAGCTCTAATCTGGATTAAGCCTTGAGTTTGAATCCTTCGACATGCGGCAACGAATCGCGCGCCGCGCTGATCCCGGGAGGTTTTCGGGACGGCGCGGCGCTGCTGTGTACCATCCCTGGCTTTTGCAGTCGTGTCCGTCGTTACGCGGCTCTTCTGAAGCTCGCTCAGATCCGGGATCATTGCGCTCCCATCCAGCTTTCCAAAACTCTGCGCGCGCAAAACAAACATAATTTCACCCACCTTGGCCAGGCTTCCATTTTCGGTCGGGCTATGACGTGACGAAGCCGGCGTAGGAGGCCAACGGAGTAACCCGGGTAGCGCAGACATCCGCGATCCAGTTGGACTGCAAAGACGCGGTCGAAGCGTAGCAATTTGGATTATTGAAGTTCGTTTCGGCTGGCAGCCGAAACCAGCAGACTGGGTCGCCACGGCGACTGCTCCCGAATGCATGATATCGGCGCGATCCACGGTTCTCAAGCGTTACTTCGAACTTTCCGCGTAACCTCGCGCCGGATTTTACGCATTACCTCAGGTGAAAGGCCAGAAATGACAACTCAATAACGAGGAATCAAAGAAGGCCCAAAACAATGAAAGGAAAACAAAAAATGAAAAATCAAAACATCGTAGTCATAGCCATGGCGTCTGCGCTTGCGTTTGCGCTTGCGCCACTCACCGGGGCACAGCCAAGCCCTGAGGGTGGGCCTACCCGTGAGGCCGCACCTGCCAGCCACCAGCCGAGCCCTGAGGCTGTGCAAATGCCCGGCTATCAGCATCCATAGCGCCGGGAATGTTGCTCGCGGGGAAGACCGGTTCGTTCGTCTTGAAGATGAGCCCTGCGGTCTGTTCGGTGGAATGTACGTAAACTTCAAGGTCAGCGGCACCGCTGTCGCAGGAGTTGATTACGTTCCGCTTATCTCTCCGGCCTACATCGGACAGATCCGGCTACGCAGTAATCCTGGTTCACACCCTGGCTGACCCCAGAGGACCGTCCAACCGTCAGGCCTACAGCGTTGTGGTGACCCTGGAAGCCGGCGCGGGATATTCACTAGGCGCGCACTCCGGCGGCACTCAGCCACAATCTGGATTAAGCTGGATCACGGTGATTGAGTTTGACTTTAGTCCGACAGGCGGCAACGAATCGCGCGCCGCGCTGCTCCCCGGGCAAGTTTTCGGGACGGCGCGGCGCCGCTATTTTACGCGCCTGGCTTTGGCAGTCGTGTTCGTCGTTACGCCGGCTCTTCCGAAGCTTGCTCAGATCCGGGATCGCTTGTGCTCTCATCCAGCTTTCCAAAACTCTGCGCGGGAAAACAAACATAATTTCGCCCGCCTTGGCCGGGCTTCCATCTTCGGTTGGCCTATGGCGCGACGACGCCGGCCTAGCAGGCCAACGGAGTAACACGGGCAGACTGGTGGCCGCGCTCCACTGTGTGATATCGGCGCAATCCACGGTTCTTAAGCGTTACTTCGAACTTTCCGCGTAACCTCGCGCCGGATTTTACGCATTACCTCAGGTGAAAGGCCAGAAATGACAACTCAATAACGAGGAATCAAAGAAGGCCCAAAAACAATGAAAGGAAAATAAAAAATGAAAAATCAAAACATCGTAGTCATAGCCATAGCGTCTGCGCTTGCGTTTGCGCTTGGGCCCGTCACCGAGGCGAGCCAAGCCCTCAGGGTGGGCCTACTTTCGCACCAGCTGCTACCCACGGTGGCCCTGCCCCCGCATCTACTGCTAACCAGAGCGCAAGCTCGGCTTACTCAATGAGCCCTGATGGTGAGAATCGCCCGATTATCACCATAAATAGCGCCGGAAATGTCCTCCGGGGAAAGACCGGTTCATTCGTCCTGAAGATGAGCCCTCCGGTCGTGTTCGGTGGAATGTACGTCAACTACAAGGTCAGCGGCACCGCTGTCGCAGGAGTTGATTACGTTTCGCTTGTCTCCCCGACCTTCATCGGACCATCCGGCTACGGAGTGATCTCGCTCAGAACCTTGGCTGACCCAAGAGGAGCATCGGACAATAGAGCCTACAGCGTTGTGGTGACCCTGGAGCCTGGCGCGGGATATTTCGTGGGCGAACCTAGCTCAGCTCTAATCTGGATCACCAATAGCTGCGTGTTGGAGGCTTGTTGGTGAGGTTGATGGTACATTATGCCTTGACCTTGAGTTTTCGACAGGCGGCAACGAATCGCGCGCCGCGCTGATCCCGGGAGGTTTTCGGGACGGCGCGGCGCTGCTATGTTGCGTCCCTGGCTTCCGACCTGTGTGCGTCGTTGCGCCTGAATCTTTGGTCAGATTCTTACGATGCCTCGGCAAGCACGACGATCATCCGCCTTCGCGGACCTACGGCGAGACGAGCAGACCGCTGCGACAGTTATTCGCCCATGATTGTAACGAAAATTTTCCGCTGGTGCGGGGCGCGTCGATGTTCAAAGAGGAAAATGCCCTGCCATGTTCCAAGCTGCATTTTACCGTCGGCAATCGGCAGAGTCTCGCTGGTGCGCGTCAAGACCATGCGAATGTGCGATGGCATGTCATCGCTGCCTTCAGAACCGTGAGTAAAGTAATCGGCGTCCTCAGGCACTAATCGATTAAAGAATTCTTCCAAGTCACCTCGCGCAGTTGGATCGGCGTTCTCCATGATGACAATGCTGCAACTGGTGTGCTGAACAAAAACAGTCACCGTCCCATTCCGGACGCCGCACCTGTCGATCTTCGACTGCACTTCGTCTGTAATTTCGTGCAGCCCTTTTCCGTGCGTGCGAACTTCGAGTTTTTCGTGATGAACGCGCATGGCGAGCATGTTATGCAGCGTAGCGATGAGAGCAAAACCGGCTTTGCACAAGGCTAGGGCGGGCAGGCAAGAAGCGGCGGTCTCTAGTCCGCCGTTACTTGATAGCGCGTTGATATCCGCCTCGGCTAATGGCCTAGTAATCGTTGTGAGAGCCGATCTGGAGCGCGTGCTGTTTGATGAACCGGCAATTCACAAGCGGCTGGACGAACTGGCTGCGCAGATTTCAAATGATTACTGCGACCGCGAATTGACTGTGATCGCAGTGTTGAACGGAAGCCTCATATTTGTGGCTGATCTGCTTCGACGCATTCCGCTCCCATTGAAATTGGATTGCCTGAGTGTGGTCAGTTATCATGGAAAAACGCAAACGAGCGGCGAGGTGATTCTTAAGCAAATCGCGCTGCCTGATGTGGCCGGCCGCGACGTTTTGATTCTGGACGATATTCTCGATAGCGGCCATACACTGGCAGCCATTCGCGAGAAACTCGACGCGGCCGGGCCGCTGAGCATTCGGGTCTGTGTGTTGCTGAGCAAAAAGAAACCGCGCGCCCGTTATGTCGAGGCAGATTATGTTGGGTTCGAAATTGAAGATGAATATGTCGTCGGCTACGGGCTCGATTTCATGGAACGCTATCGCAACCTGCCCTACATCGGCGTGCTAAGGAAGGAATTGCTGGAGCAATCGAGATCACGCTGTCATGTTGAGCCCTTCGACTTCGCTCAGGACAGGCTTGGCGAAACGTGTCTGTTTATTTTCGCGGGGATCGGCCCAGAACTGATCAGGATTCTTCGCTTCGCTCAGAATGACAATTACCATAAGGCGCTGAAAACTGGAATGAGTCAATGAAAGTGTCGAGTGCAGTTTTACGCACAATTGCGCGATCTGATTGGAATGCGTGAGTTGGATGTCGATCTTTCGGAAGGCGCGACAGTGCGCGATTTGCTCGACCAAATCTATGCAAGACAACCTGCACTTCGCTCCCACGACAAAAGCATTTTGATCGGTTCGGGCGTGGAATTTGTCGATCGCAACCACAAGCTCAAACCGGGCGAGGAGATTGCCATCATGCCGCCGGTGCAAGGCGGATGAGAAGGTCCAAGTTCCAGTCCAAGCTCCAGACAAGCACCAAATTTCAAGCGCCAATGCGGCTGGACTTTTGAAGCTTGCCGCTTGGAATTTCTTTAGATGTTGGACGTTGGTGCTTGGAATTTGCCCGCGTTCAGTCTCTGAAATTTTTGAAATTAGTCGCCACGCCGAAGTCGCGGCTGCGCACGAATTGAATCACTGCTTGTAGTTCATCTT
Source organism: uncultured Verrucomicrobiae bacterium (assembly GCA_963840305.1). Taxonomy (GTDB): domain Bacteria; phylum Verrucomicrobiota; class Verrucomicrobiia; order Chthoniobacterales; family UBA10450; genus Udaeobacter. The sequence goes on from CAWIYE010000004.1 coordinate 547,862, forward strand.
TCTTTTTGCCGGTCACCCGAATTTGCTGGTCCTGCAGCTGGCTTTGCACCTTGAAACCTTGTGACTTGATCGCCTGAATAATCTCCTTCGCTTTATCTCCTTCCAAGCCCTGCCGAATTTTCAATTCCTGCCGGGCGTGACCGACAGATGAAATGGCAGGCTCGTCCTGTTCGATGTTACGCAGATCGACGCCGCGCTTGGAAAGTTTGCCGATAAAAATTTCGCGTAACCCACGGAGGTGAGCGGCATCATCGGCGGTGAGCGTGATCTTGTCTTTCTCCGAGAGAATTTCTGCAGCTACCCCTTTGAAATCGAAACGCGTGGCCAGTTCTTTGCGCGCCTGATTGATCGCGTTGTCGAGCTCCTGCTTGTCCACTTCTGAGACGATATCGAATGAAGGCATGAGTAAATTTCAATTTTCAAATTTCAAATTGGTCAAATCATTTCATCTCACGGACTAGCTTTCACGATTTTTATGCTGCCCTCCTTCGCGCGCATTGTAACTGCGGCTTCGCCTCCCCCGTGAATTAACGCGTCGATTTTTGTGATCTCTTTGGTCCCACGCTCAGCTGACTCCGCAAAATCATTTCCAATTTTTCCGTGCCCCGTTTCTGCAACCAGGTGACAAACGATATCAATTGGGAAAAAAGCCCAAGCATTTCCGTGCCCGATATTTGCTTCAATTGAAAATTTTCCCCGCTCCCACCAGTCGTAACCGAGGGCGAGCGTGCCCCGATCCAGCGTAAGCGCGATCGCTCCAAAACAGTTGTGAGCGAACATTCGCCCGCTCCCCAGGCGCGCGTGCGTCGTCGGGCCGCGCATTCCGTCCACCAAAACTTCGCCGCCGTCTAATTCCAGACGCGCTAAACTGGCCGTGGCCGGGACAACGATAGTGTAATCAACCGTGCCGGAGCGATCGAACAGCGCCCACTTCGGTTTGGGCGGAAATTTGGTGTTAATTGAAACCGAGGCTGGCTGGACGGAGACATTAACTGCGATCTGTTTCAGTCGCTCGCGAGAGTACGCTCGTTTAATGGCTTGCACCCGCATCTCATTTGTGTTCGAACCGTAAACGAAGACCGCGCCGTCGCCATTGATAACTGCGATGTTCGCGGTCGGTTCAATCGTGTAGGTTTGCTCGAACGTTTCCTCGAGCGTGCGATGCACCGCGGACCCGCAGCCCGCAAGTGCCGACAATAATGCAGCTAATAGGAATCGAGCGCCCTGTTGATTAATACCTGCTAATCGCACGCACAAATTCCATCACCGCATGTGCGTTGCTGATCAAGGGGAGAAATGCTGTCAGCGCGAGAACCACCCAAAGGGAGGCTTCACCCCAAAAATCCTGGCGTGCTTCGCTTTTGTAATAATCGCCTGTGATATTCCAAAACGATCGTGCACGAGCGTGCAGGTAAGGTGCGCTCGATCCCTCCAAGGCGACGGAATGATAGTTGTAATCTGTCATCGGCGAGCGTCGGCTTGTGGATTTGCCGCCGTCGAATGACTCGCAGCTGCTGCGAGAACGAATCAGTGTTGGGAATGTTGGTTTCATAATTCTTTGTTTCTTATGAGATGCGCTGTGCATCTGAGTTGGATTCAAAAAACTTCTTGGCCCATGACGCCATGATCTGTTTCTTCTTAAAGGAGGGTTTGCTCGCGCGCCGCGCTTCTCATAGTATCGGTGCCGGAAATTGTGCGGAAGCTGTCTCGATCCTGGTGGCAGGGGCTGTTCATTGTCGCAGCGGTTGCAGCCGCGAGCGCTCTCACACTGGTTTCGCTTCGGGATTTTCAGCGCGAAGCTGTACCGCCGGAGAATCGTCCCATCCAGTCGCACGTCGCCGGTTATGTGAGTTCGAATGCCTGCCGCGCGTGTCATCCCGGAAATTATGCGAGCTGGCACGCATCTTTTCATCGCACCATGACGCAGGTGGCAACGCACACAGAGTTTGCCGCCTGACATGGACGGGCTCGAGCTTGCACACGACGGCCACGAATACAAAGCTGAACGCAACGGCGACAAAGTATTTGTCCGCGTACGGCCAGACGGCGGCAGCTATGGTGAACCGCAACAAGTCGTGCTCGTGACCGGTTCGCACAATCTGCAAATCCTTTGGCTGGAGACCGGCGAGGGCCGGACCCTGCAACAATTTCCATTCGGTTACATCGTTGCTGAGAAAATGTGGGCGCCAGTGACCGAGACATTTCTAATTCCGCCGCAAATCAAGGAATATTATTCCACAGGTGCGTGGAACGGCGCGTGCATGGATTGCCACGTTACGGAAGGGCAATCCCGATTTGTTGCGGGCAACAAATGGGATTCACAAGTGGCCGAGTTCGGGATCGCGTGCGAAGCCTGCCATAGTGAGGGACGCGAGCACATCGAGCGGAATCGTAATCCCCTTCGACGTTTCAAAATTCATCTCACAACGAGGTCGGACCCAACGGTTACCAATCCTGCAAATTTGAAGGGTCCGGAAGCCGGCCTCGCCTGCGGGCAATGCCACAGCGTCTGGGCTTTTAATGGCATGGAAGACAAGATCGATTTCAATCGTCATGGCGGTGCTTTTCGTCCCGGGGATCGCGATCTCTCGGAACGCTTCGTGGTCCAACCCAACGCGCCGGATCACTCTGAACAAAAGGATTTCATTCGCCGGACCGAGCCAGATTTTTTTCACAATCGATTCTGGGGCGACGGGATGATTCGCGTCACTGGGCGCGAATTCAACGGCGTGCAGGCGTCGCCTTGTTTTCGCGGCGGCGAATTCTCCTGCATTTCGTGCCACGAGATGCACCTCGACTCGCCTGGCCAAACCGACGCGAAAACGTGGGCGCGCACCGATCAGTTACGACCGAAGATGGATTCAGACGCCGCCTGTTTGCAATGCCACAAGGACATGAGCGCGAGACTCGTCGCGCACACGCATCATAGCGCGGAATCATCCGGTAGCCGTTGTTACAACTGCCACATGCCGCGCACTACGTTCGGGTTGCTGCACGCGATGCGCAGCCATCAGGTCTCGTCGCCCAACCGTGCAGGAAAGCATTGCCTATGGGCGGCCGAACGCGTGCAATCTTTGCCATCTCGATCAAACGCTCGGATGGGCTGCGCAGCATTTGCACGCATGGTATAACCAACCTGTGCCGGAACTTTCCGAAGATGATCGCACCATCGCTGCGGCGGTGCAGTGGGTCTTAAAAGGCGATGCTGGCCAGCGCGCGCTCGTTGCGTGGGGGATGGGTTGGGAGAGCGCCCAAAAAGTTTCGGGACGCGACTGGCTGTATCCTTATCTGATCTACGTGCTGACCGATCCTTATGCCGCAGTGCGTTTCGATGCGTGGAAATCGCTTCGAACGCTGCCCGGCTTTTCCGAGTTTCCGTTCGTTTACTCCGCGCCCGATCAAACGCTGCGTGAAGCGGCGACGCGGGCTTACGAAAAATGGCTGCGCGATGTGCGCAACCCGAATGCACTCTATCGGCGAGAGACCGCAATCGATTCGGATGGCCGAATTCGGCAGGATGTTTTCCAACGATTGCGGAGCGAGCGGGACGAGAAACCAATTTTTCTAGCGGAATGAAACGGGCGCCGAAACAACCGCAATCAGTCACGCAATCGGCTGACCGCAATTTGCGACTTCGGTTGGTGGTCGCTCCTCGTCTTCCTGTTGCTCGGAGCGGTTCTCGAAACGCTGCACGGTTTCAAGATCGGATGGTATGTCGATGTTGGAAACGAAACACGCCGGCTCATGTTCACGCTCGCGCACGCGCACGGAACGCTGCTGGCGGTTGTGAACATCGCTGCGGGTTTGACCGCGCGAATGGTGGACCGCTTTGCGCTGCGGCCATCGGTCTCTTTCTCATTAATTTGGGCTGCGATCCTTTTGCCGGCCGGCTTTTTCCTTGGCGGAATTGTCATCTACGACGGCGACCCGGGGTTAGGTGTCTGGCTTGTGCCTATCGGGGCGGCATTATTGTTTTATAGCATCGCGCGAATCGCGCTCGATTTGTCTAAACGCAACTAGGCAGCAACTATACCCACAGCGTGCGATCGAAAGTGCGATATTGGATCGCTTCGCTCACGTGCTCAGGTGCGATGTCGTTTTTGCCATCGAGGTCGGCGATCGTGCGCGACACCTTCCGGATACGATCGTACGCGCGGGCGCTTAAGTTGAGTTCGCTCATGGCCACGCGAATCAGTTCCTGCGAATCCTGGCTGAGTTTGCAGTACTGCTTTAGCTGACGCGTGGCCATGCGCGCGTTGCAATTTACTTTCGGGTCGTTTCGAAAGCGTTGTTGCTGGAGTTCACGCGCGCGAACGATGCGCTCGCGAATCGCCGCGGAGGATTCCTCGGCTCGTTCGCTGGCGACGTCGCGGTACTCGACGGCCGGCACTTCGATGTGCAGATCAATCCGATCCAATAACGGCCCAGAGATGCGTTGACGATACCGCTGCACCTGTACGGGGCCGCAGCGGCATTCGCGTTTTAGATCGCCGAAGTAGCCGCACGGGCAGGGATTCATTGCGGCAACCAGCATGAATTCGGATGGAAAGGTGACGCTGCCTGCCGCGCGCGACACAGTGACTTTCCCGTCCTCAAGCGGCTGACGCATCACCTCTAATGCCGATCTCTTGAACTCGGGCAGTTCATCCAGAAAAAGAACGCCGTTATGCGCCAGGCTCACTTCACCCGGGTTTGGAAACGTCCCGCCGCCCAGCAAACCGATGTCGCTGATGGTGTGATGGGGCGGGCGAAACGGACGTGTGGAGACGAAAGATTTTTCGGTATCGAGCAGGCCGGCGATGCTGTGTATTTTTGTTGTCTCGATTGCTTCCTCGAGCGAGAGCGGCGGAATGATGGTCGGGATTCGTTTAGCCAACATCGATTTGCCCGAACCAGGCGGACCGATCATCAAGACGTTGTGACCACCGGCGACAGCCACTTCGATCGCGCGTTTCACGTGGCCTTGTCCCTTCACGTCGCTGAAATCGACATCGTAATCTTGGTGCGCAGCGAAAAATTTGCTCAGATCAGCGCGCGTCGGGAGAAGCGTGATTTCGCCGCGCAAAAAAGCGAACGTCTGTCGCAAATTCTGGACGCCGTAGATATCGATCCTATCGACCATTGCAGCTTCAAGCGCGTTTGCTTCCGGCACAAATAACGCCCGCTTCCCGCGCCGTCGCGCCTCGAGAGCGACTGGCAGAACACCTTTGACGGCGCGTACCGAACCGTCCAACGCGAGTTCACCCACGAAGCTAAAATTCTCGAACGGCGAACTGTCCAATGCCTCCGTCACGGCAATCATTCCCAGAGCGATCGGCAAATCGAAGCTCGGTCCTTCCTTTTTAATGTCAGCTGGCGCGAGATTGATCGTGGTGCGCCCCCGCGGCCAATAATAGCCGCTGTTTGCAATCGCGGTGGTAACGCGGTCACGGCTTTCCTTCACCGCTGCGTCCGGCAACCCAACAATAACAATGTTCGGGTCTCCGCCCGCTCCGTTTACTTCGATCTCAATTTCATATGCATCGACGCCATAAACGGCAGCAGAATAAATTTTCGCGAGCATCGCGATCGCGAGAGTCGCAAAAAATCACATCATGGAAAAGCGCAAATAACCCTCACAGATCTCGGCGCGACTGAGGCCTCCCAGGCGGGTTTAATATTATAGAGGTTCCGTAGAAAGGCTGGCCGAAATAGGCCGGCAAAAAAGATTGAACAACACGCATCCAAGGTGTGTCACAGATTCGAATATTTAACCTTGTTAAATACTTCTCTGGATGCTAGAACGCGTGATCGACAGCTCCTCGGCGAATAAAATGTACAGGACGTTGTTGATACCATTCCCGCAAATGAACGATGAAAAAGAGTTATATGGCTGCTGAAGATAGCGATACCGGAATTAAGATTTACCTGCGCGAGATCGGGCAAATCCCGCTTTTGACCCCGCTACAGGAGATCGAATTGGCCGCTAAAATTAAGAAGGGCGACCGCGAAGCGCGCGCCCTGATGATCCGGTCCAATCTGCGCTTGGTGGTCAAGATTGCGCATGACTACGCGAATCTTGGCCTGCCGCTTCTGGATCTGATTTCTGAGGGCAACATCGGTTTGATGAAGGCGGTGGAGCGCTTCGACCCTGCAAAGGGCGGAAAGCTCAGCACTTACGCTGCGTGGTGGATCAAGCAGTCCATCAAGCGCGCGCTGGCCAATCAGAGCAAAACAATTCGTCTGCCTGTGCATCTCGTGGACAAGATCTCCAAGATGCGCCGTGTTTCGCTCCAAATGAGCGAAGAGCTCGGCCGCGAACCGACCGATGAAGAACTGGGCGATGAGATCGGGATCGCGAGCGGAAAAGTTTCGCAACTTAAGACCGTCTCGATTCGACCCGCTTCGCTCGATGCGCCAATTAGCGACGATGATTCGACGGAGTTCGGAGAGATCGTCGGTGACGAGGATGCTCAAACGCCGTTCGAACTGTTGCGCGACAAAAACTTGCGCAATGAGGTGGGCGGTTTGCTTGACGTGCTCGATGATCGCGAAAAAAAGATCATCTTCCAGCGGTTTGGTCTGGACGGTGGCAAACCCAAGACGCTCGAGGAAGTCGGCAAGAAATTCGGCGTGACGCGGGAGCGCATTCGCCAATTGCAAAACATCGCGCTCTCGAAACTTCGCCGCGCGCTAAGCAAGAAAGAGCGCCCGGTGGATGTCGAATTGACGGTCGAAGCGTAAAGCTGTAGCCACTTCCCTGTGGGAAGCGCGGCACGGATCTGCCCGACGCGTTCGATGCGCCGCTCATAGAGCGGCGGCTACAAATTATTCACCGTGCGATAAAAGAAATGCGGCACGCCGATTTCGGCGCGTCGCCGCTAAAAAGCAAGTAATCGTTGATTACCGGACTCAGCCTTTTTTTGCCGCGCTCTGAGCCATCGCCAGGTGTTGCTTTAGCGTCGGGAGAGCTTTTGAGGCCCAGGCTTTGAGCTCGCTGTCATCGCTGCTCTTTGCCGCTCTTTCGAAGTCGGCAATATCAGCCCTGTGGACTTGCTCAAGCCAGCTCAAATACAATCGGTCAAAATCACCGCTGCCGAGGTTTTGCGCTCTAACACCGCTGGTGTTGAAATTGACGCCTTTGCGGTTGGCCAAAGCCGTTAGCTCCTTATTGAGCCGGGTATGGTCGGCCACTATTTGTGCGGCCATGCTTTTAACCTCGGCGCTCTTTGCTTGCTTCTCGGCCATCTGGCCATTCGCTACTTCCTGTGCGCCGCCACCTGCTGCCTTCTGGATAAAGTTCACGTCTTTCTGGCTCATTTTCACCACGGTGGTCCCGGGCGATCCCGCCGTCTGCCCCTGGGATTGGTTGTGAAGATGGGGATTACTCCCGATCCCGCTGTCGATTTGAGCGCGGACGGTTTCGATAACGCAGATGCTGCTGGCGACCGAAACCGCTGTGATTGTTGAGAGTGATATAAGTTTTCGTTTCATAAGGGTTCCTTGTTAGAATGATTTCGCATAATTGCCAGCTTGGCTGGCATTTGAGAATCGCATCTTGGCCTCAGCTTGGATGCGACTCTGCGCGCACAAGTTTTCTACAAAAACAAACGCCTGACAAGAGCAGTTCTAAACCCGAAGTACAAATCGAAAATTCGCGCTTAGCTGGACGTGGCAAACGGCGGTTTAAGGTCTTTGGATTCTACTACAGATGCTCATCCACGACCTGAGAGAGCGTTCAGAAATTTGAATTTCTTCTTACCACTGTCTCGCCCGGGCCAAGGAAGGAAGCCCTGAGCCGTCAACCTTGCGGGATGCTCTGTTCGTAGGAGCTTTCTACTCGTCGTGCCACATCCCTATAACCGTAATCAACTTCGTAAATCTGCTTCATACAGGCGAGCGATTTGTCCCCTTCGCCCATTCGCTCGTAAACGAGGCCGAGATTATAGACAATCTCCTTCTTCGTCGCGTCCATTGATACGATTTCCTTCGAAGCTTCTTCGAGTTGCTTCATGGCAAGATCAAGCATCTCCAGTTCGCTATAGGAGCAGCCGAGCAGGTTCATTGCTTTCAATCGCGCATGCGGATTTTGCCGTGCGCGCTGCAGCTCCGGCACGGCCTCGCGAAAACGCCCGGCATTAAAAAGGTTTTCACCCAGCTCGAATCGAAGCTGGAGATCGGTCGGATTCCGCGCCAGCGCGCTCCCGCGCATGGTCGATGAGGATTTCTGCACGTTTGGCTTTGGCGGCCTTCAGTTCCTCAGACTTTTTCGCATGCACTTCGTCGGGGTTATGCCTCGAGAGAAATTTCTCGTGCGCAGCGATCTCCCGTTCGAGGCATTTGATTTTCAAATCGGAAACCCTTCGAGCCAATCCGGTGTCTGCGCCTTTGGTTAGATCGGCAGCGCTCTGATACCAGCGAATCGCCGCCTCAAAATCTTCCTTTTGCTCGTTCAACGCGCCCAGGCGTCTTACCAGATCGATATTTGCCGGTTCCGCTTTATGGCGCGCGTAGGTTTCGGCAATTTGTTGATCGAGCGCTTCGCCGGTCAAGCGCAGGCGGCTTTGTTGCTCGAGTGAAATTGCTTCCTCTTTGTCTTTGATCAGATCGCGATAACTTTCAGCCTGCGTCCATCCACCACGCTTCATGGATGCATGCGCCGAAGCGTCTTTGCCCAGACGGAGCGCTTGAGCATCGAGCGGATTTATCGCCGTGATTTGATTATAGATTTCTTCCTCCTGATCGCTGTCTCCCATTTGATGATACAAACGCCCAAGCTCCTGCAGCACCTTGACGTCGCGAGAATTTTCCTCGAGCAGCGTGCGCAGCGCGAAAACCGCAATCTCCGGCCAGCCTGCCGCCAACGCGGCTTCTTTCAAAACCAGATTCGCCTGGCGATTGTAAGGCTCCTCTTCCAGAACCTTCTCCAATATTTCAACCGCGTGTTTCGGGTTCTTCTTGATTTGTCGCTGCGCGTTCATCACCGAGATCGAGGCAGTTGAGATTTTGAAAAAGCTTTTCTTTGCCGATTTGCTTTTTGTTACCTCGGCGCGCCGCAATAGTTCACGGCCCGTGAGAAATTGAGGCTCCTGCTTGAGCATCTCCTGCAAGAGTGAAATTGCGTAGCCCAAATTGCGCAGCTCAATCGCGGCCACTGCCTTGAGCCAAAGTGATCGTAGCGCTTCGCTCAACTCCTTCTCGGTTTTGACTGCCATCGCGCTGACTATAGTTTCACTTCCACACTCCGTCACCGCAAATGGTGCGACATCGGATAATCGCTAGTGTTTGAATTTGCGGCAGCCAAACTGGAGCGCCTTGGGGGGGATCACATGGCGCCAGCCTAAAGCAGATCCAACTGCGGTTTCTCTGGTTGCGGCATGCCTTTAGTCGGTCTTTTCCGTTTGGCGGGCTGCACAGCTGCGCCATCAGGATTTTCCAGGTGCGCGAGAATTTCTTTGGCGCGATCGAGGATTTCCTTTGGCAAACCGGCCAGGCGGGCGACGTGGATTCCATAACTTTTGTCTGCGCCGCCGGCGACAATTTTGCGCAGGAAAATAATTTGCTCGTTCCATTCACGCACGGCGACGTTGAAATTGCAGACACCGCTGTGGTCTTCGGCGAGCTTGGTCAGCTCGTGGTAGTGCGTGGCGAACAACGTGCGCGCTTTGATCTTGTCGTGCAGAAATTCGGCGACGCTCCATGCGATCGAGAGCCCGTCGAATGTCGATGTGCCTCTGCCAATCTCGTCGAGGATCACCAGGCTACGCTCCGTGGCGTTGTTGACGATGTTTGAGGTCTCGTTCATCTCCACCATGAATGTTGATTGGCCGCGCGCGAGATCGTCGCTTGCGCCGACGCGGGTGAAGATGCGGTCAACCACACCAATTTCTGCGCTCTCTGCTGGCACGAAGCTGCCCATGTGCGCCATCAGCGCGATCAGCGCGACCTGGCGGATGTAAGTGGATTTGCCTGCCATGTTCGGTCCGGTGATGATCGCCAGCCGCAGATTTTCACCATCGAGCGACGTGTCATTCGGCACGAACTTCTCTTCTACCAGAGTTTGATCCAGCACGGGGTGACGGCCGTCTCTGATTACCAGCCGCAAGCGTTTCATTCAGACGTCGGCCGACAATAGCGAAACAGCCGCGCCGTTTCCGCGAGCGCGCAGATCACGTCGAGAACGGCGATTGCCTCGGCAGTTTGCTGGATCGGCCCGAGCTCGCGCATAGTTTCGTCGCGCAGTTTCTGGAAAAGCTGGTACTCGAGCTGACGGGTGCGCTCGTCGGCGCCGAGGATTTTTGCTTCCATTTCCTTCAGCTCAGGCGTGACGAAGCGTTCTCCACTCACAGTCGTTTGCTTGCGCGTGTAATGCGCGGGCACGTTCGCCGAGATTCGATTTCGTGAGCTCGATGAAATAACCGAAAACCGAGTTGTAACGCACCTTCAGCGACTTGACTCCCGTCGCCGCGATCTCGCGCTCCTGCAAATGGCTGATCCAGTTTTTCCCTTCACGCGACGCTTGTCGCAGCGCGTCAAGGTCAGCATCATAGCCGTCGCGGAAAATGCCACCTTCTTTTAGCACGAACGGCGGATCATCGACCAACTGCTTTGGCCAGTTTCTCCGCCAGCGCTGGCATTTCGTGAATTTGATTTTGCAAACGCTGCGCCAACGATTCGATCGTCGCCTCGTTCATTGACCCGAGTCGCCCCAAACGCGAGGCGGTCGAGCAACTTTTGCAGTTCGGCTTTCAATTTCGGAATTTGTTGAAGCGAAGTTTTGAGCGCGACCAAGTCGCGCGCGTTTCCCGATGCCTGGCTCAAACGACCAGCTGCGCGTTCGATGTCGCGAATCGATTTCAATTCGGTGCGGATCGCTGCGAGCAGGTCCGGCTCCTGCAATAAATCGGCAATCATTTGCTGGCGGCGCTCCAGCTCGGGCAAATTGCGCAATGGCTGTAGGATCCAGGAGCGCAATTTGCGTCCGCCCATGGGTGTGATGGTGCGATCAAGGACGGCCAGCAGGCTGGTGCCGCGCGCGCTGCGCGATTCAACCAGATCGAGATTGGTTTGCGTCGCGGCATCGAGCAGGACGTAATCTGCGGGCGCATCGCAGCGCAGCGAGGTGAGATGATCGACTTTGCGCCGGAGTTGGTACTTCAAATAGTGGACGATCGCGCCCGCGGCGGCGACAGCCTGCGACATTTGTCCGCAGCCAAATCCGTCGAGCGATTTGACCTTGAAGTGTTCGCACAAAGTGAAGACTGCCTGTTCGGGCAGAAACGCGTAGCTGTCGTAGCCAAGCGCATTCGGGATTTCCTTGAACTGTTGCTGTTGCTCATCGCTGACGAGAAGCTCCGAAGGCGAAACGCGCGCAAGTTCGTCCAGCAGCGATTGTCGATCTTGCGTCTGGGTTAAGCGGAACTCGCCCGTGCTGAGATCGGCATACGCGAACCCGAAGACAGTGCCGTCGGCATAGACCGCGCCGAGATAGTTGGCGCGTTTGGATTCGAGCAAGTCGAGGTCGCTCACGGTGCCTGCGCTAACAATCTGAGTGATATCGCGCGAAACAATTCTTCCCGGTTGCGGTTCACTGGTCTGATCGCAGATGGCGACGCGCCGCCCGGCTTTGATCAACTTTGCGACGTAAGTTTGCGCCGCGTGATAAGGCACGCCGCACATCGGCACGCCATTGCGTTTGGTCAGAGCGACATTCAGCAGGCCCGATGCTTCCTTCGCGTCTTCAAAAAACAGCTCGTAAAAATCGCCCAGCCGAAAGAGCAGCAGTGTGTCTGCGGGAATGCTTTTCCGCAGCCGTTGATACTGCTGCATCATTGGAGTGAGCGCGTCGCGCATTATTTGAGAATTAAATGAGGCGGCGCGAATTGCTAGTTTGGAGTTCGACTTAGCAAGAATTCCTTGTGTTGCCGAAAGCGTTTGCCTTCAATCGATGGCGAATTTCATGCATTCCTAATCGAGCAGGCGCGAGGTGGATGCGGCCGACGGTTGCGACCCGACGCGTGCTTCGAAACACGCGTACGATTGGTCTGCTGATGCCACGAGCAGATTCGAGATATTCACATCAGTAATTCTCTGATGATCTGCTCAGGTTGCGAATGAGAATGGTGCTCACCATTATGGCGCAAACTGCGAGACGGACCCCTTGAAGATTTTCCCCCAAATCAGATGTCGTAACGGGACGTACACGCCCCCTCCTTTCCTGACCGAGCGGAATCTGCCCGAACGCCTCTGGCGACATGGCTTCAGGGCTTCGAAGTTTCTTCCAGTATTCTTTAGATACTGGACTGGACTGGTGGAGACGCCGCAAGAGAATACCTCGATACGCCCCCTTTTTCGCGCGCGCGCGCGCGCGACGAGACGACCATCAACTTACCGAAGCCGATAAACGCCTCGGATTTTCACAACAAACGTTGTCGCCCATAAGCCCGGGTTTCACCTGTCGAGTAGGCAGCATTTTACAGGATCGCGATCGTCAAGCAGGCGTTACACGATTAGACAACTCTGACAGTCCCTAACGCGCGCGTGTGCGCGCATGTGTGGGATCAGAGTGCCGCCTAAGTTCAGGGAACAAGCATTACACCAAATTCCGAAAGTGACCCTGCCTAACGCGCGCGCGCGGGTGAGTGTGTGCAGGCATTGATCAGAGCCGTTTGCGTTCTCCCTAGACCGTCCTTGTTCACGCGCTGTCAATCGTAGCGTGTCTCAGGAAAATTGGCGCGTCGTTGGGCAGCTTTCGCTCTAGCGCGGACGCACGCGCAACGACATGGAAATCGGCGGATTTGTTCCCAGTCTCGTACCTATGGAAGCCGATCGACAAACGTAAGTCTCTGATATTCAACATACTGGAGGCGAGGGGAGTTGAACCCCTGTCCTCGTCGCTATCCGCGCAAACATCTACATGTGTATCCGGCGATAAATTCTGAGGAGCCAAGCCATGCACCGGCGCATTGCCGACTCCCGAGCGTCCACGAATTTCCTTCACCATCCGGCGCGGTCGCTCCGCCGTTTGATTAGCCTGCTGTCCACGTTTGGCGCCGTAGCAGGCGTCCAACTCCAAACGTCGCGGTCAATTAAGCCGCGAGAGCGAGATCTTGGTGATCTGCGTTTATTTGTTTGGTTCGGTTTTTAACGAGGCCAACGAACCGTCCTCGACATGCCGCCTGCGCTTCCAACAATGAGTCGAAGCCAGTGCGCCCCCAATAATTTACGCTTGAACAAGTACCACTTCTTGCGGTCTGATGCAACAGTCCGAAGGTTCAGCGGAGCGATCCGAATGGCAATCGAAATAACATCTGAACGGTTGGCCGGAGCTCACCCGGAAGAGGCGGCCGCGTACAAGGAGGGTCGGCCCGTGGCGATTTCGAGATTTTTGCCCGCGGCTAACTCCAGCTGGCAATCCCGGTCGACTGCGCGATGGACGCGGCGTAATTTCAGCAGTCGCGCACGCGAGCTTTCAGGTGGCGACGCCATCGTCATTTCGATCCCCAACAGCGGTCGCACATGGGTACGAACGTTTCTCTGCGCCTATTTTTGCGCTCGTTATCAATACCCGTTCTCTCTTCATCCCGAGACGTACCACGACTCGCGCATACCGCGGATTATTTACACGCACGATCTGTACGAGCACTACACAAAGACGCGTTGGTGGGAGCGTGTCCGGGGCAAATTCTTGATCCCGCTTCGCGCGGTCAAGCGAGCCAGCATCATTCTACTCGCGCGAGATCCCCGGGACGCATTCGTTTCGCACTACATTGAAATGACCCGGCGTACCACCGAGACATCCGATCAGCTCAAGAGCCGAGTCGTGGGAGACGTGCTGCGCGATCCGATTTTCGGCATTGCTCTAATCATTGGAACGATGAACGCGTGGCTGACGGAATTCGCGCGGCGGCGCGATTGCATCATCGCCCGCTACGAAGATTTGCATGCGACTCCAAACGAACAATTCCGTCGTATGCTCGCCGCACTCGGTGAAGCGGAGCCGGAAGCGCCTCATTTCGAAAATGCGCTGGAATTTTCGCGTTTTGATAACATGCGCAAGATGGAAGCTTCACTGGAGTACGATCGGCAACTTCTCCAGCCCGGCGATGTGAACGACTCCGAATCGTACAAGGTGCGCCGCGGCAAGATCGGCGGATACGTTGACTACCTTGATCCGAGTGACGTCAAGTATGCAAACCAAGTGATGTCGGCATTGGACCCGAGGTTCGGCTACCAGATATAGACTGCAAACCAAGCCTGCTTTTTTCCTGCGTGCGTCCAAGATAACGTTCACCAATGTGCGGCGTCGCCGGCTACGTCACTTCGACAGAGGGTAATGATCCAAGCCGGTTTCTGCGGCCGCTGGCGGACGCGATGCGCCACCGCGGGCCTGATGATGAAGGTTATTTTCAGGAGCCTGGGGTCGGTCTGGCGGTGCGGCGGCTTAGCATTGTCGATCTTGTCTGTGGCGGACAGCCGATCTCAAACGAGGACGGGACGATCCAGGTCGTTTTCAACGGCGAGATTTACAACTACATCGAGTTGCGCACCGATTTGGAAAAGCGCGGGCATCGGCTGAGCACGCGAGGCGATACGGAAACGCTTGTTCATCTTTACGAAGAACACGGGGTAGAGATGCTTCGTTTTTTGCGCGGCATGTTCGCCTTCGCGCTCTGGGATTCGCGCCAGAAGTTGTTGTTGCTGGCAAGAGATCGGCTGGGAAAAAAGCCGCTCAACTACGCGCTAATTGACGACACTCTCTATTTTTGTTCGGAATTGGCGCCGCTGCTGGATCAAAGGCTCGCTTCATGGGAGATAGATCCTGATGCGCTCGCGGCATACATGATCTTCGGATTCATTTCCGCGCCGCAGACAATCGTAAAACAGATTAAAAAATTGCCGCCGGCGCACTACTTGGTCTGGCGAGCTGGCGACGTGAAAGTGCAGCGTTACTGGTCGTTCGATCAATCAGAGAAGATTGTCTGTAGTTACGATGAAGCGCTTGGTTTAGTGCGAGCGAAGCTCGACGAAAGCATTCGGCTCCGACTTCGCAGCGACGTTCCGGTAGGTCTGCTGCTGAGCGGTGGACTCGATTCCAACACTTTGCTGGCGCGCCTCGTCCGTGGCCTCGGGCAGAAAGTGAAAGCCTTTACGATCGGGTTCACGCAGAGGGAATATGATGAATCGGAGATCGCTTGTACGTCAGCGAGACATTTCGACGTGGAGCATCATCTCCTGGTTGGAGATCCCGATTTGCTAAAGTTGCTCCCGGATGTAGTGCGGCATTACGGCGAACCTTCAGCGGACAAATCAGTGCTGCCAACAATGCTTTTGTGCGGCCTGACAAGTCGTTACGTGAAAGTTGCGTTGAGCGGCGACGGCGGCGATGAAGCCTTCGCCGGATATCCGAAACATTGGCTCAAGGGTTGGCAACATCATGTATCCGGCTTTTTTCCATCGGGGTGGCGTGAGCGTTGGACTCTGGATTCGATGAAAGGCGGACTTTGGCAGCATACTAAAATAATGGAGAAGCTGCGGCGCAGCCTGCTTCCAGAAACGCGCAGCCTGTTTTCGGGCGAGTTCTTCTCGGGTCGCTTCTTTCGATCGATCGCAACGCCGATGTTTCAAAAACGAACTGCCTCGTTCCTTGGCGGCCTGGTGCACGAATTCTGGAGCGGCAAGCTAAACGCGTTCGACCGAATTCTTCACTGGGACAACACCGAGCCACTGCCGTATTCGCTGTTGACCAAACTCGACATCGCAAGCATGGCACGCAGCCTCGAGGTGCGTTCGCCATTTCTCGACCATGAATTTGTCGAGCTTTGCGCAAAGCTACCGCGCCGCTGGAAGGTAAACGGAAAAAAGGGCAAACGAATATTGCGCGACCTAATCGCGCCGGATCTGCCGCCGGAGGTGCTGGGCGCACCGAAGCGAGGCTTTTCCGTTCCGCTTGGGCAGTGGTGGCGCGACGAGGCGCGGCAGCAGATTCGCGACGGACTCTTCCCTCTTCACTCGGCGCTCCAGCCGTTCATCGAGGAAAAAGCCGCGGCTCATTTGCTCGATCAACATCAGAGCGGTCGCGCGAATCACGCCCAGCGATTATGGAACCTTTGGGTGCTAAACGAATGGGCGCGCACCTTCCTGAGAAATTAAAGAGTTCTCCGCTCGCGGCGATTTCATCGTAATTCGATATGAAGCGCTGCGCGCCTCGCCGGCAGAATATTTTCGAGACTTACTTACGGTGCTCGGCGAATCGGCACCCGACATGGCCATGTTCCACGAGGCATTGGAGTTCTCCCGATTCGAGAACATGCAAAAGCTGGAGGCAGCCGGTGCGTTTGATTCGAAAATCCTGCATCCCGGCGACGTACGCGATCCGGAATCGTTCAAGGTGCGACGCGCAAAGTGGGTGGGTATCGCGAATATCTTTCGTTTGAGGATCAGAAATACGCGGCGGATGAATTGATGAAGCTCGATCCCCGATTCGGCTACAACTCTTGAAGCATCGGCACCAAAAATTGTGTGCAGCGTCGCGGCGCCGATAGCCTGCTGGGCTGCGTCGCGATTCTAGCAGCACGTCGCTTTTAACGAACAGCGCAGTAGACCTGTTTTCTACATCCCGTCCGAACGAATCCACTCCGGAGTTCGTGATTAGCCACGAGCCCACAGTCAGGGGTCAGATCGTTGCTGGAAATTTTTTTGTCAAAAAAATACACTTGACGCGTATTCCATACTCGAATAGTAGGAAATCGAAATCATATCGAGTTAGTAGACATTCACAAAAACCTGGAGGAGGGAAATATGAAACAGTTGATTGGATTGGTTCATTTCGGTGCTTTGACTGCGCTTACCGTCGCGCTCTATAGCGCACATCGGCAAACACAGGCCACGCAGAAAACTCATGATCATCATTCCAAAAGACCAGATCGCCAGGCTGAATCAGAGGGCGAGCTGGTTTTGCTGGGCTTGGGCGGAACCGTCATTGCACGAGAAGTAAATCTCGCGCCGCACGGAACGTAACGAGGGCGTTGATGGATTCCAACTTCCGACGGCGTCGCCAGAGGCCAGATATTCTTCCGCACTGCTGCCCGATACGGTAGCACGCCATGAAACTTTCCAAACGCGGCGAATACGCGCTCCGAGCTCTGATCGATCTTGGCATCGCGTCAGAATTGGGATGGCCGATGCTTCAGGTCAGCGAGTTAGCGTCAAAAGAGAAACTGCCGATCAAATTTCTCGAACAGATATTTACGCAACTCAAGGCTGCCGGATACGTGAAAAGCAGGCGCGGAAAGTTTGGCGGTTACTCGCTGGCCCGCCCGATGAGCCAAATCAAATTTGGCGAAGTCATCCGCCTGATCGAAGGGCCGTTGGCGCCGATCCGCTGCGTGAGCCAAACATCGTACGCTCGCTGCTCATGCCCCGATGAAATTCACTGCGGGCTGCGAATCCTGATGTTCGACGTTCGGAATGCCATTAGCACGATTCTGGATCGGTACACGCTCGCCGACATTGTCGGGATCACACTTCGCAAATATCGGCGCGACAAAGTCACTCCGCCTTTTCTTCATAGAACGATCCCGCTCACATCAATCTTGTCTAAAGAGGGCGAGCCGCCGGTTCGTGGCGAGAGCAGAGTGGAGGCATTGAAGCAACTTTCAGGGTCCCACGGTAGCCAGTCACGGAATGCCCGCGCAAAAACTGCGGCTAAATAAGGAGACAAATTATGTCTATCAGAAGATGTGTTGTATGGCAGACCAGCAGTGTCGTTTCGGTACTGCTGCTAACGACGATACAACCGCTCGCAGCGGAAAGCGCTTCGGAATCTAAACGAATCGAGGAACTCGAGCGGACTGTTGCTGAGCTCAAAAAGGAGGTCGCTGAGTTGAAGGAGAAACAGACAGCGTCTGTCCCCGAAGGGAAAATGAAAACAAAAATCATCTCAGAAGGGAAAACGTACGTTGAAAAAGCCGTCGTAGAGAAAGCGCCTATTTACGTGCAGCAGCGGGGACCGGAGTTGAAGCTGGTGCTGGGCGGGTTCGTTCAGGTGAATTTTGAAGATGGCGATGTCTCTGCTTTCGAAGGCCGGTTTGGCGACACCGCTTTGAAAGACCGTTTCCGTCTGCGCCGCGCGCGAATTAATCTCGCCGGTGATTTTGCCGAACAATTCGATTTCAAGATGGAAGGCGAC
Source organism: uncultured Verrucomicrobiae bacterium (assembly GCA_963840305.1). Taxonomy (GTDB): domain Bacteria; phylum Verrucomicrobiota; class Verrucomicrobiia; order Chthoniobacterales; family UBA10450; genus Udaeobacter. Next base: position 566,031 of record CAWIYE010000004.1, read on the forward strand.
TTTGAAAACAGTGATGGACTTAATAACAATCGAACGGCATTCGAGGCGACGGACATCTTTATCAACTGGCATCAATATCCATGGGCGCAGATCAAGATGGGTCAGTGGAAAGCGCTATTCGGTTTGGAGCAGCTGACACCGGACACCACTCTGTATACAATCGAGCGGACTCTGCCGACGGGCGCGATTACGCCAGAGCGACAGATTGGTATCCAACTTTGGGGGAAACCATTTGCGGCGATCTGGCCAGGAGAAGCGGATGCGCTGACATACTATGCCGGGATCTTTAACGGCAACGGCCGGAACACGACGAACAACGACAACAACAACTTTATGTATGTGGGAAGACTGGAGTCCACGTTGTTTCAGAATGTTTTCGGAAAAGGATCTTTTCTCAAGCTTGGGGCTGACGTTTTGAACAGCCGCGATGACAAGGGAACCAACATTTCGCAAAGCTTGACTCTACTCGTGAATTCCGACGGTTCTCTTTCGCCATTCGTGCTGCCCGGACCGGATGAGCGCACAGCATGGAGTGTCGACGCCTGGCTCAGGATGGGCCCGTTCGATTTGATTGGTGAATTCCTTCAAGAACACGTGAGCCCGCGCACAGTCAACGGAGCGCCTCCGGGCTTCGACGCATTCACGACAGACGGATTTTATGTCACCGGCGCCTATTACGTGATCCCGAAGAAGCTTCAAGCCGTCGTACAGTGGCAGCACTTGAATCCCGGCCAAAAGGGTAACGACGGTATCTCGTCAATCGTCGCCGGCCTCAATTACTACATTCGCGGCGACGATCTTAAATTGATGGTCAATTATTTTCATACCTGGTCGGATTTCCGTCAGGCAAATCCTCAATTCGGCGAAGATCAGTTCGACGAAGTCATCGGACGAATGCAGTTGATGTTTTAATCACAAAACCAGGGCGACGAAGCTCCGGCTATCCGAAACAAATATGAAAATAAAAATCACAGCGGTGATTGCGCTGTTTCTGTTTTCGCAGTTTGCGGCGGCGCAAGAGAAGACGATGATTCGATTCGGGCATTTCCCAAACATCACTCACGCGCAGGGCGTAATTGCACATGCGCTTTCGCGGCAGGGCAAGGGCTGGTTTGAACAACGCCTTGGGTCAAACGTGGAGATTCAGTGGTTTACTTACAACGCCGGTCCTTCTGCAATGGAGGCGATCTTCGCCAGATCGCTGGATGTGACGTACGTCGGCCCTGGGCCCGCGCTGAATGCGTACTTCAAATCCAACGGGGAGGAGATTCGTGTCATTTCTGGTGCCGCCAATGGTGGTGCCGCTCTGTTGGTCAAGGCTGATTCGCCGATCAAGGCCCCCGCTGATTTTCGCGGAAAAAAAATCGCCACACCTCAACTTGGCAACACTCAGGACATTTCGTGTCGGGCATGGTTGAAAGCGCAAGGATTCCGCGTCACCCAAACCGGCGGCGATGTCATGGTGATTCCGACGGCCAATCCGGATCAACTCGCACTATTTCAAAACGGCGGTGTTGACGGGGTGTGGACAGTCGAGCCGTGGGTAACCCGACTCGAACGTGATGCAAAGGCGCGGGTGTTTCTCGAGGACAAGAATACGATCACCACCTGGCTGGTTTCGAGCGTGAAGTTCCTCCGTGACCGACGCGAGTTCGCTAAGAAAATCACAGACGCGAATATCGAACTCACGAACTGGATGCAGCAGAATCAAGCAGAAGCGCAGAAGTTATTGATTCAGGAACTCAAAGCTGAAACACGCGCTGATTTCGCGCCGGATGCCGTCGCGCAGGCGTGGAATCGGATTCAGTTCACAAGCGACGTATCGCGCGATTTAATTACCAAATCGGTGCACGATGGGAAAGATGCCGGTTTTTTGAAAGGCTCCACAGACACGTCGAAGCTGGTCGAGATTCCCTGATGCAACGAGTTTCCCGCCATCGTTCTTCAGCTGCCGAAGAGCTCGAGGTCGTCGCACCTTCGAAACTTGCAATTGAGAACGTTTCGAAAAGCTTCAAAGGTGCATCAGGAGCAGTCCTCGCGCTGGATCGTGTAAGCCTGAACGTTGCTGAGGGCGAGTTCGTTTGTCTTGTTGGCGCCAGTGGCTGTGGCAAGTCCACTTTGCTCAATATCATTGCCGGCCTCGAAAAAGCCGATAGCGGGAAGGTGCAGGCGGATGGCAGACCAATAACTGGCCCAGGCCGCGAGCGGCTCGTCATGTTTCAAGAACCGGCCCTCTTTCCATGGCTGAACGTGTTTGGGAATGTTCTATTTGGACTCAAGCTCAAGCCGAAACTGACAAACAGAGATCGGCACGACGTTGCCAAGTACTACCTCGAACTGGTCGGTCTCAGCCGGTTTGAGAGCGCCAACATTCACGAACTTTCTGGTGGAATGAAGCAGCGTGTCTCGCTTGCGCGCGCGCTTGCCCCTAATCCGCGCGTGCTGCTGATGGATGAGCCGTTTGCCGCTCTCGATGCGCTGACTCGTGAGCAGCTTTATGGTGATCTTCAGCGAATCTGGAAAGCGCGGAACAAGACGATCGTGTTTGTTACGCACAATGTCCGCGAGGCCGCTTGTCTCGGCGACCGCGTAATGGTTTTCTCACCGCATCCCGGTCGTATTCGGGAAGAGTTTGCTGTGGACCTGCCTCGGCCGCGGGACATCAACAGTGTCGACCTTGCGGTTCACGCCACCGAAATTACGAAAGCGCTGAAGAGTTATAGCCAACCAGAGTTCGCAATTGCGCAATGAAACGTTTTTTGTTGGCGGCCCTTTTTTTTGCTTTTCTCCTGCTGATTTGGGAGGCGCTGTTTCGTGTAAAGATTTGGTCGCCTGTCCTCCTGCCTTCGCCGCAGCAAGTGGCCGTCTATTTGGAAAGCGCTGCCGTCGATGGAACGCTGGTTAAGGCCACGATCGTTACGATGCGTCGATTGCTCATAGGCTACATTATTGGACTGGTTGTAGGGCTGCCGTTGGGATTGCTGACCGCGCGTTGGAAAGTGTGGCAAGACACGATTGGAACGCTAGCTCTCGGTCTTCAGACGTTGCCGAGTGTCTGTTGGGTCCCTCTTGCGCTGTTGTGGTTCGGACAGACCGAAGCCGCTATGCTTTTCGTGGTCGTAATGGGCACGCTCTGGTCGGTAGTGATCGCAACGGAAACTGGCGTGCGCAATGTCCCGCCAATCTACAGTCGCGCTGCTTTGACCATGGGCTCAAAGCGTCTGCACATGTGGTTCAAGGTTATCCTGCCCGCGGCGCTTCCGTTTATCGTTAGCGGGATGAAACAAGGTTGGGCGTTTGCGTGGCGTTCACTCATGGCTGCCGAGATATTTGTAACTATCCTGACCGGTTTCGGGCTCGGCCAGCTTCTGCACTATGGTCGCGAGTTAAGCGCCATGGAGCAGGTCATCGGCATCATGATTGTCATCGTAGTCATCGGTTTATTGGCCGATAAAATTTTCTTCTCGCCGATTGAAAGGTTTCTGCACCGACGTTGGGGTACGAGTCAGGCATGATCTTCAGGCAAAAGCGTGCGCCTGTGTCCGCGCGGCGCGAGGTGCGCATTATCAACAAGCTCGGGTTGCACGCGCGCCCTGCTGCTCAGTTTGTGAAACACGTCAGGACTTGCCGGTCCGAAATCTGGCTCGTCACAGCTCGCGGCCGGTATTCTGGTTCAAGCTTGATCGAGGTTCTACGTGCCAACCTGGATTGCGGAGCTACAGCAACGCTCGAAGCACACGGTGTCGATGCCGAGGAGGCCGTGGAACAACTGCGAAAACTTGCTCGGCGAATTGGATAAATTCGACGAACTTTAACGCAGCGGCCGGGCGACCAGGATCCCGCTGTCCGAGTTATAACGATAAAGGTATTTCGAAAGCTCCTCGTCAACGATGACATGGCCGTAATTGCTTGGCGAGGACGCGTGCATGAAATGCAAGACGCCGTCACCTGTACGCAACGCAAGGCCGACGTGCGCGGTGGAATAAAGTCCGCCTCTGTCCCGCGAAATGATTCCGATGATGTCGCCGCTGCGTAATTTCGATTCGATGCCTGAGACTTTGCTTTTCGGAATTTCGTATAGCGGTCGCGAGGAGACATTCGCCTCCATGCGCGCGAGCGGCCCGAGCAGGGAACGGTTCGCGGCGAGATAACGGTAGTGTCGCCAGCCAGCGCTCATCTCGCGCGCGGAATGCGGGACGCTGCGTCCGCCCAGGTCGCGCGTCAAATCCTCGACCAGACCCCGACGATCGTTGTCATAAAGCCAGTCTTCCAAATAATGCAGCCGCGAAAGATATTCGCCAGTGCACTGGCCGCCACGATATCGATCTTGCTCGATGTAATACAGCATGCGTTCTGGCGTCCAGTTCGATTCCGGTTCGTTCAGCATTCGCGCGAAACCGAGCGCGATCTCGAAAAACGTCCAGCAATCCATCCCGTTGAAATTCACCGAAGGCGACTCGATCCGGTTGTCGATCTCCAGAGTGAAATGCTTGTAGCGCGTCCCGACCAGAGCTTGTCCAACGGCCGCGGTGCGTTCGCCAATAGGCAGCGCTTTCCAGTTCTCCGCCTTGGCCTTTGCCACCAGCCGATTGAACTGGTCTTGTCCTTTAAAAACCGTGCTGAACGGCAATCGCGACTCGTACGCCAACGCCACCGAGCAAATCAAAAACAGCGGAACGGCAATTCTCCAACTTCGCATGTCCAGAAGAACTCAACGCGGAACGGAGAAGGTTACAAGAGTTAAAAGGGTTACAAAGTTAAAACGTTAAAGCGGAGCTGCGGCCAAACTTTGTAACGTTTTTAACTCTTTTAACTTTTTAACTCTCCCATATCCTTATGGGGTTGTGCCGATTCGTTTTGCAAAAAAAAGCCGAAGAAATGTTGTTCGTCAGCCGTCGCGGGATGGCGTCCCGCCAATGCGGGATTCTACCCGCGTGCGGTTGCGTCCCCGAGCGGACTGGCACAAGCGAAATTTTCTTACCAGCGTTCTCATTCCTTCGCTTTTCGTCAAACGCGCTGGTGGTCCGGCAGCTCCGCAATTCCCAAAAGTCCGCGAAGGCGAGATCTGCATTACTTGGATTGGTCATGCTTCATTTCTGATTCAGACTCACGAGGTCAATATCCTGATCGACCCGATCTGGTCGAAATGGCTCAAGGTGATTAAGCGGTTGAAGCAACCAGGCTTTGAAATTCATCATTTGCCTTCGATTGATTTTGTCCTGGTGACGCATGCGCACTTCGATCATCTCGACCGGCGCACCCTGCGGCGCGTGGCCGCCGATCAACCGATCGTCGTGCCCATGGGCGTGGGCAATTTGGTGCACGACCTTGGCTTCCACATTGTGCACGAGCTGGATTACTGGCAGACGGTCGAACTCGGGCCGCTGAAAATTTCGCTTACTCCGTGCCACCACTGGGGAGCCCGGTTCCTCGCGGATCTGCACCGCGATTTCGGCGGCTTTGTGATTTCCTCGAATGGCCGCACCATTTTTCACTGCGGTGACACTGCCTATTTCCCCGGGTTCAAGGAAATCGGCGACCGCTTTAATGTCGAGGTCGCTTTGCTTCCGATTGGCGCTTACGAGGCGCCAACTGGCCGCGAAGTTCACATGAATCCGGAGGAGGCAGTGAAAGCATTTCTTGAGCTGCGTGCGGACACTTTGATCCCGATGCATTACGGGACTTTCCCCCTTGGCTTTGAACCGCTTCACGAACCGCCGCAACGATTGATCGCAGCCGCTCGCGACCATCACATCGAGGAAAAGGTCCTCGTGATGACCGAGGGCAAGCCGGTGGTGCTATGAAGAAGAAAACGCCGAACGGCGAACTCGGAACACCGAATATCGAATGGCTTGGAGTTAGAGAAGATGAAGGGCCTTACGGTGCAAGAGCCGAAACGTTCAACGTTCAACACTCAACGTTCAACGTTCAACGAGATAGCGAGCCGCGCTTCGATTTCGAAGAGCGCTTGCTAGCATTTAGTGCAAAGATCATTGGGCTCGTCGATGCGCTGCCAAACACGCGAGCTGCGAATCATGTCACCGGGCAACTTCTTCGTTGTGGAACCTCACCATTAGGGAATCACGGTGAAGCCCAGGCAGCGGAATCGCGGAGAGACTTCGTCCATAAACTCCGCATTTGTCTCAAGGAATTCAAAGAAACAAGACGCTGGTTGCGACTGCTGCAATGCTCCCAGCTAGTTACGACGCCGAAAATACTTCCGATTCTCCGGGAAACAGAAGAACTCATCAAAATTTTCGCTGTGAGCTTCCGCACGGCGGAAAAGAACTCGAAATGAGCTTGCGTGTTCTTCGGTTGAATGTTGAGCGTTGGACGTTGAACGTTGAACGTTAAGAGAATCGCGCGATGGATACACCGCGCACGCGTTCGGACCTCATCGGCGCGATATCAGCCGGATTGATCGTAGTCTCCTTCTGTCTAATCCTGCTCTGCCACAATTCGCTCCTCTTTTGGAATGACGATTACGAATTGTCAGTGCTTCCGGTGTTTGCTGACATTGCGCGCAGCTGGTCGGAGGGGAATTGGCCGATCCTGAGCCCGTACTCGTGGGTGTGCGGCAATCTAGCGGGCGAATTTCAATACGGCACGTTTTCCGTTTTTATAAATGCGGCTGTCGTTTTCATCTGGAAATTTCCACTGACGTTTCCGCAGCAGGCCGCCGCGCTCTCGATTACGCATCTTTTTGTCTTGGCGATGGGCGCGTTTTTGCTTGCACGCGACCGCGGATTTTCAATGCCATTGTCTACCTTCGTTGCGCTGATTGCCTCGCTAAACGGCTGGATCATTTGCTGGGGCGCGACCGATTGGTTCGGCGCGCTCGGCGCGTTCACGTGGTTGCCCTGGGCATGGTGGGGAGCGGAGCGCGCATTGGCTCCAAAACGAACGAAATGGCGATTCCTCTGGCCGGCACCGTTCGTTTATCTGCTAGTGACCGGCGGTTTTCCCTACACGGTTTTGATGTTGCTGTTCTTGATCGCGTGGTTGTCCGTCAAAACAGTGTGGGAGCGCCGCGACGGTCGGGATACTAAGGTCCCTCCCACATTGGTAATCCTGCCGATGCTCTTTGGAGTCGGGCTCGGTTTCGGATTGTCCGCGCCTGCGTGGCTCGCGATTCTCGATCTCGTTCAGGGTTCAGCACGCGAATTGCAGTCGCCAGCGGCGCATTGGCAATGGCTTGTTTCACCGACAGCATTGCCAGGGTTGATCCTCCCATGCTGGACTGTCAATTGGGCGGATTTTTCCAGCCGTTATTTGCCACACACAGCAACCGAGCTGGCATGCGGACTAGTCGCTCCCGCAGCACTTATCGCCGGGTTCCTCTGGCGCGGGCGTATGCTCGTGAAGCAAATTAAGTGGGAGCTTCTCTTGCTCTTGCTCGTCCTTTTGCTTTGCATGATCCCAACGGCAGGTCTTTTCCGTTGGAGCTTTCGCTGGCTGCCATTTTTCCATTTGGTTCTCGCAATTTGCGCAGCAGAAGCGCTGCGAATAGCGCCGCGATCAGCGACCGTGGCTACAACCACGCTCGGTCTCGTCGTTTTGACGGCCATCGCAATGTTGATTCTCCGTGCGAGCGGTCCACACGCATTTCCCTTGATTTGGATTTTCATCGCTCTTGCTGCCGGATTGGTATCTTTCAGAACTTGTGCTCCGCGATTTTGAATTTCGTAGATGGATACCTGTATCGGTCACGTTTCTCGCATTTCTCGCTACATATTTCTGCATCCCGACGAACTGCGGCGTTCCCACCTACAATTTTTCTCAGGAGCTGCTAAAACCTGCGCCGCTCGATCCACGCCGGCTTTATCTGAGCGTCTATCCGTGGGCGGAACTTACTTATTGTGTGGCAAACAAGCCGCAGCCGGTTGGCCAAACCCTGCGGCCGGGCAGCACCTCGATGTGGGCCGGATTGCATTTCATCAATGGCTACAGCCCAATCCGAGCGGCTGGCGTAGCGCGCGAATTCGAGACAACGATCCATGGTGAAATCAATCCGGACATTGGCAGTTATTTGCTGAATTCTCAGGCTGGCAACGCCGGCGAACTAGCTTTGTTAGGCGTGGATGGAATTGTTGTCGCGCGAGAATTAGATATCACGCCCCAGCCGACCTCGGATTGGGAACCGATCATTTCAACGGATGAAGGACGCGTCTTTCACCGCCGCAGCGCGCCATTCGCGCGCGTGCGCTCAGTCACGTCGATTGATTCGCGGCCTAACGAGCAGTTTGTACTGGCAACGGTTTCGCAGATCGATGATTCGCGAAATCGAGTCGAAGTTGATGTCGATGTGCCAAATGGCGATCGGCCTGCGTTAGTGACTTTTTCACGGCCGTATTTTCGCGGATATCAAGCGCGCCTGGGCAATCAAAAACTCGCCGTTACTTCGTATCGCGGATTATTTCCAGTGGTAGAAATCCCGGCGGGCACGCATGGGCGGACTCGCTCTAGTCTATCGACCAAATTGGTTGATCTGGGGAGGCAGCGCCGCCATCGCGTGTGCTTTAATTATCGCGCTGAGCCTTGTCGCCGCGATTCCTCGGAGATACGCGAACCAAAGGTCTGCGTAAGTATGCAATGATCTTGCACTGTAAGAATTTGGTTCGATTTTATCCAATCGTGAAAAGGTCACTTCGTCGCGCTTACCGCATTTTTCTCAGTCCTCACTGCGACGTTCGGAGATCTCAAGCCCAGCGATTCGAGCGCTCCAGTCCTGCAATATTTCGCGCCTGTTCAAATCGCTCCCAAGGCCAGGCCAGAAGATGCACCGAACTTCACATTCGATCAGCGGAAAACCGTTGCTCACGATAACGTCTGTCCGTCAGTTAATTCCCCAGTCGAGATGGAAACGGCGTTACGATTGTTCTGAACGAAAAGGACAAACAGCGATACGCGGAGCTAACGCGCCAATTTAAAGGTCGTCTGCTGATTTGTGTTGCGGCAAGCGATGTGATTAGCGTCGGCGTGGTCACTTCGCCGACCGAGAACGGGATGATTGAGTTTAGCGATGCCCGCTATACGGGACATATTGCGAAATATCTGCGTCGCCGATTTGGCATGTAGCCCTGAGAGTAGCTACCAACGCCGCTACAATTTTCTCGGATCTTCCAGCAGATCGATCACGCGTTTGAGCAAGCGACCGGCGCCGCCGCCGTCGATGCTCCGATGGTCGAAACTCAGTGTGATTTGTGCCTCGGTTTTGGGAACGAATTCTTTTTTTTCTTCATCCCACGACGGAACTTTTTTCCCGACTCCGAGACCGAGCAGCAATGTCTGGTCTGGCAGTGGAATCGGCGTGCCCCATTCCATTCCGAAGGTGCCGAAGTTGGAAACCGTCGCGATGCCACCGGCTTGCATGTCCGGAGAAATCCGTCGTTGTCGCGCGAGTTCGACGAGTTCCTTGTATTTGGTGGCGAGATCGGCAAGCGAAGTTTTATCTGCGCTACGAATCACCGGCACCATGATTCCGTCCTCCGCTTCAACCGCGATGCCTACGTCGATCGAGTTTGATTGCACCACACGGTTGCCGATCAGTTTCGCCGCTGCGCCCGGATTTTCCGCGAGAGCGAGGGCGAGCGCACGCAAAACGTAAAGACCGGGACCGGGCTTCGGATCACGCGATTGCCGGTCTTGCAACACCGAATCGAGATTCACCGACGAGCCAATGGTGGAAAGAGGGCGCGTCCAACTGCGCCGCATCGCGTCGGCCACGCCCGCGCGAATAGCGGAAGCTTCATGCGCGCTTTGCTTCTCGATCCTTGTGCACGAAATTTTCGAGATCCTTAATGGTGACGCGATTCCCTGCGCCAGTGCCCATGATCCCGGCCAAGTCCGCCGTTGTTAATTGCAATTCGGCCATGCGGGCGCGCACACGCGGCGACATGAAAGTCGCGCCTTTTGTGATTGCAGGAACCGGTAGATCGCCAACACGTGCGCCTTCGCCGTCCCGACCACGTGTCGGGATTTTTCTCTCTCGCGCCGGAGCAACTTCCTGATCAGCGCGCGCGGGAATTTCCTCAGCCACTTCTCGCTGTGGAGGAGGCGGCGCGTGTTTCGCGAATCGCGCAGCGTCTTGCTGCGCTCGCTTCTACATAACCAAGCACTGCGCCAACTGGGTAAGTCTCCGTTAATTGCACGGTAATCTTGGCAATCTTGCCCTTGCACGGCGTGGTCACGCCCATGACCGCTTTGTTGGTTTCGACGTCGATGATTTCCTGATCGTCCACGACCTCGTCGCCCGGTTTGACTTTGATATCGACAATCGTGGCTTCAGCGATCGATTCGCCCAATTGCGGCATGATGATCGGAACTTGCGGCATAGAATTTATTCTCGAAGCAGTTGTCTCGCCTTCGCGACAATATTTTTCGCGTTCGGACGATGCGCGTTCCAAAGATTTGGATGGTACGGAATCGGAGTGTCTTTCGCGTTGATACGTTGCGGCGCTGCATCGAGCAGATGAAAACCCTGGCTCGTGACCCGTGCGATGACTTCTGCCGTTGCGCCGCCCCATGGAAACGATTCGCCGACGCAGAGCAAACGTCCTGTGCGCGCGACGGATGCGAGCACAGTGTCTGTGTCGAGCGGTTTTACCGTGCGAAGATCGACAACTTCTATTTCGAGACCTTCACGCGCGAGTTCGTCTGCCGCCGCGAGCGATTCCTGCACCATCGCGCTGTAGGAAACAATGGTGAGATCACGCCCCTCGCGCGCAATGCGCGCGCGACCCGTTGGCAGACTTTTGTCCGGCAATTTGTCGGCTTTGAGATGGTAATAGAGGTATTTGTGTTCGCAGTAGATGACGGGGTCATCGATCGCTACGGCTTCAATGAGCATGGTGTAGGCGTCTTCCACCGTCGCAGGCGTCATCACGATCAGTCCGGGATAATGCGCGTAAATCGATTCCATCGATTGACTGTGAAACGGCCCGCTGCCTTTTGTTCCACCGGACGGCAGACGCACGGTGATCGGCACTGACATGCCCGTTCGCCAGTAATGCGTGCCGGCGTGATTCAGGATTTGGTTGAGCGCGATGCTGGAGAAATCCGCAAACTGCATTTCGACGATCGGCCGCATTCCCTGAATCGCGGCGCCAATCGCAGTGCCTACGATCGCGTCTTCGCTAATCGGCGTGTTCAATACGCGCCCAGGAAATTCTTTCGCGAGACCTTTCGTTGCTTTAAAGGCGCCGCCGAACGTGCCGCCGACATCCTGGCCATAGATGAAAACGCGCTCGTCATCGCGCAACACCTTTGCCTGCGCTTCGCGAATTGCTTCGAGATAAGTGATGCTCATGAACAGAATGACGAATGACGAATGACGAATGACGAAATAATGACGAAATCCGAATGACGAGGGACGAATGAATATCGAAGCCAAATGCGTGATCCTGCCTCGGTCTGTTGCATCGGGTTGCTTCTGGTTTCTTGCTTCGTCATTCCTTCGGATTTCGTCATTCGAGCCTCGTCATTCATCCCAGTCCGCGTGATCGGCTAATTTGCGTTGCGACAAGGCGCACCAATCTTCTTTGTCGCCTTCGGGCGCGGGCTCTTTTTGTGCGGCAGCAATTGCCTCTTCCACCTGAGCGACTGCATCTTTGCGCCATTCGGCGAGCGTCTCCGCGTCAGCAAGGTTACGGTCGATAATTGTCTGCTCGGCCACCTTCAGGCAATCGCGCGCGAACGGCTGCTGCTTGATCTCCTCCGTCACGTAGCTTGCATCGTCGTGCTCGCCATGACCGGACAGGCGCAGCACGGACGCGACGACCAATTGCGGCGGACGACCTGCGCGCGCGCGTTTCACCGCGCTACCGACCACGTCCAGGCACGCGCCAAGATCCGTTCCATCGAGACTGTAGCCCTCAAAACCATAACCGATCGCGCGATCAACCAAATCATGACAAGCAAACTCGCGGTCGTTCGGCGTAGAGTAAGCGTAATGGTTATTTGTCGCGACGACCACGAGCGGCACTTGTTCGACAGCAGCGATATTCATTCCTTCATGGAACGAACCGGTCTGCATCCCGCCTTCGCCGATGCAGGCAAGGCCAACGAAGTTTTTCTCGCCCTTAAATCGCTTCGCCAACAACGTGCCTACCGTGACCGAAATCATCGCGCCGAGATGACTGATCATAGCAAGTTCGTTCTTGCGCGGATGACCTCGATGAATGTTGCCGTCGCGCCCGCGCATCGGGCCGAGGCGCGACCCAAGATATGTGCGCGTGACGTCGATTAGCGGTTCGCCAAAAGCGGATCGCCCCGCCTGGTCGCGAATCAGCGGCGCGAAGATGTCGCCCTTCTGCAAAAACAAACCGCAAGCGACGCTGACGGCCTCCTGACCTTTGCCAATATAGACGCCGCCCGTGATCAGTCCGCCGCGATAAAGACTAACAAGTTTCTCCTCAAGCGTCCGCGTCAGGAGCATCCAACGAAATGCTTCGAGAAAGCGCTCGTGGGGCGGCGCAGCCTTTTTCTTTTTGGATTTTACGGTCCGCTGCGCCGTCTGAAGCATCTTGGGATTTTACGCGAGATTGACGATCGCGCGCAAAAAAAAATTTGTGTGGCGAGCGCAGGCTGGCAGCCTGTGCCCCCCAGAAAGAAGCCCTAGCGCATCGCGAGCGCGAGGCGACCTTGTCTCGGATTCTGCTCGCCTCCGTTCGACGGCACTTCGGCGGAGATTTGCTGTGGCGCAGTTAATTTCATTCCGACCAGCTTGCTCACGCCGCGCTCCTCCATTGTCACGCCGTAAAGAACATCGGCTTTGGCAATGGTGCGTTTGTTGTGTGTGATGATGATGAACTGGCTCTGCTCGACGAAGCGCTCCAGCACGCGGATAAAACGGTTGATGTTGCCTTCGTCCATTGCTGCGTCCACTTCGTCGAGAATGCAGAACGGGCTCGGACGCACCATGTAAATCGCGAATAACAACGCCACCGCGACCATGGAGCGTTCGCCTCCGCTGAGCAGCGAGATGCTTTGCAACTGTTTGCCGGGAGGCTTGGCGATGATCTCGATTCCGCAGTTGAGCGGGTCGTTCTCATCCAGCAGGGATAGGTCCGCCCGCCCGCCGCCGAAGAGTTCCGTGAACATTTCCCGGAAGTTGATTCGCACCTGGGCAAACGTTTCGCCAAACAACTTTCTGGTGGTGGAGTTGATCTGGGCAATCACATCGAGCAATTCGCGCCGCGAATTGGTCAGGTCGTTATTTTGCGCTTCAAGAAACTTGTATCGCTCTTCCAGCTCATCGTATTCTTGAACAGCATCGAGGTTTACCGGGCCCATGTTGTCGAGCTGCGCGCGGAGATCGGTGATGAGTTTTTGCAGCTCAACATCGCTGAGGTGGATCGCGGTCTCCGAACGCGATGGTAAATTCGACGCGGCTTCGTCACCATTTGTAGCATCGCCCGCGGAGCGCTCGATCCACCTTTTCAGTTGCGCGCGCAAAACTTTCTCGAACGCGGGCTGATCCACTACAAACGCGCGAAGATCAATCTGGTAGCTGCGCGAAATATGCTCGGCGAGATTGTCGATCTTCATTTGCAATTGCGATTCGCGCACTTGTCGTTGAGCGCGTCGATCCTGCAATTCGCCCAATGAATCTCGCAAACGTCGCAATTCGCCTTCGCAATCGGAAATCGTGGAGAGTCGTTTAGCGCGTTGCTCAACGATTTTCACCGCGTTCGCTTCTGCTTGCTCGCGCTGCGCCGTCTGACTCTTAATTAAGCCTTCCGATTCACGGGACTCCTCAGCTTGTGCAGCCAATTTCGCTTCGTACATCGCTATATCGGTTTTTCGAACGGCGATCATCTCCACCAGTTCGGCCTCGCGTGCGCGCATTGCTTCGTGTTGCGCGATGAAATTTTCATGGCGCTGGCGCTCGGTCGCGACGGCCAGCCGCAGTTGATTCATTTTTTCGGTCAATTCTTCTTCGCGCGATGTGGTCTCCTTCTGCGCGGCTTCAAACGCGCTCAGGTCGGCTTGCTCTTTTGCAAGTTGATCCCGCATCGTTTGCAGTTCGCGCTCCAAGTGCGCGACCCGTTCGTCAGCCGCGGCCACCTGGTGCTCGAGAGCATTTCTTGTCCGATCGCAAATTGTCGATCTTGCGTTCGGTCTCGGCCAATTCACGCTGGAGCCGCGAAGCGATTTCGAGCGCCGTCTTTCGCTTCGTCGCGTTTCGCGCAAAGCGATTCGCGCTCTTTTGCCAGCGCGGCTTTCTTCTTTCGCCAGATCGGCAATTTGCGCTTTGCGCTCCAGCAATGACGGCGCGCGCACTTCGCTGCTGCCGCCAAAGACGATCCCTTCTGCGGAAATAAATTCGCCGGCGAGCGTGGCCATCGCCAGCGCGGGCTCGGCTTTTTACACTCAAGCGCCTGTTGTAAATCCGAGAAAATGACGACGTTGCCGAGCAACTGCCCGACGAGTGGTTCGAGCGACGATGGCGCGATCAGTTTGTCGGTGGCCCAGGCGAGCGCACCCTCCGGCAGACTTTTCCGCGCTGGTTTTTGCGCCGAGCCTGTCAACTGCGGAATGAGCAGCGCAGCCTGGCCGAGCTTCTTTTTCCGGAGTCGCGCGATGATTTCGGAAGCAACGCTCGCGTCTTTTAGAATGACGGCGTGCAGATTTCGACCCAGCGCAGCTTCGATCGCCGGAACGAACTTCGGATCGACATCCAGATGCGCGACGAGCGAACCGGCAATCGCCTCACGAAATTTGTCGGGATCGTCCAGACCTTTGAGGACAGCTTGCGAACCTTCAGCCAAGCCTTCGCCTTCTTCATTGAGCTGACGCAAAACGTCCAGACGCGATCGTTTCTCCGCGAGCGTCCGCTCGAGCGCGGCAAGCTTCTGTTCCGCTTCGGAGAGCAGTCTTTCCTTTTCGCGCAGGCTCGCATCGACATCGATCGCTTCGCGCCGGCTGGTTTTGCCCGAGACAGCAATGTGCCTGGCGAGTTTCTCGCGCGCTGCGGTTAACGTTCGAATCTGTTTGGCGAGGTGTTCACTTTGAGCGCGTGTCAATTCTCGCCGCGTTTTGGTTCCGGAGAGTTCCTCCTCGAGCGTCGCGATGCGGCTTTCGGATTTCGACAGCGTGAGTTGCAACTCCTGCAACTGTGTCCCGCGCTCGGTACGATTTTTCTGGATTTGTCCGGCCAGACTGGCGAGCTCGGTCAACTCGGCTTCTTTTTCTTTCAACTGCCGCTCGATTTCTGCGATCGAGTTATTCGTTTGCTCGACCTCAGCGGCGTGCTGTTTGCATTTTTTTTCCGCGTCACCGATGTCGCGCTGCGCGCGTTCGACCAACTCGGCGAATTCTTCCGCACGCTGGCGATTGAACTCAATGCGGCTGCGGTGCGCGGCGATTTCGCTTTCCAGTCGTTGCACCTCCGCGCGCGAGTCGGCGATCTCGATGTCGATCTTGTCCAGCGCGTGGCGTTCTTCGGTTAGCGCATTGTTCGCTGTTGTCGATCTTCTCCGCGCGCTGCGTGCTCGGACTGGGTCAGACGCTCGATTTCTTTGCGACAAGCCGGCGAGATCAGCTTCGAGAGCATCAAGCTGTTTGCGTGCGTGATGAGTTTCAACCACGCGAAGATCCGCGTGCAGCGCCTGATATCGACGCGCTTTGCCCGCCTGTCGCTGCAACGAACCAATTTGACGCTTTACCTCTTTGATGACGTCACCAATGCGCAGGAGATTTGCCTCGGTCGCTTCCAGCTTGCGCAGCGCCTCGCGCTTTTGCGCCTTGTATTTTGTAATGCCGGCCGCTTCCTCGAAAACTGCGCGCCGATCTTCCGGGCGCGAACTCAGGATCATGTCGATCTTGCCCTGTTCCATCATCGAGTAAGCGGACCGTGCGATGCCCGTGTCGGCGAAGAGATTTTGAATGTCGCGAAGACGGCAGGGCGTTTTGTTCAGCAGGTATTCGGAGTTGCCGTCGCGATACACCCGACGCGTGACGCGCACGTCGTGCCAGTCGATTCCGAGTTCTTCGGCACAATCGGTGAACGTGAGCGAGACCTCGGCCAATACCCACGGGCTTGCGCGTGTCGGCGCCGTTAAAGATCACATCCGCCATCTCGTCGCCGCGGAGCGACTTGGCGGATTGCTCGCCGAGCGCCCAGCGGACGGCGTCAAGGACGTTGGATTTTCCACAACCGTTCGGCCCGACGATAGCGGTGATGCCTTCGTGAAAATTAAAGACGGTTTTATCGGCAAACGATTTGAAGCCGAGTAGCTCGAGTGATTGTAAATGCATTGTGGGCCACACCCCGGGCCTCGGCAGCGTCAATACAGCAGCCTTGCAGGGGTTACAAGCGGAAAATCACACAATTTGAAGGGGTTCTGGCCGGGTGCGACCACAGGATATTGGGCTTTCGTCTAGCCGCATAAGATCGGAATCGCGCGAACCTTGCGTGCTTTGTCGCCTGTCCCCTTGCGACAAGGGGACAGGATGAAAGTGAGGGGATCGGACAATTAATGGGCCTCTAGAGGCGACCCTCCTCTCCCCTCGCCGGGAGAGGCGCCCTCCGCCGCATCTGCTACCATTACCCGCCATTCTGAAACACACGACCCTTGGCTGCCGAAAGTTTACCCGCATTCTTGCTTTGGACAACTCCATCACTCAGGATGCGCCAATGGCAGATGGAACCGCCGGCGTGGATACAGCAAGAAGAGCGCATCGATCATCAGTTGGTCCGCGGCATCGGAATTCCAGCTCTCACCGCGAATATTGTCAGCTCGACAATCGGTGCGGGAATTTTCGTGATCCCAGCGACAGTGGCGAGAGGACTAGGATCCGGCTGCGCCGCTCGCATTTGTTTGTTGTGCGATTGCGATGGTCTTGTTCGTTACTTGTTTCGCGATCGCCGGCAGCCGCGTGTCGTTGACGGGCGGCTTGTATGCGTATGTCGAAGTCGCGTTTGGTCGTTACGTCGGATTCCTCGCTGGCATGCTTTACTTTTTAACCGCGATCGGCGCGGTTGCCGGTGTCGTGAATGTGTTGGCAAACTCGGTCGCGCTAGTGATTCCATTCCTCGGCAGTCCGATAATGCGCGTCGTCGTGATGTTCGCCGTTTACGCGTCGCTCGTGTTGATCAACATCCGCGGCGTGCGTCAGGGCGCGGGTGCGGTGACTGTGATCACAGTCGCGAAGCTTTTGCCGCTGTTGCTGTTCGTTGGCGTCGGAATATTTTTCGTTCACCCGCCGAATCTTGGCTGGAGCAGTTGGCCCAGCAGCAAGTCGTTAGGCGATGCCGTTATCCTGCTGATTTTCGCCTTTGTCGGAATCGAGGTGGCGTTGATTCCGAGCGGCGAAGTGAAAAATCCGGCGCGCACGGTTCCGCGGTCGGCTTATCTCGCGCTGGTCACCACGACCATCATTTACCTTATGATCCAATTCGTAGCGCAGGGCACGCTCGGCGGTGATCTTGCAAATCATCCTGACGCGCCACTCGCCGAATCGGCGGCGAAATTTCTCGGCAACCTGGGCCGCACGATTCTTTTGGCTGGAGCGAGCATCTCCGCATTTGGATTTGTGACGAGCGACATCCTGAGTTCGCCGCGGATGATCTTTGCTTTCGGCCGCGACGGCGCGTTGCCGCAATTTTTCGCGCACGTTCATCCGCGATATCGATCGCCCGACGTCGCGATCATTACTTATGCGACGCTCGCCTTTGCGCTTTCACTCAGCGGCACCTTCGAACAACTGGCGGTGCTTTCGAACGTCGCCGTGTTGTTGATGTATCTGCTCTGCTGCGCTGGCTGCTGGGTTCTGGTGCAACGCGATGTGCGATCGGATGGTGAGCCTTTCAATTTTCCTGGGATGAAAATTGTGCCTGCGCTGGCGATCGTCGCGATTATCTGGATTCTCGCACACGCCACCACTCGGGAATTTGTGGTGACCGGAATCGTGCTCGCTCTCGCGTCCGCCTTGTATTTGTACGTACGTCCATCGCGCGTTCCGAGCGCGCGAGTGTGTGACAGTTGTAGGGCAAGCGCTCCGCTTGCCGGGCAGGCGATGCGCCCGCCCTACAATCTGCGTCTTCTTGGGCGTTGAACGTTGGGCGTTTTTCCGCGAAGATTTGCCATGCGTCAAAATTATCTTGAGGAGTTCTATTCTTTTCTGCGATTTCCAAGTGTTTCGACTGATGACCAGTACAAAGAAAAGCTGAAGCAATGTGCAGATTGGCTCGTGAAAAAGCTCACGAGCATCGGGCTGGAGACGCAGCTCGTTCCCACGAAAGGGCACCCGATCGTCTGGGCGCGCAACAAACATCAGCCCGGACGCCGAACAGTTTTGATCTACGGGCATTACGATGTGCAGCCGCCCGATCCTCTGGAGCTATGGGATTCGCCGCCGTTCGAGCCTGTTCTTAAAAACGGCTACGTCTTTGCGCGCGGCGCAACCGACAACAAAGGCCAGATCCTCTCGCACATCGTCGGTATCCAGGAGATGATCGAACAAAGCGGCGATCTGCCGGTGAACCTGCATTTGGTGATCGAGGGCGAAGAAGAAATCGGCAGCGTGAGCCTCCCGGGTTTCCTGGAGGAAAATCGCGACGCACTGAAAAGCGATGTGGCCGTAATTTCCGATACGGGAATGATCGCGCGCGGAACGCCAACCCTCAGCTACGGGCTGCGCGGCGTAACGGCCCTCGAGATCAAGGTCATTGGCCCGAAAATGGATTTGCATTCTGGCGTTTTCGGCGGGGCTGTTGCGAATCCCATCACTGCACTCGCGCAATTACTCGCCACGCTTCACGATCGCGAAGGCCGTGTGGCCATCGCGGGTTTCTACGATCGCGTCAAGCCGCTCGAAGATTGGGAGCGCGAGGCGTGGCGCAAGCTTCCAGTCGATGGCGACAAACTGATTCTGCGAGGAAACCGGCGTGCCCGAACTTTTCGGCGAAGCAGGTTACAATTCGATGGAGCGTATTTGGGCACGGCCGACTGCGGAGATCAACGGAATCGGCGGCGGCTATCAGGGGAAGGGGACAAAGACTGTCATTGCCAGTCATGCGATGGCGAAACTGACGTTCCGCCTCGTTGCCGAACAAGAGGGCGATGAAATCCTGAAACTAGCCAAGGAGCATTTGCAAAAAAACCTGCCAAAAGGTGTGACAATGGAAATCATCAGTGGCCACAGTGGCCCGTGGTATCTCACCGATCCGCATTCCCAACTCGGTGAAGCGGCGCAGCGCGCGTTACGCAAGGCTTTCAATCACGACGTCGCGCTTATACGCGAAGGCGGCAGCATCCCCATCGTCTCGCAGTTCCGCGGCATCCTCGGAATTGAGACGCTATTGGTGGGACTCGCGTTGCCTGATTGTCGCGCGCATTCGCCGAACGAGAATTTTCCGCTCGAAAATTTCGAGGGCGGGATCCGCCTTAACAAAGCAATTCTTCAGGAGCTCGCGTAATGTCATGTCGACCGAAGTGGAGACATCTCTCGACGCAAACAGTAGAGTAATAATCTGAGATTCCTTGACGGAGCCTGTCCTGAGCGAAGTCGAAGGGCTTGGAATGAGAGTTGTTGCTGTAGCGTGCGCTGTCTCAGCGCATCCGACTCGGATCGCACATTCGATTCTCCGCTGAGGAGGGTAAACTGCAGGGCGTCTGTGTCAGACGCCTGTAACTGGCGTTTCACAGAAACGCCCTACAACATGAATGGCTTTTAAAAAATAATTCGCTGATTTTTACTCGGCGCGCTCTTATTCGCGCCTCCGCCGCACATGCGGCTGAAGAGTCGTTAGGCACAAAGATCAAAAAAGTTTTCGAGCCATCGCCAACACCGACTCGCAAGCATCGAAAGAAGAAAGCCACGCCCACTCCATCGCCCGACAGCTTCGCCGAAACAAAAGAAAGTTTCGCCGACTCCGATCCCAACGCCCGAAAAGCAAATCAAAACGCAAGAAAGCATCTCCGACGCCGGCACCAACTGAATCTCCGGCTGCGACAGAGACACCGTCTCCGAGTCCGGCAGAAAGTCGACGCCTTCGCCCCCGGAGCGTCCTGCTCTCGGAAAGAAGGGCTGGCCCAACGTGAGTCTTTCGCCTGACCAAATAGCGGAGTACGACAATTATCCGCCGAAAGTGCGACAGATCATCGACGCCGGACTTGCGCTGACGAAACAAAATCTCGGTTACAGCTACGGCTCTGCCGATCCGAAAAACGGCGGCATGGATTGCTCGGGCTTTATTTATTACGTTCTTCAGCAAAACGGCTTTCCCGACGTGCCGCGCGATTCCAGCCAGCAATATGTCTGGGTGCGCAAAGCAGGAGATTTCAACGCGGTTCTGAGTCGCCACGAAGATTCATTCGAACTCGACGCGCTTAAGCCGGGCGACCTTCTCTTTTGGCGCGGCACCTACAACATCGATCGCGATCCGCCGATCACGCACACGATGATTTATCTCGGCCGCGAAAAACGAACGAAAAAGCGCGTCATGGTCGGCTCAAGCGACGGCCGCACATACGACGGCAAACAGCGTTGGGGCGTCAGCGTTTTCGATTTCAAATTGCCGCCGCCACCCAAAAGCGGCGACGCCAAGATCAGTCCGGTCTTCGTCGGCTACGGGCGAATTCCCGGCCTAAGCGAAGATTGAATGTCAAATGTTGAAGATTTTAACCGCTTTATCCCTTCCTGGAGCAGTATGGCTTGCTACTGATTGGTCGACAGCCTTCCGGCCTGCGGGATGTCGAGCGAAATGCTAATGTGCAATCCCGAAGTACCAATACGCCACCGAGTAATCCTCTAGTTGCCAACAAGCTTATCAGACACCTCGCGCGTCAGATTGAAGCTTCTTGAGTTCAATAGGACCCAATCAAGACCATGCACCCACGCGAGATCGCCTGCGAGGCACAGCTAACGATTGACGCACGCCTCGTCGCATAGCAGGTCGAAAGCGTCGTGAACGATTGCGATAGAACGTACCAAGTAAAAGTCAGACGGGAAGGAGTCAGTTCCGCTGATCCCAGCAAGAAGCTGGTGATACATCGCATCGTAGTTCTGTCATAGCGGAAGCGAGTGCGCGTCAGTCAACTCATTTTGATACAATCACGAATCGCGAATATGGAATCCTATTGCTCATCCTCAACTTCGACAGGACTCGGAGACGGTTTCGGTTCTATCGATGACGTTCGGCACTGTGCGTACGTGCGGAGCGATGAACGCGGCGTTCGTATCCGACGAATGCGATCGCGCTAGCAGAACGAGCATCACGATCAGCACGACGCGCTGTTCGTTTTTCGAGAGATCGAAAATTCTGAACAGACGCTTCATTTTTTCGCGTAACGGATCGGATCTTTGATTCCGGCTTCGCGAAAACCTTTGAGTCGCAGGAGACAGGAATCGCATTGGCCGCAGGCGAGACCTTCTGGCGACGGATCGTAACAACTGTGGGTAAGCGAAAGATCGACACCGAGCTCGACGGCTTTGCGAATGATGTCGGCTTTGGAAAATTTGATCAGCGGCGTGTGAATTTGAAAGCGTCTGCCTTCGACGCCGGCTTTTGTTCCAAGATTGGCCAGGTTCTCGAACGCTTCGATGAATTCCGGCCGGCAATCGGGATAGCCGCTGTAATCGATCGCGTTTACGCCGAGAAAAATGTCGTTGGCCGGAATCACTTCCGCCCAGGCAAGCGCGTACGCGAGAAAGATGGTGTTGCGCGCGGGGACGTACGTGATCGGAATGCCGTGCGCGATTTCTTTTTCCGAACGCTGCTTGGGCACATCGACATCGTCGGTGAGCGCCGAGCCGCCGAAGACGCGCAGGTCGATCTTTGCGACGCGATGTTCTTTTGCGCCTAACGAGTCGGCGACGCGGCGAGCAGCTTCGATTTCGATGTGGTGACGCTGACCGTAATCAAATGAGAGCGCGTAGGCTTCGTAGCTCTTCCGCAATTGCGATTGCCAGCGTGGTGGTCGAATCAATTCCGCCGCTTAAAAGAACGACTGCGCGTTTCATTTCTAGCTAGGCTACGTCTCGGACTAGATTAACCACGAATGGACACTAATTGACACGAATGTTTTGGCGCGCGCAGCGCGCTTTGGAGTGCGGCGGTGTTCCGCCGCTTTTTCATTTCTCGTCGCGAGTTCGCCTTCTTGTCCGGATACTCGGCACGAACAGTCAGCGCGATTCCGCCGCGTGCGGAGAATTGCGCGGTGACGATGGCTTCGCGCGGCGCGCACGCTTTGACGAAGTCGTCAAGAATGCGATTCGTGACTGCTTCGTTGAACGCGCGCTCGTTTCGATACGAGGCCAGATAAAATTTCAGCGACTTGCTTTCGACGCAGAGACGGTCGGGCACGTAATCGATATCGATCCGGGCGAAGTCGGGCTGGCCTGTTACCGGACAAACAGATGTGAAATCATCGGTTTCAAAATGGATCCAATAATTGCGGCGGGGGGCTGGATTTGGGAATGTCTCAAGACGTGCCTCGGATGGCGAAGCGGGGATTCTTGCTTCGCTTCGTCCGAGCAGAGTCAATTGACCTGAACGTTTTGTTTTTGCCACGGCGACCGGCAACGTCCGCTTTTAGGCGATTGAGGTCAATCGCCGCTACCTTCTTGGAACTGCGAAAGTCTTTGCGAGCAAGCTTCCAATGTCCCAACGTTCAATCGTCCGAATGAACACCGAAGATCGAACAGCAAAGGCAAAAGATCCAACAGGCATAATCGATGTCATCGCACAGGACGCGAAGACCGGTGAAGTAGTTCTCGTGATGAACGAGCCTGACGAGTGGAACGGCTCGGACGAACAACTGCTGGCTTTGCAGGAGCGGTTCAACGCGTACGTCTCATTTCTGCTCGATGGCGAAATGGCAGAAGCGCATCCGGAGCTGGCCGGCAAGGCGGCGCGCATTGAGTTGCGTTGCGCGCACATGCCCGATACGCGCGCACTCGAGTTGCTCGGACTCATTCACGATCAACTGGCGTTTCAGGAAATTAAGTTGGAAGTCGTTGTGGGGAATGAGCAATCAAATGACGAAATCTGAATGACGAATGTCGAAGGAATGACGAAGTCCGAACGATGAAGCGATCTCGTAAGCTCATCACATTCTTCGTAGCGCTTAACGCTTGGGCGAATCCAATCGCGCAAAGAAATCCTCGAAGAGCGAGTCGTAAATGCGGCTGCGCTCGGGGTGATACTGCACAGCGCGAGCGAAAGGATATTTTTGCAGCTGTATTTGCTCGACGATTCCATCGTGAGCGGACCAGGCTTCGACTTCCAAATCGTCTCCAAGCCGTTCGATTGCCTGGTGATGTGCGCTGTTCACTTTCGAAAAACGATGCGATGCGCCGCGCGAATGGCGCAGTGGTTGAATTTCGCGATCGCGTTGCTCCGGCAAATTGTGGCCTTTGATGTCGAGCTTCAATGTGCCGCCAAGGGCGACATTGAACACCTGAAGCCCCTTGCAAATGGCGAAGATCGGCAGGCCGCGCGCGAGCGCTTCTTGCGCGGCTGCAAATTCCCAGCGGTCGCGTTCTGGATCGACCTGTTTGTCCAACAGTGAAGGATCGAGAACTTTCTGGCGCAAAAATTCCGGTGAAATATCGGAACCGCCCGTGAGCAGGAGACCATCCATTTGGTCCAGGCGAACATTTCGACTTCGCGCATTCCAGACTTTGATTTCGGGATGCTTACGGAAAATCGGGCGAAACCATTTTGCATCTTTCGCTCGTATCCAGGTTGCCAGATTTGGCATCGGCGAATTTGCGACTTCTCGCCGGGTATGTAAAGAGCACGTCGATGTTACATGTCGATCTTTCCAGCACATTCAATGAGGAAGTGGAAAGATTGAGCGCCGAAAGCAAGGCGCGCGCGATCGCAGTGGCGGTGCACGATTTCGAGAGCGGTTTACGATTTTCTCTGCGTGGCGAGCGGTGGTTCCATGCTGCGAGCACGATCAAAGTTGCGGTGCTCCTGGCGATTTTTCGCGCGGCAGACGAAGGCCGGCTTCATTTGGATGACTCGCTGCACGTGCGAAATCGTTTTATCAGCGCAGCTGACGGCTATCCTTTTCGCCTGAGTCCCGACTCGGACGCGATGCCTGAGCTGTACCAGTTGGTCGGACGGACAGCGAAAATTTCCATGCTTGCCGAAGGAATGATCGCCACCAGCAGCAATCTTGCGACAAATTTGCTGCTCGATTTTATCGGTGTGGAGTATGCGCGCAAAGTTCTGCGGGATGCGCAAGTAGACGGCGTGAGACTGCGGCGAGGTGTTGAGGACTACGCGGCACATGAGAGAGGAATAAACAATGAAGTGACCGCCGATGGCTTACTGAAATTGTTGTCCGCCGTGCGCGGTGATTTCCTCAGCAACGAAAGCAAAGAACAAGCGATCCGCATTTTGCTGGGACAACGATTCAACTCGATGATTCCCGCAGGGCTGCCAGCGCATGCGGCAGTGGCGCATAAGACCGGCGAGATCTCTACTGCATGCCATGACATGGGCATTGTGTACTTGCCCGAACGCGAACCGTACATCGCAGTCATCTTGACCGAATTTGATTCTGAAGGAGATGGGCGGCGCGAGATAGTCGCGGCGATTTCTGGCGCGATTTATCGATTGATCTTGGGAGCGGAGCCGAAACCGGATGAACGCTGAGCTGTTGCACGCGGTTGACGGTTTTGATTTGCCTCAGGAGTACCGCGTGCTGCTGCGGCCGGGCGAAGCGGAGACAGATTTCCAAGGCAATATTCACAGACTCCCGCAGTTCTTCTATGAAATCGGCAGCTGGCAGGAGGCGCACGAGGTTCGACTTGCTCCACACTTCACGCTCGCGGAATTGATGCTCGTTGATTGCCGAGAGGCGCGAGCTGCTCCTGAACCAGTTTCCGCATTATGTGCCGTGTGCGATCGTGCTACTGGCGAGGTTTTTGGAGGATTTTCGCCGCGAAGTCGATGCGCCGGTTTTCATCAGCGCGAATGGCGGCTACCGGTCGCCTGCGCATCAAATCGGCGGCGCGAAAAGCATTCATGCCTGGGGCACGGCCGCAAATATTTACCGCGTCGGCGATATTTTTCTCAATGACGCAAAATCAATTGAAAAGTTTGGATCCATCGCGGCCTCGCTCAGCCCGGCTGTGTTTGTGCGGCCATTTGGTCCGGAGCGAGGCAAAACCGACGACCATCTCCATATCGATTTAGGATTTGTGAGCTTAACGCCGCGCGAATGCAGCGAAGCGCGTTGAGCTCCGGTTACGCACATGAAGGATCTCGGAACAGAACGGGGCCACTTTTATCGCGAACGCGCTGTTGTCGCGACACCACCGCGTGCCGTGATCGGTTTGGAAGCGGAGTTCAATCTTTTGGTCAATGGACGCAGACGGCGTCCAGAGAAAGTGTTTGGCGATCCCAGCCGTTTGGTGCGCCGGCGAATGATTCCGCGAACGGGCAAATCGTTTCAATTGCCCGCGGGCGGCGCGATCTACTTCGACACCGGAGTGATCGAAGTCGCGACACCGATTGTTGAGCTTGAGCCCGGCTGTTGTTATCGCGCGGCGCGCTCGCTTTGGGAGCAGATCCGCTATTTGCGGAAGGAGCTCGATCACTGGGCCAGACGAAACCGCTGCGAATGTCGCCTCCAGGGTTTTAGCGCGCACTATAATTTTTCATTTCCGACTGCGCGGAAATCAAAACTACGCAATGCGAACAAGCTTGCGTATCTGCTCGCGCACATCTTGCCAGTACCCGTGATTTTGCTCGCCTCGAACCGGCAGAGTAGCGCTGTCGGCGTTCGTCCCCGCAGGACTCGAGTCGAAGTGACGGCTGATTTCACGCCGGACCCCGCGTTAATGCTGGCGACGTGCGCTTTCATCGCGGGTGCGGTGCAGACGGTCCTGCGTTGGGAAGATTTTGGCCTGCGGCAATTGAACCGGTATGGAATTCCCCGGATGACGCCGTTTCGTCTGCAAAAACATTCTTCGCGCCGGGGTTGGCGCGTCACGGCCGAATCGTTAGGCCAAAATCCATTCACGTCCGACATCAATGCTCCGCTTTGGAAATTGCGCGACGGTCGAACTATTAGTTTGCGTGCAATCGCGGCAGAAGCTCTAAAGCCATTTCGCCGACGAATTCGGCAGATCAGCGACTCCAGCGCGCTGGAGCACATCGCCGCGATTTTCGACGGAGATG
This sequence comes from uncultured Verrucomicrobiae bacterium, assembly GCA_963840305.1. GTDB lineage: Bacteria > Verrucomicrobiota > Verrucomicrobiia > Chthoniobacterales > UBA10450 > Udaeobacter. The sequence continues at coordinate 592,177 of CAWIYE010000004.1, forward strand.
CACGCTCACTTTTGGATTTCGCAGAACGGCCTCAGGCATATGACGACGTTGGGCGGACGATTGATTGGGGCCGCCGTCGAATGCGACGTTGGTCACGCTCCAAATATGAGAAGGTCATCCATCGGGTGATCGCGCGCGAACCGATGCGCATTGCGCAAAAGCGGTATCGGGTGGACCGGATGAATGGCTGGTATCAGGTGGAATTTCGTGAAGTGGGAACCAAGCGGCGTCGGGTATATAATCTCGACGAACTGGTGCGCATGTCTGATGGAAAAAACCGAGCTCGCGCTGCATCAAGAAAACGTAATCCTGCTAAAAAGCGTCGCGCCAAGTAATTCAGTTGCTGCTGCGCGATTCGTTAGGCGCTCTGTGGGGCTGGTGATCTCCAACGCAAGAACCAGATGACGTAGATAAGGGTTCCTAACACAGCGGGAATCATAAGACAGCTGGCCTCGGTCCCGAGTTCGCCCCCGGTTATCCACGCGGGCCCAGAGAATGTGACATCGAACAAACGTCCCTGCGGCAGGCGGCCGCCATTGCGCGTCCCGATGATGAAGAGCTGGCCAAAATCAAAAGCGGCATGCCAGCCGATTGCCCACCAAAGCGATCCTGTAACACGAACGCTCATGCAGATAATGAGGCCGAGAACGAAAATCATTCCGATATCGATCGCGTTTTCGTGTGGTTTCACCAGATGGAGACCGGCAAACAGCGCCGTGGTGATCAGTGCCGCGGGCCAAAAACCAGCTCCCCGCCAGAGTGACTGCAATGCGTAACCGCGAAAAAAATATTCCTCGGTGACGCCGACAAATAACATCGCGACCAACCACAAGAGCGGCGATGAAATAAGATCGGTGCCCCGCAACGCGATGCCGTGAATGCGCATCCCGCCGGTAGCGAGCATGCCTGCTGCAACAAAAGCGACGACTGCGAAACCTGCGACTACTCCATTCCAAAAAAGTCCGCCAAATGCTTCGTTCATCGGCAGACCGTAGCTGTCGATGCGACGGCCTTCACAGAGTGCGAACACTCCGGTCACGATCAGAACCACAATCAAATCGAAGCCGTCACCAAGAATGATCGACGACGCGCTCAACGCACTCCGATCGATATGCAGTTTCGCCTCGAGGAATGCGATTGCCAGTTGTTCCAAGAATTGCGCTACAAGAACAATTGCCGCGACGAAAATCAAAAATCGCCAGCCGTGGCGCAGACCATCCGGACCGATGAAGATCGATTTAACTCTACTGATTGGCACGCGCGGAGGCTGTCGCGAACGGCAAGGCTAACTCGACGAGATGCACGAGCACGCGCCCAGGTTCCTCGGCGTACATCATGTGAGCGGATTTTTCGAACCAAACCCATCGCTTGCTGGGCGCCTCCAATCGATCAAACCAGCGCCGCACTGGCTCAGACGGCGTGGTGTAGTCATGACGGCCAGCAAAGATGAGCACGGGACAACCGAGGCGCATCACCTTTGTGAAATCGATGGCTGCCATTTCTGGCAGAAGCTTTGGTAACGAGAACGCGCTTCCGGCGTCGATTGCCTTGAAATCAGCCTCGGAGTAGTCCGGCGAAATTTTCTCGGCGTTCTCCCAAAAGTCGTAGCTCTGGCGACCGTAAGTCAGTCCGCCGTAATGCACGGACCATTTTCGCTCGATGTTGATCTTTTCGAGCGGCAACGCGCCATTTGGCTCCGGATAGGGCGCAATAGCTTCGAGTTCCTTCACCGCCTGAACGTCCCCAGCTTTTGCGCGCAGTATTCAGCACCCAGTCGTAGCAAATTCTCTCAGCCTCGCGCATATTGATGATCTGGCCGACTCCAATGTAAGCGTAGAGCCAGTCAGGTCTGCGCGCCGCCAAGTTGAGTCCGAGGATCGTGCCCCATGAATGGCCAAGCGCGAAAATTTTCTTTTTGGCTGTACGTTGCGCGCAGAAAGGCGACCAGCTCTTCTGTGTCCTGCAACATGCGTTCTGCGTGCATCGTCGGCGCGACTTTTTCCGGGTCGTTCAACTCATAGGTCTTGCCGCTGCCGCGTTGATCCCACTCGACCACGGTGAAGTAGTCAGTCCAGGGGCTCTCGAAAAGATAACGGTTCGGCAGATCGGGTGCGGCCGGGCCGCCGTGGAGCACGAGGAGAATTGGGTTGTGTCGATCGCGGCCGCGCACGGTGATCCATTGGCGAATGTCGCCAATTTCCACCGCCTTGGCTTCGTCGATTCCGTTCGGGGAAACGACCTTGCCAACTTCCGCAAGAATCGTGTGAGGGTTTGGTACCGCAGTGTATGTAGCAGGTGCTACCGCAATTGCCGCAAGCGCCAATACCTCGGTGAAAATCCGGCTGAAAAGCTTCATGCTTAAACGTCTCGTTTCACAAACATCCAGAATGAGATGCCCGAGACGTTGCGTCTGGATTCAGCAAACTTCAGGCAGCAACTTTTCTCCCTGCCTCTTTGGAGATCGACAAGAATAACAGCAACAAGATTTCAACTCGGCGTGCCGCCGTGGAGAATCGGCTCCGTGGCGATTTCATCGAGCGTGAGCTGCTGCGATTGCAGGTAAGTGCGTCCCTTGTAGAAACAGGCGACGATCACGAAGACGACAGCGGCTCCAAACATCAACCAGGTGAAAAACGTAAAGTACTGATAAGCGCTGAGCTTGTGCGCGCCGCCTGCGCCCAAGATCCATTTATTGACCAAGGCGACGAAGCCTTCACCGCTGGCAATCGTGAGGAGCCACAGCGCCATGACCGAGCTCTTCATTGTGTTAGGCGCTTGGGTGTAAGAAAACTCAAGGCCGGTGATGGAGACCATTGCTTCGCCGAGCGTGAGAATGACGTAGGCGAGCAGTTGCCAATTGATGCTGGGCTTAAGTCCCAAATCGATCTGGCCCTGGATCCAAACGATCACCACAAAAGACAAACCGGTGAGAAAAAGACCGATCCCGATTTTCCGCAGCGGCGTAAGCGGGAAGACTTTGTCAATCGCCGGATAAATCACGTAGTTAACCAGCGGAATAAAAATCAGGATCAGGATCGGGTTTGCGGTCTGCACTTGGGCGGCAATCAAATCCATGCCGAGCCAGTGCAGGTTCATCTTCTCTGCTTGCAAAGTCCACTCGACGCCGTTGCTCATCCCCCACAAACCCCAGAAGGCTAAAATGAACACATAGACCATGGCGATGCGCGCGAGCGTGATGAGGCCTTCCTTACTGAATGTTTCTCGCAAGTAGGTGAGTCCTCCCGGCGGAACGTGCACGAATTTGTTGCGACCACCCCAGAAAAACAAAGTGGCGATCACCATTGTAATGCCGGGAATGCCAAAGGCCCACCCAGGGCCATACTTGGGATTTGCGAGCAGCCACGGACAGAGAATCGAGGAGATAAACGAACCGGCGTTGATCGAAAAATAGAACCAGCCAAACATCTTCGAGAGCAGATGTTTGTTGGATTCGCCAAACTGATCGCCGACGTTGGCCGACACGCATGGCTTAATGCCGCCCGCGCCCAAACAAATTAGAAACAATCCGATTGCGAGCATCGTTCGCTGGCCGATTGCAACCCCCCAGGAAGTGGCCAGGCACGCGAGAGTCAGGTTGCCCAGGCAGTAAACGATTGAGAGCGATAAGATTGTCCAATATTTGCCGAGAAAACCATCGGCGAGGATCGCGCCAAGGACCGGGAGCGCGTATACGCCCATCACAAAAACGTGGCTGTACATGTACGCTTGGTTTTCACTCATCGGCGCCAAAACGCCCGACCGATTCAAAAGGTAATGCGCCATGAAAACGGTCAGAACTGACTTCATGCCGTAGTAGGAGAAGCGCTCCGCCGCTTCGTTGCCGATGATGTACGGCACTCCTGGCGGCATGCCGGTGAGATTCGGCGGCGAGGTTAGATATTTGTGTTTGGCCATTTGATCTCTTTTGCCTAACGAGCTTCGTGCGGGCAGCTTCTGCCGGAGTCGGTGAAGCTTCCGAGGTTGTCCGAATTTCGTTTTTTTGGCGTGCGACCAGATCTCTTGTTGCTGGATCGCGTTGTTCGCGCTGGACGTCTGGCATCTGGCCGAGCGGATGTTTTTCGCACGATATGCAAAAGAGAAGCATGCCGAGCGCAACAGCGACGACGCCCTGGCGAAGGAAGCGAGCCATAATGCGCTGCCACAGTTATCAGTCTCTGGTGTCGCGCGCAAGGATGAAAGCGCAGCATCGGTGCAAACCCCATGTGCCGTGCGGGACAAATGGACAAAGCGATTGAAAGACGCCGCTGAGGATTACTATCAGACGCGGTGGCCCGCACGGACAGAAACAGCGCTTGGAACGAAGTCTTCGCTCTCGTTCTACTTTTTGTCGGCACGTTGCTGTTTTTTGCGCTGATTTCCTATACGCCAAAAGATATACCGTCGTGGATCTGGTTTAGCCGCGTTTCGCCAGCGAATCATCCTGCGCAAAATTTCATCGGGCCCGTAGGCGCAGTTGTGGCGGGCATTTGCTATCAAACTATTGGTGTTTTCGCTTCGCTGTTGCTGGCAGCGGTTCTACTCGGTTTCGGTGTAGCGAAATTGTTTCATCCTCGGTTGCGTGTGACGCCCCGAATTCCATGGATCGTTTTGTTCATCTTGTCTGGTGCGTGCCTCGACCAGTTATGGGACATCAGCCACTTGCTCGGGTTGAAGGTGCCGGTGGACATTCAAGGGCCCGGCGGCTTGATCGGCTATCGCTTGGCCGATGAACATCGCGGCGTTGCTCCGCGCCGCCCTTGGTCCAGTCGGCTCGCTTGTTCTCGTGATGGGAATTTATGCGACCACGCTGATTTTGGTTACGGGACTGCGCCCGATTTATCTTATTCGCGAGACGGTTGCCGCCACGCGACGGCTCGGGGCAGGGCTGCACGAATGGCAATTGCGCCGAAGGCTGCGCAAAGCCGATCTCAAAGAAAAACTGGAGATCAGGGAGAAGCAGCTGGCGAAGGAGCGGCGCATGTACGAAAAGGCGTTGAGAAAGAAAGGCATGCCCGTGTCCGAGCCGGTCGGCGCGACGATTTCGCCGGAGGAACTGGCAGATCGCCCAGAGCCAAAGGTGGTCGATACAACCGCGTTACCGAGCGAGCACGTCCGGCCGCTTGGCCGGAAACCGTCTCTCGCCGAGTTGCGCGCCAGCGAGGAAAAAGCAAGAGCGAGTTCCAGCGTGACCAGCGCTGCTTCGAGCTGGGAAGATTATGTGTTGCCAGGATTGGATCTACTCGATGAGCACAGTTTCGAAGGCCGCGCGGCCACAGATCCCTCTGAATTGGAAGAGGTGCGGCAAATCCTGATCGATACGCTGGGGCAGTTCGGCATTGCCGTGGCGCCCGGCGACATCACCAAAGGCCCGACGATCACGCGCTACGAAGTGTACCCTGCAAAAGGTGTGCGCGTCGATAAGATCGTGAGCCTCGAGCGTGATCTTGCCCGGGCGACGCGCGCCGAGCGGATCAACATTCTCGCGCCGATCCCCGGCAAAGACACGGTCGGCATCGAGCTGGCGAATACTCGAAAAGTCACCGTGAAACTGCGCGAACTGTTGCAATCGCCCGATTGGGAGGAGGCGAAAGCACACGCGAAAATTCCGCTGGCGCTGGGCAAAGATGTTTACGGTAAAGCGATCATCGCTGATTTGGCGCAAATGCCGCATCTGCTGGTGGCCGGCACCACTGGCAGCGGGAAAAGCGTTTGTATCAATGCGCTGATCGCGAGCATGCTCTTTCGCTTCACTCCGGAAGAACTGCGTTTCGTGATCATCGATCCAAAGATGGTCGAGTTACAGGCATATAATTCGCTGCCGCATCTCGCCTTTCCCATCGTCACGGATCCGAAAAAAGTGCTGCTCGCGTTGCGTGCGTTGATCGACGAGATGGAACGACGCTACAAAATGTTTGCCCGCGTAGGCGTGCGGAACATCGTCGGCTTCAATGCGCGGCCAAAGAAAAAGACTGTAGCCGCAGGCGTTGACCGCGGTGGCGAAGATGAAGTTTCCAGCGATCAGCCGGGGTCAACGTCCCCGGCTACAGAAGAAATTCCCGACAAAATTCCTTACATCGTTGTGATCATCGATGAGCTGGCTGACCTGATGCAAACTGCGCCGGCCGACGTCGAGATCGGCAATCGCGCGTATCACGCAAATGGCGCGCGCGGCTGGCATTCATCTGATTGTCGCCACGCAAACGCCGCGCGCGGACGTAATCACGGGCGTGATCAAAGCAAACATTCCTTGCCGAATCGCGTTCCAGGTCGCCTCAAAGATCGACAGTCGCGTCATTCTCGATGAAAACGGCGCCGATCGTTTGCTCGGACAAGGCGACATGCTTTATCTCCCGCCGAGCGCTTCGCGTCTTATTCGCTGCACAAGGCGTGCTCGTAACCGACGATGAAATTCATCGCCTGGTGGAATTCGTTTCGAAACAAAGCCCGCCCGCGTTCGACACAGCGATGCATGAGAAGCTGCAATCCACCGCCGCGCCGGAAGAAGAGGTGACCAGCGAAGATGAAGAGCTGGTCGAGAAATGTCTCGAAATCATTCGACAGGAAAAACGCGCCTCCACTTCATTGCTTCAGCGCCGGCTCCGGCTTGGTTACACGCGCGCCGCGCGCATCGTTGATATTCTGGAGCAGCGCGGTATTTTGGGTCCCGGCGAAGGCGCCAAACCACGCGAGATTCTGGTCGATCTCGATGCTGCCGTTTAGCCGGCATTTTTCGCGCTCATGACGATAGAAGGACTTGGTAAAAAATTTCAGGAAGCGAGGCGCGCGAGAAATCTCACGCTCGATGAAGCAGCGCGGATGACGAAGATTCGTCCCGCCCGGCTCGCGGAAATTGAGGCGGATGATTTTTCTCAATTTCCGAGTCTGGCGTACGCAAAAGGGTTCCTGCTCATCTACGGGAAATTTTTGGATGTCGATGTCACGCCGTATCTTGATGCGTTCGAAGATTCCGAGCGCGTGACGGTCGATGGCTACTCATACCTGCAGGAGAATCGCCCTGAGAAACCAGTCAGTGCACCAGTTGTGCCGCGCCGTCCTGCTAGCCGTCGGTCGCGGCGTATCGTGTTTCGCCGATGCCACTGATTGTCGGGATCGCGGTGTTGGTAATTGGCTTTTTGCTAATGAAATTGGTTCTCAATGTGCAGCGACTCGCTCCGGCGCAGGGCCAGTCGACTGCGCAGGTGTCACCCAGCGCAGCGCCTGTTTCACCTGCACCGACTCAAGCGTCGCCAGGTAATGTTGCCGCCGCTCCATCGGTCGCGACAACAGCGTCGCCTGCAGCCGACGATCGCACCGAATCCGGTCGCGGCGGCTGCCGTAATGCCGGGTGAGCCGGAGGTGCGTCGGGCCAAGCCTGTGACTCGAGAGGACTTGACCAAAGCACAAGAGCCAACAAATCCATCGCCTCGCAGAATCAGGCGACCAGAATCGGGTCGCTATCCGCCCACTTAAAAGAACCTACGTGAGAGTGACCGTAGGCGATGAGAATGGCAAGCCCGCGTTCGAACGTTGGGTGTCGCCGACTGATGGCCCGGTTGAATTTCGCGGTAAGCATGTCTCGATTCGGGTTCTCGATCCTGAGGCCGTTACAATCACGAAAAACGGCAAGGCACTGGAAGAAAACGACCAGGACGTGACGGTGAACTGAGGGTAGTCGGAAGGAGTCCTAAGAAAACGCCCAACGTCGAAGGCCGAACGTCGAACATCGAATGCTTGAGATGAAAACAGAATGGGAACCGATGTCGCCTGGAAACCGAAGGTCGGCATGATCAGTCTCGGTTGCGCCAAAAATCTTGTCGATGCAGAGATCATGCTGGGAAGCGTTTTACAGCGAGGAATGGAAATCACATCGCGCCCAGAGGACGCCGACGTGCTGGTCGTCAACACATGCGCCTTCATTGATTCAGCCAAGGAAGAATCCATCGAAGCGATTCTGGAGGCGCATCAGCAGCGCGGCTTAAACAGACGACCAGATCAAAAACTGATCGTCAGCGGCTGCATGTCGCAGCGATTCGCAAAAGAACTACGCCACGAGTTGCCGGAGGTGGATGCGTTTATCGGACTCGATCAGGTCGAGCGAGCTCGGAGAAATTGTCGAGAAGAATTTTAAGAAAACGTCCAACGCTCCGATAAATCGCGAGCAGGCGCTCAACGCTCAACGTTCAATGCAGACAGTTGGACGTTGAGACGTTGGAGCGTTGGGACGTTGGACGTTGATTCCGAAAACGACGATGTCGATCTTTCATTCGCGGACACGGCGTCCCACGTACATTCCTGATTACGACACGCCCCGCTTCAGGCTCACACCAGCGCATTTCGCTTACGTAAAGATTGCTGAAGGCTGCAATCACCCGTGCAGTTTTTGCGTGATTCCGCAGATGCGGGGAAAACATCGCAGTCGCCAACCTGCATTCGGTGCTGGCGGAAATTCGTGGACTCGTTCGCGGACGGCGTACGCGAGATTAACTTGATCAGCCAGGATACCACGTATTACGGGATGGATTTGTGGCCGGCGAAAGCGGGGCCGCGTCAGCCAATCGATTCGACTCGCGGACCAACTCTCGCGGTACTGCTCCGCGAAATTCAAAAGATCGAAGGTGAATTCTGGGTGCGCTTGCTTTACACACACCCGGCGCATTGGAGCGATGAACTGATTGAGACCATCGCGCAATGCGACAAGGTCGCGCGCTACATCGATATTCCTTTGCAACATATCGATGATGCAATGTTGGGGCGGATGCGACGCGAAACTTCGCGCGCGCATATCGAAAATTTGATTCACAAACTGCGCGCTGGTATTCCCGGCGTCACGTTGCGCACGACTTTCATCGTTGGATTTCCCGGCGAAACCGATGCGGAATTCGCGAGCCTTCTCGATTTTATTCGGCGAACTCGATTCGAACGGCTTGGCATATTCAAATATTCCCAGGAAGAAGGCTCGCGCGCGGCGAAAATGCCGGGACAGATCCCCGCGAAAGTTAAAAACGCACGTTACCGAGCAGGCGATGTCGGTCCAGCAACAAATTGCGCATGACGTCGCCCGTGAAAAAGTTGGACGCGAATTGAAGTTATTGGTCGATCAGCCGCATATCGCCCGAAGCGAAGGCGATGCTCCGGATGTCGATGCGCGCGTGGTTTTGTCCGAGGCCGCGCCGGTCGGCGAGTTCATTTGGCGAAGGATCACGGGTAGTCGCGGCTACGATCTACTGGCGTAGGCTTTGTTGTCATTCCGAGCAGAGCGAGGAATCTCTGGATCATTTCTCCCGAGCGCGCGCGGGACGGGAGTCAGAGATGTTTCGCTTCTCTCCACATGACAGGGGGAACAAGCGGGGCTCCTCGCCTGCTGGAAATTTACAAAGTGCATTTCTTTGGGCAAAAGATACGCCGAAGAGATGACAAATGCGTGTTTTCGACCAAAATTTGTAGAAGTTATTTCCGCTCCATGGCAAGCCAAAACGAACCAAAAACAGAGACCGCTCGCGTTGACTTAGGAAACCGCCGTCCGAGCATAAAACCGCGCGAAGCAGGGCGAATTCAGTTGCCCCTGAGCGAGTCGTTGGACAAGGAGCCTCTTCATACTCCAACAGAACCGCAGTCCAATGGAGGATCTGGTGTTGAGGATGTGACCTCCACCGAATTTTTCGAGCCATCGGAGCCGACTTCGGTTTCAATGCCGTTATCTGCTTCAGTCAAACCCACGCCAGATTCAACGTCTTCGCAGGATCCTTCAATTGCTGCGGCGCCTGCGGAGAAAAATTCGATGCTGCTGACGTGGATCCTGCTCGGCGCTTCTGTTCTGATTTTGATTATTCAGATTTGGACTTATTTTTCTTAAAGCCATGGAAAACTCTACCGTTATCAAGCTCGATGAATCCAGTTTTGACCGCGAACTGAAACAAGACGACAAGCCCGTGATCGTCGATTTCTGGGCAGAATGGTGCGGACCTTGCAAAATGATCGCACCGCTGCTGGACGAGATTGCACGTGAAAAAGCGGGCGCGGTCAAAGTAGCAAAAGTGAACGTGGACGAAAATCAGAGTCTCTCGTTAAAGTACAACATTCGCGCCATCCCGGCTCTTCTCTTTTTCAAGAACGGCCAACTGCGCGATCAAGTGACCGGAGTCACGAGCAAAAAAGATCTGTTGAATCGGCTCGACGCGCTGGCGTAGGGGAATTTTTCGAGCAGCGAAAAAATTCCGTGACGAGTGATGAGTGACAAGTGACGAGTCTTTACCTGAATTTTCTCGTCACTGGTCACCAATCACTTGTCACTGGCGAAAGCAGTGCGCCCGGCGGGGGTCGAACCCACAGCCTTTGGCTCCGGAGGCCAACGCTCTATCCAATTGAGCTACGGGCGCGAGCGAAACCGAAGTAATCAAATTTAATGATTTGGCGATTTAGTGATTTAGCGATCGCTAGACGAAACCCGCCGCGACGACGAATGGCTCTCACACGCTCGAGAATGTTGCTGCGCCGTCTTGAATCAGGGAGTCAAGCTTGTTCAAGTCAATCGGCTTTACCAGGTGATGCTGGAATCCTGCCTCGTAGCTTTTGCGGACATCGTCTTCCATCCCGAAACCGGTGAGAGCAATTGCCAGAAGCGGCTGCGTGGAGTGAAGCTTCTGCATCAAATCGATCCCAGTTCCATCCGGCAAAGCCAGATCGCTGATGAGCACGTCGAATTGCTCCTTCGTGCCCAGATTGATGGCAGATTGAAGATTGAGCGCCGATTGCACATGATAGCCACGCCGCCGAAGCAAATTCGTAAGCGAGCGATTTGTATCTTCGTGATCCTCAACAAGGAGAATTCGCAGGGGCTGGCGTTCCGACAGCCTGGGTAACGCCGCCGGGGCAATTTGCGTCTCCGGCTTTTTCGCAGGTGGGAAAAACCAATGTGAACGTTGAGCCTTTATTTCGGCCGGCGCTTTGCGCGGTGATCGTTCCCTTGTGAGCTTGAACAAGGGTCTTGCTGATGGCGAGTCCGAGACCCAGCCCTCCCAATTGAGTGCGCCCGCCTTGTTCGAACGCGTCGAAAATTTTCGGCATAGCTTCGGCCTCGATCCCGAGCCCGGTATCAGCGATTTCAACACGCAGTTGTCCCTTGGAATCGTTGCTGGTGGTGATGATAATTTGCCCGTTTCTCGGGGTGAATTTCACCGCGTTATTGATCAGGTTCCAAAAGATCTGCTGCAGTCGCGCGGGGTCTGCTCGCATATGCACCTTTCGTGCGCCGAGGTTGAGGACGCGCGCCAGATTCTTGCGATCGATTTCCGCCTGACAAATGTCGAGGGCGTTTTGCAACAACGTGTGCGCATCAACGACTTCAAAATTTAGCTGCACCTTGCCACGATCGATGCGCGTCAGATCAAGCAAGTCGTCGATCAGCCGCGCTTCTAATTCCACGTTGCGACGAATCATTTGCAGCGATTCGTGAATATCCTTCGGCAAGTCCGGCTCGCTCTCCAATGCAAGGGCGGAGGCGAGCACCGGTGTAAGCGGCGTCCGCAATTCGTGGCTGAGCATGGCGAGAAATTGATCTTTCGCCAGATTCGAGCGCGCCTTTTCTTCCAGTTCCAGGTTTGTTTTCTGCAACTCCGCTGCGAGCGATTGCGATTGTTTGAGCAGGTTTTCCGTGCGTGTGCTTGCTTCGATCGTGTTGAGCACAATGCCGATGCTCTCGGTTAACTGATCTAGGAACGCCTGGTGCGCCGTGCTGAATCGCTCAACTGACGAAAGTTCCATGACGGCTTTTACCTCGCCTTCAAACAGAATCGGCAGGACCACGATGTTCGCCGGATGAAATTCGCCCAAACCGGAACTCACTTTGGAGTAGTTGTTCGGTATATCGCTCAGAAGAATGCGCCGTTTCTCCAACGCCGCTTGTCCGACGAGACTTTCGCCCAATTTGAAGCGGCTCTTTGCGCCGTTACCTTCATGGGAAGCGTAGCTCGCCAGCAGCTTAAGCTCCGATTCTTCGTTAGAATTATCGATCATGTAAAAAGCGCCTTGCTGCGCTGAAACCAGCGGAGCGACCTCGGACAGAATCAGCTTGCCAACCGTCAGAAAGTCGCGCTGTCCCTGCAACATGCGGGTGAACTTGGCGAGGTTCGTCTTGAGCCAGTCTTGCTCCTCGTTGCGCAGCGTGGTGTCCCTCAAATTGCGGATCATTTCGTTGATGTTGTCCTTTGACGAACGCAACCTCGCCTTGTGCTTCCACTTGAATTGCACGGGTGAGATCGCCTTTGGTCACCGCTGTCGCAACATCGGCGATGGCGCGGAGCTGCGTGGTCAGGTTTGCGGCCAGTCGATTGACGTTATCGGTCAAATCCCGCCATGTGCCCGCGGCGCCGGGCACGTTCGCCTGGCCGCCGAGCTTGCCTTCCACACCCACTTCGCGCGCCACGGTCGTCACCTGATCGGCGAACGTGGCGAGCGTATCGATCATGTTATTGATCGTTTCGGCGAGTTCGGCAATTTCGCCCTTTGTTTCAAGGTAAAGTTTTCGTTTCAAATCGCCGTTGTGCTACTGCCGTCACCACCTTGGCGATGCCACGCACCTGATCAGTCAGGTTCGCAGCCATGACGTTGACGTTGTCGGTGAGATCTTTCCACGTTCCCGAAACGCCTTTCACCACCGCCTGGCCACCCAGCTTGCCTTCCATTCCGACTTCGCGCGCTACGCGAGTGACTTCGTCCGCGAATGACGACAGTTGATCCACCATCGTATTGACCGTGTTCTTCAATTCGAGAATCTCGCCTTTAACATCGACGGTGATTTTCTTGGTGAGATCGCCTGTGGCAACGGCAGTGGTCACGGCAGCGATGTTGCGCACTTGTGTCGTGAGATTGGACGCCATGAAGTTGACGTTGTCGCCGAGGTCCTTCCAGACGCCTGCCAGACCTCGCACATCGGCTTGTCCACCCAGCTTGCCTTCCGAACCGACTTCGCGCGCCACGCGAGTGACCTCCGATCCGAACGAGCGAAGCTGACCCACCATCGTGTTGATGGTGTCCTTGAGTTCCAGAATCTCGCCTTTGACATCGACGGTGATTTTCTTTGACAAGTCGCCCATGGCGACGGCAGTGGTCACAGCCGCGATGTTGCGGACCTGTGCGGTGAGATTGGACGCCATCGAGTTCACAGAATCGGTCAGGTCTTTCCATGTGCCGGCTACACCGCGCACATCGGCCTGGCCGCCGAGCTTGCCTTCCGTGCCGACCTCGCGGGCCACGCGCGTCACTTCCGCTGCAAACGACGAGAGTTGATCCACCATGGTGTTGATGGTGTTCTTCAACTCGAGAATCTCGCCCTTAACGTCCACTGTGATCTTTTTGGTGAGATCTCCGGTAGCGACTGCCGTCGTGACCGCCGCAATGTTGCGGACTTGAGCAGTGAGATTTGAGGCCATGAAATTCACTGAATCGGTCAAGTCTTTCCATGTGCCGCCGACTCCCGGCACCTGCGCCTGGCCACCAAGTTTCCCTTCCGTGCCGACCTCGCGCGCCACACGGGTTACTTCCGCAGCGAAGGAGCGGAGCTGATCCACCATGGTGTTGATTGTGTCCTTGAGCTCGAGAATTTCGCCGCGCACGTCCACGGTGATTTTCTTGGACAAATCACCCTTGGCGACAGCGGTTGTGACGTCTGCAATGTTGCGAACCTGTGCCGTGAGGTTGGAGGCCATCGAGTTCACTGAGTCGGTCAGATCTTTCCACGTGCCGGCGACGCCCTCGACAGCAGCCTGACCGCCGAGTTCGCCTTCTGTACCGACCTCACGCGCCACGCGGGTCACTTCAGATGCGAAGGAGGAAAGCTGATCCACCATGGTATTGATGACGTTTTTGATCTGCAGAATCTCGCCTCGCACATCGACGGTGATTTTTTGGGTCAAGTCGCCGCTGGCAATCGCGGTCGATACCTTCGAGACATCCCGCAGCTGCACTGTGAGATTCGACGCCATAAGATTGACCTTGTCCGTCAAATCTTTCCATGTGCCGGCGACGCCTTTGACATCGGCCTGGCCGCCAAGCTTTCCTTCCGTGCCGACCTCGCGTGCTACGCGCGTCACTTCCGAAGCGAACGAAGAAAGCTGATCCACCATGGTATTGATGGTATTTTTCAATTCCAAAATTTCGCCTTTCACCTTGACGGTGATTTTTTTCGAGAGATCACCGTTGGCGACTGCGGTCGTCACGGCCGCGATGTTGCGGACTTGTGACGTAAGGTTGGAGGCCATCGAGTTGACCGAATCCGTCAAGTCTTTCCACGTCCCTGAAACGCCTTCGACCTTTGCCTGACCGCCGAGCTTCCCTTCTGTGCCGACTTCGCGGGCGACGCGCGTCACTTCCGACGCGAACGAACGGAGCTGATCCACCATTTTGTTGATGGTATCCTTCAATTCTAGAAATTCGCCGCGGACATCGACAGTGATTTTCTTCGCAAGATAACCATTCGCCACCGCCGTTGTGACTGCCGCGATGTTGCGAACCTGCGAAGTAAGATTCGACGCCATCAGATTCACGTTATCGGTCAAATCTTTCCAGGTGCCTGCGACGCCTTTAACTTTTGCCTGACCGCCAAGCTTTCCTTCTGTGCCTACTTCGCGGGCCACGCGGGTCACTTCTGAGGAAAAAGCGCCAAGCTGCTCCACCATTGCGTTTACCGTCTTGGCCGTACGCAAAAATTCTCCTTTGAGCGGCTGTCCTTCGATCTCAGTAGCCATCGTTTCGGATAGATTCCCCTTGGCAACCGCACCGATGACGCGCGCCATTTCACTCGTGGGCCGAAGCAGATCCTCGATCAAAACATTGATGCATCCGATGGCATCCCCCCAAGACTCTGAGACGTCGCGCAACGATGCGCGTTGCGTGATTCGGCCTTCCTTTCCAACTACACGCACGATGCGTTCCAACTCCTGCGTCATGCGCTGATTGGTTCTGATCACATCGTTGAACGTGTCTGCGATCTTCCCGGCTACACCGGTCCAATCATCCGGCAGCCGCGCGGAAAAATCACCGCGCTTGAACGCCATTAGTGCGTGCAAGCAATTGCCTGGTGTCGAATTCACTTCCGTTAGTCTGCGCGACCGTTTCGCGGTCGCGTCTTTGTAGCAAGGGGAGCTTTCTTCATAAGAGTGGATGCTTAGGAAGGTCGGCGTTTCTTCGCCGTGGCGAGTTCGACGCGTAAGATCGGAATGGTCATATTCCAGCGCCGTAAAGTAATCGCTCCATTAATCGCATTAGGACGCATTTTCTTCAACAAACCGTCGCCGCCGGGTTTGGTCGCGGAAAAACGCGCTGGCGAAGGAATTCCTCATATGGCAGGTGCAGGTACAAAACGGCCTCTCCGCGTGAGCGGGGCGGCTCACGAGCAAGAGCAAAAGTAAGCAAAGACGTTTCGTTGACTAGGACGCAGCGAATGTCGGCAAACTGCGCAAGCGGAACCCGAAAAAGATCGCCAGCACACCTAGGATAACTGCGTACCACGCGATAATCCAGATGAGCGCCGCGGCGCCCGCCAGCGGGTTCCACAGTAGAAAAGCAGCGAAGATAATCGACGCCAATCCCATCAGAATGAGAAACCACTCGCCTCTGATTTCCCGCCGCATCTTGATTGCCAGCGCAATTTCCGTTGCACCAGTCATCAATGCCCATGCGGCGATGTAAATGACCAGCGCCAGTGCGGTTACTCCCGGTGCGTGGAAGGTGAGGAAGCCGATAACAATTCCGAGAATTCCGATGATCAGATCGGATCCCCACTCTTTATCGGAAGCACGATGGCCAATCGCGCCTACCACGCGAAAAATGCCGTCAATCAATACCCATGCGCCAAAAAACAGCACGAGTGTTGCGGCGGCCATAACAGGGTGCGTAAATGCGATTATTCCGAAGATGATTGCAGCGATACCCCTTATCACCGGAACCCACCAATGACGCTTTAAAGTTTCAATAAGCATGACCCCGTTTTAGGGGTCGGATTTGCGGAGGCAAGCTTCATTTGCATTGCGCTTGTGGTAGGGACGGCGCGCTGCGCCGTCCGGTCAACGCAGCGCGTTGACCCTACCCAGTGTTACCGATCACAAGCCGCACTTTGTGCCGGCTTCTGAAATGCTCGATCGAGTCCGAAGCAGAGACGCCAAATAAGTATCAACGTAAGGCGCGCTGTCGATTCGCGCGAGATTCGCAGGTGTCTGAAGCCGCGAAAAAATCGCGTAGGCGATCTTGCTTCGCGGAACGCTCTTCTCACCGTAACCGGCCGGAATGTTACTCGACCAATATCGGACGTACTGCCCGTCCGGGCGATTCTCAAGTCCGAGAAAAATGGTGGAATGCCCGTGCTCGTTTCTTCCCACCTGGCGCGACCAGAAAATTTTCATGAAATCGCCCGGCCTGGCCTGATCGAAGTTATCGAAGTTTCGGCCGAGCCCCAGTTCGTGAAATAGACGCGCCGTGCCCGGTCCATTGGCATTCCAGCGGCCCCAGATTCCTTCGCCATCGTGTTGATCCCGAATGATGAGCCGCTCCAGGGTGGAATAATCGAGATGAAGGTCGCCTCGCGCGCGCAAAGCCTCGATTGTCCTGATGAACACCAGATACGTTGCGCCCGAGCAGAAGCTTGGGCCCGACGGCACAATGAAAAATTTGCCGGACTCAAAATGCGCCGAAGATTGAAGGCAGATCTTTGCGAAATGTGAAACAGAATAGCGGCCGCCTTGCGGCATCTTTTTAATCTGCTCGAGAATCAGATCGTTGTAATCACCGGCGAAAGAGATACTGTGATGTGAAGCCAACAAGAGCTATCACAATCCAAACGCCCGATTTTTTCACGGCAGATAAGTAAACGCCAAACTGCGGACTGGCAATCGCAAGCGTGCGGTAGGGACAGCGCGCTGCGCTGTCCGGACGCCGCAGCGCGGCGTCCCTACCTTGGCTTTCGCCGCAGACTGTGGCAACCAAAATGCATGCTGCGTTTCACGAAAATGAACGGCGCGGGAAACGATTTCATCCTGATCGATAACAGGGCAGGGGACGTTCATCTGGATCGCAGCCAAATTGCGCATTTGTGCGATCGCCACCGCGGCATCGGTGCGGACGGAATTTTGTTGCTCGAAAAAGCAACGAACCATGCCGACTTTCGCATGCGCTACTTTAATGCCGACGGAGGAGAAGCAGAGATGTGCGGGAATGGCGCGCGCTGCTTCGCCCGTTTTGCAAACAAGGTTGCCCGAGCGCAGACAAGAATTTCGTTTGAAACGCCGGCAGGCGTAATTTCAGCGGAGTTGGTGGGTGATCTCGTCACGCTGCAGATGACCGAACCGACAGATTTACGGCTGGATGTCGAGCTCCCGGTGGAGAATGAGAACAAAACCGTTCACTTCGTCAACAGCGGCGTGCCGCACGTTGTGATCTCCCGTTCCACGGATCGACGATGTCGATGTGCGGCGAGAAGGCTCAGCCATTCGTTATCACAAAATGTTTTCGCCCAGAGGCGCGAACGTGAATTTCATCGAGAAACGCGGACCGAAGAAAATCGCCGTCCGCACGTATGAACGCGGCGTGGAAGACGAAACGCTCGCGTGCGGCACCGGGATTGTCGCAAGCGCGCTCATCTTCGCCAGCTATCGAAAAGATGGACGGACCGATCACTGTAATTGCCCGAGGCGGAGACGAACTACAGGTCGGATTTGAGAAGATCGGTAATCAGTTTCGTCACGTCACTTTACCGGTCCGGCTGACTTCGTTTTCGAAGGCACGGTCGAAATTTGAGTCCTCTGTCATTCCGAGCGAAGTCGAGGAATCTCTAATTTTAAAGAGAAACAGTGAGAGATGTCTCGACTTCGCTCGACATGACAATTGAGTGAGCCCTTTTAACTTTGTAACCTTTGTAAGGCTTTAACCTCTTCCAATGTTTCGCGGCACCTTCACGGCACTGGTCACGCCATTTCGCAATGGTGGCATTGACGATTCGGCTTTCAAAAAACTGATCGAAACACAAATCGCTGCAGGGATCACAGGAATCGTCGCGATCGGAACGACCGGCGAATCGCCGACACTTTCACACGACGAACGCGAACAATTAATCCGGCTTGCGGTCGCAACCGCGAACAAACGTTGCCTTGTCCTCGCGGGGACAGGTTCAAACGCCACGCAACATGCCGTCGCCGACACGAAAATGGCCGAGAAACTCGGCGTCGACGGCGCGCTGCTCGTCGCGCCGTATTACAACAAGCCAAGCCAGGAAGGGTTGTTTCGCCATTTCAAAGCAATCGCCGACGCCACATCGCTGCCGATCATGCTCTACAACATTCCCGGACGCTGCAGCGTGGACATTTTGCCAGAAACCGTGGCGCGTCTGGCAAAAGAGTGTCGCAATATTGTTTCATTAAAGAAGCGAGCGGCAGCGTGGAGCGCGTCAGCGATCTGCGCCGCCGTTTGCCCGAATCGTTTACAATTTTGAGCGGGGACGACTCGCTGACACTGCCGTTCATGGCCGTTGGCGCAGCAGGCGTTGTGAGCGTGGCTTCGAATTTGTTTCCGGCGGAAGTCTGTGCGCTCGTGCGCGCCTGCGAAGCAGGGCAATTTGAAATCGGCGACAAAATTGCATCGGAAATTGCTGCCGTTGTTTAAAGATTTGTTCGTCGAGCCAAATCCCGTTCCCGTGAAGACAGCGCTTGGCTGGCGCGGCGCGATGTCGGGCGAAGTTCGCTTGCCATTGTGCGAGATGAGCGAAGCGAACCAGGCGCGCTTGCGCAAGACGCTCGAGGAGTTCGATATCGAGCCGATAGTTCCGGGCATCGGTAGGGACGGCGCACTGCGCCGTCCGGACGCCCCGGCGGGGCGTCCCTACCACAACGCTTGCAAATCAGATGGCTCTGCTGAGGTTCTCGAACTATGAAGATTTCCCCCGTGCGCGTGTTGCTCGTCGGCGCGGCTGGGCGCATGGGGAAAACCATTATCGACCTCGCGAAGGCCGATCGGGCGATTGAGATCACCGCGCAATGCGATCTTGGCGATCCCATCGAGTCGGCCATGAAAAATTGCGATGTGGCGATCGATTTCAGTCACGCCGACGCAATCGACGAAATCTGCCGCGGCGCATTACAGCACGGTAAATCGCTCGTGATCGGAACGACTGGTCATTCGCAAGAGCAACGTCGAATAATCGAAAAGGCCGCGCGGTCCTTGCCGATTGTTTTCGCGTCTAATTTCAGCGTCGGCGTAAACGTGCTTTTCTGGCTGACGAGCAAAGCGGCCGAATTGCTGGGGCACGATTTCGGCCCCGAGATCATCGAAACACATCACAAAATGAAAAAGGATGCGCCCAGCGGCACAGCCAAAACGCTCGCTCAACTTTTGAAGACGGCGCAAAAAATTCAGGACGAAATCCCGATTCAATCCGTTCGCGAAGGCGAGGTAGTCGGCGAGCACACAGTGATTTTCACCGGGCCTGGCGAGCGCCTCGAACTCACGCATCGGGCCGCGAGTCGCGAAATTTTTGCTCGAGGAGCGTTGCGCGCCGCGAAGTGGATCATGGGAAAACCGCCGGGCCTTTACTCCATGCAAGATGTGCTGGGGCTGTGACATTGTAGGGCGTTTCTGTGAAACGCCACGGCGTCTGACACAGACGCCCTACAATTTTTGTCGGCGGTCATAGACCGCCGCTACAGATGCGATCATGAGAACGGCCGTTGCGCTTGGATCGAATCTTGGTGATCGGCTCGAGAAGTTGCGCGCCGCGCGAAAGGCAATTGCCGCTCTCGCAAGTGTGAACCCGCCGATTCTTTCCTCGGCAATTTACGAAACCGAGCCCGTGGATTGCGAACCGGGAGCGAACAAATTCTTAAACGCAGTCGTTGAATTTGATTACGAAGGCGATCCCGCGAGTTTGCTCGAGCAGCTCATGCGCATCGAAGAAGCACTCGGCCGTACGACGCGATCATCCAAAAAATGTTTCGCGAACAATCGACATCGACCTGCTCTACTGTGGCGACCGCAAAATTGAAGATCAGCGATTGCAACTGCCGCACCCGAGGTTGCAATTGAGAAAGTTTGTCCTGCAACCTCTGGACGATATCCGGCCCGGTTTGGCCTTGCCCGGGCAGAAGAAAACGGTCAGCCAACTCCTGGAGGAACTCAAAGAATCCGGCGCGGTAGTTCGTTTCATGGACAATTGGTAAGCGTAAGGCGTCTTACCAGCGCCGGAAGGAAGGCTAGGCGAGGGGAGATCGCCTTTGCTTGAGGCGTACGCGAATACGCGTACGCGTGAACGCCAATTTTCCGAGAATTTCTCGAAACTCAACGCTTGCCACGTTGATGTGGTTACTGATATAACGCGGCTCCACGAAAAAGATGTCAGACATTATCCGACATCACGAGTCAGAGCGCGTAAAACCGCATTACGCAGGCGGATTTACGCTGCTCGAGCTGCTCATCGTCATTGGCGTCGTAGCCATTCTACTGGTGTTAATCGGCCCCGCGTTAACGACACTAACAAGTGGGACCGACGTCAGTAGCGCCATTTATGGAGTAAAGGGAGTGCTCGAGAACGCACGAGCGTACGCAAAAGCAAACCACACCCATGTCTTTGTTGGTTTTAGTGAGGTGGATTCTTCGGTTGATCCCTCAGTTAGTCCGCAGGTCACGACTGGCGGTACACCGTACGGCAGAGTCGCGGTAGCGGTGGTTGCGTCCAAAGACGGCACTTCACAATACCAATACGCCACGAGCGATCAGGGCCACGACTGGACAGCTAACTACGCCAATGGCGCGCATCTGGTCGCAATTGGAAAATTACAGACATACGAGAATCTACATTTTGTGCCCGTTGACTTTGGATCGTGGAGTCCCACTGCGCATCCGAACTCCAAAATGGCCAGGTATCAACCGACCGGTCCACCGTACATTTTGGGCCATGCGGTTTCCAGCTCGGTCACACCATTTACGTGGCCGTTGGGATCACCGCTGGATTCCGGCTATCAGTATCGATTTGATCGCGTGATAAACTTTGACCCGACAGGCATCGCGCGGATCGCCACTTCGACGAACGGGGACGCGATTGCCCACGTTATCGAAATCGATTTTCAGCCAACTCACGGGACAGCCTTCCCGCCGTTGCCCGCCGACTTCAACCAGGATGTAGGTAACCACGCAGTGATACAACTTGGAACTACGAGCGGCGCAGTCCGGGTCTATCGGCCATGAGGGGACGAAGGCTCACAGTTCGAAGCGACGGTTTCCACCCAAGAAGAGGTAGGGACGCCGCGCTGCGGCGTCCGGACGGCGCGGCGCGCCGTCCCTACCATTACCACTCGAATGCTGCCGCGTTTTCTCTGGTCGAAGTCGTCCTTGCCCTGGGCGTTGCGGCATTTTGCTTGATCGCCATTGTCGGTTTGATGCCGGTCGGTGTGCAGACGAATCGCCACGCCACTTCACAGACCGCAGCCACCAATATCATGGCCGCTATTGTGGCAGATTTGCGGACGACGCCAGCAGCGGCCACGACTTCGCCACAATTCGCTATAACTTTTGATGCCGGGAAGACGTTATTTTTTGATGCTTCCGGGCAGGCCTCGACCTCGCTCGGCCCAGACTCCAGGTATCGACTGAATATAACGTGGAATTCCGCTCCTGCAGGATTGCACTATGCAGTTCTAAAGGTCACCTGGCCGGCGTCAGTTGATCCCGCAACAGCCGCGCCCAGCGGCTCGGTGAAGATATTCGCCGCCTTTGACAGGAACTAGGGCCATGAACCACGACAAATCCATGAGAGCCGTTGTAGCCACGCCGCCTGTGGGGCGTCTCTACCGCTCGAACTCGCCTTCCGAAACGGCGCACAGCGCCGTGGCTACAAGGCGGCGGCGCTTTTAGCATGCCGAAGCAACGTGACCCAGAAAGCGTTCGGGGTTTTACCCTTGCCGAACTCCTCGTCAGTGTTGGCGTGTTAGTGCTGCTTACTTTGTTAGCTACTCAGCTCCTTAACAACGCGGCGACAATCATGGCGCTGGGTCACAGGCAAATGAATGCCGACTCACAGGCCCGTGAATTGTTCGATCGCATGGCTATGGACTTCGCGCAGATGGTCAGGAGATCCGACGTCGATTACTACCTTAAAGCTTCCACCACCGCGAATGATTGCAGGCTCTGTACCAGGCAAAGGGGGAATGATCAGATAGCATTTTACAGCACGGTCCCAGGTTGGTCGGCCATAACTGGGTCGCAGCAGGGTCCCGTCTCGATTATCGGATATCGGATCAATGTGGACGGAACAACATTGTCCGATAGGCTGGAGCGATTGGGGGAAGCCCTGGTTTGGAACGGCGCCACGACTGACACGCGATCGGATGGCCGGCCGGCATCGGTTATTTTCTGGGCGCCCTTGAACCCGTGGGCGAATCTAAGCACTAATCCGTTCGACATCATCGGCCGGGACGTTTTTCGCTTTGAGTATTATTACCTCCTGAAAAATGGAGATTTGTCCTCCACGCCGTGGTATGCGACCTCGAGCGTGCGCGGATTGCAAGATGTATCTGCAATCATCGTGGACGTGGCGGTGATCGATCCCAAGAGCAGAGTGCTCCTTAGCAACTCGGATATTGCAGGAGTCGCAGAAGATTTGGCGGACTACAGCGGACATGCGCCTGGAGGTTTGCTCGCAGATTGGCGAGCTACTCTGGATGGAAATAGAACCTTGCCGCGCCCTGCGCTTTCAAGTGTGCGCCTTTACGAGCGCTCGTTTTATCTTTCTCCTGCGGGCTTATGAGACTGTTGAAATGCTTTCTTGTTCGCGCATTCCTGCGCGTTGGTAGGGACGGCGCGCTGCGCTGTCCGGACGCCCCGGCGGGGCGTCCCTACCAGATCATGAGTAAGAGCAGGAGGAAGAACCAAGGCGCCGCCTTGATAATCGTTCTTGCGTTTATGGCGCTTTTAACGGGCCTTGCGCTAGCTTACTTCTCGCATACCGCTGCCGATCGCCAACTTGCCCAGGCGAGCTTTCACGATACCAGCGCAGACCTGCTTGCCCGTAGCGCGCTCGATGTCATCGTCGGCAGTCTTAAGCGGGAAATTACCGTGGCCGGGACGAATGTGACGCAAACTAACATTCAACCACAGCGCTCAGGCGACCACGCATCGATTCCAAATTTAATCCGCCGCAGTGTGCGCGATGACGCCATACCGCCGCCTGGTGTTCCAAGTTTCGCTTCTGCTATTAGCTCCGGACCAGTTGACCCGGCAAATCCGAAGCGAGGCGAAATAACACGCGCTCGTTGGAACAGCCATTACTTAATCCCCGCTGCCGCCAGTTTCACACCACCTGACTGGGTGTTGGTGACCCTTGAGGGACTGAACCCTTCACCTACGCCCAGCGATGTGGTCGGACGTTATGCGTTCGCGGTTTACGACGAAGGCGGTTTGCTCGACATGAACCTGGCAGGGTTCCCCACCTGGGCGGGGAGCAGCGCTGATAACCCGCAGCCGACCCCAACGCCGTGGCAGGTGAATGTTGGGCGAAAAGGAACGATCGCTTTCGCAGACCTTGGCGCGCTCCCCGCGGCGCCGACCTCTTCTCAGATGAATAAAATTGTGGGCTGGCGCAATTATGGCACGACAAAACAAACAGCAACTAGTTTCAGAAGGTTTAGTTTTCAGTTGGACCCCAACACGCAACAAGACGCATGGGGCAGTTATCTGCTGGATTTCGGCGACGGTCCTTACAGCGATCCGTCGATCTATCCATTTACTTCCGTTCCGAGCGACTTTCCCTCCTACAGCCGGACCGATCAGGCCTTCATGACTCGTAAAGAGTTGTTGCGACTGCAAAGTAGCATCGGCTTCAGCCAGGATTTGCTCCAATACATGGGAACTTTTTCCCGCGAACGCAATCGGCCGGCGCCTGATTGGAGGAGCCTAAGATTGCCCGACAGATTTCCCATGAACGCTGTCGGTCTGGTGAAGCCGGCGCCGCCGGATTCTGTGACAACTCGAGGACGCGGCAACGGCGACGGGAACGGTATCGATTGGAGAGGCCGCGGCCGATACAGAGGCTGCGTGCGCGACATTCTCGATATGTTTGGCCTGGCATGGGTTAATGGCACCGGCACAGACAAGAGCCAACTTACCTATTGGGGCCGGTGGCAGTACGTGGGCGAGCAACAGCCCTCAGAGCCTAACAACCAGCCGCTGGCTTATATCCCGCCTTTGAGGGGACGGCTTGAGTTTATCAAAATTCTAAACTACGCCTTGAACGTAGCCAATCCCGGCTGGGATCCGCTTTCCAACGATACTGACTCAAACCGCGTTGCGCGGACACTTTCAATCGTTGCCTCCTTGATCGACCAATACGACGACTCAGGCGATACAAACGAACGGGATGCACTAACAGGCAGCCACACCACCATCATTGAATATGGCGGCGGTTTCGTCCTCGGGTGGGAGAACGAGAATAATCCCAGCAGCTCGGGTTACGACGTCGATAAGGACCCTTACGCCTGGATAATCGACCCAAACACGGGACAAACGAAGCCGAGGCCTGCGACGGTTCCCATCGTGCTTAATCATCCATTCAGTAACGTCGGCGAGTTCGGCTACGGGCTTGATACCGCGAACGGCTTTCAACCGCTCAGTTTTGTTACTGAGACAAGTAACGACAAAACCGTCCTCGATTTTTTTACTTACAACCCCATCCAGCACACCTATCCGCGCGCTGGCATCCTCAACCTCAACACCAGAAACGTTCCCGTTATCGCCGCAGCTTTGAAAGCGGCGCTTAAGAACGACACGATCGCGCCTCCGTCATCATCAGGTGCGATGTCCGCCAGCGAAGCCACAACGGCGGCGCAGCGGATCGTTGACGAAACGAAGTTGCGCCCGGTGTTAAACCGCGGAGACGCGGCTCGACTGGTCAGAGTTGGTGCGAATACCGCCTGGACAAAGGAACAGAAGGAAGCAATTGCACGCGCGCTGGCTGAAATGGGACAGGCGCGCACATGGAATTTGATGATTGACGTGATCGCGCAGACCGGAAAATGCGCGCCGGGCGCGACCGACTTCACGAAGTTTATCGTCGAAGGCGAAAAGCGTTACTGGCTTCACATCGCGCTGGCCCGCGACCTTAACAGCGACGGGACCGTGGATGTGCTCGGCAGCCAGTTGGAACAAGTTTCGGAGTAGCCGCAGATAGTCGATGGCTGATAGTGGGTAGCGGCGATTGACCGCAATCGCCAAGGCGGTTCAGGTGAACCGCCCCTACCAATGGCATCAATCATTGTTCTTGATGCTCGCAGCTTTTCCACGCGCTCGAGGCTCAGTTGGATTTCAGCGTCACACCTCTTCGCTCTGTCGTCTCCTCTGTCTTGCATTGTGTCTTACGCAGGTTACAGTGATTCATGCAAAGCACTCTTACCATCCGTCTTTCAGCAAAACAGCGGGAGGTGCTTAGGCGCCGGGCCGCCGCTGAGAAACGCAGCGAATCGGCGCTTGTGCGCGACTTGATCGATCGAGAAATAAGCCGCGGATTCGACTTTAAGCGTGTCCGTCATTTGGTTGGAAGCATTGCCAGCCCGCCGAAGCACTGGGAAAAAGACCCCTGGCGCAAACACATTCGCCAGCGCAACTGGCGTCGATGAACATCGTTCTCTTGGACACCGGTCCGCTGGTTGCGCTACTCGACCGATCGGAGCCAGATCACCATCGGGTCCAAAGCTTCATGGCGCGTTTCCACGGCTCACGACTCGTGACTACCGGCGCCGTGATCACTGAAGCGTTTTACTTTCTTTCAGATGTGCGGGATGGACCCGCCAGCCTCACTTCCTTCCTCGCGGACAGCGCCACCGAAGTGCGTGACGCCTTTAGCGCTGAGGCGCTCGCTGCCGCCGTTCGATTGATGAGCAAATATGCCAATGTGCCCATGGATTTTCCGGACGCGACACTCGTGTGGATCGCAGAGCTGTCAGGGACCGACCGAATCCTGACTTTCGACCGGCGCGGTTTTGCGTCGTTTCGATTCCAAAAGAACCGTCGGTTTAAATTGCTGTTGGACGTTTGAAAACCGAACCGCGAATTAGGCCGTTTATTGCATCTCCATCACCCTCCCAAGTCAGCACTTGCCACCACCGCAATTCTGCGTATGATGGCTTCCCCAATGTTTGCCCCCCGCATTGCTCGTCCCGATTCGGCGAGGGTCGGCCGTCAGTGGCCCGCTTTTAGCAAATCTTTTCCTAAGAAATCCGGGGCGCAAAGTGAACACCCACGGATTGCCCTGCGCGGCCAAGTCGCAACCAGAGATTTAACCACGGATTACCCGCCTTCGCCAAGGCTACGGCGGGCAGGCGCTGATAACACGGATGAGATTTTGGAGCTGCGGGCAGGGCAGCGAAAAGAACGAAGGGTTTCTTTGGCGGTCAGAACTTTCTTTCCTTCGTTTCCTTCTGTAAAAAATTTCTGCGGGGATTCGCAGTCAGACGCCATCCAGCATCCGGCATCCAGTATCGACCATCGGTTTCGCTCTCGCTCCACTCGTCACTCGTCACTCATCACTCGTCACTCAATTCGAGCAGGCTTTACGCTCATCGAACTGCTCGTCGTCGTCGGCATCATCGGCCTTTTGCTGGTGCTGATCGCTCCCGCATTCACATACATCAAAGGCGGGACCGACGTCACCAGCGCCGCGTACACGATCCAAGGCGTGCTCGACACCGCGCGCACCTACGCGAAGGCGAACAATACCTACACCTGGGTCGGATTTTTTGAGGAGGATGCGCCACCACCCGCCACGAGCCCAGCTACCCGCTGGCATTGGGCGCGTTGTCATGTCGATCGTTGCGTCCAAGGATGGAACGATGTTGCTATACGGACCCGGACAGCCCTGCTACCATCGATCCGACCAAGCTAATTCAGGTCGGCAAGCTTACCAAGATCGACAATGTACATCTGAGGACGTTTCACGATCCGACAACGCCACCGCGGCACTCGCCGGTACGACTTTCGACACTCGGCCTGACTGTCACGGTCCATCGTACTGCAATAGGCGATTCGAGTCACTGCCAGATCCTTCCGCAAATCCGTCCCTTATTTCAATATCCTGTCGGGAACCTGCGCCTACGCGCAGTACACGTTCGCCAAAGCCGTCCAATTCAGTCCCCGCGGCGAAGGTGTAATCGACAACAGCAACTACACCATGTGCGCCGGTCTCCGAAATAGGAGATTCAACCAACGCATGGCGACAACTCTGGATCACGAACAGCGCAAACCTTGTTGCTATTCAGTTTACCGGTATCGGCGGGAACGTTAAAATCTACAGGAAATGATATTCGGCCTGCGACGGGTCAACGCGTTTTCCCTCGTCGAGTTGACTCTCGCCTTGGGCGTCGCCGCATTTTGTTTGCTTGCCGTCTTCGGTCTAATGCCCATCGGCGTGCAGACAAACCGCAACGCGACTTCGCAAACCACGGCGACGAACATCATGGCTGCGGTGATCGCGGATCTGCGAGCGACGCCGAAGACAACGGCAACTTGGCTGGCACGTCGATCAGCAATTCGTGCATTACTATCCCAGCCATTCCGACCGATCGCCGCCGAACCCAGGTACTTCGATAGCGACGGCCGATGCTGCTTGCGATCTTGCTGAGGCACAGACCAGTCTACTTCGATGCGCAGGACAGTCTCTACCGTTGGACATCACCGCTCTGCGACTATCGCGTACCGACGTGAACATCACATGCCACCTACTCGACAGTGGCTGACGTATGCTGATCTGAAGGTTACCTGGCCTGCAGCGGCTGATCCCTGCGCAACCACGCCAAGCGGCTCGGCGGAAATGTTTGCCGCGTTCGACAGGAACTAGCGCGATGAGTTACGACGAGCCCACGAGACCACAAGCCTGTAGAGACAGCCGTGCACGGCTGCACGTTGCGGTGCGATCAGGCAGGTCACGCGCATCGCGCGACAGCGAGCCGCCGCGTACCTGTCGAATCAGCGAAAGGCGGGTTTCACGTTGGTCGAACTCCTGGTCACTATGGGCGTGCTCGTGCTACTGGTTTTGCTTTTCACACAGCTCCTTAACAGCGCCGCGACTATCACCATCCTTGGACACAAGCAGATGGACGCGGATTCGCAGGCGCGACAGCTCCTTGATCGGATGGCCATTGATTTCGCGCAGATGGTCAAGAGATCAGATGTCGATTATTATCGTGAAGTCGTCATCGGGCACTGCGAGTGACTGCGGAGCTGCGGGACTGCGACTGCTGCAAGCTGGCAATGACCAAACGGCGTTCTACAGCACTGTGCCGGGTTACTACCCGACGCCGACGCCAACCCACGCTTACACCAGACACAAGCCCTGTCTCACTTGTTAGCTATCGAGTAAACTCGAATCAACCAGCTTCCGCGTCCTACAATAGAATGGAGCGAATGGGCAAGGGTCTCGCTTGGAATGGAGTTTCACCCCGGTCTACCCGCCGATTCCATGTCTGTACGCTGGATCGCTGCTTTCACCGCAGACTACTGGTGGAACTCAGCCGCCTACTGCAACACTGGCCTGCAGAGTCACGCTAGCATCGCAGCAACTGACGGATCCGAGCTACGAGGTAATCGGACCGCAGGTCTTTCGGTTCGAGTATTATTACCTGCTGAAGGGACAGACGAATGGCACGACTACGCTACTACTCCCGATGTTCAGTGATACGCCGTGGGACACGGATTCCGGGCACATCGAACGTCAAGCGGCATGCGCGATGTGGCAGCAATCATCGTCGACATCGCGGTCATTGATCCCAAGAGCAAAGTGTTGCTGGACATCGCAGTTGCCCTAAACGGCGACAGCTTGCCAGGGCCCAACTGGTCGATGCACCTGGCTGCGATGCGCACGCTCGCTTGTCCGACTCAGCAAACTGGCAAACGACTCCAGGCCAGTTACTGGCGCAATGGCGTGCGGCTACTTGATGCGAATACAATTGGCTTGCCACGCTCCGGCGATTTCCGGTATTCGGGTGTACGAACGCTATTTTTATCTTAATCAGTGAGGCCAGATAATGCCCGCTCCTCCTTTGCTCAGCCGATCCTCTAACAAGGCCGCTGCGCTTATTATTGTTCTCGCATTCGTTGTGCTTGTGACAGGGTTGGCGCTGGCTTACTTCTCCCGCACCACCATCGACAGGCAACTGGCCCACTCGAGCTATAACGATACCTCGGCCGATCTTCTGGCCCGCAGCGCGCTGGATATTGTCGTCGGCGATTTTAAACAGGAAATCGTTAATGGCTCCACGGCGACAACTGTAAGCGGCACCACCATCTACGTCCCGACGCAGCGCAACAAACATGGTTCCGCAGCGTAGCAGCATCCAACCCTGCCGAGCTGGCGCTAGCCATTCCAAATCTTATTCGGCGGAGCGTCCGCTCGGATACGATTCGCCATCCCAGCGTCGCCGAGCCGCGCCTCGGCGGTCAATTCCACAGCGATGCCTTCGGCCAATGGCCGATCCATCAGCACTACGCGCTGGAACAGCCATTATTTGGTTCCGAAGAGCGAATCCGACTCACACTGACTCGTCCCAATACGACGCTTTCAGCCTAACTGCTAGCGCTCCAGACTGGGTGATCGTAACGCGGGCCGGCCCAGCTCCCTTTGCATCGTGGGATCCACGCTCGCCGATATCCAACTAACAGATAATTATGCGCATTGGCCGTTATGCCTATGCCGTTTATGACGAGGGTGGTTTGCTCAACATGAATATCGTGGGATATCCTCCCACACCGCGCAACTCCCTGGCCAGGTCTCACCCAGGACATCGGAAGGAAAGGGAGTTCCAGCGTTCGCTGATCTGACCGCTCTTGCCGACACGCCCGGTGAATTCCATGACTGCGACAGCCATTCAACCAAGTTCATAGGATTCAGGAATTATGCTACGATGCAGCCGAGAGCGATCTCAGGAACGCTTGGAAGCTTTTCCTGCGATCACGAATGCGGTTTCGACAACTTTATCACTTACGTCCTTGGCAGCCCTGTTCGGCCAACCCAAGCTTGGGTTCGGCACCAGGCAGAGACTTTGGAGCCGTTAATCCCGTCAGTACCGCATCGGGCTCATCGTTCCGAACAGATCAAAGTTTCATCACTCGTGCTGAGCTGATCAATTTTTTCAAGAGCCTCGATTCACTGCACTAGCACTGGCATATGCGTAAACACACTGCAATATCTGGGCACCTTCTCGCGAGAGCAAAACAAACCAACCTTACCACTGACCCCAGCTGGCCGTTTGGCCGCTTTACCAGGGTTGTATTGCCGCAAAGATTCTATCTTGGTAATCTGAATGAGGTTGTAAATCCGGACCGGAACGCCGCAAACATCCAGACGCGACTTTGGCTTGCAGTTGCGCCTCGAGCACCGCGTACGCGGGATCGGGCCCGTGTGATAGCCAGGTTCGTTGGAAATATGTGGGGCAGGATGCTGAGCACGCACACCGTTGTCAGCTATTCCTGCGTTTCCCAGCGACCTCACCACCTTGGATTTTTTTCAGTATATCAATTATGCGCTTTTCGGTGTTACCGACCGACTGACTCGACACACATTCCTTTTACGCTTGGGATCGGGGCCGCTTTAATTGATCAGTATGATGCGGACGACCAGCTCAGATTACCGGAATCTACTATGGCTCACCCGGCTCCAGCCCCGCCACCTGCGACCCCGCAATACAACCGCCTGCCTGGTGTATGGAGCGGAGCAAACTGGGTCAACTGTGCGGTATCAGCCTCCAACGTGCATAGCACCGCACCACCACCACCCGACCTCACGCCCCACCTCGCCCCTTCGACATCAACCGGCCCACCCGCAGCGTGGGGGAGTTTGGTTGGGCCTACAGCATCCTTAACGCCGCTAACAATCGCAACACCAGCACCTCCACCTAAATATCTCATCGATTTTAAGGACGCGTACAATTCAGCCACCAACCCTGACCCGGCTCTCCTTGATTTCTTCACCTACAATAGCGCCCCGGTCCGCTCTGGAATCGTTAGTCTCAATACCCGGCAGCCTCCCGTCCTCGCCGCAATTCTCAAAACGGCGATATTGCGGCCTTCGAGATTCTCAATGCGTAGTCAGGCGCTGACCGCGGCTAACAGCATTGTGAACGCCACAACTGCCCAGCCTGCAATGAGCCGGGCTGACATCCCCCGCCTCAGGAGCGCCGCGCCTGACCTTAGCTCCCTCTCTGCGACAATCCCGACAGCCAAGACAAGCAGAGACACCTTTGCGCGGGCGCTCTCCGAGGTCACACAGACGCGGACGTGGGGTCTGCTCATCGACGTGGTCGCGCAGACGGGCCACTACAAACCCAATGCCACAAGTCTTCAAACTGACTTCGTGGTGGAAGGGGAAAAACGCTATTGGCTTCACGTCGCCATCGATCGCTTCGACGGCACGATAGTCGGTCAGCAGCTTGAGGAAGTGACTGAGTAGCTCGCGGAGCGAACGGACAACTGACCACTGACCACCGACGACTGACCACTGATCCGCCTTCGTCCCGCAGTCGCGGGACTACGGCGTGGCAGGCGAGTGACGGGTGACGAGTATCAAGTGGCTGATCCGTTCCGCATAAGCCTGCAGCGTGACAAGTAGTTGATAGCGACTGGTGGGTGCGCCAGCTGCGTGCGACATAACCAAGGTGGAGAACCCTTCGCTCCCTTCGTTGCCTTCTGTAAAAGATAAATCGGCCGAGGGCTGCTTTCCCTACAGAAATTTTCAACAGAAGGAAGCGAAGATAGCAAAGATTCAGAGACCAAAGCGAAGATAACCAAGGTCCAGAAACCCGCTTCGTTTCCAGCCGATTCTAGTGACACTGACTGGACTGGCGACGATGACAACGCCCGACCTTGAGTTCGCAGTTCGCGGGATTCGGCGATCGGTAGGTATGCGGAATACCGATGTGTGCTAGTTCATCAGGCGGGATGATCGCTCATCGGCATGGCGACGGTGCGACAGACTAGATCGATGGCCTTTCACCAGCTGGCCTACGGCATGTTCGCTTTCCGATCAAGTCGGTATCGATGATTGTACTGGCTCCAGGCACGAACACGTCAGATTCCTGCGTCTGTCATTTCCTCAGCGAGAGCCTGGGGAACTGTCGAGACTTGGGTATCGGCGCAAAATCCGGACAGCATCATCGCCGGAAGCTGCGTCGATGAATATTCGCGCGCTCCCGGCAGGATCTAGTGCTGGCCGAAGTTCAAGTGACGAGTCGGGGACGAGATCGCTGCTCCATGTGCAAAGATGACGTGACCGAGGGTGCGAAGTAGCGTCGCCAGAAGACAGCGAACGTAACCGGCGAGAACCCTTCGCTCCCTTCGTTGCCTTCTGTAAAAGATAAATGGGCACGAGGCTCGGCTGTATGCGGCTCTGGCAGGGCTAAGCAAATACGTCTTCGTACAGAAGCGAATGCGTACCGGATCAGCTGACCAAGATATCAGACCTCAGAGCTCAAGACTGGCGCAAACGCACATATGACGCCCGTTGTGCTCCGGGCGCGATGGCGCATGCCGTTGGCAGCCGGCCTAGAACCCATCTCATAAATAGGAAATGGGTGCGCTAAGCTCTGGCGGGCGGCTGGCAAGGCGCGACGAAGGAGCATAGCCAAAGCGTTCTGTGACTGAGGAGCAACGCCGCCAGCCATTCGCCAGAGCTTAGCCCGAAGGGTTGCCGAACTTTGCCGCCGCGGCCGCGTTGCTCGTCGGTCAAAGATCCATGAAGGATATTCTCTCTCCTCGCGCCTTGCCGCAGCGCCAAATCTCTGGCAACGCACCCGTTCCCTATTTATGAGATGGGTTCTAGTAACGCCGCACCGATTGGTCCTGGTTTTTTTGTAGCGAACCTCCAAGGCTGTCCAATGCGTATGTTATTTTCGTGTACGCCTGGCCCGCCCATTCTCCAAAAGGTTTGTTCCAGGCGAAAAAAATCAGGGCCGAAATAATCACGACTTCAATCAACAATCGTCGCATGATTTCCGAGATTGCCAGAAACGCAGGATAAGATCAATGGAAACCTAATGACGCTTGACCGAGGTGTCCTGATGTTTTTGCAGCTTTGACTCGACGCCGTTCAACGCAGATGTCATTGTTCTGTTCACCTGAGCAAAGTGCTCTTTGAACGGTTTGCTCCAGCCAAGAGCGATCACCACCCCAATGATCACGATTTCAACCAACAGTCGCATAAGACTAGAGATTGCCAGAAACGCAGAGTGAGATCAATGCAATTCGTGACAGCGTTAAAGCGCATAAACCCCGAAAGCTTTCGGGGCACGCGCCTTTACCGCACAAGGCTGTCGAACCCATTTGTTATATTTCTGTACGCCCACGATGTCCAATCTCCGAAAGGCGTGTTCCACGCAAACGCAATCAGGCCCGCAATGATCGCGATTACAATCAACAGCCGCCGCATGACGTCTGAGATTGCCAGAAACGAAGGGTGAGATCAATGGAATTCGTGACATCGTGCCGCCTGCGGGTAGCGTCAGGCAATTGTTAGTGTGATGCTCAGACAGATGGTGTGTCTGTACGCATAACCCGCGTAAGGGTCGCCGCTCCCTGCGCAAGGGAGAGGAGGAAGGTGAGGGTGATCGAAGCGTGAAGACTTCCGTCTTGCAATTCCACTAGCGGTGGCGTGAATCTGATGGGTGATTAACGCGAATGCGAACTGCATCGGCACAACTCGACTCGACCGTGCAGATTCTCGGCATTCGTTTTTTCCGCGGCAATGTCGATGAAGCCGTTGCCTCGATGTCTCGCCATGGGGGATTTCTCGTCGCGCCGTCGGGCACGTGTTTCGCGCGACTGCGCGAAGACGAGGCGTACCGGCGCGCCGTGGTTGCAGCTGATCTGGCGATTGCTGACAGCGGGTTGACGGTCGTCCTGTGGCGCTTGTCGCGAGGCGAAAACGTCGAGCGCATTTCCGGTCTCAAATATTTGAAACATCTGGTTGAGAAGCTGAAGGGCGAGGGGAATCGAGAAGTGTTTTGGATTTTTCCCACCGAAGGCGCGCGACAAAAACTGCTCGATTGGTCGTGCCGGGAAAGTTTTTCAATCAAGAGGGAGAATTGTTATGTCGCGCCGCGTTACGGTTCGGATGTCGAAGATCGAAATCTTCTTGCGCTCGTTGAAGAACATCGCCCGGCGCATGTCATCATCGCAATCGGCAGCGGCGCGCAGGAAAAGCTGGGATATTATTTGCGCGAGAATCTGTCGTATCGGCCGGCGATCCATTGCATCGGCGCTGCGCTCGGATTCGTCACGGGCGATCAGGTTTCGATTCCCGAATGGGCGGACCGATTTTATCTCGGGTGGCTCTGGCGGTTGGTTGCGCAGCCGGGCGTTTTCATCCCGCGACTGTCGCGCGCAGTGGAACTCCCGTGGTTAATTTGGAAATATGGCGATAAACTGCCGCCGATGAGAAGCGGAGGCCAGAAGTGAGAAGTAAGAGTTAAGAAGTGAAAAGTTAGATCAGATGTCGCTAGTTCGGACCAGAGGACAATTGAATGAGCAATCACATTAACGAAATTCTCTTCGCACTCACGGACGCCAAGGTGGAATTCGTGGTCGGCGGAGGCGTTGCGGCGGTTCTTCATGGGGTCGAGCGGGTAACCCTGGACATCGATCTTGCGCTGGATATGGATCCGGCCAACGTCGAGAAATTTCTACGCGTCATACACGAGCTCGGGCTGCAACCTCGAGTGCCAGTTCCAGCGCGTGATCTGATGAGCCGCGAGGCGGTTCAACGCATGGTCGCGGAAAAAGGGGCGCTGGTCTTTTCCTTTGTGGATTTCGATCGACCATTGCGACATGTCGATATATTTTTGCGGGATAACCTTTCGTTTGAAGAGTTAAGCCGCGACGCGCGGAAAGTCGTCATAGAAAACCGCGCGATTAAGATTATGGGAATGAGCAAGCTTCTCGAGACAAAACGCGCGATTACTCCGTTGCGCGACAAAGATTTGATCGATATTAAACAACTGGAAAAATTGCAGAGGCAAAGTGAAGAATCGAAAGAGTGAAATCAGGCCGTCCGCAGAATTCGAGCGCGCGCTGGCCAAGTGCAAACCGGAGGATTTCGACGGCCACACTGAATTCTATCGGCTGACCCCCGAGCAACGGCTGGAGTGGCTATGCCAGGCAGCAACGTTCGTTCACGAATTCAAAGGCAAAGCCAACTCTGGCGCTCGGGGCCGATCGCGATAACGGGCCAGAATGGTTTCAAGAGTCGTCGGTTGTTTACGCTTCTTTTACTGTCGATTGTAATCGAAATTCTCCTCTGATCGATCGCCAGCACGACGAGTAGGAGCACACGATTACGAAACGTATCTGTTATGTTCTGGCTCCTTGCTTTTCGATAATGTCTTTTGACACGCTGAAAATTTTTCTACCCGGTTTTTTCGTGCTTTTTGCTTTGGGCATTTTTGCTTCGATATGCCCGGCGAACGCGCAATCACAAGGCGATCAGGGCACGACATCGCCCGCCCGCCAATCTCCTACTGAGAAGGAAGGTTTGGATTTCTCCGTTGGTCCACGCGGCTTGGATTCACTCTCGTTCAATGGACAATCCCTTCTCGCTTCGCCCGAAAACGGCGAACTGCGGCCACAGAAATCTGTTTTTCGTGCTGTGCTTGACGCACTTCTTCCTCGTTCTTCATCTGGAGTCGTGACACCGAATAGAAAGGGCGACACCGTCGATCTCAGTTATCCCTGGGGCCGCGTCTCATGCAGCTACGGCAAACAAGGCGACAAAATCACAATGCGCATTGAGGTTTTGAACTCAGGTGCGAAACAGATCGATGAGCTTTCGCTTCGTTTGATGGAATTAAATTTTCCCAGCGTTCCGAAAGGCGGCACGCTTGAGGCGGGGATGTTCGCTTTCGGCTTTAAAGGCCCGGAATGGCCTCTACACCACGGTCCGGAGTCGATTCCTTCGGTGGCCGATGCACGATTTGTTGTGCCGATTGTCGGCATGGATTACGGAACCGGCGCGGTCAATTTTTGCAGCGATGATCTGGAATCTTCTGTCGATGTGTCAGATTCGACGAATTCCCCGCTCGAAACCAGTTACCCGTTCGTGGTGACGTGCCGCGACATCGAGCCGCACGCATCGAAAACATTCAATGTCTCGCTACGTTTCGGGCCCTCAGGTTCGCGAGTGCAGGATCTGTCGAGCGACGTTCTCGAGGGATACGCGAAGAAGTATCCCTTCCAGGTTAACTGGAAAGATCGTCGTCCCATCGGGGCGATCTTTCTGGCGGGCCCGCAAATCAACGTGGCGAGCAATCCGCGCCGCTGGATCGTGAACTTCGGCGAGATCGACGTTACCAATGACAAAGGCAAAGCAGCTTTTCGAGCCGCGCTGCTTAAGCTGGCCGATAACAGCGTTCAAGTCCTTAAGGATACTGGCGCCCAGGGAATGATCACCTGGGATCCGGAAGGCGAGGAGTTTCTAGCTTACTCCTATTACGGCGACCCGCGCCTTGTTCCGACGCTCGCGCCGGAGATGGAGTTTAAAAATGACGGCGCAAAAAGCGTGATTGACGAATACTTCGAAAAATTCCGCGCTGCCGGACTTAGAACGGGTGTCTGCATTCGGCCGCAGCAAATCGCGATGATAGATGGCAAGCCGGTGCACCAGGATACGGATGACGACCACGCGACCGAGGTTCTTCGGGAAAGGATCGCCTATGCAAAGCAGCGATGGGGTTGCACACTTTTCTATGTTGATTCAACCACAACCGCAGTAATCGGAGGTCGCTCGTATTATCCAGATGTTTTTAAAGCGGTCGCGGACGCGTATCCCGATGTCCTGTTGATTCCCGAGAACGAGTCGATGCGTTACTTCGCTTATTCGGCGCCGCTTAATTCCTATATGCATCACAGGGTGACCTCGACGCCCGTTGGCGCACGAATGGTTTATCCAAAATCCTTTAGCGTGCTGATGGCGCCAGATGGCGATCGGCCAGAGGATCACGATGCTTTATTAAGCGCCGTCCGGCATGGTGACATCCTGCTTTTCAACGGCTGGTACAGCAGCGATGGCGTGGGGAAAATTAAAAAGCTCTACGAAGAAGCTGGCGTTACGCCAGAGACCAAAAATGAGAGAGGCTCCTCGCTGCAGTGATCACACGATGAAGAGAAATAGCAGTGGCGGACGGCTGCCAGCGATTTGCTTCGTGCTTACGGCGAAAGATTTGGGGCTTTATCCTGACATGACGGCGGTCGCCGCTCTGTCAGTGCGCCGGCTCCATCCGCAAGCACAGATCATTCTTGTAACGGATGAACCAACCGCGCGCGCGATTGACCGCGATAGCCATGCCTTGGGCAAAATCGTAACCGGAATCGTCGTACGACCAACAGGCACTGAGGACTCTTGCGTTGGCGCTCGGTACCTGCGGACGATTCTCAGACAATTGATAAAAGGCGATTACTTGTATTTGGATGGTGACACCGTCGCGGTGCGACCGCTGGATCGCGGGTGGCCTGACGGAGCGGATCTGGCAGTCGCCCGCGACCGGAACCAGTGGGGCATAACACCGCTGGCGCTGCCTGGTGTTGAAAAGCTGCGCGCAAAACTGGGCTGGGAATTCCGGATGGATCGCTACCTCAACGCTGGCGTGATGTTCGTTCGGGACACTCCTGCGGCTCACGCGTTCTATGCTGAGTGGCACCGGCGGTGGAAACAGGCGCTCTCATTAGGTATGTGGCAAGATCAGTTTTCCTTCAACAGTGTGATTGCCACGGGTACTGCGACAATTGCCATCCTTCCCGATCGTGACAACTGGGTTACCCACTCCACGGTGATGCTGCGGGGCCGGGCACGCATCTTCCATTTTTTTGGGAGCCTCTACGGCGACGAGATTCCTGCCAGCACGCTCTTAGGGCACCTCACCAACAGATTTCAGCGGGACGGCGTCTTGGACGAGGCCACTATTGCATCCGCCACAAAAGATAACTTTCCCTGGATGGATAATGTCAGATTAAAGCACTTGCTCGCAAGCGGTCTCTACCTCCGGGCGGCTGCGCTGGTCGCGCCCAGCATCATCCGTCGTATCCGCCGCAAATTCTCGTTGTGGGCACACGCCAGATTGCTGACTCGGGACTAATGGCAAGCGTGGCGGGCCGGCGCGGCAAGCAGTCCCAGTTCTCCGAGTCTTTGACATCTGAATTTTTCCCGCAGATAGTTGGCTACAGCTAGCCGCATTTCATGCGCGAGTTTTTGTTGAACATGCAACCACGCCTTGCGCCGATTTATTCATAACGTTAGCGACCTGATTCGTCGCGTTCTCTTTCTGGCGCGGCCATACGGCAGAGCGAAGCTGGGTTTGGTATTTACGTTCTCGTTTGCGCAGGCGTTGTTTCAAGTCATCGGGATCACATCGATCTTTCCATTCCTGGCGATCGCAGCTGATCCCGACCGCATCCGACGATCCCACTTCGGCACGCGTTTCCTCAGCCTTTTTCCGCCCATGGAAAACCGGCAATTGCTCCTCGTGGCCGGCATCATTGCTATCGTAGGGCTCCTTGCATCCAACGCAGTGAACCTCGTGGCCGAGTATGCGCGCACTCGTTACACCCAGAACTTTGGTCACTGGTTGCGCGTCCGGCTCCTGCGTCGAATAGCGTCACAGCCATACACCTATTTTCTTCAACGCAACTCCGCCGATCTGCTTAAGAAAATTCTTAGCGACGTGGCGAATTACACCAACGGAGTACTCTTGCCGTTGCTGGACACGGTGGCGCGCGCACTGACCGCTGCGCTTCTATTGGCCACGCTCTTTCTGGTCCAGCCAGTGATCGCTCTTTCGGCGGCAATCGTGTTGGGTGGCTTTTACGTGATCGTCTTTCGACTCCTCGCGCGGAAACGCCGCGAGGTGGATGAAAATTTAAAAATATCTGTCGGCGGCGTTTTCAGGGAAGCGCAACAGATGCTCGGCGGGATTAAACCGGTGAAAGTCCACCACGCCGAAGAACATTTTCTCAACCGGTTTTCCGGGCATTCCGCGGTGCTTGCGCAGACGGGTGCCCGCATGCCGATCTTTGCCAACAGCACCCGGTATCTTGTCGAACCGCTTGCTTTCGGCGGTCTCGTTTTGGCTGTGTTGCTACTTGCAGCGAGAGGGCGCGATTTTTCTGACATTCTTCCCAATCTTGGCGTGATGGCGCTGGCAGGTTATCGGCTGCTGCCTTCGCTTCAGTTGCTTTATGGCCAGCTCACTTCGATCAGCTCGGTGCGCCACGCAGTGGACGAAGTGTACGACGAATTTGTTGCTGTCGAGACTGACAAGTCAATCCGGCCAGAAATTATTAGCGACGCTCTCGCTCCGGCGAGACCTTTGCGTTGGAGTGACGCGATCATTCTGCGAGAAGTCGGTTTTCGTTATCCTGGCGCGCCCCTGCCCGCACTGTCCGGGCTTTCGTTGACCATCTTCAAGGACAGTTCGGTCGGAATAATTGGTCCAACCGGTTCGGGAAAATCAACTTTGGTTGATTTATTGCTTGGTCTGTTCCAGCCAACGACAGGCGAGATCCTGATCGACGATCGACCGCTTGCGCCGGCGCTGGTGCCATCGTGGCAGGCTTCCATCGGTTATGTGCCGCAGGATATTTTTCTCATCGACGATACGATCGCGCGTAACATCGCCTTTGGCCTGCCCGACGATGAGATCGATCCCGCACGCTTACGTGAGGCTTGCGCCATTGCGCAGCTACTCGGCTTCGTCGAACGGGAACTGCCTGATGGCTTTGATACCAACGTCGGTGAGCGCGGCGTGAGACTTTCAGGTGGGCAACGGCAGCGCATTGGTCTTGCGCGCGCGCTTTACCATCGTCCGTCGCTGTTAATCCTGGACGAAGCAACCAGCGCGCTGGACATGGCGACTGAAGCAAAGCTGCTCGACGCGCTCCGCAGTCTTACCGGTAAGCTCACCATGGTAGTGGCCGCTCACCGTCTTAGCGCCGTGGCAAATTGCGATCAACTGATTGACCTCGCTAGCGACATCGGCGCTGTTGCGGCGACTGCGAGGTGAAATACCACTGAGCGTCGGCTCCGCCATGCTTCCTGTGACTGGTTTCCGAAAATTTGTGGTTTCGATGTTACCCGGCCCAGTGCATTCCGCGCTGAGGCCGTGGTGGCGCCGGTTTTTCCGTTTCAAGCTGCGAGTTCGTGATTGGTGGTTGCCTTTCACAGGTTGGGTTGTGTGGCTGGCTTTCCAATCCGCCCGGCATCGAAAGCGAGCTGTGGTTGTTTGCCGGTTCGCCGGGATAGGAGATGTGGTTTGCACCTTGCCGATGTGCCATGAGGTTCGTCGGCGCCACCCTGGAAAGCTTCTCGTCTTTGTGACCTCGACAGTTTTGCGGAATGTCGTGGTAATGTCTCGCTCGGCGGATTTGGTCTATGCGAATAAACGATGGGGTTACCCACTTATCATACCAACGAACATTAAACTTTTTGGCCTCATAGATGCAATTTATAATCCCCAACCGACCGGCGAACGGTTCGCCGCAGCGGGCATGACGTGTCATCTCGTAGAAGATCTCGCTGGATCTTGCGGGTTTACAGTTACAGCGCGCCAACCCAGGCTTTATCCGTCACCAGAGGTCGTTGAAAAGACCCGCATTACATATGGATTGGATTCTAATCCGATCAGGCAGGGTTTGCTTATCGGCATCAACCCAGGTCCTAGTTGGCGTGTGAAAGAATGGGAAGCCTCGAAGTGGCAGGAACTGATAAACAAAATTCACTCAGAATACGATGCTGTAATCATCCAGTTCGGGATTAACAAAGGGGATGGGTCGTCTGAATACGACCATCTGACGGGTGTGAAATCCGTGGCTGGCCGGCTTAGTAGCGAAGAACTCGTGGCGCTAATTGCTATGTGTGATTTGATTGTTTCGATCGATTCAGGGCCCGTGCATGTGGCGGGAGCTGTCAGCACACCCGTTATCGGATTATTTGGACCTCTGAATCCAGCTTTAATATTGCCACCGGACTCGCCAGCGATTGGCTTATTCGCCGATGTCCCCTGTTTGTTTTGTCATAACAGGACGCCGGTCATTCATTGGGAGAGCGGTTGTCCCAACGACATCGCTTGTATGAAGAACCTCGGTTGTCACACGGTTTTTGAGGCCGTGAAATCCAAGCTGCCGCACCGACCCGGATCTCACAAACACAATCAGGCCCAAATAGAATCTCAATCGCCAGATGACGTTGCCACGGCGCTAAGACAGTGAGCGGCCATCACCATGGTCAGCTTACTAACAAGATCTGATCCCGGCGAGTTGACCGCAGATGTCGATTGCCATTCGACACAATGAGTATGCTACGGAGCTATTTGAAGAGGAAGCTGCGGCCAAAGATAATCGACTATTTTCACCGCTTCTATTACCACAGCACCGACACATGGTCTAAGAACACGTTTCTCGGGTACGAGATTCGACAGTGCCCGTTAGATTTGCAGTTGTATCAAGAAGTAGTGGCGCGAACTCGGCCATCTTTTATTCTTCAAACAGGAGTCGATCAAGGCGGGTCGGTCCTTTATTTCGCCAGCCTTTTAGACTTGATCAAAGCGGGCGCTGAAGGACTCGTCATCGGAATTGATGTCACCCTGACAGAACGAGCCCGGACATTGACCCATCCGCGCATACGACTCTTTGAAGGAGATTCTACAGACCCGACAATCGTGCAACAAGTGAAGGCTTTGGTTGCCGGACGTACCGGCTTGGTTTCATTAGATTCGGATCACTCAAAGGCTCATGTGCTGAAAGAACTGCACACTTATAAAGAATTTGTTGGAATGGGAGGATATCTCGTAGCAGAGGACACAAATATTAACGGTCACCCGGTCGCACGGCAATGCGGCCCCGGTCCATTCGAGGCGGTAGAGGAGTTCCTGGAACTTGATCATTGTTTCGTAAGAGATGACGAACTGTGGCAGAGGAATCTTTTCTCCTTTCACCAGTATGGCTGGCTAAAACGAATCCGGTGATAGCAGATCGTATCTGGCGAAATCGCGCACGGTGCTTTTAGTAACCGATATGTCTAACGCCGTGCCTGTTAGTGTATGCTTGCCGATATACAATGGCGCTCTGTACGTCCGGGATGCTATCCAGAGTATCCTCAATCAGACCGTCATTCCTCAGGAAATTATCGTTTCCGATAGCGGTTCTTCAGACGGCTCGGAGAATATCGTCCGCGAGGAGGCGCGGAAGGCACAAGCCACGTTCATCATCTTGCCGACTAAAACTCACGGTATGGTCGCTAATTGGAACAGCACTATTCGAGCCGCATCGGGCAGGTACATCAAGTTTCTCTTCCAGGACGATCTGCTGCACTCAAACTGTCTTGAGGAGATGGTCAAAGTGGCTGAGTCTGATGAACGCATCGGTCTGGTTTTTAGTCCGCGCAATTTAGTCGTTGAACCATCTGCAGAAGACGATTGGATTGCCCAGTGGCTCCTGCAACATCAGAATCTTTCTGCGGCGTTTGGCAATCTCAAGGCCAATCAACCTGGAGCGTTGCTTCTGAGATCGCCCGAGCTCTTGCAGCAACCGCTGAACAAAATCGGAGAACCCACAGCCGTCCTGGTCCGGAGAGATTTGTTCGATAAGATCGGACTGTTCAATGAAAACATGCGTCAGCTAGTCGATATGGAAATGTGGGTACGCCTCATGGCGACTTCGCATGTTGGATATATTCCCAGAGCGTTGAGCTCGGTGCGTGTTCACGCCCGGCAGGCAACGAGCAGCCACACAACTGAGGAAATAGACCGTTTCGAGAAAGATCGTCTGCAGGACACCCTGAGAACGTCGGCAATTTATCCGCTGCTACACTGGCGGGTTAGGTGCGCGCTGCGATTTGGACAACTACGGCGAAACCGTTTTCATGTTAAGCCGAAGTTGCAATGAAGATCGCCCGAGGCGACGTGCACCGCAACGACCACGGCACAGCCGCAACCCAATCTTCCTACAGAAGGAAGCAAAGCCAAGGAGGATTTTTATTGCAACGGAACGCAAGTTCAAACTTCGGCCCCCTCGGGTCCGGAATTCTTTACAGAAGGAAACGAAGGAAATGAAGGCGGGTCTGGTCCCAGCAAAATACAATCTTTGGTCTCTTCGTTGTCTTATGTTTAAATTGCTTTCTCGGATGCATCCACTTTATGAGAACGCGGACAAACTCAGCTCCGAAGTCATCGGAGCGGCAATCGAAGTCCACCGCGACAAAGGGCCAGGGTTGATCGAGTCGATCTACGAGCGATGCATGCTGCGCGAACTGGAACTGCGCTCCATTCCGGCGACAACACAAAAACTGGTTCGCGTGGAATATAAAGGCCTTGTCTTCGATGAGCCGCTGCGTTTTGATCTTCTGGTAGCTGACTGTCTGCTG
Organism: uncultured Verrucomicrobiae bacterium; assembly: GCA_963840305.1. Lineage (GTDB taxonomy): Bacteria > Verrucomicrobiota > Verrucomicrobiia > Chthoniobacterales > UBA10450 > Udaeobacter. The sequence continues at coordinate 635,588 of CAWIYE010000004.1, forward strand.
GTCGAGTTAAAAGCGGTCGAGATTTTGCATCCGTCCAGCAAAGCGCAGCTCTTGAGCTATATGAAATTGTTGGATATTCCGATCGGGTTGCTGATTAATTTCCATGAGCCGCTTCTCAAGAACGGCATTTCTCGAATGATTTTGCCCGGAGCAAATCAAACCGAAGACGAAAGCAAAGATATCTCGCTTTAGATTTTTGGCCCAATCTGATCCGAGGACACAGCCTTTGTTCTCTTCGTTATCTTCTGTAAGAAAGACAAAATGACTTCCACGTCGGCCGGCGCAGGGAACGTCTCAATTGTCATCCCGTGTTACAATCAGGGGGCAATGTTGCGCGAAGCTCTTGCGAGTATAGAGCAGGTGCGGAACGAAAACCTGCTCGAGGTAATCGTTGTCGATGATGGGTCGTCCGAAGTCGAAACCACGACGATTTTGAGTCAAGCCCAGGGGGCGGGCTACTGTATCGTCTCTCAGCCACACCGTGGCTTAGGTGCCGCTCGTAACGCGGGCATTCACCGAGCCAAAGGCGAATTCATTTTGCCACTGGGTAGCGACAGTCGCCTTCGAGATGCTTACCTGAATCAGGGAGTGTCGCTACTGAAAAACAACATACGTTTAGGAGTAGTTTACGCTGATGCCGAATATTTCGGCGAGCGAACTGGCCGGTGCGACGTACAGGAGTTCAACTTGTTGTCATTGATCCGAGAAAATTTCATCGATGCTTGTGCTCTTTTTCGAAGGAAGCTGTGGGAAGAAGTTGGCGGATACGATGAACAAATGCCGTGGACAGGGTGGGAGGACTGGGATTTTTGGCTGCGAGTGGCTTACCGCCAGGGTACGTTTGTCCATCTTGCCAGGGTTGGATTCGAACATCGCGTGCGAGGCAATTCTCCGAGCCTTCAGACTCACGAGCATCGTTTGGATCTGCTCAACTATATTTTTGGTAAGCCTGAAATGGCTTGTTACAGGTTGATTCGTGAAATGGATGAACAAGCCCAAATTTTGCGGGCGCGAATCCAAAGCATGGAAGATTTAGTCCGAGACATAAAAGGTTTGCGCAGCTATCGTTTAGCGGAGGGATTACTTGCCCCGGCGCGATGGTTGCAGAAACTGTGGCGCTCTTTTCGTTGAAAGTCTTCGCCGTGCGGCTCTTTCTTTTAGCTTCTGCAATATGCCAGGCGTGCAAATGACGAGGACTCCGATTAGCGAAGGTAAAGTGTCGGTTATTATCCCGTGTTACAATCACGGGGCGATGCTGCGCGAAGCCCTTGCCAGCGTGGAAGAGGTTCGCAATGAAAATCTGCTCGAAGTGATCATTGTGGATGACGGATCGTCCGAAGCCGAAACCATTCGGATTCTTAAGGAAGTCGCAGAGGCGGGCTACAGCGTCGTTTCTCAGCCTAACCGCCGGGTGAGCGCGGCACGGAACACCGGGATCCGAGTGGCCAGGGGCGAATTCATTTTGCCTTTGGATAGCGATAATCGTCTTCGAGAGGTTTACCTAAAAAAAGGAGTGTCTCTACTAAAGGAGAATCCAAAGATAGGAGTAATTTACGCGGACGCCGGAGTACTTCGGTGAAAAAACCGGCCGATGGCACGTGCAGGAATTCGATCTATTGTCATTGATTCGAAAGAACTTCATCGACGTCTGTGCCCTGTATCGAAAGGCACTATGGGAGCAAGTTGGCGGTTATGATGAGCAAATGCCGTGGATGGGATTGGAGGATTGGGATTTTTGGCTGCGGGTGGCTTGTCATGGTGGTACGTTTTTTCACGTTCCTGAGGTCGGATTTGATTACTGTGTGCGGGCGGATTCTCTAATCGCGACGACGATTGGGTTTGATGGTCGCGTGGCCAGAGAGGACTTGAATCTCGTGGAAGCCAGTCCGCGTCTCGCAAAACTAATAGACTACATTTTCAGTAAGCCTGAAATGGCCTTTTACAAATGGGTCCGCGAGACAGATGAAGAGGTGCAGCATCTAAGAGGGCAACTTCGAGTAGTAGAAGCTTCATATTCTTATCGTTTAGGGCGCGCATTGCTTGCTCCACCGCGACTGTTGCGAAAACTGTGGCGCCGTTTCTCACTCAGAAGATGCAACTAATTCGCCCGTTGCTTCCAGACGCGACCCGACCTTTCTGGTCGGTCATGATTCCCACCTACAAGCCGCGAGCCGATTACCTGGAGGAGACGTTAAAGAGCGTCCTGCAACAAGATCCCGGGCCGGCACAGATGCAGATCGAGGTGGTGGACGATTGTTCGCCCGATGGCGCACCTGTGGAGCTGGTTCGCCGGATCGCCGGTGATCGGGTTACCGTCCATCGGGAGCCTGCGAACAATGGTTTGGCGGGCATTTGGAACCGGTGCATCGAGCGGGCCCGTGGAGAATGGGTGCACATCCTGCACCAGGACGACGTCGTGTTGCCGGGTTTTTATGATCATCTTTATCGCGGCATTAGCTGCAAGCCGAATGTGGGCATGGCCTTTTGCCGATTTGCAATCGTTGATGCGAAGGGCCACTGGACGGAGCTTGGGCCGCTCGAAAGCTCGGCCCCGGGCGTGTTGGATGATTGGTTGGAACGTGTGGCAACAGACTGTCGCGTTCAATGTCCGGCAGTGGTGGTTAGGCGGGCGACTTACGAGCGACTTGGCGGTTTCAGAGCAGATTTGATCTCCGTCCTCGATATCGAGATGTGGGTCAGGATTGCCGCAAATGGTCCCGTCTTTTACGACCCGCAAATTTTGGCCTTGTTTCGGCGGCATGGTGACAATCAATCTGTGATGGACGAGCGAACGGGTGCAAACATGCAAGACATGGCCAGAGCGATTGAAATCTGGAAAGATTATTTACCAGCACATTGCCGGGAACAGCTGGAACAGCAGGGCCGTCGCTATTGGTCGGGCATCGCACTGGCGCTCGCCCAGTATTTTTTCTCTAAAAATGATGTTGCCGCGTGCGCAAGCCAGTTGCGCGCTGCTAAAGACTTATGGAACCGTGGCCAGCATCGCTCGCGTCGGCTGCGGTTGGAAACGAAAGTGCGTCTTCACCGCGCATTTGGTGAACGCGCCATATCTGCGATGCGCGAATTCCGCAGGCGAATTCGACCTGCCTAGAAAGCCTTTGCTCTTGTAAAATGAGAGCAGCCCCTGACACGAGTGTTCAGCGAAAGGCGCTCGCCCGGCAATTCGCCCTTGGCCTTTTGCGGCCATTCAGCGGAATGAACGTCTCTGTGCGATTAGGGGAGATCGCGCAGACAATCCTTTCGCGCTGGCCGATTCCTCCGCAGGTAGCCAGGCCAATTGCGAACTTCCGCTATCTCACGATGTGTGATCGCGCGCACTGGCTGATGTTGAGGGAAAGTTTGTTTTCGCTGCACCAGTCATGGACTTTATTGCCGGAAATTACTGTCGTATCGGACGGCACTTGGACGGCGAGTGAGTTCAGGGATGTGTTTGGCTGGTGGCCTGCGCCCATCACTGTGTTGACGCGGCAACAAATTTGCGAGGCGGCTTCGTCTGCTGATCTTCCAGAGTTGGCCGACTACGCCCGCGAAAGCCACTGCGGACTCAAACTTGCCGCGATTGTGATTGAGGCTAGGAAACAGCCCGTGCTATTCGTGGATGCTGACATTCTTTGGTTTGAAGATCCGCTGCTCCTTTTAGGTGAACCTGCATCGTGGACGAAGCCTCGAGGTTTGCGGGAGAGCAACTGCCATCAGCGCCGCGAGATGGCGCTGCGGCATTGCGCGAGTGTATTAGAACCGCCATTTGTAAATAGCGGGATCGTAGCTCTGCATGGCGAGCTGATGCCGCCCGATCTCCTGCGCAGCATGGCGCAAGAGGCGTTGCCTTTTCCCCAGGACAGCTCATGCGAGCAAACCATCATCGCGAGCGCCGTGAAAATCGGCGGCCAACTATTCCCTGAGAAACTCAGCCTCGTTGAGTTTGATGACGTCTTTAGATTTCGTTCCCGCAACATGAAGACTGAGGGTTATTACTCCCGGCACTACGTCCACTGGATGCGGCATGTGCTTTACCGCGATGCACTCGGGTTGCGCTTTCATTTTTTTCGCCAGCCTTATAGCAGGGGCAGGCCGAATCGTGCGAGGCGCGTCGAGCTTGCCGAAGCAAATTCGTCAGCCGGCGGGCAGAATGAGTAACCACAGAGTTTGATGTTAGTAGCCTCTCCGGCCTGGCGAATTACAATCACATAGGTTCTGGAAGTATGGCTGTCCTGAGTAAAGCGAAGCAGTTTGCACGCGACCTTGCAGCGCGTGCCATCGCGCCACTCCTACGCAGACTGGCACCAGATCCAAAATACTTTGAGCTGTGGCAAAGTCATGGTTTTCATGTTTTGCCGTCTGACAACTACCAGCCGATTCCTGACACGCGCGTTTTGCCGGTTTCGCTTTGGGACCGCGTTAGCGACTTGCCGGGCATGGATATGCGCGAAGAGGCGCAAAAGCAACTGCTCTCAGAGATCGTTGCAAGATTTGGGGACGAGTACGCAGCCATCCCGAAAGGAGCTTCGACGCCAGACTTTCATTTTTACCTGGGAAACGTTGCTTTCGAGGCGGTGGACGCGGAAATGCTCTTTGGGATAATCCGTTTCTTGAAACCGCGCCGCATGTACGAAATCGGGTCCGGTTTCTCCACACTCCTCGCTGCTGATGCATTGCGTCGCAACGGCATGGATGGATATCCGTGCCATTTCATTGCCATTGACCCGTACGGGTCTGCGGAACTGGGGCTTCCATCCGGCGTTGAGCTTTGGCGCGTACCAGTGCAAGAGGTTTCGCTCAGCGAGTTTCAATCGCTTGGCGAAAACGATATTCTGTTCATTGATTCCTCGCACGTGTGCAAAATCGGCAGCGACGTGGAATTTCTGTTTCTGGAGGTTTTGCCGCGCATCCGGCCAGGAGTCGTCGTGCACGTGCACGACATCTTTCTGCCCCTGGAATATCCGAAGCAATGGGTGCTGGATTTGCATCGATTCTGGAATGAGCAGTATCTCTTGCAGGCGTTCCTGAGCTTCAATACGACATTCGAAGTACTCTGGGCCGGTCAGTGGATGCATATCAAATATCCAGACTTGCTCACGAAGGCATTTCCCTCATACAAGCCCGGCGTGTCTGCTGGCAGCTTCTGGTTTCGACGGACTCGTTAGATGGAAAAGCTGAGGCTGCTGCTCGTAAGCATTGTTCCGCCGAAGAACGACTGTGGCGTGCGCATCGTCATGCACCGGCATCTGGTGGAGGGAAATCCGTTCAAACTGCACGTGGCCAGCAACGCGGATTTTGAAGAGGGCCTTCTGGTGCATACCCCTTTACGGTTGCCGTATCCGATTCATCGACTGCGAAAGAGCAGATTCGGTCCGCGATTGGCTGCGTGGATCACGGACTACGAAAATTTCATCTGTCCGCTGACATCCAATGGAGCGTTGGAAGAAGCGGTGCAACATTTCAAACCGGAGGTAATCCTTACTCTTGCAGAATGTGGGTTGAGTCAGATCGCTCGAAAAACGGCGCAACGGCATGGTTTGCCGCTGGCAGGACTTTTTCTCGACTGGTTTCCCGTGACGAAAGGTCATTACGGTCACAAATGGACGCGAAGAATCTTGAGCCGGCGGTACCGGGAACTTTATGCCGCATGTGATCTGGCTTTTTGCACCAGCGACGGTATGCAGGAGGTGCTAGGCCCGCATCCCAACAGCCATGTCATTTATCCCATGCCGGGAAAATATCGCGTGCCCGTGGAAAACTCCTGGCCGCGATCCAATGGGAAATTCCGGCTGGTCTATGTCGGCGCAGTACGAGATTTCTATGGCCGGATGTTATGCTCGCTGATCGAAAAAATCGAAGCGACGAACGACTTGGAACTCATCGTGATCGGACCGAATGCGGACTGGCCAAAGCAAACTCTCGAGCGGGCGCGTGCAAGCGGCAGCTATCTCGGCTTCAAACCACCAGAAGAAGCTGCGGAGGTGCTAGCCAGCGCCGATGCTCTGCTGGTCGTGATGAGCTTCGAGAAGGAACATGAATTGTTCATGCGCACGAGTTTCACCACGAAATTCCTGGACTACGTCGCATTTGGAAAATCTGTAATTCTATGGGGGCCTGAGTACTGCACGCCGGTTCGTGTCGCTAGAAAGCATGGCGGAGCTGCGGTCGTCTCCAGCAGTGACGCCGGCGCAATAGTTTCCCTTTGCCGTCAAATTGCCACAGACTCAGCGCTAAGTGAGAAGCTCTCTAATGAAGCGCTGCAGCTGCATCAAACCCTCTTCAATCCCGATCGCTTGCAGGATATCTTTGTCCGGAAAATAACCGAATTGGTCGATGGACGAAATTAACGTGATCGTCATTTCCTCGGTTCGACCCGAGAAAAGTACGGCTGCCGCGGTTACATTGTACCGACATCTGGTCAACCGGCCTGGCATTCAATTGCAGATCCTGCCCGCTGAACATCACGAGATTGTTCACGGCTCTTTTCACTCCAAGATTATCCCACGGCTCATGCGAACGTCGGCGCGACGATGGGCAGGTGACATCGATTACCTGACGCACACCACACTGCCATTAGAGGAGCGCCTTGTCGCACCACTTGCTCGGGCGCGGACAGTTGTTTTGACACTGGCATACGGCAGCGGCTGTTGGGTGGCGCAACGCTATGCCAGGCGGCACGGACTGCCATTGATTGTGAGATTTGACGACTGGTGGCCCGACATTGCCGAGGGTCATGCTCCAATACGCAAACAACTGGAGCGGCGTTTTCTCGAGCTTCATCGATCTGCGGACCTGAGCCTGTGCATCAGCGAAGGAATGCTCAATGCATTGGGCCCGCATCGCAACGCACGCGTTATATTGCCGATTCCAGATGCTGAGCCAATCAAGCCATCAAAGTGCAACGATTCGGCTGGTGAGTTTCGCGTTGGCTACACTGGCAACATGTTTGATTACAGCGATATGCTGGCTGACCTGGCTCAGTTAGCGATCAAACAGGGGGATGTTCGGATCGAATTCAGAGGACGCCCGCGATGGCCGCAAGCGCTAATGCATGAAATGAGAGATCGTCATCTACTGCACGATTTCGAGCCCGGACCAGGCTTTGACGACTGGCTGGGTTCGTTCGACGCCTACTTGGTCGTAATGTTTTTTGATGCAGCACAGCGGCGTCGTGCCGAAACATGTTTCGCAACAAAACTTGTTGATTACTCGCGCGCTGGCCGGCCAGTTGTCATCTGGGCGCCGGAATCATCTGCTGTGGTGCAGTGGGCAAAAAAAACTAACGCTGCGCTCTGCGTAACGGACCCCGATGCTCGCGCGATGCTGGCTGCGCTTGCGGATTTAAAGAGAGATAGAGCCTTGCAACTGGAACTTGGCGCGCGAATACGGCGCGCGTACGAAACAGAATTTTCGCCAGTCGGCTTGCAGCAGCAATTCATGGAAGCATTAAATTCGGTTATCTAATTTGCGAAATGTTTGCCGCTGTAATCACCACAATTCAGGAGCCCACGCGCGGAGTTGTTAAGCTTGTTGAGAAGCTGGCAGAATGTGGAGGCTTACTCGTCGTTGCCGGCGATAAACAAGGCCCGGCGCATTTCCGAAGCCAGCATTTCGCTGAAGGCTGTCGAATCGATTTCTTAGCACTGGCCGACCAGCAGGCCAGCGAGTTTGACTTAGCCCGGAAATTACCTGTTGACTCTTACAGCCGCAAAAATGTTGCTTATCTTCATGCAATTGCCGCCGGGGTGGATTTCCTTTATGAGACCGACGACGACAACGCCCCGCTCGATTCATGGCAGCTTCGTTCCGAATCCGTGGCCGCTGCTCGGACTGTCGCCTCGACAAACGCACGATGGGTAAATGCATACCGATACTTCAGCAGCGAGCTAATTTGGCCCCGCGGCTTACCGCTATCCGAAGTTCGCTCGGAGGTACCTGAAACGAGAATGGTTGCCGCGACGCGTAGTCCGATCCAACAAGGACTGGCGAACGGCTCGCCAGATGTGGACGCAGTGTGGCGACTGATCCTTGATCGAAATTTCGCGTTCAGCGATGGCGCGCCGGTCGTCCTGGAGGCGGGAAACTGGTGCCCGTTCAATACACAGAGCACGTGGTGGTGGCCGATAGCATATCCCTTGTTATACCTTCCAAGTTACTGCTCGTTTCGGATGTGCGACATCTGGAAAAGTTTTGTCGCACAGCGGTGCCTTTGGGAGCTGGGTTACGGAATTACATTTCATGCGCCCGAAGTATTTCAGAATCGAAATCAGCACGATCTTGATCGTGATTTTGCAGATGAAGTGCCGGGCTACACGCGAAACAAAGAAATTGCGAATGTCCTTTCGCGGCTGCAACTGGGGAGCGGTGAAGCGCAGATTGGCGACAATCTCCATCGCTGTTATGAGGCCTTAGTTGCTGCAAGAATCTTTCCATCCGCAGAACTGGAGCTGGTTGAGCTATGGCTCGAAAACTTTCGCCTGGCGGCAACAAGGGGAACGCAGCGTGCGCGAAGAACACGTCTCAAATAGACTCGTTCGACGTAGCGCAGAGACTCGACGTGCAATACCGCTGTCGCGTCACTGCGAACACAGTCAAATTCAACCTCACATCGACGGCTCATCTTTAAAGCGAATTTGATGGAACCAGTTGTCCTTGCCTTAGCCAGTAACGAACGCTACTTCCCAGGACTCTATTGCGCGGTGGCGAGCGCACTAAGCCACGCAACGAGGGAAGTGGACTTAAAGGTGTTAGACGGCGGGATTTCCAAACACTCGAAGAACACTTTTTGTCGGCTGGTTGAGAGACATGGCAAAGTCGTTAGGCTGCAGTTTGTGGCGGTGGATGAATCGCTGTTTCGCGATGCGACACTTGGGCCAGGCCGCTCGCACATGGCTTACTGCCGGACATTGCTGCCACGCTTGCTGGATGTGCCCAGGTTGATCTATCTGGACTGCGACGTGCTGGTGTTTCGTGATCTCTCCGAACTTTTTGATCTTGAATTGCCTTCCGATAAAAGTCTGGCGGCCGTTCCCGACTCAGAGACTTTGACGCTCAGCGATGACTCTCGCACCTTAGCAAGTGCGATGAATCTTCCGGCCGGTGGGCGCTACTTTAATTCGGGCGTGATGCTATTGAATCTGAACGAATTGAGAAACCAAAATTTCACGGAGAAGTCTCTCGAGTTTTTCAAAAACTGGAAGGGCCACTATCGCTTCTGGGATCAGTCGGCGATAAATTTTCTGCTCCACGACCGAATTGCCGGGTTGCCCGAGCATTGGAATCGAGCGTCGTGGCGTTTTGACAAGCAGGACGACAACAGTCTGGACTGCGTGCTTCACTACACGACGTCGGCGCCGTGGCGCGGTGGAATCCCAGGTCCGGCCCAGGTGTTGTTTGAACGATTTGCCGCGGAGGCGGGTTTGCCTGTGAATCGACAAACAGCGGCTTTCAAAAAATCGCGGCGACAACAATTCTTTCGCAATGTGCTTGCACCTCTTCGGGCGCTTGCGTTTCCGGTGGTGTCCTTCCTTTACAAAATTGCCGGGCAAAAAGAAAAATGTGCGGGATATCAGAAAGCGGCGCGGTATTGGCTCGATTATATTCTCAAGGCGCCGCGTCGGCGTCGCGTTCATCATAGGCGCGCCGAGGAGATTCAAAGGATGAAGTTCAAATTCGCCGGCTTTTAAGTCCGCAACATGAAAGTATTGCATCTCAACACTCATCCCTCCGGCGGCAGTTACGAGTACGCGGCGCTTCTTTCCACCGCATTAGCGGAGCGGGGGACTGAGAGCCGTGTGCTTTGCAAGAATGCGGCGGGTAAAGGCGGCAGATTTTTCCTGAATCGGTTGATTCGCCGGGTGTCAGTATCGTTATCTCGCGAGCCGTGGCATGGGACCCGGCGACTGCTGTTACCGCCTGGTCCTGAGGAACTGGAAGACGTTGATGTTGTACATCTGCACACCGTCGCGGACTGGTTTGATGTTCCAAAATGGTTGGAGAAGCTGCCTGGCGGAATGGGCGTGGTCATCAGCATCCACGATATGTGGCATGTGACTGGCGGCTGCTTTCTTTATCGGGGCTGCGATCTTTACACTGATACCTGCACGCCGTGCCCGATCTTACGGTGGCCTGCGAACCGATTTCTTGCTGCGGACGAGCAAACGCGAAAGCTGCGCGCTTATCACAAATGCGGAGCGCGTTTGGTAGCTAACAGCCATTGGCTCGCCGAAATCGCCGGGCGAAGCCCAATCGCTAAAGCTTGCGGCGGTGTGCGAGTAATTGCTCCCGGAATCGACACAACTGTTTTTAAACCGCAAGACAAAAGCCTGTGCCGAAAACACCTCGACTTGCCCACAGATGCCTTTGTTATCGTTACAGGTGGCGCGTCGTTGACGGATACAAACAAAAATATGCCATGGTTACTCGAGCATTTGTCGCAGCTACCAGAACTGCGAGGCGTAGCAGTCCTGGCATTCGGCGAAGGCACTGTCCCGGTTCCGGCTAATTTGAACGTGCGATTTACGGGTGGCATTCGCGACCGACATAACTTGGCGCTGCTCCTTGCAGCAGCGGACGTATTTGTTACTGCGTCGCAAATGGAGACCTATGGTATGACGCTGGTGGAAGCGATGGCCTGTGGAACACCAGTGGTGGCCTTTCGAGTAGGGGGAATTCCTGAAGCTGCGCCCGAGGGGCAGGGAGCCATGTTATGTGCACCCCAAGACGGGGCGGCACTGATCGAGGCGATCACAAAATTGCGAAAGTCGGAGCGGCTGCGCGAGATGCTTGGGGCCGCTGGCCGTGAGACAGTGCGCCTTCGTAACCAACTGAGTTCTTTCTCCGTTCTATTCGAAGGGATCTATCGAGAGTGCGTTTTGTCTCGTCAGAACGCAGAGCGCAAAGAATCAGCTCTTGTATTGTGAACGTGCGAGCGCCGTTTGGTTTTGTGACTGGTTGCCATGCGGGAGACAGGTTCATGGTTCAGGCCACGCTTGCCAGCATGAAGCATTACTGCCCCGATGTTCCAGTGTGCCTCGTTGTGGACGGCGAGTTTGATGTTTCGGATCTGGTGAAAGAATACGATTTGAGGGTTTTGCGCGTTTCAGAGCTGCCTTCCCAACAAATGCGGACTCTTATAAGCGGGAATGGGCGCGCCAAGCTCGCAGCGATGTGGGCGGGCCCGTTTGAACATTACGTGTGGCTGGATTCGGACGCGATTGTTTGGGGAGATTTTACTTCACAGGTCCGCGCAGACGTCGATTTTCAGATTTTCTGGAGCGAGATCTCCATCCCGCCGGATGCCCTGGAGGTCCCAGGTTGGCTGGCGCATTTTTATTTTGATCCGACAAAGCTGAGGCGCTTTGATGCCGAGCTTGAGTGGCGTGGAAACGCGTATTTTTCTTCGGGTGCCTTCGCCTGCAAACGAAATGTTATCCCGTTCGAAAAGTGGATGGAAGGGGAGTCGTGGGGAAAGGAAACACCTGGATTGTTTGGTGATTTTTCTGAGCAGCCGCTTCTAAATTATTTCGTTCACTCGATGTCACGACGCGGAGAAATCAGAATTACGATGTCCAACTTGCAGCATATCTGGAATCATCACGGAAAAGAAGAGCTAGTGCACGACTGTCTTGGCGCCGGCTGGCATTTCCCGACGAAAATTCGCCGCCCGCGCGTGGCTCATTTCTGCGGACGCAAGCCTCTTCTCTTTAATCCAAAGGCTTTCTCGCGCCCCTTTACGATCGCTCGCTTGGAGCATCATCGTCGGCGACGCTCTAATCTCGGAGCTTGGCTGGCTATTATGAATGAGGAGGCACGAATTCTCCCGGGCAAAGTGAAAGGCCGCTTCTCGCGTTACTTTGATCAAGTGGGAGAATAGGGGAGTTATCATGAATTTCGCTGCGCTCGTCCTGAGAATATCCAAAGTTACCGAACGATTTCCTCGTTTTCACAAGATTGCTAGAAGGGCGTACTGTGTCTTTCGCCCGGGGATTCGTTTTCAAACGGAAGCTGCCTTCAAAGATTACCAAGACATTTTTGTCCTGAAAATTGGCGCAAACGACGGCATAACAAATGATCCCCTTGGTGTTCTACTGCTTACTGATGCGCGATATCATGGGCTTTTGGTCGAGCCCCTCCCTATGTACGCCGCGATGCTTAGGGCAAATTATGGAAAGTGCGGCCGTTTTGTGATTGAGGAGGCTGCGGTAGCTGCGTCTCCGGGTACGGCAAACATGTATTATGTGGACGAAAACGCTTTAAAAGGGATCGGAAATGGCAATCTGGATTGGCTGCGAAGCATCGCCAGCTTGGATCGACGTCACGTAATCAAACATCTTAGTCCCGAGATGCATTCGGCCGTGAAGGAGGCTTCGGTGGAGTGCTTAACCGTGGATGCGTTACTGTCGCGCAATAACATCCAAAAGATTGATCTGCTGCACATTGATTGTGAAGGGTTCGACTACGTCATTTTACGTCAATTCGATTTCACCACTCTTCGCCCGCGTATCGTGCTCTTTGAACAGAAGCATTTAACTACCCAAGATCGGCAGGCTGCGAAGACCATGATGGAGCGTGCCGGCTACAAAGTGGAGGAAATGGAAACGGACGTTTTTTGTTTAGCGGTGCCATGATTTCATGACCGTCCGCCAGCTAATTGCCCTTCTGCCAGAAGATGCCAGTCCAATCTATCTGGCGGATTTCCTCGGTGATGCTATTGGCCGAACGGTAATCATTAACTGCCTGGCGGCAGGCGGGGATGGCACCGTAGTCATCGACGATGACATACCCTCCCTCTGATAGTTTTGGGTAGAGGTTAATCAGCGTGTCCATGGTCGATTCGTACATGTCGCCGTCCAAGCGCAGCACGGCGAGGTGCTCTATCGGTGCAGCGGGCAGGGTATCGCGGAACCAGCCCTTGAGGAAACGCACTTGGTCGTCCAGCAGACCGTATCTGTCGAAGTTTGCCTTCACATCTTCGAGTGAAACAACAAGCTCTCTCGCTTCGTATAAGGTGTCACCCTCATCATGTGGGTATTTGCCCGTGTCCGGTGGTGGCAGACCCTCGAACGAGTCGGCAACCCATACGCAGCGGTCGGTCACGCCATACGCCTTGAGGACGGCACGCATGAAGATGGTGGCCCCTCCGCGCCACACGCCAGTTTCGATGAGATCGCCGGGAACTCCGTTAGTGATTACGTTCTCGATACAGAATTCCAGATTATCAAGGCGTTTAAGGCCAATCATGGTGTGCGCAACGCGAGGCCAAACGCGGCCTTCCATGCGGTTTGTTGTGTCCAGGGGCAAGAGCTTGCCCTGAGCGTCGCGAAGGGATGGCCAAGGCTGAGCGCTACTTGGAAGTCTCAATAGCGCTTGGGCCAACCTACCCCGAAAGCCGGCCGTGGTTTCGGGTGACGGCACCTCCTCCGACTGGGGATAGATCAGGTTCACAAGGCACCGCTTCATTAGATCGAGGTAGAGGCGCTGCGTGTGTTCTACGTTCTCCATGCCTTGTAATCCACTATGACGTGTCATCGTCCACGTAGCGCCCTGCGAGTGGCTTCCAAATATGCCCGGCCCCACCGCTTGTCAGGTTCAAGGTGACTGCCTTCTCCCCACTCGTTCCAAGCGTTGATGAACACCAAGTTTTCTCCAGGGCTGTACGGCTCGAACCTTGCAAGAGTCGCCTCCAACCAGCGTCGATAAAGCTTCGGGCTGGATCCCCTCAGGATAATAGCCCCGCGCTTGCGTCGTGGAGTATTGTCCCAACCGGGAGTGACACCGGGAAATCTCTTGTAAGACGGCACGTCTCTGCGCCGCATCAGATTCGCCACGCGCTTATAGCTATAAACGTCGTTCTGCTGGTAAGCCTTACTTGACAGGCCCCACCGAGTTAGACCCTGCCACACTTTACCCCGGCGCAATGGCTTAGTTAAGACTGGGAAGAATGACCAGTCGGGTTGAAACTCCACCGAGGCATCGAAACCCAGGGAGGCCGGGTGCTCGTGCTCTTCGGGGAAGCTCTCCACGCGGCACAAATATAATCCCCTAAAGCCCAGCTTACAGGCTTCGTCCCGCCAGATAGAGGTAGTCTTCACAGGGTCAGAAATACTTCTCGCCCGGTAAACGAGAAACAGCGGTCTGTCGTCCACTTTGATATATCTCTTATCTCGAAAAGCGTTAGCAAGCCAGCGTATGTGTTGCCTGTCGTCCTCCTCAGAATAGCTTTGCTCGATAAGGACATCCTTTTCCAATCCATCCCACACCCGCGTCCAATTCTCATTGGCCCAACAGAGGCAGAAGGGAAAATCGGGTTTCCCAGAAGCCAGCACCTCATCGAAAGGGCGACCTAGAAGGCGCTTGCCATTGAACCAATAGCTGTAGTAGCAAAAGCCATAGATGCCGTGCTCCCTGGCCAGATCTGCCTGGGCTTGGCGCGCTTCGGCGAGGCGTAAGTCATAGAAACCGAGATCGGCAGGCACGTGTGGCTGGTAATGCCTTGAGAAGAGGGGCCTGGCTCTGGATACGTTGGTCCACTCGGTAAATCCCTCGCCCCACCAACTGTCATTTTCGGGGATAGGATGGTATTGCGGGAGGTAAAACGCTATTGGTCGCACGTTCATTTGTGAGCTATCTCGTTCGATTCTGCGATGGCGTCTGCCAGCCAATAGCTGACGGCTGATAGCTGATAACTTGCTGATGGCATGGTGCGCGACACCTCCTAAGCCTTTACGCGACCAGATATAGAAGAAGCGCATAGGAAGGCTGTGTTGGAAGCTGCCAATGACGTTCGACTGTTTTAGGAGCTTGGCAGTCAACTCGTCACGTTCGTGGGCCAGCTCCAACCGCAGCCCCAACTGGCGGAAAAATTCGCGGACCTCATTTAGCTCACCCTCAGGCGAGTTACATAGGGATCTTAGCAGATCGGGTTGTTGCTTACCCACAGCGAGAACACCGAGGCCCTGACCCCAAGTCGCCTCGAAATGAGGATAGCGCGGCTTGATTTCTTCCCACAATTTCCACACGCCGAAATCGAGTTCGCGGACATTAATGTCGTGGAAGAGTAGCACGCCCCGTTCACTCATCTTCGGTAGCCAGGTTTCGAAATCGTGCCTGACCGCCTCGTAGACATGGAAGCCGTCGATATGCAACAAGTCGATCGAACCATTCTCGAAGTGAGATACTGCCTCATCGAAAGTGGACTGGATCAGGCGGGAAAAGCCGCTATAGAGAGGATCGTGGTGGCTCTTGAGGTCGCTAAATATCTCAGGGCCGTAGTAGCCGTTATGGGGATCGCCCTGCCACGTATCAACCGCATAGCAGCGTGTGCCGATGCCCAGTTGCTTCACGGCTTGGCAGAAGGCGCAGAACGACACACCCGAGAAGGTGCCCAGCTCCACGAGCACTCTGGGCTGCAGGACGTCCACAAGAAACATCCCAAAAGGAATGTGCTCCATCCAGAAGCGCGCACTCGCCGTGGAAGCTACTCGCAGAGGGTAGGAGAAACAAATTGGGTAATCGAGCGGATTGAAGAGAGCCATTCCTTTACGCACCAGGCCAGCTGCGCGGCCTTCCGTCACATCACTTTGAACCTCTCAGATGGCATATTATAGTCCGCCGCGATGCTTCGCCTGCTCCACCACATTTTGTCCCGCAATCGCATGACCAGCCGCATTCAGCGGCATATCGTCCACCGTTTCAAGGATCTGGTCAATATGCCGGATGGGTATTATTCCATGGGCCAGATCTATCGAAAAATTAAGCCTGTGGCGATTCTGGATATCGGCGCTCATCACGGCTACACCGTGGACAAGCTGTTGGATTACGCGCCGGGAGCAAAGATTCATGCCTTCGAGCCTACACCAGACAGCGCTGCGGTGCTGCGCCGCAGAATGAACGGACGTCCGAACGTTCAGGTGCATGAAATAGCGCTTGGTGACACGAGCGGGATCGTCAGCTTTCACCTGAATGTCGGCGAGCAAACTAATTCGCTGCTGGACAATCTGCCTCCCGGCCAATCGCCATACGATCCGGTGCAGAAGCACCTGTCGCAGATACAGGTGCAGGCGATGACTCTCGACGATTGGGCCGCCAAATTCGAGCCCAATGGGATGCTGCTGATCAAAGCTGACGTCCAAGGCACCGAGCGCCTTCTGGTGGCGGGTGGAAAGAAGACGTTCGCCCAGCGAGTAGCAGCGTTTTATACCGAGGTT
The DNA here is from genome assembly GCA_963840305.1 of uncultured Verrucomicrobiae bacterium. Taxonomy (GTDB): domain Bacteria; phylum Verrucomicrobiota; class Verrucomicrobiia; order Chthoniobacterales; family UBA10450; genus Udaeobacter. The sequence continues at coordinate 651,796 of CAWIYE010000004.1, forward strand.
TGTATCCTGCCTCAATACGAGAATCAGACAAGCTTGTGCCAGCTAAATCGAACGATGGTGGAGGAGCTGGGTTTCGCCCTGTTCGACATCTATCCGTGTACGAAAGATGAGTTGGGGCGAGCAGCGTTTACCGACATGATGTGGGTCAAGCCGGCCGCGCTGCCGTTGGGCGGTTGACATTGTTGGCAATGGACGCCGCATGAGTGAGTAAAAACAAACTGGTCAATACGGAGGCGAGGCAATCCTGAAGACGGAATACAGCTGTAGAATTGTGTCGCAGCAATTTAAGGCCGATTCATGGGATGATTTTCGGCTCGACGGCATCCTTTATTCCCCGCGCGTGCCTCTTGCGAAAGCTGATGCTTTACTTGTCCTGTACGATCCAACTGACGAGCTGCTCAGATTCGACGGTCCGAAGCTTTGGTTCACGATTGAACCTTCCTGGCATCCCCATTTCCGCTCGCACCCTGTTGGGAAGCGGCTTGTCCGAGAGCTTCACGCTTCGGAACGGGCATTTTACGCGCATCCCGACGCAACTTACCGCATTCTGCATCCTACTTATAGCGGAAGCTTGTCGCGGCCTCGAGTAGCTTCGGTAAGACATGCCGCAGTTGCTACCGTCAACAATTTCGGCGGACGCCTTTGGTTCCTTAAGTCTCACTTTCGGACCCGGACCCAAATGATATTAGATCGGCGCGTCGAGCTGGTCGGCAAGCCGGACGCATGGGCGAACTTCCGCCATTTTCCGAAGCTTTGGATTCAGAGGCCGCCAGATAACTATGCGGGGAAAGCGTCTCCCAGCACCGATGTCTTCGGGGAAGAGAACATTCGGTTTTTGTCCAGCTACAAGGTGGCTGTATGCCTGGAGAATTGCAGCGAACCCTACTATTTTACCGAAAAATTCGTTAACGCCGTGCGAGCAGGATGCATCCCTGTATATCATGCCCACGCCACCGTGAAAAACAGTCTTCTTTCTGGCGCCAGATGGGTGGATCCGGCTGAGTTCGGGTTTTCGTCGCGCCGCACCATAGAATTTGCTCTCGACCAGGACCAAACGAAGTTTCGCTCCATTAACGACGCGTGGCTCGAGTCCGGAATTTTGGCGGATACTGACGATTTAAAAGTGTTTGGAAAGCTCCACGAGATAGTAAGTGCCAAATTAAGAGACCAAAATGTCCATTAACCTCCGGTACCAACTCGGGCGCTTGTTTCGAACATGCGGCTACAAACTAGCGCGCGACTATCGCTGGCCAGAGGTCCGCGGGAATCTTCTCATCTTGGGATTCGCTCTCTTGCGGGCAAGGCGAAACGGGACAATTCATGTCCTCCAAATTGGGGCATTTGACGGACACGCGTGTGATCCACTTTTAGAGATTCTTCAAAACGAAAATGTTTCGGCCATCTTGGTCGAACCGCAAAAAGTTCCGTACGAGCGTTTGGTAGCGCGTTATGCGACTAATCCCAGAGTCTCGCTAATCAACGCCGCGGTGGCAGAGAATGATGGTGTGGTAAAACTTTACGTGCCCGGCTCAGCCGACTCGCCGAAGGCAAGCCTTATCGCTCAACATCACCGCCGATTTGGATCCGATGCGAAGGAAGTTCGCACGCTCGAAGTACCCTCTGTCTCCGTCGGTTCCCTGCTAAAGATGTTTCATGGTGAGCGCCTCCATCTGCTTCAAGTGGACACAGAGGGCATGGACTATCAGATACTGAAGTGGTTTTTTGATGCGGGTGTGCAGCCTGACGTGCTCAACTTTGAGTCGCTGCATCTGAACAAAGCCGAACGACTGGCATCACGCCAGTTGTTGAACGCCAGGGGCTACTGGTGGATTGAGAGCGACCAAGACACGTTCGCGTTAAAGGAGTCCCTGGTAAAAATCGAACACAATTGAAGCGAGCAATTGACTACTTCAATCATGATCACGACGCGCAACCGCGCAGAGGCTTTACGGCGTACCTGTGAAATAATTGCTGCGCTCGATCCACCGCCTATTGAAGTGTTGATCACAGCCGACGGCTGTGCAGATGACACGGTGAACGTCATCCGGAGGCAGGTGCCACACGCGACAGTGATCATAAACAACAACGCACGCGGGTCTGTTGCTTCCCGGGATGTTATGATCCGGCAAGCGACGGGCGGATCTTGTGTTCGCCCTCGACGACGACAGCTACCCGGAACAGACGGATTGCATCGCGCTCGTCAGTCGTTTCTTTGAAGAAAAATCAAAACTGGCCGTTCTTCACTTTCCACAGCGAAGCGATGAATATCCTGAAACGCTTTCGCAAACGGAATTCGGCCCGGAACATTTGACGCGTTCGTTTGCCAACTCCGGTGCGCTTCTGCGTCGATCCACTTATCTCCAGCTGCCGGGCTTTGAGCCGCGGTTCTTCCACATGTATGAAGAGCCGGACTACGCCCTGCAGTGTGTGGCGGCGGGCTATGACGTACTCTTCTCTCCGGTCATTACGATCCGTCATCGTTATTCCGGCAAAATGCTCAGCGAAATGCGGAACCATCATCGCCACGCTCGCAACGAATTGTGGAGCACACTTTTGCGATGTCCCTTACCATTTGCTATCGGGATCGTGATTTGGCGTGTCTTCTCGCAGTTCCGCTACGCCTGCAAGCGAGGCTGGACCTGGGTAATTCGCGAACCCGCCTGGTGGTGGCAGGCGTTGGCTGGGGTTCCGTCCTGTCTTCGAAACCGCAGGCCTGTTTCGTGGGCAGGTTATAAACGTTGGCTTCGCTTGTCCTGAATTACACAGACGCCGTTTTCGGCTTGCACCGTTTTTCGTATCAGCATTTGATGAAATTTATCGTTGCTCAGGTCGGCGCGAGACGCGGCTATGCGGTTCCGGCTATTCTGCAAAAAGCCGGAATGCTTGAGCGTTTCTATACTGACATCGCGAGTGACATTGGTTTTAGCGCCGCTTTTTCCGCTGCCGGGGCGTTGCCACTTGTTGGCAAATCCGTGCGCCGGTTGCTCGGACGGCGTTTGCCCTTCGACATTCGAGCAAAGACAACGACGTTTCCCGGGATCACTCTGCCGCATGTGTTTCGCCGAGTAATCGTCGCGCGCGATCCAGCTGCGGCGTGCCGTGAGGACGTTCGCTTTTCCGATGCGCTCGGCAGAGCGATGGCACGGCGTGGCTTTGGCAGTGCCACCCATATGTACTCGATGCTGGGAGAATGCGGGCCGCTGTTTGCAGAAGGAAAACGGCGCGGACTCATCGTAGTATCAGAGATTTATCTCGCGCTCAACACAGAGCGCATCCTTACGGAGGAAAGAAAGAAGTTCCCCGGCTGGGAAAAGAACGTACCTGACTACGCCGCCGTCTGCCGCGGGTTTGAATCCTCGGGCGGGCCACGCGCGGACGCGGATTTTGCGATCTGCCCCTCGGAATGGGTACGCGATGATCTGGTTCGCAATTTCGGATTCCCAAGCGAACACACCGCGATCGTGCCTTACGGGGTAAATCCGGAAATGCTTTCTGTACCTGCTGAACCGGTGCGTGGTCGGATTCTCTTTGCAGGGACAGCGGATTTGCGGAAGGGCATCCATTATCTCGCAATGGCGGCCGAAAAGCTTGTCGAGCACCGGTTGCATTATGAGTTCCGCATTGCTGGCGACGTAGAACAATCGGTTGCGAACCAGAGACTGTGTCGCTACCTGACGTTTCTCGGCCGGATACCGCGCGCAGGCATGACCCGCGAGTTCGCGTCTGCCGATCTGTTTGTGCTGCCTTCGCTGGCAGAAGGCTCGGCGGAAGCCACGTATGAAGCGCTGGCCTGCGGAGTTCCGGTTGTAACGACGCGAGAGGCGGGGTCGATTGTGCGCGATGGTATCGAGGGACGGATCGTGCCATCCGGAAATGCCGAAGCGTTGGCGAACGCGATTGCCGACATCGTTGAAGATCGGCAAAAACGCGAGCGCCTGTCGCGCGCGGCGCGCGAACAGGCATGCGATTACACATGGGCACGTTACGGCGAACGACTGGTTGAGGCGCTGAAATCCTTCGACAGCAATTAGCGAAGTCCGGGAGTCAGGTCTAGGAGATCAGCAGTTAGAAGTCAGTGTAGTGGCGCGTGTCTCTCCGAGCAGGGGTAGCGATTCGATAAGGCTTTAATTTTTGGTTCTTGTGCATTATAATTAGCGCCTCGGTTTTCTGCTCCATGGTCACGAATGAGTTAACGTTCTACCTTGCTGCCGCAGCGTTGCTGATCTTGACGGTGGAAAGTTGCCTCAAGCTGCTGAAGCGAGATAGCTTTGGGATCGCGATTGTCATCTACGTAACTGTTTTCGCATGGTATTTCGTCGATCCTTTTCTTAACCCGGAGGAATATGGTTACCTTCCTCCCTTCTTGTTAGGCCAAAGTTACGGACAGGTGCTGATTGTTTTTAATCGGGTTCCGCGTTGTCATGCCGGCGGCGACGCGTTGGATTCTCAGCCGACCAAGCACTGGCGTTTTTGCTGCCATGCAGCGCTTGACCCCGCAACGGATCTTAATGGCCGCCGGGACGATTTGGCTTCTGCTCTTTGCGATTGGGACCGCCCGGATGGGTGGCGATGTGATCGGGGCGGTGTTTCCGGTCGATGGCCGTGCAGGCGTGACGATGTGGGGGCGTGGCGCAGTGGAAAGTTCGGCGTCCGGGTTCCTGATCGCCTCAGCAGCGTACGTCTTTAGCGCCGTAACAGCGTCTCTCGGTGTTTTGATATTTTTTCAACGCACTCCCTTTTGGCGCCGAATCGCTGGCGCGATGTTCGCTATTACCCTTCCCTATTTCTTTTTCCAAGGGGCGCGCAGCGCCTTCCTTGCGGCTATTCTGCCGTTTATCATCACCTATCTGTTGTATGGGCGGCATCGGCTGGTTATAAGATTCGTCATTCTCGCGGTGGCGTTCGTCTGCTTGGATCAAGGTTTCAGGTTTGTGACTGCGTTTCGCGACACTGGCTTCAGAGATTTGCTGGCTGCCAAGAATCCGTACGAGCTCGTCGATGAAGGCTTACCACAAGTCGGACTGAACATGATCGAAGAGCTTTGCTTTGTGAACGCTTATCTGGATTCCGGTGATACGTCTCCAGCGTATGGCGCAAGATATTTGAATGAGCTGCTCAATTTCGTTCCGCGCGCGATCTGGCCATCAAAGCCGTTGCTTGGAATTGACTACGCAAAATGGCGCGGCTTCGAGAGTGACGAAGGGGACCTGGGTGTGAGCACGACCGTTGCCACCGGGATGATAGGCGGCGGCGTTTTGAATTTTGGCCAAATTCTTGGTCCAGTGGCAGCCGGCATACTGATGGCGATTTGGACTGGTATGCTCATCCGCTGGTGGGAACAAAGAAAATCGCTGTTGCGCCTGGCGTTGTTCATGGTTAGCGCCAGTCTTACCTTCAACCTCGGCCGCGACATCACCCTGCTGGTGCTTTGGCCTGTCATATTTGCATACTTTTTCGTTCGCCTTGCTGAGATCTGGGCTACGGGTCGATTCGGACACTCCACGCAAACGGAAGCCATCGCCCCCGCGGATGCGCCGTCGGTACAAGTGGTAGTTCGCTGAATCCTGGATGCTGTGGAGCTCAGACTGTCTTTTCGACGTCGCTTAGCTTCGGCGCGTTTCAGTCGATGGAAAATGTTGCCGCGCGGGTTAGAATAATTGCGGGGGCGGAGCTGTTTTTGGATCGCTGACCAACGCGATGATCTTTAGCTTTGCCTTGGCTCGCCAGCACTCAAAGGGAGTGGGTTGATAATGTTTACCTGATGACCTCGTGTGCACGATTAAATCGAACCCAACTAGAATTTGCCCACTTGCCTCACTAACATGCGCTTAGGCGTTCACTCGATCTAATTGAATAACAAACGTCTGCGAAAAGGACTGGAAGCTGGGTGCGAATTGAATTGATGTGCTCGTGGGCCGTTAATAACGGGAGGATCATTGGAAGAAAAACACTAGTGAAAGGAGGCATCAGCGACATGCATACTGGATCGACACTGACACTGCGTGCATTACCGTTCGTTGGTGTAGCTGCGATTCTCTCGATGGCCGCCTACGGGCAAGCCATATCACCGGGCGCTGGTCCGGCGAGCGATTCTGACTCTCTGCTCGCTCGCGAGGTGGTCATTCCGATCAGCACGGTTAGACGTTTCTTCCCTCAAGTTGACCGGGAAGCCCGCACGGGGCCACACTTAACCGCGGTCGGCGGTCCCAAGGCCACAAGGAGCGTCATTTACGCCAATAGCAATAACTCAAAGAAAGTGACCATCACCGTGGATCAGTATGTGAGCTCGAGTGATGCGTCATCAGCGTATGAGGAAGCTGTTCAGAAGAGCAAGGCCGTTCCGGGCTGGACGCCTGTTTCCGCGCCGGACCTCAGCCAGAACGCCTTCATGGCAACCGTCACTCGGGGCGAGGAGACGCACATTGGCTTCGGCGCGCTGCAGGGCAACCTGATTCTGGGAATAACGGTGATCGGCTACAACCCCACGCCTGGCACTATAATTAAGCTCAGGTCACTGGCTCGCGAGGAAGAAGCCGCCGCAAAAGTGCCCTGACGACCAGGTATTGGAGTCAAGGGCCCATTCATCTGGGCCCTGAGGTGGAGTGACCAAGGACTGGAATCGTACGCGGCTGAGTCCGGTGCTTGCTGAGCCAGCGCGAAGCAGACCAACGTGAATATTGCGACTACCGAATAGATTATGCTTTTCATATATTGATGTCCTTACATCGTTGCTTCTTTGAAATTTCCGCGGTGGAAGCTGGTCGTGTGAACGAGCCTTTCGTTCACGGTTAACCCTGCGGGAAGAGGGTCAGGTGGAGCCCTTGGGGGAGACGCCTAACGAACTTAGCGCAACTGCGAGCCTGCCGAAATTCCAACGCTCCGTCAACACAAAATGATGCAGGTTCTCGCCCTATGTCGCGCTATCTCCGGCTCAGCAACGACTGTTTTCGTGGGCGTACACGCAGGAATTGCAACTGCGCACCCGTTGTCGAGTCTCACCCTATCCTCGAGTACGGCGGATTGGCTGGAGATACTTTTCATTGTGTATTCGTCAGCCATTGTTCCTCGTCCAGTTTGGCTCAATAAAGCGCAAGCGTCAGGCCCTTTTCAGCTGGCAATCCCGCTCCACTCCGATCGTTTCCTTCACAGTTGGGAGTTTTGAGATCAGCGCGAGTCGATTCGCACGTATTCAACCCTGATTTTTCCGGATAGAAGTGGACTGTCCGAAAATCATCAGCGGGGCAAAACGGGTGGGTTCACAGTTCGCATGAAATTCTGAATTCACGTGCTAAACTCTGGCGCGGAAAAGAGTTTCGGGGGTATAGCTCAGCTGGTAGAGCGTCTCGTTCGCAATGAGAAGGCCAGGGGTTCGAATCCCCTTACCTCCAGCCTTCGCTTTGGAGCATAGTGGTAAAGCGAAGGCTGCCCGCCGGAATCTGTGAAGGCGGGCTGAGTTGCACTTGCTTTGTGCCGCTCCAAAGGCTACGGCTGGCAGGCCAGCACATGCCGCACTTCTTTTATGTGTATGAGCTTGTCAGCAAGCGTGATGAATCTATTCGGTATCGCGGGATCACGCGTGATTTGAAAGCGCGGGTTCGAAAGCACAACATGGGTGGCTGTCTTCACACTGCGAAATATCGGCCTTGGTATATCGAAGTCGCGGTCGCGTTTCGCTCGGAACGTAAGGCTCGCAGTTTCGAACGTTATCTTAAGACTGGCTCAGGACGTGAATTCGCTCGGCGTCACTTTTGAAAGTTTTCGGGGCTGTCGCGCCGAAACCCTGGTGAAGGCGGACCGGTTTGCTAATCTTGCGAACGCGAACGCGGCGAGCTACGACTTGGCAAGCCAAGACAATGGGAAGGTTCTTTTACGTTTACATTCTTCAAAGCAACGCCGGTCAAGAACGCTTTTGTATTGGCTTAACAGACAATCTGCGTAAACGGGTTCAAAACCATAACTCTGGCAAAGTTCTCCACACGGCGAAATGGCGGCCATGGCGTTTGAAAGGTTATGTTGCATTTCTGATCGGACTCGGGCCGCGCAGTTCGAGCGATACTTGAAATCCGCCTCTGGCCGCGCGTTTGCCAAAAAGCATCTTTAATCACTGATCGATAGTCTCCGGTTGTGCTCGATAATACGAGCGAGGCCAAAGAACGATTGCAGTGTGCGCTTTCGCGTTTAAGGTGCGCTCTCCAATTCTAAGCATGCTTCAGACGATTCTTGCTCAGGCTCAAGGCGCGGCGCCTCCACAAGTCCCAGGCGGCGGCATCGGCTCGTTTTTTGTGCCGTTAATTTTCATTTTCATCATCATGTACTTTGTGATGATCAGGCCACAGAAAAAGCGGCAGCAACAGCAACAACAATTAATCACGAGTCTAAAGACCGGCGACCGCGTGGTGACGAACGCCGGCATTCACGGCCTGATTTCCAATGTGAAAGAGAACACCGTTTTGGTGAAGGTGGCCGACAACGTAAAGATCGAAATGGACAAATCGGCTATCACAAATGTGCTAAAAGAAGGTTGAAGCGTTGAAGCGTTGAAGCGTTGAAGCGATAGTGGAATCCGCAATCGAATGACCCCAGCACTGACATTTTTTATCGGGCTTGCGTTGCTCGTCCTCTTTGGGTGGTACTTCGCCACCGATCAGGGGCCGCGGAAACGTCTGCTGGCCATGACGCTCATGCTGTTGCTTGTGATTTTCAGCGTCGGCACGATCTGGCCCCCGCAGAAAAAGATCGCGCTCGGGCTGGACATTCAAGGCGGCACGTCATTCCTGATTCGACTCGTGCCTGGCGACAAGCCGATCACAAAGGGAATGCTGGACCAGGCAGTCGAGGTCATTCGCAAACGCGTCGATGTCTTCGGCGTGAGCGAACCGATCATCAGTCCAGTCGGCGCCGATCGGATTCTGGTTCAGATTCCCGGGCTCGATACCGCGAAGATTCAGGAAGCGCGGGACCAACTCTCGCGCGTGGCGAAACTCGAGTTCCGTCTGGTTTATCCCGATAATGGCGAGCGATTGCGCCAGATTGACGAAGGAAAGCAAGTCATTCCGCCGGAGTACCGGATCGAAACGTATAAAATGCAGCGTGAAGGCGAAAAACCGGTAGAAGAACGGTTGCTCGTAAAAAAGAAAGCTGATTTATCCGGCGAACATGTTTCGAGCGCCGGCGCTTCCTATGAAAAGGACGGCTGGGTAGTCCATCTGCGATTTGACGCTGAGGGCGCCAAGCAGTTCGGCAACATCACTGCGGCAAACGTTCATCATCGTTTTGCGATTGTGCTTGATGGAGTCGATCCAATCAGCGCCCGTCATTCAAGACGCAATTTATGGCGGCGACGCACAAATCACGGGAAGATTTACCGAGGACGAGGCGCGCGGATTAGCGAGCGTGCTTGAGAACCCGCTGCAAACGCCGGTAAGCATCGAGGAAGAGCGTAGCGTATCGCCGACTCTTGGATTGGACTCGATTAAGGCAAGCATTCTGGCCGGCTTGGTTGGGCTGGCAATCACGCTGGTTTGCGTGGCTGTTTACTACAAAATTCCCGGTCTCGTCGCGAATGTCGCACTGATCATCAACCTCATCCTGCTCGTCGGTGCGATGACGATGTTTCATTTCGTCCTGACGTTGCCCGGTATTGCAGGCATCATTTTGACGATCGGCCTTTCGGTGGATGCAAACGTGCTCATTTACGAGCGATTGCGCGAAGAAATGGCGCTGGGGAAATCCCTCAAGATCGCGCTAAACACTGCCTACGAGAAAGCGTTTAGCTCCATTTTCGACGCGAACGTAACGACGCTAATTACCGCTGCGATTCTGTTTTGGAAAGCGACCGGCCCGGTGAGAGGCTTCGCGATTGCACTTACGCTTGGCATTCTGGCCTCGTTGTTCACGGCGCTCATCGTCGGGCGGAACTTTCTAGGCTGGTTTGTCGATACCGGCCGGCTGAAGGCGCATCTCGATGTTGCATTTGATTTCAGCTCAAAACATCAACTTCCTTGGCAAAGGCTTTATCGCCTGCATGTGTTCGCTGGCGTTGCTGGTGGCTGGCGCGACCGCCTTTTACCTTCGCGGCGACAAAAACTTCGGCGTCGATTTTCGCGGCGGCGACCTGATTACCTTGAGCGCGCCCGGCAAAATCGACATCGGGCAGGTCCGCCACGCGCTGCAACCAGTTGGACTTGCCGATGCGTCGATTCAGGAATCCACGCAGGTCGGCAAGAATTACATCACTATCCGCACGCCGTTGAACACCAGCGACAAGGTGGAAAAACAAATCATGCAGACGCTCCCCAACACAGGATTCCATGTCGAAGGTTCCGAGCGAGTCGGTGCGCTCGTGGGCGGCGAGCTGGCAAAGAGTTCGTTGATCGCGCTTGGTCTCGGCATCCTGGGCATTTTAATTTTCGTGACGTTCCGCTTTGAACTTTCCTTCGCCGTAGGCGCGATTGTCGCGTTGCTGCACGATGTACTTATGACGGTTGGCGTGTTTGCGCTCCTCGGTCGTGAGCTGACTCTTACCATGGTTGGCGCAGTGCTGACGATCGCTGGTTATTCCATTAATGACACCATCGTCGTTTACGACCGGATACGCGAAGGCCTCGCCAGCGGGCGGCGTGGGACGATAGAGGAGATAATGAATTCGAGCATCAACCAGACGCTCAGCCGCACTATCCTTACGAGCACGGTGACGCTCATCCCGATTCTTTGTCTGTTTTTCTTTGGCGGCGCGGTGTTACGCGATTTCTCCCTCGCCATCATCATCGGCGTGGTCGTCGGGACTTACTCATCGATCTTTATCGCTTCGCCCATTGTCCTCTGGTGGACGCGCGCCCGCGGAGGCAGGGAGAGCGCTTTGCGCCGCGAAATCACCGAAAAAGCCGCCACTACGGCAAATCCTCTCGCCCAGCGCTAAAACGACCTAATTTCTCCACGGTTTCCGGGCAGATTTGACGAGGTCGCCTAGCCCGAGTAGGGTCGGCTCGCCGGTTTTAAGAGCAGATTCTAAATGTCCAGGAGTGATGATTGATGCCAGAAGTGATTGTTCGTAAAGGTGAACCTGTTGATCGCGCATTGAAGCGGCTGAAGAACAAGCTGGATGCGGAGGGTATTCTCGAGGAGGTCCGCCGTTTGCGCGCCTTCGAGACGCCGTCGCAAAAGCACCGCCGCAAGGCCAAAGCCAACGCCAAGCGCGGCCGAATGAAGTTCCGATTTAACCCGTCGTAACGAACAGAATTAAAAAGAGCTACAATGTTAAAAAGTTGAAACGGTGACTCGGTTAAGCCGTCCCTTTAACGATTTAACTTTTAACGTCTCTCAAAAAGTTCCTTAACCGCGTGCACGAGACCGTCGATGTCGTGTCGGCGCGCCTCGACATCGACTGTGAGCCCGTGATCGCGCACGGTCTTTGAAGTGATCGGGCCGATGCTGGCGATTCGCATACCCTTCGGCCACGGAAGTGTGAGCGCGAGAAAGTTCTCCACGGTTGAAGAACTGGTGAATGTGATCAAATCGGCGCCGTCCTGTGCCAGTTGCCGCCGCGCGCCGCTGATGTCGCGTGTCTCCGGCACCGTGCGGTATGCGAACCCTTCGTCCACGATCGCGCCCGTAGCTGAGAGTTCTTTGGGCAGAACTTCCCGCGCCTTCTCCGCCCGCACCAAAAGAATTCGCAAGTTTTCGATGCTTCCCTGCTTTTTGAATTCCCGCACCACCGCCTCGGCGACAAATTCATCAGGCTGAAGATCGACATGCAGATGAAAGTCCTTTACGCGTTGGGCCGTGGCTGGGCCGATGGCGGCAATGCGCGCGCCGCCGATTTCACGAGCGTCGTCGTACAGCTTGAAAAAAACATCGAAGAATGCTTCGACGCCGTTGGCGCTCGTGAACACGATCCAGTCATAGATGTGCGCGTCCTGCACGAGTTCCGCGAATTCGCGTAAATCGCTCGGTGGCTCAATCCGGATCGTGGGCAGTTCGATCACGTGCGCGCCGAGCGCCCGCAGTTTGTTACTTAACACGCTCGCCTGTTTTCGTGTTCGCGTAACGACAATTCTTTTTCCCAGGAGCGGCCGCCTTTCATACCAATTGAGACTGGCGCGCAGCGCGACGACTTCACCAAACACGGCCACCGCTGGCGCTTTGAAATCGCTAGCCACAGCTTTTTGAGCGATATCTGAAAGAGTGCCGGTGAGCGTTTGCTGTTGTCCAGTGGTGGCCGAGCGCACAAGCGCCACCGGCAGATCGCCGCGCACACCTTGCTTCAGCATTTCGCTTGTGATGGATCCAAGGCGTTCCACGCCCATCAGCATGACCTGTGTGCCGCCAAGCTTTGCCAGCGCGGCGTAATCGACTGCGCTCTCTGCTTTCGCTGGATCTTCATGGCCTGTAAAAAATGTCATGTGCGAATTATGCGCTCGATGCGTCATGGGGATGCCAGCATAAGCCGGCCCGGCGATGGCCGACGTGATGCCAGGCACAATTTCAAATGGGAGTCCTACATCGGCGATCGCCTGCGCTTCTTCTGCGCCTCGGCCGAATACGAATGGATCGCCTCCCTTTAATCGGACGACCTGCTTTCCTTCGCGCGCTTTCTCGATCAGCAGCGCATTGATTTCCTGCTGGGTTCGGCTTTCGCCAGGTTCCTTGCCAGCATAAATAATTTCAGCATCGTCCCGCGCCCAGCTAAGCATCTCCGGATTTACCAAATGGTCGTACACGATCACGTCCGCATTCTCGATGCACTCCTTCGCGCGCAAGGTGACCAAGCCGAGATCGCCCGGCCCGGCGCCAACCAGATAAACTGTTCCGTTCGGTTTCGTGCTCGTACTAGCTCATGCTCGTAGTCGATTCAATAACTCCACCACGAGGCACTCACAATCGTCGGGCGGGCCCTCCACTTCGGTTTCACGTGGCGCCGCCGATTCACTCGTGAAAACTTGCGCACGCATTTTCATTTCGCCGTTATTAATCCTTGCAAGGACGCCCACCGGAGAATTGCAATCGCCGTGCAATCCGCGTAGAAATTCTCGCTCCGCCTGCAAACAAAGCAACGTTTGACGATCGTTTACCAGATCGACGAGCGCCTTTGTCGTTTCATCATCGGCGCGAATCTGGAGGGCAATGATTCCCTGACCACCTGCGGGCAAAAAGATTTCGTACGGAAGGATCTCGAGAAAAAATCTCCTGCCTTCGAAGCAGATTTCGGTGTGAATTGCCGACAGGCCCAGCCGTTCAAGTCCCGCGCGCGCTAGCACGATAGCGTCCCACTTATTTTCCGCCAGTTTTCGCAAACGCGTCGGCACGTTGCCGCGAAGATCGATTAGCGTGAGATCCGGACGTTTCCAGAGGAGCTGATGTTTCCTTCGCACGCTTCCAGTCGCCACTGTTGCACCCTGAGGAAGGTATGCGAAACCGCCCCGATGTTTGGAAACCAGCGCGTCGTCCATAGGCGCCCGTGGAAGAACTGCCGCGATTTCTGCGTCCGGGCTCGTTTCGCTCGGAAGATCCTTGGCACTGTGAACGGCAACATCTACTTCTCCGGTTAGAAGCGCGCGCTCGATTTCTGCGGTGAACACTCCTTTTCGTCCTGCTCGAGGATGGAGAACTGTGGCTTTGTCGCCTTGCGTCACAATAATTTTGGTCTCGATCCTTGCCTCTGGCCGCGCCGTTTGAATTGCTTTCTCCACCAAACGAGCTTGCGCGCGCGCCAGCTCGCTGCCACGTGTCCCGAGGATAATCTTTTCCATCATCGCGGAAATGTAGCGCGCGCTAATTTGCTGGGGAAGCTGTCAGCTTCCCCTACAGCTCCGATGCGCGCAGCGGATTTTCACCGAGCGATGGATGCTGCGCGGTTTGCGAGGCGCGATTGAGTCCGCGAGAAATCGAATCGAGAAAGTCCGCAACGTGTTCGGCAATGATCGCTTCCGCTGCGGCCACTTGTTGGCGTCGGAGCGCGAGTGATTGCTCCGCCACCGACCGTATCGAATCGATGTCGTAAAGATAAATCCCCTCCATTTCATTTACGCCGGGATCGACGTCGCGAGGCACGGCGATGTCGATGATGAAGAGCGGACGATCCAGTCGTTCGTGCACCATCGGCGCCAGTTTGGCCGGCGTCAGTAAGGGTGTTTTCGAGGCTGTCGATGTAATCAGAATATCGATCTCACGGCATTGCGCTGTCCACTCGTCGAACGGCACAGCTCGGCCGCCGACCGCCTGAGCCAGCTCGCAGGCGCGATCCATCGAGCGATTGCTTACACGAAGATCAGTGACGCCCCGCGAAATAAGCGCACGCACAGTGCGTTCGCTAGTTTCGCCTGCGCCGAGCACGAGAACCTTGCGATCGCTTAGTTTACCAAAAATTCTTTGCGCTAAATCGACAGCGACTGAGCCGACCGACACCGAGCCCCGCGCAATGTCCGTGTGGGTGCGCACTTGTTTCGCCACGCGAAACGCCCGCTGAAACAAACGATGCAAATACGGACCGACCGCTCCGGATGTTCTGGCCGACTCGTATGCTTTTTTCGCCTGTCCGAGTATCTCGCTCTCGCCGACAACCATCGAGTCGAGTCCGGATGCGACTCGGAAAAGATGCTGCGCGCACTTTTCGGCCTCGTAACGATAAAACGGAGGCGCGTAATCGTGAGGATCGATGTGGATTCTTCGCATCAGACAAAGCGCAACTTCATCTGTGGAAACGCGTTTTTGCGAAACCGCGTAAACCTCAACCCGATTACACGTCGTCAGCAGCAACGCTTCGGCGCAATCGGTTTGGCGCAGGATCGATTCGGCAGTGGCGCTACCGGTGAACTGCTCGCGCGTCGCTACGTCCGCGGTGTGATGACTTAATCCGAGACAGAAAAGATTCATGGCAGCGGACTCATTTCCGCGGTGAATTCGATTCCCCAGAGAAGTGCCAATGCCACGCTAAAGCCAATGATGCATAACGTGGCCACCCATCTCGGCGCGAACCACCGAAGGTGGCGACCTTGTAAAATCGCCGCGTAAAGCAGCCACACCGCAACAGCCGCCACGACTTGCACGCGCGGCAAAGGGTGGCCGGTAAAAAAACCGCTCACAATGCCCAGCGTGTAAAGCGCAAAGCCCCACCACAACAATCGGGTGATGGTCGCATAAAGATCTGTCAGCGGTGGCAGATGATAGAAAACAGAATGCAACTGGTGCGTCTTAAGCTGGCGTTCCTGGATCAGATACATGACGCCGGCGATGCAAGCGAGAGCGAACGCCCCGTAGGCGACGGTCGAAATCGAAGCGTGAAATTCCAGCCACGGATTAGCTGGCACTTTAATCGGATGGCGGATGTCGATTGGCGCAACCAGCGCGAACCCTTGCAGCAAAACTACCAGCGGCGCGGTAAACGCGCCCATCAACGAGAGGCGATAAAGCGGGCCCACCAGCATGTACATCAGCGCCAGCGACCACGCCAGAAAAACGAAAACCTCAAACATGTTCGTCAGCGGACAGCGACCCAGCGCATGACCGCGGACCGACAAAAACGCCGTCTGAAAAATGAATCCCAAGCCGACTGCAAAAAAATTGAATCGCATCGGCCGAAAGACTCCGGCACGCAACTCAACAATCGTGTGCACGACGGCTGCGAGAAAACAAACTGTCGAAGCGATGAGGAGATAGCGGTCCACCGAGACAGCCTATTCTAGATTGCCGTCCATGGACAAGTCTGATTGACCTTTCATTTTTAGCCCGCTAGGGTTCGCGCCGATGGCGTCGGACCTAGTTGAAAAACTTCGGGCTGCTGTGCGCGATGTGCCCGATTTCCCAAAGAAAGGGATCGTATTTAGAGATATTACGCCCGTCTTAAACGATCCCGCCTTGTTTCGTGCGTCGATTGATCTTTTTCTGGAGCGCTGCCGCGGGAAAAAGATTGACAAAATTGTCGGGATCGATGCGCGCGGCTTCGTTTTTGGATCGGCGGTGGCATATGAGCTCGGTGTCGGTTTCGTGCCAATCCGGAAGCGCGGCAAGCTCCCGTATCAAACCGAGGTCGCGAAGTATTCGCTTGAGTATGGTGAAGCGGAGATGGAGATGCACATCGATGCCATAAGAGTCAGCGAGCGGGTTGTGCTGTTGGATGATTTGCTCGCGACCGGAGGGACTTCTGCTGCTGCGGCTGTCCTTATCCGTAAAGCTGGTGGACATCTTCTCGAAGCGCAGTTTCTCATCGAATTGGAATCCCTTCATGGACGCAACCGACTCGAACCGACACCGGTCACGTCATTCCTGAAATATTGATCCCCTTAGGGACAACGCGCGCTCGCGCGCTGTGTTGTAAGCCGTTTCATGATGTCATTCTGACCCCGCAGTCGCGGGAGAAGAATCTCAGATCAATTTTGGCTTGATGCCGCCATCGTAAATAAACCAGAGATGTTTCGCTTTACTCAACATGACAGAGCGAGATTTTGGATTTTGGATTTCCGACTTTAGATTAACTGCAATCCCAGTCCGCGATGACACTGTCTCGACACTTGGAACAAGTTCTGACGCATGCCGAAAGCCGCCTCGCGGCCACGGGGACCACGCGCCCGACTGAGGTAATTCCGCTATACAGAAAGTTTCTCAAGGTTGAAGAGCATCGGTTGCGCCTGAAGCATCAGGCCGGCGCTGGCGGCCGGGAAATTTGCGCGCGACGGGCTGAATTGATTGATATTTTATTGAAATACGTCTTCGACGCCGCTGCCGCTGCCGCTGCTGCGCACGGAAATGGTGAGCGCAAAGTTCCATTGGCGTTGGTCGCTCTTGGCGGATATGGCCGAGGTGAGCTTAATCCGTTTAGTGATATCGATGTAATGCTTTTGCATCGCCAGGCGGCGAAGATTTCGCCGCACCTGGAGGAGATGGTGAATCAAGTTCTCTACCTGTTATGGGATAGCGGCTTCAAGGTCGGCCACTCCACGCGTTCCATTAAAGAAGCGATTGCCCAGGCCGACCGTGATATGCGCACAAAAACCGCGATGCTGGAGTCCCGATTTCTCGCTGGCGACAGGGAACTGGCGCAGGAATTTCGAGAGCAATTTCGTTCAAAATGCGTCAAGGGACGCGAACGGAAATATGTTGAAATGCGCATGCAGGACCAGGTCGCCCGGCACAAAAAATTCGGCGACAGCATCTATCTGCAGGAGCCGAATCTCAAAAACGGATGCGGTGGACTGCGCGACTATCAAAATCTGCTTTGGATAACCTACTTCAAGGAGGGGTCGCTGAGCACGAACCAGCTCGTAGGGAAAGATTGGCTGAGCGAAAGCGACCAGCGACGGATCGAGAGAGCGTACGATTTTCTACTGCGCTTGCGCACGGATCTGCATTATGCGACCGGGCGCGCGACCGACATATTGCACATCAACCTGCAGGAACAAATCGCAAAACGGCTGCATTATTCCGCTCGAAACGGACAGCTCCGCAGTGAGTCGCTCATGCGGGATTACTACGAGCATACGCGAAATATCTTCCGGGTAACGGAGCGCATCACGGAGCAATTTGTGAGCGGATACGTTACAAGTAAGACCCGCTCGCTTTTTAGTTTTCTTCCGTTGATTGGATCGGACAAAACTCCCATCGGCGACTCTTTCTTTGTTCGTAATCAGCAACTGCACCCAGCGCAGCGCGAGGTTTTTCGTAAAGAGCCTGAGCAGATGATGCGGGCCTTTCAGCTTGCACAGGAGCGCGACCTGGACCTTAGCCCGGAACTGGCAGATTTATTGACCAGAAGTCTCCGCCACGTAACTCGCACGTATCAATATGCGCGCGGGCCCCGGGCGATCTTTAGATCGATTCTATCACAAAAAGGAAAAGTAGGACGCATCCTGCGAATGATGCATCGGGTCGATTTTCTCGGCCGTTACATTCCCGAATTCGGCCAGCTGACCTGCCTGGTGCAGCATGAATTTCTGCATCGTTACACAGCTGACGAACATACCTTGGTGTGTATCGATAAACTCGATGCACTGGCGGAGACGACTGATCCCAAGCTGATTGCATATCGCAAGATTTTCGAGCAACTCGAAGACCCGCTGGTTCTCTATCTCGCGCTGCTCTTGCACGACAGCGGCAAAGCCGTCGGCGCACGGCCACACTCAGAAGCGAGCGCGCTCTTTGCCCAGCGCGTTGCTGCCCGTTTGCAGTTGTCATCCGAGCAGCGCAAGTCGCTTATCCTGCTCGTCGATCATCATCTCACTCTCTCCAAGATCGCGCAGCAGAGAAATCTGGATGACCCAGCCACCGTGATGGAACTGGCCCAGATTGTGAAGAATCAGAAAAACCTGAATGCGCTGATGCTGCTTACGCTGGCTGACGGCCAGGGCACGAGCGCCGAAGCGTGGTCCGATTGGAAAGAGTCCCTCGTTTGGCAGTTGTTTCACGAGACATCGCGATGTCTGGCCGACCGGAAGTCTTACGACGAGCAGACAAGAATCGAGCGCGAAAGCTTGCAGGCTTCCGTCTCCAAGCATCTTTCGCCGGATTACGCAGGCGAAATCGAAGCTCACTTTGAATACATGCCAGATCATTATTTTCGCGCGACCGATCTTCCCGAGATTATCGAACACTTGAAACTGTTCCGCTGTTTTCTTGAGAATGTCTCCAGTAGCGGAGAATCTGCGCTGGCTGCGGCAATGAAATGGAAGGTTGTGCCGGAGCAGGGACATAGCGTTGTCACATTCTGCACGTGGGAGCGTGAACGGTTGCTGGCAAAAATTGCCGGTTCATTCTCGGTCGTGCCGTTGAATATTTTGAGCGCCGACGTTTTTCCGCGTGGCGACAATGTGGTGTTTAGCATTTTTCGTGTTTGCGATACGAATGCTGGTCCGGCCGCCCACCCACGCGATTTGCAGATGGTGGAACAAACTTTGCGACGAGCGCTCGAAGACGAGAGCTTCGATTTCCTGCCCTTGATTGAAAAGGTGAAGCGCCAAAGCCGTTGTGTCGCGCCGGCAATTGAATTTCCGACGCGCATTGCGATCGATAACAAAACGCACCCGAGCTATACGCTGATTGAGATTCAGGCTCCGGACCGGCTCGGATTGCTCTACGACGTGCTGAGCTGTCTTGATCGCGAAAATATTTTGATCCCACTGTCTCGTATTAACACGCAGGCTGGGGCGGCAATTGACACCCTGTATGTGGTGGACGGCGCCAACCACGCCAAGATCACCGATTCGCAGCGCATCCGGGTGATCCAGCAGCATCTAAAGACCGCGATCTTAAGTGGAGGCGTTGCGAAATCGCGGTAGAAAACACGAGCGCGTTTCAATTTTGCTACGAACTGTTTCGATCTCATGAACGCTCTCATTCTCGCTGCCGGATATGCAACGCGCCTCTATCCGCTGACGTTCAAAAAAGCGAAACCGCTGCTCACAGTCGGCGGCAAACCCATTATCGAATGGGTGTTGGACAACCTCGCAGGCGTTCCTGATCTGGAAACGATCTACGTGGTAACAAACGACAAATTCGCGACTGACTTTCAAGCTTGGACTGAGCGCTATCGCGGGCGGCATCCGGAATTCAGATTCAAAATCATTAACGATGGGTCCAAGAGCGATGACGACAAGCTGGGCGCCATTGGGGATATTAATTTTGTCGTCACTCGCGAGAACCTGACGCAAAGCAGCTTGTTAATCGTCGCCGGCGACAACTTGTTAACTGAATCGTTAGCGGACTTTGTAGCTTGTGCGCGGGGAACCGAAGCAACGGTTGCGGTCTATGATGTCGGCGACGCCGAAGCCATCAAAAAGTACGGCAACATCAGCGTTGACGCGGAAGGAATCATCACCCGCTTCGAGGAAAAACCGGAGAAACCGCAGGGAACCCTGGCTGCAGTCGCTGTTTACTATTATTCACCTGCGGTCCTCTCCCTTTTAACGACGTATTTAGCCGCAGGCAATAATCCGGATCAACCAGGCCGTTTTGTGCAATGGCTCTACACGCGCAAATCGGTGAAGACGTTTCAGATCAAAGGGAAATGGCTCGATATCGGAAGCAAAGAAACGTTGGAAAACGCTGACAAGGTACTCAGTGCCGGGCCTGCCACGCCATAGCCTTGGCGAAAGCGGGTCATTTTAATCGTCCTTCATCGAACTCGATTAGGTCGAAATAGGTCCGAATATCTTTGCGCCCTTCGCCGCCGGCCTCATTGAGAAAATGGAGGAAGCGCGCCTTTTTGGCAGCGGTGTCGGGATGCCGCGCAATCATTACGCGGTTCCATTGCTCAATCTCTTCGGGCGAATGTGTAGCGCCGTTCTTCTGCACCCATTGCAGAATCGCGGCGTCATCGTCGAGTTTGTTGGCGATCTGTTCGAATGCGTCGCCATCGATTTTGAGAAACGCCAGCAAATGTTTATCGAAGCCGACGGTCTTATAGTTGTAGCCATCGAGCAATCCTTTCCGATGCAGTCTGGCCTTGTCGATCAAACGCGGCAGGTGCACGTAGCCGCCAAGTTTCTCGTAAGGACTGCGTGGATGCAGTCTTTGCATGAAGGAAATTGTTTCTAAGTCGCTGGCAACGGCCGTGGTGCGGTTTCTGGAAAATTTGATTCCGGAGCGGCCGCGGCGGTCGGTTCTTTTTCCTGCAACAATTCTCCCTGCGTAAAAGCGATGTTGCCGATGATGAGTTGACCGGAAAACATCCCGCCTTTTTCCACTGTAATGGCCCGCGCCGTGACATCGCCTTCCAGGGCGCCTTTCCTATCGACCGTAACCGTTTGCGCCGCGATCTCGCCTGACATCCTGCCTCTTATTTCGACGCTTTCTGCCCGGACTCTGCGGAAGCAGTGAATATCGGATTTCCGATCGACGATGACGTGCCGAGCGCTTATGCGGCCGGGAATTTTGCCTGAAAAGTTAATCGTCGCGGTGTCGTCACAATGCAGATTTCCGCGCAGCCTGCCTTCGACTAGGGCGCATCGGCAAACCACGCTGCTGCTGGCCAGGTCGCCTTTGCCAGTCAGATGCACGTCACCCCGGGTTCGAATGCTTCGGCTGAAACCGCTAGTAATTTTGTAGTCGCGAAGATCAATATGCGCACTACACGACGGGCAGATTGTCGAAGTCGCCGCGCCGGAGACTTGCTGTTTCCGTTTACAATCAAAACATTCGACAACAGAAGTGCGCTGTCGCTTCCAAAAGTCCTCGAATTTGCCAAGAATGGAGGAACTCTCCGGCGGCGGCGCTTCTTCCCGTGTCTGGAGCTTGAGGCCAGGTTTCGGCCCGAATGGCAAAAACGAGCGACCGCACTGGCGGCAGATTGAACTTTTTGCCGCGGCATATTCCCTCTGCTTGAAGCCGCAGTGCGGGCATTCCGCACTGACTTTTACAAGCGACGGATTGTTGGCCACTGGACCCTAAGCCGAGATCCTTTCCTTATGCGCGCCTTATGCGCGCGCTCCAAACGCTGCTTTGATGGGCTCACCCGGCCGCACAACTTCAGGGCGAGCTGCCGACTTGGCGGAATACGTCCCGCTGGTGACTTCCGACTTGCCGATGAAAGTGGCCCCCTCTTCGATGGTGAGACGCGCTGCTTTCAGATCCCCCTGCAACACGCATTTGGACTTTAGCTCGCAACGCTCGGCGACGGTGATGTTGCCGTGCACTTTGCCATAGACGGTGATCGACTTGGTTTTTATCTCGCCCCGAATTTCAGCGTTTTCACCGACGGTTAAAATGCCATCAGAGTTAATGTCTCCTTCGACTTTCCCATCGATGAGCAGTTCCTTTTGGAACTTGATCGAGCCTTTGATTTCGACATCGCTCGAAAGGATGTCTTTACCTCCATGATCTGCCATAGGATTTGAATTTGGATTATCGATTTTTGTTGGTGTTTTTGGTTCTTCGCGACTCGCAGGATGATTGTTGTCATCTGTATCCGGATACCGCGGCTCTTCTCGGACCGGCGGCATCGGCTTTTGCGGGACGAATCTTCTGAGCATTCAGTAGATTGTGGCACTCGCGGATTCCTGTCAACGGATTCTCTTCCTCGGGCACAAAGTTTTTCGTGTTTTTATCGTTCATCAGTTACCTGGTAAAGTTTGAACGCAGCAGTCTGCGCGGAGAGCATCAGGAAACGGGGCGCTTGGCCGGGCGTTCGATCTAATACGCGACAAAGCGGATGCAAAGGCAACGGCTGGTTCAGGATCGCTGCGGAATTTTGCGCTACGCGTTCGGAATCGTACGCAAAAACCCATGCCACTCGGTAGTTCTGTGCAATTTGGAGCGCTTTTTGCAAATCCTCGGAAAGAAAAAATCGCGCGCTATCCTCGATGCCATTGAGACTTTCGTGCGAACTTCCGGCCACTCCGGGCTGCCCGGACCAATAAGCGATCGAAGGCGAAAGCCACCACGGCGCAAGAAACGGATGCACGTCGTACGATACCAATTCGAGTGCCAGCTGGCGCAATTGCACCGATTCAGTACGCCGTTCTACACGAGCGGCTAATTGCGTTTCATTTGGCCAAAGCCGTTCATCCCAATCGCGCAAAATCGGAAAGATCGATAACACAAATGCGATCCAAACGGCTGCGGCAGATTTGATTGGTGCGAGCAAAGCCGGAAGCGCAAGTGCAAACAGTAATGCAAAAAAATATCCCCATCGCACTTGCCAAATCGTGAGACCGTAGGTGGCGATTAAAAGAACACAGATTGGTAGAGCGCGACCGCCGGGCGCGTCGTCTCTTCTCACCCTGATGTTTATCAGAATCAAAAATGGCGCGACCAAAAGCAGATAGCCGCACCAGCGCAGCCAGACTGGATTTGCGGGTGACACGTGTGCGAGTTCGCCAATCGTGCCTGCCCAGTTTCTGAAAATCGGGTCAGGATGCAAAATCGATAACGACGGGAGTCGCCGCTCAATCAAAAGCGCGATCACAATGATCGCCACGAACAAACTCCATCCCGCGCGCCGATCTCGCGCGAAAAGCGCTTCGCGATTCACCAGAAAGCTAGTGGTTATCACGATGAGAAAGAGAATGACCGGCTCGTAAGCGGAGACCCAAATCGCCAGCGCCCATGCCCCGGCGCTGATCATCGCCCATCCTCGGATGTGCGATGCTATACGTGATTCACGTATAGCATCGCACGACGTCTGCAAACTCCATTCCATGCAAATCGCAATCATCACGAGCAGCATCAACAGTGACTGATGATCGGGCCTGCCAAGCTCGGTCCCGTGAACGAGAATTGGACTGATCGCGTACAGGATCAGCATCGCCCACCGATACCGGAACTTCATTCTGCGCGACCACCACCAGAGAAACCAGCCGCCAAGCAACGCGAGCATCGGCGACACAAATGCTCCTGCCAAGTCGAGCGCGTCCGCCGTAAATGGCCTCAGCAGAAACGACAGCCCGAGAATGAGATAATCGAGCGGCGCGGTCGTGTGCGAAATTGTGCCGTGCGGAAAATTCTCAAACGCATGATGTCGCACGATCAGTCCTGGCGCGGCCTCACACATTCGGACACGTGTCATCCGCGCATAGCAATCCGCATCGACAAAGTAAATATTCCCGGCAACAAAAACGTCCTGATAATTCGCGCACCGTGTTGCCAGGATTAGTGCGCTGAGAAGCACAAGTTCAATAAAGACCAGAACAAACCGCCCGAAACGTTGCATAAAACCGACAATCGCAAATCGGCGGTCCAAAATCGAAATCAAAAAGCCGTGGCCTTAAGTATTGGACGTTGGACGTTGGATGTTCGCGCGTCAGCGCCCGACGGGCCTGTAGCTCAGCGGTTAGAGCAGCCCCGAAAGCATTCGGGGTTGGTCATCAGCGATTCGCATGATTAAGTTTGGAAAGATCACGGGCCTGTAGCTCAGCGGTTAGAGCAGGGGACTCATAATCCCTTGGTCCCAGGTTCGAATCCTGGCGGGCCCACCCCCGAAATCGATTCTTCTCAGTTGCAATTCCCCCCCGGGTGTTGGAAGCTCTGCATCCCCGCTCTGGGAGAACTCATTATGAACCAGATCATCGATGCCATCGAGAAAGAGCAACAAAAAACCGACGCGAAAACGTTCAAGGTGGGCGATACCATCCGCGTTCATACGCGGGTCGTCGAGGGAGATAAGGAACGAATCCAGATATTCTCCGGCGTCGTGATTGGTCGCAAAGGCCGCGGTATCAATGAAACATTTACCGTGCGCCGAATTTCCTACGGTGAAGGTGTCGAGCGCGTTTTCCCGTTGCACTCAATGCGCATCGCCAAAATTGAGGTCGAGCAAGAGGGACGTGCTCGGCGCGCCAGATTGAATTATCTTCGTGGTCGCAAAGGCAAGGAAGCAACGGCGGTTCGCGAGTAAATTCTGAAATTGCTGAAACGCAGTAATCTTTCAGCTTTTTCATTTTCAGGTTTTCAGTATTTTCGGCGCGATGTACCGGCGCTGCGGATTTCGTTACGAAAAAAAACTCCGCGCTAATGGCGTCGCTCGCATTGCCGGCATCGACGAAGTCGGCCGGGGCGCGTTGGCGGGTCCCGTCGTCGCTGCCGCGGTCGTCCTCCCCGAAAAATTCCGTCATCGTCGCCTGAATGATTCCAAACAGCTTTCGCCGGAATTACGCGAGGAAATCTATTGCGAACTGATCGCGAATTCTGAAGTCAGATGGACTGTAGGCATCGTCGATTCCATCGAGATCGATCGGATCAACATTCTTCGTGCGAGCCATAAAGCCATGCGGTTTGCAGTCGAAGCGCTGATGGACCAGCCCGATCACGTTCTGATCGATGGTCTGCCTGTTATCCCGTTTCCACTCCCGCAAACGGCCATCATCGATGGTGATTGCATCAGCATGAGCATCGCTGCCGCCAGCGTGATCGCCAAGGTCGCGCGCGATCGAATGATGCGTGACTTTTGCGTGCAATTTCCGCAATATTCTTTCAGCCAGCATAAAGGTTACGGAACCGACCTGCACCTCGTTAAGCTCCATGAATTTGGCCCTTGCCCGATCCATCGCCGATCTTTCGAACCGGTGGCGCAACCGCTTCTCGCTCTTGAGGAACTCGCCGAAATCGGTCCATCTCCGGCGCGGGGCGCGCGGCGAGAAATTGGCGTGTCGATTCCTGCGGCATAACGGCTACAAGATTCTCTACCGCAACTTCAAGGGACGCAGCGGCGGCGAGATCGACATTGTGTGCCGCGACGACGATACGCTCGTGTTCGTCGAAGTAAAAACGCGCACGCGGGAGGATTTTGGCCGGCCCGTTGCGGCCGTCGATCGACAAAAACAGAAACGGATTTCGCGCGGCGGCCTCGCCTGGCTGCGCATGCTCGATAATCCCGACATTCTTTTCCGGTTCGACGTCGTGGAAGTCATCGTTGCGGATGATGCGAAACCACGTTTGGAATTAATCAAGAACGCGTTCCCACTCTCGAAGCCATATCTCTATTAGAGCGGTTAACAGATCTTGTAGCCACCGGCCCGTGGCCGGTTCAGGTCGGCACCGCCGTTCCTAAAAGGGAGATGGCCGGCAGGGCCGTGGTTACAATGGGTACGATCGCTTTGCGGCGCGCCCGGCGGTCGCGCCCGACTATCCCCGTGTGCATTCAGCGTCCGATCAACGCCGAAATCTCCTTGCAATCAACCTCTCGATGTCTGGATAATCCGCAAACTTTTATGAACACGAAGATCAATCATTTCGCAGTTTGGATCCTTATCGTTATCTACTTTCTGATCGGCTGGGGCTGGTATGCCATCTATGGTGAAAAATGGTTGAATCTTCATGCGCGCACGATGACTGACATCGAGCACACTCACAATGTCAGCGCTTATGTGCTCGCGTTCCTCGCCTCGATCGCAGTCAATTACACACTCGCAGCGCTTATTGCGCGGACCAACCCGACAAGCGTGTGGTGCGGTCTAAAACTCGCGCTCGCGTGCTGGTTCGCCTTTGTGTTCATGGAATACGCGTCCATTTCTGTGTTCTCCGCGTTCGAAACGAATCCGTGGCCGCTTATTTGCATCGACATGGGCCGGCCGCTGCTCGGCATGGCAATCAGCGGCCTCGTCCTCGGCGCCTGGCGCAAGCCAGTTGAGAATTGATTCTTGATTGTTGAGAGAAAATTGCAGGGCAAGCGCATCGCTTGCCGGTCCAAAATTGGTCGGCTGCAATTAGATGCAACGTCACGTTGCCTGTGGGGCAGGCGTCCTCGCCCTGCAAACTGTAGCGGCGGTCTATAACCGCCGGCCTTTGATCCCGACACGCAACGTCAACGGCCAAACAACTTTTCTTGGTTGATTAGGAGTGCCCCAAGCGTCGCGGAGTTCATGCGCAATTTCGTCCAGCGGGTCGCGCTGGGTCGCTGCGATGAACCGTTGCGTCGCGGACCACGACCGCAGGTAGCCCATAAGGTGTTCCAATTTCCATTGCGCGATCAGTTCGCATGAGGGTGTCTTGGTCTCGGGAAACGGGAAAGGGAGTTCCTCGAATTTTTCAATGAGCGCGCGCTCGGGAGACCAGAATGAACCGACTACTTCGTCATGATAGCGATGGTTCACTAGCCGGTCGATTTCCGGTGTGATGTGGAAAAATTTATAAGCCGATGCTGCGAGCACGCCGCTATTCTTCAATACACGTCTGACTTCTTCGTAGAAGCGTGGCAGATCGAACCAATGCAGCGCTTGCGCCACCATGATCAAATCAACCGCTCCCGATTGCAGACCGCTGTTTTCTGCTGGCGCGACGCGATATTCAACGCGCACAGACGGCTGCGCGTTTTGTGATCTGCTTCTCACTCGCATCCGTCGCGATCACGCGATCGAACACTTCCGCGAGTTCAACCGCAGCCTGGCCATTCCCGGTTGCGCAGTCCCAAGCCAGTGTACGACTCGGCGCAACATGGCCGAGGTATTCGAATAGCTCGCTCGGATACCGAGGCCGGAACTTTGCGTAATCGGCTGCCTGCGCCGAAAAATGATCTTTGAAAGTCATCCCTATTCCGCAATTTGGTGCGGCCGTCCCTCGGGCGGCACCCTCCGTCCTCCGACGCAACCGTCTTAACGCTTAACGTGATGTCACATCATGGTTGCTGGGTGCGACCAATTGTTCAACCCGCTGGCGACGTCGGGCAACCACCACCCGCGGGGCTTTCTTTCCTTTGCGCATCGCTCGGGTTGTACGTGACCTGAACCGGTGCTCCAGCCATACAAGGGGGACTAACCGGGGGTTTAACGATTGTAGTCCCTGTGAGTTGGATTATATCGTAGTGCTGTCTGTCTTGTTCCAGCACCGTAATCTCAGTACCTGTACATGAACACACCGTCCCGTTAAGTGTCGTTGTTGTTAAGGATTTCGCGCAGCCGAAGAGGCATCCGACGACGACTACGCTTGTTAAGATTTTTATTTTCATGTCCCATTGAATTCTCAAACACAGCCTGAGCGCAAGCTTTTACTCCGTCGTCGGCGCTCCGGCAGGGCATTCACCCCCAACGCACGCTCCATCATCAGCTTATCCGCCTCTCGCAGGGGAGAGGACTCCTTTTCGCGCCGTTAGCCTTGAAGCGAAGACGGATGACCGCCGAAATTCGGCGTTGGGCGCCTGCTCGCGAAGACTTTCGGAGTTGGACGCTCAACGTTCGGCGTTTTGTTGCGCCGCTGGCGCAAACCGGATGGAACGTCACGTTTCTTTCGGCGGCTCGGACATCGTTCTGATCCCAACTCGGGCGAGTGGTCTTTGAATCCCATCAGAAGAATTCTAGACAGGATTGACAGGATTTCTGGATTAGAAGTTCTGTCGGGGTTTCGTAAAAATCGGGCAAATCCTGTCTACTTATTCCCTTGGTGGTTCGGACATGGTTCGGATTCCGACACGAGCCAGGTACTCATCCGCCTGCAACAGATCCGTTCCTGCTCGCTCGAGGATCTTCAGCAAATTATCCATCGACGAAACTTCTTCGAGCTGCTCGGTTAGGAACCACTGCAAGAAATTGATGGTGATGTGATCGTTTTCCTTCTTCGCAAGATCGACAAGGGCGTTGATCTGCTTGGTCACGTGCATTTCCTGGTCGAGCGAAAGTTTCACCGCGTCGCGCGCCGTCTTGAACTTCGATTTGGGCGCCTCTATCGCCGGGATTTCCGCGCGTCCGCCAGCATCGACCACGTATTTGATAAACCGCAACGCGTGCCCCTTTTCTTCCTCCGCCTGTTGGAAAAAATGCTGCGAAAGTTGCGGCAACGCCTCCGTCGCAAAATGTGCACCGATCGCGTAATACTGCAGCTCCGCACTAAACTCGTATCCGATTTGCTCGTTTATTGCATCAATGACTTTTTGGCTTGTCAACATATCGAAAATCCTACGCCGAACTCGTCACTTGTCACACGTCACTAGTCACTTCTGCCAAACGACTTTTTTGACTGGTAAGCATGAATAACCTTTCCGTTGGCTCCTCTTTGTTTAGCGCAGCAGTGAGGTGTGCTCAAATTCACTGATGAAAACATTTTAGATGAACGTACGTTGCCTTCTATGGGCGATAAGGATGTAGGAGCAAAGGACGAGGCCGGCGTGATTACACGCCGAGCGTTCCTTACCGCAGCTCTGGCGACCGGCGCCACACTTTTGGCCGGCAGAGCGGCCGCCGCCTTTGCGGCTGCTTCGCCGAGTGATAACTCGACTTTCAGCATCGGTGGCGATCTGCCGGTCAATCGACTTGGATTCGGTGCGATGCGTTTAACGGGCGAGGGGACCTGGGGTTGGCCGCCCGACCGCGAGAACGCGCGCAAAGTTTTGAAACGCGCCGTAGAACTTGGCGCGAACTTGATCGACACCGCAGACGCTTACGGACCTGAAACTGACGAACTGCTTATCGCAGAAGCGCTTTATCCTTATCCGAAAGGACTCGTCATCGCGACAAAGGGCGGTCAGATACGACCCGGAGCCGCCCAGTGGATACCGAAGGGTGACCCCGAATATCTCAAGCAATGCGTCGATAAAAGTCTTAAGCGCCTAAAGCTCGAGCGCATCGATCTGTATCAGCTGCACCGTATCGATCCCAAGGTGCCGATGGAAGAATCGCTCGGCGCGTTGAAGGAAGCGCAGAGCGCCGGCAAGATTCGCCACATAGGATTATCCGAAGTGTCACCCGAGCAGGTTGAGCGCGCGCGCAAGACTGTGCCGATCGTGACCGTGCAGAACCGCTACAACATCACCGACCGAAAATGGGAGAACACACTGACTTATTGCCAGAAGGAACAGATCGGCTTCATGCCATGGGCGCCGGTTGGTGGGAGCAGGGGACTGGCCAACGCCGCTTTGGAAAAAGCCGCGAAAGATCACGGCGTAACCATTTATCAGCTAGGGCTGGCATGGTTGCTACATCGATCGCCAGTGATGCTGCCGATTCCCGGCACGTCATCGCTCGCGCACTTGGAGGAAAATATGGCAGCGCGGAAAATCCAGCTCAGCGCAGCAAGAGTGGAAGGCGATTGACTCGCTCGCGGGACAAGCGTGATCAATCGGACGATGAAGCGAGTTGCTCCGAGGGTGACTAACAAGTCCAAGGCTGAGAAAGTCGCGGCCATTCGGAAATTCCGCGGAAAATACAAGCATCTCGACCCCACAGAAGGAGTTGACGAAGTCGCGGAAGCAAGATCGCCAGCGCGACCACCAGTCACGGTCGGTCGCTACCGGAGTTTAGTTTCAGAACTTTCTCCCAAACAATCGCACCATCCGGCGTGCAGAAATCGGCGATAAACTGGCCCGTGAATCGCGTAGAACTCTTGACCGCACAGCTTCAAGAAGTCGCCTTGCTCCGCGACTCGTGTTTTCCAAGCGGCAGCCGGTCGGCAGTGCCAACGAATGTGTTCGTTAATCGCGTTCTCGATAGCTTGAAACCAGTCGATGTAATTGCCTACAGAATTTCCTACTGCAGTAAGCTCATCAGTGGTCAGTTCTCGTTCTAAGACTTCCCTTGCGACTACCTGTAAGTCTTCCAAGGATATTTTGTAGACGGTTTCGTGTGTCTCGGCTTTCATAAATTAGCGCTGGATCAGGAATGGAAAATGAATTGCCGGTGCCAACGGATGGAATTGATGTGCGGATAAACTTCTCGCCTGCTCGGCAGATTAATTCGAGTGCATCTTTTCGCGAGCGCACGAATCAAATCGTGTTCACCAATGCGTCCGAAGTTAGGCGGCAAATCGGATAGCTTCGAGGAAACGCAGATCCGATAGTTGTCGAGCAGCGAAAACCAGCCAACGTCGAAGGCCCAATGATGAAAACGACACAATGCGATTCCGTTGAAAAGATCGTCTCGCCCAAAGGAACCATGAGGGATGATGTGTGCGGTCTCGACTTCCCAGCACAGTAAATCTGGCGAATTGATTTTCAGTCCACAGACAGCGCAGCCAAATTCGTAGACTTCAATTACCGCTTGACGGAAGCCGCGAATTCGGAGCGCGGTTTCTCGAACCGTCTTAACCAGTTTTCGGTTTCTGTCGAACGGCTGGTAATTCTCCGGCCTGCGGGTCTCGACGAGTTTCTTCACAACTTTCTGCACTTCGTAGGATTTGATCAGCAACAAATCCTTCTCTGCATTCGGGATGTCAGAGATCCTTAGTGCTTCGTCGAATCCTTTTTCGGTTAGCATCCATTCTCTCTTCTTCGTCAGTCGAAACGTCTCAGTCGGTCGCGAAACAAACCTTCATTTGCGAGCGAATCGGCAGCGCGAAAAAGCAAGCGGTGCCAGAGCAAGGATTTCTTAAGGCGATTCTCCTTTCGATAAACCGTTTCCAAGGCCGCACTGCGCTGCGTGTTGTTGAGATGAAACTCATCAGCGAGTTCATCAACAACCTCCTGACCAGCAGCAAATTCTTTGGCAACTCCACCGCTTTTTAGAAGTGTTCGCAGGAGTGCACGTCCGACTTCTGTGCGCGTTGGCATCGCCAACTGCTCGAGCATTCTGCTTTCGTAGCTCATGTCAGCGCTCGTCAACGTTGAGCGCTCCCGATTCGATGTTCAAGACGAATGTGCCGCTCGGCTCTCGTCAGATCAATCATCTTCGGCCTATCGAGGGATCTGAATCCCGTCTGTTTCTCGCTACGATAACTTCCGGTAACCTCGCGCAGGAGTTGGTTCTGTTTTTGCCGCTGGACTTGACTCCGAAAGCACTTCGGGTGATTTCGCGCAGGAGTTGATTCTGCTGTTGCCAGCGGGACTTGAGTGTCCACGAGAGGATTTGTTGAAAATAGTCGCCGTCGCGCGTTACTGGGTTGAAAAGCACTCGCTAATTCTTGGCGGGCCGTTTGGTTTGGCTCTCGCGTGCATCGCGACTTTGGCAGAGCAGACTGGGCGGGGCGAATTGATGCAAGATTTGGCTGGAATCTTTCAATGCCGGGAACTTCGCATCGAGAGTTAACCCAGGCACTCGACACTTTCTTGACAGACTGATACTACGGCAGCGTGGCCAGAAAGGTGTTCCAAATTATTCTATGGATCGGGGCCGGCGCCTATGTCGTCGCCGGCGTGCTCACGCTTATGGGCGCGAAAGGTGGTTACCGTGAAGCAGATTCGCTTGGTCGCGTGTACGTGGTATTCGGGTGTCTGCTTCTGCTCGTCGCTGCGCTAGCGGCGCTCACGACTTTTTTGGCCGGCAAATCAGCTATGTGGTTCATCGTCGCGCCGTTGATTCTTGGCAGCGGACTTTTCATTGGTTTGTTGGCGATGTTTTGGATCGACATGGAAAGGGGAGACGTGCATCGGCGTGCATTACAAGCGGAAGTGCGGTCAGGGCGATATGGTTTTGGCGATCAACCCGCGCTGTTGGCCGTGGCGCAGGCAATCACAGCGAATGACCAGGATGCGATCCGCGTGGCGGCAAAAAATGCTCCCAATTTGCAGGCACCCGGACGGCACGGGACGACGTTGTTGGCTTGGGCGGTGAGAAACGTGGCAGCGGCCGGAATTGGTGGAAGCGGTGCGGACGTTATTGTCGCTGGGCGCCGATCCGAATTACACGAACGGACACCGGGAATCATTTGCGCTGGCGAACGCTGTGCATGGCCCGGCGGCCGGACTGCGCGCGATGCTTGACGCAGGTGGGGATCCAAGTGCGCGAAGCGAGTACGGCTGGCCGATTATCTTCATGCATTTCAAGCTCGGCTATTACAAAAACGAGGAACGTGCCCGGCTCGACATGCTCCTGGACCGCGGCGCCGACATCAACGCCGTCGTGCCCGAAACAGAATCGGACTGCGCCGGCTGCACGCTATTGCTCTACACGACCCAAAGTGGACTGCGCGATAGCAACGAGTACGCCAACGCGTTGCATCTGCTGGAACGCGGCGCGGACCCGTATCGCGTCGCTCCCGGGGGGATGACATTGTCGAAAATGCTGAAGGAGCACCGAAAACAACTTCGAAGAAGCGCGCCGCCAGCTTTTACGCAGCTTTGGGATTGGGCGCAAGCGCATGGGATTGTGGATGAGTCTGGATAGCCGACCACTTTGACTAGCAAAGGGGTTTGTGGTGACGTCCTGAAAGCAAAAATCCTGATGAAATAAATCCAGCGGATTTTTATTCTGGCGACGTCCTACTGGTTCAATCGCTCTCGTCTTTGCGAAAGAAAGAGCGAAGCCAGCAAGAAGACGAAGAGGACGATACACAACCAGGCAAACCAATCGCCGCTCATGGTGTAGAATGTCGTTTCGCGATCGATATTTATTTTTCCTGAGATCGATACGAAACGGCCAGGAACCGTCACCGCCTCTGCAAGAATGCGACCGCGATTGTCGCTGAGCGTTAGGAGGCCGTTCCGTGCCGAGCGAGCAAGGGCAAAACCGTTCTCGACCGCGCGCAGGACGGCCATGCGCGCGTGCAACCAGCGATCGATGTTGAAGTCCCAGGCTGGGACAAGCAGCAGGTTTGCGCCGTCCCGTGCATACTCGCGACTTAGTTTTGGGAAATCCATGTCTTTGCAAATCTGTAATCCCCAGCGCGCGGAAGACTCATTGAGCAGGACACGTTTGCTTCCGGGCGTTTCGGGTTCGACTCCCGGGATCAGATGGTGTTTATCGTAGTTTGCCTCCAGGTTTCCATCTCGGGAATAAAACCGTGACGAATTGAAAGCTGCGCCAGGCGTTCGGCGGACTAGCCCGAGCACAATCCCGGAATGCGCACCAGCGGAGGCGCGCCGAAAAGAGTTTGTCCACTTCTGGCAACCTGCCCTCACTGACACGCGCGATTTTTTCCGGAAGAACGACAACGTCCGTTCCGAGAGGCGTCACTCGGGAGATTTCGTCAGCATAATCATGCAGCAACGCCATGGCCTGTTCTTCCGAGCCACGGTAGAGGCTAATGGGAACATCCTTGGCGATCAGAGTAACGGCGATGGTCTGCCCGGACGGATTCGAATTCAAACGCCACTCGCCAAATAGAAAAATGGCGCAAAGCACCACCCCGACGGTGATGGCAAGAGCGCGGCGCTGCCGAGGCGTCCCCGCGCTGCTGATAAGGGCGGCGATTGTGGCGGCAAAGAGAAATACAGTGAAGCTGATGCCCCAGATGCCAGTTATCGAAGTAATCTGTATGAGCGGCAGACAATTCATCTGAGTGTAACCGAGATTGCCAAAGGTGCTGTGAGGCGAGGCGATCTCAGTAAAATATTCGTAGGTCACCCAGTAGGCCGGGAAATACAACGCAGCCGCGAAAAGCCAGCCGCGGCGAAGAAAAGCGCGAGTCCGCAAAACGCCGAGCCCGAAAATTATAGCTGGGACAAGGAACGCGACAACGATTAGCCATAGTGGGAGCTCAACCTCATGTTTGAAGTAGTCCCACTGGTTCAATGCGCCTGCGAACCACGCGATGACAGCGAGCAGAAAACTGGCGCGCCACCCGAGTCGTGACGCAATTGCGATAACTGGAACTGGCGCGAACCAAAGTAACCACCAGTTCGGGTGCAGTCCGGTGCCAAAATAGAACAGCACAGCCGAAACGGTTCCGGCTAAGATTGTGGGAAAGACGTTCCGCATTCGCATGCAATCGTGGCCAATGTTGACGCTCTGTTGCTATGTTTGACAAGACAGGATTTGTTTATGCACGTCTGGCGGGCTGGCTTCCCAGCACTGGGTGTTTTGATTTCTCGAGTGGGCGATGAAGCGAAAGCCCCGATGAGATCACTCATCGGGATTTTGGTTCAGGCGACGTTCCTTTCGACTACGCTCAGGGCAGGCTCTATTGATTCGTTCGCTCCCGCGAACTCACCCGCTACCCTTGCCGGCTTGGCCATCTACCCGACGGCTTCCGAACGCGGAGAATTAGCCGACGGGCTCGTGCCGAGGCGAGACGATCACCAGATCGGGATTTTTCGAAAGCGCCTGTGCAAGAATGCATCGAGACCGAACACGCGTCCCGCGTCGCTCAAGAGAATGATGATCGCGAGGACAATGTCGGATTGGTCTATGCCCGGTCGCCACGGGAGGTCGCCTTTTGCGCAGAGATAATTAAGAAGCAGAAAAATCGCAACGCAGCTTGCTAACCGCGTTGTTAGGCCAAATACGAGCGCAATCGCTACATAAATTTCGGCGATTACAATCCACGTGCCGAAAGTCGCGGCGTGCGGAACTACTACCTTGTTCAGCAAATCGGCATACCAGGAGTAGCCATGCTCTTTGGCATACTTCAAAAACCCTATGAGCTCGCCTGGTTCGCGATTTCCATGGTCGCTAAAGAAGAAGCTGACTCCCAAATACATTCTCGCGAGGACAAACAGCCATTGACGCGTGCCAGTCGGTTGGTCGTTACTCATGTAGGCATTGTATAGCCGATTGGACAACGTTTATCACTTTTGCTTTTTCGCTCTCGCCCGTAGTTTTCCCGCGATGTTCGATTTCGGCTTGCTCGCTCTACGGTGCGCCGGCTTTCTTCTTGCGCTCACATTCGGCATTCAAAAAATCGGGTGGTATATCGTCGCATTTCATTTAGATAAACCGCTCTCTTCGGTTGGTCTGGCACCGTTGATGGCCCACGTGGGGTTCCCGGCCCCGGTTATCCTTGCCCTCTGGATCACGTTTAATGAATCAATTGGCGCGTTCCTGATTGGTTGCGGCCTCTTTACTCGGATTGTGGCAGCTAGCGCTGCTCTCGGGATGATTGGTGCACTCTACACGAGCGTGCGCCTCGGTGAGGATTGGCTGAGAGCGGCGCTTTACTTGATTGTCTTTGCCGGTTTGTCGTTCACCGGTCCCGGCAGATTCTCGATTGATCGACGCTTACAAATTCGAAAGACAAATCGGTCCGCTGGAATGACCCCGCCCTCTAACTCCTAGCTCTTCGCGATCTCTTTAGAGTTGTCATTTTATCGATGCCTAAATGCGGACGTAACGCTTTCATTCGCGAACGTCCGCGCCGTGCTTCCGCCTTCGCCGAGGCTACGACGTGACAGGCGAGTAACAGGCGGTACAAGGAAAGCCCAGCACTTTGACTAGCAAAGTGCTGGATTCTGGCGACGTCCTATTGATTCGTTCGCTCCCGCGAACTCACCGCTCCCGCGGCTAGGTTCTCTTCGGCCTGCGGCCATGCTTCGAGTAGGACGTCTCCAGAAAAGCAAAAAGCCCGATGGCTTGACCACCGGGCATTTTGTTCTGGCGACGTCCTACTCTCGCACGGCCTGTCGCCGTACTACCATCGGGGCTGCAGCGTTTCACTGCCGTGTTCGGAATGGGAACGGGTGGGGCCACTGCGCTAATGTCACCAGAAGCGAACGGCGAAAAATTCGCCGTTCGCTTCTGGTGAAGTGACAAGTGAAGAGTGACGAGTGATGAGATTTTCTGTTCTCGTCACTTGTCATCCGTCACTCATCACTGTCAAAGAACATTGCCGATTCTTTGATACCTACATACAGAGCGTTTGAGAATGAACACTTTAAGGCTTCGTTTTGTTTTGAGATCTTTCATTTCCCATTACTGCCCCGCCACTTCAACCAACTCGATTATCTCGTCTGCTTTTGGATGTGTGCTGTTCATTCCGTCACATATCAGACTTCCGAATTAATCGAAATGGCGGGGCAGCGTATTGGAAAAGTAAAAGATCAAGCCGAACGGGTTATTAGTACTCCTGAGCTGAACATGTTACCATGCTTACACCCGGAGCCTATCAACGTGGTGGTCTACCACGACCCTTCAGGGAGAACTCATCTTGGGATAGGCTTGGCGCTTAGATGCTTTCAGCGCTTATCCTTGCCGAACATAGCTACCCAGCACTGCTCTTGACAGAACAACTGGAACACCAGCGGTTCGTCAGACCCGGTCCTCTCGTACTAAGGTCTGAACCCCTCAATTCTCCTGCGCCCACAGTGGATAAGGACCGAACTGTCTCGCGACGTTCTGAACCCAGCTCGCGTACCACTTTAACCGGCGAACAGCCGGACCCTTGGGACCTTCTCCAGCCCCAGGATGTGATGAGCCGACATCGAGGTGCCAAACCCTGCCGTCGATATGAGCTCTTGGGCAGGATCAGCCTGTTATCCCTAGCGTACCTTTTGTCCGTTGAGCGATGGCAATTCCACATTCAACCACCGGATCACTTGGACCTACTTTCGTATCTGCTCGACGTGTGTGTCTCACAGTTAAGCTGGCTTATATCCATGTACTCGACACCTGATTGCCAACCAGGTTGAGCCAACCTTCGTACTCCTCCGTTACTCTTTGGGAGGATACCGCCCCAGTAAAACTAGCCGGCTGCCAGTGTCCCTCTCCCGGTTTCGCGGGCCGAGGTTAGTTATTCCAGTACCGAAGGGTGGTGTTTCATTGGCGACTCTGCCCCGACCAAAATCGGGGCTTCACAGTCTTCCACTTACGCTAAGCATCGAAACCGAAACAACAGTAACAGCGTGTAGTAAAGGTGCATAGGGTCTTTCCGTCCTACTGCGGGTAGGCGGCATCTTCACCGCCATTACAACTTCGCTGAGCTCCTCGTTGAGACAGCGGTCAACTCGTTACACGATTCGTGCAGGTCGGAACTTACCCGACAAGGAATTTCGCTACCTTAGGACCGTTATAGTTACGGCCGACATTCACGGGGACTTCGGTTCAACGCTTCGACCCGCTTACGCGGGACTGACGTCTTGCCATAATCTTTCCGCATTGGTCACGTGTCACACCCTATACGTCGTCTTCACGACTTGGCAGAGTGCTGTGTTTTTGGTAAACAGTCGGTTGACCCATTTCACTGCGACCTCCTGCATTTTGAGCAGAGCTCAAAAGCAGGAAATCCCAGGCTCCAAGCTCCAGGCTCCAAACGAAATTAGTTTGGGATTTGGAATTTGGTTTTTGGAACTTCATGCATTTTGCCTGCGCAAAATGCAGGAGGCACCCCTTCTTCCGAAGTTACGGGGCTAGATTGCCGAGTTCCTTAACGAGGTTTCACTCACGCGCCTTGGCACATTTATGCCCACCCACCTGTGTCGGATTACGGTACGGGCAACCATGGGAACACCCGGAAGTTTTTCTCGGTTCCTCCTTTGATGGATCCGCTTCAGCCGAGGCCTCCACGTCCGCGCTCTTGCGAGCCGACCGCCACTTTCAATCGGCGGCCCATCTCCGCAGAAACGTCACTTCCGAGCTTAACCACAGCCGGTGCAGGAATATTAAACCTGCTGTCCATCGTCTACGCCCTTCGGCCTCGACTTAGGTCCCGACTAACCCTGGGAGGACGAACCTTCCCCAGGAAACCTTGGGTTTACGGCGGACAGGAATTTAACCTGTCTTATCGCTACTCATGTCTGCATCCTCACTTCTTAACGCTCCACACATTCGCCTGTTACCAGGCTAGGTTACCCTTGTGCTTCAATGCATTAAGAACGCTCCCCTACCAATCCATTCTGGCGAACCAAAATGGATTCCAGAGCTTCGGTATGCCGTTTATCGCCAATCATTATCGGCGCGAGATCGCTCGATGAGTCAGCTATTACGCACTGTTTAAATGATGGCTGCCTCTAAGCCAACATCCTCACTGTCTGAGCAACCTCACATCCTTTCCACTGAACGGCATTTGGGCACCTTAGCTGCTGGTCTGGCATGTTTGCCTCTCGCGCGTGAAGCTTATCCCCCACGCACTGACTCCCGTGTTACGCCCTGCGGTATTCGGAGTTTGATTGAGTTCGGTACCCTGGTATGGGCCCTAGTTCATCCAGTGCTCTACCTCCGCAGGTCAGCACACGAGGCTAGCCCTCAAGCTATTTCGGGGAGAACCAGCTATCACGGGGTTTGATTAGTCTTTCGCTCCTACCCACAAGTCATGCCAGACGTTTTCAACCGTCACGGGTTCGGACCTTCAGTTGCGGTTAAGCAACCTTCATCCTGCTCATGGGTAGATCACCTCCGCTTCGGGTCTACTACCAGCGACTATGTTCGCCCATTTCGGACTCGCTTTCGCTTCGCCTCCAGCGCAGAACGCCTTAGGCTCGCCACTGATAGTAACTCGCAGACTCATTAAGCAAAAGGCACGCCATCACCAGCTTGCGCCAGCTTTGACACCTTGTAAGCACATCATTTCAGGGTACTATTTCACTCCGCTCGCAGCGGTTCTTTTCACCTTTCCCTCGCGGTACTTGTTCACTATCGGTCGCCAATGAGTATTTAGGCTTACGCCGTGGTCGGCGCAGATTCATACGAAGTTTCACGTGCATCGTATTACTCAGGAAATCCCTAGGCGTGCTTTGGTTTTCGGTTACGGGCCTTTCACCCTCTATGGCGCAGCTTTCCAGAAGCTTCACCTAACCTTTGCACTACCACATCGGGCTCCTACAACCCCTACCGATAAATCGGCAGGTTTAGCCTGTTCCGCTTTCGCTCGCCACTACTGACGGAATCTCTTTCGATTTCTTTTCCTCCGGTTACTGAGATGTTTCACTTCACCGGGTGTCGCGATGTTCCTGCTATGGATTCACAGAAACTCGAGCAGGTGTTATCCCACTCAGGTTACCCCATTCGGAAATTCACGGGTCAAAGCGTGTTTGCCGCTGTCCGTGACTTATCGCAGCTTGCCACGTCCTTCATCGCCTATTGGCACCAAGGCATCCATGATGCGCTCTTTGTAGCTTGATCAATCTGTTTCAGTCTTTCGACTGAAGATTCTTTGATAACTGAAACTCTCCGGCTGAAGATCTTAACCTTCAGCCGCTTTTGATTTCAGACTCAGCTCTTAAAGTTGTATTTTCTTACTACCCTGTATGTAGATGTCAAAGAACCAGCTGTTCACGTAGATGTGAGCCGACAAAAAAACTCAATCTCGAATCCGACTTGAACCCGGGTTCCGGCACCATGGCAGGTGCGGAAGCAGCCGATGAATCAATGTCGGGACAAAATTGAGTTCCAATTTGCAGTCCCAGATGTACGTAGAACGCACTCCAAATTAAAGGAGTCCCGCTTCCAGCGGGATTCGTAAACTAACAGTGGATCAGCGACAGTCAATACATATTCGGACGATTCCTATCGGAAAATTTCTGGTTTTCACATGCACTTGGTGCAAAGGGATTTATAAACCGTCGCCGCATGTAAGTAGTCCGTCCTGCGGTAGATGCGCTTGCCAGAATTTACGACCAAGCAATGAGGCGGAGTTCGTGCGCCTGCATCAAGCAGGGATGCGTGGGTACGACACGCACGCTAAAACCGTAGGTCCCGCTTTCAGTGGCAGGAACGCTGCCTTGGTAAATGTAATTCCCGTCGCCAGTTCTCGACTGGTCGGAACTTTGATGCAGCACGGTGGCGATAGGGTTGCGGATGTCACCATTATCCATTTCGCCGTGATATGCTTCCACGCGTACATGTTGCGGATCGACTGCGCCCAGATGCACGCGCGCGCTGATTTGCAATGATTCGCCGACCAAAATGCTTTGCCGATCTTTGTTGGCTACTTGCACATCGGAAATCTGCACCTGTGGCCAATCTTTTCGCATCTGCGCTTTCCACTGGCTTAGTTGCGTTGCGGCGCCGCAGCTGTCGCTGGAAAAATTGCCGTGTGCCCGGGCTGCTGGAATATAAAGTTGCTCGGTGTATTCCTTCACCATCCGCTGGGTGTTGAAGACCGGCGTGACGCCGCGGATGGATTCGCGCATCAATTGCAACCAGGCCAGGGGAAGTTTGCCGTCGGGTTTCGCGTAATAAAGCGGCACGATCTGGTTCTCGAGCAATTGATAAAGGCTGCTCGCGTCTACTTCGTTTTGAAATTCAGTGGTGCCATCATCGATCTCGGCGCCAATGGCCCAGCCGTTGCTGCCGTTGTAGCCTTCGCGCCACCAGCCATCGAGCACACTGAGGTTAATCCCGCCATTCGGTGCCGATTTCATTCCGCTGGTGCCGCTTGCTTCCACTGGCCGCAGCGGATGGTTCAGCCAAAGATCCACTCCCTGGACGAGACGTCGCGCAATGTAGCTGTCGTAGTCTTCCAGAAAGACGACGCGATTTTCCAAGCCGGCTTCGCGACTGAACTTGTAAACCTCCTGGATAAGCGTCTTGCCTGCTTCGTCGCGCGGATGCGCTTTGCCTGCAAAAATGAATTGCACAGGGCGGGTAGTATCGTTCGCCAATCGCTTTAATCGTTCTTTATCACTGAACAAAAGCGTGCCGCGCTTATAAGTCGCGAAACGGCGCGCAAAACCGATCGTCAGAATTTCGGGATCAAGCATGCGATTGACCTTGCGAATAAACTCCGGGGATTCGCCCATTCGCTCTCGGCGTTCTCGTTCCCGATCGCGGACAAAGTCGATGAGGCGGCGTTTAAGTTTCTGATGGGTCTCCCAGAGTTGCGCGTCCGGAATGTCAATGACGCCGCGCCAAAACTCCGGTTCGGTGAGGTGTTCCTCCCAACCGCCGAGATGCTTGCGGTAAAGCGCCGCAAACTCCGGCGCCATCCAGGTCTTGGTATGAACACCGTTGGTAATGCTGGTAATGGGCACTTCGTGGATGGGGACGCCCGACCAGACGTCTTTCCAAAGCGATCGAGTCACTTCGCCGTGCAATTTACTGACGCCATTCGCGTGGCGGCTGAGACGCAATGCGAGAATGGTCATACTGAACGGGTCGTCCGGAGTTGAGTCGTGTGTGACCGAATGAGAACAGCTCGTCGAATGGAATGTTTAGTTCCTTGGCGAACTTACCGAAGTATTTTTGCATCATCTCGCGCGAGAATGAGTCATGACCGGCCGGAACCGGAGTGTGCGTGGTAAAAACATTCGCCGCCGCGACGACTTGAAGTGCCGAATAAAAATCGAGCTTTTTCTCGACGACATTGAGACGGATACGCTCCAGCGCCAGAAACGCCGAATGCCCCTCGTTCATGTGAAACACATCGGGCTGGATACCGAGCGCGGCGAGCGCTTTCACGCCGCCAATCCCGAGCATGATCTCCTGACGCATGCGCATTTCGAGGTCGCCGCCATAAAGCTCGGCAGTAATCAGTCGGTCCTCGGCGATGTTTTCCGGAATATCGGTGTCGAGCAGATAGACGTTTACCCGGCCGACGCGCAATTCCCAAAGCCTGGCAAAAACTTCGCGATCCAGAATCGGCACTGAGACTAGAAGTTTCGTGTCGCCTCGGCGGACTTCGCGGATCGGCAGATGATAAAAATTCTGGTTGAGGTTAATCGCTCCCTGAATGCCTTCCTTATCGATCTGCTGGCGAAAATAGCCGTGTCGATAGAGCAGACCGATCGCAACGAAATTTAGATCAAGATCGCTGGCTGATTTGCAGTGGTCGCCGGCAAGGATCCCCAAGCCACCGGAGTAATTCGGGATCGATTCGTGAAAACCAAATTCGGCGGAAAAATATGCGATAGGATTCTTAATCGCGCTGCCGGCGCCGGTTTTGCCGTAGGTGTCCTGGCGTCCAAGATATTTCTCGAATTCCTCAAAGACCTGCTTGAGCTCGCGCAGGAAATTTTTGTCCTGCGAGAGTTCTTCCAGTCGGGATTGCCGCGAAAGTTGCAGCATGCGGATCGGATTATGATTTGTGCGGTCCCAAAGCTCGTGATCAAGATGCCGGAACAAGCGACGTGCGGAGGGCTCCCACGTCCACCAAAGATTGAAACTCATCTCGCGCAGCGGTTCCAGCGTCGCCGGCAGGATGGGCGTGACATTGTAAATTTGAAAAGTCGGCATGCGAATGCGCGTCATGTAGCCGGCATCGGTGATCCGGTCGCCACAGGCGAACGACTAATCAATCTCGAACACTTTCGTGGTCAAGAAAGCTCATCTGGGAAGCGCAGCGCCTGATCGGCAGCCCAGGGTGATCGAGGCCTTTCGGCTAGGGAAGGAAGCGAGGAGATAAAAAGAATCGCTCCCGTGAATGAGTTTATTTACGTGATTGATATTTGCGCTGGTTTGGGCCGCGGCGCGAGGACAAGCCCAAGGAGAAATCCCGCGACAAGTCCGCACAGATGCGCGGACATGCTGACCTGCGGCGTGGAAAGATCGAACGCGATTTGGATCGCAACGATCATCACAATATTTGCCAGTCGTTGCCTCGCATGTGGCGCGTGGCGATGTCGCGTCAAAAATCCTGCCCAGCGCGCCGACGATGCCCATGATGCAGCCCGATGCACCGACCAGTTGAGCCGGTCGGACGAGACCGATTAAGGTCAAGCCCATAACGCCGGCACCCGAGGCGAGTCCTGAAATCAAGTAACACACAACGAAGCGCATCGTGCCGATGGACCGTTCCAGTGGCGGGCCAAGAACGTAAAGCGCGAAGAGGTTGAAAAGCAGATGAGCGAGACCTCCATGCAAGAATAGAGCCGTGAAAAGACGCCAGTACTCGCCTTGGACTACAACGGCATAAGGCTCGAGCGCGCCGATCCGATGCAAAACTTCCGGATCGTTCGAGTCGCCAACGAATATCTCGAAAAGAAAGACCGCTGCGTTAAGGAGAATCAATACGAGGACTGCCGGGGCATTTCGGAATTGGCTGCGCGTAGTGTCATGGTCCACAGCGGCCGGACCGACTGCGACTCGATAGTTCGCTTGAGATTCCAACTGGCGAAATAAACGGATTTGATCACGCAGCTCAGGACTAGGATGCAAAATTTGAATGACCGCTCCGAGTTTTCTGGCGGATCTGTAGTTTCCCTGCATGGCGAGGTCGGTGATTTTTCGCAATCCGATTGCCGGAAGGAACAGGAGAAAAAACCATGCGCAGCCACCGAAGTATCCTGTGGCGTCACGCCAAAAAAGCCAGGCGACGCCTGTAATCGCGAGCACGATGAGGGCAGGGACACGCCAGGTCGCCGCGGCGACCGCGCTGGGGCGCCATGCCCGGGCCAAGACGAGCAGCGATGAAATCACCGCGAGGAAAAGAAAAATGTGATTCAGATCCACAACATCGATCTTGGGCAGGCGCGTGAGGGATTCATTTCACGTTGGGCGTTGAACGTTGAGCGTTAAAAGTTAGTTTGCACTGCAGCAAACGCCCAACGTCCAACGCTCAACTCCCAACGTCCAATCCAGATTATGCCCATTACTGTCACCGATTATCTCGATGTCATTTCATCCTGGTGTTTTTGGTCCGAGCCCACATGGGCGGAATTAAAGAAGCGGTACGAAGGCCGGGTTAAGTTTCAGTGGAAGATCGCGTTAATGGATCCCACTGGCTTACCTGCGTCGCGCGAACAGGAGCAGTGGTTCTATCGTCGCAGTGGAATCATAATGCGTTCGCCGTTTATGCTCAATACCGACTGGTACGATCCCACTCTGCCGGAGTGGCTGGCGCCGAATTGCGTGGCCGAAGCGGCGAAAGATTTTGGTTTTACCGACGATCGCGTTCGCCTTGCACTCGCGCACGCCGCGCTGCGTGACGGCAAAAAGATCGGTGACTGGGATGTTGCCGTTGAGGCTGGTGCTGAAGCTGGCGGAATAGATCCCGCCGAATTGCGCAAGCATGCCAGATCCGCGAAAACTGAAAAGCGCATCCGCGCTTCGACGGCGGAATTTCACGCGCTGCAGATCACGCAACGGCCAGCTTTCGTGATCGACACAGCAATTGGCGACCGCGCGATTTTTTCAGGAGTGGTCAAGCTCGAGCCGCTAGACGGCCACACTCGATTCGATGCTCGACGACGCAGCCGTATATGCGGCGCACAAGGCGCATTTTGGCGACCCGCCGACAAAGTGATCTCGGGTGATCGACACTTAATTGTTACGAGATTGATCTTGCCAGTGAGAGATTGTTGCCTACAACTTCCCTTCGGCTCGCGAATATTAATGCGAGCACTTCGTCGCGGTGAATCGCATCCGTGGCGAAGCCAGAGTGCCTGGCATCCGCCGTGGCGGATGTCGGGAAATGCGATAGATGTAAATACGGTGGCGCGGCGCACTCCCGTTTCGCCGGTCAGGAGCTTGATTTAATCTGCAACCACAAATTCGTGTAAACGGTCGGATTCGCGCTCGCGAAGTCCGGGTCATACTGGGGTCCTCCGGCGAACAGCTCGGCGTCATGAAATTGAGCGACGCCTTGCGCAAGGCTCAAACTCTCGGCCTCGATCTGGTCGAGATTGCGCCCACGGCCACTCCGCCGGTGTGCAAGATCGTCGATTTCGGAAAGT
The DNA here is from genome assembly GCA_963840305.1 of uncultured Verrucomicrobiae bacterium. Classification (GTDB taxonomy): domain Bacteria; phylum Verrucomicrobiota; class Verrucomicrobiia; order Chthoniobacterales; family UBA10450; genus Udaeobacter. Next base: position 696,335 of record CAWIYE010000004.1, read on the forward strand.
TCCGATACGACATTTCCAAACACACCAAGGACAAAAAGCCGGCCAGCTCGAAACTGAAGGAAATTAAGTTTCGCGTAAACATCGACGAGCACGATTACCTGACGAAAATCCGGCACGGCGAAGAATTCCTGGATCGGGGCAATAAGGTGCGTGTGCAGCTGCAATTTCGCGGCCGCGAAATGGCGCATCAGGAATTTGGTATGCAGCTCGTGGAAAAAGTGCGTGACGATCTTTCCGGCATGTCGCAGGTGGAAATGGAGCCCAAGATCACCGGTCGCAATATCACCATGACGCTCGCTCCTCTGCCGGCGAACCGCCGGAAACGAAAATTCACTGTGCGACCGAAATCGCCTGATCAGAGCGAAACAAGCAGCTCGCCCGATACCGACGTAACTGCAATCCGCACAACAGCGACAGAAGCGCCGCATGAGAGCGGCCACGGAGTGCGGCACCGTGGCGCCGCTTCGGCTCAAGGTTTTTTCTTGGCCGTCGGTGACTTTTTAGGCGCCGGGGTTTTGGTGGCGGGGTCGGCATCTTTTCAGATTGCTTCCGCTCCAAACGCTGTTTCCGCTCTTTCGCTTCCTGGTTGTTGGGATCGATCTTCAAGGCCTTCTCTGTCTCCGCCATTGAATTTTGATTGTCCTCTTTTGCCTCGTAGATATAGGCACGGAAGTTGTAGTAGCGGACTTCCTTTGGTTTGAGCTTAATCAACTCGGAGTAATCGGCCAGCGCTTTGTCGTAAGCATAGACTCTTCATCTCCGCGTATGCGCGCTCCTCGTAGAGACGCGGCTCGTTGGATTTGATTTTGATCGCCTCGGTAAATCGGTGACGGCGTCCTGAAACTGCTGATTCTTTGCAGAGAGGCATATCCGCGCCGTTCATAGGCGATCGCCAGATCAGGCGTGTATTTGTGGTCGAGATTGCTCGCTTTACGAAGCAGGTCGACGGCCTTGTCCAAGTCGTTGTTCTTAGGCCGCCTCCGCGCCTTCTCGCGCAAGTTTATTTGCTTCAATGTTGCCTTTCGCCTCTTTTGCTTCTTTGCCGCGTTGTGCCTGTGCGACTTGGAAGAGGCAGACCGCCAAGGTAACGATCAGAGTGAGAGTTGAATATTTTTTCATGGCTTTCTGTTGGACGTTAATTCTCTTCAGACAATTCGAAACTGAAGAGGTGAATAGTTGGCTGCAAGTTCAACAGTTTCAAGTCTGTTCCGGCGAAGGCGCTTGCTCGATGTCAATCTTTGGCTCGGGCTCCGGATGTGGCCGGCGAGCTGGGTCCAGGCTCATCGACCCGGGTAATGCGCACGGCGCGTCCGGTGGTCTCATCAATTTCGATGAGCGCTCCGCGCAGTCGCACCTCGCCACCTGCCACCGGGAACGATGCCGGCAGATTCGATACGAACCGGTTCATGATCGGATCGATGGCGCGTCCGAGGATGGAGTTTATCGGACCGCACATGCCTGCATCGCACAAAAAAGCCGTGCCGCCGGGGAAGATTTGCTCGTCCGCTGTCTGAACATGCGTGTGCGTACCGATTACGGCCGACACTTTCCCGTCGAGAAATCGGCCCAGCGCAATTTTCTCGCTGGTGGTTTCGCCGTGCGCATCGACGATGATGTTCGCGGTCTCACTGCGCATCTTCGTCACTGCTGCTTCGACAGCGCGGAACGGGATTTTCCAAAATCGGCTGCATGAACGTGCGCGCTTGCACGTTGATCACACCGATTTTGCCCTTGGGCGTTTCCAGCAGAATTGATCCGCTTCCCGGCGCGCCATCGGGATAATTCACCGGGCGCAACAAACGCGGTTCGGTTTCGATGAACGAAAGAATCTCTTTCTGGTCCCAAACATGATCGCCTGTCGTGATGACCGAGACACCGGCCCGCAAAAGGTCGATGGTGATTTTTCCCGTTATTCCGCGGCCGCCGGCTGCGTTTTCGCCGTTCACAATGACGAAGTCCAAAGCGTATTTCTTCTTCAGCTCAGGCATCCGTGCGATCACGGCTGTGCGTCCCGGCTCGCCGACAACGTCTCCAAGAAAAAGAACGGTTAGCATTCTGCGACACTAGACATGCTAAAGCGCGTTCGTCATCCGGAGCCGCGAAGACGGCGAGGGACGCTCACGATAACGTCGAAAAATGACGAATTTCACCTTGTGTGATCGAATCAGCCTGTGTGAGGTCCTTCACTTCGTTCAGGATGACAGACGCGAAAAATCGCGACCATGCAATTGTTCATTCGTCTTACGATCATGAAGCGTCATTGCCCTGCTGACGTTCTGCTTCTTGCTCCTGGCGCTTGCTGATCTTCAGCCGCGGACAACATCAGCGTTCTCGGCAGCAAACCGCAATGGAGCGTGCTCGAAAATTACCAGGAAACGATCACGCACGATGAGTTCGCACATCTGATCAACGACGTTTATTGCACTCACGGATTCGCTCCCGATTTGTTCGAAATAAATGAGAAGACCGCACGGGTTCTGATGAACCGCGAGACGCAGAAATTTTTCACACTGCGATTTGCGGAGGACGACGCCGCGTCGCAAACCGGTGCCGCGACTTTGGCGGCCCGCAAAATCATTGCCGCCGCCGAGACCAGGAAAAACCTCTTCTCGGTTTGAAAATTGCGCTCGATCCGGGTCATCTGGGCGGCAAATGGGCAAAGATGGAGGAGCGCTGGTTTCAGGTCGGCAACAGCCCGCCAGTCCAGGAAGGCGATCTGACTTTACGCGTGGCGCGATTGTTGGCTCCGCGATTGCGTGAACTCGGCGCAAAAGTTTCCTTTGTTCGGAATAGCAACGAACCGATCACGGCGAAACGTCCTGATGATTTTCGCGAGCTTGCCAGGAAAATTCTGATCAAGAACGGCGTGCCACAGCCGCGCGCGCGGACGTTCTTGATCCAAATGATCCCGAGAAAGAGCAAACGATCCGCTGGCAAAGCGAAATCTTGTTCTATCGTTACAGCGAGATTCGACGCCGGGCGGCGCTGGTGAACTTCAAATTGCATCCCGATCTGGTGCTTTGTTTGCATTTCAATGCCGAAGGCTGGGGCGACCCGAACAATCCGACCTTGACCGACGCCAATCATCTTCACCTGCTCGTGAATGGGTCGTATTTGGCAGAGGAGCTCGAATTTGATGACGAACGTTTCGAAATGATTCGGCGGCTTCTGAGCCGCGCTTACGACGAGGAATTGCCGTTGGCGGACACGATTGCGACTGACAATGGCTCACGAGACCGGGCTGCCGCCTTATGAATATCCGACTACGAACACCACGACCAAAGTCGGAACGAGCGGTTACGTGTATGCGCGCAATTTGCTGGCTACGCGGCTCTATCGTTGTCCGGTCGTTTATTGCGAGCCGTACGTGATGAACAGCAAAGACGTCTTCGCTCGGATTCAGGCCGGTGATTACGACGGAACGCGCAACGTCAACGGCGTCGAGCGCAAAAGCATCTTCCGCGAATACGCCGACAGCGTGGTAGAGGGATTGGTCGATTATTATTCTAAAGCGCGCGGTAGGAGCGATTGACCGCAATCGTGCGTCTTGTAGGGCGTTTCTGTGAAACGCCATGGCGTCTGGCACAGACGCCCTACAATTCTTTCACCGCTTTGCGAATATCGTCGAGCGTCACGTCGTTTGCGAGATGCGCAGCGCCGAGTTGCGGCGTCACAACGAATCGGACTTTTCCGCCTTCGAATTTTTTGTCGAACTTCAGCGCGTCGAAGATTTTTTCGCGCGGGAAATTTTTTGGCAAACGTCGTTGGCAATTGAATTGGCGCAGAAGATCGACAATCGCATCGCGTTGATTCGGCGGCAGTCCAGCCCTTCTTAATCGAGATGGCGCACGCGGCGACAATTCCAAGACTCAGCGCTTCTCCGTGGAGAAATTTCCGATAATTTCCAGCGCGCTCGATGGCGTGACCAACCGTGTGGCCGAAATTAAGAAGAGCGCGTTCACCAGTCTGGTCGCGCTCGTCTTTCGCGACGATCTTCGATTTGATCGCGATGTTGCGCTTGATCAGTGTTGTAGGGCAAGCGCTCCGCTTGCCATGCTAGGTCTGCCTTCCATGACTGAAGCGTGCGAAACATTTTCGCGTCGGCGATCACGGCGTGCTTGATGATCTCGGCGAAGCCCTGATTAAATTCGCGTCGGGGCAGCGTTTTCAAAACATCGAGGTCATCAATCACGAGCAACGGATGATGCACAGCGCCGATTAAATTTTTTCCATCGCGCGTGTTCACTCCGGTTTTTCCGCCGATCGAGCTGTCCACCATCGCCAGCAGCGTCGTGGGAATCTGAACATGCGGAATGCCGCGATGATAAATCGCAGCCACAAATCCGGAAATGTCGCCGATGACTCCGCCGCCGAGACCAATCACAAACGATTGCCGGTCCAGCCCCGCAGCGATCATCTGATCGCAAATCGCGCCAGCTTGCTCGAGCGTCTTCGATTTCTCGCCCGCTGGAATCGTGATCAGACGTCGGGCGAAAACCAGCTGATGTTAAACTTTGTTCTGACGCGATTGGCGAAAAGTGGCGCGACATTGGTGTCGGAAATGATGGCGCATCTTTCGCGAGGCAAATACTTGCGCGTGCACTCACCGAGCTGATCAAGCAGACCCGCGCCGACCAGCGCCGGGTAGCGATAGCGCACCACCGCGAATTTGCACAGAGCTACGGATACGTGAGTCTACGGAGTCCAACGATACGGCTCGTCCGGGTCATTCGGCGTAGTGTTTGTGAACGCCGGACCAGTTCCGCTCCAAGTCATCATCTCGACGTGCCAGTCCGCAAAGAGCGCGTTAATTTTTGGCGATTGTTGTGTGTTCCGCCCGTGGCGTTCCCGCCAGGAACTCGTTGCCAGCGACCAGTTGACAACTGTGATGTTGGTGCCGGCAGCTAAGTTCGCCTGACTGGTCGTGTTTCCGATGCCCTGAAAGTTCACCGTTGAGCCTGAAGCCTGAGCTGGGCGCAAACACGATAAAAACACTAGGCTTCGTGATCTTGTCAGCGGACATTCCGATAACACCTGATGTGCCATTGATTCCGTAGCTGACTGCTGAGTTCGCGTTGTTGGGTGAAGCAATTCTTGGACTAGCCGGATGATCAAACGGCGACACAAAAACGCGCCAAGATGATAGGTATTTCGGCGCAGCTGGAGGTGGGTCGGCGTTATAGAGTTGCGACATCCACGAGCCGCCGTCGAAAACGGAAGAACGCCACGTTGTCATTCAGGTAAAGCTGCGTCGCGAGCCCGATCTGGCGCAGATTGCTCATGTCTTTTGTCGCTTTCGCGCGCTCGAGAGCACTATGTGAGGGCTGGAACTAAGATTGCGGCGAGGATGGCGATGATCGCCATTACGACGAGCATTTCGATCAGGGTAAAAGCGCGGGGGGAATTTCTGACCATTGAATTTTTCAATTTGGTGCCACGATATTGGCGTCCGCCAGAGAATGAAAGCAAAAAAGGAGTATCGCCCGCAAGTTCGCCTGCGGACGAATGCGTCCTGTGGCGGAATTGCTTGACAACCCAACGGCCATTTTGTGTATGTAGGTCATGCCCGACCAAGAGCCTACTCCACCTCCGCCTCCGCCGAGTCGCCGGGCCCGAGCCGGGACCGAAATCCACATCGACCGGTTTACCTTCGAACGTGGCTGCCGCGATTGCCTGCATACCGCTGATCGGTGGCATCATTTTTTACATTCTGGAAAAGCACGACAGCTTTGTGCGTTTCTACGCCATGCAATCGATCATATTTGGTGGCGCGTGGCTTTTGTTTAATATCGCCTCTTCTATCGTGCACGTGATCTTTGGCGCCATCCCGGGCATTGGCGGCATCCTGGTGTTTTTCTGGGCAATAATCGCGGCGCTCGTCCAGATCGCATTTCTTGTCGTCTGGATCGTCGCGACCATAAAGGCATTCACGAACGTGCGCTGGGAAATTCCCTACATCGGACCAATCGCGCGCAAACAGATGGAAGGCGCGGCCTGAAAAAAATGTGGGAGCGGCCTTAGTGCCGCGATAATCGGGACACTGAGACGTCCCTCCAACTTTGGTTACGTCCCAGCAGCTTCACCACCACCTCAGTCAAAATCAGCTCATGATCGAGCTGTGTGGTGACAAGCTTGAAGGTTTGCTTCGAGACACGCGCGCATGGCCTCGATTAATTGGTTGGTCTCGAACTGGTGCGCGTGCTGCGCGGCGATTCCCAAGCGCGTAGGCATTGATCGAGCCGTCTTTCTTGCGGGGCAAATGCTCCGTTGCTTTTGCCGGCAAGCGGTTGATGGCGGAAATAAACTGGAACGGCGAATGCGGTGGCCGCAAGCGATGCCGTTCCATCAGATCTTTGGCGAGCAGCAAATTCCGGATCGTCGGGACGATTGCTACCAACAAAATGCCGATGGCGCTTTCGCCGTGATCCAATAAGCGTCGCACCAGCGTCAGTGCCAGTTCCAGGTCGCGCGTTGCCAACGCGGTGCTCAACTCGAAAATGACGCCTGCGCGCGAAAGCGGCACCAACTCGCGAACAACATCGACCCGCACTAAGCGATCTTTGCCTAGGAAAGTGTCGAGCTTTTCCAGTTCGTTATCGATCTGGCGCGTGTCGCCGCCTGTAAGCAATACAAACAAATCAAGCGCATCGGCATCGAACTGGAGTTTCCGTTTTTTCGCACGCCGTTGAACGATTTCGGTTGCTTCTTCTTCCCAACCGGCGCGGCCCGAGTCGAGCCGGTCAAAAACCTGCACCTCTGCGCGTTTGACGAGCGTCTTGTAAAACCCACGTCGCTTGTCCACATCGGTGGCGCTAATCAAAAACGTGACCTCGGAACCGATACCGCGCTCAAGCAGTTCGGACAATTCTTCCAGCGCGGATTGCACTGCCGCTGAGCGCGCCTTTTGATCGTCGCCGAGAAAGTTCGCGTTCTTCAGCCAAACCAGTTTTGTGCTGCCGAAGAAAGGCAACGTTTGCAGGGCTTCGATCGCCGATCTTATTCGCGCGGCAGCTTGGTCCGCGTTATCCGCGGCGCCATCGATGATTTCCAATCCAAAGTCGCCTGCGCCGGGCGGCGTCAATTTCCCAGCCAGCTCGGCGGCCACGTGTTTCACTTCCGCTTCGTCTGAGCCGACGACTGCATGGATTCTTGCGCTTTCTGCTTTGGTTTTTGTCTTCGGCATCGGCGACTCCATCGCACGCGCTGCAACCGTCGACAAGATGTGAGCGCGGAATTGTAGCCACGGCCCCGCGGGCCGTCTCTCTTGGCAAACGGATAGGACGCCGCACGGCGGCGTGGCTACAGGCTACACACGCGAGCGGCGGCGGGTGGTCCCGCGGCTGCGGGAAGAGTATTTCACCGGTCGCCGCTTCGGTTCGATTTTGTCAATGCCGGCACCGCTTTTCACTTCCATGATTTGGTCGCGCAAAAGCGCGGCGCGTTCGAATTCCAAATTGGCGGAAGCCTCCTGCATTTCCTCCTCAAGCTCGCGCAGCAGCTCAGTTACGTTGAAATCGCCGCCAGCTTCGCGGATTACCGACGCGGCGATTTCGCGTCCGCGCAAAATTGTGTGCAGACTCTCCTGCACGGCGCGTCGGACGGTTTGCGGCGTGATACCGTGTTTTTCGTTGTAATCCATCTGCTTGGCGCGCCGGTATTCGGAAATCGACATCAGCGCTTCCATGCTTTGCGTAACAGTGTCGGCGAAGAGCACCACTTCTCCGTTTACATGACGCGCCGCGCGACCGGCGGTCTGGATGAGTGAAGTCTGGCTGCGCAAAAATCCTTCCTTGTCCGCGTCCAGAATGCAGACGAGCGAGACCTCGGGAAGATCGAGCCCTTCGCGGAGCAAATTGATTCCAACCAGGATGTCGAAATCCGCCGCGCGCAATCCGCGCAAAATTTCCACGCGCTCAATCGCGTCGATGTCGCTGTGCAAGTAGCGCACTTTCAGTCCGACATCGCGCAGATAATCGGCAAGATCTTCAGCGGTGCGCTTTGTAAGCGTTGTCACCAGAACGCGCTCAACTTTTTCCACGCGTTGACGGCAGAGCTCAATCGTCTCATCGATCTGATTCTTCAGGGGCTTAATAGTAATTTTTGGATCGAGAAGTCCAGTCGGGCGAATGATCTGCTCGACAACAAGCGGCGCGCCCGGCGTGTGCACATCAAATTTTTCCGGCGGCTGATCCGTGGGTGAGATATGTGCTGCGGAATTGGACGTTGAGCGTCGAGCGCCTGCTCGCGATTTATCGGAGTTGAGCGTTGAGCGTTTCTCGCCGGCCATAGCAAACGGCACTAATTCTTCCTCCCCAATCCGCTGTCGCCGATGCGGGATGTATCCCTTGTTGCCCACTACGCTGTTTTGAATTTCAAATTCTGCCGGCGTCGCGCTCAGGTAGATGATCTGGTTCGTCATCTTCATGAACTCGTCGAAATTGAGCGGGCGATTGTCGAGTGCGCTCGGCAGGCGAAATCCATAGTTGACGAGCACAGTCTTGCGCGAGCGGTCGCCTTCGTACATCCCGCCGATTTGCGGGATGGTGGCGTGCGACTCATCGATCACGACCAAAAAATCTTTCGGGAAAAAATCGATGATGGTGTAGGGCTTCGAGCCCGGAGGGCGTCCCGACAAATGGCGCGAATAATTCTCGATCCCGTTGCAGAAACCCATTTCCTGCAACATTTCCAGATCGTATTCGGTGCGCATTCGCAGCCGTTGCGCCTCGAGCAATTTGTTTTGCGATTCCAATTCGACAATGCGTTGCTCCAGTTCTTCGCGAATGGTGCGTAGCGCGCGATTCAGCTTGTCCGCCGGAGTCACGAATTGTTTTGCCGGAAAAAATGTTATGACGCTGAGCGATTCGTGCGCATGACCGGTCAGCGGGTCGAACCGCGTGATTGCTTCGATTTCGTCGCCGAAGAATTCGAGACGAATGCCTTCTTCATCGGCGCTACCCGGATAAACCTCGACCACGTCTCCCCGCACGCGAAACCGCCCGCGGGCGAAATTCACGTCGTTGCGCTCATAGAGCATGTCGATCAAACGACCAAGGACGGCCTCGCGCGAGATCTGTTGTCCGCGTTTTACGGTAAGCAACATCTGCAGGTAATCTTCCGGCGACGTGATCCCGTAGATGCAAGAGACGCTGGCAACCACAATTGTGTCTCGGCGCGAAAGGAGCGCGCTGGTGGCCGCGAGTCGCAACCGCTCGATCTCTTCGTTGATCGACGAATCCTTCTCGATGTAAGTGTCGGAGCGGGGGATGTACGCTTCCGGCTGATAATAATCGAAGTAGCTGACGAAATATTCCACCGCGTTGCGTGGAAAGAATTGCTTAAACTCTGAGTAAAGCTGCGCGGCCAGCGTTTTGTTGTGCGAAATGACGAGCGTAGGCCGGTCCAGCTCCTGGATGACATTCGCAATCGTGAACGTTTTACCCGAACCGGTGACACCGAGCAGTGTCTGATGGCGATTACCCACCTCAACTGACTTCAAAAGCTTGGCAATTGCCTGCCGCTGGTCGCCGCGCGGTCTGTAGTTCGATTCGAGCTGAAACGGCATTTAGCAATCTACACCGGAGAACGAATTCGCGCTCACGAAAGCGATTCCGGGCACAATCTGGCGTGGCACAAATCGCATTTCAGAAATCGCAAAATCGCGCGACGTTCTATCCCTTGCGAGCATATGGCTGCTGAATCTGAGTCGGAAATTCGGTTAACGATCGGCCACGTCCTCTTCATGGACGCGGTTGGTTATTCAAAATTGCTCGTCGATGAGCAGCGGGAGATCCAGGAACAACTGAATAAGATCGTTCGTAGCAGCGAACAAGTTCGCGCCGCGGAAGGGGCTGGAAAGTTGATTCGGCTCCCCACGGGGGATGGCATGGCGCTTGTTTTCTTCAACAGCCCGGAAGCACCACTTTACTGTGCGATCGACGTTGCCAAAAAGCTAAGAGAACATCCAAAGCTCAAACTGCGGATGGGGATTCATAGCGGCCCGGTCAATGAGGTTCTAGATGTTAACGACCGGACAAATGTTGCAGGCGCTGGAATTAACGTAGCGCAGCGGGTGATGGATTGCGGAGATGCGGGACACATCCTCGTGTCGAAACGCGCAGCCGAAGATCTCGCGCAGTCGCGGCAGTGGCGTCCGTACTTGCACGATCTGGGAGTGTGCACAGTCAAGCACGGCGCGCCCGTTCACGTGGCAAATTTCTACGCCGCAGATTGCGGCAATCCGCAGTTGCCGGAGAAATTCAAGCAGAGCAGACGCAGAAAAATACTGACGCTTGGTACGGCGACAAAACGTTGGGCGTCAATTGCTGCAGCGCTCGTGGCGACGGCGGCATTTGCTCTTGTTGTTTCCTACGTTTTGCATCGGCCGTCGAGTAAACGCACAAACGTGGCTGTTTCCACATCGTTGGCTGCGCCGGTTCCGGAGAAGAGCATTGCGGTGCTTCCATTCGAAAACAGGAGCGATGAGAAAGCGAATGCTTATTTCGCTGATGGAGTACAGGACGAAATTCTGACCAATCTTGCCAAGATAAGAGATTTATGGGTGATCAGTCGCACCAGCGTCATGCAATATAAAAGCGGGGTGCCGCGTAATGTCCGTGAAATTAGTCAGCAACTTGGCGTGACTTATCTTCTGGAAGGAAGTGTTCAGCGATCCGGGAAGCGCGTCAGAGTAAGCGCGCAACTCATCGATGCCAGGTCGGATACCGAAAAGTGGGCGGAGCGCTACGATCGTGATCTGGCGGATGTGTTTGCGATTCAAAGCGAAATTGCCAAAGCCATTGCCGACCAACTAAAGGCGAAACTCTCGCCGCAGGAAAAGGCACGTGTCGAAGAGATACCAACGGCCAACACAGAAGCATACGCGTATTATTTGCGGGCAAACCAAATCGAGCGAAATCCGGATACGCTGCTTGAGGATTATAAGACAGCCGAAGGACTGTTCGTGGAAGCGATCAAGCTTGATCCTAACTTCGCACTTGCCCACGCGCGCCTCGGATCCATTCGCGCTGAGATTTTCCATTATTACGAGCCAACGGAGAGTCGCAGAACCGGGGCCCGTACCGAAGCCGAAGCTGCTTTACGGCTCCAGCCAAATCTTGCAGAAGCGCACTTCGCGCTCGGCCAGTGCATTTACTGGATGGACCAGGATTACGAGCACGCTCTCGAACAATTTGAGTTCGCTTCTCGTTTAGCGCCAGGCAACGGAGATGCGCGCCGGTTAATCGCGGCGATTAAACGCCGGGAAGGCAAGTGGGAAGAAGCGCTTGAGGCGTACGAGAGAGTTGCGAAGCTCGATCCGCAGAACCCGAACACCGTCCGCGAAGTGCTTTTTACCAACACGTCGATGCGCCGCTGGCCGGAAGCCGCGCGATGGGGCGAGCGAATGCGCGCAATGGCTCCCGCATCACTCGTGGCGAAGATGCAAAGTGGCTACGTCGATTTCTGGTGGAAGGGGGACACGCAACTGCTGAAGTCGCTGGTGGATCAAGTCCCTGCCGGCGTCGATCCGGATGGTGGCGTTACTGCGTGTCGATGGGATGTCGCGATGGTGCGCCGCGATTATTCCGCAGCGAAGACCGTTCTCCAAACTTCGACGGCCAATGAGCTGTCTTACACGAATGCTGGAACAACTCCGAAAATCCTTTTCGAAGGATGCGTTTACCTTGCCCAAGGCGATAGTGTGAACGCTCAGAAAGCATTCGAACTGGCCAGACCTGAATTGGAGGCGGCTGTGAAGGAAGCGCCCGCGAGTGCCGAGCGACACGCGGTGCTCGGCTGGCTTTACGCGTTTATGGGGCGCAAAGACGATGCGATCAGGGAGGGCCAACGCGCGGTCGAACTTAAACCGGAGTCAAAAGACGCCGTTGATGGCACACTTATGAATGGTTTTCTCGCCTTGATCTACGCTCGTGTCGGTGAAAACGATCTGGCCATTCCTTTGATCGAACGCCTGCTAAAAACCCCGGGCGCGGTGGACAGCGCCGATTACAGCATCACCATTAACGATCTGAAATATCGCTGGGAATGGGACCCGATTCGCGGCGACCCGCGCTTTCAAAAATTGATCGCGGAGAAGAAGCTGTGAATCTGACAGCCGGACTGTTTTGTCTCGCCTAAGGAATAGGTGTCAGATTGGCATGGCAGATCCATTGCCAGCCGCTCGCTCCTTTTTTCCAAACACTCAAACGCGGCGCGGGCTTCGTCGGCAGGCGCTCCAGATCAATCGATTCCTGTGCCGAAATCATATAGGTAACCACCATGTTGTCGCCATTCACGGTGGATCTAAAATCACTAAGCACTACCTGGCCGACGTCCAGTTTTTTGATCAAGGTTATTTCACCAGCACGGTCGCGTGGGCCATCCACATGAACGGACTGAAAGCCTTCGCCTATTTTACTTTCCATAGCTTGCCAGTTCTTCGCCTTGATATCTTCCCAGATTTGTCGCTCCATCTTTTCGCCGTCGTTGGTCGTTTGGTTCATTTTACAGCGATACTAGCGCCGTCTCGTTCCTGTCAAATTTCAAATCTGGCGATTGCTAAATGCAGGCGACATACGAGGCTTGAGCGTGCTGACTAAGCAGTGAACCTGAAAAAGTTTTTTGCCGAGCTAAAGCGTAGAAAAGTTTACACCGTGGCCGTAGCTTATACGGTCGGCGGCTGGGCGATTGCGGAAGGTATTTCGCAGGTTTTTCCTGTTTTCGATATCCCTAATTGGGTGGTGCGCCTCATCGTGTTACTTATCGCAATCGGTTTTCCAATTGCATTAACTCTTTCCTGGTTTTTCGATCTTACGCGATATGGAATTGTGCGGACTCCGAATGTCGATGTTCCGCGCAAGATCGACATCGGGCAATCGACGGATTCCGGGCAACGATCCATCGCCGTGCTGCCTTTCAGCGACCTGAGTCCCGGACGCGATCACGATTATTTCAGCGACGGAATCGCGGAGGAAATTTTGACCGCGTTGGCCAAGATCGACGGGCTGCACGTGGCCGCGCGACGTTCGTCGTTTTGGTTTAAAGGCAAGGAAACACAGCTGAGTGAGATAGCGAACAGACTAAATGTCGAGCACGTGGTGGAAGGCACCGTGCGACGCGAAGGCAATCGTGTTCGGGTGACGGCGGAACTGATTGACGCGTCGAACGGTTTCACGCTGTGGTCGGAAAAGTTCGAGCGCGAAATGCATGGAATTTTCGCGCTCCAAGACGACATTACGCGTGCCATTGTCGATGCGCTGAAACTGAAGCTCGATATTTCGGCGCCGCGTTCATCCGGCGACACCGACGCTTACGATGCTTATTTGCAGGGGGTCTTTTATTCAGACAAAAGCACCGAGGAGGCCTTGCGTAAGAGCCTGGAATTCTTCCAGCACGCGCTGAACACAGATCCAACGTTCAGCCGCGCGTGGACCGGGGTTGCGAAAGCGTGGCTATGGTTGGCAGATGCGTACCTGCCGCCGCTCGAAGCGTATCCAAAAGTTCGCGACGCCGCGCTCAACGCGCTCAAGATCGACAAGCATCAGGCTGAAGCGCACGTTTACCTGGCCGAGACCAAACGCATACTCGATTGGGACCTCGACGACGCTGAAGCGGAATACAAGCTGGCTTTCGAAATCGATCCAAACTCAACGGCATCGAATTATTTCATTGCCGCCTTCCACGGCGCGCGCGGTGATCGGGAGCAAGCGTTGGCCTACTTGCAGCGTACCTCGAAGATCGATCCAGCATCGCTGTGGGTGAACAATTCTGCATGCGAGCTTTATCGTTACTTTGGCCTAACGGATGAAGCAATCGCAGCCGGCGAACGCGCCTTGCAACTCGATCCAGTTTTTGCCTACGGCGAGCCGTTGCTCGGCGCATTATATCGCGAAATGGGACGTTTCGATGAAGCTATTGCGCTATACAAAAGATCAGAGAGCCTGAGCGGCAGACCACCGGTTGGCCTGGCGATCACTTACGCACGCATGAATCGACGTAAGGAAGCACTCCAAACGCTCGAAGCCGCGCTTGCGAATCGCTCTTACAGCGCAGGTGATATCCCAGCCCTGGTGCACGTAGCGCTAGGCGCAAATGACGACGCCATTCGTGAACTGGAGCGTGCCTGCGAAGAGCATTCATCGTCGTTGCACCTTGCGGGTATCACGCCCGAATTTGCTCCTCTGCGTTCCGATAAACGCTTCCTGTCGATCCTGACAAAAATCGGACTCGAACCGGAGAAGGTATTTGCCGCATCGTCTTGAATTGCAGGGCGTTGATCGACGTGCGCCGCGGCGGATGCCCCGCAAGGTTTATTGCACAATCGCATCTCGCCCGTGCCCGTGAGAGCGCACTCCGTACTTGTTCAAATCCTGCTGGGCTACGTGCATTCCGAAAAGCAACACCGCGATCAGACCGAAGTACAGTATCGACATGATCCAGCGCTGGGACGGTGTGACTTCGAAGTAACGCTGTTCTTCTTCGGTTCGTTTGCGGAATAGCGAATAGATCCGCGGCAGCGACAAAAGTACGATCAACCAGATGATAAAATTTGGGAACTTCCAGCCGAACCAAAGAAGCAGAGCGAACCCGGGCAACCACAACCAGCGCGATAGCGCGGTCACAATCCGTCCGCCATCGAGCATTCCCACGGGCGTCAGATTAAACAGATTCAGAAAATACCCAAACCACGCCAGCGCGATGAAAATAGGTGCGGCAAACATTTCGCCCAGCGCGTTACAGATCAATGCGCCAAAGCCGCCCAGCATCGGGCCGCCGATGCCCACACATGCTTCCATCCAGGCATTACGGGGCGCTTCTTTGAGCGCGATGAAAGCGCCCATGAACGGAATAAACACAGGAGCGCCGACTTTCAGTCCGAATTTCTTTGCGACAACCAAGTGCCCCGTTTCATGAATCAAAAGCAACAGGACAAAGCCGAGTGCGAACTGCCAGCCCCAGAGCTTTGTGTAAACCCATAGCATCAGCAGCATTGTGCCGCCGGACTTCAGCAGGATGGGAAGAAATTTCAGGAGCGGCAAAAGAACGAATTTGAGCTTCGCAAAAAACTTTGCGATGACGACGCCTACCACCGCGATGGGGCCGAGTGCCTTTTTCACTCGGCTCCAGGCAGTCTCCTCAGTCGGTGCTTTGTACTCTTCGGTGGTTCCGGTCTGAAGATTCATCACGCGGATCTATTCTCGCTCTACCGCTACTTTACTTGTCATTCCGAGCGAAGCGAAGCGGAGTCGAGGAATCTCAAATTGTTTCTCTGAGGAAATCCAGAGATGTCTCGACTTCGCTCGACATGACAACTTAACGAGAGCGTCCTACAATTCATTAAACGCTTCGCCGAGATGATCGAGCACATCACGTGGCAAGAGCGATTGTTCGCTTTGCGCGTCATTGAAAATCGCCATTTCTGCAGCTCGCCCGCATAACCACGCACCGACTCGCGCCGCATCGTAAAGAGATAAGCCCTGTCCCACCAAACCAGCGCAGACACCTGTGAGAATGTCGCCCATTCCACCAGTGGCCATTCCCGGATTGCCCGTGGTGTTGTAGCTCAACGGACGATCGCGCTGTGCTACGATCGTGCGACTGCCTTTGAACAAAAGTGTCGCAGCAAAACGATTGCAGAATTTCGTCGCAATCTCGGCACGAGGTTCTTTGTGGTCGGGGAAGAGGCGTTTCATTTCACCTGGATGCGGCGTGAGCAGCCGTGGGCCTTTGCAACGCCGGAGTGCCGACATTTTTTCGGACAAAATGTTGAGCCCGTCGGCATCAAGCACCATTGGTTGCTTCGCTTTTTCAATCAGCTCGAGAATCTCGTCCGCGTGTGATGTTCCAAGGCCGGGTCCCACGGCCCAGACATCAGTTTTTTTCTTGAGCAAATCGCGGTAGGAATGAACCGGCTTCACCATTGATTCCATCGGCGCCGCGCTGGCGACGATCTCGTAAATTTCTTCCGGAACAAAAACTTCCACCAGACCAGCGCCTGCGCGTAACGCACCCTGCGATGTCATCAGAGCAGCACCGACGAATCCCTTGGAGCCGGCTATGACGCCAATGCGACCGAATTGATTTTTGTATGCGCTGTATTCGCGTCTCGGCAGCAATCCACAAAAAGCCGGCGGGCTGGCGATGATTTCCTTTGGTTTTTTTTCTGGCGGCCGCAACTCATGCAGCGGCACAACTTCAATTCGACCTGCGTGATTCAACGCGCCATCCGTGATGAGACCCGCTTTTGCGAATCCAATGGTGACCGTAAAATCCGCGGTCACGCAGTCGCGATCCGTTTTGCCTGAGTCACTATCGAGACCGGTCGGAAGATCGACGGCAAACACCCAGGCGCTGTTATTTGTCCGCAACTGATTGATGGAACGGCACGCGGCACGTATCGGTTCGCGCAGCGGCGGACTCGCGCCAACGCCGAGCAGGCCATCAAGAATAATCAATGGAGGAGCAGCGTCCACATAGGCGTCTGTCGCAATTTCTTCCTGTGCTGTGGCCAGTTCCTCAACGGCCTCTGTCCAGAGCTCAACAAGAGTCACGCCGAGACCGGTCGCGGCGCTCGCGGATGCCGTTGCTCCCAAAATCTCAGGTGGTCTGCGACGCAGATTTTCGAGCTTCTTGCGCATGAGCTCGCTACAATCCTCTTGCTTGAAAGCGAGGCGGACTTCGATTTTCCATCTGAGGCGTCGCAGATGTTCCGCTGCAACCAGGGCGTCGCCCGCGTTGTGGCCTTTTCCAGCGAACACAATGCATGTGCCAGGCTTCGGGAAAAATTTGGTCACCGCGCGCGCGACTCCTGCGCCTGCCTTGTCCATTAGCGCTTCGACTTGTACTCCACTCGCAAAAGCAGCCTGTTCTGCCGCTCGCATCTGCGCCGAAGTCAAAATCGGCATGTTCAAATCAGGCCTTCCGATCTATTGGGCAGAAGCTTCTTCCGCGCTCGAGTGTTTCGATGAGTTTTTCTTTTTTCGCGCGTTTTTTTTGTGAGAACGCTTGGAGCTGTGGCTTTCCGATCTCGCTACCTTCGTTTGATCGATGAAGGAGGCGCTGGCAACGGAATTGCGCCCGCGCACTCCAGCAGCGATTTCCTCTGCGAGTTTTTCGCGGTAAGACGAAGTTTGAGCATAGGCAGCTTCGGTCGGGTTGGTGAGGAAACCGCATTCCACGAGCACCGCTGGAATGGTGGTTTTACGCAATACGTAGTAACCACGGCGGCGCACTCCACGATTCGACGATGGCGCGCCTCCAACAACCAACCTATGGATGGCTGAGGCAAGCGGCAGGCTATCGCGGCTATAAAAATATGTTTCTATTCCGCCGGCGCTCCTTCGTTGTGTCGCGTTAAAATGAATGCACACGAAGATGGCATTGCGATAGGAATTGGCGATTGCAACTCGCGTCGGCAACGGAACAAAGACGTCGCTGTCCCGAGTCATCACCACGCGGTAACCGCTGGCTGATAGAACATTTCTAAGACGCTGTGCCACGTCGAGTGTCATGTCCTTTTCTGCAACCCTCTGGCCGGGAATCCCGCCGCGGTCATGGCCCCCATGTCCCGCATCGATCACGACGGTCACCGAGTCGCTGCTTTCAGCGGGGCGGCTGGCCCGGGCAGCCGCGTAGGAGCTGCCGCACGTCGCAAGTGCGGCCATCAAAATCGCAACAGCCGAATTGAGTCCCCAAAAAGTTCTTGGCATTATTGGTTGTCTTTAGGCGGTCCGGGCGGGCGCGCGGAAAGTTTCGGTGCCGTGCTACGCGAGCTTTTCGCGGGTGTCTCAGCCATACCGCCGCGCACTGCTACCTCCCCGTTTGCAGAATGGACGAGGCGAGGCCGGGTTTTGGTTTCCATGAATGAAGAGTGCGTCAGCATTTCGCCATTCAGGCCAATTCGAGAATACGACCAGGCATGCGGCGCTGCACAATGCAAAACGTGCAATTCATTGGCGCGATCGATTTCCGCTTGCGGTTGCTCAAATTCGATGCTTCGGCCTAACGAATAAGTGGCATAGACAATTCCCGAGTCCTTGTCCTGCACGCGCACGTATAAAGAGGTGTGGTCCGGAAAGCGATTCGTGAGCAGCGAATAGGTGCGAACATTCCCAGTAGCGGCAACGCCGTCCGGAATCCCCACTGTTTGCTGCCAGATCGGTCGCGCGTCGGTCACTTCGAACACGCGCGTTGGAGAGTAAAAAAACTTTGCCAAATCCGGGAAATAAACATGCGTCCGGACGTGATAAGCGCCAAAATCATGCACGGGATAAAGCGAACCGAGATCAATTTGTTGCGTGACTCTCTGTCCGGCTTCAATTTTTAAAGGCGGCTGCGCGTTCTCGGTGCTGAGCAGCGTTACCGGCTGATCCTCACTTCCGGTTACCTCGAATCCAAGCCATGATTGTCCATCGCCATCGTGAAGCTCGATATCGCGTCCGGCCAGATTGGTCAGGGTAACTGTAGCTACAACCGGTTCATAAGCGATGTACTGCAATCGCTGGAATTTCAGATCCACCTGAATTTGCCCTTCTGCCGCGGCAGCAAAAAGAAAAACGCACGTACCAAGCAATGGCGAAATCCGAATGACCCGCCTCCGCCCGGCTCCTGCGCGGCAGGCGAATGACGAAAGAATTCCGAATGACGAATTCCCAATTCGCGTGTCGATCCTGGCGCAGCTCTTCGTCATTGCTTTGTCATTCGGCATTCGAGCTTCGCCGCGTATAAATCAACCCCGCTCATAGAAGGCGAGTTTCATTTTTACGCGGCTTCGTCATTTTACTGGGATGATGGGCAATGGCGTCATCTTGCCGAAGTACCCTTTGAAGGAGGAAAAAGTTGCAAAAGTCGCGACGGTTCAGCTTGGACGGCTTGGAGTTCATCGTCGTAATAAACCTGAATAATGTACCCCAGATATTTCCGCCGTCCGCTGGCTGTTGTAGAACCTTTTGCGCCTCGACCTTTTTGGCCCGGTCGAACTGTTGCTGCCGCCTCAGACAAAGACGACTCAGATGAGGCGCCACTTGTTTTCGGACGGACGTACTTCACTGAGAGCACCTCTGGATTTGTCTCGGTCCAATCGTGTTTCGGCGTCAGCCATTCGTAATTCACGTCGGCATCGGTGAGCTTGATATCCTTGTCGCCTACCGTGTCATAGAACTTCACGAAAATTCTCACTTTGTCGTGATCGATCGTGGCGCCCGGTTGTTTTTTTATACCGATCTGCAACGCCATGTCCTTCTCCGCGTCCGGATCGGACGTGTCCGTGGTTTTGACTTGAGTAATACCCATGACCGGGCCTTCCAGGTTGCCGCCAATATCCTTGTGTTCTGTTTCCTTATTTTCTGTTGCATCAGCCGAAGAGTTTACGGTGCCAGCGTCCGCTGGCTCAGGAGCCGGCACTCCCATCTTCAGGCGTTGAGTGGCCAGCTCATATGCAGCGCCAGCCGATGGCCCCATTTCCTGGAGCTTGCGCCAGATGTCATTCGCACGGTCGAGGAGCTGCATCGATTCATAGGTCTTGGCCATTTCCTCGAGCACTGCGGTGTTGTTCGGTTCGCTGTCCAGCGCTTCTTGCAGGCGGGCCAGGGCGTTTGTCGTATCACCTCGATCGCGCAGCTCAATGCCTTCGCGCAGAAACTGATCCACAAGCGAAGGAGACGGGGCGGAGACCGCCGCTGCTGGGGAAACAGCCGGCTGCACCGGCGCCGGCGCAGGCGCAGGGGTTTGCAAGGAAACAGCTGGAGCAGCAGGGCGTGCAATAGTCGCTGCGACCGCCTGTGCCGAAACTCGGGAGGCGCGAGCCCGACCGACGTAATAGGAAGTTGCGAAGAAGATCTCAATCACCGCCAGAATCACGATCAGCCCGAGCCCGATGTGAAAGCTGGGATCGACCCGGATAGCGCGTGAGAGGAGAGTCCGCATGGCGCAATAAACCCACTTCTGTAAGCGCGCTCTTGGCAAGCTGTCAACTCGCCGTCCTTCGTCTGTCATGTTGAGCGACGAGAAACATCTCTGACCATTCGGTTGTGGCGGAAGAGCCCGAAAAAGCAATCTGAGATTCTTCGCTTCGCTCAGAATGACAAACAAGGGGGCTTCGCGTTTAACGGTTCAACGCTTTAACCAATCACGATGCGTTATCGTGAAATATCATCCTGGCTCAGAATTTTGAATCCTTCGCCGATCAGCACCGAGGACGCACATTCCGTGTCGTCCAAGTGCAACGCGATCGCTGCAAAGCCGCGCGGACGGATCAGCAGGGGATAGGCGAAGTGTACATTGACCTCCGCCATCACCAATGAGGCGAGCAGTTTCACCAATCGAGTGGCCACCTCTCGCAACTCCACCACGACGACCTCGCTCACGCCGAAAGGAACATTTTTTTCCCGGAACAATCTCTCCACGCGCGCCGGATCGCTCGCGATTATCCGCGCAATGGCCGAATCGGTGGATTCCGATACGCTCAAAGCCACGACGTGGGTATTCTGGGCGTTGAGCAGTTTCACAATTTCCAGCATCGCCCCCACCTTGTTCGGCAGGAAGACGGAGAACTGCTTCACCAGCGGTCCTTCCATCTTCGATGTGGTTTCCGGTAACTTAACAGGCATGTCGCAGCGCGAGGTTAGCGTAAAATCCAGATCGCGCGCCAGCCAGTATCTCACTGCCGATCTTTCGTTGGCAAACCCAATGTGACAGTGATTGGTTAAAAGTTACAGCGTCAGAAATACGTTTGTTCACAGCAGGTCATGTAATTCCTGCAGGGCGTTCTGTGAAACGCCGATTTAATAGGTTTGGCGTCTGACGCAGCCGCCATACAATGTCGCAAGCATGGACGAAGAAAATGAATTGATCGCGCTGCGACGCAAAAAACTAGAGGCGCTCCGCGCGAAAGGCATCGAGCCATTCGACGCAGGTTTCGAGGTAAGCGGATCCATCGCGGAAGTGCGCGAGCAGTTTAAAGAAGACGAGACGCTTCGTGCCGCGGGCCGGATCACGGCGCATCGCGACATGGGCAAAAGCCATTTCCTGGACCTGCGCGACGCGACAGGCCGTATTCAGATTTACCTTCACGCAAAAGAAGTTGGGCCCGAGTTGGTCGAGCTTTTTCGCTTGCTCGATATTGGCGATCTCATCGGAGTTGAAGGGACGTGTTTTCTCACCAGAAGCGGAGAACCGACACTGAAAGTGCGTACGTTCCGGCTGCTTGCCAAAGCCTTGCGGCCGCTTCCCGAGAAATGGCACGGACTACAGGACATCGAGACGCGATACCGCCAACGCTATCTCGATCTTGTTACCAACGAGCATTCGCGCGCTGTGTTCGAAAAACGCATCGCGATCGTTCGAGAAACGAGGCGTTTCTTCGAAGACCGCGGCTTTCTGGAAGTCGAGACGCCAATCTTGCAAACGATTGCCGGAGGCGCGGCCGCCGAGCCGTTCAGCACGCATCACAAAGCGCTCGGCCTCGATCTTTACCTGCGCATTGCGCCGGAGCTTTATTTGAAGCGGTTGCTGGTGGGCGGTTTTAACAAAGTCTTCGAAATCAATCGCAACTTTCGCAATGAAGGCATTTCCAGAAAACACAATCCGGAATTCACCATGCTCGAAGCCTACTGGGCCTACGCGGATTTCGAGAAGGTGGCGAATCTCGTCGAGGAACTGATTTGTTATCTCGCTGAGAAGGTCTGCGGCTCACTAACAGTTGAGCATCGAGATGCCGACGGAAAAATTGTTCGCACCATCAATTTGAAACGGCCCTGGCGCAGGGTCCGCTACCACGATCTGGTGCGGGAAGTCGCCGGTAAAAATTGGTTCGAACTCTCGAGCGAGCAGCGGCGTGAACGCGCGATGAACGAGTTCAAATTGGAAATCTTGCCGCAGCTGGCCGATTTCGAGGTGACCCAGCATGTATTCGAAAAACTCGTCGAGGAGAAAACAATCGATCCTCTGTTCGTGACGCATTGCCCGAAAGAACTGGTGCCACTGGCAAAACAGAATGCAGCTGACAACTCGCTCGTCGATGTTTTTGAACTGATCATCAACGGTGCCGAGATCGCGCCGGGTTACAGCGAGTTAAACGACCCGGTTGCTCAACGTCAGCGTCTGCTCGAACAGGCAGGCGAAGAGAAGCAAAAGATCGATGAGGAATTTTTGCTCGCGCTCGAGCACGGCATGCCGCCTGCCGGCGGCTTCGGCCTTGGAATGGACCGGCTCACCATGCTGCTTACCGGCGCAGAATCCATCCGCGACGTGATTCTTTTTCCATTGCTGCGCCCGAAGAAATAGGGTAGCGCACGCGTCTCGCGTGCTGGCGATTGCGTCCCGCAATCGCGGACTTTGCTGAGCCCCTCTTTCATTGGGTATGTCGGCGAGGACAGTGTACGCGTAGCTGCACGTGATTGCAGGGCGGGCGAATCCGTTCTAACCCTTTAACAGGACACAATGAAACGTTTTGAGGTCGCAGGATTGCCTTCCGATGAAGTGAAGGACTTTGTCGCCGGAACGCATTCCGATCCCTTTCGCGTGTTGGGGCCGCACGGGGTTGGCGACGATTTGGAAATCCGCGTCTTTCGGCCGGATGCGCGCAAGATCGAGATCGTGCTGGACGGACACGCCGGCAAGCCGATTACAGCAGAACGAATTCAGCAGGATGGATTCTTTTGCGCGACTCTGCCGGGCGCGACGCGCGATTTCACCTACCGTCTGCGCATCACAAAATGGGACGGCTCGCAGCAGGTCGCTGCGCGATCCGTATCAGTACGGGCCGATCATGGGCGAGGTGGATCTGCATCTCTTCGCCGAAGGGCAGCACTGGAAAATTTACGAAAAGTTTGGCGCGCATCTGCGCACCATTGGCGATGCGGCAGGCGTTTATTTCGCAGTCTGGGCGCCGAACGCGCAACGGGTCAGCGTGGTTGGCGATTTCAACGATTGGGATGGCCGAGTCAATCCGATGCGCAAACTCATCGGCAGCGGTGTGTGGGAATTATTTTTGCCCGGGATCAAGCAAGGCGCGCACTACAAATTCGAAATCCGCACCCAGACAGGCGCGGTGCTGCTCAAGAGCGATCCGTTCGCGTTTTTCAATCAGCACGGCAAATCGACCGCGTCCATGGTGTACGATCTGGAACGTTACACTTGGAGCGATGGCGCGTGGATGGAAGCGCGCCGGAAGAAGAACTGGCCGCAAAGTCCGATCAGCATTTACGAAGTGCACCTGGGCTCGTGGCGCCGCAAAGCTGAAGAGGGAAATCGCCAGCTCAGTTATCTCGAGCTTGCCGACACATTGCTGCCGTACGTGCTGGAAATGGGTTACACGCACATCGAGCTGTTGCCGGTTGCCGAGCATCCATTCGAAGGTTCGTGGGGTTATCAGGTCACAAATTATTACGCGCCCACCAGCCGGTTCGGTCCGCCGGACGACTTCCGCCATTTCATCGACAAATGTCATCAGGCCGGCATCGGCGTGATCATGGATTGGGTGCCGGCGCATTTTCCAAAGGACGCGCACGCGCTGGCCGAATTCGACGGCACCGATCTTTACGAGCACCTCGACCCGCGCCAGGGCGAGCATCAGGATTGGGGCACGCTCATTTTCAATTTCGGCCGCAACGAAGTGCGCAATTTTCTCATCGGCAACGCGCTCTTCTGGCTCGACAAATATCACATCGACGGTCTGCGCGTGGACGCCGTGGCTTCGATGCTTTACCTCGACTATTCGCGGAAGCCCGGGCAATGGATCCCGAACGTTTACGGCGGCCGCGAGAACCTCGACGCCATCTATTTTTTGAAACGTTTCAACGAAGTTTGTTACGAGCGTTTCCCCGGAATCATCACCATCGCCGAGGAATCAACCGACTGGCCCGGCGTATCGCGTCCGACTTATCTGGGCGGGCTCGGGTTCGGATTCAAATGGAACATGGGCTGGATGCACGATTTCCTGGAATACATGAGCATCGACCCGATTTACCGGCGGTATCATCACGGCAACATCACTTTCTCGCTGCTCTACGCGTTCACACGAAAATTTCATTCTGGTGCTGAGCCACGACGAAGTGGTGTACGGCAAGCGCTCGTTGTTATCCAAAATGCCCGGCGACGAATGGCAGAAGTTCGCCAATCTCCGGATGTTTCTGGCGTGGATGTACGGGCATCCCGGCAAAAAGCTGCTCTTCATGGGCGGCGAATTCGGCCAGCGGAACGAATGGAACCACGACACCAATCTCGATTGGCAACTACTTGAAATTGCCGCGGCACGATGGCCTGCGCCGGCTGGTGCAACATTTGAATTACGTTTACAAAAACGAGCCAGCGCTTTGGCAGCTCGACGATACCTACGAAGGATTTGATTGGATCGATTTTCACGACGCCGATAACAGCGTCGTCTCGTTCCTGAGAAAATCGCGCGACGGCGACATCGTCGCGTTTGTGGTGAACGCAACGCCCGGTGGTGCGTTACAACTATCGGCTGGGCGTTCCCGAGCCTGGCTTCTATCGCGAGCTCATCAACACCGATGCCGAAACGTATGGCGGCAGCAACGTAGGAAATCTCGGCGGCGTCCAAACCGAAGATGTTCCCTGGATGGGCCGCGAACATTCGATTCTCATTCACTTGCCGCCGCTGGCGACGCTGGCGTTTAAGCTGGAAAGGTAACTCGCTATCGACCGCGATTCCGTTTGCCCGTGCGATTCGCGATGCTTTTCTACTCAGGCAAATGCTAGCTGCGCCTGATCAAGGGCCGCTTGAAAGACTTTCGCGAGCGCCTCTTTCTGAGCGCTGACTGGCACCATCGGATCGAGCGTTCGTTCAAGAGCGAGTCCCGACGTTGACTCTGTAAGTCGCGGCAGCCGCGCCCCGGTAGCGAGCTTGATTTAACTCGATCTGAATCATATTGCCATTGGCCACGCGGCTAGTTCGTCAGAACCCGTAAAGTTGCAACATCCGGTCGAGATTTTGCGGAGAGACTTCCCCAAACTGCTCGTGCGCCTGATACGCCGCTCGATCGAAGTCACCCTCGTTCAACTCCCGAACTGCGGCCGGTGGATTCTCGATTGCGGCCTTGGCGGCCTCAAGAATTTCGTGATAAAGCGTCACCGACAGCTCACGTTGCGACAGGCCAGCGCGGATTAGTAGATCGAAGCCCCGACCAACGATTCGCGTGCGCGCGCGCGCTTCGCGTCCAATCGCGTCAGCTATCGGCTCATTGGTGAGCTCGAGGCGAACAATCGTGAAATCACCGCGAAGTCGCAGATTTTGAAATGCGCTGAGATCAATCACCGCATTCATTTCTCGCCTCGAATTCCCTCAATGAAAAGAGCGAATAGTGCGCCCGAGTCTGGTTTCTATCGTGAGCTTATCAACACCGACGCGGAGACGTACGGCGGTAGCACCGTCGGGAATCTTAGCGGTGTCCAAACCCAGGACGTTCCCTGGATGGGCCGCGAACATTCGATCATCATTCACTTGCCGCTGGCGACGCTGGCGTTCAAGCTGGAAAGTGATTTGTTGCTTCCTTAAATCTTGTCCCGCTTCTGTCAAAAGTGAGGACTGACCCTTAGTTTTTTGCTAGAGGGATCAATCTTTATGTGGGTGACAATCGCCTTGCGGTCAAAGCCCAACACCGAATCAAGTCTGGCCTCGCATCCGTGGGCGCAGAATCTCCGTTTATATGGTATCGAACTCCAATGCGAAATCATGGTCATGGAGTCGGGCGCGATCAAGCTTAACATGGGACAAACGAGCATCCCTGAGTATTGAACGAACCCTCTCCTCTAGTTCTCGCGAGCATCGCATTCCAAGAGAAACGCTTGCGATTACATTAGGCGGAACTGGCAGAAAATAACCGATGCTTCCATTTTCAAGAACCCGCTGCGGCAAACCCGACAATGTGAACAACTGCCGTAACTCACATTCGTACTTCCACTCGTCGTTTTTCGAGAAAATTAGTTGTTCGGAATATGCTCTCTCTTTTGAGCCGCCGGGCGGCCAGCTGGTATCCCAGAGCACGCGTTCGCGAACATAGTTGACCTCCCGCAACCCTTTAATTGGTTGTTGAAGTATCTCCCACCCGGCGTCGAATCCAATAACCATGCCTCGATGGCTGTCGCAGTAATGTCCCCACATTACGATCGAGTCACGTCGCGCAGACATGCACAATACGCCATGCTCGTGGCTCACATTGTCGGGATAAACTGCTTGAAGATACGTATTCACTTCCGGCATTTTCGGCGCAAGAGTGCTAACAATTGTTCGACGAGCTTTTCTGAATTGCTTCTTGAATTGTCGAAAATTTCCGGAGAAACCTGCCACTTTCTGATCAACAAACATTCCACGTAATTGGTCTTTGCCCCTTACTAGGTGCTTAAACTTCCGGTTTACTGAGGAACATGTAACGCGAGGTCTAAACTCGAACGGATCGTTAAATTCGTTTGGCGGTGTAATCTTAAGCTCGAGATTTTGAAGTATGCTGACGCCGCGAGCGTCGCAGTACTTGAATACTGCCTCAGTCATAAGCTTCCTTTCGAATTGTTGCATTGCTTGTGGTCGAAAAGAGGGTCGCCAAAGATTTCGACACAAGCTAACGAAAAACGACGAAGGGTTTTCCAGCCGGAGAGAACAGAATCTTTGTTTCCTTTGTTGCCTTCTGTTGATCCCTGTCGGCTTTACAGCACCTCCGAGCCGAATTCGCCGTCGCTGACGCGGGTGCGAATTTTCATCTTTGGCCGGACTGCTGTGATTGTGCGGATGATTTTTCCGCGCTCGTTCATCGTGATGCTGTAGCCGCGGCGCAACGTCGCGTCCGGGCCGAGCACGCGCAGAATTCCTTCGATGCGCTGGAATCGGTGCATGGCGTTTTCGAGCAATCGCGGCGGGCACGCAACCAATCGCCGATGCAAATCGGCAAAACGGTTGCGGCGCATCATGAGTTCCCGCACGGGACTGCGCGCTTGCAAGACGCGCAGCGCATGTGAAGAGGCCGCGCTTGTAACTGTCGATCTTGTGCGCGAGGCAGCGCTGCAAAGTTTCGCGCGCGTGATCAAGCCGTTGTTGCGCGTCGCGGACCCGGTTGAGCAACTGGCGCCCGAGCGCGCGGGTGCAACCATCAATCCGTCGCTGGAGATCGATAATGTCGGGCACAATTAATTCCGCGGCAGCGCTCGGTGTCGGCGCGCGCAAATCGGCGACGAAATCGCAAATGGTAAAATCGATTTCGTGACCGACCGCGGAGACGATTGGGATTGCGGAATGAAATATTGCGCGGGCGACAATCTCTTCGTTGAACTCCCACAAATCTTCGATGCTTCCGCCGCCGCGCGTGACGACGACGAGATCGAGCAGGCGCAAATGCCTCGTTAGGCATGGCGAGCTCGCGAATCGCGACTGCGATCTCCTGCGCCGCGCCGGTTCCCTGCACGCGCACTGGGCTGATCAAAATCTGCAACCACGGCGCGCGTCGGCGCAGCACGTTGAGCATGTCGCGAATCGCTGCGCCGCTCGGCGACGTTACGATTCCGATTCGCCGCGGAAATTTCGGTAACGGCCGTTTGCGTTCCGGCGCAAACAATCCTTCCGCTTCGAGCTTGCGCTTGAGCGCTTCGAATTTTGCCTGGAGCAGGCCGACTCCGCGCGGCTGAAGAATCTGAACGTTGAGTTGATATTGTCCGCGCGCTTCGAAAACCGTGACGGTGCCGTAAACCTGCACCTGGGTTCCATCGACGAGCGATTGCCGCGGCGGCGCCATTGTGTCGCGCCAAATCACGCAAGAGATTTGAGCGCGTTGGTCTTTGAGTGTGAAATACTGATGGCCGCTCGGATGCAATTTGTAATTCGAAATTTCGCCTTGCACCCAGACGGAGCCGAATTTGGTCTCCAGCGTCCCGCGGATCTGTCGTGTCAATTCAGCGACAGTGAAAACTTTTGAGCTCTGCGGAAACAACTCTGTCATGTCGAGCGGAGTCGAGACATCTCGGTACTATTGCAGAAACATTTAGAGATTCCTCGACTCCGCTCGGAATGACAAGTAGTTACGCGGATTTGTCGCGTCAGCCCTGAGACGGTAAACGCTTTTGTGGTCTTCGAAAAAAAGTCGGCTGTGAAGCGCCTTTCCATTAGTTCAATTAACCACGAGTTCACGGAGGACACAGAGGTTCCTTTGAATAAAATCTGGAATTCTCTGCGACCTCTGTCCTCGTGGTGAACATCAGATTCTGCCATGATCGGCATAAAACGTGGGCTTCAGCTTGATCGAGTTGTTTTGCTTGGTCGCACATTCGAAGAGTATCGCCGCTATTTCCTGCTTGATCCGGATGATCTGGCAGGCAAAAGAGTCCTGGATGTGGCGGGTGGCGTCAGTTCTTTTTGCGCCGAGGCTAACGAGCTCGGCATTATTGTAACTTCGTTCGATCCGATCTATTCGCTGCCGCCTGAAAAAATCATGGAGCGTTCGGAGCCCGATCTTGAGTCGGTTTACCGGGAAATTGGACGTGTGCCGACCTATCGCTGGGACTTTTACAAAAATCCCGAATACATGCGCGCATTGCGCAAACGCGCGTCCACGATCTTTCTCTTGGATTACAAGACTCATCCGGAGCGTTACGTAGCGGGAGAGCTGCCGAGACTACGATTCGCGGAAGATGAATTTGATCTAACTCTGGTGTCCTATTTCCTTTTCGCGTATCAGGACCGCCTGGACTACGAGTTCCATCGCAAATCGGTCCTGGAAATCATGCGCGTGACGAGAGACGAAGCACGCATTTATCCGACGGTGACGTTCGAAGCGCAGCCGAGCAAGTATATTCCAATGCTGCGATCCGATCCGGTGCTTCAGCGCTTTGAATTCACAGAAACAAAAACCGACTTTGAGTTTCTGGTGAATTCCAATTCGTTCCTGAAAGTAACGCGCACTTAAACCGCTGCTCAGTTGGGATTGCGTAAACTGTAGCGGCGGTCTGTGACCGCCGACCATTTCGCTGTGCCATGTTTAGGCCTCACAGAGCGCCGCTACAGAAGCTCCGCTTGTGCGCCGGTAGGCGGTTTGAGTCCGAGCTTGCGATAAGCATTTGCCGTGGCGACCCGGCCTTGCGTGGTGCGTTTGATGTAACCTTCCATGATCAAATACGGCTCGTTCACTTCTTCGATCGTGCCGGCTTCTTCGCCTATTGCCACCGCCAGCGAATTCAAACCGACAGGTCCGCCATTGAATTTGTGAATTAAAGCTTCGATGATTCTCTTGTCCCATTGATCGAAGCCGTCGCGATCGATCTCCAGCATCGCAAGGGCGCGGTCGGCCAGTTCAGCGGTGATTTTGCCTTCGGCTTTCACCTGCACGTAATCGCGCACCCAGCGCAAAAGATTATTCGCTGTGCGAGGCGTGCCGCGTGAGCGCGTAGCGATCTCGGCCGCGCCGGCTGCGTCAATCTCGACGCCCAGCAAACGCGCGCTGCGGATAATGATTCTTTGCATCTCGTCGGCGTTGTAGTAATCGAGCCGCGCCGTCATCCCGAAACGCGACCGAAGCGGCGCGCTTACCATCCCCGCGCGGGTCGTTGCGCCGATCAAAGTAAACTTCGGTAAATTAAGGCGGAGACTTCGCGCCTGCGGTCCCTGGTCGATGATGATGTCGAGCCGGTAATCTTCCATGGCCGGATAGAGGTATTCCTCGATCGCAGGCTGCAGCCGATGGATCTCGTCAATGAAAAGCACGTCGCCTTTTTCGAGGCTGGTTAAAAGACCTGCCAGTTCACCGGCCTTCTCAATCACCGGGCCACTGGTGTTCTTAATGTTCACACTCATCGCGTTGGCGATGATGTAAGCGAGCGTTGTTTTGCCGAGACCGGACGGGCCGCTGAGGAGAATATGTTCCAGCACGTCGCCACGCATTTTCGCCGCTTCAACCATCAACTCCAACCGTTCGCGCACTTTCACCTGGCCGGTAAACTCGCTGAACGCGGGCGGTCGCAGCGAGATTTCGAAAGCGGCATCTGGTTCGGGCGGTTTCATTTCAATCTCAATGATTCTGTAGGGGAAGCTGACAGCTTCCCAATAAAAAACACGCGACGCTAACAGCGTCCCATACAGTCTGATCAGCGTCGCTCATCAATTTTCCAGGTTTTTTGTCAGCACCAGTTCCGTGCCGCGGCGTTTGTGTATGTAATCGACTTCGTCAAAGGCATTACGAATGAGATACAAACCGAGGCCGCCCGGTTTGATCATGTCATGAGAGCGACCTTTCATTTCGTGGGGAAGGACTTGTTCGCCATAATCGCGCAACCGCATGCGCACGCAGTTGCGCAGTCCCTCCATGCGCAATGAGATGAGTTGGTCATCGCGCAAATGGTAAGCATAACGGATCACGTTCGTGCATGCTTCGTCCACGCCGAGCACCATCAGCAGTCGCTCTTTTTCGGAAAACGGGTAGCCGTTGAGAAAATCGCGTACGCAATTGCGCAGCAAAGCAAGGTTCGCGGTATGACTGCTGAATTCGACTTTCTTTCTCTTCATCGCGATTCGTAAAAAGGTGAGCAGATTCGCGCGCTCATTCAAGCGATAGCGCATGCGGGCTCTTAGTTCGACTTAAGGTACGCGATTCTCCTTGACAATTCGCCGCGCGGTTTTCCTAATCTCAGAGATGTCTTCCAACCAAACGTGCCACATGAAACAGAAGTTCGTTCTAGCGCTTTCGAGCTTTGCATTAGTCGTCTGCCTATCGGGCTGTTGCCGGCCGGAAATAATCGGCAGTGTTCCCAACACGTTGAGACCGCAGGAGACCGATAATTGGTGTTGGGCAGCAACGACCCAAATGCTCGCGGAGTATCTGGGCTTGTCCATTACACAATGTGCGCTGGCAAACCATCGCTTTAATAAGACGGATTGTTGCACCGAACAAACCTCCGGCACCCCGTGTCCCAAGACGGACGACTGCAATACACCGGGCTGGGTTGATCTGGATTTTGCTGGCGCAAAATCGTCGGAAAGTGGGAGTGCGTTATCGTGGGATTCTGTTAAGTCGCAGATTTATTGCGCAAAGAAACCGATGGGCTACGCGTATGGAACGCCCGGTGTAGTGGGTCATGTTGTTGTGATAAAAGGGTACGTAAGCGTGGGCAACACCAACTACGTCGTGTTGAATGATCCATGGAGCCCGTGCCAGGGCGCAGAACGCTTGCTCGAGTACAGCTCCTACGCAGATCCGCCAGGAACAGCGACCCACTGGAATACCTGGTACGATATTGCGAAGAAATGAAGCCTATCGAAAGGAATCTAAAATGAAACGCATTTTGATATACTTCGTCCTGACGATGGCGGTACTTTGTCAGCATGGGTTGCAAAAAGGAAGCGTGAGCAGCGAAGCTACTTTTCCGCTCCGCAGGAGGCCGCTAACAAGGCAAAGAACGATCTGTTGACCCTGCTGCGCTCTAGAAAAGACATCGCGCTTGGCTTGGAGCAGCAAACAATTGAAAAATCTCAACCGGCAGCTCCGATTAGACAGTATCAGATCACGTTCGACGATTTAGCGTCGGCCGATAGTTTCACTCGCTTTACGACGGAACGAGCTGGCGACAATCGTGCCTCTGGTCGCCGACGGCACCGTTGCGACCGTTGTCGGATTGGCTAAAGAGCGAAGCAGGCTGGAAAGTAGCTTCCCTCGCGGACAAGAGCCTCTCGAGCGAGCTTGACGTTGTTCGAAAAGCAGTTGGTCCGGCAGGCGGAAATCGCCATATACGATCTGCCTCACTCGGGCGAAAAGGTGTACGCCGCAATGCAGCCCGCTACTGGTGGAGGAGGAACTGTCTTGTACACCAACTACACGGGTTTTAATTTGAGGGAACCCGTCGCCTGCCGAGCGCCTGCTACCGGCGCTAAAGCAGGATGCGGCGGAATTCCAGCGAAAATACGGCGACGAACTCAAGCGTCAGAGGATCGTGCGTTAAGCAATCGCTGCCGGAGCGGCGTTTTGTGGCTGGCGCAAGTTACCTATCGTCTTGTAAGCCATAATCAGTGGCAGTCCGGGCAAAAACGTGATTGGACATGCAATAAAACCGTTGTTCAATTTTGCGATATGTGGCAGTCGTTTGCTGCACTTTTGCTTTTGGCGACTCCTGTCTGCGCGCAGCAGAACGCTACGTGCGTACGAAGCGTTGCGCGCGGTGGGTGCGCAATTCGGCCGTGGCGCGTTGAATCACGTGGTGTCGATCACCGGCGTAAAAGGCGATCCGCAGCCAGAGAAATGGAGGATCACTTTGGAAGACCCCGAAGGACGTGGTGTGCGAGAACTGGAGATCGCCGAGGGAAAAATTGATTCTGAAGAACGACCGGATCGCTCAGTCGCCGGTTCTGCCGAGGGAGCAACAATCCAGGTTTCACGCTTGAACCTGGATTCCAGCGGCGCTTTCGCGGTAGCCAGTCACATAGCGGACACGTCGCATACACAATTTGCGACAGCAGATTACACCTTGCGCACAGATGAGCGTGGCGAACCGATCTGGATAGTTACTCTTATAAATCGATCGTCACACCCGGTCGGTACGATATACATCGGCGCGACTCACGGCACCGTGAAGAGAACTGAAGGAATGTTTGCGGGAGCGACCATGGCGGACGTAGAGAACGATTACGACAGCGACGAGGAAAGCGGGCCTTTCAAGGGTGTCAAAAGGCGTATCAAGGATACCTTTCACCGGACACAGGAGGAAGCGCGGGACATGTTCGAGAGGGTTAAGCGCTCCTTTACTGATTTCATCAACCGAGGCTAGAAACACAAAGTGAATGGCGCGTCCAACCAATGGCCGGCTCTGCCTTTCGCAGAGTGGAAAGATACCGCTGAGACCCTGCACATGTGGACACAGATTGTGGGCAAGATTCGACTGGCGCTTAGTCCATGGACCAACCACTCCTGGCACGTCACGCTGTATGTGACAGCTCGCGGCCTAACGACTTCACCGATTCCGCACGGTCCTGCCACATTTGAGATACGATTTGATTTCATCGATCACCAATTGCGCATCCTCAAAAGCGACGGCGCGCGACGAACGATCGAGCTGAAACCGCAATCCGTCGCCAAATTCTACGAAGCGGTGATGAAGGCATTGAGAGATCTCGAGCTGTCCGTCACCATCCACACGATGCCTAACGAGATCGAGAACCCTGTCCCGTTCGAGCAGGATGAACAACACCGCTCGTATGACCGCGAGTACGCAAACCGGTTCTGGCGCGTTCTCGTCCAGAGCGATCGCGTGTTTAAGGAATTCCGATCGCGCTTCTGCGGCAAATGCAGTCCGGTGCACTTTTTCTGGGGCAGCTTTGATCTGGCGGTCACGCGTTTTTCCGGCCGACCGGCGCCGCCGCATCCGGGTGGAGTCCCGCATTTGCCGGATGAGATTACGCGCGAGGCTTACTCACAGGAAGTGAGCAGCTTGGGTTTCTGGCCCGGCAACGCCGCCATGCCGACTCCCGTTTTCTACTCCTACGCATATCCGGAGCCGCGTGGGTTCTCAGAAGCGAAAGTTCAGCCAGACACGGCTTTTTATGAGGCAAAGCTGCGCGAGTTCATCTTGCCCTACGACGCGGTGCGCACCGCTGAAAAGCCGGATCAAGTCTTACTGGATTTCGCCCAGAGCGCTTACGACGCCGCTTCGCAACTCGGGAAATGGGACCGCGCCGCGCTGGAGGAGAAGAAACCAGCCTTGCATTTGGCTCAGCATCATTCGTAATTTAGCCACGATGAACCCCGGTTGCGCAGCCGAACAGCATGCCTGGCGTGAACTGAAAGATGGCTGGCGCCCTTTGTACGGCGATGTGGACAAAATCGGCGTTGCGATCGAGTGGCACGATTTTCGCACTGAGCGTTCCTTTAACTGGGGTCGCACGTTTCATCCGCGCAGCCTGGAATTTTGTTTGAACCTCAGCGGGCACGGCGCCGTGGGCGAGGGGGGCCGATCGCGCAGCGATTACTTCCCGGGAAACTCCGGCTATTACGCCGTCGCCGACGAACCGTTAGCGGCCTCACGCCAGGCGCGCGATCATCATCAATTCGTGACGCTGGAATTTTCGCGGCAACATTTGCAAAAGCAATTCGTGCAGAATGAGGGGGACCTGGAGCCGCAGATTCGCCGGATCATTTTCGGCGACAAGAACGAGACAGTCGTTGCGCCTACGCGGCCGATGACGATTCAGCAACGCGAAGTCGTCGCGAGTCTGGCCGAGCCGCCCGTAGCCAAAGCGGCGCAGATTCTTTGGTATCAAAGCAAGGCGCTCGAGCTAATGGCGCATTTCCTTTTTGCCCCGAAGGATCCCGAATTTTTCTGTATGCGGCAGAAGCGCGTGGCGCGCGAGCGCGTAGAGCGCGTCAAGGAGGTTCTGGCCCGCGATCTGGCCAACCCTCCCACACTGGAACTGATCGGCCAGGAAGTAGGCTGCAGTCCGTTTTATCTCAGCAGAATTTTTTCCCGCGAAGTCGGTCTGACTATTCCGCAATATTTGCGCAACTTGAGAATGGAACGCGCGGCCGAGTTATTGCGCACGGGTCGTTACAATGTCACCGAGGCGGCCACAGAAGTCGGGATACTCGAGCCTGAGCCATTTCAGCAAAGCGTTCTGCGAAACCATCGGCTGCTGCCCCGTTCTGTATCCGGCGGCCAAGAATGTCATTCTTGATCGTTGATGCGTATCCCGCGTCATCCTGAGCGAAGCGAAGGACCTCACAACAACGGTGTTGATCACGCTATCTAGTTTGTGTGTTCCACGGCGAATTGTGCGGTGCCTCGCCGTGTGCGCGGCTCGGCGATGACACCGCGATTGTGGATATCGCGTGGAGATGAAAATCCGTCGGGCACTCATTTCCGTTTCCGACAAAACCGGCGTGGCAGCCTTTGCGCGTGCGCTTGAGCGCCAGGGTGTGGACGTCATTTCCACCGGCGGAACAGCGGTCCTGCTGAGGAAGGAAAAAATTCCAGTGCGCGAGATCTCGAGCTTCACCGCATTTCCAGAGGTGCTCGACGGACGAGTTAAGACTTTGCATCCGCGCGTGCACGGCGGTCTTCTCTACAAGCGCGGCAACCCGAAGCACGAAGCCGAAGCCCGTGAGTGCGGTTTTGACCCCATCGATCTGGTGGTGGTCAATCTTTATCCTTTTGAGGCCACTGTCGCAAAACGTGGCGTAGCACTGGCGGACGCAATTGAAAACATCGACATCGGCGGCCCGTCGATGATTCGCAGCGCGGCTAAAAATTATGAATCTGTGACGGTCGTTGTCGATCCCGCAGATTACGATGCGGTTTTGGAAAACATGCACGATAACGATGGGGAAACGACGCTGAAACTCCGCGAGCGCCTCGCGATAAAAGCGTTTAGCCGGACCGCGGAATACGATCGAGCGATTGCCAATTTCCTGAACAAGAAGCAGGCGACCGAGGCGTCATTTTCGCTTTCACTTCCCTTGGCAATGCGATTGCGTTACGGCGAAAATCCGCATCAAACGGCTGCGTTGTATGGCGATTTCGACAAATGTTTTGAAAAACTCCACGGCAAGGACCTTTCCTTCAACAACATTCTCGACATCAGCGCGGCGACGAATTTGATCGCTGAGTTCGAGGAGCCCACCGTCGCGATCCTTAAACATACCAATCCCTGCGGAGTTGGTTCGGATACTGACCTTCGCAAGGCGTGGAACAAGGCGTTTGCCACGGACAAACAAGCGCCGTTTGGCGGGATCATCGTATGCAACCGTCCTCTTAATGAGTCGCTGGCAAAAGTGATCAGCGAAATTTTCAGCGAGGTCATCATTGCACCGGATTTTGAGGTCGAAGCGCGTGCGATCTTGCAAAAGAAAAAAAACCTGCGTCTGATTCGATTGTTGACGCCGGCGAAGGACGTGCGGCCCGCGACTGATCTGCGATCGGTTTGCGGCGGCATTCTGGTTCAGGATGCAGACGTCGCTGTGGAGATGAAAGCCAAGGTCGTGACCAGGAGGAAGCCGACGAAAACCGAACTGAATGCGATGTTATTCGGTTGGCGCGTCGTGAAACATGTGAAATCAAACGCGATCGTGTACGCCAAGTCTGATCGGACACTTGGAATTGGCGCGGGGCAGATGTCGCGCATCGATGCGTCGCGCATTGCAATTTGGAAAGCGAACGAGGCCGGGCTTTCGCTTAAAGGCAGTGCAATTGCCAGCGATGCTTTTTTCCCATTCCCGGATGGATTGATCGCCGCGGCTGAAGCTGGCGCAACATGCGCCATTCAACCGGGCGGCTCAGTTCGTGACAAAGAAGTGATCGCGGCGGCTAACGAGCGCAAGATAGCGATGATGTTCACCGGCGTCCGGCATTTTCGACACTAGGGATGCCAAGTGAGAGTCGCAAGATTGAATGCGGTCCCGTATCTCATTGACACCCGGCTTTACACGGGTTTTACCAGCAGACCTGAGCGCGAGCCGTTTGAAACGGCTTCGCTCGTGGCGATGAAAGCCGTTGAAACGATTTCTCATTGTTTTCGCGCATTGCACCGGGCTGAAGCCCGGTGTTAATGAAAAGCTGCGTAATCCATTCCGGCACAGCTTATGGAATTTCTGTCGAGATCGGTGCAGCCGCCGCGCGTTGTGAACATCGACGACCTGCGGCGCGCGGCGAAGCGGCGACTTCCTCGAGTCGTATTCGACTACATCGACGGCGGCGCAGAGGACGAAGGGACATTGCGTGGGAATTCTCTCGCATTTGAGGTGGTGACATTCCGCCCGCGTTGTGCGGTGGCAACACCAGTATGCGATCTGCGCACGACAGTGCTGGGCACTTCGCTTCCCATGCCGCTGATCCTCGCGCCAGTTGGAAGCTGTCGGCTCATGTACACACGCGGCGAAGAAGCCGCCGCGCGTGCCGCTGGCGCTGCGGGTATCATCTATACGCTATCGACACTTTCGGGTTGTCGCTTGGAGGATGTTAGAGCCGCATCGGAAGGGCCTGTTTGGTATCAACTCTACTTAGTCGGAGGACGCGACTGCGCCCTGGCAGCTATCGAGCGCGCGCGTAACGCAGGGTTTTCGGCGCTCGTAGTCACAATAGACACCGCAGTCGCCGGCATGCGGGAACGCGACATTCGTAACGGCGCGAAGGAACTTCTCAGCGGCAAGCTCGGTGCGATGCTGCCGTTTGTGAATCAACTACTGATAAAGCCTCGCTGGCTGGCAGCGTTTCTCGCGGACGGCGGATTAATGAAGTTTCAGAATGTAGTGATCCCGGGAAAGGGACCGATGCTGTATGCCGATGTCACTGCGGCGCTGGAGCGGTCCGTTGTGACTTGGGAGGATCTCATCTGGATTCGCCAGGCGTGGAAGGGGCCGATCGTGATCAAAGGCATTCACACTGGAGAGGACGCCAGGCGCGTTGTGGACATGGGCGCGAGCGCGTTGGTCGTTTCGAATCACGGCGGTCGACAGTTGGACGGCGTCGCGCCGACCCTGCGAACGCTGCCCGAAGTTGCAGCAGCGGTCGGCGATCGCATCGAGGTCCTGCTCGATGGCGGTGTTCGCCGTGGCAGCGATATTGTAAAAGCGCTGTGTTTGGGAGCGCGAGCCGTAATGGCTGGACGCGCGTACGCCTACGGACTGGGAGCGGCTGGCAACGCAGGTGTTGGTCGCGCAATCGAGATCTTGCGCACCGATCTAATTCGCACTCTCAAGCTGCTCGGCTGCGCGTCAGTCGCAGAACTGGATCGATCTTTCGTAAACGTTCCGCAGGAGTGGTTCAGAAAGTGACTACGCGATTCCTCTCAGGTTCGAAAGTCGCCAGAACCAAACACAGAGAATGGCGGCAACGATCAGGGCGACCCAGCTTAAGCCCATTGGAATGGTATGACTTCCGAGCGTGACTTGCGCATGAGTGATCAGTCGCAGCAAGTGGCCAATTGCAAAAATACCGAAAAAGATGCTGGCAACGCGTAATCCAGTTGTTGGTGAATTCATTGAGCGATTGTTGTGACTCGGCCCCGATTTGTCAGCAAAAAAGTCGAGATTACCCGGCGTCATCCTCTCCGTAATGACGCGGCTTGAACGATGATGCCGACGACTGCAAGGCCGAGGAACACAATGGTCGATCCCGTTGCGGGAAGGACAACTGCGCTTTGAATCAAGTGCGCGCCGATGAGAGAGGACACAACAATGAGAGCCCAATCGAATAAAACGAGCAGAAGGATCGCGCCCACAATTCCGCCCACCAGAAAAATGATCGTAGAGTGCTGTCCATACTGAACAAAGAACGCCGAGGCAATCGCGCCGGCAAGTTTGCCGCCGGCGAGAAAACCGAGCACCGCAATCGCAATTTTCTGAAGGAACAGCGCGAGCAACGCTCCGAGCAACCCAAGAATCAAAGCAACGGTTAACGCCAGCAGAGGAGAGGGCTCATGAACCAGGTGTGGCGCAATCTCTACGCCTGCCGCGAATCCGACTGCGGCAACGCATAGCCAGAAGAGCTTTCGTCCGAAAAACAAAATCACAATGCCGATCAGTGCCCCGACAATCGCGACGGAGAAATGCATCGGCGGAAAAGGATCTTGGACGGCCATGGATTGTAGAGGCGTTCGCCGCGGCGAACGCCTGTTTATTTGATTTAGGTTCTTGACACAAGCACCGCTAACTTGCCATCTGCGACAAAATACGCGAAGTAAGGGGCGCGTCGAGCTGGCATGTTAGGTTAACCAATCCATTTCGGGCTGTGGCTCAGCTTGGTAGAGCGCCTGGTTCGGGACCAGGAGGCCGTGGGTTCAAATCCCACCAGCCCGATGTGTTGAAGAATGTTTTATTGCTACGTCTTGCGCAGCCAGAAAACCGGTCGACGTTACGTAGGTTCTTGCGAGAATTTGGCTGACCGCATTCGGCGCCACAACGCTGGCGAGTCCAAAGCAACGAAACACGGTGTGCCCTGGGTTCTGGTCCATAGCGAAAGCTTTGCCACTCGCACCGAAGCAGCACGACGCGAGCGATACTACAAGACTGGACGAGGCAGGGCCGAACTCGACAAGCTATGGTAGAGCGGTCGCCGCGGCGACAGGCCGTGGGTTCAAATCCCACCAGCCCGATAATCGCGTCTCCTTCTGAGTCCAAATAATTTTGCGGCAGATCGCCCGCTGAAGGGTCCGCCGATGGCACCTTGAAGGTAGTTTGTGCTATTACGGACGAAATTCGTTGACAAAGAGGCGCTTCGCTTCGAAACTCAGCACTCCTTTTTGCCATGCTCGCGCCGCGATTTGTTCCGTCCGTGCTTACAAGCACTGTGCCGGTCATTCTTCAATTCCCAATCCCGCAGTCGCGGGACCCCGTTCGTTCCTTGCACCATATGACGACTCAACTTCTTAGTGAAGCAGCCCAGGTGATCCCGAATCAGCAACTTTTGATCAATGTTGTTTCCAAGCGAGTGCGTCAACTTGGCTTGGGACATCGACCGTTGGTGGAGACGACCCCGCGGATGTCGTTGACCGACATTGCGCTCAAGGAAATTATTGCCGGCAAGCTGACTTACGAGTCACTCGAAGAATCTTCGGACGGAGCCTAGCATCCGCTTCCGACACGCGTTGTAGCGTGCGCTGTCCTCAGCGCACTTGGCTTGCGGCGTCTGAACATGAGGGCTGAATCGATTATCAATCGCAAAGCGCTTCGCGACTATCACATTCTTGATAGCTACGAAGCGGGCATCGAACTGAAAGGCAGCGAGGTTAAATCGATCCGGGCAGGCAAGGCGAACATCAGTGATGCGTTCGCGCGAATCGAAAATGGCGAAGCTTTTCTTTATAACGCCGATATCCAGCCGTACGAAAAAGCCAGCCACGAAATTCCGGTCGCTAAGCGCGTTCGCAAATTACTGTTGCACCGGCAGGAGATCGATAAACTCTACGGCGAGACGCAGGTGAAAGGCCGCGCGCTGGTCGTCCTGAAGCTCTATTGGAAAAATGGAAGGCTAAAAGCTGAGCTTGGCGTGGGACACGGCAAGCTTGCGCATGACAAGCGCGCCGATTTGAAGAAACGCGCCATCGATCGCGAGACGGAGCGCGAAGTCGCCCGCTTCCACCGCAAACAAGGTTAACTGTTTCAAGGTCATTCCTTGTTCACAGCCGTTCGGTGGGAAGAGTTCGTATCTGATTATAAACACCCGCAATGACTCTTCGCGTTCTCTTGATTTCAGGTGCCATTCTGCTGGTACTTTGGCTAATCGCGCGCTTCATTCGCATCGCACGCTACCCGCTGTACGACAAAGTTGTCCTGATCACCGGTGGGTCCCGTGGACTCGGACTCGTGCTCGCGCGCCATGTTTGCGCCGGCGGCGGCAATGTTGCAATCATTGCGCGCGATCCTGACGAACTAGTGCGTGCAAAGACTGATCTTGTCCCTCGCGGTGGCAAAGTCCTCACGGTCGAATGCGATCTGCTCGATGCTGGACAGATTCAGTCGGCTGTTCGAAAAATCATCGATCGCTTTGGCAAGATCGACATCTTGATCAATAACGCCGGCATTATCGAAGTAGGTCCCGTTGAGCATATGACTCCGGAGGATTTCGAGCAGGCCATGCGACTGCATTTTTGGGCGCCCTTCGAATTGATTTCACAAATCGTTCCCGAAATGCGCATCTGGGGTGGGGGACGCATCGTTAACATTTCTTCTATTGGCGGCAAGGTTGCGGTGCCGCATATGGCGCCCTACAGCGCAAGCAAATTTGCCCTGACCGGTCTTTCTGACGCGCTTCGCGCCGAGCTCGCGCGAGACAACATTTACGTGACAACCGTCGCGCCGGGAATGATGCGCACCGGTTCGCACGTGAACGCACGGTTCAGAGGCAAGCACGACAGCGAGTTCGCCTGGTTCGCGGCTTCCGCGGGCGCGCCGTTGCTCTCCATGAACGCCGATCGCGCTGCGAGAAAAATTCTCGCTGCGTGCCGGCGCGGTCAACCATCGCTCACGCTTACGTTCGCCGCGCGGCTTCAAATCGTTGCCAACGCCTTGTTTCCGAATCTCACGGGTTACGCCATGCAGTTGGCGAACCGTTTCTTGCCGGAGTCGCCGGGTACTGAAGGAAACCGGTCGCGCACTGGTTCCGAAGTGCGCCGTTTAATTCCTGGTTGGCTAACGCGAGCGGCTGACAAAGCGACCGCGCGCAACAACGAAACAAAGAGCAAATCGTTGTAGCCGCGATCGCCCAATCGCAGCGAATGTAGTTCAGCGTTGGACGCGTGCTCGCGATTTATCGGAGTTTGGCGCCTGCCGCGCCGTCCCGCTCGCGAACGCTTTCGGAGTAGCATTGCGAAGGTGGGTTGAGCGCTTGCTCGCGACGTGTCGGAGTTGGACGTTTGTTTCCGATGCCTAAGCGTCTCTTCGTCGCGATCGACTTACCGGGATCAACGCGCCAACTCCTTACGCGTCTCGATCCGCACATTCGCGGCGTGCGCTGGATTGATCCGTCCCAGATGCATCTGACGCTCGCTTTCTTCGGGGATGTTACAGACGAACATCGATCTTGCGCTGCGCGAAAAACTAGGCGCGATCGAGTTCGGCGCATTCTTTCTGCCCATCGCCGGCGTCGAAACGTTCTCTGCAAAAGGTGCTCCGAAAATTATCTGGGTCGGTGTTGGCAAGGCGCACCCGCATCTGTTTCAAATCCACAAGCGCGTGCATGAAGCCGCGCTTGCCGCTGGGTTGGAGCCGGAGCTTCGTCCGTGGCATCCGCATATCACGATTGCGCGCTG
Source organism: uncultured Verrucomicrobiae bacterium (assembly GCA_963840305.1). Classification (GTDB taxonomy): domain Bacteria; phylum Verrucomicrobiota; class Verrucomicrobiia; order Chthoniobacterales; family UBA10450; genus Udaeobacter. Next base: position 738,051 of record CAWIYE010000004.1, read on the forward strand.
CCGAGATGTTGCGCCGCAATCGCTGCGAAAATTTTTGCAATCCAATGAGGATCTTGATGCAGGAATGATTCGCGTGGACGCATTCCATCTTTATTCCAGTAAACTGACCACTGCCGGTCCGATTCATACTCGCGAGCTGAGCATCACCTGTAGCCGCGGGCGGTGACCGCGGAAACTGTAGGGCGTTTCTGCGAAACGCTGTCGTGGGGTCTGACACAGACGCCCTACAGTCCTTTGCTGGAGAGTGGTGCTGCTACGTGCTCAAGCGAACGGCGTTCAGCGGGTACGCCAATCCACGCTTCAACGATCGCTCCGAAAATCATCAGTGCCGCAGCCAACAGATATCCGATGAACAGTGCGGTCATCGATCCAGCGCCAATGATCCATCCAAAAAGCATCGGTGCGCCAACGCCGCCGGCGAGCGTTCCAATTGCATAAAAAATTGCGATCGCCACGGCGCGAATTTCCAGCGGAAAGATTTCGCTCACCGTCAGGTATGCCGAGCTGGCTGCGGCGGATGCGATGAAAAAAATAATCGTCCACGCAAGAGTCTGTGTTTGAGCTGTGAGCACGCCCGCGTGAAAGAGCCAGCCGGCCAGCGCGAGTAAAATCCCTGCGAGCCCATAGGTAAGAGTAATCATTTTTTTGCGTCCAATTGTGTCGAAGAGATGTCCGAGAAGTAATGGCCCGAGCACATTTCCCAACGCGAACGGCAAGAGATAGCCGCCCACCTTTTGCTCAGGCACGCCGTAAAACCGCATCAGGACCAGCGCGTAAGTGAAGAAGATCGCGTTGTAAAAGAAGGCTTGCGTGGACATGAGCACGAAACCGAGAAAAGAACGCCGGCGATGTTCGTGGACGATCGCATCCCAAATTTCCTGCCACGACGTATGCGTGCGCGTCCGAATGCGCATAGGCGCTTCGCTGTAGCTGGGATCGATGATCCCGGCCGCCTTTGCTCCCAAAATCTTTCCTTCTACCTCAGCAATGATTTCTTCCGCTTCATCATTCCGTCCATGAATCATCAACCAGCGCGGACTCTCCGGAATCCAGCGACGAAAGAAAATGACGATGAGCCCCAGCGTAGCGCCGATTCCAAACGCGCAACGCCACCCCAGCCAAATCGGCACATGGCGCGGATCGAGAAGCACAAGCGTCCCTGCTGCGCCAAGGGCAGCGCCGATCCAGTATGAGCCGTTGATAATGAGATCAACGCGGCCGCGCACGCGCGCCGGAATCAACTCGTCAATCGCCGAATTAATCGCCGCATATTCGCCGCCAATTCCGGCGCCTGTGACCGCGCGAAATAACGCGTAGCTCCAGAAGTTCCAGGAAAAAGCCGATAGCGCGGTTCCGATGAGGTAAACCGCAACCGTGATGAAGAACAATTTCTTGCGCCCGAACCGATCGGTCCCATACCCAAAGAGCAGCGCGCCGAGCACTGCGCCGGCGAGGTAGCACGTGGCGCTCGCGCCGACCCGCGTAGACGTTAATCCGAGCGTTTCGGGGCGCGTTAAAATTCCGCCCAGCGCCCCGGCCAGAGTTACTTCCAGACCGTCGAGAATCCATGTGGCGCCGAGCGCGACCACGATCAGCCAATGCCATGAACTCCACGGCAACCGATCCAGCCGCGCTGGGACGTACGATTCGATGGTTTCGCCATTGGCCATCTCGTCAGTCTTTTCGCGCAAAGAGACGCCCGGCGCAAAACTCGATTTTGGCCTAACGAACCTGATTATTTCAACGGCGAAGACTGATCGCTTGTCATGTCGAGCGAAGTCGAGACATCTCTCGATGCCCGCTGGGATCCCTCAAAAATTCAGAGATTCCTCGACTTCGCTCGGAATGACATCGGGTGCAGGGGCAACAAGAAATAAAACTAATCCAGCAATTCTACCGGATCGCCTTTGTGCAGCATGCCTTCGACAAGCACTGCGCCGTAAACGCCGGCCATGCCCTCGTGAGCTTGCGCCACTTTCTTCAATATGGCTGGCGTTTTCTCGCCGGTATCGGGATCGAGTGTGATCATCATGCAGCGCGGATCGCGTTCCAGAATCGTGACGACTGCCTTCGGTCCAATCCGCAAAGACCGGCCGACAAACTCGTTTTCTCCAAAGCCTTGAGCGGCTGTGAGGTCCACATAGACGTTTGCTCGGAACCGGCGCTTATCCATCGAAGTGCTAGTCTCCTCAGCCAATTGCCGCGCCGATTGCATACTAAACATCGAAAACGGACGACAATCGGTCATCGCGCGCTCGGATCGCATCAATGTGAGCTGATGCTTTTGGTCGATATCGGTTCGCATCAACTCCATAAGCGCGGGATCATCAATCGCGAGCGTTCGTCCGTCCGGAGTTTCAACATCGATCATTAACTCCGAAGGATCAGCCGAGACAGGATTCGCGCCCATGCTCTCTGCTTCAGTCAGGTTGACGGGCTGCGCCGCTTTGTCGGGATAACGGAAACGCGGACGATACTGCAAAAGTTTTGTTTGTTCCCGGGCTGTGAAGTAAGGGAATCCCTTGGGACTTGCCGAACTTTTGAAGGCAAAGAGGCGATCGCCATAGATTCCAGAGAAACCGGCAAACGCTTCGTCCAATTCCTCGCCCCGCATGCTTTTGACAGGATAACGCCAAAGACTATCCACTTTTCCGATGATGCTCATAGCTTAGAATTTCTCCTGAATGTCATTCTGAGCGAAGCGAAGAATCCAGCTACTTCGAGTAATTTGGTAGTCAAATAGCATGATAAATTTCAGTCGGTTTCGCGGGCAAACCACTATCCGTAAACGGTGGAAGTAGCTGGATGTTTCGCTTCGCTCAACATGACATCCGCCAGCGATAAAACTAACTATCGGCTCTTACCAGCGCGCTTCATCAGTTCGTTCGCCGGCAAAGTCGGGTCAAGAACCTTGCGCGCGCTTTCAACGCCTGCCACCGGCAGCTTTGCCGGGTCAATCAACCCAATCTGAACCAGAACGGATGCCTGGTCCCAGTAAATGTGCTCGTGCGCCAGCTTGCCATCTCTGAATCGAACGATTGCGACTAGTGGAATCTCCACACGCTTTCCCGTCGGACCGATACCTGGCAGCATCCAATCCATCGGGATCGTGTGAGTGAACTTGAATATCATTTCATCCACTATTTGGTCCTCACCGATTGTTCGCGACACCGGCGTCATTTCCGTGTCGGGCGGCATCTGAGGAATGAAACGTTTCGAGTAGAACTCTCGCAATTCCTGTCGACCAACGCCGCCCGTCAGCACCGGAATATGATTCACGTAAGCGTCTTCCACCATCGTGGCGAGTGTGTCCTCGGTGTTGCGTGTCGAAAACTCGTAGCGCACATGTTCTTCCCAGAGCTGGCTTAGATCTTCTTGGCCAGAAGTAAGATTTTTGTTTGCATTCGTCTGCTTAGGTTTGGCCATGATTTCCTCCTCTTGGTTTTCTAGCGGAACGCGGCGACAAGACATAGAGCGCGCGACGCGCTCAGGTCGAAGCGATAATCTGAGCCAATGCAGTTAATAGGCGCGTTACCGCGCGATCGTCCAAGGCCTGCGGAAAAGCTAGTGCGAGCACGCCGGTTCTTAATGGCGGAGATAGAGACTGGCCTCAGTCGGGCAGGAACGTCACTTTACCCGTGGAGACATCGTAGATCGCTCCGACGAGTCCGACCGTACCGGCGTCGAGCTGAGCCTTTATCGTCGGGCTCTTCTCGCGAATCTCCTTCATCGCCTGAGACACGTTGGCCTGGGCGACTTTGTTGACGTACGCGTCGTCTTTCGCGCTTCCAGGGCCGGATGCCGACACGGCGGGCTGGATCTTCGCCAGGAGCGCGGTGAGGTTACCCAGCTTCGCGTCGTCGATGGCGCCCTTCACAGCGCCGCATGAGGTGTGCCCGAGGACGACGATCAGCTTCGAGCCGACGACCTTCGTTGCATACTCCATGCTGCCGAGCACGTCCTCGTTGACAATGTTGCCCGCGATGCGGATCCCGAAAACGTCGCCAATTCCCTGATCGAAGATGATCTCGATCGGAGCGCGAGAATCCATGCACGCGAGGATGACCGCAAATGGATACTGACCGCCCGCAGTCGCTGACACCTTAGCCAGCCAATCGCGACTCCTCATGTTCTTCTCAACGAAGCGAGCGTTACCCTTCTTCAGTTTTTCCAAGGCCGAGGCCGGCGTCATCGCGGCCTGCGATTCTGACGTCTGAACGCGCGGAGCCTTCTTGCCCGCGGTGTCGGCGGAAGTTTGCGCGAGGACCGATGCCGAGACGGCAAAAGCAAGGGACACGAGCCCGATCGCGAATGTTGTTTGTCGCATGAATCCTCCTTAAATGGTTACTTATATCACAGCACGCCTGATGAGTGCGGTCAATTACCAACAAAAGGCTACGACTCGTAGCCTGGCCTCCTTACCATTACACGTCGTAGTACATCATGAACTCGTATGGATGCGGGCGAAGGCGCAGTGCGTCGTATTCCTTTTGTTTCATGTCGATCCAGTTGGCGAATCGGAACAACTGAGGATGATCGCGAACGGGTGCTGACTCTTCGCCAGTTCGTCACGGCGTTTGGCGGCCAGCTCGATGGTCATGCCGAGCGGAATCGTGCCGGCATTTTCATAGCT
>CAWIYE010000005.1:0-412853 GCA_963840305.1 uncultured Verrucomicrobiae bacterium
CGAATCCTCTGCGCAGCGACCGGATGTTGCAGGAGCCGTTCGGCCAGGGCGATTTGATCTCCGTACGTGACGACTCCGTGGTCGAGTCGAAAATTGAGATAATCGCGTTGCACCTCTGCCGCGACGCATGTGGCGGCGGCGCAAATCCACTTTCGCAGAGGCGCAAATTTCTCTTGCCAGAGCTGAGTAAACCTGGCGTTTGGCGCCGTGAAACAAACCGGCCAGCGCAGATATTCCCAATCGTCAGCGAAGCGGCGTTTCCATTCGCGCAATTCCGCCTGCGATTTGGCGATATTGTCGTTCCCCTTTCCCTTATTCGATTGTGAGTAGACCTCAGCGAAATCGAACGGCGGACATGCTGACAACCCTGGCACCTGCAAAACAGCCGAGCGCGCACGTCGGGCCAGTTCCATAAGCTCGCGCGCCTGCACGAAACGCAGAAGCATGGCCCGATCCTTTTCGCCTAACGAGCTGCCAATTCGAGTTTGGTTTTGCGCAAACTCCTGCCAGAGGTCGTCGTCGTCTTCGACTAACTCGAGCGGCGCAGGCAAACCAAGATAATGACCGAAATCGGTCAGGAGTTTCATGCAGAACGAATGGATTGTGCCGAAGAAGGCACGGTTGAACGCAGTGTGCACTTCCTGTCGCAAATTTTCCTCAAGCAGAGCTTGGCGGGTGCGCTGTTGCATTTCGTCCGCCGCGCGATTGGTAAAGGTGACGACGACCAGACGCGGCAAAATTTCAGCGGCATTCGGCGAACGCGCGATCGACAGGATGCGTTCGGTGATCGCAGTGGTTTTGCCGGAACCCGCCGATGCGACTACAGAAAAATTGCGGTCCAACTCGGTGGCGAAACGAGTGCGTACATATTCGTCGCGCGGCTTCACCATGTTTCCCACTCCTCTTTCTCAAGGACGAGCGCGGGATGCGTGAGCGCCCATTTATCTTCCAAAATGTCGTTGTCGATCGGTAACGTCGCGAGGGGGTACGGCGCGCTGTAACCGAATGCCGGACGGACTTCACCTTTCATTCCGAAAATTCCGGTGTGCTGCATTTCTGCGAGATCGGCGAAGATGTCCGTGTGCGGTTCAAGAGCGACAGCCGACAATTGTGGCGCTACGTTTTTAACCGTCAGCGAAATAATGCTCACGCTCACTTCGGCGGCGCCGAGTTCGCGCATGGCTAGCGCGTAAAGACCGAGCTGCAAGGTTGTGCCTTTGACCAAATTGTCGTGCAGATCGGAGGTCTTCAGTTCCCTGTCCGAACCGGTTTTGTAATCGACAATCCAAATCTTTTGTCCGCCGAAACTGGACGCGTCATTTTGCGCGAGCACCAAATCGATCTTGCCGCGCAACTCAAGCTCTACGCCATCGGCAATTTTCACCGCACCTTCGCGACCGACGGCCCACTCCGTCGTCATCCAATTCCATTCTTTCGCCACTCCGATTTTGGCGCCGAGGTGCCGCGCGAGATAACGCGCGTTCAACCAGCCCGAGTTCCACCAATCAGGGACGACCTTGCCGACCAAAGCGCAAAGGCGCCGAAGTGCCGTACATCGCTCGTCCGCGGCAAAGCGAATGCGCTCGTCGATCTTTGCAAGGGCCGGAAAAGGCGAGAAAATCTTTCCGTCCTGAGGTTCGATAATATTCGCCAGCCAGTCATGCACCCATTTTCCGGTTGTCGCCGCCCACGGATTCGCGATCTCCTCCGGTGCTTCCGCGCCGAGATAACGTTTCATCCAAATAATCGCTGGCCACGAAAGCATTCGTTGAAGATCGGTCACACTCAGCGTCGGCACTGGTCGATACGACCCGTTCGGCCGCAACGCGAAATCATATTCGCCGGCAGGTTTAGAGGAGTCACGGCGCGCGTTGAATGCGATCAGGGTTTGCTGCACATCCGTCGCTATAGCGGCAGCCTTTGGTAACAGCGCAGTGGCGCGTTGGAGATTTTTCAACGTTGCTTGGGTGAGCGGCGCACGCTGCGTTTTGAAATAAAGCTCGGTGAAACATTCGCTCGGATTCCAGAAGCGTTCCGGCGCATCTTCCTGCACCAGACTAGCCGTGAGCGTCACACCCTCGCTGGCCGATTCGAGGAGCGCATCGAATTGCCGCAACGCGATCGCGCGTTGCTCGCCTGGCCCGACGTAGAGCGAATGGTTTTCGCGTACACTGGTGTGGCCCTCGCCCTGGCTTCCCTGGCGCGCTGCGCGCTTGTTAAGCTTTTGCACGCTGCGATTGAAGGCGCGAATCTCTTCGGCGCGTGCAAACTCCGCGCCGGCAGGCGGCGGCCATGCTCCTTCGTTCCAGCCGGCAAGAATCAAATGCGACCATTCCTGATTTTGTGCGCCCGCCACCGTGAGCAATTGCACGCGAGCATACGGATGGTCGCCTGTGGCTGAGCGGGCGACATCAGAAGTCGCAGCCGTTTCTTCCAGCCAGCGCAAAAAAAGCGTGCGTGAAAATTTGGCATCGAGACGCTGCGACCAATCACGCGCGACGTTGGCGAGCTCGAGCGCGTGTTGCTTCCAGTCGAGATGCACAAGCGCGGCGTGGGTCTGTTCGAGAAATTGCGCGAGCGTCGCGCGCGGCGGGAGAAACGGCAGCGCGCGCAGAGCTTCGGCGGCCGACTGAGATTTGTCGTCCCCGCGCGTCGCACAGAATTCGCGCAGCAGTTCGAGGTCGTCCAGCAACACCTCCTTGTAACTTTCGTGCAGAATTTTTTCGAAAACTTGCCGGCTGATCTTCGGCGATACGATCGCTGGGTCGCGCAGCGCATTTAGAAAATGTAGAAAGGAATTAAGCCGTGGCGCGCGTTGTAATTCGATCCAGGCCTGCCACTCCGCTGACTCGAAAATGCCGGGCACAATGTGGCCGAGCCCATCGTTATGCGGGATTTCAAGCCGCTCCAGCACGCTCGCGACCAGCCGCGGCAGAGCGCCCCTGCCCGGAAAAATCACGCCCAGCCGCGTACATTTCTCATCTGACAAATAACGAACGCATTGTCGTGTGATCGCTTCGGCTTGTTCGGAAAAGTTTGTGCCAATCAGAAAATCGAAGCGCTTTGCCGTTTGCGCGCCACCGCGCATTTCAATTTCGCTGAAAAGTGAATCGCCGAGCGCGGCGGTCGCTCTCGGCGCGCGTTGGGCTTCGCCACAGACTTCTTCCCAAGAGCCGACCCAGCAAAGATCAATATCGGCGAAGTTTTCTCGCGGTTCTTCGAGCACGATTGTCGCGTTTGCTGCCAGTTCGACAGCGGTGCGCAGGAGAAACCACTCTGCCCAATGCGCCCCGTCGAATCCAATGATAAGCACGTGGAAAAATTCTCGCCTGACACGTGCCGCTTGTTGCAAACAACTTTGGTCAGTCTCGCCGCGAAGTACAAAACCGCATTTTTTCAGCAGTTCGTTAAAACGCTGAACCACCGGTGCAAATGACGGCAGGCCGAGTTCCTCGAATTTCCAACCGGCAGCTTCGAGGCGGTCCAACGCGCGCAGTAGGAGCGCTGGTGCCCGAGCAACAGCTTTGGCAGCAAGCGCTTCAGCTTCGTTAGGCCGATTTTCCAATTCGCTAGCCGCAATTGCGAGAAGCAAACGCAGATGTTCAGGCTCAGCCGCAGGAGTCGTATCATCCCGCGCGAGCAACGCACGTAAACTCGACGGTGTCACAAACTGCAAACCGAGATGCGAAGAGCCTTTTGCAATCAAGCGTGCCTTAAGATCGTTGGCCTGTCCTCGTGTGGGAACGACCACTAACGCAGGCAACTCGCGTTGCCACGCCCCTGGCAAAACCTGATCGAACCAGGGAGCGACCGCATCGTCCCAAGCTTCCTGCAGGGATGGCACGACGAGCAGAACTGGCCGCGACCGTTTCACACGTTACATGGTTATGCCGAGCATCCTTTTGTCCCCCACGCGTCGCGTAACGCCCTCTCGGTCCAGTCGCTCAAGTAAAGGCACCATAATGCGGCGCGAACTCTCCAATGCCTGACGCAGGTCGCTCACCGTGGCCGGTCCGTTCTTGGAAATGAATTCGGTGATTCTCGCCCTCATACGCTCGAAGTTTTCGCGCAACAAAACTGCGTCTGAGCCCACTTCGATTACTTCACCACTCGCGATCAAAAAGCGGAGAACATGCTGCGCGCCTCGGTCCAGTTCGATCTCACGTCGTGGTGGAGGATCGAATGGTTTCTGTGAGAGCGCTTCGCGAATTTTTCTCTCAACTGCTTGGAGTCTGGTCGGCAATGCTGGCCGGTGCGAGCTGCGCGCGATAGCCGAACCTTTGCGAACAAAATCGGCGGCGCACAGATCTGTAACGAGGGCTTCGAAAACATCTTCTGGTTGATCGCGTAACACAGAACGAAGTTCGCTCAAATCAAGGCCGGGTCGTTCAGGGTTCTGTTTGTGCGCGTTATCAATTACCGCAATCGTCTGGTTGCGTAGCATCTGCCAAAACTCGCCATCCGCCGCTATTTCATGTGAGAGCACGATTTTGTTACTCCGTTGCAGCTCGCATTAGTGCTTCGGAGATTTCGCTGGCGCTAAAGTGCGACCTGGCCAAAAGCGTTTTTCTCGGTGCAAATCCGCACCGTGCAATTTCGGAGCGAACGCAAAGATCAACGTCGTCCGGAGCCGGTGCCCGCAATGAGAACAGTTCTAAATCGCGTGCATTGCGAAGATTTATGCCGTCCGGATCAAGCACGCCGCCGCCGGCGATGGTGTGTTGTTCCGACGCATCGCGAATGACGAAGCGGTCTCCAACGAACGCCAAGATCGGAGACGCCAACTTCAAATGCACGATCGTTTTTCGGCCGGGCTCGAGTCCGTTCTTTTCAAGCAACGTGATTCGTGCAGCCACTCGCGATGTGCCATGATGAAGATAAACTGAGCTTCCGTTCCTAAGCGGGCGCGCAGCTGGCTTGCCCGCCGTAGCCCTGGCAGAGGCGGGTTCCTCGGCAATAAGTCGCGGCGATTTCTCAACCTGCGCAATGAGAGCCGGAGTCGGCGCAAGATTGCTATCCGTGATCACATCGCCGCGCTTTATCTTATCGATGGGGAGATCGGGGAGATTGAGCGCAGTGCGCATACCCGGCTGTGCGGAATCTATTTCGACGCCGTGACTTTGAATGGCGCGGATCCGCGCGCGAAGGTTTTGCGGTTGAACGCTGATGCTTTGGCCACGATGGAGTTGTCCGCCGCTTAAGGTTCCGGTGACCACGGCACCCACGCCGCGCAGGGTGAATGCGCGATCAACGAACAAGCGCGGCTTACCGAAATCGCGTTGTGTCGGCGTGGTTGCAAGCTCCAGTGCGAGCGCCTTCTTCAGATTTTCAATTCCCTCATCGGTGCGCGCCGACGTTGGAATTATGCGCGATTTCGCGAAAACCGTTTCGCGCAGGCGATTTCGAATTTGTTCGGTTACGCCCTCAACGTTTCCCAAATCGCTTTTCGTGAGGGCGATCACCGCTCGTTGCACGCCGAGGTAAGTCAAAATCTGCAAATGCTCTTCCGTTTGCGGCATCCAGCCGTCGTCCGCAGCAACAACGAGCAGCGCGAGATCAATTGAACCGACGCCTGCGATCATGTTCCGTACGAAATCTTCGTGGCCGGGAACATCCACAATACCGGCGTGAATTTTGTCGCCGTTCGGCGCGGTTAAATTCAATTCGGCAAAGCCGAGGTCGATGGTGATCTGTCTCCTTTTCTCCTCCGGCAAACGATCCGGATCCGTTCCTGTGAGCGCTTTCACCAGCGCGCTTTTGCCGTGATCGACGTGACCCGCCGTGGCGATAATGAAATGTCGGGTGGTCATCCTGAACAAAGTAAAGGATTTCTCATCGGATGATTGATCACACAACGTACGCAGACGTATTCAAAACTGCGACTGTGAGGTCCCTCTCCCGCGCCTGCGGGATCGGGATGACGCCGCTGTGGAATGTATTCAAACACGTTCGGAGCACGCGGTGCGAATTGCTTCGACGACAAGAGCGTCCTGGTTCGGGAAAATTGTGCGCAGATCGAGTTTGAATCGGTCGCCTGCAATGTAGCCGATAACCGGCGGATTCCATGCGCGCAGCGTCGCAGCAAAATCGGCCAGTGATGAATTTTTCGGAACGATGTCGATTGTGACTGAGGGCAGATTCGACTTCGGCAGGGTACCGCCGCCAGTTTTGCCGGTGCTGCGACCGCTGGCGATTTGCAGCCCAGAGCACCTCTTGGACAGCTCATCGCAAATTGCCGCAGCTCGCGTGCGCAATTCATCCTGTGAAATCTGCAGGAGCGCGAGCGCGGGGATTTCAGCCGCTTTTTGATTCAGGTGAAGATCAACGGTCGCTTGGAGCGCAGCGAGAGAGAGTTTGTCGCACCGCAGCGCGCGAAACAGCGGTTCGCGTTTCAGCGCGGCAATTAATCGGTTTTTGCCCGCGATGATTCCCGCCTGGGGGCCGCCGAATAACTTGTCGCCGCTGAAGCAAACAAGATCGACACCATTTTTCAACGCTTCGGCGGGCGTCGGCTCGTGGTCGGCGATTCCAAATTGTTCCGTTGCCACCACGGCGCCGCTTCCCAAATCTTCTACAAACGGAATCCGCTTCTTATGCGCCAGTGCGCTGATCTCCTCCGTGGAAGGCGATTCTACAAAGCCGCTCATGAAAAAATTACTTCGATGAACCTTCAGGATCATTGCCGTGTTCGGACCGATGGCCCGCGCGTAGTCGTTTAGTGTTGTTTTGTTGGTGGCGCCGACCTCGCGCAATTTCGCGCCCGTCGCTTCGATGATCTCACCGATCCGGAATCCGCCGCCGATCTGCACTAATTCGCCACGAGAAATAACGACATCGGTTTTGGTTCGGGTGAAATGTCGAACGATAAGCACCAGCGCCGCTGCGCAATTGTTGACGACCGTGACCGCTTCGGCTTCACAGAGCAGCGCGATTGCTCCCTCGACGTAACTGCCTCGCCGGCCACGTCCACCTGTTGCAAGATCGTATTCAAGATTTGAATAACCCGATCCTATCTCTTTTAGCGCGCAGATCGCGTCACGTGGAAGCGGGGCGCGTCCGAAATTTGTATGAATGACGATTCCGGTTCCGTTGATGATTGGCTGAAGTTTGCTGGCGCGAAGTTCGTCGAGCGAGCGGCGGACGAGAACCATAATTGATTCAAATTCCGGCACGGACTTCTGTGCGCGAATATCTGAGAGTTTGCGACGGACAAGATCGACAACAACCGGCCGCGGCAAATCACAGTGGCCCAGCGCATCGAGGATTCGGGCGACGGCAGGAATTTGCCGCCGCGCGCGCGATCTTATCCGGTTATGCATATCAATGGACCACGGCGACGGCTTGGCACGATTTTTCCGATCACCGCAGCGGAGGGAGTGCCCGCTTTTCGCAGAATGCTTAGCACGCTTTCGAGTTTCGATTCGGCGACGCAAAGGAGTAATCCGCCACTGGTTTGCGCGTCGGTTAGAAGAATTCTGCGCGCTTCATCAGTATTTTCCCAATCGGTAACCGCTGTTGTCGCATAAAGATTTTGCCGGCTTCCTTCCGGGACGCAGCCCAGCTCGATTAAATCGGCGATTTCATTGCTGATCATCGGCACGGCGGCGGGATCGATATCGGCAGAGACGCGACTGGCACGGCACAGCGAAACCAGATGCCCGATCAATCCGTAGCCGGTGATATCGGTGGTAGCGCGAACAAGACGAAGCTCGGCAAGTTCGGCGCCCACGGTGTTGATCTTCGACATCAGGTCGATCACTTTTTTGCGAAGCGCACGCGACGCGATTCCGCGTTTGATCGCAGTGGTGGCGATGCCGGTGCCGAGCGGTTTCGTCAACACGAGCAGATCGCCGGTACGCGCATTTGCATTCGTCGTGACGTGCCGAACATCGACAACTCCTGTGACGGCCAGCCCATAAATCGGTTCCGGATTACGAATGGAATGGCCGCCGATGATGACGCATCCCACCTCGGCCGCCTTGGCAAGACCGCCGCGCAAAATCGCCGAAATCACTCTTGGCCGAACGAGATCGGTTGGGAATCCAACAATATTGAGTGCGGTCAACGGCCGTCCGCCCATGGCGAAAATGTCGGAAAGCGAGTTTGCCGCCGCGATTTGGCCGTAGGAAAACGGGTCGTCCACGATTGGCGTGAAAAAATCAACTGTCTGCACAAGAGCGCGATACCGGTCCAAACGATACACGCCTGCGTCGTCGAATGTTTTCGAGCTTACGAGCACGTTGCGGTCTGACAAAACCGGAAGCTGCGGCAAAACTTGTCGCAGGGCCTGTTGGCTCAATTTCGAAGCTCACCCGGCGCACGATGAAAGCGAAGTCAGTTTTCGGATTTGCTCACGCGACATCCAACTCACCCCCTTTCCCATTGCGGAAGAAGAAAACGTCCAACGTCCAACGTCCAACGCCCGACTGTCTGAAATGAGCGTTGAAAGTTAAGCGTTGGGCGTTGAGCGTTGAAAAGTCGTAGCGGAGAGGATAGGAATCGAACCTACCTCGTCCCGCCAAGCGGGACGACAACGGTTTTGAAGACCGCGAGGGCCACCAGGCACCCTTCACTCTCCGGAGAAAAGGAAACGTCCAATGCTCAATCGATCCGAGCACTCCAACGTCCGAAATTCTGATTGGGCGTTGAGCCTGCGCGTTTGGAGTTGAGCGTGAGCGTTGAGCGTTGAAGACCCTCGACATCCAAGCGCTTGTCTCGCCAGAAGGACTTCAACAGCGGAAGCTGACGCGTTATTTTGCTTTCTTGATCGCCTTGACGATCTCGTCGAAATCCGGCCAGTCGCCGGTATCGAGTTTGGAATGGAGCAGTTTGCCATTGGCGCGAATCTCGAAGGCGCCGCCGCTCGAGGGAATCAGCGTGAGCGACTTTGATGCGCTCGCCGAGCTCAAGAATTTTGGCCGCCAAACTGACGGCCTTCGGCGTGTAGTTTCAAACAACGCAGTATTCGATCGAGACTTCGGTCTTCACCGACAAAGCTCCTTTCCGAGAATGAAACTATCGGCGCGGTTTCAAACGGTCAAGAGTTGTAGTGGCGGTTCCGTCGATGTTGGGGAGGCGGCTGATTCAACGCTTCTGCAACTCGGGTGATGACTAGTCCAAGCAAACGGGTCCAGACGGATATGAACATTACAGAAATGTAATTTGTATAATCCTTTCGGTTTGCTCAAAATCATCAGCGCTTAACTGCTTTGCCGAGATCGGCTGAGCAGAAGTGAGCCGCAGCCCGCTCCACTCGGGCTGCGGCGGTTCCACTTCACAAGCCGCGGCGACCTGCCGCGGCTTTCTGCCTTGAGGGTGCAGACCCTCAAAGATTCTAGAAGGCGAAATTCAATCCGCTACGGAACATTCCGAAATTATTTTTCGGTCCGTCGATCACGCCGAAGCTCAAGTCGTTAATCCATCGCGAAGTGTCGAGTGAATCGGAATTCCAGACCTGCTCCGAATTGGCCGAGCACTTTGGTTTCACTACCGAAGTGATCCGTCTGGGCATGGACCTCAAACGCGTCCGGCGGCCCCTGCGTGTGAAGCACGTCTCTTTCGCCGCCGCCAAAAATCGCACCGACGCCGGCCCACGCATAAGGCGCAAGACGTGTGCACGGAATTGGATAGCGCAGTGTAAGCGTGCCGAGCACAGAGCCGATGGTATGGTCGTGATTGATTCTTTCACGGGTAAAAATCGGGATCGTTGGATCTTCGAAGATGTCGAAGCCGGGTTTGTGCGCCTCAAGAGCAAATCCTTCGACGCCGAGCCCAACGTAGCGGCAGAAGAAATATTTAATGTCGGCACCTCCGCCCCAGGCGTGATCGCCGCCGATGTAGCGATCGTACGTGCCAAGAACTGGGTTTCCCTCACTTGGTACTTTGTACGATGTCCACCAACGAAGGATTAGGAGCGAACTCGGTGTTGGTGAATGAATAGGTGCCCCACAGAGTCACGTTCCATTCGCGATCGCCGTACCATTCGGGACAGGGCGCCGGCGCGACCTGCTTCATTTCTTTGTCCGAATCTTTTCCGGAATGGCTATAGGCAGCGTCGGTGTAATAACGGAAACGCGTAGAGACCGGGGCTTCTGCTTCGGCGCGTTCGCCACCGAAAAGCCAGGAAAAGGCCACAAACACATCAGCAACCGGAGCACCCGCGGTGCAACCAAACAGCGGTGAGATATCAAGGCGAGTTTGCGCTGTCGGTTTCCACGCGAGGGTTGGACCGATGGTGAAACTGTGCAACGGGATCGCCGCGTGTATCTTTGACGGTCAAATTCCTATATTGCATTTCTATGCCGACTTTCAGACGTTCGTTAGGCAAGAGAACCGGTGTCATCGCAGCCTGAGAGAAGCCCCATTCACGGCCACGGTCGCCGGTGTTCTCTTTTTCGAAGAACCAGTTCATGGCCCATTCGACGTGTTCACCGAAATCCTGGGCGAGGAGCAAACGAACTTCGTAGGCGTCGGGAACCTTGGGCGGTCCGCTCTCTTCCTCTTCTTCTCCTCCACCAGGAGGTGGTGGAACTTCTTCGTGTCGAATGGTGCCGACGCCGAATTTGTATTCGGCGAAGATTGTTGGGTTGAGCGGAATCTTGTTCCAATCAGCAAGAGCCCATCGTGCTTCCAGACTCACTGTCTGCACGCCGCCGCCGCCATTAAATCGTTCGAACCCTGTCTTCCGCCGCGACGTTAAAACGATAGGGCAAACCCATTTCGATCTCTTGAGTGAAAAGATGATCGGGCGGCCCATGGCGGAATCCCTGTCCCTCGTAGAGCTCGCCGAAGAAAAATGACCATGGCGGCAACACGTAGGCATTTACTGCGTTGGAAAAACGGCTGCGCGAAAACGCCGGTGGTGCGCCGTACGCGCTCGGCACTTCTTCGGCCGTGACGACGATTGGTTGTTCCGTTACCTGAGCGAAGGTCGAATGATTACCTGCAATAAATAGTAGACATGTGCACGCGATCGAAACGATCAGCGAGCTCCGCCCAACTCCGTAAAAAAAGAACGTTCTTTTCATTGGCTTCGCAATCATTACAGAACTGTAATCATTGGCAAGCCAAATTTGTAGGGCAGCACCCTACATAAAAATTAGGCTCGCGTCCGACATGACACGTGGATTACAATTTCGTAATATCGGCCGCGTAATCCGATTAATCGAACAAACCTTAACCTGAATTCTTTTATGAAAATAACGTCTTGTGTCCGGTCAATGTTTCCGCGGTTCACTCTGTTGATTGCCTCCGCGTCGTTCGTGTGTCCTGCTCTTAGTCTTTCAATTCACGCGCAGGTTTCTACCGAGCAACCAGTCGTCGTTCAAGCAACGGCGCCGTCCGAGGTACCAAGCGCCTATGGCGCGCCCCCTGCAATTTTCACAGTCGCGGTTCGCGCCGTTAACGAATGCCTACGTTCTTCCATCGGGCGAAATTTACAGCAGCGTGATTTACGAAGACGATGTTGTGCATTATCGTACCCCTGATAATCACTGGACCGAGGAATGTGAAATCGGGCTGCCTTATCGCTTCAACCTTGCGTTTGAAACCGATATCCAGCACTACGAGGGCGACACTCAAGCCTCGACATTTAGCGTCGAAGGCCGGTATGCATTTGCGGATTGGAACAAGATTCCGCTGAATCCGACGATCTTCTCTGAATTCAAGGTTGGCATCGGAGACATTCTCCACGATGAAGGCGCACCTACGCCTGGGCATAAGTTTGGGCCCGGCGGCTTTGATACGTCCGACCCGATTCCTGATGCCTATGAATTGCGCCTGCTCTTGTCCCAAGATTTTTTCGAGCGCATCGAATGGGCTCTAAACGTGTTTTTTGAACAGGAAATTGGCGGTGATCGCGGGCGCGAGTGGGGCATTGCTCAGAGTATCGTCACTCCGATTCACCTCTTCCAGCCAGCGCCGCCACCGCCACCACCTCCTGATCAAAAGAATGTTCAAACGAAAAATGTTCAACCGGTCGCTGGAGCTGCTGCTCCGCCCGAAGACTTCAAGGTTGGAATCGAGTTCCAATTTCGCAGCTTCAGCGACAGCAGCAGTCGAGGCACGCCTTACAACAGTTTCGTGATCGGCCCGACTGCTTCTTGGAGGGCGACTAATCGTTTGCGTTTCGATGTCTCTCCATTATTTGGCGTGAATCATAAGTCGCCGATCATGCAACTATTCGTGGTGGCTTCGTACTTGTGGGGCCCAGGCGGACCGGGCACAGGCAACGAAGCTGGTGGCGAAGCGCCTGCGTCGACGCGTAATCGTTGAGCGGAATCGTTCCGCAGTTGCATTCTCTTTGGACCCCGAGCGGGCGGGCAGTGTTTGCCGCAGCCCGCTCCACACGGGCTGCGGCATCTCCACTTCAGCAAACCGCGGAAAACGGCCGCGGCTCTCTACCTAACCGGCCTATCATTACAAAATTGTAATGTTTGGCAAGAGAAATTTTTTGCACGACCGGACGCCGACGGAGCAACGAAAAAATAAGTATGAAAACGACAAGAGCATTGCTGACCGCAGTGATCGCCGCCGGTCTCGCGTTCAGCGCTGTCGCGCAACAAAGGGAGCAACCCGGTGAAATGGTCGAATTAAAGTCGCTCCCCGCTTCTGTCCAACAGACAATCAACCAACGGACAGCAGGCGGAGAGGTCGTTCAGGTGAAAAGAGAAGACGACGCGAATGGCAAATGGAATTATGAGGTCGTCGTCAGAACGAATGGCAAAGAATCGGGCTTCGAAGTCGACCCCAGCGGAAAATTCGTTAAGCAGCACACTGAGACTAGATAGTCTAAAATAATCGCCTATTCGGAAGGTTGCGCCGAAGTAGGACTTTTTGTGTTTCGAACACGCGCATGCAGGCGCTGTGTCGAAACCGCGCGGCATTGGGAGCCGTAGTGCCGTCACATCGCGGTCCAACTGGCAACTGCTCAAACATTACAAAATTGTCATTGACGTGCGAGATTACAGTTTTGTAATCTCGCCCGCATGTTTCCAGATAACGGTTACGCAGGGAAGTATTCACGATATTCAAAATCGCTTCGTCATTATTGGCGGTTCATTGCAGCGACGATACTGATTCTGCTTCTCTATGCACGCCAACCGAGCATAGGCCAGACAGCTGAGTCTGAACGGATCACCGTTACCGCTGAACCGATCGCGAGTCCGACACCTCACGACAATTGGCATGAAATGCGTCAGCACATCATGCCGGAAGTAACAGGCACGGAAATCACGGTTACGAAAAAAGCGACGGTCATTAAGCTGGACCAACAGCCGCCGGTGGAAGATAATAACCTGCAGGAACTGTTCACCAAGGCGCCGGGTTTCCTGGTTACAGAGCAGCATACGCCGGGGCAATTTAATTTCAGCTATCGGGGCTTGGGCAATCCACAGGAGTCCGAGTTCACCCTTGTGCTTCGGGACGGCCTGCCCCTCATGAGTGATTGGATTGGTTTTCCTACTCTTTATTACCTGCCATTGCCTCAAGCCATAAGCGAGATTCAATTCATTCGGGGCGGCAACAGTTTGCTATATGGACCGGAGCCGGCGCCGGTAGTGAATTTCGTGACGAAACATCCTGTGCCGGGCTCGCCGTGGAGTTTCTATACCGAGCAGCTCGGGGGCGCTTACGGATATTATTCAACTTTCAATGTGATTCAGGAGGCTATCGGTCCGTGGGAGTTTCGCTTTGACGGCGGATACGTGCAATCAGACGGGCAACGCAATAACAGCGAATACAATCTGTGGCAAACGGATCTGTACCTGGGCTACAGGCCTGACGAGCATCAATTGTTCGCGCTCGATTTTTACTCCAGCCGGTTTGACGGCGGTGACCCGGGGCGCATCACATACAAGCAGTGGCTGACCGATCCAAATTTTTCGTTCACCCCATACAATCAAGACTGGGTTGATCGGTATACGACTATTCTGAGTTACCAACGTGACTTTGGAGACGGCTGGCTTTTGCTGGCGAAAGGGTGGTTTACGCATCAGGAGATCGACGCGCGCACTGCCGCAAACCTCATCCCAGGAACGCCGCCGATATTTCCTCGAAGCACTACCTTCGGTTACGAAGAATTCAATAATGGCGGGGCTGACATACGCTTCCGCAAGTTATGGGGAGACGACACTATCTTTAAAGGCAGCGCTCTCACGTTTGGCGGCGTTGTTTATCATGGCGACGCGCCGTTTCAGCGATACACGCTAAACGAAGATACGAGTGGCCCGAATTTTCTATATGCACCACGCGGTACAACTTCGGACATCATCCCTCTCGATCAATCGCGGACCGCGGATTACCAGGCGTTCTTTATAGAGGACCTGATTCGTCTCGGGAAATTTCACATGGTTGCCTCATTCCGCCTCGATCATGAAAATGTCGAAGTCGATTCCACACACGCGCCGTGGTTAGCGACTGTGCCTCCCACCGGGCCTGCAAGCATTAGCGCCGACCACTGGATTCCGCTATGGGGATTTGGGATGGGCAACGATTTCGGCAATCGCAACGAAACTTATTTCAGCGCATCTTCCGGCTGGCGACCGACGCGCTTCTTCGACATCGCTGGAACCACCCGCACGATCCCATTCGGTGAATCGATTCCGGACCCGTTCAAGTCTCTGGACTTCGAGTTAGGCGTGCATGGCACACCCTATAAGGGATTTTGGTATGACGTGGGCCTGTTTTGGATGCTGTTCGATAACAGAACTGAAACGCAAAACATTTCGAACACTGATTTCATCATTCTGAATACGGGCAGCTCCCGTCATCGTGGTTTGGAGGGCGAGCTTTCCTACGATTTTCTGGCCCGCTTGCAGCATCCGCCGCTGCCTGAGGTACAACCCGAGCCGGGCAAAACGGTCGTCGATAAGGACAAGGTTACACCTGTACCTGGCATATCTCCGAAGGATTATCACCCGTTCAAATTGATCGCTTTCAGCAACGCTCAGTTCCTCGACGCGGAATTTACGGAAAGCAGTCTCCTTATACCTGGCACCGACAAAACAATCGTCGGCAATACCCCGGCATTTGCTCCGGAGTTTTTGATGAAGGGTGGGATCTCGTTCCAAAAAGAGAACTGTTTCGACATAGCCTTAACGGCTGTGTACGTATCACAGCAATTCTGGCAGGATACGAACACTGGGAACGCAGCGATCCCAAAGGCACACATTGCTCCCTATAAGGTGTTTAATCTTTCGGGGGATTGGTATATCACCAAAAACCTGCGCTTGATCGCTGGCATCTCCAACCTGACCGACGAGAAATATTACGACCGCGTATTTGCCAATGGGATCGAACCTGCGCCACGTCGCTCTGGCTACGCGGGTGTCTCGCTGCAGTTTTGAGACGGCAGGCAGTCGGTAAGCTGCCGTTTAGAAGCTGGCTTGCGGCTCAGTGCTGATCAACAAGACAGAACTGTTCCGGGGAGATTTGCAATATCTCTCCCGGGAACGTTCGGTCTGCAACCAGAAATCTAGTACTATTGCCCGCTCGTGCTTGTGATCGTAAACATCGATGCAGGCTGCGGAGCGTAGCTCTCGGGGTAAAACTGCTCACATCCGAAACGAATGTCCAAGACGGCTTGGTTCGTCGGCGTGTTCGAAACAACCCAATAGAAATATTGGGCTTTCGGGTCCAACCACGGGCTAATTATCAGGTTGAATGTCCTACCGCCGTCCAGCGACAGGAAGACTTCCATCTCACATGTGTCCATGTACCTTATCGTAGGAAGCACTGATTTCCACTGAACCCTGACTATCTGCCCAGGGTGCACGATCTGTCCCGCTGTCGGCGAAATTAGCTGTGCTGAATAGACGCTTGCTGCGTTTGAAGTGTTAACGAATTGCGGCGCGAAGCTAAGCGCCACCGCAAACATGCTTATGATGAATCCGCGAGTTTTCATTTTGTGGAGTCCTCGTATTTCTCCCCCGCTTGGTTACCTATCTATTTGGGCCCGAAACAGGCGAAGAACTCAGCGGAGGAAATAGTCCTCCCGCCTGATTCGGATCTGTTTAAATTACAGCCGTGTCTAAATCCATACGTCGTGCCCGCGAAATCCAATAGCTATTGCCCGGCGACATTTGCGATCGTGAAAGACGATGCGGTTTGCGGGTAGTAGCTTTCGGGGGAAAGCGGCTCGCACCCGAAGCGAATCTGCAGGACCGCCGCATTGGTAGGCATGTTTGGAACGGTCCAATAAAAAAAGTTGGCGTTCGGATCGAGTGACGGTGTAATCGGTAAAGTGTATGCCCTGCCGCCATCCAACGACAGCCAAAGCTCGAGCTCACAATACGACGGCCACGTGTACACAATCGCTGGCCTCCACTCGACCCTGACAATCTGCCCAGGATAGAGAACCTGTCCGGCCTGCGGCGAAATGAGCGTCGGAGTATAGAGGGGCGGCGGATGGGGCAACGCCCACAGCCGCGAGGGGACAAAGGCAAAGGCTAGCAAAAACAATGTTGCGACGAATGTACGAGTTTTCATTTTTGGATTTCTCCTTATGCCAATTATTTCCGCACTCAATCGAAATTCTGTCAAAAGATTTGTGCATTACTTTTTTGTCACCCGGTGTAGGGCGAGAGATGACACGCTGCGAGGACCTCTATTTCTGCGGAAGCGGGAGTATTAGTTTGACCGTTGTGCCCTGACCAACCTGGCTCTGAATCGTAGCTGTTCCGCCGTGGAGATCGACAATCGATTTCACCAGCGCCAGACCGAGGCCTGCTCCATCGGAACCGCGCGATGACTCGGCGCGGTAAAACCGATCAAACACACGCGGCAAATGTTCCTGAGCTATTCCGTAGCCATTATCGCTGACTGCGACTTCGAAAGCGGCGTCGTGTTCTGAAAGCGTGATTTCAATTGAACCATTCGCGGGAGTGAAGCGCAGCGCGTTATCGAGCAAATTTCCCACGGCGCGCTCGAACAAGTCAGGATCGGCATAAATTTGTCCTTCGCCGCTGCAACTGATCGTAATGTGATGGTCGTCCGCGATTGTCTGATAAAACGCTGCAATTTTCTCTACGGCCTTGCGCGCATCGAATCGCTCCCGCGCGATCGGTTCGCGAGCCGCGTCCACCCGCGCAACGAAAAGCAAATTGTCCACGATTCTCGAGAGCCGTTCGCATTCACCGATGGTGGATTCGATGGTCTCGCGATACTCGGCCGCCGAGCGCTGACGCGTGAGAGCCACTTGCGCTTCGCCCAGCATATTGGCAACAGGCGTTCGCAGCTCGTGCGCGAGGTCGGCTGAAAACTGAGAAAGCCGCGTAAAGGAATCGTCGAGTCGCTCAAGCATGTCATCGAACGCAACAGCCAGCGGCTGAAGTTCGCGCGGCCAGCCGACTGGCGCGACGCGTTCCTTTAGATGCGTCGGTCCCACGCGCGCAACCGATCGGGTCATCTGTGTTAGCGGTCGCAATCCACGTTTTGTCACCGTAACGGCGATGAAAGCCGAGGCTAGGACACTGCCTGAGAGGACTATGATGAACAAGAGAGCAAAGTTTCTTTCGACTCGCTCATCGCTCGAACGGTCCTGTGCCACTTGAATCGTGTAGCGCTGCCCGCTGGACTCTTCGTTTAGCGTTAGTAGCGAAAACAATTTTTCCCCCGCGCGATACGCACTGGACTCGGCATCCTGGCGATTGATTGGCTGGAGGCCAATGCCACGTCGTGGCGGCAGAAAAATCTCTGGCGGGAGCAATCGATCCATTCCTGGCGTTTCTGCGTACGTGCGACCTTGCGAATCAAGTATTCTGATCCAATACGCAGGATGCTCGGCCGCGCGTCGCGCGTTTAATTCTTCGGCAAGGACACTGGGGCCGTTCTCATTGAGGTCCGCACTCAAGGCCGAGATCTTGTCTGCCAAAACAGCATTGTCTTCGGCGAATGCGTGTCGGACAACGAGCCAATAAAACGTCCCAAGTCCAGAGGCGAGCAAGAGTGCTGTGGCCAGCGTAAAAAACAGAATGAGCTGGGAGGCGATGGAGCGGGGTTTAGTTGACACTCGTAGGATTTGGTGAGCTTGGGTTAAAAATTAGAAGCGATGTGGGGCGCGATCGCACACGAAAAGGTTCGCAAAGCAAAGTTGCGTGGGCCGTGAATTTCGCACGAAGTGCTTTCGGAGTGCGATGCGTCCTCGCATCGCTTTTCTGGAGCCGATGGTTTATTCGACTCAGAAGTCATCCGGGACTCTGATCTGATCGGTCTTAAACGAATAGACCGATTTCACGAACGCTGCTCTGGCATTGGTTTCGAACCAGGGCGCTGAACACCATGGGTAGTGATTGGCCACGGCAACCAAGCCGTGCTTAACCGGGTTTTGATGCACATAGTTCAAGCGCGCCAGCCACGATTTTTCGAACGTTAAGCGCGTGTCCCAGAATTCATACATTACCCGTCCGCCGGCAGTCCCATCAATGCGATTGAGCTGTCTCGCTAGTTCGCGGTGCAAATGCCGCACGAAGTCGCGATGTGTTGAATTGGTATTTTGGAAGCTGAGCACGAGATGATAATGATTAGTGAAGAAAGCCCATGCCTGCAGGACGAGCGCGTAGTTTTGCGCCAGCTCAAACGTCGTATCGCGGAAAAGATCCAGCTTTGCGCAGGAATCGAAGAGCCGCTTTCGATGCAGCGTAGCCGCAGTGATGATGTAAGTGCCACGAGGAGTAAAGGAATGCGGCGGCGCATGCGGCCAGCTCTTCTGCATAGTGAGTTTTCTAGCATAAGAGTTCTGCCAGCGGAACGCTTTTCATCCGCGGAAAGCTCTGAAAGCGACGCGAGGACGCGCGCGCACTCCAAAGCTTCGCGAAACGGGGACGCTCCTTCGCTGATTTTGCGTCAAGTGGGTTCGAAGCGCGCGAATATCTAGCGCGCTGTGAGAATATAACCAACGCCGCGGATGGTGTGGATCAGCTTGGTCTTGAACGGATCGTCCACCTTTGCACGCAAGCGGCGCACAACGACGTCAACCACATTCGTCTCAGTTTTGAAGCCGATGTTCCACACATGTTCTGCAATTTCGGCGCGCGATACCATTTCACCGGCCGAGCGCACAAGATGAGCGAGCAGGAGAAACTCCTTCGGTGTGAGATTGAGCGGAACGCCAGAACGTGTTGCCTTGTGGTGTCGCATGTCCACGTCTAAATCATCGATGCGCAAATGTTCTGCTTGTCGCTGAGGAGCGCGCCGCAATACCGAGCGGACCCGGGCAAGGAGCTCCGAAAACGCGAAGGGCTTGACCAGATAATCGTCTGCGCCCAGCTCAAGTCCTTTCACACGATCGCGCACACTGTCGCGCGCGGTAAGAAAGAGAATCGGTGTGCGAACCCCGTCGCGCCGCAGTTCCGCGACCACTTCCCAGCCGTCCTTATGCGGGAGCATGATATCGACGATAAGAAGATCAAATTTGGTCGCCCGCGCTTGCTCTAGGCCCGTCTCGCCATCGCGCGCAAGATCGACTCCGAACCCGGCTTCGAGGAGTCCCTTGGCCAGGAAAGCCGCTGTTTTCTTTTCGTCTTCGATAATGAGAATCCGCATTGCAGAAAGTATGGACCTCTTTTGGGTCGCCAACCTCTACTGCTGCTGCGAAGAGGGCGCAGCGATCACCAACCCGGCCAGCAGAAATGTGATTGCCGCTGAGAACAAGCAATAGCGACAGTAAGCGTGCAGCACAAAGGCCTGCACATACAAAAACCAAAGCGTGGCGAGAAACATCGCAACGATAATCGGAATCAGAAGTGTCCCCGCGCGCGCATAGCCGGACGCCGCGAATGTAGCCAAGGCGAATACACAAAAGTAAGCCAGCGCGCCAATCAGGGCCACCGGAATGCCGCCACCTACCTTGGAATACGAACTGCCCAATACCCGGAAACAATCCGGCGATCCTCCGCAGCTGAGGGTTTCACCAGTAAATGCCTGTACGCTCAAATAAGTTGCGTCCGCCAGGCCGGCCAGCGCAACGATCGCAGCGACGACGTAAAGGATTTTGCGAAATCGCGATATGGTCATGGTGAGACACGAATTACACTAATCGTCACGAATTCCATAACACTTGAGCGAGCCATTGAATCAATTGGTGTTAATTGGTGAGGTTTTTACAGCAGGCAACAAAGGAAATGAAGACTCTAATTTCGTCGGATGGAGATCTCCTTCGCGATCTTCGTTTTCTTCTGTGAATGTTTCTCTCTCATTCCGCGCCTGTCCGCCGTAGCCTCGGCGAAGGCGGATAATTCGCGGGCAGTCCAAAAAAAAATCACGCGCCACCTTTCGATTTTGCTTCCAGCGCGGCATTGATCGCGGCACGGAGACCCTCCGGGTTTTTGTCCTTAGGGTCCAGTGGCTGGTTATTGATGAACAGCGTCGGAGTGACCTTTATTCCGAGGGAATCGCCGCGCGCATGATCGGAATCGACTCGTTCTTTGGCTTTTTCGCCGTCCATGTCCTTTCTGAACTGATCAAGATTAAGCCCGATCGTTCCTGCATAGGATTCGAACAATTCCCGCGCATTCGGCGCATAGCTCCAGAATACCTGTTCTCGATACAAAACATCATACATCTCCCAGAAACGTCCTTGCATTCCGGCAGCTTCCGCGGCGAGCGCGGCCTCGCGAGCGTGCTCGTGCGCCGGGAGCGGGAAATTTCTAAAAACAATCCGCAGGCGCGAATCGTACTCTTTGAGGAGTTGTTCACTAAAAGTAGCGAAGGTGCCGCAGGGCGGGCACTGAAAGTCGCCAAACTCTTCCAGCGTCACCGGGGCATTGGGGTTGCCGCGAATGTGCACTGATTCGGTGTCGGTCGTTTCCAAAACAGCGTTGTTTTCAGGAATAGGCCGGAGTTGAAGTTGCTGTCGCTTCGCCCGATAAAGGATCGCTCCGCTTCCAAGCGCGATCAACGCGACCCCGGCGACAATTACAAAAGGCAAATAGCGTTTCATGAAATAGCAGAAGAGCGAAAAACTTCCGCGCAACGAGTAAATCGTCAAGTCGGCAGCTGGCCCTCAACACGAATAAACGCCGCACTCCGAGACGCAAGCGAAACATCAATCTTTACAACGACGGCCACGTTATGGAGTACGGTGGCTTGACGCCGCTTTCGATGTTGGCGCGCGACTGGTGTTCGCTGTTGTGACTGCGGCCTTCGCCGCGCTGCGGTTTGCCATTGTTGACGAATATGATGTTGGAAAGGTATGTTTGCTTATGCGACTTCGAGTATTCGCGTTTATGATGATAGCTGCTTGCGCTTACGCCGGGCAAACTCCTTCCGGAGCGGAAACGGGGATCGAAGGAATAATCACAATTAGTCCCACTCAAGCCGGTCCGGTTAGAGATGATTTTCCCGGTTCGAAACCGCTCGCGAATGCCACTTTCGCTGTGGAAAACGAAAAAGGCGAGGTGGCATCATTCACCACCGACGACCAGGGCCATTTCCGGACTTTGGTGCCGCCCGGGCATTACAAAGTTTCCACGAAGGGAAGGAAAAGCACCATCGGCCGCTTCGGACCGTTTGCGGTTGACGTTGTCACCGGCAAAATGACAAACGTCCAGTGGCAGTGCGATTCAGGCATTCGGTAACCGTTCAGCCTTAAACCACCGTCCCGGAGCGGGGCCACTCGAACGCGGTTCCTGCGGCGATCGCTCTCGGCTGCCGCATAAACACTCTCTGCAGGCGACGCCAATGAGAAGGGGCGAACTCGCAGGAGCTCGCCCCTTCAAACTATCAGCTATTAACTATCAGCTATCAGCCATTGTCATGCCCGAGGCGGCGGTGTGGGACGAGCCCTCGGTGTCGGCACTGGTCGTGGCGTAGGCGTAGCCCGCGGAGTTGGAGTTGGAGTAGGCGTTGGTGTGGCAGTCACTGTAGCAGTCGCAGTCGCGGTAGCGGTAGCAGTCGACGTGGCAGTAGCTGTTGCCGTAGCTACGGCAGTCGCCGTAGCTGTAGCAGTCGCTGTCGCAGTTGCGGTTGGGCTAGCTGTCGGCGTTGCGCAAGGCGCATACAGCGCCACATCGTCCACATTCATGGCGGTGAGGTCGCCGAAAGCGTCCCCGTGCACGAGGAACTTGATTCGCACCGTTTGTCCCACATACGGCGTCATATCCACCGTCTGGTTAACCCAGGCCACGTTGTTGGTGCATTGATGGAAGATCGTTTGCAGGATGTTTCCGCTGCTATCGGTGATGTAAGCATCCTGCCAGTCGAACGTGATGCTGTCGGTGGTGCAGGTATTGTACCAGAAGCTCAGTGTGCCGCTGGCAGGCACCGGCCCGAACTGCTGATAGAACGAGCTGTCTCCCATTGCTTCGGTCCCACTACCACAAAATGGGGCCGACGTCACGCTCAGCGCAATTCCGGAATAAGTCCCAGTATGCGCGAGGGTGTTGGTGACTAACGGAGTGTCGAGGGTGCCGTCAATGAGCCATGGCGGGAAGTTGCCAGTCTCGAATCCGCCGTTTTGGATAAGCCCGGTATCACAGACGCTTCCTACGTAGTTGTAATTTCCTGTGAAGGCCATGTTAGGATTGCATCCATTAGCTGTGATCGAGCCGGCGGCAATGCTCGCCGTCACCTGGGCTGAGAAGATGCCGGTGAAGTTGATATGGAACGTTGTAGTCATGTTATCAGGAGAAACATCGACTCCTGTCACCGTGGCGTTGACGCCCGTGATCATCAGATCGCTTGCCGACACCGAGCCGGGATCAACAGCCTGGTTCCAGTTCACGGCTAAATCCTGCATCCCTGGCCCTGTGAATGTGCCGCCAACCGGCGGATTCGTCGTAGTCACCATTAACGGTGTTACGGCGTAACAGAACGAGCACGTGAAATCGACGTTCGGCATGCCGTCCGATTGACGGTTAAATGCGCCCGCGGGGATATGCATCGTGTTGGAGCCCAGCACCACCGGTGTACTGTTGAAGTGGAAGGTGATCGTCATATTCGCGTTGCTTAACGCATCCGAGTTCGCCGGAGTTCCGTTCACCGTGAAATCGGTGGGCTGGACCGTTGTCGGATCTACAGCGTCAGTGAGGTTCATTACAAAGTCGACTGGCTGCGTATTGATGAGGCCGTTACAAGCCGGATCACTGCTGGCTACACCAAAACCCGGCGTCACGAAGTTGACAAAGACATCTTGTTGCGAGGTGTTGTTAATAAGCACCCGGCCATCGGTCCAGCCGCCGATGGTCATAGCTCCGCTGGAGCTGTGGTAGTCGTAGTCGCCCTCGTAGACCGTCTGCACGTTCGAATCGGGCTGGGCCGGCAACGGACTTAGTGCCCGCCCGACCATGTCATCGGGCTGCCAGGTCGCGCCGTTATCCAGCGAGACCCGCCCCCAGCGCCGATAGCAATTCTGCGTCGGCGAACCGACCGTGCAGTCCAAGTCGGCTCCGCCGTTCACTTCGCGCTCGTCGTACCAGCTGGCGAAGAGCGCCCCAGTCGACGTCGCTGCCAGCGAGGGTTGCCATTGCATGGCCGTGCCCGTGTCGGTGTTCAACTTGACCGGCGTGCCCCAGGTCACCCCGGCGTCGGTCGAGCGGATGTAGTAAACGTCACCGTGATCGGTCGCGCTGCTGCAGGCCACGTTCTGGCCGCAGCACGCATAGTCGAGACTGACTACGTTGCCGTTGGCGGCCGGCTCACCCCAACCCATGTGCCGCCAAATGGTCGAGAAGACAATCGCGAAGTAACCGCTAGTGGAGCGCCCCGGCCCCTGGCACGAGCCGGCGTTGACCCCGCTGTTCCAAGTCACGCCACCGTCAGTCGAGCGGTAGATGACGTTCGTGCGGGTGGTCAAGCCGCCGCCGCCTTCGTTCATCGACGCCACGTAGACATTGCCGCCGCCTTGCAGGTCCCCAGTGACCTGAATGTCGCGGATGAAGCCGGGATTGAGCTGGACGCTGTTCCAAGTGGTGCCGTCGTCAGAGTAGGCGCAGAAGAGGGCGCCGCCGCCGACGCCGAAATTGTTGTAGGAGACGTACATCCGCCCGTAGTGCGGGCTGGCCGCGTTGTTATCCACCCACATGCTCTCGCGGTCGCCATCGCCAGCGGGGATGTTGATGCACCCGCCAGGGGTCCAGGTTATGCCGTTTGGCGAGGTCCAGAAGCCGACGCCCTGGCCGCCGCAGCCGGTTGCCAGGTCGCCTGCAACCCACATGTTCAGGTGCGCGTTGTATACCACGATAGGATCGCCGAAGTTGGTGCCGTGGCCGGAGCAAAGGGGCTGGCCGGCGTGCCAGGTGGACCCGCCATCGGTCGAGTAGGACAGGCCGCTATAGCAGCCAGGCGCAGTGCGGCTGTCGTTGTAGTTGACGACGCAGGTGTTGTTGGGGCCGCACCATTCCATGCTCTCCGACTGCGTAACGTGGGGATAGGTGCTGTCTGGGAGGACGACATCTACGTCGGGACCGCCGATGAACAAAGGCGACGGCAGTAATTTTTGGATAAACTGCTGTGTAAAGCGGCCAGCGGCGGAAGGTGAGCTGCCGCCCTGGGCCTCGCCGCAAGCGATCATGATTAGTCCGGAACGCATGTTCTCTTGTTTGTCGATGCCCAAGTCGTGAATCTTCGAACAGTCAAATCCAGGAGGCAGGCCTGGGACATCGATGGGTCCAAGAATCTTAGGGGGCTTTTGCTTGGCCTGGGCCATGTTCTGACCGATTGCGGAGAACACACCAGAGCTGGCGAGCGCCAGAAAGACGCCGGCGAGGACGATGCACAGGCCGAATAAGACACGCAGATTGAAGAAGGCAGATCGTGAAGCGGATTTCTTTTTCATGAGTGATGATGATGTGGATGAATTTGAGTGTGAAGCGTCACTTCTAGCCGAAGCGCCAGAAGCGCGTCAACACTTTTTTCTTTTTATGATTTCCCCGGGCTTATCGGATACGTAAATAAATAGCAAGCTTTTTTTGCAAAAATTCTCTCTCGCGAAACGCGTCGCGCGAAAGGCGCTGGGTAAACTCAGATCACAGTCTTGCTTCGGGTGAGCACCTGGGAGAGTGCACACCGCTCCTCGCCCGGCCCGATTTGTCTTTCGGTAACGAAACTGGCACCTTCTGAACCGGTGGCGATTGATCGTTGGGCAGACAAAACGCGGGGTTGTCCTTTAACCGGATGAAAGTTTCCGCGTGCGTAGAATTTCGCGCGGAGGCCCTAGGGGGCGGCTCGCCGTTTCAGTTTCCTTTCGCTCGAGTGGCTTTGAAGGTGCCCTGTTTTGATGGGCGATCGCCCACCAGTGTAGAAAATTCGGCTGCGCCCGTAATCAGATCCGGTGTTTCGAATTTTCCTTTGCACACCAATTTTCCCGCGTCGCGCCCGACATTGCCGAGAAGGAATTCAACCGGGCCGGAAAACGTGACGGCGTTTCCTTCGCTTCGAGACCACGTTGCCTCCGAAGGCTGGGCAGCTCCCCAAGACGCGGAGTGTGGATCCGCCAGCGCTAAAGTGCCTTTTCCATCGCTTTGTGCCTCAAAGCGCAAGGCGCGGTGCTCCTCATTCGCAAATGTGATTTCCACGTTCCACTTGCCGATGAGGTTCGGAGAATCTGCGTTTGCGGTTTTGGTCATTAGCATAAAAATGGATGCACAAGCAATGACGAAGCACGAATGCCGAATGACGAAGGAAGCACGAAGCCAGAATGAAAAAAAAGCAGGACTGCCATCGTGCGTCATTTGATTATTTGTCATTCCGTCGAGCTTGGTCATTCGGATTTTGTCATTTGCTTTGCGTTTATGTTTTCTCTAATTGCAATTTCGTCTTCAGGCAAGATGAGAGAGCTGGCGCACGCCGCGTTTTAGCATAAATTCGTCAACTCTGTGAAAAGTGGTTGCGTCAGCCGCGAATTGACTCGCCTCCGCCAAGTCTACGGCGGACAAGACGTCCCCGGCTACAGCAAAACTGGTATTCGCAAATCCAAAACCAGCCGGTGGCGCGCTGCCGCATTGGTCACCCTCAACTTGTTCATGATCGCGCACATCATTCAGTGGCGGTTCATGGGCAAGACGATTTCGCCCATCGAGCCTTCGGAGACCATGCAGACGATCCAGGGCGGATTCGTCAACGCGGGATTCATCTTTTTTAGTCTGGCGATTCTGGCGACGCTGATCTTCGGGCGTTTTGTGTGCGGTTGGGGCTGTCACATTCTCGCCTTGCAGGATCTCTGCGGTTGGTTGCTGAAAAAAATTGGTCTACATCCAAAGCCGTTTCGATCGCGGCTGCTCGTGTATGTCCCGCTCATCGCCGCGCTCTACATGTTTGTCTGGCCCACGGCGTATCGATTGTTCCACAACCCGGAGAATGCGCCGCTGATTCCCAAGTTCACCAATCATCTTGTCACCACGAATTTTTGGCAAACCTTTCCATCTGTCGCTGTCGCTATTCCTTTTCTCTTCGTCTGCGGTTTCGTGACTGTGTATTTTTTGGGGCAAAAAGGCTTTTGCACCTATGCTTGTCCTTACGGCGGATTTTTTGGCCTTGCCGACAAGTTCTCGCCCGGACAAATCCGTGTCACGCCTGCATGCAATCAATGCGGTCACTGCACCGCGACTTGCACGTCGAACGTGATGGTGCACGCGGAGGTGAAGCAGTACGGGATGGTGGTCGATCCCGGTTGCATGAAGTGCATGGATTGCGTGAGCGTTTGTCCCAATGACGCTCTCTATTTCGGTTTTGGTAAGCCGCCGATCCTGGTGCCCAAATCGAACGTGATCAAGAGGAGTTACTCGCTAACGTGGCCTGAAGAAATTGTCGGCGCGCTGGTGTTTCTGGGAAGCTTGCTGGCTGTGCGCGGTGTTTACGCATTGGTTCCATTTCTGATGTCGCTCGGTTGCGCTGCGGTTACCACGTTTCTGACCCTGAAAATGTGGAGATTGCTTCAGGTTAAAGAATTGTCCCTTTACCGTTTCAATTTGAAGTCTGCCGGCAAACTACGAAAGGCAGGCTGGGCATTTGCAATCTTCGCCTGTGCCTGGATTGGGTTGAACGCGCACAGTGGCTGGGTGCGCTACCACGAGTTTCTGGGCAATCGCGCCTTCCAGAAAATTCAGATACCCGATGAGCTTGCCCTTGCGCAAGCTAATCCCGCCCGCTGGCTGAGCCCAGCCGATCGGGAGAACATTCTCGACGGGAAAAAACACTACGACGCGGCTTCAAGGGCCGGGCTGTTCGTAAACAGTGAGGCGTTGCCGAAACTCGCCTGGTTTGACTATCTCTTGGGTAACTACGGAACAATCCATCGAATTGCTTGGCCACGCCGCGGCCCACCAAAACGGAGAGAGTAAGGCCTTGAGTCTCTATTATCGCGGCGCGATCCTGAATCGGGTCGGGCGTTACGAAGAAGCGCGGGCGAGTCTGGATGAAGCGCTGGTGGTAAGAGACGACTTGATTCTCGCACGCCAGGAAAAAGGCGAATCGCTCTGGCAGCTCGGTCGCCACGATGAAGCTATTTCAGTTTGGACCGACGCGGTGCAGCGCAACGCGCGTTTGGCTTTGGTGAATAACGAGCTCGCTGGCGCAGAGCGTTCGTTAGGCAAACTGGAAGAAGCCAGTGCTCATGAAAAACAAGCCGACCAATTCACGCCGGACAATGCGTTTTACCATTGGATGCTTGGGCGCCGGTTGCAAGACCTCGGAATGACGGAGCTGGCTGAGAAACATTTTCGGCAGGCAGAGCAACTCGGTTCCCCGACCGCAACGCCTAGCGAACACTGACGTGGCTAGCTGACCGGCCTTGGCGCCGCAGTGGGACGAGGCCGCGGGCTTGGCGCCGTTCGCGTGTATTCGATCGTTAGCACAGGCGGACTGGCGCTCTCGCGACTATCGAATCGTTTCGACGTTGCCGCCTGCGACTCATCTCCCAACACCAGCCAGCCGAAGTTGCTGGCCGGGTTGTCCACCCATGATTGCACATCAGCAACCATCTGTGCTGAGTTCCACGTGTACTGTCCGATATCGCCGACCGACTGGCTTGCGCTCACCGTGACAGAAAAATCTCCGCCCTGCGTTGTCCAAAAGATGCTATCAAAAAAACGGTGGCGCCATGTAGCATCGTTAGGGGTGGCTGGGGCTCCCTGGCCTTCCCCCATGGGGGCGTGGGATGTTCCTTCTCCCCAGTCAGCAAGCAGCTTGTGCAGTTCGATAGTTTCCGCACCGGCAGGCGTCATAGACATGTTCAGGGTCAGGCTTACGGCAGTAATTGTTGAGCCGGGCGGAATGCTTCCCGAAATGTCAAAGGCGAGCACGCCTCGGCGGATCTCACCATCGGCATTCTCACCCGCGAAAAAGTGAAAACCAGCACCGTTGCTAAGGTCGCCCTCGGACGGATCATATTCATAGAGAGTGTTGTCCTTGGAGGGGTTGATGCTGATCATTCCCGCGCTCGCGGAACCAGCGACGATGCCGGCAAGCGCGCCTGCGAGTGTTACTGCAAGTAATATCTTAGAAGTTGTCATTGAGTTTTCCGGTAGCTGCTACTTTGATCACTGCCTTCACATGGGCCGCGGTGGCGGAGTAGGCCGAACCCGTGGAGCAGGGCTAGGCCTTGCTGTTGGAGTCGGTCTCGGAGTTGTGGTCGGCGTCGAAGTCGGTGTAGCTATGGCCGTTGCAGTTGCTGTCGCCGTGGCGGTTGCAGTCGCAGTTGCTGTGGCCGTTGCCGTCGCAGTTACCGTGGCGGTCGCAGTGGGGGTTCGCGTTGGTGTAGGCGTCACCGTGGCCGTAGGCGTCGGCGTTCGCGTCGACGTAGGCGTTGCTGTAGCTGTAGGTGTGGGACTCGGGCATGGCGCCAAGGTGTAGCGGACTCTCAAGCCAGGGGCGAGCGAGGCCGTGCCGCAGGAGAAGGTCGTCGCCGGACCGGTGCTGCTTGGCTGCACCCCGCTCGTTTCATCACTCCCATTGTCATTGGTCGCCCCATAGAAGATATCAAAGAAGCTTCCGACGCCCTCGTAGAACACCACTTCAAAGTTGGCTGACGTAGTGGTATCGGCAAAGTGCGTAGCGCGCCACTCAATGTTAAACTGCCGGTTCGGCGCCGTGCCAGTAGTCGAGGTGAACACGCCACATTGTCCGCCAGGGAAAACCGCGCAGCCGGCAAAACTGATGTTATCCGTGCGCAGATCGTCCTGATACGGGAATATGGCCATGTCGAAACCCGTATTCGGCAAGACCAGACAGCCATGGGTGAACGGAGTTTGCGTGCCGATAAGATCCAAACTCCCGTTGGAACTCACGTTGGCACTGGTAAAGCTCTGCCCGTACACGATGACCGGGAATGGCAATGTAATAGCAGTGCTGCAATCATCGCAATGGTTACCCGTATCGGTTGTCCCCGGCGTGATCGTGTTACCGGTCGTAGTCGAGATCGTATAGGGGCTGCACGGCGTCGACGTAGGCGTCGCGCTCGGCGAGGCTGTTGCTGTCGCCGTCGCCGTAGATGTTGGCGTCGGAGTCGGTGTGCGTGTCGTTGTCGGTGTAGCTGTAGCCGTAGCAGTCGCAGTAGGTGTCGAGCTCGGCGTAGGCGTACCTGATGGAGCCAACGCCCAGCCACCGGTAGCAGGGCCACCTGAGCCGTTGCAGAAATACTGATTAAAGCAGTTGTCGTCTCTCTGCACGGCCGCAGTGGCAGTGGTGTTGCCGTTAGCCACCGTGCCGTAAAACACCTCGAAATAGCCAGGTGCGGACTCATACAACCTCAACTCGAAGTTAGCCTGTGCGGTGCCAGGGCTGAAATAAACCGCGCGCCACTCGATGTTGAAAATTCGATTGGGAGCAGTCCCGGACACCGACGTATAAATACCGCAGGTGCCTCCAGGATAACTCGCACAGCCGGACTGTTGATCCGTGCGCAGATCGTCCCAGTACGGGAAGATGCTGTAGTTATGGGTGGTCCATGGTAGGCAGACATTGCTAAAGGCCGTATCCGTAGTCGTAAATTGGGCGTTGCCGTTCGATGACAGATTGATGCTGTTGAAGCTCTGGTTATAGAGCATAAAACTGAAGGGTAGCGCGACGGTGGTTACCGTGTCATCGCCATGATTGCCGGTGTCCGTCGTGCCTGGCACGATACTGCCACTGATCTGAATTATCGTAAGACCCCCGCAAGGTATCGGCGTTGGAGTCGGTGTAGGTGTAGGCGTTGGTGTGGGGCTGGCTGTAGGCGTCGGCGTGGGCGACGGCGTAGGCACGTTCCCTGGAGCTTGGACTACGACCGGTATCGGCCCGCCGGTCTTAAAGAAGCCGACCGTTGAGTTCGTAGGGTTTGGCGGTTGATCGGCATCGAACCTGAAATTATACAATGTGCCGAAGCGAATCGCGTTGGCGTTGCAATTTTGCTGAATGGTTTCGCTATTCCAGGTTATGGAATCACTGGCTTGAGTTACAGTCCACGGCGTGCTGCTGTAACCCTGGTTGTTGCAAGTGCCATCCTGCGCCCAGCCAGGATGCTGAGGCGGCGCATGAAATCCGATGTTAGAGACGTTTACTCCAGGCCCAATGGGCACGCTGAAAGATTGGATAGAGCGGTCGAGGTTCTCGTTATACAGCGCGTACTCATAGTGCCAGACGCCGGAAGTTGGATTGCTTACCTTGTAACCCATAAACCAGATTCCATCGTTACCCGGGTCAGGCTCGACCTGGCTTATTGTCGCGCCCGTCCACGCCATGATGCCCGGCTGGGTGCGCACGGTGGTGCCTACGCTACTAAAAGTAAACGGCTGGTTGATTCCGGTCACGCTGTACTGACGATACGAAGCGTTGTTGTACATGTTACACTGGCCCGGATGACTCTGGCACCAGGTGTATTCGTGCGGGACGATGTATTGCGCCTCAGCAAAATAAGTCGCTCCTGAGTTTAGCGATGTATTTAAGTCGTTAACGTTAACCAGAATTCGGTGAGACGTTACATCATGAACGTGGCCGGTGTGATCGTTCGCTGATGAACCTGGAAAATTTCCGGTGAATGGATTGACCCAGGCGCGCGAACCGATGCCGGTTTGGCCGCCGTTCAAACCGGCGCCGTATGCATCGGAACAGCCAGAGCCAAGATGGCTGCCGCCTACACCATTGCATCCGAAGTTGCAATCATTTGACGATGCCGCTGCGAATGCGTGTTTACCCCAGGACTGGCCGATTTGCTCGAAGCGGTCGTTGTTGTTACCGCCGCCACTCATTCGATAAACATTCTGCGGAATAAACGGATGGTCATTGCTCGGCAAAGCAATCCAATCCACGTCTATCGTCCCTTGATTGCACGCATCGGTACCCAAAGCGAGGCCAACGAGGCCATTAACAGAACCGGTCTCGGATTGCACCAAGCCGATCAGATCGCCCACGATGACGTCGGGGCCGGGAACAGTTCCGACGCCAGGTCGCGTCAGGGCTGGCCATCTGGCGGATTTTACGTCCCCGTTTGCGTCAACCTGTGTGATCTCGATCGCTTGCATGGTTGCGCCGATGGAAATTTTTCCAACCATCGCGCCGGTGTCTGACGAACGGCCAAGGGACTTGGCGAGCTCCTTGGAGACCAGCAGCCGGCCGCCGGTGATGCGGAGTAACTGCGCGCTGGCGTCGTAATGGTACTGGTGCCCTTCAATGTTAAAAAAGGTGAATCCGGTGTTGCTATCGCGCACCACAAGGTCAAACGCATCATTCGACGGAAGTTTTTCCACAACGAGATGGTTGATAGATGCGCTCAACGCAGCGGGAAGTCCTGAAAGGTTTCGAGATTGCGGAATGAGCGCCATCGAACCCTGTTCAGGGCCGCGCAGGAGATCGTTAAAGACGAGAACGCTGAAAAAAGAATTGCTCGCGACGGCAAATTGGAATGCAACGGCTTTTTGCGGCGCGTCGCTAATCCCATTTAACCAGTTTGCATCGAGATCCATTGTGACGCTTCCGTTCTGAACGATCATCTTTTGAAGCGTCACACGCTGGGGCTGGTTGCTAGGACTGTTCCTGGTTGCGATTGCGCGAGCGCGCCTCGAACGAGGTAAAGAGCAGGAGCGATGGAAGGATCAAACCGGTAAGCGTTGTCTTTGACATTGTGTTGAACCCTCTAATTACGGTGAACCGGACCAATGATGAAGAAAGGCTAATTTCTCTCATGGGCTTAAGGCAGAAGTAAAGAAAATTTTGGAAAATCTTTGCGCACGTGAACTACACGAATGGTGGATCGGCTTCTCCTAAGACGACGCGAAGAGTGTTCGCCGACTCGTCCGCCGTAGCCTTGGCGAAGGTGGAAGACGCAAGTATCCGGCGGCAAAGCCGCGTTTCTGTTGCCAACGCGTTGAGCCGCGTTCGCCAAGCCTACGGCGTGCCGAGGGGCAATGCGTTCCACCTTCCCGGCTGCGGGCTACCGCTTAGTTACCAATCTAGTCCTGACCGCAGCAGCTTACGGCCTAGGCGGTGGAGTAGGACGGACTCTCGGCGTGGGCCCAATCCGCGGTGTCGGGGTCGGCCGAACTGTAGCCGTTGGCGTTGGACTAACTGGAGGTGTCAATGTTGCCGTGGCTGTGGCGGTCGCTGTCGCCGTAGGTGTGGGCACGAGCGCTGGACAGAACACTTCCGTCGAGTCCGTCGGACTCGTAGGCGCGTAACCGCCTGCTAGCCAGATCCCGTTGCCAGTGACGTCGTTTTCCCCGGTGTCGGTAGCGAAGTTGCGCCGGGCGGTGATAAACGCTGGAACCGGCACATTTACCGACCACGTGTTAGTGACCGGATCGTACGCATCCACCTCGTTTGACGGATTGGGCGCTACTCTGCCCCCGCCCATCACCAACATCTTGCCATTGAAGTTCAGTCCTCTTGTCTCGCCCGTGGCTCTCGGAATCGCCGCGATCGTGCCAATGCTGTTAGTCGCGGGATTGAAGCTAAATGAGTTCGTCGTATCAATCACTGTGCCACCGGAGTAATCCGAAGCGCCTCCCACGTAGATGATTCCATTTATGCAGCATGCAGGTGCGTACATGATCCCTACCGGCGTGTTCACTCTCTGTATCCACTTGGAGCCTACAGGAGCGGTGGGATCAAATTCCCATATTTGGTTGGTAGAGGATACGTTGATGTTGAAGCCACCCAGGATGTATAATTTGTTATTACATCCTACTGCAAAACCGCCAGGCAGGATTGTGCCTTGTGCGCCGGGCCAGTCGTCTGCACCGGTCAGCGCGGTGATGGCGTCTGTCGCCGGGTTGTAGAAGAACACGCGGCCTGTCGCAGTCGTCGCTCCGGCTGCCGAGCCGCCAACACAATAGATCAACTGAGTGCCTGAAACGGTGAGGACACCGCAAGCCATGTTGTTGACCTGGTTATCAGGATAAGTGGCTGTCTTGGTGGCCCAGGTGTTGTTGAATGGGGTGTACTCAAACGGATGTGTGAAATCGCTTCCGGCTGTGTCGGACGAGCGCCCGCCCATGGCGTAAAACCTTGGGCCCAAGCCCCCACGGAAATAGACACCCACCGACCGAACTTGGACGCTGGGGAAAGCTTGTCCCGCCGACCAGCCTATACCGCATGGCGGCGTACCTGAGGGTGTAGCCGTAGGCTGAACCGTAGCGGTCGCTGTTGCAGTTGCTGTAGCTGTAGCTGTAGCCGTAGAAGTTGCCGTAGCCGTAGCCGTGGCTGTTGGTGTAGGTGTGCGAGTTGAAGTTGCGGTTGCCGTTGCGGTCGGCGTTGCCGTCGGTGTTGTGTCTGTGCCCTGGGGAGCCTGGATCTGAACCGAAATTGGTGATCCTGTCTTAAAAAATCCGATGTTTGCAGTGGTAGCTGCTGGCGGCGAACTGGAATCGAACCGGAAATTATAGAGCGTGGCAAAGCGGACGGCATTGGCGTTCTGGTTCTGGACGAACGTCTCGCAGTTCCAAGTGACAGACCCCAGGCCTTTCGTAAACGTCCATGGCTGGCTGCTATAACCTTGGTTGTTAAAGGTGCCGTCGTTAGCCCAGCCGGGTTCCTGAGGCGGCGCGTGGAATCCGACATTCGTCAGTAATGGAAAAAAACCTGGAAACACAACCTCGAACGATTGAATGGCGCGATCCAGGTTCTCGTTGTAGATGGCGTACTCATAATGGTAGATTCCGTTGCTCGGCCCCGTCACTTTATAGCCAACGAAGAAAATCCCATCGTTACCCGGATCAGGCTCAGCTTGGTTCACTGTCGCGCCTGTCCAGGCTTTAATGGCGGGTTGCATCCGCGTCGTCGAGCCAACCGGCGAAAATGAGTAGCTGTCACCGCTCCCGCTCACGGTGAACTGGCGATAGGAAGCGTTATTGTACATGTTGCATTGCCCGGGATGTGACTGGCACCACGCGTATTCATGCGGAGTGATGTATTGGGCTTCGGCGAAATAGGTCGCGCCCGCGTTCTGTGTGGGGTTCAGATCGCTGCTCGCCACTGTGACCCGATGGGATGTGCCGGTATGACTGTGACCGCTGTGATTGTTCGCGCCTGATGGGAAGACGCCGGTAAACGGGTTCACCCAGGCGCGCGAGCCGATTCCGGTCTGGCCGTAATTTAAGCTCGCGCCGTACGTATCAGAGCAACCTGGGCAGAGATGCGTTCCGGTGGCGCAACCGCTGGTGTTACAGCCAAAGCTGCACTGGTTATCTTCCAACGCCAGGAAGGCGTGCTTCCCCCAGGATTGGCCGATCTGTTCGAAGCGGTCATTGTTATTAAGCGCGGCGCTCATTCGATACAGGTTTTGCGGAATGAACGGGTGATCGGTGTTTGACAATTGAAACCAATCGATCGGCTGATCGCCGTTGTTACAAGAAGTCGTTCCGACTCCCAGGCCAACAAAATGATTTATCGTATCGTTTCCACCCTGCGACACCTCGGGCAGATCGCCTACAATAACATCGGGCCCCGGCACTAGCGTCGGGGTGTTTGGGCCTAGCGCGCCATGCAGCGGGGGCGTGACCACCATTGTCGGTTCGCCGTTGACCAGGGTCTGGACCTCGATCGGTTGCATCATAGCGCCCATCGAGATCTTGCCAGCCAGTGCACCGGCGTCCGATGGCCGGCCCAGCGCTTTGGCAAATTCTTTTGAAACCCGCAGGGTTCCTCCTGTAATGCTCAGCAACTGCGCTTTGGCATCGTAATCGTACTGGTGGCCTTGGATATTGAAAAACGTGAGACCTGTCCTGCCGTCGCGCACGGCCAAGTCAAACTCTGCGTCAGCAGGGAGTTTCTCGACGACAAGCTGGTTGAGTGATCCCGCTAATGGCACGGGCAGTGCGCTGTAGTCGGGGGCGCTGACCGCGGCCGCCGGGACCAGCGCGATCGAGCCCGGCTCGGGACCACGCAAAGCATCGTTAAAGACCAAAATGGTAAAAAACGAATTCGCCGCGGCGGCGAATTGCACTGTAGCCGGTCTTGCCGCAACGGAACTGATTCCATTCAAGCGGTTGAAATCGAGCTGCATTGTGACGCTGCCGTTTTCGACAATCATTTTTTGAAGCGTGCCGCTGGGCGCGTCCGAAGTTTTCTGTTGGGATTGGGCTGCATAATGGTCTGCGCCACTCCAAAGAAGTAGGAGCAGTGCGAAACCGGTGCGGGTTATTTTTGACATTGGCGGATTCCTTCGTTTGCGGTGAATGTTGCTAAGCTTGCGAGCGGTAATTTTTCTCACGCGTTCGCGGCAGAAGCAAAGAAGATTTTCTAGAATTTTCTGCTTTATGCCTAGCCACACGACAGTCCTGGCTAGCTCGGCCGCAGAACCGGGATCATCCGCCTTCGCGCAAGGCTACAGCGTCACAGGCCTCGGGATCGGGGCTTATGGGCGAGGCGGCGGAGTGGGCCGAGACCGGGGTTCTGGAGTGGACCTTGGTGTTGGGGTAGGCCTTGGAGTCGACGTCGGTGTTGGGGTAGCTGTGGCTGTGGCTGTCGCCGTTGCCGTGTGCCGTTGCTGTTGCCGTTGCAGTGGCTGTAGCAGTGGCCGTTGCGCTCGGCGTCGTTGTAGGTGTCGGTGACGGTGACGGGGTTCCGCAAGGCTGATATAAAACCACATCGTCCACGTACATGGCGGTGAGGTCGCCGAAAGCGTCCCCGTGCACGAGGAACTTGATTCGCACGGTCTGCCCCGCATACGCGCTCATGTCCACCGTCTGGTTAACCCAAGCGGCGTTGTCGGTACACTGATGGAAAATCGTTTGCAGGATGTTGCCGTTGCTATCGGTGATGTAAGCATCCTGCCAGTCGAACGTGATACTGTCGGTGGTACAGGTATTGTACCAGAAGCTCAGTGTGGCGTTGGCGGGCACCGGCCCGAACTGCTGATAGAAGGAGCTGTCTCCAAGCGCCTCGCTCCCGCTACCACAATATGGCTGCGCTACGACGCTTAGCGCGATCGCGGAAAAAGTCCCAGTGTGCGAGAGGGTGTTGGTGACTAACGGAGTGTCGAGGGTGCCGTCAATCACCCATGGTGAGAAGCTGCCGGTTTCGAATCCGCCGTTTTGGATGAGTCCCGTAGCACACCCTGTCGCTGTCGGCGTAGGAGTAGGAGTAGGTGTAGGCGTGGGTGTAATGGAAGGGCTCGCTGTTGGCGTGGGAGTCGGCGTCGCGTCTACCAGGACAGGCGCCTGGATCAAAACCGGAATCGGCGAGCCTGTTTTAAAGAAACCCACGGTAGCAGTTGTCGTATGCGGTGCCTGATTGGAATCGAACCGGAAATTATACAAGGTGCCGAAGCGGACTGCATTCGCGTTCTGGTTTTGAGCCATTGTTTCGCTGTTCCACGTTATCGAATCGCCGGTCTGAGTAACAGTCCATGGCGTACTACTGTAACCCTGGTTGTTGAAGGTGCCGTCGTTTGCCCAGCCGGGTTCCTGCGGTGGCGCATGAAAGTCGATATTGCTTATGTTGACTCCAGCTCCCAATGGCACACTGAACGATTGAATAGCCCGATCGAGGTTCATGTTGTAGAGGGCATAGTCATAGTGCCACACTCCAGTGGTTGGATTGGTCACTTTGTATCCCATGAACCAGAGACCATCATTTCCTGGATCGGGTTGCACCTGATTAACTGTCGCGCCGGTAGCCGCCCAGGCCATGATGGCAGGCTGCACACGGAACGTCGAACCGATTGCGCTAAAACTAAAAGGCGGATTGATACCACTGACGCTAAACTGACGATACGAGACATTGTTATACATGTTGCACTGGCCCGGATGCGATTGGCACCAGGTATATTCGCTTGGGGCAATATATGCCGCTTCAGCAAAATAGCCGGCGCCTTGATTCAGACTTTGGTTCAGATCATCGATGTTCACGCGAATCCGGTGCGACACGCCGTCGTGACTGTGGCCGGTATGGTTGTTTGGATTTGCGCCGGGGGGATAACCGCCTGTAAAGGGATTGAGCCAGGCGCGCGAACCCAGCCCGCCCTGATCGCCGTTCAGGCCGCAGCAATAGGGATCGGAGCAGCCCGGGCACAGGTGCGTCCCAGTTTCGCAACCACTGGTGTTGCACGTGCCGCACACCGACTCTTCCAATGCTTCAAAGGTGTGTTTCATCCATGATTGACCGACCTGCTCAAAGCGATCGTTGTTATTAGCGGCGCTGCTCATCCGATAAAGATTCTGGGGAACGACTGGATGATCAAGATTAGGTAAAGCAAACCAATCAACCGGCTGATCGCCGTTATTACACGAATCTGTTCCTACATCCAGACCGACCTGGGACACGGTGTTCCCGGGTTCCTCTATGTCCTCGATGTCCCCAACAATGACGTCCGGCCCCGGCGCAACAGCAGGTGAATTCGTGCCGGCGACTGCGCCTCGCAGCGGCGGCATGACTAACGATTTGAGTTCGCCATTGACCAGCTGGTTAATCTCAATTGCCTGCATCGCCGCTCCGATGGAAATTCTGCCGGCGACTGCGCCGGCGTCTGAAGGCCGGCCGAGCGCGTGGGCAAGTTCCTTTGAAATTAGAAGCCGCCCGCCGGTGATGCTAAGGAGCTGTCCATTGGCATCGTAGGCGTATTGATGTCCCTCGATGTTGAAAAGCGTGAAGCCCGTTTTCGCATCGCGCACCGCAAGATCGAACTGACTTCCCGAAGGGAGCTTTTCCACGGCGAGCTCCTTGATCGATGTGTTTATCGACGCCGGTACGCTGTAGCCGGATGTCACGGCGGCCGCCGAGTTTTGCCGAACCAGCGCCATCGATCCCGGCTGGGTGGCGCGCAGGGCGCCGTTAAAAACGAAAATGGTGAAGAATGAATTAGCCGCCGCGGTGAATCGCAATTCGGCGACTGATTGCGTTGCGGAATTGATTCCATTCAATCGGTTGAGATCGAGATCCATCGTGACGCTGCCGCTTTCTACGATCATTTTTTGAAGCGTGCCGGTTCCGCCTTCATCAAGACTCCGGCGAGCAGTCTGGAGCTGGTTGCCGGGACTGTTCTTTGTTGCTGAATTACGCGAGCGAGCCTCGAACGACGTAAAGAGCAAGACCA
The DNA here is from genome assembly GCA_963840305.1 of uncultured Verrucomicrobiae bacterium. Lineage (GTDB taxonomy): Bacteria > Verrucomicrobiota > Verrucomicrobiia > Chthoniobacterales > UBA10450 > Udaeobacter. Next base: position 38,435 of record CAWIYE010000005.1, read on the forward strand.
ATGAGAGCATGAAACTGGTAAGCGTTATTTTTGACATTGTGCTGGATTCCCTGATTGCGATATACCGCTGCCTGGATGCAGTAAGGGTAATTTGTCTCACGCGCTGGCAGCAGAAGTAAAGACGATTTTTGAAATTTTTGCGGCGCGCGTCGAGCCACCCGGCGGTCATGGCTAGCTCGGGCTGCGACAACCGGGATCATCTGCCTTCGCGCGGAGCTACGGTGGGCAGGTCGATCCCTGCTACAACAACCGTTTTAACGTTCTAACGTTTCAACGAATCACGCTGGCTTACCGCTACGAGCGAGGCGGGGGAGTGGGCCGAGACCGGGGTTCTGGAGTGGACCTTGGTGTGAGGGTAGCCCTTGGAGTCGGAGTCGGTGTTGGGGTATGTGTGGCTGTCGCCGTTGCCGTGGCAGTGGCTGTTGATATTGGCGTCGCGGTGGACGTAGGCGTAGGGGTAACGCTCGGGTTCGCTGTTGGTGTGGGAGTCGGCGTTGCGTCTGCCAGGACCGGAGCTTCGATCACAACGAGCATCGGCGAGCCTGTTTTAAAGAAACCCACCGTTGCAGTTGTCGTATGCGGCGCCTGGTTTGAATCGAACCGGAAATTGTACAATGTCCCCCAGCGAATCGCATTCGCGTTCTGGTTTTGTGCAAAGGCTTCCGACGCCCAGCTAATGGAATCGGTCGCCTGAGTAACAGCCCAGGGGGTGCTGCTATAGCCCTGGTTATTAAACGTTCCGTCGTTTGCCCAGCCAGGTTCCTGAGGTGGCGCATGAAAATCGATGTTGCTTATATTGACTCCGGCTCCTACTGGCACACTGAAAGATTGAATCGCCCGATCGAGGTTCATGTTGTAGAGGGCATACTCATAATGCCAGACTCCAGTGGTTGGATTGGTCACTTTGTATCCTACGAACCAGATTCCATCGTTCGCGGGGTCCGGCTGGTACTGGTTCAGCGTGGCGCCTGTGCCTGTCCAAACTCTGATCGCAGGCTGCATCCGCTTCGTCACACCCACAGGTGAAAAGGTGAAGTTTGGCGGGCTGCCGCTAACGTTATACTGATGGTAGGAAACGTTGTTATACATGTTGCACTGTCCCGGATGCGCCTGGCACCAGGTGTATTCATGGGGCGTAATGTAGGCAGCTTCGGCAAAATAGGTCGCGCCTTGATTCTGCGTTGGGTCCAGGTCGCTAGTCTCCACACGGATCCGGTGCGATACGCCGTCATGGACGTGGCCGCTGTGATTGTTCGCAGTAGATGGGAAAGATCCGGTGAAAGGATTGATCCACGCGCGTGATCCGATTAGGGTTCGGCTGCCGTTCTCGCTGGCGTCATACGGATCGGAGCAGCCCGGACACAGCTGTGAGAACTGAGTGCAGTTACTCGTGTTGCAGCCAAGACTGCACTCGTCGAGTTCGTCTGCGCCGAAGGTATGTTTCATCCAGGACTGACCAATTTGTTCGAAGCGGTCGTTGTTATTGGCGCCACCGCTCATTCGATAGAAATTTTGCGGAACGACCGGATGATCGGTATCTGGCAATGCGAACCAATTGATCGGCTGGTCGCCGTTGTTACAGGAAGTCGTCGCTACCGCCAGGCCGACTTGTGATCCCGCGCTCCCGAGTTGCAGCATGTTGGGCAGGTCTCCAACAATGACATCGGGGCCGGCCGCCAGTGTGGGCGTTCCCGGACCCGCACGTTTGCTCAACGGCGGCATGACCACCGACTTAGGCGCGCCATTGGACAACTGCGTGATCTGGATCGCTTGCATCGCCGCGCCTACCGAGATGTTTCCAACTTGCACACCCGCATCCGAGTCTTGTCCAAGCGCAGCAGCAAACTCCTTTGAAATCAGCAGCCGCCCACCCTGGATGGTAAGCAACTGCGCGCTGGCATTGTAGTCGTACTGGTTTCCTTCAATGTCGAAAAACACAAAACCGCTCAGGGCATCGCGCACGGTGACATCGAAACGTTGATTACTGGTGGCCTTTTCGATAACCAGCCTGTTAATCGAGCCAGTTAATGCCGCGGGAAGCGCCACCCTGTTTTGCGGCACCAGTGCCATTGATCCCGGCTCGGCTCCGCGCAAGAGATCGTTGAACACGAGAATGCTGAAAAAGGAATTCGCAGCGACGGCGAACTGCATGCGCTCGAGTTTTGCATTGCCAACCTTGATTCCGTTTAACCGATTCACATCCAGCTCCATTGTGACGCTGCCGCTTTCGATTATCATTTTTTTAAGTATGCCGGTTCCACCTTTGCTAAAGCTATGGCGGACAGTCTGGAGCTGGTTGCCGGGAATGTTCTTTGTTGCTGAATTACGCGAGCGAGCCTCGAACGACGTAAAGAGCAAGACCAATGAGAGCATGAAACTGGTAAGCGTTATCTTTGACATTGTGCTGAATCCCCTGATTGCGATATACGGCAGATGCAGTGAGCCTAATTTTTCTCACGTGCTGCCAGCAGAAGTAAAGACGATTTTTTGAAATTTCTGCGACGCGTCGAGGAACGTAAATGGTGGATCGACTTCCCCGAAGACGATGTGAAGATTATTCGCGAAGGCGCATATTCCGGCGGCAAAGCCGCGTTTTTTTGCCAACGCGTTGAGCCACCTTCGCCCGGCGACGGCGCGCCAGGGGACAACTCGTTCCACCTTCGCGGCGCGCTCTACTGATTAGTTACCAACCGAGTCTCTGATCGCAGCAGCCTAGGGTCTCGGCGGCGCACTGGGCCGAGACCGGGGTTCTGGAGTGGACCTTGGTGATGGGGTACCCATTGGAGTCGGCGTCGGCGTTGGGGTGGGTGTAGCTGTCGCAGTTGCCGTTGCGGTGGCAGTCGCCGTCGGCGTTGGAGTTAGTGTTGGAGTCGGAGTTGGGGTAGCACCCCCACCGGGCGCCCGGATTGCAACCATTATCGGTGAGCCTGTCTTGAAGTAGCCGACCGTTGCATTGGCATCCTGTGGCGGTTGATCGGCGTCGAACCGGAAATTATACAACGTCCCGAAGCGGATTGCATTAGCATTGGGGTTTTGCGCAAGCGTTTCGCAGTTCCAGGTTAAGGAATCAGGGGCTTGGGTGACAGTCCAAGGCGTGCTGCTGAAACCCTGATTGTTAAATGTCCCATCGTTTGCCCAGCCAGGTTCCTGAGGTGGCGCATGGAAGCCGATGTTGCTGACATTGATGCCAGGACTCAAAGGCACACTAAAGGATTGAATAGCGCGATCCAGGTTCTCGTTATAAAGAGCATACTCGTAGTGCCAGACTCCAACAGACGGGTTGGTCACTTTGTAGCCCATGAACCAGATACCATCGTTCCCAGGATCGGGTTGGATCTGGTTCACCGTCGCGCTCGTATTTGCCCAAGCCATGATGGCAGGTTGCATTTGCACCGTGTTACCAACGTTTGCAAACGAGAAGTTCGGCGGAGAACCACCCACAGTCTGTTGACGGTAGGAGACGTTGTTATACATGTTACACTGCGCCGGGGTGCGCCTGGCACCAGGTGTATTCACTCGGGGCAATGTAAGCGGCTTCTGCAAAGTAGCTCGCGCCGACGTTCTGCGTGGGGTCAAGATCGGTAATGTTCACCCGGACGCGGTGCGATACGCCATCGTGGGAGTGGCCACTGTGGTTGTTTGCGCCCGACGGGAAATTTCCTGTGAAGGGGTTGACCCATGCGCGCGATCCGATCTGGTTCTGGCTGCCATTCAAGCTGGCGACGTAAGGGTCGGAGCATCCCGGGCAGAGATGCGTGCCTGTAACGCAACCGCTGGTGTTGCAGCCAAAGTTGCAGGCGTTTTCTTCCAATGCTTCAAACGTATGTTTCCCCCAAGACTGGCCAATTTGTTCGAAGCGTTCGTTGTTAAGTGCGCCGCTGCTCATCCGATAGAGATTTTGCGGAACGTATGGGTGGTCGGTATTTTGCAACGCAAACCAATCTATCGGCTGGTTGCCATTGTTACAGGAGTCTGTTCCTATTGCCAGTCCCACCTGCGTCTGAGTGCTTCCAAATTGCTCCACGTCCTCGATCACTCCGACAATCACATCGGGCCCTGGCACAGGCGCATCCGGGCCAGCCGAGCCATGCAGAGGCGGCATCACCATCGATTTCGTTTCGCCGTTCGCGAGCTGCGTGATCTCGACCGGCTGCATCACTGCGCCGAACGAGATTCTCCCAACGATAGAATCGGCATCTGAGGGCCGACCCAGAGCGTGGGCGAACTCTTTTGAAAGAAGAAGTTTTCCTCCGGTGACGGTCAGCAACTGGCCCGTGGCATCGTAGTCGTACTGATGTCCTTGGATGTTAAAAAGAGTAAAACCCGTCTTCGCATCGCGCACTGCGAGATCGAACCGCTCGCCCGAAGGGAGTTTTTCCAGGAGGAGCCGGTTCCAAGACGGGCCCGGCAAAGACGACAGAATCGTTGGTTGTTGTGGAATGAGTGCCATTGACCCCTGCTCAGGTCCACGGAGGAGATCGTTAAAAACAAGAATGCTGAAAAAAGAATTGGCCGCCACAGCGAAACGCAGTTGCTCCACTTTCGCAGCTAGTGAGCCGTCTGCGCTGAGCTGGTCCACGTCGAGACTCATTGTGACGGTTCCATTTTGTACAATCATCTTCTGAAGTATCCCGCTCGGCTGGCTCGCCGCCGGCTGCCGGGAATTACTCCAGCCCGTTGCAGACGAGCCGAAAAGCAAAACCAATGGGAGCACGAAAACAGTGAGTATTGTCTTTAGCATTTTCTGATATTTTCTCCGTGTGTTGGTGTGTTTACAGAGGAGCGAAGCGAAGTCGTAGTATCTCTCATAAGCAGATTGGAGGAAAGGAAATCTTTGGAGAAATTTGGTTACAATCTTTTTGGAACGCGGTTGCAGGGCGATGCCCTACAAGGCGTTATCTCTTCCCTTCTACGAGCGCGGCTGCTTCGCGGTCGAGTGCGGCGTAATTCGGCTTGCGCGGTTGCAAATAAAATTCGTCGATCACGATCTGCACCAGCGCGGCGGCGGGGACAGCGAGGAAAACTCCCAGCAGCCCGAACATGCTCGCCGTCGCCAGTGTAAAGAACAAAATGTTGACCGGATGCAATTGCATCTCTTTGCCGAGCACGCCCGGCACGAGAACGTTCAGCTCGATTTGGTAAACCAGCACGATCACGCCGAGCGCCAGCCAGAATTTTGTCGCGCCCAGGCTAAGGGCGACCAGCAAAATCGGAATGGAAACGAGGAACGCGCCGATGTTTGGCAGAAACTCGCCCAGAAACGCGAACACCCCAAAGATGAGCGCCGGCTGCACGCCTATCAACCAAAGCAACACGCCTATCGAAAGGCCGGTGATCACACCGTTGATGGCGACGCCGCGCGCCCAGGCCGTCATTTGCCGCATCAGTCGCGCGAGAGTGTGATGCGCTTGTTCGCGGTAAGGGTCAGGCGCAAGCGCCAGATACGCGGCCACGAGCGGCCGCGGATTGGCCAGAACAAAGACAAGCAACAGAATCGCAAATACGACGCTCGCCACGCCGCCGACCAAGCCGATCGTCGATCTTAGCAAAATGTTCCCGAGAGTTCCGGCTGCCGCACCGACTTTGCTCGCGATTTCCTCCGTGTGCGGCAACGCCTCGCGGACTTCCGGATAACTTTTCGTGAGCGATTCGATGCGGGTGCGAATGCCTTGCCAGACCCTCGGCGTGCTGTGTACCAGCTCCTGGGTTTGCCGAGCCAGCGGCGGAAACGCAAAAACCACAATGGTGGTAGTGACCGCGACCAGCGTGAGCATGAGCAGGATCACACTGACAAACCGCGGGACATGATGTTTCTGCAACCAGACCACGATCGGGTTGAGAACCATTGCGAGAAGAAAGACGAGCGCGAATAGCAAAATCACCGGTTGCAGCGCGCGCAGGATCAACCAGAGGATGATCAGCAAGAAAATCAGCCACACGATGCGCCAGGCGCCGTGATAACTGAGCGGCGCGTGCTGATTCTCCTGTTCCGCTTCTTTCATGAAATGCAGCGCGATCCTGGCGCAGGCAGATGCGAAGCTAACCACGAATGAACACGAATGGACACTAATTTTCTAGGGCGTTTTGCCGGAAGCCTAGTTTTTTGGTAGGGCGCAACCGCCGTGCGCGCCGCAGAACAGCGCTACGTTTAACGAATCACGCTGTCTCGCCGATCAGGGTGTCGGTGCCTGCGTGAGGTGTAGCGGTCGGCGTTAGATTGAGCGCGCCCCGGGAGGGCGCCGGCTCGGTGGCGGCCTGGGCGTCGGTGTTCGCCGCGGCGTGTTGGTAGGCGTAGGCGTCACGGTTGCAGTCGCCGTCGGCGTTACCGTAGCCGTAGCTGTCGCCGTTGCTGTCGGAGTGGGCGTGAACGTGGCCGTCGCGGTCGCGGTTGCAGTCGCTGTGGGCGTTGGTGTGGGAGTGTGAGTAGCTGTTGGCGTTGCGGTAGGGGTGAACGTAGCCGTCGCAGTCGCAGTAGGTGTTGGAGTGGGCGTGTGAGTTGCAGTAGGTGTTGGGGTTGGCGTGAATGTAGCCGTCGCTGTAGCTGTCGCGGTGGGCGTCGCAGTCGGTGTATGTGTAGCTGTAGGCGTCGGAGTAGGAGTGAATGTGACCGTTGCCGTCGGAGTAAACGTAGCCGTGGCGGTTGGCGTTGGCGTATGAGTAGCTGTAGGTGTCGGACTCGGGACGGTAGGTGTCGACGTAGGCGTGACGCTGGCCGTCGCTGTGGGTGTAAACGTAGCAGTTGCGGTGGCTGTTGCTGTTGATGTCGGGGTTGGAGTGAATGTAGCTGTCGCAGTTGGGGTAAACGTCGCTGTAGCAGTCGGCGTTGGAGTGTGAGTAGCAGTAGGCGTGGGCGTAGGAGTGAATGTAGCCGTGGCGGTCGCTGTAGGAGTGAAGGTCGCCGTGACCGTAGGCGTGAAAGTCGCGGTTGCAGTCGCAGTAGCTGTTGGCGTTGGCGTTGGGGTATGAGTAGCCGTTGGCGTCACTTGTCACTTGTCACTCGGGATTACGGGTTCATGACCGAGGCGGTGCAGTAGGACGCAGCCTCGGCGTTGGTTCACTCCTTGGCGTCGGCGTTATCCTGGGCGTAGAGGTAGGTGTCGGAGTAGCTGTAGCCGTTGGCGTTGCGGTAGCAGTTGATGTCGCTGTGGCACTCGCAGTCGGTGTAACGGTGGCTGTTGCCGTAGCGGTCGCTGTAGCCATAGCCGTACTTGTTGGCGTTGGTGTCGCCGTTGCTGTAGGCGTAGGCGTGGCCGTAGGTGTAGGCGCAGGCTCTTGCACCTCAAAGGAGCCTTTGTCGATGCGACCGTTCACAACTCGATTAAAGCCCGGGCCCCGCTGGTCGAAGAAAGGTGGCGGAGTGAAGTTCGGATCCCCGGAATCGATGGCAGGGCTGTCAGGCAACAGCGCGTGAGTGAAAGTCGGTCCGCCGTTGTCCTGTAATGGCCCAAGCATCGGATCGGTATTAATCTGATCGCCGGGCGCATTGAAACCGCCGATGCCACCGTTGGTATTAAGCACGCCGGCGTCGTTCGTGAGGTTGTATCCGTCTGACATAACGACCCCGCCCTGATTAAAAATATTTGCTGGATTCTCCGGCCCACCTTTGAAGATGGTGTTGCCCATTTCCAAGGTGGCGCCGCCAGGCTGCCTGTTGCCGTCGTTAAAGATGGCGCCGGCGAAGAAACTGCAATTACAGGACGAGTTCCCTGCGAACGTGCTATTGGTCACGGTAACTGTTGCCTGGCCTCCCTCGTTGGCCTCGTTCATGATGCCGCCAGCGTATTGATCGGCGTAGTTGCCGCTGAAGGTGCTGTTATTGATCGTGACCACGGCGATGCTGTCAGGGACCCCGCCGTCGCTGAATATTCCGCCGCCTTGGAACGACTGATTGCCGCTGATAGTTGAATTGCTAATCGTCAGGGTGGCGTTGCCGTGGATTCCGTAGTTGTAAATGCCTCCACCGAAATTGACGGTTCCGGTGGCGCCGAGGTCGTTTCCACTAATGATACTGTTGTTGATCGTCAGTGACGCGGTCCCGGAATTCCCTGCGTCATTGGAGATGCCGCCGCCGCTGACTTGGCGGTCAACTGCGTTGCCGGTAAGCACGCAGTTGTTTACGGTCAGGGTCGAATGGTCGTTCCAGATTCCAGCGCCGCCGATTGCGAAACCGTCTAAGCCGGAACCGTTGGTGATCGTCACGCCTTGAATGGTGACGGTGTGGGCTGGCGCGACGTGAAAAATCCGAAAGACCGGCGCGCCCTGCATGCGCGCGATGGTAAGCAGATTGGCGCCCGGACCGGTAATGGCGATATCTTTGTTGATGATGAGTTCGCTGCTCGTTAGGGAAATCGTTGCCGCGCCGCCGAGCTTGAATACGATGGTGTCGCCGTTCTGCGCGTCAGCCAGCCCCTGGCGCAATGAGCCGGGGCCGCTGTCATTCGCGGTGGTGACCGTGATAGTGTCGCTACGCGTCGCAGCCGCGACTGCGCAAAGTAACGCGACGCCAATTGTGGCGAGCCAAGTCGTCGGTATGACCTTTGTTTTCATGCAGCTTCTGGGCCGCAGGGAGCAGGTTTCCGTTTTTATCTTTGTAACTCTCGTAACGCTTTTAGCCCTGCAAACCGTGTGTGTCACGACTTGTTTCTGCTGACCGCGAATGAACAGTAATGGATACGAGTTTTGCGGGGCCTCTAGCCCAAGCCGGTTCCTGCCTTCTGATTTTTCAGCTATAACCAGTGACTCACTTGTCCACCGTAGCCCCGCCTGTGAGGCGCGGGGCGTAGGCGGATCACTCGTCACTGCTCACTCCTCACTGGTCCTTATGGCCGCGGCGGTGGGGTCGGCCGTGTTCTTGGTGTTATGTTGGGTCTGGCGGTCGGCGTTGGCCTGGCCGTAGCCGTAGGAGTGGCTGTGGGCGTAGCACTGGGTGTGATCGTGGGTGTAGCAGTAGCTGTTGCCGTAGCCGTGGCTGAAGCTGTAGCTGTAGCTGTAGGAGTTGCCGTTGGCGTGGCTGTTGTGGTCGCAGTTGGCGTTGCTGTTGGAGTAGGCGTTGGCGTACCGGATTGCGCGCAGTATCTTCCGCCCGTGCTTAAATTGTTAGAGGGTCTAGTGCCACCCCAAATGATCATTTCGCTGCCAGTCCAGATCGCCGTGTGCAGATATCGGCCAGAGGGCGCATTTGTGGTGGTTGTAGCTGCCCAAATGTCCGTGCCAGGATTGTATCTCCCGCCTGTGTTAAAACCGGTCACCGGACAGCAGAAATACCCGCCCCAAACTATCATTTCACTGCCGGTCCATACTGCCGTGTGATATGCCCGGCCAGTTGGCGCGTCGGTGGTGGTAGTAGCCGTCCAGCTATCCGTGCCAGGGTTGTATCTCCCGCCGGTGTTGAAAAAATTCAAGGCGAGGGTATCAGCCCCGCCCCAGACGATCATTTCACTACCGGTCCACACTGCCGTCTGATATGCTCGGTCAGCTGGCGCGTCGGTTGTGCTGGTAGCCGTCCAACTATCTGCGCCGGGGTTGTATCTCGCGCCGGTGCTCAAAGAGTTGGTCAAATCCGTTCCGCCCCAGACAATCATCTCACTGCCGGTCCAGACTGCCGTGTGAAACACTCGGGCCGAGGGCGCATTCGTGGTGCTGGTTGCTGTCCAACTATCCGCTCCCGGATCGTATCTTCCGCCGGAATTGAACGTTAGGAGAGTTTCATCGTCTCCGCCCCAGACGATCATTTCACTGCCGCTCCAAACCGCCGCATGAGACTCTCTCCTGGTAGGTGCGTTAGTGGTGCTGGTAGCTGCCCAGCTATCCGCCATGGGGTTATATCTTCCGCCGGTGTTCAACGCGACGAAATTGTCATCTTCTCCGCCCCAGACAATCATTTCACTACCAGTCCAGACTGCCGTGTGTCTTGACCGAGCAGCAGGGGCGTTCGTGTTGCTGGTGACAGTCCAGGTATCTGTGCCGGGATTGTATCTATCGCCGGCGTTGAACTGCATGAAGGTGCTATCAAATCCGCCCCAGACGATCATTTCACTGCCGGTCCAGACTGCGGTATGATATTCTCGTGCCGAGGGTGTGCTGTTGGTGACGGTCCAGCTGTCCGTGCCGGGATTGTATTTGCCGCCGGTATCCAAGTAGGAGAAACCGGCACCCAAGCCACCCCAGACGATCATTTCATCGCCAGTCCAGACGGCTGTGTGGGATTCTCGACTTTCGGGCGCGTTGGTGGTGCTGGTGGCTGTCCAGCTATTCGTGCCGGGATTGTATCTACCACCTGTGTTGAAAACGATGTTGATGTCGATTCCACCCCAGACGATCATTTCATCGCCAGTCCAGATTGCCGTGTGAGACTCTCGGCCGGGGGGTGCGTTAGTGGTGCTAGTGGCTGTCCAAGTATCGATGCCCGGATTGTATCTGCCGCCTGTGTTTAACGAGCTCAAGTTCTGATCCAACCCGGCCCAGATGATCATTTCACTGCCAGTCCATACCGCGCTGTGATCGATTCGGGGATCCGGCGCGTTGGTGGTGCTACTGGCCATCCAACTGTCCGTCGCGGGATTATATCTTCCGCCGGTGTTCAATGCGACGCCGGGGGATAACCCGCCCCAGACGATCATTTCGCTGCCCGTCCATACCGTCGTGTGATCGATCCTTGCAGTGGGGGCATTGGTCGTGCTGGTAGCCGTCCAACTATCCGTCCCGGGATTATACCTGCCGCCGGTGTCCAAATCATTAGTGTCGTTTTCCCCGCCCCAGACGATCATTTCACTGCCAGTCCAAACGGCCGTGTGATATATTCTGCCAGTTGGCGCGTTAGTCATGCTGGTAGCCGTCCAACTATCCGTTCCGGGATTATATCTCCCGCCAGTGTTGAAATAGTTTCCCGAGCTATCAGTGCCTCCCCATACAATCATTTCAGTACCGGTCCACACTCCTGTGTGAGCGCTGCGGCCAGGGGGCGCGTTCGTCAGGGTTGTAGGCGTCCACGTGTCCGTGCTGGGATTGTATCGGCCGCCCGTGTTCAAGGCGTAATATCCACCCCAAATGATCATCTCACTGCCTGTCCAGACTGCGGTGTGCGAATATCGGGGATCAGGCGGGGCGGGGGTAGCTGTCCAGGTATCCTCCACGCATCCGGTCCCCTCCGATATTTTAGGAAACGTATAGCTAACAGTCTCCGGTGTTACTACGTTACGTACCTGGCTTTCCGCGGTAGCCAACCAGGACTCGAATGGCTCTTTAAGCCATGTAACTGTTGCTAGCTTTAAGCGGTCATTGGCTTTCTCGATTAGTGCCGTCGTGTAGTAACGGCTCTCGTCTTCTTGGAGCACGCTTAATACTCCCGTTTTGATCTGTGTTACCGATGCGTCTTTTGCAGGCGACACCGCATCCGGCAGGGCTGCTTTCCGTGGTGGCAGCTGTATCGGCTGCGCAGGTGGCAGCCTTGCCGCAACAGAACTATCGCTAAACATTCTGACTAGCTTTTGCAACGTTTGCTCCCACTCGCTGCTGTTGAGCTTAATGCTGTGCTCCGAATCCTGCCGTTGTAGGGCGGGCGCTTCGCCTGCCAACTGTTCGGTCGGCAAGCGATGCGCTTGCCCTACAGTTTCTCCGCTATCGTCTTTGACCAACTCGATTTCGCTATACTTACCGCTGAGCTGTTTCATTTGCTCGATCCCGCGGCCGCGGCACGTCTGCAGATCAGCTTCCGCGCGTTGCTTCAACTCGCCGTGAATTCTTTGGTCGTTGGAATACCAGTTTGTCAGCGAGCGCTCAGCTAACGCTGGCCGAGCCAGACACTCAGCTATGACAAAGGGATCGTTCCCGAGCGCTGCCAAAAGTTCGCGCAACATCTCCGGCTGCTTCGTGTGCTGCGCCATGCGCTCCATTTCAGCTTGTAGTTGCTCAGCTGTAATTGGCCGTTGCCAGTAATCCCCCAGCGCCTGTGATTTGCGCAAGTAGTCTGCGACCTTCTTTTCCAGTTGCGCCCGAGACATCACCGCATTGAGCGACGGCTTCGGATCGGGACGTTCCCCGCGGTTGCGGGGCCAGATGCGGTGACGCCAGTAAACGTCCTCGATCGCTCGTTGGTAGGACACGCGCTCTGCAAACGATAGCGTTCTTGCGGAAGCCTTCGGCGTCCATTCGGAACGCAAGGAAGCCGGTCCGACATTGTCGGGATCACGATGCAGCACGCGGCTGCGCAAAGAACGAGAGTGATTAAGACAGTAAAGAACCCACCTTCGCTCAAGCTAGCGCGGGCAGGTGCGCCATGGGAGGTAGATTTTCCTTGCACTGGGTGCCGATCGGTTGAGGTGTCCCTCATAGCTGACGAGCCGAATGCGAGTCAACACTATTTTCTCGGATTGACGAAAAATGCTCCGGCTCTGCATCGCACCCGGAGATTCAGAATTTCGCACTCTCTCGCGAAACTGCGTCTCAACTTACTGCTTATGGGCGAGGCGGTGGAGTCGGACGAGACCGCGGTGTGGGAGCAATCCGTGGCGTCGATGTTGCTGTTGAAGTAGGCGTTGCCGTCGGAGTGGGTGTAGCCATAGGCGTAGACGTAGGTGTGGCTGTAGCTGTGGCCGTTGCAGTCGGCGTAGGCGTTACCGTCGATGTCGCCGTCGGAGTCGGCGTTGGACTGGGCGCCATGGGCACCATGGCATATGCGTGAGTGTCGCCGTTATGAACGCCGGTGCCGACGATGACACCATCTTCGCTAATCCCGAGTGCAGACGAAGACGTGTTCATTGACAAGTCCCACCCTGAGTTCGGAGGGATTAAATCGGCAAGGCGATAGGTGGTTGTGCCATCAAAAAGAAAAGGAATCGAGAAAGCTGACGAATCGTCTCCCACCACCCAACCCGCCGAATTCACCGCGCGCGCGGACCCCTCGCTGGTGCCTTGGGCGAGCGGGACGGCAACGATTCCGTTCTGGTCCGACCAAATGAACGGCAGGCCTGAGCCCTGGTTTAGCATACTTGAACCAACTACGTAGCCCGTGTTACTCACGGCGAACGCCAGCGCGCCATTCATCCCCGGCAACGCGCCTACCTCAAACGCCATGTTCTGCCCGATGTCATAGACAATGCCGACATTACGTGCAGCATTTTGTGGGTCGATGCCCTGACCCACGATCCGGCCTGAATCGTTGATGCCGAATGCGGTTAGAAAATAACTTCCGCCTGCTGTTGTTTGCGTAATGATTGTTGCGCTGCCTCCGCTGTAGATAACACCGCGCTGGTTGCTTCCGGCATCCACCGAGCCGACCGCAACAGTTGAAGAGTTCACTGAGTTCGCGTCACCGAGCGTTTCGCCAGGAGGCAAAGGCAGCTGCGAAACGACACCTTTCTGCCAGATCACAGGCAACCGGCTGGAACCGAAGAGCGTAGTTGCGGCCGTTCCCACGACGATGCCGTTATCGTTGGCACTGTTCGAAACGGCGTAACTGCGGCCGGCCAGGTTTGGCAGCCCCACGATGCCGCCCTTAAGCGTCCATGTAAACGCCTGACTCCCGCCGGTGCCTATCGAGCGGCCGACTGCGACGTCTCCATGCGACACGCCGAATCCCTGCGAAGCGGTATCGCCAACTTCAACCACGCCGATATCGTAAATCTGGTATTGAGGAGTAGTCGCACGCGCTCCGGAAACTGCGACAAGGCACAGCAGAGTTGCGGCCACCGCGCTGGATTGAATATTGGATGTGACGTTGATTTTCATTGGGCTTCTATTAACCACGAATAAACCCGCCTTTGCAAGGGCTACGGCGAGGCCAGCACGAATGGACACTAATTTCTTTTGGCGGCGCCTCTGCTTAGCGGCGTGACGTCGAAATCAGGTCGGCGTTGCTAATCACCAATCACCGACCAGTGGTCATTGGCAAACCGGATTTCTACAGCATTAGCGCGGCGGTGGAGTCGGACGAGCCCTCGGCAACGGACTAGACCGTGGGGACGGTGTAGGTCTTGGAGTTGCCGTTGGTGTTGGTGTCGATGTAGATATTGGCGTTGTGGTAGGCGTACTCGTAGCCGTGGCTGTGGCTGTAGGTGTCGGCGTGTGAGTAGCTGTTGGTGTAGGTGTCGGCGTGAAGGTAGCCGTAGCTGTGACGGTCGCCGTTGCGGTAGGGATTGGAGTGGACGACGCTGTTGGCGTGGGGCTTGGCGTCGTCCCGCTCTGTACCTCAAACGATCCCACATCAATTCGGCCATTACGCATGCGCCAGAAGCCGGGCCCGCGCTGGTCGAAGAAAGGCGGCGGCGTAAAGTTCGGATCCCCAGCATCAGTGGCCGGGCTGCCCGGCAACAACTCATGCGTGAAGGTAGCGCCGCCGTTGTCTTGCAACGGACCAAGCATCGGATCGGTGTTGATCTGGTCGCCGGGGCCGGTCAGAAAACCACCGGCATCATCGCTACTGAGATTGTAGCCGTGCGATGTGACGGTGCCGCCGCTGTTAGCGATATTGGCGCCTGAGGCGCCTGCATTCAGGATGGTGTTTCCGATCTGAAGCGTGCCCATGTTGAAGACGCCGCCACCGAGAGGAGATGAGTTATCGCTGAGCGTGGTATTAGCGATCTGCATTGTCCCGAGATTGAAGGTGGCGCCGCCAGCCACTGGAGCTGCGTCACCGCTGAACGTGCTGTTGGTGATCGTCAATGTGCCGCTACCGGGGTTGTAGATGCCGCCGCCCTGACTAGCCATGTTGCTGCTAAAAGTGCTGTTAATAATGGTTAGTGTTCCCGAATTGAAGACGCCGCCACCGAGTCCCGCCGCGTTGCCGCTGAGCGTGCTGTTAATGATCGTCAGCGTCACGGTGTCGGCGTTATAGATGCCACCGCCTTCGCCGAGCTGACCGTTCCTGATCGTCAAGCCGGAAATCGAGACCGTTTCTGCACCTGTAACAGTCTGGAAGACACGGCTGGTAGCATTGCCGTCAACCGCGAGCAGGTCCGCACCGGCGCCGTTGATTGTCACGCTTTTGTCCACCAGCAACTGCCCGGTGGTGAGTGTGATTACGCCGGAGATATCGGTCGCGTCGATCGTATCGCCATCGTTAGCGATCGCAAGCGCCTGACGCAGTGAGCCGAGGCCGCTGTCATTGGTATTAGTCACTGGGATGATGGTCGCGTGAGCGGCGATTGTGGCGCCGCAAATCAACGCCACGCAAATTGCAGCGGACTTCATTCTATTCATTCTTTATACCGTAGAGTTGTACGGGGATTGCAACTATTTAAAAGTAACACTGTTGTCACTTCATGAACCCATTGGAGCGCGAAACCAGTCTGGGAAGATTTGAGACGTACAGTCGGCTCAGTTATCCTCCGGCCACAACTGGTCACGATCAGTGATCACGCGTCACCTGGGATCCGGGATCAATGGCCCAACGTGGCGGCATCGCGCTAGGCACCTGCCTCGACAGTGACCGGATCGACCCGGGCCACAACAGCCTCCGTTTAACTTTTAGCTTTGTAACTCTTCTAACTCGCCTACGATTCAAGTTGCCATGTCATTTAATAAGTTTGGACTTTCATCCGAAGTCGTGCGCGGAACTCAGGCGATGGGGTTCGTCGAACCAACGCCGATCCAGCTCCGCGCTTTCCCGATTGTTCTCGGTGGAAAAGATTTGATCGGCACGGCGCAGACCGGCACCGGCAAGACCGCCGCTTTTGCTCTGCCCATTCTGACATTGCTCGCAAAGCACGGCGCGTTTCGCTGTCTCGTGCTCGAGCCGACGCGCGAACTCGCTGCGCAAGTAGAGACAGCGTTTCGCGATTACGGGCGGTTCACGGATCTGCGAGTCGCGCTCGTGCACGGCGGCGTCGGCTACGGGAAGCAACGCGAGGCACTCAAACGTGGCGTGGACATTCTCGTCGCGACGCCGGGACGCCTGCTCGATTTGCTCGAACAGCGCGCAATGTCTCTGCGAGATGTAAAAATTCTCGTTCTCGATGAAGTGGACCGGATGCTGGACATGGGTTTTCTGCCGGATGTGCGCCGTATCGTCGAGAAAATATCAACAGATCGACAGACTCTTCTCTTCTCCGCGACGTTGCCGCCGGAGATCGAACGCCTCGCCGCGTGGGTGTTGCGCGATCCAGTCCTGGTGGAAATCGGTATACGCCGTTCCCCAGCTGAAACGGTGACGCACGCGCTGTATCCGGTGGCCGCCGAACAGAAATTCGATCTGCTCATGGCGCTTCTGGAGCGAACAAATTTCGACAGCGTACTGATTTTTTGCCGCACGAAAGTCAATGCCGATCGGGTTGCGCATTCCTTGAAACACGCGAAGCATGCCGTGGCTGTGCTGCATTCCAACCGTACCCAGCGTGAACGCATCGAAGCGCTGGATGGTTTCAAGAGCGGCAAATACGAAGTGATGGTGGCGACCGATATCGCATCGCGCGGGCTCGACATTGCCGGTGTCAGTCACGTGATCAACTACGACGTGCCTGAACATCCGGAAGATTATGTGCACCGCATCGGGCGCACCGGCCGGGCGCAAAATGTCGGCGACGCGTTCACGCTCATGAGCGGCCAAGAACTGCCCGCTTTGCAGGCGATCGAACATTTCATCGGCCAGAAAATTCCGCGACTGAAGCTAGAGAACTTTCCCTACCTGTACACGGCGCTGTTTGAACCGGAACCAACAGCTGGCGGAAGGCGGGCGGTTGGCGGAGGACGAACGCATCGCGGTTATTCTTTTGGCCGAAGGCGGTAGCAACCGGGCGTCTCGCCTGGTTGATTTTTCCTCGGCATGCAAGATGCCCGCCGGTCCCACAGCCAAGATGACTATGCCACGGTACCTGAGCTTCCTTACCCGCTAAATCGCTCGATTTGTTTCCGGGATGCGCTTTAGTAACTGCCCTTATGCCTGAAGGCAAACTTGTCCCCGACTCACAGGCTGAATTCGATCAGTTGCAGAAGAAACTGGTTCCCCTGTGGAAATCGATCGAGCACTTGAACCAGGACCCGCAAACCATCGTGGTCGTACCCTCGATGTCCATCGACGCGATCAGCTCGGGCGCAGTGATGCAGGCGTACGAGGAACGCTTCCTGTTTCTGTTATTGCTATTGCGTCAGCCCCGGGCGCGGCTGATCTATGTGACTTCGCAAACGATTCTGCCGAGCATCATCGAATATTACCTCGATCTTCTGCCCGGAGTTATCTCTAGTCATGCCCGGCGGCGGTTGTTTCTGCCATCGCCCATGGACGGCTCGGTGCGTCCGCTAAGTGACAAGCTACTCGCGCGGCCACGGCTCATCGAGCGGATTCGTTCTTTGATAATGGATCCCAATCGCGCGCATCTGGTTCCTTTCAATACCACTGATCGCGAGAAGGAGCTGGCGCTGCGCCTCGGCATTCCCATGTACGGCGCGGATCCAAAGTTTTTCCCGCTGGGCACAAAGAGCGGTTGCCGGAAAATTTTCATCGAAGAAAATGTGCCACATCCTTTGGGTCATGAGGACATCGGCGGCGAGGAAGACCTGCTAAGCGCCATCAGGCAGATGCGAGGCGAGAAAGCCGTCGATCAAGCAGGTCATGGTAAAGCTCAATGAAGGCGTCTCGGGCGAGGGGAATGCCATTGTCGATCTAAGGGGACTTCCACCTGTAGCCGGGAGCGATGACCCCGGTTGCCAAAACAGTCCTGCCACCCGTCCGGGTCACCGCCCCGGCTACAGCAGCAAGGACGCGCTATGTTAGAGGAACGCCTTCGCGCGATGCAGTTCGAATTAGAGGGAGTTACTTACGAGAGTTACATGAAAAAACTGCAGGAACGAAAGGCAGTCGTCGAAGAGCGCATCATGGGAGAAGAGTTCAGGAGTCCCAGCGTGCAGCTTCGCATCACGCCGTTGGGCGTAGTCGAATTGTTATCGACGCACGACCAGCTTCTGGGCGGGCCGTCCGGGCAAAGCTATCTCGGCTGCGTGTTCCCTGCCGATACCGGTTACGCTGCGCTGATCACCCAGGAAGCTGCCAAGGTAGGCAGGCGTCTCGCGAAAGAAGGCGTCATAGGCCGTTTCGCCTTGGATTTTGTGGTGGTGCGCTCGAACGGAAAGTGGGAGCCGTATGCCATCGAGATTAACTTGAGAAAAGGCGGCACCACTCATCCGTTTTTGACCCTGCAATTTCTTACCGATGGAAGATACGATCCCGGACACCGCGATCTTCACAGCACCGAATGGGCGGCATAAGTTCTTTGTCGCCAGCGACCATGTCGAGTCGCCCGCTTATCGCACGCTGACGCCGGACGATCTTTTCGATATCGTGGTGCGGCACAATCTGCACTTCGGTCAAACCCGCCAGACAGGCGTGGTGTTTCACATGATGAGCGCCTTGGGCGAGCTCGGAAGAATGGGGCTGACCGCAGTGGGCAATTCACACGAGGAAGCCAGGGCGACCTACGACCGCGCGATGGCCGTCCTGAATGAGGAAACAGGCGGCGGCGCCCGACGTAAGCGGCGCGCTTCGCGAAACTTTTGGCTGTCACTCGTTCGCGGCATCTGTGGAGTCTGCGGCTCCGACGATTTCTTAGACGAAGACAATGGGGATCTGCTTGTTACGTTTCTGGTCCGAAGACTACGCACACGGCTGCAGTTAGGTTAAAACAATCCAGAACAAGCATTAACCCTCCACCAAAGAACTGGATACCCCCCGAATGTGTCCCGGGACCGCATGCTCGCGGTCTTAGTAGGCGACGAGGATCGTAGTGTCCACCCAATCACAACAATAACCATGAAAAAGAAATCATCAGCTTAGCTCTGCCTTCTTTAATCTGCGTGTCTTAATTGGCCTGTTGAGTCATAACGCTGGCCTGTTTCTGGCGCTTTCGCCGCGAATCCTTTGGACGCGGCGCCTCTGCTGCTGGCGGTGCGGACAAGCGCATGCAGAAGCTATGACCCTGCCAGTAGCTCCATCGATCTCAGTGTGCTCCCGCCTGGATTTGATTGTTATCAGATTCCCGCGCAGGGCATCGACAGGCAGGAGAACCTGCGGGCGGGCGCTATCATGATTGCCTGCGGCCTCGCACAAGGAGGCTCACCTCCCGCTGGCGCCACATCAGGCAACAACTTATTCTCCAGATTCATCAACAGTCTGCTGCCGGCGCCCTTGTTCATCGGCGGCGGCGACGTAGATGTCGTCCTCCCGGACAGCACCTATCCCCACGTTACGCAGTCGGAGAGCATGGAATGGTGCGGCCCCAACAACACCTGCGTCGTCAACTACAACGACAGCCGCACTGCGCGCTGGCTGCTATAGCGGCCTGTCCTACTCGACCGATGGCGGGGCCACCTGGCACGCCGGCCAGCCCCTTTGCTCCGGCCACGGCACCAACTTCGGCGATCCTATCGTGGTGTACAACGCGCACCTGAACATGTGGTTCGCTGGCGACCTGGCGACGGGTTGCGGCGGCCAGGGCGTCGGCTTCTGGACCTCGCCAAACGGCGTCACCTGGACCCCCGGCGGGTGCATCAACATCCCCGCTGGCGATGGCGACCGCGAGAGCATGTGGGTGGATAACAACGCGGCCAGCCCGCACTACGGGCGGATGTACGTCTCCTACAACAATTTCGGCGTCGGCGGCGGCGCCCTCTACTGCGCCTACTCCGACGACGGCACCACTTGGAACAGCGTCCAGCTCAATCCCGGCTTCATCCGCGACATTCAGGTCACTGGGGACCTGCAAGGCGGCGGCAATGTCTACGTGGCGACGATGAACGAAGGTGGCGGCGGCCTGACCACCCGCACGAACGTCATCTACCGCTCGACTGACGGTGGCGTGACTTGGAACAGCGGGGTCAACGCCGGCTCGTGCCAGGGGCCGGGGCGCTCCACTAGCGGTTACTTCGCGATTGTCTTCTCGACCATTTGGCGGCACATGGGTTGGGGTGAGCCGGCGGCCAACGGCAACGTGGTTAGCCTCGACTATGCGTGCTGCGGCCAGAACGTGTCCTGCAGCAGCGCGACCGATCACGGTGACATTTACTACATCCGCTCGACCGACGCCGGGCTGACCTGGGGCACGCCGGTCAAGTTGAACACCGACACGGGCACGGCCATGCAATGGCAGCCGTCGCTGGCAGCGACGTCGACCGGGGCGCTCTTCGCCAGCTGGTACGACGAGCGCGAAGTGAACGGCGGAGCCGACCTGAACTGCACGGTCGGTTCGCCGACGCAGAATTGCTATCGGCGCTGGGGGCGGGTTTCGCTGGATAACGGCGCGACCTGGCAGCCCGATGACATGGTCGGGCGGGCACTAAGTCCGTTGCCGGCCCAGCCCGATTCGAACGTGCAGACGGTCTACGAGGGCGACTACGACTACCACAGCTCCAGCGGAGCTATGACCATCGGCGGCTGGACCGATGGGCGGGTGCTTATTAACAACACCTCGCAACAAGATGTCTTCGTCAACTTCGTGGTAGGCGCTTCACCTACAGCTAGCCCTACGCCAACTCCCTCGGCTACAGCTAGTCCCACGCCGACAGCGACTGCTACGCCAGTATTGTGCAGTTGGTCCGCTGGGCCGAACATGCCTACGGTTTTGGTTAGAGCGGTAGGCGTTTACTTCCCAGACGGCAACTTCTATACGATGGGCGGCCGTACCTCGGACGTAGCAGGCTCCGACTTCCAGCACGTGCTCCGCTACTCACCTGGGACCAACACCTGGACCCAGATGGGTGTGACCTTGCCCGACAATACGATGAACAATATGGCTTGCGGCGTGCTTAGCCTCGGAGGCACTCCCTATATCTACTGTGTAGGGGGTTCGGCAGCTGGGCAGACCACAGCCACAGCGCGCGTGTTCTATTATAACCCGGCCAACGACAGCGTGGTCACACTCGCCAGTGGAGACAACTGGCCCGGAGACGCCGCAGGCACAATTCTGCCTGGCGGCTTTGCCGAAACGGGCAACAAGATGTATATCCTCGGCGGGTTTAACATCAATGTAGCCTCCACGAACCAGATCTGGCAGTTTGATCCTACTGCTGCGGTAGGCGCCAAGTGGACCCAGATGGTGAACACGCCGGAGGGAATCATGTAT
Source organism: uncultured Verrucomicrobiae bacterium (assembly GCA_963840305.1). GTDB lineage: Bacteria > Verrucomicrobiota > Verrucomicrobiia > Chthoniobacterales > UBA10450 > Udaeobacter. The sequence goes on from CAWIYE010000005.1 coordinate 59,479, forward strand.
GCGCCTACGTGCGCCATAAATGGCATCATCTACGTGGGAGGCGCATCGGATTACTCCGGTGGCACGGTAATCGACACCACCAACTCCTTCAGTTTCAATCCTGCCAGTAATACGACCGGCTCGATCGCGCCCATTCCGCGGGCCACAGGTGAGACCAGAGGACTTAACTTCTGCAACAGGATGTATGTGATGGGCGGCGGTCGAGTGACGCCCAACCCATCGACTGAGGTGGACGTTTATGATCCGGTTAGCAACACGTGGTCGCTGGGCATGCCGTTCACAACACCGCGGCGCAATTTCCCGACTGACACGGATGGCACTAACAACATCTGGCTCTCGGGCGGTTATGATTCTTCGGGCGTTAACCCGCTGAACTCGCTGGAAATCTTCCACTGCCCGGTGAGTCCTTGCGGACCGTCGCCGACACCGACGGCAACGGCAGTTGCGACTGCGACAACAACGCCTACGGCAACGCCAGCCGCGACAGCTACAGGCACGCCCTCTCCCACGCCCACCTGCACACCAGGAGGCACGCCCGGGCCGTGGACCATCGTCGCCAATTATCCGGGAGGAACTCTGGAAAGCCCCGCCGTTGGCACGGACGGCACTTATGCCTATGTCGCGGGTGGTTTCGTGAACGGTGCGGCGGCCAACCTGCTTTACCGCTACGACCCTGTAGCTAACACATGGACACCATTAGCGAACATGCCAGGTCCCGTGTACGATGGACGGGGAACTTACGCCGCTAACGTGAACAAGTTTTATGTCTTTGGCGGCTACAACAACGGCGTGCTGAACACTACCTACGTCTACGACGTTGCGAGCAACACGTGGACCACAGGCGCTGCGATGCCTGATTTCCGTATTTGGTCTGAAGCGGCGTACTATTCCGGCAACGGCAAAATTTACGTCATCGGCGGGCTTGATTCCACCTTCACTGAACAGAGCCAGACCTGGCAGTATGACCCGGTTACCAACACCTGGGATACGTCACGGACGGCTGCGCCGGTGGGCGAAGGCTCATCCAGCATCGCCATCTCCGGGCAGTACCTCTACCTGATGGGCGGCTACGGCGGCGCGGTCGGCACGACGGATCATTACCGCTATGACATTGTAGGCAACACCTGGGCGGCGATGGCTCCTCTGCCGGTTCCCAACCGCATGGCTGCTCCGGCGAACATAGACGGGAAGAACTACTTGATCGGTGGCGGCACCCCGTCGCTGGGAGCCAGGAATGGGAGGCTTGCAACGCACGCTTTGCTGTCACAATCGACGGCTCCCGACGCATACACTTCGACCTACATTTATGACATAGCCAGTAACACGTGGGGCACCGGGCCGAATACGAACGTGCCACATTCCTGGACCAATGGCACAGCGGTCGGCAATCGGCTCGTTGTGGTAGCTGGATTCGATGGCAGCGCCGACACCAACACGGTGGAGGTGAGCGTAGTCCCGCTGCCGTGCGGTGGCACGCCTACCCCGACAGCGACGGCAACGCCTACCGTAGCTGGTACAGTAACACCGACGCCCACCTGCACGGGTGGAGGGACACCTGGGCCGTGGACGCAAGCTGCGCCTGTAGCGATCGATCATTACGGCGGGTTCATGGACAGCAACGGCACGGTGGCCTGGGAGGGAGGTGGTTACTCCTTCTCGCAAGCCGGGAACATCAACCAGTTTGGCCGCTTTGACCCAGTGGCCAACACCTGGACGCCGCTAGCGCCGGTGCCGGACTTGAACAACGGGGAAGCTTCAGGGGTGTATGCGCCCAATGTGAACAAACTGTTCGTGTTTGGCGGAGAAAATGTAGCGACGGCCACGGTGGTGAACACCACGCGCATTTACGACATAGCCAGTAACACTTGGTCAACTGGAGCGAACATGCCCGATGTGCGGGCGTTCATGGGCTCAGGGTATTACAACGGGAAGATCTACCTGGTAGGTGGATATAACACTGGGAACGTGGATCCGTCCTTTGGGCAGGTATGGGAGTATGACCCAGTGCTCAACACATTTAACACGAGCCGGATGAGCATGCCGATCACGATGGGCGGGCCCGGGTTTGGGATAATCAACGGGCACATCTACATAGCTGGCGGGCGCAATCTTAGTAACACCAACCTGAACACGTTGTATGACTACAACATAGCGACCGACACCTGGACGCAGCGGGCGAATATGACCTCGGGCGAGAACGTGCCCGGGTCGTCGGTGATCGCGGGCAAGCTGTGGGTACTTGGGGGAGGCAATCCATTCAACGGTTCGAGTGCCTTGCCCAGGAAGGGAGTGCTCGCTCCGGACACCACCAACGTCGTGCAGATTTACGATCCGGCCAGCGACACGTGGAGCGCCGGGCCGAATCTGCTCCAGACTCTGTCGTTCCCAGTGGGCACGCATGTGGGCAACACAGCGGTAGTAGTGGGTGGCTATACCGGGTCTAGCACTACGACCTCGGTAGAGATCAACGTCGTCAGCGGCGGCTGCGCAAGTCCTACGCCGACAGGCACACCTACGGCGACAGCAACAGCCTCGCCCAGCTGCACGCCGAGTTCGTTCCGGGTGCTCATCGCCTATGCAGATATCGGCGGGCCGCCGACCACGGTGCAAAGCCAGATACTGGCTGAGCCAGGCGTGACCGCGTGCGATCTGTTCGACGCCTTCAGTGGAACGCCCACGCTGTCGCAGTTACAGCAGTATAACATCGTGTTCGCCTTCTCGAACAACGGGTGGAACGACGCTACTGGGATGGGTAACGTGCTGGCTGACTACGAAGATGGGGGCGGAGTGGTGGTAGTAGGCACGTTCGCCTACGACAACCGCGGTCCATGGCTGCTGGCGGGAAGGTGGGTGACTGGCGGCTACAGTCCGTATGACTCCACGTCGAACACCAATTTCACCTCCAACACGGCCAACATCACTATGCCGGCGCACTGTTTAATGGCTGGAGTGACCAACCTGACGGCGTTCTACCGCAACGGGGTGACTCTGGCATCGGGAGCGACGGCAGTAGCGGTGTGGACGGATGGCCCGCCGGCGGTGGCCTTCCAGAGCAACAACGGGCATACGGCAGTGGGCATCAATGCCTACCTGGGCGCTAATCCGGAGAACTTCTCGGGAGACTGGGGCAAGACGATAGTGAACGCCGGCCGGTGCTACCTGGTGCCGTGCGGGACACCTTCACCTACGCCGACAGCGACGGCCACAGCTACAGCTACAGCAACGGTTGCGCACACACCGACTGCAACACCGACAGCTACACACACGCCAACACCGACAGCCACAGCTACGGCCACAAATACACCGACAGCCACAGCTACGGCCACAGCGACGGCAACTGCGACTGCTAGTGCAACGGCAACCGCCACGGCCACACCGGAGGAGCGGGCTACTCCTACCCCAAGACCTCGCATAACACCGAGGCCTCGGCCGTCGCCCTAATTGGAACGTTAAGGCGGGAACTCGCGAGAGACATCTCGCGAGTGCCCGGCCTAAGCAGAATCGGCTTCTGCCGTGGCGCGCCATAGGTCGCCGCGGCGACCGTAGGCGGCCCGAAGCAGGGACTTTTCAACACGTCGAGCGCAATGACCTCCACCTTGGTGCACAGACGCGAGATAATTCTTAACAGGTTTCAAAAATCGTGTTGACGCGTTTTCCGCGTCTTGAGTAAAAGCGCTGTTGGTTCGTGAAATTCTTCTGAAGCCCACCGAGAACAAGTCACAAAGACTCTTTACAGAAGGCAAAGAAGGAAACAAACTTTCTCTTCTGCCAGCCCGATGAACCCCAGCGTTATCTTGGTTTCCTTCTGTTCAGATCTTCTGGCGTATCCGCGTCACCCGCGGAATCCGTGGTTTAGCTCATGAAAGGGAAGCACAGTAACCGCCCCGGGGTTCGCGGCGTCCTTGAGACGCGCTGGGCAAAGAACTTCGCAGCGCAAAGGCGCGGCTGGATCTTTGCCGAGATGGTGGCCGCACTCGCGGTGATTGGCGTCATTGATTTCATGACGAGTCACGAGCTCAAGCTCTCCGTATTTTACACCGGGCCGATCTTCATAGTGGCCTGGTTTTGCGGCACGAAATCGGGAATCCTGACTGCTGTACTCTCAGGGGTGATTTGGTGGTGCGCCAACTGGTTCAGCGGTGATCCCGATCTTCATAGTTGGGTTCAGCCGTGGGAGATCTTCAGGCACGCCGGATTTTATTTAGTCGTAGCATGGGCTAGCACCGCCTTGCGCGCCAAAAGCGATATTATCGCCGAGCGCATAGCGCTCTTGGAACATTCCCAACGCCTGGAGCGCGAGATCGTACATATCAGCGAGGCCGAACAACGGCGGATCGGGCAGGATCTGCACGATGGGCTTTGTCAAAATCTCGCTGCGCTCGGTTGCGCCGCCGAATCGTTGCGTGATGATTTGCAAAAGTTGCATCTGAGCCCGGAGGCCACATCGGCGGGCGAATTGGCGGACCTGTTGCGGGATGCAGTGGTGGAAACGCGCGATCTGGCGCATGGCCTTGCACCTGCGCAGGTCGCGCAGATGGGCCTTGTTCTGGCACTCGAGTCATTGGCCCAGTCAGTGAGCCGGCTGCAAGGAGTCACCTGCGCATTCCAGTCTCACGGACAGCGGGCAAACTATGACGAGCGCGTCGCGCTGCACCTCTATCGCATCGCACAGGAAGCAATCAATAACGCAATCAGACATGGCAAAGCCAGGAACATCGTAATCTCTCTTGGCGCGACGGGCCAATTGATGACCTTGCGTGTCTCGGATGACGGGACGGGCATTTCCCGCCCCGTCTACTCCAACGGAATGGGCCTGGCCATCATGCACTACCGAGCGCGATTGGCCGGCGGCGAACTTAGAGTCGAGTGCGGAAAAGACGGCGGGACAATGGTTACATGCACCGCCAGACAAATTCCTCAAAACAATGAAATCGCAGCGGCCTAAACAGATCAGCGTGGTCATCGTGGACGATCACCGGATGTTCCGCGAACAAATCGGCCACCTCATCGACAAAGCCGACGACATGAAAGTTTGCGGCGAAGCGGATAACATCCGCGATGGATTCGCGCTGATTAAGCAAATGCGACCGACCATCGCCATTGTTGATATCACGCTGAAAGGCTCCAGCGGCCTCGAGCTACTGAAGGACCTGCGGGCGCACAAAATCAGTGTGCCGGTTCTGGTGCTTTCGATGCACGATGAATCGCTCTATGCTGAACGCGCACTGCGTGCCGGAGCCAAAGGCTACATCACCAAGCATCAGGCCTCGGCAGATGTGTTGGTGGCAATTCGCCAGGTTGTGAATGGCGAAGTTTACCTTAACCCCAGTTTCATGTCTCGGATGGTCAGCAAAATGGTCGGCGGCGGCGATGTTTCCGAGCAATCGATCGATCAACTTGCCGATCGCGAACTCGAAGTGTTCGACTTGATCGGCCGCGGCCTCACATCACGCGAGATCAGTGCGCGGTTAGGCTTGGGAATTACCACTGTCGATACCTATAGAAGCCGGATAAAAGAGAAATTGCATCTGGCAAATTCGGCGCGGTTGCGCTTGGAAGCCGCTCGCTGGGTTCTGGAGCATGGCGAATAGGCAATCTAGCTGATAGGTGATAGTTGGGACCGCGAGCATTCCGCCCGCGCTTCTTTGAGTTCCTGGCAGTACGGGTTGCCAGTCCCGCCCAAGACCTAGCTGCTGGCGGACCAAGGATTGATGGGGTAACTCGCTTTGGCCCAAGCAGGGTTTGGCTATCAGCTACCACCTATCGGCTACTCGACCGCCGGAGTCTCCGCGTAAACGGATGGGCGATCACCTATCCCATGTCATGATTTCCGCCACAAGTTTTGTCTCATTCGCGCATGCCGCTTTCACCTCGACCGCAAATGGACGTTCTTGCTAAAAGCACATTCCCCACGATGTACGCGCAGTTGTACACACAGCGGATTGCTTCTGGGAATTCTCCCAAACTTCGAGGACAACAACCATGAAAAAACAAATAACCCATCCATTAAAGCGCAAATTCTTAGAAGTGCATTTATCCTGCTTTCACTTCTCGCCGTCTGCGCGATCCCATTCGCGTTGGCGCAGAGAAACGCTGCGAAGCAAAGCGCGGCCAATCCGGTGATGAAGCCAGGCGTGGCCGCGAACACATCGCACCTTCCTCCACTCACGACCCTGGCCGGCGGTGCTCAAAGCGTGCGCGTTCCGGCCCTGCCTCCATCGCACCTACCCACAAAAAGAAGCGAACCCATGGTCAATCGGCTGCCGGTTGTGCCGCCCGCGCCAGTAGTTCCCGCCGTCACCCTATACGATCAATTAAATAATCCCGGGACAGTAAGCACTCTGTCGCAGCAGTTCCCGGATTTCCCCACGTTTAGCTCGGATATGGCGGACGACTTTGTCGTGCCCGCGGGGCAGACGTGGCAGATCATGGAGGTGGACGCACAGGGTGTGTATTTCAATGGCCCGGGCCCAGCCGACAATTTTAACGTCTCCATTTACGCGAATAGCGGCGGCCTGCCGGGAGCGCCGGTTTACACCGCGACTGCCCAGTCGTATGTAAACAACGCCGGCGTCTTCCAAGTAACGCTTGCTAGCCCGGCTACGCTTAGTCCGGGGACATATTGGGTGGAGGTGCAGGCCCACATGAGCTTCAGCCCAAATGGTGAATGGGGGTGGACCGATCGGACCGTCCAGGCTAACAACCCCGCATCTTGGCAGAATCCAGGCGGCGGCTTTGGTGCTCCTGCGAGCTGCCCGGCCCCGGGGTGTCCTATGCCTTGCCCTAACTGCATCAGTTGGGGAATCAGGCAATGCTGCGCTGGTAGCCCAGCGGGTGAGCCTGATCAGATGTTCCGCCTCATCGGGACGATAGGCGGTGGCACTCCTACACCTACGCCGACCTGCCCCAGTGCGCAGAACTACGTTATAACTCAGATAGGTGGCAGTATCGTGCCGGGCACCGTGGACACCGGCAACCATTGCGACGACTGCACGACGACCATTACGCTGCCGTTCCCTTACACGCTATACGATCAGACCTTCACGACAGCGAATGTGGACTCCAACGGCACACTGCAATTCGTGAGCGCTTCTTCGATCTTCAGCAACACCTGCCTGCCCGACACAAGCGGACGCACCTACATCATCTTCCCGTATTGGGACGACGGGTACACGATAAACAGTGGCTTTGGGATCTTCACCTCGGTTAGTGGCACTGCGCCCAATCGCATTTTCAATATCGAGTGGCGTAACCAATACTTCCCAGGAAGTGGTACTGCGAACTACGAGGTCCGATTGTACGAGGGACAGACTCGTTTCGACGTGATCTACGGCACGCTGACTAACGGCAACACATCGGCTACGGCCGGCGTGCAGAAGGTTACCGACTTTACCCAGTACTTCTGCAACGGCTCCGGTGGCGCGGCCACTGGCGGACAAAGCTACACGCTGCAAGGCTGTGGCACACCAACGCCAACGCCAACGGCTACAGCGTCGCCCACCTGCACGCCAGCGGCATTCCACGTGCTTATCGTGTATGCCGATACCGACGGCCCGCCGACTCAGCTGCAATCGGAGATCCTCGCCGAACCCGGTGTGGTAGCTTGTGACCTCTTCGATGCATCGGCCGGCACCCCCACTCTGGCTCAGCTCCAGCAATACCAGATCGTTGTGCCTTTCAGTAACTCCCCGTTCCTGGATGGCGACACGTTGGGTAACAACCTGGCGGACTACGTAGATGGAGGAGGCGTGGTAGTACAATACGGCTTTAGCCATTACGGGCCAGGCCAGCCATACGGTGTTAATGGCCGATGGGTCACCGGCAATTACAATCCGTACGACTACTCGACGAACCTGGAGTTTAATTCATTCGGACTCGGCACCCATAACGCCGGGCACCCGCTGATGGCCGGCGTTACCACCCTTAATAGCAACTTCGCCAACATCGTGACACTGGCTGCTGGCTCGACAGAGGTAGCGGCGAACACCCTCGGCGAATCACTGGTAGCATTCCGTCCGGTCGGCGCCCATACCACCGTGGGTGTCAGCGCCTATGTCGGGTTCGATTCCATACAGAGCGGAGATTGGGGAAAGCTGACAGTGAACGCCGGCAGGTGGCTGTTAGCGCCTCCTTGCGGAACGCCGTCACCTACACCTACAGCAACACGTACGCCGACTTCAACGCCAACAGCTACAGCCACAGCCACAGCTACGGCCACAGCCACAACCATAGCCACTGCCACAGCCACTGCTACAGCAACAGCAACAGCAACAGCTACAGCAACGCCGACGTGCACGCCCGGTGCTGGCTGGACGGCTGGCCCCAACCTCCCGAGTATGGGCACGCGCCTGGTTGGCGTTTATTTCCCTGCTAACGGGAAGTTCTATGCCATGGGCGGCCGCAGCTCCGACGTCGCGGGCAACGAGTTCACCCATCCGTTTGAATACAATCCCGCAGCTAACAGCTGGACCACCAAAGCAGCCACGTACCCCGACAACCAGACAAACAACATGGCGTGTGGGGTGCTCACGCTCGGCGGAACGCCGTATATCTATTGTGTGGGTGGCTCGGCAGGTGGACAGGTTACAGCCACAGCCCGCGTGTTTTTCTACGACCCAATTGCCGACACGATCACTACCCTCACCGGTGCAGACAACTGGCCCGGCGACGCGGCAGGGACAATCCTGCCCGGTGGTTTTGCAGTGACTGGTAACAAGCTGTACATCCTGGGTGGGTTCAACATCAACGTGGCCTCCACGAACCAGATCTGGCAGTTCGATCCGACTCAGGCGGTAGGCGCCAAGTGGACACAGATGGTGAACACGCCGGAAGGGATCATGTACGCGCCGACAGCCGCCATAGGTGGCATCATCTACGTGGGTGGGGCGTCGGATTACTCGGGCGGCACGGTGATCGACACTACCAACTCGTTTAGCTTCAACCCGACAAGTAACACGACCGGCGCGATAGTACCGATACCACGTGCCACAGGGGAGACGCGGGGGCTTACCTTTAATGGCCTCATGTATGTCATGGGCGGAGGCAGAACCTCACCCAATCCATCCACTGAGGTGGACATCTACAACCCGGGGACTAACAGTTGGTCAACAGGCATTCCATTCACGACTCCGCGGCGCAACTTCGCCACCGACACTAACGGCACGAACAACATCTGGTTGGTGGGCGGGTATGCCAGTGACGGTGTTACAATACTGGCGTCGATGGAAATTTACGGCCAGTGCGGGCCAACGCCTACACCAACAGCGACGGCCACGTCAACAGCGGCGGCAACAGCAACAGCTACGGTGGCGGCCACGGCGACTCCGACAGCTACACGCACGCCGACAGCAACCCCGACAGCTACGCCTACTGCGGCTGGTACAGCAACTCCTACGCCTACGGCGACGTGCAATACCTATGTTACCTCGACTACGACCGGTAACACGATCGTGCCCGGCACCACAGACACGGGCAACCATTGCGATGATTGCGCGACCGCTATTACCTTCCCATTCTCGGTCAGCTTTTACGGGGTGACCTACACGACGGCGAACGTCGCTTCCAACGGGAGTCTGGACATGACTGGGACCCAAGCTCCATTCACCCATGGCTGTCTGACCTTGCCGAGCGCGAGCTTCAGCGCGGCTATTCTAGAGTATCAGGATGACTTGGAAACTGTCGCAGGCTTGCCCGGCTGCACGACGTGGGCCAATGGTTGCGGCGTCTTCACGGTCACAACCGGCACGGCGCCTAACCGCACCTTCTACATTGACTATCACGCGGTGCACTTCGCCAATACCGCTGCTGCGGCCGAGTTTGAAGTGGCCTTCTACGAGAACCAGTCGGGCTTCTTTGACATCTTCTACGGGGCCACTTCTGACAATGGCAGTGATGAAACCAGCGGGGTGCAGGCCAGCAGCGCCGGCCCGGCGACGACCTTCTCCTGCGGCGTGGCCACGCTGACGAATGGGTTAAAAGTCCGCTATAGCTATACCGGCGTCTGCCCATCTCCGACGCCTACGCCAACAGCCACAGCGACGGCCACGACCACAGGGACACCGTCTCCTACGCCGACCTGCACACCTGGAGGGACGCCTGGGGTTTGGACGCAAGCTGCGCCTGTAGCGATCGATCATTACGGTGGGTTCATGGACAGCAACGGCACGGTGGCCTGGGAGGGAGGCGGTTACTCCTTCTCGCAAGCCGGGAACATCAACCAGTTTGGCCGCTTTGACCCAGTGGCCAACAGCTGGACGCCGCTAGCGCCGGTGCCGGACTTGAACAACGGGGAAGCCTCAGGGGTGTATGCGCCCAATGTGAACAAGCTGTTCGTGTTTGGCGGAGAAAATGTGGCGACGGCCACGGTGGTGAACACCACGCGCATTTACGACATAGCCAGCAACACTTGGTCAACTGGAGCGAACATGCCCGATGTGCGGGCGTTCATGGGCTCAGGGTATTACAACGGGAAGATCTACCTGGTAGGTGGATATAACACTGGGAACGTGGATCCGTCCTTTGGGCAGGTATGGGAGTATGACCCAGTGCTCAACACATTTAACACGAGCCGGATGAGCATGCCGATCACGATGGGCGGGCCCGGGTTTGGGATAATCAACGGGCACATCTACATAGCTGGCGGGCGCAATCTTAGTAACACGAACCTGAACACGTTGTATGACTACAACATAGCGACCGACACCTGGACGCAGCGGGCGAATATGATCTCGGGCGAGAACGTGCCCGGGTCGTCGGTGATCGCGGGCAAGCTGTGGGTACTTGGGGGAGGCAATCCATTCAACGGTTCGAGTGCCTTGCCCAGGAAGGGAGTGCTCGCTCCGGACACCACCAACGTCGTGCAGATTTACGATCCGGCCAGCGACACGTGGAGCGCCGGTCCGAATCTGCTCCAGACTCTGTCGTTCCCAGTGGGCACGCATGTGGGCAACACAGCGGTAGTAGTGGGTGGCTATACCGGGTCTAGCACCACGACCTCGGTAGAGATCAATGTCGTCAGCGGCGGCTGTCCCAGCCCAAGCCCGACAGGCACACCGACAGCGACGCCAACAGCCACGCGAACACCAACAGCAACACCAACAGCCACGCGAACACCGACGCCAACACCAACAGTCGCAGCGACGGCGACGGCAACGGCAACACCGACAGCGGGTACGCCTACGCCCACCCCGACCTGCGGCGGCACGCCCACGTGGCAACCGGGCCCGTCCCAGCCTCCGGCCCGTTATGCCTTCCAAGGCGCCCTCGGCACGGACAACATGCTCTACGTCGCCGGCGGCCAGACCGCCGACACCACGCCGATCCTGTACGACCAGGTCTCGCGCTATAACAACACGACCAACGCCTGGAGCAACGTCGCCGCGCTGCCCGTCCCACTCGGCCAAGGCGCTACCGGCGCATGGAACGGCAAGATCTACGTGGCCGGCGGCTTCATTGGCGGCACCAGCGTGACCAACGCCCTGCGCATCTACGACATCGCCTCCAACACTTGGACCAGCGGCGCGAACATGCCCACCAGTCCCGGCGTCGAAGCGGCGGCGAGCGCGGTGGTCAACGGCAAGTTCTACGTCATGGGCGGCGACGACTTCAACAACGGCCTGAACACCACCTTCATCTACGACATCGCCACCAACACCTGGACTACTGGGGCGGTGCTGCCCGATAACCGCACCAACACCTATGGTACGGCCTACAACGGGCTGATCTACGTTTACGGCGGGGTGATCCTACCCGCTTTCACGACCACGGACACGCTACTGCGTTACGACCCGGTGGCGAACAGTTGGACCAACCTCGGCTCTGCGGGCACTGCCGGGCTCGGCAACTACGGCGCCATCTCGCCCTTTGGCACTGGCCAACTGCTGATCACCGACGGCGCGGACATGACTGGTGCATCCACCACCAGCACCCACATCTTCACCATCAGCAGCGGCACATTCAGCGCCGGCCCGGCGATGATCGGCAACCGCGCTGGGCACGCGCAGGGCACCCTGCCCGATGGCCGGGTGCTGGTCGCCGACGGCTTCAACACGGCGAGCACCGTGGTGAATACGGTGGAACTGCTCACCAACCCGCCCTGCCCCAGTGCGACACCTACACCGACGGCCACATCGACAGCTACTGCTGGAAGCCCAACACCTACCTGCACACCGAGCACGTTCCGGGTGCTGATCGCCTATGCGGACATAGGCGGGCCGCCGACCACGGTGCAAAGCCAGATACTGGCTGAGCCAGGCGTGACCGCGTGCGACCTGTTCGATGCCTTCAGTGGCACGCCCACTTTGGCGCAGTTGGAGCAGTATAGCATCGTGTTCGCGTTCTCTAACAACGGCTGGAGCGACGCTACGGCGATGGGTAACGTGCTGGCCGACTACGAGGACGCGGGTGGAGTGGTGGTAGTGGGTACGTTCGCCTACGACAACCGCGGTCCGTGGCTACTGGCGGGCAGGTGGGTGACTGGCGGCTACAGTCCGTATAACTCCACGTCGAACACCAACTTCACCTCCAACACGGCTAACATCACTATGCCGAAAAACTGTTTGATGACGGGGGTGACCACGCTGACGGCGTTCTACCGTAACGGGGTGACTCTGGCATCGGGAGCGACGGCAGTAGCGGTGTGGACGGATGGCCCGCCGGCGGTGGCCTTCCAGAGCAACAACGGGCACACGGCAGTAGGCATCAATGCCTACCTGGGCGCTAATCCGGAGAACTTCTCGGGAGACTGGGGCAAGACGATAGTGAATGCCGGCCGGTGCTACCTGCTGCCTTGTGGAACACCCTCACCTACGCCGACCGCCACAGCTACCGCAACAGCGACGGCCACAACCACCGGCACGCCTTCTGCGACGCCCACGTGCACGGCGGGAGGGACACCTGGGCCGTGGACGCAAGCTGCGCCGGTAGCGATCGATCATTACGGTGGGTTCATGGACAGCAACGGCACGGTGGCCTGGGAGGGAGGCGGTTACTCCTTCTCGCAAGCCGGGAACATCAACCAGTTTGGCCGCTTTGACCCAGTGGCCAACACCTGGACGCCGCTAGCGCCGGTGCCGGACTTGAACAACGGGGAAGCCTCAGGTGTGTATGCGCCCAATGTGAACAAGCTGTTCGTGTTTGGCGGAGAAAATGTAGCGACGGCCACGGTGGTGAACACCACGCGCATTTACGACATAGCCAGTAACACTTGGTCAACTGGAGCGAACATGCCCGATGTGCGGGCGTTCATGGGCTCAGGGTATTACAACGGGAAGATCTACCTGGTAGGTGGATATAACACTGGGAACGTGGATCCGTCCTTTGGGCAGGTATGGGAGTATGACCCAGTGCTCAACACGTTTAACACGAGCCGGATGAGCATGCCGATCACGATGGGCGGGCCCGGGTTTGGGATAATCAACGGGCACATCTACATAGCTGGCGGTCGCAATCTTAGTAACACGAACCTGAACACGTTGTATGACTACAACATAGCGACCGACACCTGGACGCAGCGGGCGAATATGACCTCGGGCGAGAACGTGCCCGGGTCGTCGGTGATCGCGGGCAAGCTGTGGGTACTTGGGGGAGGCAATCCATTCAACGGTTCGAGTGCCTTGCCCAGGAAGGGAGTGCTCGCTCCGGACACCACCAACGTCGTGCAGATTTACGATCCGGCCAGCGACACGTGGAGCGCCGGGCCGAATCTGCTCCAGACTCTGTCGTTCCCAGTGGGCACGCATGTGGGCAACACAGCGGTAGTAGTGGGTGGCTATACCGGGTCTAGCACCACGACCTCGGTAGAGATCAATGTCGTCAGCGGCGGCTGCCCAAGCCCAACCCCGACAGGCACACCGACAGCGACGCCAACAGCCACGCACACGCCGACAGCAACGCCTACAGCGACACATACACCGACGCCAACGGCAACAGCCACAGCTACGGCCACGGCGACCGCTACACACACGCCAACGCCGACAGCCACAGCTACGGCGACAGCAACCGCAACGGCCACAGCCACGGCAACGGCAACCGCGACTGTGCCTCCTCCGTCACCGACGCCCACAGTCACGCCCAGACACACGCCGACGCCCAGGCCGCAGCCCACGCGCCGTCCGCCGGTGCAGCGCTAATTGGAACCCTTAAGGTGGGAACTCGCGGGAGAAACCTCGCGAGTTCCCCGTGTGGGAAGGCATGTTCAATGGGGCCGCGCTCATGTGAGCGCGGAGTAGTCTCTCGATTTGCTTGTGCATCGTGTTTCGCGCTTGTCATTCCAAGCGAAGTCGAGGAATCTTTGGATGTGTGGCCGGTATGTGTTTAGCGCCAAAGGAGCAGCATTCATCCTCAGCCTTGGGCAGCGCCGAAAGCTTTCGGGGTTGCCCAAGGTTTGCCATAGCGAATCCGTCCTGTGGCGGGCTAATGTGAGCAGAGCGCCGTTGGCGCTAAAGACATACTGCGCGCCGTACTGAAACGCGGCGCTCCGGGTCAGTCATGACGCCCCACAGGGGAGTGGCTACAACATTTGTCGGATCGCTTCCGCCAGATCAGCAGTTTGAAGCGAGCTTGCTTGGTAGAAAAGGCGGAGCTAACTCTCCACCCGAATGTTATTGCGCAGCGAGCGAGCCGACGAGCGCACGATCACCGCGTCATCGCAGCGGCGATGCGGTGGCTCGTGGCAACCGGAACGCTCCCGAGTAGGGGAGATTACCTTTAGCCTCGGAGATCCTGACTAAAGATTTCCCTCGGGGAACGTACGTTTCTCTCATGGCAGCGTACGCTGGCAACACCCGGGCGTATGTTGGCATCGCGCCGGCGTACGTTGGAGTCACGCTGCCGCCTCTCGAACGTACGCTGATTTGTCGCAGGCTGACGTTAGTTTCTCAACTCAGTCTCGCACAACGTCAGCCGTGACTGCCACCCAGCACGCGAGATGGTGTTCAAAGTGGCCCGGTTAATCCGCCGCCGTAAATTCGGCCAGCGCTCGCGCAACTCCTGTGAAAGCGCAAGCACGGACCCATAAGACAGTGCCTGGGGCGTTGGTTCAGTCTCACGATGAAACGATGCGCCTTTGGCGCTAAATCAGATGCTTGGCTGGAAGCCAATGCGACCATCCTGGCTGCCCTGAGGCGGGAACTCGCGAGGTTGTCTCGCGAGTTCCCGTTTTTACAGAATTATGGCTGCCCCATTCCCCGCTACGGCCGTGGGGGCGGGGTCGGCCGAGGTCTGGGCGACGGCGTAGCCCTTGGCGTCGGCGTAGGCGTGGGCGTCGGTGTTGCTGTTACTGTTGCTGTTGCTGTCGCTGTCGCTGTCGCTGTCGCGGTAGCTGTTGCCGTAGCAGTCGCTGTCGCGGTAGGCGTAGCGCTTGGCGATCCCGCAACCGTTGCCGTCGGTGTTGGCGACGGTCCGCAAGGACTCACCGGGCAATGGAAGATTTCCATGTCAGCCGCCGGCGCGCTGGCTCGTAGCCACCTGCAAGCCAGATGTTGTTAGTGCCATCGGTATCGGTCGGGAAATTGCGCCGCGCGTTCGTGAACGGCATACCCAGTGACCACGTGTTGCTAACCGGGTCATACACGTCCACCTCAGTCGAAGGGTTGGGCGTCACTCTACCGCCGCCCATCACATACATCCGTTGCAGAAGTTAAGTCCTCTGGTCTCGCCTGTGGCTCGCGGGATGGGCGCTATCGTGCCCAGCGTGTCAGTGCTCGGGTTGTAGCTGAAGGAGTTGGTGGTGTCGATCACCGTGCCACCGGAGTAATCCGATGCTCCTCCCACGTAGATGATGCCACCTATGGCGCATGTAGGCGCATACATGATCCCTTCCGGCGTCGTGTGGGCACTCGTTGTCCACTTGGCGCCTACCGCACCGTTAGGATCAAACCCGTAGATCCCGTTGGTGGAAGCTACGTTGATGTTGAACCCGCCCAGGATGTACATCTTGTTGCCTGTCTCCGCAAAGCCACCCGGCAAAATCGTGCCTGCGGCGTCTCCGGGCCAGTCGTCTCCACTGGTGAGAGTGGTCGCAGTGTCGGTGGCCGGGTCGTAGTAGAACACACGCGCAGTGGCCGTAGTCCCCCCAGCTGCCGAACCACCTACGCAGTAGATCTTGGGAGAGCCTCCCAGGCTGAGTACGCCGCAAGCCATGTTGTTCATTGTGTTGTCGGGTAATGTCACTCCCATTTGCGTCCAAGTATTAGACGTGGGGGAGTATTTAAGCACGTGCTGGAAGTCGGAGCCTGCAATATCTGAGGTACGGCCGCCCATGGTGTAGAAGTTGCCGTCGGGGAAGTACACCCCCACCGCTCTAACCAATACCGTAGGCAAGTTCGGTCCGGCGGACCAACTGCAAGCAACCGGTGTAGCAGTCGGTGTGGGGCTTGGAGTTGCGGTTGGAGTTGGGCCCGGCACGAAGTTGAACTTACCGATGCGCGTGTGCCAACTGACGGCTCCGGTTGTTGGATAGTATTCGTTGATGTGCCAAAAGGTCATGCCATCGACGGGATCGATTTCTGTCCTCGTATAATCGCCCCAGCGCCCGGCACCGCCGGATTGGTAGCCGCTGCCATTAGTCATGACAGCTTCTCCCTGGCCGAGGTCATTCGGTGGATCGCTCACAAGACGTCCGGCATACCGAATTCCAGGGAACATTGTAGTGCTCGAAACGGAATATCCAATGGCCGTGTTGCCAGCTTGATCAACTGCGATACTGGGCATAAAGCGCCATAAACCATCGTTGCCGTTGGTCCAGTCTTCCTGTTGGGCTGGTGTAGCGGGAAAGCCGCCGCCGGTCACATTGAATTGATACCACCTGACCGCCGTCGGCCCATTCGGGTAACTCACGAAAATGGTCTGGTCCGCCCACAATGATTCCGTGCCAGCGAGATTTTGATAAGCGACTGGCGTCATGATTTTATCGCCAAGGCTATCGATTTTCTGGCTGGTTCCCTGCTGCGGGACGACCTGAAATTCGTCCGCGGGGTTGTTGATCCATGCTTCAGTGTACGTGTTGACCGCGATCATGGCGTTCGCAGAGTGATTAGCTCCAATGCCAAGGGTGGAATTTGACGGAATCACAAAATCCACATGAAATAGCCATCCCAGTACATCCGAAAACGTCGCGGGGGCGGTAGTACCACTTCTCACAGCCAGGAGAAACTCATCCCTGCCTGCAGGGGGCGCAACGCCAGTCCGAAAACTAGCCGGAACCAGGCTGTAGGTGGCGTCCGGCAAACCGGCGAGAGGGATATTAAACTGAATGGCGTGGGTCGGACCACCGCCGATCATCGAAGCGCGATCCAGCGCTAACGCGGTCACGCCGTCGAAAGCTTCCGAGGAGCCATTAAACAGGTTGGCGGTGA
Organism: uncultured Verrucomicrobiae bacterium; assembly: GCA_963840305.1. Lineage (GTDB taxonomy): Bacteria > Verrucomicrobiota > Verrucomicrobiia > Chthoniobacterales > UBA10450 > Udaeobacter. Next base: position 76,833 of record CAWIYE010000005.1, read on the forward strand.
GGAAATAGGCGCCGCCCGGCTGTGGATTATTCCACAGCCCCAGCTTGGGGTAATCATCAAGATCCGTTGCGCTCACGTTGAGAGCATAGAGAAACCATCCCCCGGTAACAGGGTTATTGGTTTGGGATACACCCATGCAATAATAGAACGGGCCGCTGCTGGGAAACCCAGGAAACGCGAAGTCGCCAATTACCCAGCGGTCGGCAACAGAATCGTACAAGACAAAAGGGTCTCCGTCGTTTTGCCCAATGCCGCAAGGCGTCCCTGTTAAGGGAGCAAAGAATGAGTTCCACGTGGTCGGGCCCGCCAGGGTATTGCCACTTTTGTCATAGATCTGAAACGACTCGTTGACTCCTTCAATATAATGATTTGGGCCGACGTCGCCATCGGTGTCAGGCGGATAACAGGCGCACCCGCTCGTCGCTTGGCTTATTCCCTCAAACGTTAACAGAGGCGGCGGCATGGCCGGTGCGGGGCGCCAGAGATCTTTGAGGAGTCTCTGGACGTACGTGAGGTCGGACCCGCGATAATCTAATTGCGTTTCTGGCTGTCCCGGCTTCCACTTACGTGGGGTCAGGATTCTCTCCTCAAACCGGTGTCTTGGTGCGATATACGGGAGGCTACGCACATCCTGATTCAATCGGACCGGACCGACCATTTGTATGACGTTCGGCGTCTGTGTGCCGGGAGCGTCCTGGTTGGTTCTTGCGCCTCTTGATTGGGCTAACGCTTTCGAGAACGCGCCCATGCCAAGCAGCGCGACGAAGACGCCGGCGAGGCAAAGGAGAGCACCAATTAAAAAGCGAACATTAAAGAAGGCTGATTGTGAAGTTGATTTCTTTTTCATAGATGAAGTGAAGTTTTCCCTCTGCGGTGAATCCGAGACGGCAGCCGAAATGCTAGGTGAGATGACGGAAGTGTGTCAAATTATTTTTAATCTTAATGAGGGATTTCTTCTGTGGAGGCAGCCGCTTGCTCGCGAAGACTTTCGGAGTGCCGACTGCATGACTCCAACTTCACAGGCGACCCGCCTTCGCCAAGCTCCGGTGTGGCAAGCACGCCTGACACTACAGTGCAGTGTGCCTTCGCAGACTCCGAACTAGAGCATTTTCACAAACCCTGTAGCCACCGGCCTATGGCGGGTCATCTCAACACCACCAGCGAGACGGCCCATCCGCCTTCGCCGAGGGCACGGAGTGCCGAGCAGGGCGTAGCTACGGCGGCCCAAAAGTGATTTACGACGTCGCTTTATTAACGCGGCGGTGGGGTCGGGCGAGGTCGCGGCGACGGGTGAACTCGCACCTGCGGGAATGTGAATTTGCCGACCTCCGTGCTCCAAATACTGCCCGTCACTGCGTAATACTCGTTCGTGTGCCAGAAGGTCGTGCCATCGGTATCAAGCGTGGTCATGCTGTAATCGCCCCAGCGCCCACTGGTAGAGGTCTGGGAGCCGGTGCCGGCGATCAGTAAAGCTTCACCTTGTGCGAGGCTATTTGGCGGATCGGTGGCAAAACGTCCGGCATAACTAATATTGGGGAATACGCTGTCGCTCGACACAGAATAGCCTATGGCCGTGTTTCCGTTTGCGTCGACAGCTATCGAGGGCATCCAGCGCCACAAACCGTCGTTGCCGTTTGCCCAGTCTTGTTGTTGAGCCGCAGCGGCGGGAAAAGTGCCGCCGGTAACATCGAATTGATACCAACGAACAGCAGTCGGCCCATCCGGGTAATTCAGGATAATGGTCTGGTCTGCCCACAACGATTCGGTGCCGTTGCGATTCTGGTAAACCACCGGGGTCATGATTTTATCGCCCAGAGTATCCAATGGTGGCTCAGAGCTCCGGCTGCGGCACAATCAGGGTTCCTGAATCCGTGAATGCGTCAACGAACGGGTTGACTGTGATCTCGGCGTTCGGCTGATGCGTTGGGCCCACGCCGAAAGTCGAATTCGATGGAGTAACAAAATCGACGTGAAAGAACCGGGCGTGGACCTGGGTCAGTGGCACGCCGCCACTGCTCGGACTGTCAACGGCCAGCACCATTTCATCCCTGCCCGCAGGCGGCGGGGTGCCGGTGCGAAAGGTCGCGGCGACGAAGCTGTAGGAAGCGCCTACATCGGCCGCGCTAAGAGTGAAGCCGATTGCGTTGGCGGGCCCGCCAGTGAGCATCGAACCGCGATCCAGCGCGAATGCGGCCACGCCTTCGAAGTTTTCAGAAGTGCCATTAAACAAATTGGTTGTGAGGAAATAGGCGCCGCCGGGCTGGGGATTATTCCACATCGCCATCTTGGGGTAGTCGTCGAGGTCGGTTGCGCTCACCTGCACAGCGTAGAGGTTGTAGGCGCCCGTTGGGTCTGGGGTTTGCGATACACCGATGCATTCATCGAATGGGCCAGGGCCGGGAAACCCGGGAAAGGCAAAGTCGCTCACCACCCAGCGATCAGCCACCTGATCGTAGAATACAAAAATGTCACCGTCATTTGAAACGCCATCGCCACAGGGAGTGCCGTTACCCAATGGAGAAAAGAACGAGTTGAACGTGATGAAAGGGGTGAGTGGGTTGCCCGATTTATCAAAAACTCTGAAGCCTAAGTTGACGCCTTGCACGTAATGATTCGGGCCCACATCGCCGTTTGTATCAGGTGGCCGACAATTGCAGCCGCTCCCGTTCCGATCGGTTCCGGGAAACGTAAGCAGCGGCGGCGGCATGTTTGGGGTCGGAGGAAGGATTTGGTTCAACAGCGCCTGGACGTGCGGCAAAGAAGATTTTCCCGGCCGGGCTGACAACGGAAACGGGTGTCGCGTCAGTCGAGGCCCCTCCTCGTGCCCGTTCGCGGGTCTGTAAGGCAGGCTCAACAAATCGTGCACGACAGCAGGACCGACCATGCGCACGACTTTCGGCCCGCCGGGGGAGTTTGTCGTTGGTTGAGTCTTTGCCGGGGCGGAGTACAGCCGCGCCGCGCCCAGCGCAATAAAGACGCCGGTGACACAAAAAACGGATGCAATTAAAACGCGAAGGTTAAAGAAGGCAGATTGTGAAGTAGATTTTGTTTTCATAAACGAAGTGGAGTTTTTTCCCTTAACGGTAATCCCGCAAACGGTAGTCGGAATGTTCGGGGAGATGATGGAACAGTGTCAACATCTTTTTTTTGGAGTTTTTTAACCGGCGATGACACCGATCACGCCGATGAAACAGATGGCTTCGCATCGTTTTTCAACGCCTGAACGATTACGTGGGGCATGCCCGACTGATTAAGAACGCAACTTCCTCGCCGGTGGCCCGTCATAGCCGTGATTCAGAGGATCGATGCGGCGCATCGGTTTCTCGCGGGTTTGCTCTTCGATAACATGCGCCACGAGGCCCGGCGCGCGCGCGATCATGAAAATGCCGTTGAACGCGGCGGGGTTCATTCCGAGATCGGCGAGGATCGCGCCGATGGCGCCGTCCACATTGATCGGCAGCGACTTCTTCGCGGCAGCGAACGCTTTCTCGACCGCGCGCGCTGCCTGCATGTGCACGCCGTCCACGCCGGCCTCGCGCCCGAGTTCGAACAAACGGGCAGTGCGCGGGTCCTTGGTGTGGAGACGGTGACCGAATCCCGGCATGCGTTCGCCTGCTTCTCGCATAGCCGCGAGCGTGCGCGCAGCAGCTTCATCCATTGAAATCGATTCGCGCGTGGCGCGATCGGCAATTGCCTTGAGTTGCCGCGCGCAATCTTCAATTGCGCCGCCGTGATGGCGATTGATCGACATGATTCCAGCCGCGACTGACGCGCTCAACGTCGCGCCGGTGGAGGCGACGCTTCGCGCAGCCAACGCGCTCGGAGGTGTCGCGCCGTGATCAATCGACGACACTAAAATTGCGTCTATAAGGCGCGCGACGGCCGGCGACGGCAATTCACCAGTCAAAGTTAAATAGACCGCCGCACCGAATGAGATGCGCCCCATGAGTTCGGCGATGTCGTACCCGCGCACCGCCACTTTGTTCGGCTCCACGCGCGTGATGGCGGTGTTCCACACGGCGTTTTTGTCAGCTTCGCTCATGAGACTTTGTCCTTTCGTTTGCTTGAGAATTTCCATAACTGCATTCGGCAGTTCGCCGAAAGCATCGACCACTGTCGCGCCTGCTTCGCGCAACGCTTTCACTTTGCCGGCATGCGTGCCTCGCCCGCCTTCGATGATCGCGCCCGCGTGACTGAAGCGCGTGCCTTCGCGCGCAGCTTTGCCGCCGATGTAAGCGATCACAGGCTTGGTGATTTTTCGATCGACGATCAGTTGCGCAAGTTCTTCTTCCTGAGAGGATCCGATTTCGCCAAAGATCACGATCGCCTCTGTGAGCGGATCCTCTTCAAACATTAGTGCCGCGTCAGGCAGACGAATTCCAATCACCGCGTCGCCGCCGATGTGCGCGATGGTTGAAATCCGCACGCCGGCTTGCCCAAGATAATAACCGGTGCTCGAAGCCATGCCGCCGGATCGACTAATCACGCCCACGCCCTTCGGCACACCGGGCTTGAACCATTGTCGCGCGCTTTCCGCTCGACCACCGATCATCCCGACCACGCCCTTGCCGGGGCTCAGCGCGCCGAGCGTGTTCGGTCCGAGGAACATCGCGCCATTTGCTTTGGCTACCGCCGCAATGTCCATCGCGTCCCACACAGGCACTCGATCAGGCACCAGCACGGCGAGCTTGATTCCTGCTTCAATCGCGGAAATCGCCGCCTCTTTGACGCCAGCCGCCGGGACAAACACGGCCGAGATATCGATTTCGCCTAACGAGTTTACGGCCTCGTGGGGCGTATTAAATACCGGGACGCCGAGCACGCTTTGTCCGCCTTTGCCCGGCGTAACGCCGGCGACCACATTCGTTCCGTACTCGCGCATCAGCCGCGTGCGCGCGCGACCCTCGCGTCCGGTGATTCCCTGCACCAGCACGCGCTTTTTCTCATCGATCAAAATCGCCATTTCAATCGTCTCCGATCAATTTATCTAAACCCGGGACCTCAAGCTCCACGTAGTAGCCTTCAATGCCGGCGAGACAGCATTCGACGTCGCAAGCGAGCAGCTCAGAATCTTTTGTCGCGAACTCCTCATTGGGTAATGCCGCTGCGGGCGCGCCTTCGCGATCGATGATTAGACTGCCAGAATGCGTTTCAACTGCCGCGCGAATCTCGGACCAACGCGCGGTGTCGATCCAGACACGACCCATTTTTTACAGCGAGCTTTTTGGCGGATGGATTTTTGACAAATTTTGGCACTTCGCGGCGTTCGCGGTTTCCATTTTTTGCCGTCGGCGCCGGTGACCAGTTCTGCAAAACGCGCCGCTATGAACGCAGGTGTGTCAGTTTTGCGATAGCCCTCAACCGGCGCGCGCAGCAGCTTCGACATGCGACTCAAGATGTCCACGGCCCGATCTTCCGTGTTACCGCCCAGACGAATCACCGCGGGAATGTCGAGATCGAGTTCCCAAAATGCCTTGGCCAGCCCGTAGGCGGACCAATATTGTTCCTGACTTGCGACGCCGGAACCGGAACCGAAATAGCCGACCAGATCTGGCTGGGCCAAAATGATTCGCGCGGCGCGATAGACTTTCGACGCGGAGGGATTGCCGCTCGTGTCGGTGAAATTTGCAATGGTGAATCCTGCGTTGACGATGGCGTCCATCGACATCATGGAACCGCCGCCGCCGGCGCCGTGAAAACCCACCAGACCTTTCGAATCTTTCGGAGCCGCGGTAGCTAACTGCGCGAAGTAAAATGTGCCGCGATGATCGTTTTGTTCGACGGCGTACGCGATACGCTCCAGAGGCGTTGGCGGATGGTCAAATTCGCGTGCGATTTCGATGCCCAGTTCAGGATGACGCACCACTGCGTAATCATCAATCGTGATCCGGCAATCGGCGGCGACGAACTCGCCACTTTTGGTCAACACCAGCGGATTGATTTCCAAGCGAGCGCGCTTCAACGCCGCGCGCCGCGGCAAATAATTTTCGAATCGACTCAGCGAGTTGCTTCGCATCCGACTTTGAAAGTCCACACGAAGCAACGGCATCATTCACGGCCGAATCCACCGGTCCGCGTTTCACATCACAGGGAATCCGTCGCGTCGATGCGGCGCGCTCCTCAATTCCTGTGCCGCCGCCAGCGGCGAAAATAATCACTGGCGCGCGGGCAGCGTCATCGATGGCGAACGAAAGAAAAAACTCGCGATCTATGTCGATCTTCTCTTCTACCAGCACCGCTTCGACAGGAAACTGTCCGACTTTCATCGACAACATCCGCTCAGCGTGCGCCCGGATCTCATCAGCGTCTTTGGCGAAGGCGACTCCGCCGATACCCGCGCGCCCGGTCGTCCACGCCTGAATTTTGATCACAACTTCGCCGCCTAATTCCTTCGCTGCCGCGACGGCGTCATTGGCGACTCGAGAGCGGCGCGACCATGCGGGATATTGAACCCGTTCGCCGCAAGGATGGCTTTGCCCTGATACTCGTGTAGTCGCGCCATGGTGCGTGCTATTTCGGATGAAAACGTCCAACGTTCAACACTCAACGTCCAACTCGGAAGAGCTGAATTGAGCGTTCAGCGTTGGGCGTTGAGCGTTCGACGTTTGTATTGACAATTGGCAGCTACCCTATCCGCCAACGGCCTGGTAATGGCCGAGGCCGCGTTGCCACATGAAGCGCGCCCAGGTCCATGCGAGCAGGAGCCAGCCGGATTGGATCGCCAGCGCTTGCACGAGGTCGGCGCCTTTTAAACGGCCGAGAAAGATCGCGACCGGACAAAACAACTCGTAGTAAAACGGCAGCCACTTCATCACGGCCTGGACTGCGGACGGCATGATGTCGATGGGAAACATCTGGCCGCCGAGGAAATATTCGAACGAATAAACGATGAACACGATGGTGGAAATTTCCAAAATCCAAAACGCCATCATGGCCAGGCTGTAGGTGATGAAGAATTGAATGAATGCCGCCATCAATATCGAGACGGCCGTAAAGACGTAGATCAGTGGATCGGTCGGCAGCACGATGTACTCTCGGAAATAAATGAAGATCACCGCAATCGGCGGCAACGTGACGAAGCTGTAAACGAGCCGGCCACTTAAGAAAATGCTGAACCGGTACGCGAGATAACTCATCGGCTTGGTGAGCAGCGCATTGATCTGGCCTTCGCGAATATCAGCGGCGATTTGCCATTCATCCTCCGTCGGCACGACCAGATTGCTGACCAAAAGGGTGAGCAAATAATAATAAATCATCGAGCCGTAATCGTAGCCGTGCAGTTCGCCGCCGCGCTCCTTGAACACCGCGGCCCAGAGAAAGACCGTGCCGGCCAGCGGGATCAGGCCAAAGAGCGCGCGCAGAAAATAGTTCCAGCGATACACGAACGTGTTCTGCAGCCCGATGTTAAAAACGGACGCGTATTTGGCGATACTGTTCCTGTTCATGCGCGTGCTCGTAATCGTAGTCGAGAAGCGATCCGCCAAAAACGCCAGATGACGCTAACGCGGTAGAAGAAAATCAATGCATTTTCCTTTGGCGTCCTTTTGCGCATTTGGCGGATACCGTTCTGCTTTGCGCAAGCTCTATCGCAAGATCGATCGCGGCAATCATGCTATCCGCCTCTTGCGACGTCTTTTCCGGCAATTTCAAATGCAGTGCCGTGATCTGGACTGGTGCGAGGAAAAGGAAGGCCCAGCGTGACATTCACACCTTCGTGAAACGCGTGCAGCTTTAGCGGGATCAATCCCTGGTCGTGATACATGCAAAGCACCGCATCGAATTCACCTTCGATCGTGCGATGAAAGACGGTATCCGGTGAAACCGGACCTATAATTTCGAATTTCGAATTTCGAATTTTGGATTTCAGTTCGGCGATAGCCGGACTGATGATTTCGATTTCTTCGCGTCCGAGTTTGCCCGATTCGCCGGCGTGCGGATTTAATCCGGCCACCGCGACACGCGGCATGCGCTTTTGATTTGGTTTTCCACAGCGGCGCTGGAGAAAATCGAGAAGCAGCAAGCCCACACGAACGATCTCCGATTGCTTCAGTGCGCGCGAGACTTCGCGCAACGGAATGTGCGTGGTGACGAGCGCGACCGTGAGCTTTCCGCCGGACAGACACATCGCGAAATTTTTGACGCCGCAGCGCTCGGCAAAAAATTCCGTTTGCCCCGGAAACCTAAAACCAACTTCGTACATCCGGGCCTTGTGAACTGGCCCAGTTACAATTGCATCGAGCTCGCCCCGCCGCGCAAGTGTGACTGCTTCTTCGAGCGCAGCCGCAGCGGCACGCGCAGTTTCGTGGGTGGGATGTCCTGGCGTGCAATCGGGATATTTGCCGATGATCTTGTAATCCGCTGCGCGCGCAAGGCGATCAGACTTCAGAGCAAGCTCGACAATCTCCCGCCCGATCCCGGCGCAATCGCCCAGCGTGATGCCAATGCGCGGCTTCTTCGTCCTGGCTTGCCGAGCCGTAGCTGTGCGGAGGCTGGTGCTCATGATCGTGATCGTAATCGAATCTGATTAATTGCGCACCGTTCCGGCTTGGCAGGCGAGCAGGAATCAGGAGCAAGGGATCGCAGACTCAGACTAAGGGGACGAGGAAGAGCGGAATTCGCTAGAAGGTCTTGATGTAGGCCTTTTCGCGCAGGCTGGCGATCCAGCGCTCCTGAATTTGCTGCGCTTCTTCTTGGACCAGTTTTTTCTCGATATCAGCCCGCACCTCATTGAGCGATTTCGTCGTGCCGCCCTGTTTGTCTTCAACTTTGAGAATGTAATAATTCCCGGCGTAATCGACGATGTTGCTGATCCTGCCGACTGGCATGTTGAAGGCGACCTTTTCCAGCGGGCCAGCCAGAGTCTTGCGTTCGATCCAGCCCCAGTCGCCGCCATTGTCACGAGTGCTGTCCTCAGAATAAATCTGCGCTGTCTGGTCAAACTCTGCGCCGCCAGCCAGTCTGCCGAGGACTTCTTCGGCCAGCGCCTTTTGCGCCGGGGCAGTCGCTGTATCTTTTTGGCCGGGAATCATGATCATGCGCAGCTTGATCGTCTCCTTGGCGGTGAATTCGTCGCGATGCTTCCTGTAGTAATCTTCTATTTTCGTGGGCGAAATAATGTTTTCCCTCTTGACGTTATGGCTGCGCATCGCCTGGACGATCATTTGCTCCATCTCCTTTTGCTTGAACTCGCCCAACGTGTAAGTTCTGCGCCTCGAGCGTTTTGATAAACGTATTGCGGTCGCCGCCAAAATTCTCCCGGATGATCTCGTGCATCCGTTCATCCACGAAATGATCGGGAATTTCGTACTTCTCTTTTTTGAACGCCTGAAGAACAAGCTGCCGATCGATCAAGTCTTTCAGCGCTAATTCCCGCGCTGCTTTCAGTTGTTTTTCCAATTCCTGGCCGGTGTATTGCGCTCGCAGCTGCTTTTCCCGTGGCGCGGATAGAGCGCGCACTTGTGATATGGTGATCACATCGCCATTCACAATCGCGGCGATGCCGTCCACCACCAGCGGTTCCTGGGCAAACGCAGCGCAACAAACGGGCAATAGTGACAAGCCCGCAGACCGCCAGCAAAACGACTGCAAATGGACGCACAAGGTCTCTCATAGTTTCTTAATCAGTTCCAGAATTTCCCCGAGGTGCTGCTCGATTTTCGCTGCAACTAAACGAGGGAATTTGCCCGCGACAAGTATAAAATCCCCATGCCGCGTCAGCATTAGTTTGCGGTCGCGCACTTCCACCCGGGTCACCCCTGATCTTGCCGCGGCCAACTTGATTTCGATGAGACCAAACAAATTGTCAACTGCCGGAGGGAACGGGCCGAAGCGATCACGCCAGTCGCGCCGCAAACGATCCAATTGCTCATGCGAAGTGATTTCCGCAATATCGCGGTACGCTCGGATGCGCAGCGCAGAGTCGCTGACATAAGTGACCGGAATGAACGCTGGAATCTTATAGGGGAAGCTGACAGCTTCCCTTCCAGCACGATTTTGGCGGCGAACGAACTCCGCTTCGTTCGTCACGACAAAATCGAGTCGTAAATCGACATCCAGCCGGAGCCGCGGCTTTTCGCCTTTCAGCTGCGCCACTGCCTGCTTGAGCAACTGGCAATACAAATCGAAACCGACCGCCACGATGTGGCCGCTCTGAGCTGTGCCCAGAATGCTGCCGGCGCCGCGAATCTCCAGGTCGCGCATGGCAACGCGAAAACCCGCGCCCAGCGAGCTGTACTGTTTGATGGCGCTGATTCGCTTGCGCGCGGCGCCGATTGTCATCATTTCGCGCGGAAGAAGCAGATAGGCGTACGCCTTGTGCTCGGCTCGGCCGACGCGTCCACGCAGTTGATACAAGTCGGCGAGACCAAACTGATCTGCGCGATCGATGATGATGGTGTTTGCATTCGGAATATCGAGACCGCTTTCGATGATCGTGGTGCAAACGAGCACGTCGGTTTTGCCGGCGATGAATCGTGCCATCACCGCTTCCAGCTCGTCCGCGTCCATCTGGCCATGCCCGATTTCAACTCGGGCCTGCGGGCAAAGATGGACGATCCGGTCGCGCGCTCGCTCGATGGTCGCTACGCGATTGTGCAAAAAGAATACCTGCCCTTGCCGTTCCAGCTCGCGGTCAATCGCCGCGCGAATGATTCGTTCATCGTAAGCCGAGACGACTGTCTCTACCGGCAAACGGTTGAGCGGCGGAGTCTCAATCGTGGACATGTCTTTTACGCCTACGAGTGAAAGATAGAGAGTGCGCGGAATCGGCGTGGCAGAAAGCGTCAGCACATCAACCAGCTTGAAGAGCTCTTTGAATTTCTCCTTGTGCAGAACTCCGAATCGCTGTTCCTCGTCGATCACCACCAGGCCGAGATCTTTGAATACAACGTCGCCGGAGATGAGCCGGTGCGTGCCAATGACGATATCGATGCCGCCTTCGCGCAGCAGTTGTAGCACTTTCTTCTGTTCGGATTGCGAACGAAAGCGGCTGAGCATTTCGATGCGCACCGGGTAATCGAGCATGCGTTGGCGAAACACCTCGAAATGTTGTTGAGCGAGCACTGTTGTCGGCGCGAGCACGGCCACTTGTTTGCCGTTCATGACCGCCTTGAACGCGGCGCGAACTGCGACTTCGGTTTTGCCAAAACCGACGTCGCCACAAATCAGGCGGTCCATCGGACGCGGACGCTCCATGTCGATTTTTGTATCGATGATCGCCTTCATTTGGTCCGGCGTTTCCCGGAACGGAAAGGAATGTTCGAATTCTGCCTGCCATTTTGTGTCCGGGGCGAATGCGTGACCGGAGTGCATTTGTCGCTCCGCCTGGACGGCAAGCATTTTGCCGGCGTAATCGAAAATGGAAGCCGCGGCTTTTATTTTGGCGCGCGCCCATTTCCCGTCGCCGAGCGAACTTAGCGGTGGCGATTTTTTTCCTGCGCCAACGTAGCGGGAAACGAGGTACGCCTGCTCGAGTGGAACGTAGAGCTTTGCTTCATCGGCGAACTCGAGCACCAACACCTCTTGTGGTTGTCCTTGCTGTTGTAGGGCAAGCGCTCCGCTTGCCGAGTCTGTCTCACGTGCGCCCGGCAGGCGATGCGCCTGCCCTACAGCAAATTTTTGCAGTCCGAGAAATTTTCCGATACCGTGCTCGAGATGCACGACCAGGTCGCCTTCGTTTAGTTCGCTGAAATCGATCTGCGCACGGTGGCGCTCCGCGCGACGCAAATGCCTCCGCGCATGGACTGCGAATCGTCCAAACAATTCGGCAGCCGACAGGACGACAAGATTGGCTGCGGGGAAACAAAAGCCGCGCGCAAGTGTTCCTTCGACGAAATCGAACTCGTTCAGTGGCGCCCGCCATGATTTCGCGGAAGCGCTCAATCTCGCCCTCGGTCTGAAAATAAATGACGATTCTGGCGTTGTTCGCGCGCCATTCTTTTAAGCGATTCGACAAACTGCGCGCGTTTTGCCTCGGCCAGCACGAGATCGCCGGCCGCAAATTCTCCGATGTCGCAATCCTCGAACGCCCCGCTGAAATCTTCTGGACCGGTCTCGATCCAGCTTTCGCTGATTTGGATCTGGGCGCTTCGAAGTTGGTGGCCTGAAGCCGCCGAGTTTGCAGCAGCTCGATGTCGATGATCAGATCGCGGTCGCGCACGTAATCGCGAACGAACACCGCTTTGGCCGTCCGCCGTTTCGAGCAGAATATCGACCGACCTTAGATCGCGCACTGACGTTTGAGTATCGATGTCGAATTCGCGCAGTGATTCGATTTGGTCGCCGAAAAATTCCAGTCGAAATGGCAATGGCGCCTGCCACGAATAGAGATCGAGAATGCCGCCGCGAACGGCGAACTGTCCCCGAGTGGTTACTTGCGCGACGCGCTCATAACCGCTGCCCACGAGTTGGTCGAGAAGCTTTTCCATCTTTAAGTTTGCTCCGCGTCGGAGTTGGGTAACGGCAGATTGGAGCGTGCCGCGCTTTGGCGCAGGTTGATCGAGACTTGCGCGCGTCGCGACGATGATGCGCGGACCGGTCCCGATTTGCATGAGCAGCGCCAGCCGTTCCGCGGCAATTTCCGGGTCGGGCAAAACATTTTCTACTGCGGCCAGCTCGGCTTCTGGCAGGAAAAGCGCGTCTGGCTGCCAGTTGAGCAAACTTTCGTAAAACAATTCCTGGGAATGAACGCTGGGGCAGAAGACCCAGATCGTGGAATCGACATCTTGTCGATCATCAGCTGGAAGCCGATGCCACGAGCTTGCGGTCACGGCCGTCAGAAACGGCTGAGCCGGCTGGATCACGTGCGAAAATTGCACCGGCCATTGAGCCTTTTGTATCGCGGCGAGTTTGCGCGCGATTGGTTCGCTCGCCGCGACACATGTCCAGAAGCTCTGTGCGAATGGATTTTTCCACTGCTAGAGCTTACGTGTGAATGGAATCGAAGCCACATGCCGGAGGCATTGCCAAGGGAATTGCCCAGCCTTTTAAGGCTGGGTTAGCTCATGTCGACCGAGCCGCGAAATGGGGCGAAGAAGTTTCTGTCGTCGCCTTGCGGGACTTGTCGCGATCACATCCAGCTGAAACGCTGGGCTATTCTCGACTCCAGCGGCTACAGTATTCGGCCGATGGCCGCGGCGACGGCGCGAAGGCGCGGGACAAGTTCAGCGAAAATTTCCGGCGTGAGCGCCTGGTTACCGTCGCTCTTGGCCAACTCCGGGGAATCGTGCACCTCGATCATTAGCGCGTCCGCGCCGGCGGCGACTGCGGCGAGAGACATCTGCGGCACAAACTCGCGCAGCCCGAGCGCATGCGTCGGATCGACAATCACCGGCAAATGCGTTTTCGATTTTAAAATCGGAACAGCGCTAAGATCGAGCGTGTAGCGAGCGGCCGTCTCGAACGTGCGGATGCCGCGCTCACAGAGAATCACGTTCGAGTTGCCCTCGTTGAGAATGTATTCGGCACTCATCATCAAATCGTAAATTGTGGCGCTGAATCCGCGTTTGAGCAGCACAGGAAGTCTGCTGCGACCCACTTCTTTCAAGAGCGAAAAATTGTGCATGTTGCGCGTGCCGACCTGCAGGCAGTCTGCATACTTTTCGATCATCGGAAGATCGCGCGGGTCCATGACTTCTGTGACCACAGGCAGGCCCGTCTTCGCGCGCGCTTCTGCGAGAAAGCGAAGTCCGTCTTCGCGTAATCCCTGAAAACTATAGGGCGAAGTGCGCGGTTTAAACGCGCCGCCGCGCAAAATTTTTGCGCCAGATTCCTTTACGATTGTCGCGATGGACTGAATTTGTTCTCTACTTTCCACCGAGCACGGACCGCAAATCAGAACGACGTCTTCGTGTTCGCCCAAACGCACGTCGCCGATTGCGACCGAAGAGGAACCACGCGAATCCCGCGCGGCAAGTTTGTACGGCTTCAACACGGGCACGATCGCTTCCACACCGGCCATTGCGGCGATCGGCTTTTCGCGAAGGAGCGCCTCCGGCCCGATTACACCGATGATCACGCGCGATGCGCCGCGGCTGATTTGTGCCTCCAGCCCAAACTCGCGCACGCGTGTGACGATCCGTTGAATCTGTTCCTCGGTCGCGTTTGGTTGGGTGATGACAATCATATTTTTTCCAGCGGGATCATCAGAATGACGCGGGCACGAATTTTCTGCAAGCCTTGATACTACGCTTCCAAAGGCAGGTTTGGTTGTGCTTCGCGCGTGCCAGACTTGCCATAGGTGAAGAGCGCAATGGTTGCGTGTTCCATTTTCCAGGGGAGAGGCGAGAAATGCGCGGCGAACGTGCCATGGAGCTCCGAAAGCGGTCGAGCCGAATGCTCCCGTTACGGCAATCCAAATTCTGTAGGGGAAGCTGACAGCTTCCCGATGGGATGACGACGTCGTCCCGGCTACAAGGCTTCGATTAGTTCGTAATCGTCACCGGCGTTCCTACAGAGACGGACTTAAAGAAATTTTCAGCCATGAATTCTGGCATGCGAATACAGCCGTGCGAGGCGGGATACCCTGGCAAATAGCCGGCGTGCATGCCTGTTCCGGATACGATCCGCATGAAGTACGGCATCGGTGTCCCCTTGAAGTGAGCGCCCTGCGGCGGTTTCGGATCTTTCTTAATGTCAACATTGGGGACGACTACCGTACCCGCCGAGTCCACATAATCGCCGAATAAGCTGGAGGCGTGGTCTTTGTCCTTTTGAATAATCTTGAAATTTCCAAGGGGAGTGTTGAGTCCCTCGCGGCCGGTGGATAATTGCGAAACGCCCACGAGCACGCCGCCCTTGTAAAAATAGGCGCGCTGTTCTCCGAGGCTGATCTTAACAGATGGGCTTCCGCCAACGCTGTCTCCATCCCAATAGGAGACAGTGTCCCGCGGCGGACCAGCAGGCGCGCCGCCGTAAACGCCGCCACCCAGGTACTGCGTATTGCCGGAATAGCGAGTGTCCTCACCGCAACCGGCAACGAGTAAGACGAGACCAACACAGACAATTACCCGCAGAACGCCCAACATTGAATGATGCATAGACTTTCGACGGCGTTCTTAATGCGCAAGCCGCGCAAAAAGTCAAGCGAACGATGCTGCGGCTCGATTGAAGCAATATCGTTTGTCATTCCGAGCGGAGTCGAGGAATCTCTAATTCTTTCAGCAACAGCAATCCCGCGATTGCGGGACACTTCGGTCGACATGACATTACAATAAGCCCATGGCTCAAGTAACAATCGAGACAATCAAGAACAGCCCATACATCGTCACGGGCAAAGTGGATTTGATCTAAGCTGCGTTATCTTTGCGCGGGCGTACTTCGTATTGATGCGTGGAGTGCACCCCCGCAGCTTCATCGGATGGTTAGGGTTAAGTCGCAGATCCGATCCCGATCAGGGCTAGCGATGAGACAACTCTTTCTGATAGAGCGAGAGGTCATGCTGAAGCGCTTCCACGAGAGCTTGGTTCCTCTGCGTGGTTGCTAATTCCAAGGCCCTCTTAGCACTTTCGAAAGCCTTAGAGAACTCCCCGTTCTCTGCATAAGCCGCGGCCAGCGTACGCAGAATGATGGGATCTCTGCCTCCGGAAAGCTGGTTGGCTTGCATGGCCAACTCAAGCGCCTGAGAGCCATTCCGAAGCGATGCATCTGGAGCTGTTGCCAATATCCACGCCAGGTTGTCCTGGGCGGCTAGCAGCCGAGGCGCTCTTTTTAGCGCCTCCCGATATTGAGCGACCGCTTCGCCCAGCAATTTCTTCTTTCGAAAAGCGTTGCCGAGATTGTAGTGAATACTGGGCGTGTAAGCATCCTCGACCCCTGATTCCAACGCTTTTTGAAACTGCACAATGGCCTCATTCACGAGGCCTTTCCGAAGAAGTGCGTTGCCGTAATCATTGTGAATGATCCTGTCGTTCGGAGCTGACTCCGACGCCTGTTGGAACTGAACGATCGCCTCATCTACCAGGCCCTTCCGAAGAAGTGCGTTGCCGTAATCACTGTGAATGATCCCGTCGGCTGGGGTTAATTCCAGCGCCTGTTGGAACTGAACAATTGCCTCATCTGCCAGACCCTTCTGGAGGAGCGCATTGCCCATATTAGACTGCACTTCGGCGCGCTCGGTGCGATTCGGCGCTAACCCCATCGCTTTTTGGAAATGAAGAATCGCTTCATCGGTCAGGCCCTTACGGAGCAAGGCCGTACCCAGATCGGCCTGAAACATCGCGGAATTTGGCAACGAATTCACCGCCGCCTGGCAATGAGCGACTGCTTCATCGATCAATCCTTTTTCAAGAAAGAGCTTGCCAAGGTGGTTGTGCGCCACCGCGTTGTCTGGCGTCACAGCAAGCGTGTGTTTCCACAGTGACTCGCTCTCGCGCCAATACGAGGCTTGAATCCATGCACGCCAACTCAAGAAGGCAATCACGGCTGTCGCCGCCGCGGTTAAAATCCATTGGCGACGCCAGGCTTTCGCCAGGTCGGCAATCATCCACGTCAGCGCAAGATACAGGCCGATCTGCGGCAGATATGTGTAACGATCAGCATGCGCCTGTGAACCAACTTGGACGACGCCGATTACAGGCACAAGCATCCCAAGGTACCAGAACCAACCGGTTACCAGATAGGGATGCCCTCGTCTTAGAGCGATCGCTGCCGCCGTAATCCCGATCAGTAGTACAATGGAAAGCGCGACTTCCCAGCTGGGCAATGTTGTTTGAGGATAGGTGTAGAACGGCGTCAGACCGAATGGCCAGAGCATCTGGCGCACATACACAATGTAGCTCAGAAAAGCATTATTCAGCCGCCACCAAAACGGCAACCGCGAGATCGAAACGATCGCGTCCCCTTGGGCGAGAAGAGTAATAACGGAGGAGACCACACACAGCGCGAGCAAAGGGACTTTTTCCAATATGAGATGGCGAACCAGTGACCACCTCGGCTCTCCAGAGCTTCCTGAAGGCGGCTGACTACTGACTCCTAATCTCCGATTTCCGACTTCTAACCTCTGATTTCTGACTCTGTTGAGCGGCCAATAGTCCAGGAGCAAAAGCACAAAGGGCAGTGTCACCAGCATCGGCTTGCACATCAGCCCACACGCGAACAAAATCCACACGACCGCGTATCGGCCAATGGTTTGCCGGCGAACGTAGCGAACGTAGGCGCCCAACGTCAGCATGAAGAACACGCCGCTCAACACATCCTTGCGCTCTGCGATCCATGCGACTGATTCCACGCGCAGGGGATGAATCGCAAAGATTGCCGCCACGAAAGCGCTGCGCCAGAGCGCTCCCGTCATCTGTGCGACCACAAGAAACAACAAAAGCACACCAACCGTGTGCAACAGCACGTTCGTGAAATGATGGCCACCAGGTTTCCGCTCGTACAGCTGCCAATCGAGCATGTGCGTTAGCCAGGTGAGCGGATGCCAATTGTTGTAGTGGCTGTGCGTGAACGCCCACGTCATTCCGTGCAGGCTGAGGCCGCTCGTCACCTCTAAATTGTCATAGACATACTGCGGATCGTCGTAGTCAACGAAGCCGTGACCCAGCGTTTGGCCGAAGACCAGCCACGTAATCCCCGCCAGGAAGACACAAACGGCAACGATGGAGAGTGATCCCTGACTGATCTGATAGCGGAAAATCCTCATTCTATAGACCAAAAATTACAGAGCAATCCTCCCGAGCACATGCTTTTCGTTTTCGGAAAAATCAGGAGAACCACGCTGGCACACTAATCGGAAATTGACCAGACAACGCTGTTGCAGGTTTGTACAGGCCTGCGGCCTGTGCTCCCAGGATTCTGCAGCCGTTGCCGTTTTGAGCTTTGGACCCTACTGATTCCTTGGTGCTTGGGGGTTTGGCATTTGGTGCTTTAGTGTTCCGCCATGGCTCAAGTAACAATCGAGACAATCAAGAACGGCCCTTACATTGTGACGGGCGAAGTGGAATTGATCGACGCCGATGGAAAGAAATTTCCCGTGGAGAAGCGCATGGCGCTCTGTCGCTGCGGCGCGTCCACCGAGAAACCCTTTTGCGACGGCACGCATTCCAGGATCGGTTTCAAAGCCGCTGAGAAAGCAGTCCCTGAATCGAAAGAATAACAGATGTTTGACGTAAGATGTTTGATGTTTGATGTGACATTATGAATACGCGCCTGTCTGTCATTCTCTGCGCTCTTTCGATCGCTACAGCGACGTCACGCGGAGAAAATTTCACTCGTCGGCGCGACTGTGATTAATCCGGCTGACGGCAAAGTGCTGCCGAACGCGACGGTCGTGATCAACGGTGACAAGATCGAACGCGTCGCGATGGGCAGACAGGACGCGGCGACGCTTGGTAAACAGTTCAGTTGCGTCGGCAAATTCATTTTGCCCGGCTACATCGACACGCACATTCATTTTTTTCAATCGGCGGATTTGTTTACGCGACCTGATGTCGCCGATTTGAACAGCGTTCGGCCGTACAAAGACGAAGTTGCCTGGATCAAATCACACCTCGATGATGTTTTCGCGCGCTACATTCGTTGCGGCATTACCAGCGTAGTTGATGTCGGGGGGCCGATGTGGAATTTCGACGTGCGCAAAAAAGCGAACGCAACCGCAAAAGCGCCGCGCGTCGCCGTGGCTGGCCCATTAATATCGAGTGTCTCGCGCGAGAAACTCGATCTGGGCGATCCGCCAATTGTGAAGATTGAGACTCCCGAGCAGGCGCGCGAGTTCGTGCGGAAACTTATCGAGCAAAAACCAGATCTGGTGAAGATCTGGTACATCGTGGACAAAGATCATCCGGTCGATTCGTTTCGGCCTATTGCGCGTGCGACGATTGAAGAAAGTCACGCGCACAAAATTCGCGTCGCGGTGCACGCGACCGAATTGGAAACCGCGCGCGCGGCCGTTGAAGAAGGCGCCGATGTGCTCGTCCACAGCGTGATCGATAAACCCGTGGATGAGGCGTTCGTGAAGCTCTTGAAAGATCGGCACATCGATTCTGTGTCCGACGCTTGTCGTGTTCGAGCGCTACGGCCGCACCTTTTCGCACCAGTTGAATCTCACGCCTGAAGAACAAAAGTGGGGCAATCCGGAAGTGATCGCGTCGCTCGACGTCACGAAGATTCCACAGGACAAATTGCCACAGCGAATCAAGGACGCGTTGGCTGATTCGAAAGCTGCTTTGGATCGGATCAATAAGACGTATGAAGTCGCGCTGCCGAATTTGAAAAAACTAGAGGATGCCGACGTGACCATTGCCGCTGGCACGGACGCGGGAAACATCGGCACAATTCATGGGCCAGCGTTGTTTCGCGAATTCCAGCTGATGAAACAAGCCGGGCTGACGCCGATGCAGATTCTCCAATGCGCCACGGCGAACGCGGCGAAACTTTTCGGCGGCGATACCGGCGCACACATCGGCAAAGTCGAGAACGGCAATTTTGCAGACTTAGTCATTCTCAATTCCAATCCGCTGGATGACATCGCGCAGGCTTCTGACATCGACAGCGTAATTAAAAACGGCGTGATTTATCCGGCTGATTCGATTTTGCGATGAGCCCGGAGTCCTCGCCTCGCGTCCTCAGCACAAACCAAAATCCCTTGCTCGCTTGCGAGAGTAGCCGCAAGTTTTTCTTCCTATGGCTATGAATCCAACTCAATACGCTCATCCGGATGCGCTGGTGGAAACAGATTGGCTGGAGAAACACCTCAAGGACGACGGTATCAGGATCGTCGAGTCAAATGAGGATATTTTGCTTTACGACACCGGGCATATTCCGGGCGCGGTGCACATCGATTGGCGTGCCGATCTCCAGGATCCGCTAATTCGCGATTATATTTCGCCGGAGAAATTCGCGCGGCTGTGCAGCCGCCACGGCATCACGCCGGAGACCACTTGTATTTTTTACGGCGATAAGGCGAACTGGTGGGCGTGCTACGCGCTCTGGGCGTTTCGTTTGTTTGGGCACGAGAAAGTCAAAATTCTCAATGGCGGCCGCGACAAATGGAAAGCCGAAGGCCGCCGCATGACGCGCGAAGTCCCGGAATATTCGACCACAGATTATCCGGTGCCGAAGAAACGGTTCGATAAGGAAATTCGCGCGTTTTTCGACGAAGCGCTGACGCAAAGCAAGGGCGGCAAACCGCTGGTTGATGTGCGTTCGCCCGGTGAATACAGGGGTGAGATCACGCACATGCCGGAGTATCCGCAGGAAGGCGTGCTGCGCGGCGGCCACATTCCAGGGGCAAAGAGCATGCCGTGGAAGACTGCTACAAATGATGACGGCACATTCAAGCCGGCATCAGAACTGGCAAAAATTTATTTCGATCAGTGCGGAGTCGCTCCTGGCAAAGACACAATTGTCTATTGCAGGATTGGCGAACGCTCCAGTCACACCTGGTTTGTTCTGACGTACTTGTTAGGACTGAACAACGTTCGCAATTATGACGGTTCGTGGACTGAGTGGGGCAACAAAGTCGGCGCGCCGATCGAAAAGAGCGGGTGACGCGTAACTAGAGGCGCCCTGTCTTTTGCAGCAGCTCGCGAATTAGTTGCATTCGTTTTCGCTCTTTGCGACTGGAACGGAGCTGCGCAATGGAGCGCTGCATTCGCCGCGTCCAATTCAAGTTGGCCTTTGTCCCAGGAATGTTAAACCTGTACGCGCGCGCCAGCAGATCGCTGATCATGACCATGGCGATCCACGAGTCGCTCCTAAAAAGCGAATGCATAATTGCCGGATAAAAATCTTTTTCGAAATCGAGCTGGTCGATTTTTCGATTCAGCCCGGAAAATAGAGCGATCTTTTCCAGCGTGATTCGCGCCTGTGCTCCAGTATCAGAGAATGGATGCTCGACAGCCACATTCCATAAAGCACGTATCGGGCTGTGATCGTGGGTTGCGTAAGTCGCGACGGAAAGCCGCTCATACATTTCGCCGGGAACGATCATCCCATCGCGCATTTCCCATTGCGGAATTTTGAATCCGGCAATCCCGAGCGACCGTAAGTTGGGGCGCACATATTCTGGGACAACGCCAAGGTCTTCGCCAATCACACGTGCGATACCCGTTTCTTCCAGAACCACGCGCAGGTATTCTTCCCCTTCGCGCATATTTAGTTCGCGGTTTTCGGGTGTGTTGTCGTCGCGGGGAACAAAATACGGGGCGCGCTCGCCGGTTCGCTCCAGCATTTGACGTCCATCAAGCGGGAGAAATTCCTTGTTTCTCCGTGGCCGCCACGGGAAGGCGTAGATGCGGTAAAATCCCTGGACGTGATCGATCCGGAAGAGATGAAAGATGCACCGGACAGCGCGCACCCGTTCGCGCCACCACTGACAATTGTTGATCCGCATGGCGCTCCAGCGATAGAGCGGAATGCCCCAGTTCTGTCCCCATTTCTGCGTGAACGGGTCGTCCTTAAAGGTCGGCTCGGGCGGCGCCCCGCCGCACCAATCGAGCACGAATTCGTGCGGGCGCGCGAAAACATCGGCGCTGTAGTAACTGACGCCGAATGGAATATCGCCCATTAGCGCGACGCCGCGTTCTTCCGCATACGATTTGATGCCGCGCCATTGCTGGTGCGCTATCCATTGGACGTAACAAAAAAATTCCTCGCGCCGCGTCAGGCCTGCTTGTCGATCAGGAGGCGCTCCGTCCCGCCAACGGCGCGCTTTCTCTATTGTTTGATGCTGCGCCAGCCATCGATCCCACGCGGCGCTGCCATTACTTTCCTCCACCAGTACCCGAAAAAATGCGTAATCGCGCAGCCAGGCGGATTCTTTTTCACAGAACGTTTGGAATGCTGCTTGCCGTTTTTCAGTGGCGCGTTCGGAGAAACTCGCGAATGCCTTTTCGAGCAAGTGCCACTTTAGTCTTTTCACGTGGCGGTACTTCACCGGGCCGCGCCGAAGGCTGGGAAGATCGACACCAGCGATTGATCTCTCAAAATCTTCGCGCGTTAAATCCTCTGGCGAATTCGGTGCCAGCTGCAGCGTTGTCGGCTCGATCGCCATGGCACTGATGGCATTATATGGACTGTTATCGGCGCCGGTCTCGTTGATGGGCAGGAGTTGGACAAGTTTGAATCCAATTCTTGCGGCCCAATCGATGAACTCCCGCAAGGCTCCGGTGTCGCCGATTCCCAAATCATCCTCACCACGCAATGCAAACAGCGGCGCGAGGACGCCGGCGATCTTTCTGTCTGGCGACAAATTCATTCAGCCACGGATGAACACGGATGAAACACGGATTCAAAAGACGAGCCGTTTGTACTCCACTTTGGTTCGTCCGAAATTGAGTAGCAATCCAACCTTGAGACCAGTCGCTTTCAGCTCATTGAGCAACTGCGCTTCGTCGCGCTTATCGTACATAGGATTGATCTTGATTTCGACGGCGACGCAGCCGTCGCCGATCAAATCGGCGTCGTAGTCGCCCACGATCACGCCCCTATACTGAACCTGAATGCGTCTTTCGATCTCGGCAGCAACGCCCCGGCGCTTTAGCTCAACCTGTAATGCGCGCTGATAAACCCGCTCAAGAAATCCGTACCCAAGCTCGCGCTGCACTTCGAACGCAGCTCCGATGACGGCCTCGGTCGTTGCTCGATGCAGCAACTTGTCTGGATGCTCGCCTTGGATTTCTAACATCTGCTCATCCGTGTCAATCCGTGGCAAGAAAATCAGCCTTTTCTGATTTGCCAGTCTTCGACGAGTTCATTTGGAATTTCCTGCAGAAAACGCGATGGCCGCTGGAAAACGTCGCCGTAGCCGCCAGACAAACGCATTTGCGGATACGTGAGATAAAGCTCGTCGCGCGCGCGTGTGACGGCAACATAGAACAAACGCCGTTCCTCTTCCAGCGCATCGCGCGTATTGAGGGAGCGGCTGCTCGGGAACATCCCGTCGGTCAACCAGATCACAAACACAGTATGAAACTCGAGGCCCTTCGCCTGGTGCACTGTGGATAGATTGACCGCTTCTTTGTCTGCGCCTTGAGCTGGCGTGGCCTCCGCATCGACGTTGCTGATCAGTGCTAATTGGGAAAGAAATTCGTGAACGTCCTTGAATTGACGAGCGAACACTGCCAGCTGGTCGAGGTCTTCGCGGCGCAGTTCGTAGTTTGTGAAGTTCACTTTGGCGTAATCGTCGTAGATCGCTTCTACAATCGATGTGATCATTTCCGAAGGCGGATTGGGTTGACCGCCAGGTGCGATTTCGTCCAGCGTGTGGGCCAGCTGCGTCCACATCTTCTTTGATTTGGCGGGAACATGCATGGCAAGCAGGCGCTCGCTGTAGCCGGGGGCGTTGACCCCGGCGCGCGCGGATTGGTTTTCAGTACCGCGGTCAACGCCCGCGGCTACAGAATCAGCTGCCCATGCCTGCCAGAGACTCTCCGCGGTACGATTCCCAATGCCGGGAAGCAATTTCACCATTCGGTTAAACGCGACTTCATCGCGTGGATTGGCCACAAAACGGACAAATGAAGTCACGTCTTTGATGTGCGCCTGCTCGAAAAATCGAATGCCGCTGGTGATTTGATAGGGAATGCCGCGGCGGGAAAGCTCCAGCTGCAACTCGACCGCGTGATAATGCGCGCGGTAAAGCACGGCGATGTCGTTGAGATCGACATTTTCATCGCGTAATTCGAGAATCCGTTGCGCCACAAACTGCGCCTGCTCCGCGCCATTGTTCAGCGCTACCAAAGCCGGCTTGAGCGCTTTTGATTCCCGCGTCGCGCTTAAATGCTTGCGGAATTGCTGAACGTTTGCGGCAATCGCCGCGTTCGCTACGTCCAGAATTTCAGGCACGCTGCGGTAATTCATCTCGATCTTGAACACCTGCGCGTCCGGATACCGCTTGGGAAATTCGAGAATGTTTTGGAAATTCGCGCCGCGCCAGGAGTAAATCGATTGCGCGTCATCTCCCACTACCATCACATTGCGATGATCGCGGGCCAGCAGGTCAACGAGGTCAGCCTGAATTTTGTTCGTGTCCTGGTATTCATCGACGAGAATGAACTGAAACTGCCGCCGGTAAACTTCCGCAATTCGCTCGTGTTGCTTAAACATCGACAACGTCTTTTCCAGCAGATCGTCGAAATCCATCGAGTTCGTGGCCTTCTTCTTTTTTTCGTATCGCTCGTGAACATCTTGAATTTTATCGAGTAGCGGCAGAAAATAAGGAAACTTTTCCGCGAGCAATTCCTCCACCGGCTTCTCGGTGTTGACGACGAAACTGAAGATTTCCGCAAGCACATCGCCTTTCGGAAACCGGATTTCCTTGGGATCAATCCCAGCATTGGCTACAACCGTGTCGATCAAATCCTTTTGATCTTCCCTGTCCATGATGGTGAATCCGCTGGAGTAACCGAGTGCGCTGCCGTGCCTGCGCAAAATCCGGTTTCCTACCGAATGAAATGTTCCGCCCCAGAGTCCGCTCGCATCGACCGGCAGCAAATTCGCGACGCGGCCCAGCATTTCCCGCGCAGCTTTGTTGGTGAACGTGAGAAGCAGAACGTTGCGGGGGTCGATCCCGTTTTCGAGCAGGTACGCCACGCGATAAGTGAGCGTGCGCGTCTTTCCCGAGCCCGCTCCGGCAATCACAAGGATCGGCCCCGGCGGCGCAGTCACCGCTGCAAGCTGTTGTTCGTTCAGCTCAGCGGCGTAATCGATATGGATCGAGGTCGAGCTTGGCGTGCGTTGCAGCGTGTATTGCCGGGACATAGGTCGTATCCGGTCCGCCAACGCGGGCCGTGTTATGAAACGGCTTCCAACGGTGTCGCCTGTGACACCGGATCAACCCATTTGCCGTGCTCGCGGATCAAATCTTTCAACCGATCGACTGCTTCCGCCTCTGGGATGTTGAATTTCACCGCGGTTTTGCCGACGTAGAGATTCACCTTGCCGGGCGCGCCGCCAACGTATCCAAAATCCGCATCCGCCATTTCACCGGGGCCATTCACAATGCAACCCATGATGGCGATCTTTACTCCTTTGAGATGCAACGTCGCAGCTTTGATTTTTGCCGTTGTGGTTTGCAAATTGAACAGCGTCCGCCCGCAGGAAGGGCAGGCGACATAATCAGTTTTGAAAATCCGCGAACCGGCGGCCTGCAGAATGTTGTAACTCAAACGCAGCGCTTGTCCCGGCGCTTCCTCGCCCTGCACCAAAATCGCGTCGCCGATTCCATCAC
This sequence comes from uncultured Verrucomicrobiae bacterium, assembly GCA_963840305.1. Taxonomy (GTDB): domain Bacteria; phylum Verrucomicrobiota; class Verrucomicrobiia; order Chthoniobacterales; family UBA10450; genus Udaeobacter. Next base: position 101,998 of record CAWIYE010000005.1, read on the forward strand.
ACACCAAGGAGCCGATGTTAGTGGAGGCGGTGAGAAGGGTGTTTAGGAATGACGAATGACGAATGACCAATGACGAAGGAATGACGAAGTCCGAACCGCCTTTCGTCATTTGGTCATTTAGGCTTCCTTCGTCCTTCGTCCTTCGGATTTCGTTATTTTCCGTCGCGACGCGACGAAGCACGTCTTTCAGCAGAATCGGATGCCGCGCCTGCAATCGTGCTGCCAGCAACCGAAACGCCGCAATCACTGATAGGCTGACATCGTCTCTCACACTGACAAGTTGCGCGCTCCGCTCCGCGTTGATTTTCGTAATCGCTGCATCATCGCGAGGATCGACCTCGATCACGTTCGCATTTTCGTAAACAATCTCCGGTTTGTAGTCGCCCATTCTGTCGATCTTGTGCGCGATCTTGTCGAAGTTCGCCCGCCTGACGATCACTCGAATCAATTCTCCGCTGCCGAGCTTCACGCCATCGCGTTCAATCCTCTCCGAAGCTCGTCGCTGATACGAAAACGGATCAAAGGATAATTGGACGTTGGGCGCTTGCTCGCGATTTATCGGAGTTGAGCGTTGGGGGTTGGACGTTTTCTTGATATTCTCAATCAGCGCTTTCGCCACGGGGATTTCATGAGGGCTGTCCTCGGTGAGCGAGACGCGGATCGTGTCGCCAATTCCATCGGCAAGCAATGAACCGATACCAATCGCGCTTTTGATCCGCGCGTCTTCGCCTTCACCGGCTTCGGTGACGCCAAGATGCAGCGGATAATTCCAGGTAGGGGCGATTGACCCCAATCGCCCAGGCGGTTCGGGTGAACCGCCGCTATCTGTCATCGCTTCTTGGGCATCTAATTCGTTTAATCGAGCCGCAAGCAAGCGATATGCGGCGATCATGATTTTCGGGTTGCTCGCTTTCATCGAGAAAACGAAATCGTGATAATCCAAGTCGCGCGCTATCCGAGCAAATTCTAGCGCGCTTTCGACCATCCCCAGCGGCGTGTCGCCGTAGCGATTCAGGATGCGATCCGAAAGCGAGCCGTGGTTCGTTCCGATACGCATCGAAATCCCGCGCCTCTTGCATAATTCGACCAGTGGTGAAAACCGCTCGCGAATCCGCGCCAGCTCGCTTGCGTATTGCTCATCCGTGTACTCGCGGATTACGAACTTTTTCGAATCCGCGTAATTGCCTGGGTTAATCCGCACCTTGTCCACCCATTTTGCAGCTTCCATCGCTGCCTCGGGTTTGAAATGGATATCCGCGACGATCGGCACGTTGCAGCCGCGCTCGCGCAAACCTTTGACGATGTGCTCGAGATTGCGCGCGTCTTTCACCGTCGGTGCGGTGATGCGTACAATCTCACAGCCAGCCTGCGCCAATTCGATTGTTTGTTGAATCGACGCCTCGGTGTCCATCGTATCGCACGTGATCATCGATTGGACACGGATGGGATTGTCTCCGCCGATGCCGACGTTCCCCACCTGCACCCCGCGCGTGGCGCGACGGTGATAATGAAGAGGATCAACGCAATAGTTCACGAGATTTCGAATGTACGAAGCCTCGACCACTCTGGCAACGAGCGCAGCTACGGCGTCTGGCTATTTTTCGCTGGCGATTGCGCTTCGAGTTGGTCGAGCTTTTTTCTGACGAACGGCAGATCCTGCACGTCGAAGAACGTGATGTAGACCATGTAACCGATGATCACCACGGCGCAGCTCGTCTGAACAACCTCCAGCACGCGCATGTTCACCGGTTTGCGCCGGACCGATTCGATGAGCGCCAACACAATGTGACCGCCATCGAGCACGGGAATGGGCAACATGTTCAAGATCGCGAGGTTCACATTCAGGATCACGCTGAACCACAGCGCCAGTTTCCAACCGCCCTGGGCTTCAAAAAGCCTGAGGTAAATGTTCCAAATCCCGATTGGCCCGCTCAAGTGTTGAAGCTTCACGTCCGATTTCGGGGATGCCACCGCGCCAATTGTCTTCAACGTGCTCGCTACGCTGTTGTAAATCTGCTCAATTGGGCTGGGATGCTGGATGGACACGATTCCAGTTGTGTCCCATTCAATTCCAATTCGCGGCTTCATCTGATCGCCCGTAAGCAGAGGCGTCGGTTTTACGGGGATGTCCAATTTCGCACCGCCCCGCTCTACATGGAGAACGAGCTCGATTGTCTGGATGCTTGTTGATGTATTCCAACAATGCGATTGGATTATAGATGGGCGTCTGATCGAACCCACGAATGATGTCTCCGGCACGCAATCCAGCCGTCGCTGCCGGCGTGTTTGGTTCTACTTTAGCGATGATCGGTGTCTCTGCCGGGGAAATGAGCAGTTGGCGCACACTTTTTCTGCGCCACCTGCCCGTCTCTGCTATGTACGGCTCCACCCAAACCGTTTGCACTTTGCCGTCTCTCTGAAATTTCACCGCGATCTTGTCGCCTTCGCTGCCCACCACATCCCAGCTCACACTATCGTTCATCCCGAGAAAGCGCCTGACCGGTTTGCCATCCACTGAAAGGATTTTATCGCCGGGTTGCAAGCCAGCCTTTTGCGCCGGCGAATCGGGCATGACGTATCCAATTACAGTGGTCGAATCGGCTTCGCCCACCGGATGACCGACCGCCCAAACAATGGCGGCGAAACAAAGCGCCAGTAGCAGACTGAATAACGGACCGGCGATGGCTACGATGATTTTGTCGAGCGCGGAAATTTTCGGCAGCCGCGCCCGGTCCACATCGGCCTTTCCCTCGATGATGTCCATCGGGCGCAAGTTGCGGCAGCGCCACGAAGCCGCCGAACGGCAGCGAGCCGAGCGAGTATTGGACGCCGTTGATCTTTTTTTTCCAGAGTGGTTTGCCGAACCAGACGCCGAATCTTTCGACGTAAAGCCCTCGCCAGCGCGCCGCCAGAAAATGCCCCAGTTCATGCACCACAATCAGCAAGTTAAAAAGGATGAGGACCTCGAGCAGGATGAAGATGACGCGGGCGATGTGAAGTAGCATGATTGGTGATCAGTGATCGGTGAACGGCTGATCAGTTGGACGCGTTCCCGCTTAAACCGTTCAACGCTTTAACGCTTCAACGCATTTCCTCGCTTGAGCCCGCGCCCACTGGTCCGCTTCCAATATTGCATCGAGATCAGCGTGCGCAACGGACTTGTGCCGGTTCATGACTTCCTCAACAATCTGCCAGATGTCCGGAAAACGGACTTGTCGATCGAGGAAGGCTGCGACCGCGATCTCGTTGGCGGCATTCATCACAGCGGGCAAAGTGCCGCCGGTCTCGCCCGCCCGCCGCGCGAGGTTCAATGCGGGGAAATCGTCGTAGCGCGGAGTGAAAAATTCCAACTTCGACAGTTTCGAAAAATCGAGCGGCGGCAAACTGTTCGGGACACGATCTGGCCAGGTCACCGCGTATTGAATCGGGAAACGCATGTTTGAATGACTCAATTGCGCCAGCGTCGAGCCGTCTGCGAACTCGACCATTGAATGGACAATGCTCTGCGGATGGATGACGACTTCGACCCGCTTCATCTCGACGCCAAAAAGCCAGTGCGCCTCGATCATTTCCAAGCCCTTTATTGAACAGCGTCGCCGAATCGATTGTGATCTTGGGACCCATGTTCCAGGTCGGATGTTTTAACGCCTGTTCCGGCGTGATCGAATCGAAATCTTTTCGCGACGTTTCGCGAAATGGCCCACCGGATGCAGTGAGGATGATGCGACGGACGTCGGAGGAGTTGAAATGTCGAAGCGGCCTTAGCGCCGCGATCTTTCGGGGCACCAAGGCCCAGCTCCCACTTTCCAAACATTGAAAAATCGCATTGTGCTCGGAATCCACCGGCAAAACGTGCACGCCGTTATCTCGCGCCTCCCGCATCACAATCTCGCCCGCCATCACCAAAATCTCCTTGCTCGCGACGGCGAGATCTTTGCCGGCTTCAATTGCCGCGAGCGCCGGACGCAAACCGCCCGTGCCAACGATCGCTACCAGTACCATGTCGGCATCGGTCAGGCAGGCGATCTCGCGCAAACCGATTTCTCCCGAAAAAATTCGAGGCTTGTAATCGAGCGCACGGCGGAGCATGTCGATCTTGGTTTCATCGACGAGACAAACAAATGGTGCGCGGGTTTGATTCGCAGCCGCGGCGAGTTTTTCGGCGTTACTGTTCGCTGCGAGTCCGACGATTTCCATCCGCTCCGGAATGTCGCGCGCCACTTTGAGCGCACTTTCGCCGATGGATCCGGTCGCGCCCAGGATAACGACACGTTTACGCTATTCATTAGATTAACCACGAATTCGGTTACCGGTAATCTTCTGGAATTACACCAGCCGCAGATAAAAGAACAACAACGGCGCGGTGAAAAGCAGGCTATCAAGAAGATCGAGCGCGCCGCCAATTCCCGGGAGCAAATTTCCCGAGTCCTTTACGTCAGTGCTGCGCTTGATGATTGATTCAGCCAGGTCGCCGAGCACCGCGGCGAATCCTAGAAGTAACCCGAGGACCGTCGCGTGCGTCCAGGTCAGCGCCGGCAAATGGCCAGGCATTAGTTTGAACAGCGCCAGGCTGCAAAGCAGCGCGAAAACAATTGCACCAAAGAAACCTTCCCAGGTTTTCTTGCCGCTGATGTGCGGGACCATCAGATGCCGGCCGATCGCGCTGCCCGTGAGATACGCGCCCATGTCTGCAAATTTTGTGACCGCGATCAGGTACAAGACGTAAAACTGCCCGGTCAGCTGGCCGGAGCTCGAACGCGGGGTCAGATAAACGATTTTGGTGATGAAATTGTAAGAGCCAAAGGACGTAGAGCAGCCCGAACAAAGTGTAAGCCATCGTTTGCAACGGTTCGTCATGACGCAGCCGCGTAAACATTTGTCGGCCGAAGACCGTCAGCAGGAAAAAGAGCAGAACGGCAACTTCGAAATCGTAGGAGCCCGCCGGCCCGATTTTGGAAAAGTAATAAAAACTGCCGGCGAGCATCACAGCGCCGCAGATCATTCCGGTGATTTTGAAATTCGGCAGTCCTTTGTGATCGAGCATCCGATAAAATTCCAGGAGGCCGATCATTCCAAAGACGCTGATCAATAACCAAAACAGGATCTCATATCCGGAGAACATGATCAGCAGCGCGATTGTCCAAAGCGCGATCGTGCTGACGAATCGCAAAATGAAAGCGGAACGGGACGTGATGACGTTTGTCCCAGTTTGCTCGAAAGTTACGGGCATGCGTCTGCATCATCTCGAAGGAAGGCGCGCCGCGCAAGAGCGGAGCGCGGTGAGAATTGAAAAAGACCGCTGATTACGCAGGAGCGCCTCTCCTGCACTTGCATTCCAGCATACAGGTGTGCTGAAAAGAGTCAGTAACGCTGGTAGATAGCAGGGTGAGTTTGGTTGGTGCGTTTCGCTTTTTTCATACTGCTGCCTTCCGTCAGCGCGCGCCATACGGCCTTCGCTGAGACGATAAGGCGCGCAAGCCAGGGAAGGACGAGGAAAAACGCTATGACCATGGCGACAGTATCTCCGTTTTTCATAAATTGATTTCCTTCTTGTTTTGGCGCTTTACTGTTTCCTTCGGAAAATCTTGCCCGACGTTGCACGAAAGATTTTGGCAAAACGTGGTTTGTTTTGAACCGCCTTCGCTGGCACGAACGGGAACGCTCTTGCAACGGCCGAAAAAGGCGCAGCGCTTCCCGGAAAAAATCAACAACGACTATTCACGGTGCTGGCCCGGCGTCGCTGGCGAGGATGAATGCCTTGCGGAGTAATCGACGCCGCGGTTATCAGTGTTGATAACAGTAATGGTGCCCCCGTGGGTGAGAAGCGCGACAGCCAAAAACAGCGCTATCGCGATTGCGGCGGGACTGATGTGGCGTGCGATTTTTATTTTCATAGGCATTCGGTTTTACCTTTTCCTTCGGCAAAATTTTCCCAGCGTTGCAAAATTCTCGAAATCAGAATTTCTGTCGCGGATTACCGGTTCGGGGATCACGACACAATCAGAAACCAAAGAGGAACACCGTTGAGCAACATCGCGCTTTACGCGCCTCGTAGCGCATGCTGCCGCCCGCTATAATGGGTGCAGATAAAGACGCCGCGCCGCCCCGAAGGCTTCCCGGGGACGGCGCGCGGACCGTTGGTTGTTGCCTGCCGAAGATTCACCATGCAGCTTGATCACAGATTAGAGCAGACTTCGGTTCGCCTAGTGCATATCCCAAGCCAGGCTCCAGGGTTACCACAACGCTATACGCTCTGACGGAAGACTGGTCCTCTGGGGTCAGGCAAGGTTGCGACCGAGATCACTCCGTAGCCGGATTGTCCGATGTAGGCCGGAGAGAGAAGCGAAACGTAGTCAACTCCTGCGACAGCGGTGCCGCTGATCTTGAAGTTGACGAACGTTGCACCGAACATGAGTGCAGGCTTCATGCTCCAGGACGAATGAACCGATCTTTCCCCGGAGGATATTCCCGGCGCTATGGATGGTGATAATGGGGAGTTGCTCACCCTCAGGCTGGTAGTTCGCACCAGTAGAGGCGGGGGCAGGGCCACCGCCAGGGCTCGGCGCCGCCTGGTGACTGGCGCGAGCGCAAACGCAAGCGCAAACGCTATGGCTATGAATACGATGTTTTGATTTTTCATAATTCATTTTCCTTTCATTGTTTTGGCCTTCTTTGACCTCTCGTCATTGAGAACTCATTTCCGGCCTTTACCCTTTCCTTCGGAAAGATTTTGGCGGGCATGGCAAAAAAGTTTACGAAGACTGCAGACACGCCTTCGCCGAAGGCAAAGGCGTGACAGGTGACGCGGATGCCAGGGATTCAGAGGAAAAGGAAAAAGGGGCCTGGAGGTGACACGCCTGCTACTAAAGAAACGAGAGAACGAAGGTTTTCCGCAATCAGGTCAGATCGGAATCTACCTTTGCTTCTTTGTGCGGAATCTCAACCGCCAAGGGACACCAATTCTTAAAAGCCGATTAGTGTCGATTCGTGTTTGATTCGTGGTTAGTTCTCTTTGGCGCAAGAGAGGCGACGATTTTTTCAAAACACGGGTCGCTGCGCAACGGATCCCAAAATGGGAGCAGTTTCAGTTGACCATATGTGACCATGCGTGGCGGTCGGGTGGCAACGGCCAGCTGCTGGCAGGCGAGCTCGTTATCACCGACCCAGGCAGCGATCATCGCCAGATACTTGATCATCGCCGGACCTCTGACCGCATCTTTCTCTACCGGCAGAAGCTCAACCGCGCGCCGCCCTTCGCGCAGCGCTTCTTCCTTGCGCCCGAGAGCGGCATCGATCAGGCCCAGCACGCACCACGCCGGGCCGAAATTTGGTTGGGCCTGGACGATTTTCTCCTGCTCAGCGCGCGCCTCAGTGAAAGCCGACCGCGCTTTGCCATCATCCTTCGCCATTCTGGCAATAACACCTTCCATAAATGGACGAGTACAATAAACATCGTGTCCCACATCGATTGGGTTCTTCCCCATTGCTATTAAGGCGTCGGTTGCCGCGGCGGCGTCGCGTTCTGCTAGTGCACAATGGAGCCACCAGTCATCGATGTCTGGCACCGCAGCAGGATTTGTAGCCCGAACCGAATCGATCATGCGATGCAACGGACCGGTATCAGCTCTCCGCTCAAAATCGACGGACGCAAGTATTACTTTCGTAGCGGCGTCGTTGGGTTCGACAGCAAGCACGCGGTCTAACCAACGTTGTTGTTCAGCATAGCGCCCAAGAGTTGCGTAATTTCCTGCAATCGTCTGCAGCACCGCAAAATTGCGCGGGTCACGTTCAGCGGCGCGCTCAAGGGTTTGGATGGATTCTTCCCAGTGCCCCTGACGTCTTTGGATAAGACTGGTAAGAAACAATATTTGCTGATCATTTGGCAAAGTGCGGCGGGCAACTTCAAGCTCAGCAAGAGCAGCGTCATAGTCGAGGTATCCCCAGTAAAGATTCCACGCACGCGCGAGGTGTGTTTCGCCTGCATCGCGAGTGAGGCCAGAGGCCGCTTGAATCGCTGCTTCCGCTTGGGCCAGACGCGCCGATGTATGGTCATGACCATAGAAATAAAGCGCATCGTGAACGAAGGCGAGTTGGCAGTATGCTCTGAAGAACGCTGGATCACGCGCGATTGCCTGGTCAAGCAGATCCGCGGCCTCTAGCAAATTCGGTTTTGAATCAACGTTAAAGCTCGGCGTTGAGAAAAACTGCCTTGCGCGAGTGTAGAGATCGAACGCGGTGATGTCGTTCGTCGGAGGACGCAGGATTTCACTTTCTTCATTCGGCGACAGCTTTGCGTCAAGCTCAGCAGCAATTGCCCTTGCGATTTCACTTTGAATCGCGAATACATCCGCAAGATCCCGGTCATAGGTCTGCGCCCATAACTGCCGGTCCGTGCGCGCATCAACCAACTGCACACTGACGCGGACACGGTTCCCAGAGCGCTGAACGCTTCCTTCCACGACATTGGCCACGCCGAGTTGCTGGCCGATTTCGCCCACGTTGCGCTGGCCCTCACTTCCGTACTGCATTACGCTGGTGCGGCTGATCACTTTCAGAGCGGCCACTTTCGCCAAATCAGTCAGGATCTCGCCCTGCACTCCCTCGGCGAAGTATGCGTTCTGCTTGTCTTCGCTCCGGTTCTCAAACGGAAGCACGGCAATGCTTTTCTCCAGCACCGGGAGGTTCAAAGGTGGTTTCTGAGTCACAGCCGCGCGGCCTGTGGCCCGTTGACAGCGGCCAAAGAATGGAAAATGCAGCTGCGACGAGAATCAGTATTGCAGCGGCTGCGAGAGCCGATGCCGACGCGTCGTTCTCCGCGCGCTTCTGCGGCGCAACGTTGCAACTCCGCAGTCAATTCGTGTGTGCCGGGCCGCGCCGCGGGCTCGAACGCGAGCATGGATTTGAGCAGCGACTTCAGACGAGATGGAACACGTGCTGCTTTCAATTGTTCGATGGGGAGCAGATCTGATTGCTGGGCGCGACGAATCTCCTCGAAGCCGCTGACCGCCAAATGGCGTTTTTCCCGTAAGCGCGAACCACAGCGTAACGCCTAACGAGTAGATGTCGGAACGCACGTCGAGCGCGGAATTGTCGAATTGCTCCGGACTGGCGAATGCTGGCGTGCCGACAAAGCCGTCGTGAGTGAGGCGCATCGGATCAAGCGGCGCATTGAGGACTTTGGCCAAACCGAAATCGATGATTTTCACGATGGGAACGCCGCGCTCCGTCAGTGCTCTCGCTCTTCGTCATCGGGCGAGATCAGCATCAAATTTGACGGCTTTAAATCGCGATGGATGAGGCTGCGTTTTTCCGCTGCGGCTAATGCGGAAGTGACCTGCTGCGCGATATCGATGGTTGTGCGAACACTCAGCGGGCCTGTGCGGCGAACGCGTTCCTCCAGCGTCTCGCCCTCGATCAATTCCATCGCATAAAAGAATTGGCCTGTTTCCTCGGAGATTCCGAATTGGAACACGGTGGCGATGTGTTCGTGTCGCAGCGCAGCGGCGGCGCGCGCTTCGCGCAGGAAACGTTCGCGGGCTTCGGTGCTTCGCGAGGCGACGCCGATTTTTATGATCTTCAACGCAACCTTGCGCTGGAGCGTCGTGTCGATGGCGCGATAGGTCGCGCCCATTCCTCCGTGCCCAAGCTCGTAAAGGCTCCCATCCTCGCGGCGCTCAATCTCGTAGACTCCAAAATCGCCGCGAAGTCGTTGAATCCTCCACTGCTTCAGCGTCCGAATCTTCGACGCCGATTCCGGCCCGCAACAAACAAACCGGGCAGCCAAGCCCGCCACCGTGCGTTTTCTCAAGCGCGCCGCCGCAGGTCGGGCAGATCGAAATTTGCTGGGGAGTCGGCTGCATTTGCCGCGTTAGCTCTCTGCTCATCTCTTAAGGTGCGGCCAACGCACGACACAGATAGCGCAGTTCTTCGTCCACTTCCGCTGCTTCAGTCACTGTGCCGCGGACTTCTTCCCGCAGAATTGCCCGATAACGTGCGCGCAATCGCGCCACGTCACTGCGCAAAGTCGCGATCGGCCGATGCAATTGCCGCGCCATCTCTTCGTATGGGATCGCGGATTCTTCCGGTGTAGCAAGATACGGAGTTAGGTAGCGAACAAGTTCCGCTTTGCCTGCCATGCGCGCATTCCTGCGTGAGACGATGCAGCGCTTCGCGCAATAGAGACGCGGCCCATTCGCGGTCATAAACTTCGTTCGCCTGCCATTTCGTTGCTCGCGCGATTTGCGCCTCTGCCTCGGCGATTGCGTTCTCATCCAAATTTCCCGGGATAATTCCGCCTCCGCGTTTCAATGCATATTTGCGATCGCGAGCGTCTGCGATGAAATGTTTCAGACGCGCCGAGAAGAAAAGAGCGAAACCGGCCTTTCTCGCGATCGGCGTGCGTGTAGGTACGGCTCTCGATCAGATGAGCGAAGAAACCCTGGGTCAAGTCTTGCGCATCTTCCGGCCGATATCCTTGCTTGCGCAGGAAAGCGTAGAGCGGTCGCCAGTAGATCTGGCATAACTCCGAGAGCGCACCGAGTGCGTGCGCGGGAAGTCGTCATCGAATTACCCGCTTCGAGGACCATCGTCCAACGAGTCGAAGCAAATAATTCACCGCGACTTTCCGCTTCGCGACTGAGCGGAACCCGCGTTGTCTTCACATCGTTAATCAGAATAATACAAACGCCGCTGGCGTGACAAGCCAAAGGGTTTCTTCGGGAAGATTTCAACGGATGTCGTTGCCATTTTGGTTATGCACATCTCGGGAAAAACTGCGCGGACCTTCGTTGGGGCAGCGTCGCTACGGTCCAGCTGTTTCTTCCTTTCACTATCTTTATACGGAATTTCCTGGCTGAAGTTATCCAAAATCCTTCGGAAACTCGAAAAAGATGGATTGTCCGACAGCAAACTGACAAAAGCTCTCTGGCCTGCACAGCGCAAGATCGCTATCCGCCGCGGCGAGTTCGTCCGGGGGCGGACGAGACGCCTGCGCTGCTTTAACAGCAGAACTTTCCTGCTTTCCCGCGTTGCTGATTTGCCTAATTTGCCCTCGTGCAAAAAATGATGAAAGCCGTGGTGAAGGCCAAAACCGAGCCGGGTCTCTGGCTCGAAGAAGTTCCGGTTCCGAAGGCCACCGGCGATGACATACTCATTCGTGTGTTGAAGGCCTCGATCTGCGGGACTGACGTGCACATCTACAACTGGGACGCTTGGGCGCAGAAAACGATTCCCGTGCCGATGACAATCGGCCACGAGTTTGTCGGCGCCGTTGAGGCTGTGGGTGATCACGTGAAGGGTTTTGCACGTGGCGATCTAGTTGTAGGGGAGGGACACATCACCTGTGGTCATTGCCGGAATTGCCTGGCCGGTCGTCGTCATCTTTGCCCAAATACACAGGGCGTGGGCGTCAATCGTCCCGGTGCGTGGGCGGAGTTCGTATCGATTCCTCAGGACAACTGCTGGCACGCCGATCCGTCGATTCCGCTCGATGTTCTTTCGTGTTTCGATCCGTTAGGCAACGCCGTGCACACTGCGCTCTCTTTCGATCTGGTCGGGGAAGATGTGCTCATCACTGGTGCTGGGCCCATCGGTTGCATGGCCATTCCGATTTGCAAACGAGCCGGCGGTCGTCACGTCGTGATTACGGACGTCAATCCGTATCGTCTCAACCTCGCGCGCAAAATGGGCGCTGATCTCGCATTGGATGTGCGCACTGAAAAAGTGAGCGACGCGATGCAGAAGCTAGGAATGAAGGAAGGCTTTGACGTAGCACTCGAAATGTCCGGCAACCCGAAAGCGTTCGCCGACATTTTGCCGAACATGTTTCACGGCGGCAAGATCGCGTTGCTTGGCATCATGCCAGGCACGGCCGCGATTGATTGGAATCTCGTGGTATTCAATCAGCTCACGATCAAAGGGATTTATGGCCGCGAAATGTATGAAACCTGGTACAAAATGACCGCCATGATCCAGAGCGGCTTGGATATCTCGCCCGTCATCACCCACCGCTTTCCCTACACGCAATTCAAGGAAGCCATTGAGCTGATGAAATCCGGCAACTCCGGCAAAATCGTGCTCAACTGGAGCGGACGCTAAATTGCTTCGACCACAGATTACATGGGATTTCAGCGATGGCGCTGATTTCTCTTCATGTCATCCCGAGCGGAGTCGCCTGCCAAGCCATAGCTTTATGCGAATGCTGGAGGAATCTCTCGATGTTGCGATCCACTCTGCTCGTCCCCGCCGTCTTCGATCATCTCAATGCTGCCGCTTCTCGGTGCCGGCCTTCGAGCTCGAGCACCATCCGTCTAATGTGCCTGTAATCCTGGTGCCGCTGCAGGAATTGTAAGCTCTCCTGCGGATCGCCCCACTTCAGGACTTGGATGGTTTCTTTGCGCGCGCCCCAGGAATTCATTTCGCGTTCGTTCGCCATGTAAAGGTCGATCGTGTTCCGCCCCGAAAGCGCCCAGCCGTAATCTTCCACGCGGTAATTTTGTCCTGTTGAAAGCAGGCGAAATACCGTACCCGCCGGCCAACGCGACCAGTCAGCCGCGGCGCTGCCGATCTGCGGCGGTCGGCCGCGTTCGCCCGAGCTGCCGGCGCCCAAGCGACACTGGGATGGCGCGCTTCACGCTGCGGTCCGATTTAGCCGCGTGCTTTGATGGCCGTTCGGCCGTTCGGTTTTCTTCCATTGAGAACGGTTGGAGTGGCGGCGAATCCGAATCGGTTTCGTCCACTGGAGTCGCGCGCCGCACTTCATAGGCCAGGATTGCGCGTGTCACTACTTCGGCTCGGCGAATTGGCGGACCGGCGGCGTGGAGTTCTCCACCGAGCGCATTGTGATTGCTGTATTGACGATGGTCCGCTTCAGTGTGCGTGTACGCTGTCGTACGAACGTGTTGAAAATCGTTTTTTGCAAGAGGCGGCTCGTATGCCGGAAGCGCGTGCTGGGTTGTGCCACAACCGCTAAGGACAATAATCGCGATGAATGCCGCGAGAACGGCTAAGGCAAGATTACGACGCTGGGCGTAGGTCAAGGTGGATCGCCGGCAAGGTTATTAACAGTTATTCACAAGCCACGCAAGAACTTTTTACGACAAATCTGGAACCCAGGAAACCAGGATTTGTTTTTCTGATCTCATTTTTTCTGATTCAATTCATGGCATCATGGTTTCCTGATTAACCTTTCTGCGTAACCTGCCTCTACCTATGGTCGCTGAATTCGAAGAACAGGTTTTGCAAACGCTCGAAGAAATTAAATCGCAAGGTCTTTTCAAAACCGAGCGAGTCATCACGAGTCCACAGGATGCGCATATTGCGATCACGGGCGGCAAACGCGTGCTGAACATGTGCGCGAACAATTATCTCGGGCTCGCCGATCATCCCGCGCTGATCGCCGCTGCGAAAGAGGCGCTCGAGACGCACGGCTTTGGAATGGCGAGCGTGCGTTTTATTTGCGGGACACAAGACATTCACAAGGAACTTGAAGCAGCGCTCACAAAATTCCTTGGGACGGAAGACACAATCCTTTATCCGTCTTGCTTCGATGCCAACGGCGGATTATTCGAAACGCTGCTCACCGAGAAAGACGCCGTGATCAGTGATGAATTAAATCACGCCAGCATCATTGACGGCATCCGGCTCTGCAAAGCGCAACGTTTTCGGTACAAGCACAGCGACATGGCCGATCTCGAAGCGCAATTGCGCGCAGCAAAAGACGCGCGCTTTCGACTGGTCGCTACCGACGGCTGCTTTTCGATGGACGGAACAATCGCGAATCTCGCCGCGATTTGCGATCTCGCTGAAAAATACAACGCGCTCACCATGATCGACGACGCGCACGCCACCGGTTTCCTTGGTAAGACCGGGCGGGGGACACACGAGTATCGAGGCGTGATGGGCAGGATCGACATCATTACCGGCACGCTGGGCAAAGCGCTCGGCGGCGCCAGTGGTGGATTCACCAGTGGCCGCAAGGAAATTGTCGATCTTTTGCGGCAACGCTCGCGCCCCTATTTGTTTTCCAATACCATCGCGCCGCCAGTTGTTGCGGCGTCATTGAAAGCGCTCGAACTGCTGAGCGCATCGACAGAACTCCGCGACAAACTCGAAGAGAATACAAAATACTTTCGCGCGGCTTTGACTGAGCGCGACTTGACCATCAAACCCGGAGTGCATCCGATCGTCCCGATCATGATTGGCGATGCCGCGAAGTCGCAGAAGTTCGCCGCACGCATGCTGGAGAAAGGCGTTTACGTCATCGGCTTCTTCTATCCCGTCGTGCCGCACGGCACCGCGCGTGTTCGCACGCAGGTGTCCGCTGCGCATTCCCGCGAAGACTTGGAATTTGCCGTCAAAGCCTTCGCCGAAGTGAACGAAGAGCTCAAATAGCTGTAGCGGCAGCGGTGTCGGCTGCACAACTGGAGAAATTGCAGGCGACACGCCTGCCACTACAAGGTCAGCCAAAATCGGTGTGTCACGGCATCGCCAGAAAATCCGCGAGCCCGCGGTTTAATAACTTTCTGTTTCTTAAGAAAAAAGAATATTGACGCCCTTGGGTTGGGATGCAATATCGCGCTGTAGCCAAGTGCGTTAGGCGTCTCTCCCCAGGAGCTCCTGATCCTCTTTGCGCAGGGTCAATCGCGACCAGGGCTCGGTCGCAGGAATGTAAATACTTTGAAGACGAAAAGTAAAATTAGCGGTTACATTCTTCTCAGCAGCGCTGCCGCGCTCCTTTTTTTATGCGGCATCGTCGCCCTCTCCCCGGCGATCAATCCCAAGTCTTCAACGTCGCAGAATAGCACCGCCTTCGGCGTGAATGGACGCGGAAGCCCCTCTGTCTGGGGCGGCAACAGCCACGCCTACGCGAATGACGACTGCATACCGAACGATTATACGATCACCACCGGTAGCGGTATCATCGTGCCCGGCGATACCGACAGCGGCAACCACTGCGACGACTGCATCACGCCCGTCGCTTTGCCCTTCCCGGTCACCTTCTACGACCAGACCTTCTTTTCGGTTGGTATCTCATCAAACGGCAACCTGCAATTTACGGGTGCTAACGATCAGGATTTCAGTAACGAATGCCCACTGCCCACTGCACGCGTGATCGACCTGATCGCTCCATACTGGGCGGACCTGCACGATGAGGATACCGCGAACGGGCAGGGGGTATTTACCTCCGTATCGGGAACTGCGCCCAACCGTATCTTCAACGTCGAATTCCGGGAAAACTTTTTTGGCGTAGAAGGGCCACCAATCCTCGACTTTGAGGTACGTTTGCACGAGGATACGCCCAATTTCGAGATCATCTACGGTAACTTGTCGGGAAACACTGGCTTGGCCGCTACCGTAGGCGCGCAGCGCGACACCGGCTCGCATTCTACAGAGTTTGAGTGCAACACGGGCGGGCTGGTGGACGACTTGCAACTTAACTTCGTCTATGCTTCCGGATGCCAGTCGCC
Source organism: uncultured Verrucomicrobiae bacterium (assembly GCA_963840305.1). Taxonomy (GTDB): domain Bacteria; phylum Verrucomicrobiota; class Verrucomicrobiia; order Chthoniobacterales; family UBA10450; genus Udaeobacter. The sequence continues at coordinate 117,465 of CAWIYE010000005.1, forward strand.
CACACCTACCCCAACGCCGACGGCATCGCCCATGCCGTGCGAAAACTATGTCACGACGACTGACACCGGCAGCATCGTTCCTGGTACCACCGACATAGGCAACCATTGCGATGATTGCGCTACCCCTATTACGTTCCCATTCCCGGTCACCCTTTACGGTTACACCTTTACCACTGCAAACGTCAGCGCCAATGGCGCTTTGTACCTTACAGGCACATCTGACCCGACCGATGGCTGTTTGGCCTTGCCGGACCCGGATTTTGGCAGGGCCATTTTTCCGTTTCAGGGCGATCTTCTCACCGACCAGGCATCGGCGGATTGCACGAATTTTGCCAGTGGTTGCGGCGTGTTCACCTCGGTTACGGGCACCGCGCCCAACCGGCAGTTTAACATGGAATGGCGGGCAGCTTATTCTGGCAGCAGCGGCACTGCCAACTTTGAAGTTCGCTTCTACGAGGGCGTAAGCAGCTTCTTTGACATCTTCTATGGGGTAACTGCTGATAATGGCAGCGGGGAAACAAGCGGGGTCCAAGCAAGCGCCGCTGGCCCGGCCACGACCTTCTCCTGTGGCACTGGCGCGCTCACGAACGGCTTGAAAATCACTTACGCCTGTCCCGAGGTCTCGCCCACGCCGACGGCCACATTTACACCGACCCCGACGGCGACAGCTACAGCGACAGCAACGGCCACGGCTACACACACACCGACGCCAAGTGCAACAGCGACCTACACGCCAACGGCAACAGCCACATTTACGCCAACAGCGACTGCCACGGCTACAGCGACAGCGACAGCCACGTTTACGCCGACGCCTAGTGCGACAGCGACCTACACGCCAACGGCAACAGCTACCTTTACTCCGACAGCAACGGCAACAGCCACATTTACACCAACAGCGACGGCCACAGCTACAGCGACAGCGACGGCCACGTTTACGCCGACGCCTAGTGCGACAGCGACCTACACGCCAACGGCCACAGCTACCTTTACTCCGACGGCAACGGCAACGGCCACATTTACACCAACAGCGACGGCCACGGCTACAGCGACTTTACGCCACGACAGCGACGGCCACGGCCACCTTACGCCGACAGCGACAGCCACGTTTACGCCGACGCCTAGTGCGACAGCGACCTACACGCCAACGGCAACAGCTACCTTTACTCCGACAGCAACGGCAACAGCCACATTTACACCAACAGCGACGGCCACGGCTACAGCGACAGCGACGGCCACGTTTACGCCGACGCCTAGTGCGACAGCGACCTATACGCCAACGGCAACAGCTACCTTTACTCCGACGGCAACGGCAACAGCCACATTTACGCCAACAGCGACTGCCACAGCAACATCAACAGCGACGGCCACGTTTACGCCGACTCCTAGTGCGACAGCGACCTACACGCCTACGCCAACAGCTACGTTTACGCCGACAGCGACTGCCACAGCAACAGCGACTGCCACGGCCACGTTTACGCCGACCCCTAGTGCGACAGCGACCTACACGCCAACGGCTACAGCCACAGTCAGACCTACTTCAACGCCGACGCCAACGGCCACCCCCACGCCTGCCGCAACATCGACGCCCACGGCGACAGTCACGCCGACACCAACGCCCACTCCGACACCCTGCACACCGCCTGCGGCTCCGAACGCACGACCCGCAACCAATCTGACGTTTAGCAGCTTTACCGCGAACTGGAGCAGCGTAAACGGTGCGATCGATTATCGGTTGGACGTGTCCACAAGCAACACTTTCACCACTTACGTGCCCGGTTACCAGGATTTGGACGTCGGAAACGTGACCAGCTTCCCCGTGACCGGGTTAGATGCGCAGACGACTTACTATTACCGAGTGCGAGCCAACAGTGGGTGTGCTACAAGCCGCAATTCCAACGTCATCAACGTAAGGACGGCGCCCTGCACGCCTACGGCTCCGAACGCACAAAACGCAAGCAATTTGACGTCCAGCAGTTTTACCGCGAACTGGAGCAGCGTAAACGGTGCGATCGATTATCGATTAGACGTGTCCACAAGCAACACTTTCACCACTTACGTACCCGGTTATCAGGATTTGGATGTCGGAAACGTGACCAACTTCTCCGTGACCGGGTTAAGTGCAGAGACGCATTACTATTACCGAGTGCGAGCCAACAATGGGTGTGCCACAAGCGCCAATTCCAACGTTAGAGGTGGACGGACGAAGCCCTGCACGCCTACGGCTCCGAACGCACAACCCGCAACCGATGTCACTTTCAGCAGTTTTACCGCGAACTGGAGCAGCGTAAACGGTGCGACAGATTACCGGTTGGACGTATCCACAAGCAACACTTTCACCACTTACGTACCCGGTTATCAGGATTTGGATGTCGGAAACGTGACCAGCTTCCCCGTGACCGGGTTAAGTGCAAACACGCATTACTATTACCGAGTGCGAGCCTACAATGGTTGTGCTACAAGCCCGAATTCCAACGTCAGAAGTGTAAAGACGAAACCTCATTGAGATCAGAAGGCGAGCGGGATCACGGGCTAAAATAGCCGCACGCTGGGTGGCAACGTTACGGTGTCGGCTATCGCCACATGGTTATGTTGGCATACCGCAGGCGATCGCGTGTGAATGCACTGGCGCGCGGCGGCAGGTGGAGCAGATTATGGTGTGCATAAGATTGCCCCCGCTCCTATCGATTGGAAGAGCATTCGGGAGGATTTCCCGATCCTGCGCGAGCAAGCGCACGGGCATCCTCTGATTTATTTCGATAGCGCTGCGACTTCGCAGAAGCCGCGAGCGGTGATCGACGCGGTGCGGAATTTCTACGAGCACGATAACGCGAACGTTCATCGCGGACTGCATACGCTGAGCGCGCGCGCGACGGAAGCTTACGAAAACGCGCGGCAACGGGTTGCCGAGTACATCGGTGCTGCGAGCGCGAACGAAATCATCTTCACCCGCGGAACTACTGAGAGCATTAACCTCGTGGCCCAGGCGTGGGGTGTAAGATTTATTCGCGAAGGAGATGTGATTCTCCTGACCGTCATGGAGCACCACAGTAATCTTGTGCCCTGGCAATTGCTGGCTGAACGAACCGGCGCGCGTCTCCGCTTTGTGCCGGTTTGCGATAATGGGACTCTCGAACTTGAGCAGCTGTCGTCACTGCTCACGCCAGAGGTGAAACTGTTTGCGTTCACCCATGTCTCCAATTCTCTGGGCACAATTAATCCAGTCGCCGAACTTTGCGAGAAAGCGCGGGCAATAGGCGCGCTCACGCTTGTGGACGCCGCGCAGAGCGCGGGGCACATGCCGGTCGATGTGGGCGAAATGGACTGCGATTTCCTGGCGTTTTCCGGACACAAGATGTGTGGACCCACTGGGATTGGCGTGCTGTACGGACGAGCGGAGATTCTCGATTCGATGCCGCCGTGGCACGGCGGGGGCGAGATGATTGTAAGCGTTGCTTTGGAAAAGAGCGCGTTCAAGAAAGCGCCTCACCGGTTTGAAGCAGGTACGCCGAACATCGCAGGCGCTATCGGGCTTGCAGCAGCGATTGATTACATCGAAGGGATCGGGCGCCCGGCAATTTTCAAACACGACTCGCAGCTTGCGTGTTATGCAGCCGAGCGCCTTACGGAATTGCCCGGTACGCGTGTTTTTGGGCCAACCGAAGAGCGTGGGGCGCTCGTAGGATTTGTGATGGACGCGGTGCATCCGCACGATCTGACCACGTTCGCGGATCAGTACGGATTAGCGATGCGCGGCGGACATCATTGCAACCAGCCGTTGATGCGCCGGTTTGGTGTACCAGGAACGACTCGCGCGAGCTTTTATTTTTACAACACGATGCAAGAGATCGATCGAATGATTGAAATCCTCCACAGTGCGGTGCGTTTCTTTTCTCCCAAGGAGGGGCGGTCTCTAGTCCGCCCGCTATCATGATCCCTGAAATCGAAGAGCTTTATCAGGAAGTGATCCTCGATCATTCGCGGCGGCCGCGGAATTTTGGCGAACTCCCTGACGCGGCGGTGCGGGTGCGCGGGGATAACCCGGCGTGCGGCGATGAAATTCAGCTCGCGGTGAAATTCGATGCCGACGGAGGGTTGGAGGACATCAAGTTCACCGGGCATGGCTGCGCAATCAGCCAGGCGTCGGCGTCGTTGATGACGATGAAATTGAAGGGGAAAACTCGCGGGGAAGTGATGGAAATGCTGCGCGCGTTTCACGATCTGGTGACAGGTGACAAAAACGAAGCGCCAAAGACGTTGGGCGATCTTCGAGTGATGAGCGGTGTGCGACGATTTCCGCAGCGGGTCAAGTGCGCCATGCTCGCGTGGCGCGCAGTGGAACAGGCATTCGAACAAGGCGCCGGCGAGGCGACTGTTTCGACTGAGCCGGATTGATTGCGCGCCCCCTTCAGCGCGACGCCAAAATGTTGTAGCGATCGGCCTGTGGCTGGTTCATTTCGAGCTCGTTTGACGAAAGGAAAGACGGCCCACAGGGCCGTGGCTACAGCCGCGTGGTTCAGGCTTCGTGCAACGCGATGGTGGCGCCCACCCAGGTTTTGTCGATGTTGAAATCGACGCCCATCATTTTGCCCTGACTCATGCGCACAACATTGTTCACCAGAGTGGGATCGCGATCTTCGTCCGGCCACACAAACATCATGCGGATCTCGGCTTTCGATTTCTGAGCCATCGACGGTCGGGACAAACGGCGCGTATTCGATTTTCTTTTGCAAAATCCATTCGTGCGGATTTTGCAACGCGGCGATTTTTTCGCGCGTCGGTTCCATGTCCACGCCGTGCCCGGCAAATGAGTAGAGCGGTTTCAAAACATAATCGTTGATGTTCTCGTCGGCGGGAAATTCATCGGCGAGGAAAGCCGGCGACGTGTGCTCGGTCTTCAGAAACGGCAACGAATGCTTGCTGATTCGGAAATACCAATTCGGATGACCGACCCATGTGACGTCCAGATCATCCTGAAACCGAAACGCTAGGTTTAGATCGGTCCGGTGACTCAGCTCATCGAAAATGACTCGATTATAAATCCGCTCGATGCGCACTTCGCGTCCGTCGCGATCGTAGAATAATTGGCGGCCGCGTTTTTTGACTCTTGTCACGCAGACCGGCCGAACGCCGAGGAGTTTTTCCGTGGCCGCGAAATCGACCCGCGTTTTCTGTTTTTCCGGCTCGATCTCCAGCAGGATCACGTTCTCCTTAGCCGAATCGGCGATGATCGTGCGCCGTAACAGACTGAGATATGCTTCGTCCTTAATTCCGCCGAAAGATGAGGTCCAGTTGCGTGGGATCACCGGATACGCCTTCCGGATGCAACCGAGCAACAACAATTGAAAGCCGAACAAGCTTGGAAATGCCTGCAGCTCAATCAAGCGCGGAACCAAACGCTCGCCCTCGGCGCAAATCGCGAAATCGACGACGTGAAAATTCGGATGCGCCGATTCATTCGGAACTTCCAATCCTTTTGGAATCTGCCGATGCAGCGTGTTTCGCGAATTGTGGCGTCCGTGTGAGGGCGATAATCTCGTTCGCTGCGCGCGTCACTTCGTCCGTGAATTCGCGCGTCAGGAAAATCGGCGTCTCTGAAATCCGGAAATCCGCCGGCCATTTTTCGGTTTCATTCACGCAGCGCACCAGCGTCGCATATTTTTCGGGCGTAAAATCGGCGTTGAATTGAACGCGAAGCTGCGGATCCACAACGATGGTTCGCTACAGGCTATTCGCCGTTTGTCTGCTCACCACGCTATTGATGTGAAGCGGACCAAGAATAGCAGTCGTGCCCTCATCGTCGTAAACGACAACTCGGTTACCTCGCGGCGTAGATATGGGCGTGATCGGGCGTCGGAACCGAATACTGGTGACCATCCGATGTCCGGACGCTGAATGGGACGAAAGGAACGCGATGCAGACGTTTTCGAATCTCGTCAATCACGGCAAATATTATATCAAAAACTTCCCGCTGCGCATCACCTGTTCGCCGTTGAACCAGACGTCGAAATCGCGGCCTACGCAGTCGATGTGCGTTTTTGAAACCCAGTTCGCCCCGGTGTGTTCGGCGTAAGGATGACCAAAGGCAATGTGAACGCCGGGAAGTTTTTCATCCTGCAAAATGTGCCCGATGATGTGCGTGCAGGCGATATTGGTGCCGATCGCAAATTCGCCGACCCGATTGCTGTTTTCGTCTGTGTTGGTGTAAGCGCGAAATTCGTCGCGCAAATCTTTGTTCTCGGAACGCAGCGAGCGGATCCGATTATTTTCTACTTCAATTGTGAGCGGATTGGATTCGAGGTCGCCAAAGCGTTCGCACAAGTAATCGCCCACCACACCATCCACCACAAAGGTGCCGTTGGTATTCATCGGTGCCGTGAAAATCTCGCCACCGGGGAGGTTACCCCATTTGTCAGGCGTAATGATCCCGCTGGTCTTAAGCCATTTCAGCTTTGGCGAAAGTTCCGCTTCGAATTCCGTACCGCGTGGTGTCTTGCAGGTAATGCGGTCGACTTGGCGCGCGCGTTCGACCAACCGCTGGCTCAGCTCATCGACTGCGCAAAAATCGGCGCGCATGCCTTCCAGCATGATCTGGCGATTGATGTTCACCATGTGCGCGTGGCGTATTCGATGCTGATTCACCACCGCCGTCATTTCAGTGCGCGCACCAAGCTCGTCGGGCTGACTTTGCGCGGCAAAGATTGAGACCTGCGAGCGCGCCAGATCATCGAGAATGATTTTCGGCATGAACTTAAGCGGCCGCCGGGCATGATGCTCGAGCACAAACAAACTGTAATCCGAACCGACGCGCTCGACTTCTTTTTGCAGCGCCGCGGCAATCTCGCGCGTGGCAGTGTCGGTGATGATGGTGATTCGCTCTTCCGGTTTCAATCGAAGACAAACATCGATCGCGTTCCGTGCGCCGGGGACCAGTTCCGGATCAATCGGATGGAGATAGGCGCGATCGGGCATATTGAAAGTTGTGAGAATTACGCTGAAATCGAGCCCAGGCAAACGCCTGCGCTATACAACTTTTACGTTTCTGACATCCAGACCTTCGTAAGTTTCCGTGACGATATGATCGACGACTGCTTTCAGATCGTGGGTTTGTTCCCAGACGGCCAGTTGACGATCCGCCCCAGTGCCTTCGCGCATGATCCGCTCGATGTGCGTAATCTCCCGCTGATTTCCGAGCTCCTCGACTTCAGTAGAAACAAAATCGAGCATCTCGTGCAGCAGGTTACGCTCGTCCACTTCGCACTTGCGGCCGAAATCGATCAGCTTGCCGTCCAGTCCATAGCGCGACGCGCGCCATCGGTTTTCATCAATCAAACGCCGAGGATAACTGCGGAAAGTTACATTATCGCGGCGCAACTTTTCCAATTTGAAAACGATTGCTTGTATGACCGCGGCTAGCGCGACGGTGTCGTCCACGCGCGATTGCGCATCGCAAATGCGAAATTCGATAGTGTTGAAAAACGGATGCAGCCTGATATCCCACCAAATCTTCTTCGCATTGTCGATGCAGTTGGTCGCAACAAGTAACTTCAAGTAATCTTCATACTCGCTCAGACTTTCGAATTCGTCGGGAATGCCGGTACGCGGAAAACGCTCGAAGATCATCTGACGATACGCTTTCAGCCCGGTATTTTGGCCCAGCCAGAAAGGTGAGTTCACCGAGAGCGCATAAAGATGGGGCAGGAAATAGCGCGCCTGATTCATGATATCGATCGCTTCTTCGCGGTCAGGGATCCCGACATGAACATGCAAGCCGAAGATGAGATTCACTCGCGCAATTTGTTGCATGTCCTTGACAATCGTTGCGTAACGTTCGTGATCGGTGATTAACTGATCCATCCAATGCGAGAACGGGTGCGTGCCGGCAGAAGCTATTCTTAATCCTTCGATTTCAGCGATCCTGGCCAACTCGCTCCGAAGCTGAACAACTTGCTGGCGCGCCGCTCTGGCGTCGCTGCAGATTTCAGTCCCGAGCTCAACCACCGATTGGTGCATCTCGGCTTTTACGTGCTCTTTCAGAACCATTTTGCCATCGGCCAAAATTTGCTGGATGTGCGAGCGCAGCTCACGCGTTTCCGGATCAATGATTTGAAACTCTTCCTCTATGCCGAGAGTGAAAATGTGATCCTTTTTGCGTGCTCTGCGTCGGCAAGGCGCATCACGAAACGGTGGTCTTTCGCTAGAGGATGCGCCGTTTGGACTGATTGCAGCCAGTGTAGTTTTCATGGTGGAATCTTCTTGCCTCTCGCGCCGGTCCGCTTTGCAGAGTTTGCGATTTGTTGACTGTTTCTTGCTCGCTACACCGAAGCCGTCGGAAGGGTGGCGCTAAGGCTGATTCGCTGCGGCAAAAAATGCACATTCTTTAGCAATCCCGGGGCAGCGTGCAGCCACGCGCGGCGTCAGAGTTCGTGTATGAAAACTGAAGAAAAACTAGTTCGCGCAAAACCGACGGGCATTGCATTGAAACGCATCTTGGTGCCGATCGATTTTTCACCTCTCTCAAAGAAGGCGCTGCAATATGCGCTGCGCTTCGCTGAGGAATTCCGGGCCGGAATAACGTTGCTTCATGTGATCGAGCCCTATGTTCCGCCCGCGCTCGACGGATTGATGATTGCGCCATCAATAAATCCGAATGGAAATCGTACAAAATCCGCGAATCGGCTCAAGGTCCTCGCCAGTTCAATGCCTATACGTGCTACGAATTATGTGCAACCGACCGTGCGCACCGGGTTAGCCGCCTACGAGATTGTGGAAGCCGCCAAAGAATTTGATGTCGATCTGATCGTAATCGCGACGCACGGCTATACCGGCTGGAAACATTTCGCGATTGGCAGCACCGCGGAGCGTGTCGTGCGCGCGGCGCCGTGCCCAGTGCTGGTGGTACGCGAAAAGGAACACGAGTTTGTCTGAACCTGGATTGGAGCAACACAATGCAAACACTGAATAAACCGACGGTAGAATCCGAACCGATGTCAGTTCGAGTGGCGCTGCATCCATTCCTCGCTGGAATGAACCCAGGCCATCTTGCGCTACTGACCGATTGTGCAATGGCTGTCCATTTCAAGAAAGGACAAACCATTTTACGAGAAGGCGAACTGGCCAATCGTTTTTATCTGATCGAAAGCGGAAAGGTTGTGCTTGAATCCGGTCACGGCCTTGGCGATCCGGTGATTGTGGAGACAGTCGGCACCGGGGACCTGCTCGGATGGTCCTGGATGTTCCCGCCGTATGTGTGGCATTTCACCGCGCGGGCAGCTGAACCAACCACTGCGATCTTTTTCTACGGCACAATTTTGCGCGAATATTGCGAACGCGATCACTCGTTAGGCTATGAATTGTTCAAGCGAATGACGCCGGTGATGCTGCAACGTTTGCAACGGGCTCGTCGCCGCGTGGTTTCCATTCAAGGTCGAAATGCAGTTCTCACGGCTACCAGCCTCGGATCGCAGCTGGCAGAGCAAGCAGAGAAACTCAACCTGATCGAGCCAAGACGCGTGTAGTGTCGGGCAGCAGCCGAGCCGCGGCGGCCGCCGTTTTTGAGCTTGGTACTCGCGCGAAAGCGCGCGAATCAACGGCCTTTCGCCGGTCAAGTGATCAGTGTAAGCTTGCGCTCCTTCTACTCCCATGTTCGTAGTTGAAAGCGCCCGCGCCGATTCCAACAAGCAACTTATCGACATGTTGCGGAGGTCACGCCTGCTCCGGGATTACGAAAATGTCTTTACTAGAGCAACTGGCTTGGCGCTGACACTGCGGCCTCTGGAGTTCTGGCAGCTCGCGCATCACGGCAAGAAACATGAGAACCCGTTCTGCCGGATGCTCGCTGAGCGACCGAAAACGCTGGCTGTCTGTTTGCAGGCGCACCAGGAAATGATTGATCATACGGGCGTGCTTCCACATACAGTCACTTGCCCGTTTGGCTTAACCGAAACTGCCGTTCCAGTTAAACTCGGCAATCAGGTAATCGGTTATCTGCGGATTGGTCAGGTTGTGCGGCACATGCCGGTGAAAGCAGACACGTCCAAAGTCAGTCGCGAGCTCGAACGCTGCGGCGTTCCGTTCACGGGCGGCATTCGCAAAACGTGGGAGAAAAATCCATTGATTCCGCCGGACAAATACAACGCGATTGTCCGGTTGCTCTCTTTTTTTGCGGATCAGCTTTCGAGTCTAACTAATCAACTCGTAATGGAACGACAAAATGCCGAGCCGCCCCTGGTGCAAAAAGCGCGTGAGTACATCGACAAGCATAAGACGCAAGAATTATCTTTGGCCGATGTGGCGAAGGCAGCGGGTGCGAGCGTATTTCATTTCTGCAAAGTGTTTCGCAAATCGACGGGGATAAAATTTACCGACTACGTCAATCGCGTTCGGTTGGAGGACGCACGCACTCAACTTTTGAATCCCAACCGCCGGATCAGTGAAGTGGCTTACGACGTCGGCTTTCAGTCGCTCACGCAGTTCAACAGAATGTTTAAACGCGTGTTCGGTCAATCGCCCAGCGACTTTCGCGCGCGCCTCGCGTCACACAAACGCGCAGGCAGAGACGGCTAGACAGCACGCGCAAAAAACGAATGGCTTTTGGCAAGGGATGCAAAGCCCGGCAGGGCAGCCGAGTTCATGCTGTTGGTATGAAAAGGCCAAGAATTCGAAACATCGTCGTGCCGATCGATTTCTCAGACATGTCGATCCAAGCCATCAGAACCGCCGGACGCGTAGGTCGGCGTTTTGGCGCTACAATTCATTTAGCCCATGTTCGTCAATTTGATTGCGCAGGCCTTGCCGCGCCCGTGCCGCCAATGATCCCTTTCTCGCTCATGACCTATGAGCGGAATGGAGACAAGAGTGTTCTACAAGAGCTGAACGCGTTGGCACGCGAACACGGTGTGTCATCGGCGATCTGCCATGTTCTTAGTGGCGGACCGCCGTTCGATGAGATCTGCCGGCTTGCGCAGAAAATTCCTGCCGATCTTGTCGTGATGCCAACGCACGGGCGCACAGGGCTAAAGCATGTGTTTCTCGGCAGCACTGCGGAACGGGTAGTGCAACATTCGCCCTGTCCGGTATTGGTGGTGCGAGAAAAGAAACGAAAATCGAAAACTCGGCCACCTCTTATTCCTCGCACAATCCTTGTGCCGGTAGATTTTTCCCGGTGTTCGATGGCAGGTCTTCAATACGCGATTGGTTTCGCCAACGAGTTTGATGCCAAGATCATTCCGCTGCACGCCACGTATCTCGGATATATCTATTCGAGCGAAGGCACCGCCATCTACGACGTTCGGGGTTTGCAAGAGGCGGCCCGCGAAAATGCCGAGCGCCAAATGCGAAAGCTCGTGCGCGCGGTAAACTTCGGACGCGTAAAATTTGAGACGGTCTTTACGGAAGGCTCACCAGTGTTGGACATCTGCGCTTTTGCAGAAGATCACGGTGTCGATCTAATCATTATATCGACGCACGGGCTAACCGGTTGGAAACATATATTGATCGGGAGCGTCGCTGAGAAAGTCGCGCGACACGCGCCTTGTTCTGTTCTGGTGGTCCCTTCTCATCCGCAGACGAGGATGGCCAATCTGTGTCGCGCACATGCGCAGACTGGGCGAAGAAGCGCTCGCAAGCGTTCTGCGCCTCGGCCATTTCTACGAGAAAATGAGCCGGATGCGTGTGCAAGTGCGTAAACGGAATGCATACTGAATTGCCGCGGCTGAAACCAGAGGTTCCTAGCTTAACGAAACGAGAATCGACAATGCAAACAATGAAAGCCACCGTCTTTCACGGGCCGAACGACATCCGTCTCGAGAAGGTGCCGCGCCCGCATGCCGGCCCGCGTGAAGCGGTCATTCGGATCACGTTAACGACCATTTGCGGGACCGATCTGCACATTGTCCGCGGCGAATATCCTGTGAAACCCGGACTTGTGATCGGACACGAGCCGGTGGGCGTGATTGAAGAGCTCGGCGAAGGATTGTCCGGATACAAAATCGGCGATCGCGTGCTCGTCGGCGCGATCACGCCATGCGGTCAATGCCGCGCCTGTTTGTCGGCACAATGGGCGCAATGCGGCCATGGCGAAGGAATAGAAGCAATCGGCGGCTGGCGTTTTGGCAACACCATTAACGGGGCTCAGGCGGAATATCTGCTTGTGCCTGATGCGCAGGCGAATCTCGCAAAAATTCCGAACGATCTAACTGACGAACAAGTAGTGTTGCTCGCCGACATCGCTTCGACCGGATTTAGCGGCGCGGAATCGGCGAACATTCGCATCGGCGATACGGTTGTTGCTTTTGCGCAGGGGCCAATCGGCTTGTGCGCCACGGCGGGCGCAAAACTGATGGGCGCTTCGTTCATCATCGGCGTGGAAAGGGATCCTGTCCGGATGGAAATGTCGAAGCGCATGGGCGCGCACGTGGTTCTCGATCCGAAGCAATGCGACGTCATTGCCGAGATAAAGAAACTCACCGGTGGCGGCGCGGATGTCGCAATCGAAGCGTTGGGTATGCAGGAAACTTTTGAAAATTGTCTGCGTTGTCTGCGTCCGGGCGGCACGTTGAGCAGCCTTGGCGTTTACTCGGGAAAACTTCAGGTTCCGTACGACGCCTTTGCGGCCGGCATCGGTGATTACAAAATCGTGACCACACTTTGTCCCGGCGGAAAAGAACGGATGCGCCGCCTCATGTTGATGGTGCAATCGAAGCGCTTCGACCCAGTGCCGTTGCTGACGCACAGTTTCAAGCTCGATGAAATCGGTGATGCTTATGAACTGTTCGGTTCGCGTCGAAATGGCGTTCTTAAAGTAGCGATCAAGCCCTAATCGGAACGGCTCTGGCAATGGTTTCCCAGACGCCATGCAACAATGTGGAAACGCGTTGGGTTCAGCGAAGCATTTCGTTGATGGCTCGTCCTAAAGTGATCAGCCCGATAAATAATACAAACCCGAGCACGATTTGCCGAAAGAACGCCAACTTTGCGGCATTGCTGAACACGCGCAGAATGCTCGTTAATGCGAGCACTTGGTGGAAATCGAAAAAGAATCCAGCAAGTGGAACGAAAAAGACCGATGAACCAAATCCAGCTATAGTTCCGACGACCTCGGACAACAGGGCAATCAGCAAGAACAGGACAGTAAGCACGCCTTCGCTCTTTTTTCGCTTTGAGGACTGATCGGTATTCTTGCTGGTCGCGCATCGGTCCCAAGCTCGCTGTTCGCGCGCGACACCGGGCGTAAGCGTTGGCAGCGGCTTATTACCACTCTGGCTGTTTCAAACAACCGGCGATGATCACAACGTAAAGTGCCATCATCGCAACGACGCCAATTACAATCAGGTATTCCATTTTGTTTCACCTCGATTTCTTTGTTGCCAAATCCTGAACTGTTGCGCGCTGCCCCTGTTTGTGGTCGGCGTAGCCCGGACACGGATGACCCCAGCGATCGCACCGGCAGCCGTGTCCATCATTCTTCGTTCCGAGATCACCTCCAGCCGTGATCGGAATGTGACGCGCGTCCTTGCCCGGCGGGTTCACGTGCTTGGGAACGTCACAACACATAGCGAGGCACTCGTCCATCGTGAGAACCAGGTCTGTTTTCATAGCCGTTTCCTCTTTTCGATCGAAGGCTACCGTCCCGACGCAAAATGCGCTGCGCGTGAATTGGCTTTTGCTTTGCAAAAATTGCTTAGGCGAAAAGCGGCTGTTTCTCTTGCCGCGCAAGATTAGGCAAGGAATTGGCAAGGAAAGCAGAGCGCCCTGGCTCCAGCCGTGATTAGCTGGACTCGGGGTGATTAAGATGCTGCTAACGCATGGATTCCAAGAAACGACTCCAAATCATCGAGCCGAACCGGTGGAGATCTGGAAAGCGCGGAAGTTTATCGAAGGACATTCAGGCGAAGAGCTTTCGCTCCACAAGGTGGCGAAAGCTGTCAACATCAGCGCGAATCATCTGAGCGAAAAATTCAAGCAGGTCACCGGCATAAATTTTGTCGAGTATGTCGCGCGCACTCGATTCGAGCATGCTTGTGATCTCTTGCGAAATCCGAATCTGCGTGTCAGCGAAATCGCATTCACGGTCGGATTCCAATCGCTGTCGCAGTTCAATCGCGTTTTCAAAAGACTATCCGGCAAATCGCCCACCGAATTTCGCGCGGCCTATCGAAAATGATTTTGCCGTAAAAATGCGTAGTCAGCATGCTGGCTCTTTCGCCACACTCCGTATCCGTGTGGCATTCGAGGCTAACTCGATGGATCCACGGTAAGCGCGAAAAAATTTTGTGGGGCGTCGGGGGAACAGCCGCGCTCGCCGTGATTCTGCTTTCCTGCAGCACCACAAACAGGACAATTCTCGCGCCGCCAAGTATTCCGGGTGCTGAGTTCGTCGGTTCCGAGGAATGCAAAACGTGCCACGAAGATATAGTGCGCAATTTCCGCACAGCGACGCACGCGCGGCTGATGGCGAAAGGAGAAAACGCGAAGAACATCGGGTGCGAAACGTGTCACGGGCCGGGCAGTCTGCACGTCAAGAGCGGCGGCGCGGCGCACACGATCATTAATCCGCGTAAGTCGCCGGAAACGTGTTTCCAATGTCACCTCGAGGTGCGCGCACAATTCCAATTGCCGCATCATCATCCGGTGCTCGAGGGGAAAATGAGCTGCGCGGATTGCCATAACCCGCACGTCGGTATCGCAATCAAAGGCGGCGGGACCAATGTTCAGCAGACGCTCAAAGCCGGAGGCCTTGCTTTCTTAAGCCGAAACGAAACTTGCTTCGAGTGCCACACCCAGCAACGCGGCCCCTTTGTTTACGAGCACGAGGCACTGCGTCAAGGCTGTGTGGTCTGCCATTCGCCGCACGGCTCCGTGAATCAGCGGCTGCTAAACGAACGCAACGCAACGCTTTGCCTGAAATGTCATTTCCAGGAGCAAAAAGTGCCCGGGCACATCTTCATTGGCGACGTCGATCACTCCAGCTTCCTGCCGCAGGGAACCTGCTGGTCGGCTGGCTGCCACGAGGAACCGCACGGCTCTAACGTGACCCCGCTACTGAGATATTGATATGGATTTCACCATGAGCGCCCCTCGCAGATTCCTCGTGCTGGTTTGTGCGGGAGCTTTTGCTGCCAGCGCGCTGCGCGCCGGCGATACCTCCGACGGAAAAGCGGTGACAACAACAGAAGAGACACCAGAATACAAGAACTGGATCGAGCTCGGTATTGGCGGCACTATTGTGAACGGCGACAACGCTCAGTTCGAACAGGAGCATCGACTCCCTGCCAATACTGCTTACGGCGGAATCCAAGATCTACATTTCGAACAGACTGTTGGACAAAGACGCCCTGTTCTCGATCGATGGCCACGCCATCTGGGACACCAACGATTACGACATAACAGTGCAATTGTCGAAGCCAAAGCTCGGTTACATCAAGGCCGGTTTTAGTGAGTTTCGCAGTTGGTATGATGGAAACGGCGGATTCTTTCCGCACAATGATGTGTTCTTTTCACCGCCGGTTCCCGAAATGCACATCGATCGAGGGGACGTTTGGGTTGAACTGGGCTTGCGCGCACCAGACTGGCCTGAAATAACAATCCGGTACGACCATGAGTTTCGTCAGGGCATGAAAGATTCGACTATTTGGGGCGATACAACTCTTACGGGACTGGCAGTTAACCCTACGAAGAAAATTGTCCCGTCGTTCCGCGACATCGATGAAACGCGCGACATGCTTTCCTTCGAGGTATCGAAGACATTCGGGAACACCGACGTTCTGCTGGGAATGCGTTACGAGCACAACAATGACGATGACTCGCTAAATATGGAGCGGAATGCTGGTCAGATTGGAGTGCGCCTCCGAGCGGTCAGCGTTGGGTTACCCAAGTTCAGAAGGATGATGTGGATCTGTTCAGCGGGCACGGCATCACTGAGACGCGAATAACTGATTCGCTCTGGTTTACCACCGGCTATTCCTACACGACATTACAAAACGATCTCTCCGGTACCCGCATCTTCGGTCCGATTTTCGATTCCGCTTTCGGCGAGCCTCTTCCGACGCTTGGTTCACGTGACCACGCTTTCATCGATTTGGCCGGAACAGCGCAGGACAAGGAACATGTGGCTAATGCTAATCTGTTTTGGATGCCACTACGAAAGCCTCGTGGTTTTAGTAGGTTTCCGATATACCCATCAGAACTTGGAGACCGATTCGACTTTTCTCGCGGAGGAACCTGTGCCAAACACGCCACCGTTTACCCCAACGAATCCGGCGCAACGGATTCCACTTCGGACCTGGAATACCGACATCTGGCGCAGAGACGGCAGATTACGACCGTTTCGCCGAGCGGCTGGAGTTGCGTTACACCGGTATCGAAAATTGGCTTTTCTATTTCCAAGGCGAATGGGAAGAGGAATGGGGCCACGTCGATGAGTTTCAGACGATGAACCTGATCGACCCATCGCTGGATAAGGATACCAATGCGCTGAGCCAAAAATATACCATAGGTGCGAACTGGTATCCTACGATGCGGTTGACTCTGTCGGGGCAGTACTATCACAAAATTGCATCCTACAGTGACGACATTATAACCGCGCAGTTTCCGAGATTGATTAATCAGGATTGGAATGTCGATGACCTGAATGTTCGAATTACGTTCCGGCCGAAGATTCCAAGCTGCCTGGGCACGCTAGCTTTGGTTACGCGCTACGATTTTGTGCACACCTCCATCGACAGCCAATGGGCCGTATTTTCCGACGGTGAATTGTTGGCCGAATTGGAAAGCGGTGAAATCAAAGAGCACGTAATGACCGAGTCAATTAACTGGAGTCCGCTGGCGCGGTTTTATCTGCAGGCAAATGTTTCCTATACGCTCAATCAGACGGACACGCCCGCTAACGACATTAGTTTGGCCCCACTGACGAGTCCCACGGTCACGAACTTTAGAAACGATTATTGGACGGTAAGTAGCAGCGTTGGGTATATAATCGACGACAAGACTGATTTTTACGCCGATTATTCTTTCTACTGCGCCAATGACCACTTTAAAAACGCCGTTGTTGCGGTGCCTTACGGGTTGGGTGCGACCGAGCACAGCGTTGCAGGCACTCTCACGCGCCAACTGAACAAGCAAATGCGTTTGCTGCTGAGATACGGGTATTATAACTACAGGGACGACACCTCTGGCGGTCACAACAACTACCGAGCGCATTCGCTCTATTCCGGTCTCCAAGTTCGCTTCTAAACTCGAACCACCACAAAAGAACTAAACAATGAAAATAATCATCACACTTAGCATCAGCATTCTGATCGCGGCGCCGTTGGCGGTGCGCGCAGCCGACGCAAAAACAAACTGGGCCAATAACTGTGCGCAATGTCACGGTCCTACCGGCAAGGGGGATACCAAAATGGGGAAAATGGTAGGTGCGATGGACCTAACCGATCCCCAAAAACAAGCCTCCTTCACTGACGCAAAAGCTACCGAATCAATCAAAAATGGCGTTAAGCAGAACGGCAAAACGACAATGAAGGCCTTCGGCGGCAAACTGAGCGACGACGAAATCAAAGCACTCGTTGCCTACGTGCGATCACTAAAAAAATAAGCCTGCAAAATACACACCAGGCTGGCGCGCCGGGGCGCCTTCTCATTTCAAGCTCTTGATGTAAGCGACGAGAGCTTTTAAGTCCTCGTCCGAGACATCGACCGGCTTCATCTCGCCTGCGAGCATCTTTGCCGTCGGATGGCGCAGAAGTTTCGACAGCTCTTCGGCTGGTTTTCGCGCGGTTGCGCCAGCTAGCTTTGGTCCCGCATTTGTTCCGACTCCGTTTTCACCGTGGCACGCGTCGCATGATTCTCCCTCGTAAACTTTTTTGCCAGCGGCAGCGAGCGGATCGACCACAGTCACCACCGGCGCGGAAATCGAGGTTGCTGCGCCCTCTGGCTCAAATGGTTGACGCATGAATTCTTCTGTTTCTTCCCGCTGTTTTGCGACTTGCTTGGCGATGCTTGGGTCGCGTCGGTCATCGCGCACGCTCATCAATCCCATTCCAACGAAACCCGCGAGGATCAAAAGGAAAATGCCGACTGCAATCGGGCGCCGCCAGGGACGCCTCTCCAGACGGCGATCGATGAATGGTACAAGAACCAGTAACGCTGCAGTAATCGCTGGAATGACAACGATCCCAATGATTGCATAAGGACCGCGCCAGTACTTGAGCCACTGGAAAATTGGCAAGTAATACCATTCGGGTCGGGGGACGTATTGCGTGTCGGCTGGGTTGGCTTTTGGGCCAAGTTCAGTTGGCGCAAAATGTGATAGCGTCCCAAGAATCAGGATCATCACCAGCGCCACGATTGTGTCCATGATCACCTGGCGCGGATAAAATCGCTGCGCGGGCAATCGCGGGTGGACAGGGTCTTCGCTGGGCGGGCCGGCAGCGCCCGCTTTTCGAAAAAGGTACACATGCGTCGCAATTAGCCCAATAATCACAGCTGGAATGAAAAATACGTGCGCGACAAAGAAGCGTGAGACGGTCAGCGTGCCCATTTCGTTTCCGCCGCGCATGAAGCGTTTCAGCCAACCGCCGATCAGTGGCACATCTGAGGCCATGTTAGTGCCGACAGTGGTGGCGAAATATGCTTTTTGGTCCCACGGAAGAAGGTATCCCGTGAAAGCCATTGCGAGCATCAACCCGAGCAGGACGCAGCCCGAAATCCAGAGCAGTTCGCGGCGGCCTTTGTAAGCCCCGTAGAGATAGGTCTGCGTGAGATGAAGAAGCAGCACGATGACTACGGCGCTCGAACCGTAGGCGTGCAGGCTGCGCAGGAACGATCCACCGGTCACTTCCTTAACGATATAGGCAATAGTCGTGTGCGCATTGGCGGCCGATGGCACATAATAAAGCGCAAGAAATATCCCGGTGATCGTCTGTGAAATGAACAGGAAGAGCAGAACCGAGCCGAACACATAAGCCCACCGTGCGCCGCCTGGGATCGGCTCGTCCAAGGCCTCATGAAGCAGCATACCGATACCGGTGCGACGATTGAACCAGTGATACAGACGTTGCCACCGACTGCCGTACGGGTGAGCTGGCTTTTTCTCAGACTGATTCGCCTCAGCCATGTCGCCTTTTTTCCTTACGAGAGAGCTTCCTTCTGAGGAATAAGTTGGCGGAAATACTGGTAGCGCACCTTCAACATTCCGTCCTCGACCTTGCTGTTAAGCTCGTCCATCGAGCGTCGCGCCGGTCCCGAAATGAGTGCGCCATCTTTTGCAAAGACAGCTACGTGACAAGGGCAGATGAACTCCTGCTTCGTTTCGTTCCAAGGAATCGAACAGCCAAGATGCGGACAAATTGGAGACAGTACGCGGACCGCGCCATTTTTTGCCGGCACCACATAGATCGCCTTTTCGGATATAATTTTTCTCCAGGCATCAAGCTGCTCGACTTTAATCAACCGTTTGGCCGGCGCAGCAAGCGCGGCAAATTCGTCAATTTTCCCCACGTCTGACCAGCCGATTTCGGTGGTCTTGGTCAGCAGCGGATGCAGAGCGAAGCGAATAAGCGGCACCGACAACGCCGCCCCTACTACTACCGTGCCGAATCCAAGCAGCGCGCCGAGAAAAGACCGCCGAGTCACTGATTCAACATCTTCGCGTTGAGTGGCCTCGGGCGAATATTCGGCTTCGTTCATCGCAACGATTAGTAGCTGACCGAAGTTGTAAAAAAAATGAACGTCTTTGCAAACTGCGACTGAATATTTTCCGTAAAAATGCGCAGTCAACGTCGGCGACTCTTGAAATAAAAGGTGCACATTTACCGGAAGCTAATCAACGTTTGCTCGCGCGATCTTCAGGCCTACCAGGTTTGACTGACGACAGCCTTCATGTGTTCGTGCGCTCTAATGCGGCCAGTTATAGATTATCCATGACTGAAGTCTGGCGACGGACGACGAGCTTGATCGCTATCCTTTCTCTTGGGGGAATCGTCGCGCACCTCCTGTTCCGTTTCGCTCTGCACACGAACACAACAGTTCAGCTCATACCGCTTTGGGCAACCCTTGCCCTCGGCGGAATTCCGCTGCTTTACGATCTGCTGAAAAAATTGGCGCAGCGCGAGTTCGGTTCCGATTTGCTCGCAGGGATCTCAATTGTGAGTGCGGTGTTGTTGGGCGAATATCTGGCCGGCGCGATTGTGGTATTGATGCTTGCCGGCGGGGAGGCGCTCGAAAACTATGCCGTGCGCAACGCCACATCAGTCCTGCGCGCCTTAGCAAAGCGCGTTCCATCCGCCGCGCATCGCCGACGAGACTCGCAGATCATCAACATTGGCCTCGATGAAGTAGCGGTGGGCGACATGCTCGCCGTTTTCCCGCACGAGATTTGTCCGGTAGATGGTGTCGTCGTTGAGGGACACGGTATGATGGATGAATCTTTTCTGACTGGTGAGCCATTCAAGATCACGAAGGCGCCGGGGTCGACTGTGATCTCCGGCGCGATCAACGGCGAATCAGCGCTAACGATCACGGCCACGAAGCGCGCCGTTGATTCGCGCTACGCGAAAATTATGGAGGTCATGCGCGAGTCGGAACAGCATCGCCCGCGGATGCGCCGCCTCGGCGATCAGCTCGGCGCGCTTTACACGCCGCTTGCAGTTGGGCTCGCCATCAGCGCGTGGATCGTCAGCGGCGAGGCGACGCGTTTTCTCGCGGTGCTCGTGATCGCCACGCCATGTCCGCTACTCATCGCGATCCCTATCGGAATCATTGGTTCGATCTCGCTGTGTGCGCGACGTGCCATCATCGTAAAAGACCCTGTCACGCTGGAGCAAATTGACCGTTGCCGAACCGCGATTTTCGACAAAACCGGCACGCTCACTTACGGCCAGCCGAAGCTGACCGAAGAGTTTGTCGCATCCGAGTTTTCAAAACCGGATGTTCTCCGGCTCGCGGCAAGCGTGGAGCTTTACTCCAAGCATCCGCTCGCTCGCGCCATTCTCGCCGCAGCCAGTGAGCAAAAACTTCAATTGCAGGAAGCCTCCCGCATCAGCGAGCCGCCGGGAGAGGGCTTGCGCGCAATTGTCGCCAGCCGCGATGTGCAAATCACCAGCCGCGAAAAATTTCTCAGTCAGAACAACGCCGCGGCATCGCAGCTTCCTTCCATGGGCTGCGGACTTGAATGCATTGTCCTAATCGATGGCCGTTACGCCGCGACGTACCGCTTTCGCGACGCCCCGCGTGCTGAGGGCTTGTCGTTTATCAAACACCTCGGGCCAAAGCATCATTTCAAACGTGTGATGATTGTCTCGGGCGACCGCGAATCGGAGGTGCGTTATCTCGCGCAGGAACTCGGCATTAGCGAAATTCACGCGCAGAAAACACCCGAAGAAAAAGTCGAGATCGTTCGCGCCGAGAATATAAGTGGAAAGACGCTTTATGTCGGCGATGGCATCAACGATGCGCCCGCAATGATGGCTGCGACGGTCGGCATGGCGATTGGTCAAAACAGCGACGTCACCGCGGAAGCGGCGGGAGTTGTGGCGCTGGAAAGCTCACTCAAAAAAGTGGATGAGTTCATGCACATCAGTCGCCGGATGCGTGCGATTGTACTTCAAAGCGCGCTAGGCGGAATGACCCTGAGTGCTATCGGGATGCTGGTCGCGGCCTCCGGTCATTTAAGTCCCGTTGCCGGCGCGCTCACCCAAGAAGCGATCGACGTCCTTGCGGTCCTCAACGCGCTGCGTGCCGCGTTCTTGCCACGGGTAATCTCCGATTTGTGAACCAGCGCGCAAGGATAACTTACGCCCACCCCGCCGTTAGGTTTGGCTCACAGTCAGCCCTTCGAATGATCTGCGGCCGCGCGATCCGCCTCGTTCATATCGAATGATCGACTGTCGACAATGGTGAGAAAAAAGCCGAACTTGCGCAAGCGCGATTCGGAATTTTCCGAAAAAATGCGCAGTTATTTTCTGCCCGAGCCCCGAAACTTTACACAATGGATCTGACGACAAGCTATCTCGGGTTGGCTCTCCGCTCGCCGCTGGTTCCGTCAGCGTCTCCGCTCTCGGAAAAAATGGACAATGTCCGGCAGATGGAAGGCGCGGGCGCAGCTGCGGTGGTTTTTCATTCGCTGTTTGAAGAGCAAATCGAAGCCGTGGCCCCAGAATTCCGAGTCGATCCCACGACGTATC
Organism: uncultured Verrucomicrobiae bacterium; assembly: GCA_963840305.1. GTDB lineage: Bacteria > Verrucomicrobiota > Verrucomicrobiia > Chthoniobacterales > UBA10450 > Udaeobacter. The sequence goes on from CAWIYE010000005.1 coordinate 139,640, forward strand.
TTGAGCACATCGCGCAAGCGAAGCGCGCCGTCGGCATTCCGATCATCGCCAGCCTCAATTGCACCACACTGGGAGGTTGGATCAGCTATGCGCGGCGAATCACCGAAGCCGGCGCCGATGCGCTGGAATTAAACATCTACAAGATACCCACGCGAACGCGAAGTCACCGGCAGCACCATCGAAGAGTATTTACATCGACACCGTCCGCAGCGTTCGGGCCGCGGCCAAGATCCCGCTCGCGGTCAAGCTCAGCCCGTACTTCAGCAGTTTCGCAAATATGGCGGCATTCTTGATGCGCTCAATGTGGATGGCCTCGTGTTGTTTAACCGATTCTATCAGCCCGACATCGATTTGGAGAAAATGGAGGTCACGCCAAATCTGACGCTAAGCACGCCGGCTGATATGCGGTTGCCGTTGCATTGGATTGGAATTCTTTACGGGAAAATTCGCGCCAATCTCGCCGCTACTAGCGGCATTTATCAGGCGCAGGATGTGATCAAGCTGGTGATGGCCGGCGCCGACGTGACCATGTTGTGCAGCGCGCTCATGCGCTACGGGATCACACATATCCAGCGAATCGAAATGGATCTGGTGGCGTGGCTGGAGCAGCATCACCACAGTTCGTTGCGCGAACTTAAAGGGATCATGAGCCAGAACAATTGCCCCGACCCCAGTGCATTCGAGCGAGCGCAGTACGTGCGGGGCCTTTCCAGTTACACTTCATTGTTTCCAATGCGACGGTGACCCGGCTCGCGTCCGATTAGATCGGCAGTCCTTCGTAGGTTTCTGCTACGATCTGATCGACCACCGCTTTCATGTCCTGAGTGCGTTCCCAGACCATCAGCTGCCGATCTGCGCCGGTGCCTTCGCGCATGATCCGCTCGATGTGCGCGATCTCGGCCTGATTGCCGAGCTCCTCCACTTCAGTAGAAACAAACTCGAGCATTTCGTGGAGCAAATCGCGCTCGTCCATTTCGCACTTGCGACCGAAGTCGATCAGTTTGCCGTGCAATCCGTAGCGCGATGCACGCCAGCGGTTTTCATCGATCAAACGCTTCGGATAACTGCGAAACGTCACATTCTGCCAACGAAGCTTCTGCAGTTTGCAAACGATGGCCTGCATCAGCGCGGCCAGCGCGATGGTATCGTCCACACGCGATTGCGCGTCGCAGATGCGAAACTCGATCGTGTTGAAAAACGGATGCAGCCGGACATCCCACCAAATCTTTTTCGCGTTATCGATGCACTTGGTTGAGATGAGGAGGTTCAAAAAATTTTCATATTCGCTGAGGCTTTCAAACGAGTCGGGGATCCCAGTGCGCGGAAAGCGTTCGAAGATCATGTGGCGATATGCTTTCAGACCGGTGTTTTGTCCCAGCCAGAACGGAGAATTGACCGAAAGCGCATACAAGTGGGGGAGGAAATAGCGCGCCTGGTTCATAATGTCGATCCCCTCCTCGCGATCGGGAATTGTCACGTGCACGTGGAGACCGAAGATAAGACACGCACGTGCAACTTGCTGCATGTCCTGGACGATCGTCGCGTACCGCTCGTGAACGGTGATTAGCTGGTCCATCCAATGCGAAAACGGGTGCGTGCCGGCGGAGGCGATTTTCAACCCATGCTGCGCGGCCAGTTTTGCCAGTTCGCTGCGAAGATGAATGACTTGCTGCCGGGCATCACGCGCGTCGCTGCAAATGTCGGTGGCCAGCTCCACCATTGACTGATGCAACTCGGGCTTGACCCGCTCCTGCAAAATCATTTTGCCGTCGGCCAGGATTTGCTGGATGTGCGACCGCAGTTCGCGCGTTTCTGGATCAATGATCTGCAATTCCTCCTCGATCCCGAGCGTGAAAATGTGGTCGCGCTTGTTCATCGGCCAAAAGCTAGGCTACCAGAATGAGCGATACGCCGCATTGCTTGTTCTTTGCTTTGCAAAAACTGTTTTGTCGCCCGCGCATCGGCGCGGGCTCATCGTACGTCACGTTCAGTACACCGCTTGGCCAGATCGCCGCGCGGCTCAAAGATTGACGAAAACACTGGTTCTATCCGTAGCCACTCGATTCACGGCAGACGAAAGCGAAAATATGCCGCCGGAAAGCATGTCAATCATCTTATTAATGTTCTCAAGCGAGAAGACAATGATTGCGTGCGATTGGTGGAACGGCTTTAATTGGCGGCGGTGCAGCTGCGCACGCGACGCGATTTTGATTCCCTCGGCGCCCGCCTCGGTCTCCGCTACCCTCGCGGCTTTGCCGTCCATGTTGCTCGTCCCACTCGCGCCATTCTTTTCTTAATACTGCCCATCTCATGACGAGCCCGAATTCTGTCATTCGCAAGCGCACCCGTCGGGATTTCATTTCTCTCGCCGGCAAAGGCCTCGGTCTTGCCGCGCTTTCGTCGGCGACAGTCGCGTCATTGCTGAGAACGGTCGAAGCCGTGACGAAGACGGTGGCGCATTTATCACCGGAAGAGGCGGCGATGGATGAAGATTATTGGGCCATCATCCAAAACTCGTTCAGCGTCACCCGCGGGATCATCAATTTGAACAACGGCGGCGTTTCGCCGAGTCCGCGGATCGTGACCGAGGCGCTCGTTCGTTACATCTGGGAACAGGAAGACGCTACCGCTTACACGATGTGGCAAATTCTCGAGCCACAATGCGAAACGATCCGCACGGGCCTGGCGGAACTGTTCGGCTGCGACCGCGAAGAGATCGCGATCACGCGCAATGCTTCGGAGTCACTCGAGATTCTGTTGACTGGCATGGACCTCAAGTCCGGCGACGAAATTCTCACCACTACCCAGGATTATCCGCGCATGCTGACCACGCTGCGGCAGCGTGAGAAGCGAGAAGGCCTTAAGCTGAAGCTGATCCAGATTCCCATTCCGCCGAAGAAGCTCGAGGAGATCACCGGGGCATTTGAAAAAGGAATCACCGACCGCACCCGGGTTATCCTGATCTCGCATGAGATCAACATCACGGGCCAGATCACGCCGGTGAAAGCTATCTGCGAATTAGCGCGCGCGAAAGGCATTGAAACAATCGTGGACGGCGCGCATTCCTTCGCGCAGTTCGACTTCAAACAGAAGGATCTGGGTTGCGATTACTTCGGGACGAGCCTGCACAAGTGGTTATACGCGCCGAAAGGCACAGGCATGCTGTACGTGAAGCGTGATAAGATCGAAAAGCTCTGGCCGTTAATGGCTGCCGAAGCCAAGCAAGCCAACGACATCCGCAAGTTCGAAGAGATCGGCACTCACTCCGCCGCGCCCAAGCTCGCCATCGGCGAAGCGCTCCTTTTTCACCACGGCATCGGCGCCAAACGCAAGGAAGCGCGGCTGCGTTACTTGTCGCGTTACTGGATGAACCGGCTCAAAGACGTGCCGAAGATTCGCTTCAACACTTCATTTGATCCGAACCAAATGTGCGCCATCGCGAACGTTCACATCGAAGGCACAAACCCCGAGGCCGTAGTGAAGTATCTGTTCGACAAACATCACATCTTCACCGTGCCGATCATGCACCAGGAATTTCAGGGCATTCGGATCACGCCCAACGTTTACACCACGCTCAACGAGCTGGATCGTTTCTGCGATCAGATGGAACTGATCGCCCGCCACGGTCTCCCGTCGTAGCAACTCCGGTGGGAGAGGATTCCCGCATTTTGCCGACGCTCTGTTTTTGCGGAATTTTCTCGCGTTAGATTGCCACACCGGCGGATCTCAGAAATAGTTTTTGCTTGTGAAGCCCAGCGCAGTTAATTCGCCTCTCCTCTTTGGCAAAGGGGAAAGGACCAAGGTGAGGGGATTCTTCGATTCGGCGCGATTTAGCAGCGGGCTCGTAGTTTGTCCCGCGTTAGTCGCCGTGCTACTCCTGCTCGCTGGCTGCGAGAAAAACTCTGAGATCAAGGTCTATCGCGTTTCCAAAGCGCCACTCGAAGAATCCGCAGCGCAACAGCAAGACGCGATTGCCAACCAACACGGCAGCGCCTCGGATGCCTGGCGGCCTCGCAGCAACCAGCTCATCAGCGGTAAGCGCCCCGCCGAATTGGGAACCGCAGCCGCTCTCGCAAATGCGACAGGCAAGTTTTCTCGTTAAAGGCGACAGCGGCGCCGTCGCAGACATCTCACTTGTGAGTCTCGGCACTGCTGCCGGAAATGTTCTCGACAACGTTAACCGTTGGCTTGAGCAGCTTGGTCAACCGTCTGTCACCGAACAAAAACTTGGTGACGTTGCGCAGCGACTGCGCACTTCGCTAGGCGACGCCATCATTGTCGATCTTGCTGGGCTACCGAAAGATGCTGATGCAGCGAAAGACGGCAGAATCATTGCTGCAATGATGACCACTGCTGACTCGACGTTGTTTTTCAAAATGCGTGGCAACGCCGACCTGACCGAGGCGCAGAAAGGCGACTTCATCAAATGGGTCGCAGCGGTTTGCAACGCCCAGACTCGAAACCAAGTCGCCGCAAATGGCAGCGATGCCGTCGCAGGACGCAGGCGCACCGCAGATCAAATGGAACGCGCCGGAAGGCTGGACAGAAGTTCCACCATCTTCGATGCGTTACGCCAGTTTCAGCGCGCTCGGATGGAGACAGCGGCAAGATCGACATTTCCATTGTGACGTTCACCGGCGATGGAGGAAGCGACGCAGACAACGTTAATCGCTGGCGCGGGCAGATTGGTCTCCCGCCAGTCGATCAGAACACCGTGAATTCGCAGATCGCTCCGTTGAAAACCGCGGACACAACTTTTGCAACGACTGACATCGCCGGCGCCAAGGCGCGGACCATCGCGGCGTGGACACGCCACGACGGGCGTGTCTGGTTCTTCAAAGCGACAGGGCCAAATGCCGCAGTTGAAAAAGAAAAACCCAACTTCGTAAAGTTCATCGAGTCACTTCGATTTTAATTTTACACATGACTGTCATGTTGAGCGCAGCGAAACATCTCTGGCTGTTCCATGAAGGCCAAAATAACTTGAGATTCTTCTGCCCGCTGACTGCGGGCTCAGAATGACATTTTGAGATGGGTTTTAGGAATATGTTGCGCAAACTTGTTGATCTCGTCACCTCACTGAAGCTGACGATTATTTGTCTGGCAGCGGGGATGGCGTTGATTTTTGCGGGCACGCTGGCGCAGGTCCATCTCGGGATCCACGAAGCGCAGCAGCGTTATTTCCAAAGCTTCTTTGTGTGGTGGCCGCCGGAAGGACGCGGTTTCAAAATTCCGATTTTTCCCGGCGGGCATCTCATCGGGGCCGTGCTGCTGATCAATCTCATCGCTGCGCACGCGAAACGTTTCCGATGGACCTGGCGCAAACTCGGCATTCATCTCACGCACGCCGGGTTGATCATTATGCTGGCGGGTGGACTTTTCACTGATCTTTTCGCAGTCGAAAGTCACATGCGTCTGTCGCGCGGCGACACGAAGAATTACTCCGAGGACATGCACCGGACGGAACTGGCGGTGATCGATACGAGCGATGATGATCTCGATCAGGTGACCGCGATTCCGGATACAGTGCTGCGACACAACCGAGTAATTGATCACTCGAGTTTGCCATTCCGGATCGTCGTCAGGAATTTTTATCAGAATTCGCGCCTGAAGATGTTGAGCCAGGCAGGAGAGGGCGCGCGGCCGATCGCCAATCAAGGGCCCGGCGCAATGATCGCAGTCGAGCCCGCCCCGCGCGCGACCGCTGCCGATGAGCGCGATGTTCCGAGCGCCGCCATCGAAATCCTGCCGAGGGACGGCGGCTCGTTAGGCACGTGGCTGGTCTCGGATGGACTCGGCGCGCCGCAGACATTTGCCTGCGGCGGTCGCACATGGATGGTTGCGCTACGCCCGTCACGTTATTACAAGTCTTACAGCGTGACGTTGCAGAAGTTTACCCACGAGAAGTATGCGGGTACCGAGATTCCGAAAAACTTCTCGAGCAAAGTCACATTGATTGACCCGGAGCGATCAGTGAACCGCGACGTGTTGATTTACATGAATCATCCGCTCCGCTATCGCGGCGAAACATTTTATCAGGCCGGGTTTCAGCCAGACGATTCCGCGACGATTTTGCAGGTCGTGCGCAACCCCAGCTTCATCGCGCCCTATGTTGCGTGTGTTATTGTAGCCGCTGGTCTCCTTGTGCAATTTGGTTTCCACCTCGTCGGGTTTTCACGTCAACGACGGAGCGCAATCGCATGAAACGATTCTTGCCCTGGATCATTTTGGTTGTCGCTGCCGGATCGATTGCAGCGAACTGGTTGCCGACGAAAACTGCGAAGGACGAATTTGATTTCGCAAAGTTCGGCAAAATCCCGGTGCTAGTCGGCGGCCGTGTTAAACCGCTCGACACCGTGGCGCGCAATTCGCTCTTGATCATTCATGGGAAACAGGAACTGCGCCTCGAAGGCGGTCCCGCAGGCGCGGGAAGCGCGATGCAGTGGCTCACCGACGTCCTGTTCAATGCGCCCGTTGCCGATCAATATCCAGTTTTCGTCGTGCAAAATGCGGAAGTACTCGGCTTGTTCGGCTGGGAGCAAAGCGACCGGAAATATTTTAGCTTCGCTGAGTTTGCGCCTTTCCTGAAGCAGATTGATGAACAAGGCGCGCAATCGGACAAACTCGAAGCAGTCCAACGCTCTGCATATCAGAGCGCGATCCTGAATCTACGCAACGGCCTTGCGCTGTATCAGCGGTTAAAAAACAGCATTCAGCCAGAAGACGCGCAAAATTTTGCCGGGGAGCTCCAGGCATTCGCAAAAAGTGTCCCGGGCGCAGCGAAGGCTGCTCGCGATTTCGAAATGGGCGAAAGTTTCGACAAAGCGAAACTGAACGACGTCGCCGAGCTGGTTAAAAGATACGAGCGGTTTTCGGAAATGGCCTATGTTCTCGCCGTTCCGCCGCTGAGTCTGCCGGGGTCGACGCGCCCGGCTACAACGACCGGCGATTGGCGCTCGGTTGGCGACAGCTTGCTGCACTCGATCGGCGCCGGAGAAATTCATCCAGTCGTAGTCGAATACGCGATCATCGGCGACGCCTACCGCGCAAATGATCAGTCGCTTTTCAATGAGCATTTAGATGGCTTGACGAATTGGTTCGCCAAAGAGCAGCCGAATGCGACGAAGCGGGCATCGTTCGAGTTCTTGTTCAATTTTCTCCAGCCGTTCAGCCAGGCGATGATGCTGTATGTGCTCGCTTTTCTGCTGGCGTGCGCATCATGGCTCGGCTGGAGCCAGGCACTGCGGCGCTCCGCTTTTTATCTCCTGTTGCTCGCGCTTGCCATTCACAGCTTCGGCTTGTTTTCGCGGATGTATCTGCAGGAACGTCCGCCAGTCACCAATCTGTATTCGTCCGCGATTTTCATAGGCTGGGGCGCGGTGATCGTCGCGCTGATACTCGAGCGGATTTATCGAGACGGAATCGGCGCGGCATGCGCAGGCGCGATTGGTTTTGTCACGTTAATCATTGCGCATCATCTCGCTGGCAGCGGCGACACCCTCGAGATGTTGCAAGCGGTGCTCGATACGAACATCTGGCTCGCAACGCACGTGGTCGCGATCACTACCGGTTACTCGGCGATGTTTCTCGCTGGAATGCTAGCGATGATTTACATCGTGCGCGGTGTGTTCACGCGCTCGCTGACAAAACAAACAGCGGATTCGCTCGCGCGCATGACGTACGGCGTGGTTTGCTTTGCCACGCTATTCAGTTTTGTCGGCACGGTGCTTGGCGGAATCTGGGCCGATCAATCGTGGGGCCGTTTCTGGGGCTGGGATCCGAAGGAAAACGGCGCGGTGCTGATCGTTCTTTGGTGCGCAATCATTTTGCATGCGCGCTGGGGCGGATTCATCCGGCAACGCGGCCTGATGATCATGGCGATCTTCGGCAATGTGGTCACCAGTTTCTCATGGTTCGGCGTGAACATGCTCGGCGTCGGCCTGCATTCCTACGGCTTCATGCAAAAAGCGTTCCCCTGGCTGGTCGGGTTCATGGTGAGTCAATTTGCCTTGATGTGCGTCGCGGCAATGCCGCTGGAGCGCTGGCGAAGTTTCCGCACGGCGAGTGCTCTGTCTCACGGAGATCCGCGAATCTCGCCCGCTCCGTCCATTGGTTAAATGGCAGGCGCAGAAGACTGACTTTCGAGTATGCTTATAGGGCATTGGAGAAGGCCTTCTTTTAGCGAAGCTCCAACGCAACTTTAGAAGCGCATGCGTGGCGGCTAAGTGTGAGCTTGGCCCTTGTGATCGCGTACGATGCACTCAGGCTACCGTTTTAACTTCTCGACCATAATGTCAGGAAGTTGAAGAACGCTCTCCTCGCGGCAATGACAAAACTGGGCATGGCCTCGCCTGCCGAAAGGTAAAGAGTCGGTTTGGCTCGTTCAGGTACCTTCTCTGCTTTATGCGTCCGTAGTTCAGCTGCATGGAGCAATGGCGCTTTCACTCTTTTGAACAAACGACGCCAATCAGAGGTCGGGCAGCGCTCGCTGCCGAATGACTTTGGAAGCGAAATTTTAGCTGAAGCAACGAAATAGCTTTGGAACCGGCGGACGAAGGGCGAGTATTGACGCCTATGGGACACAGCCACGGTAGAGATAATGTTAAGAAACGCGCGAGACGTCGGAAAAAGATCGAGCGCCTCGCTGTCGCCAAGAAAAATAAAAAGAAAGCGACGAAATAACGCTGCATCAGATTAACGATAAACCCCGGCGGGACTTGTCTACATTGCGCCCAGTAACGCTGATGGCCAGAAACCCAAAATGAAATTTCCCCGATCGCGGTAACAGTCAACAAATTGAGAATCTTTGGTTCAGAACGCAGAGTTCAGAAGGAAGCACGTGTAATTATGCCAAAAAAAACTAACGAAGGCTCTTCGCGGCCCAGGCTGTTGGTCCTTGTAGATGAATCGAACATCGGCAGTTCGGTGCGGACGGCAGGGCGCGGTCTGGATTGGCTAAAGCTTCGTGACTTTTTGGCTGGGCCAGGCACGGGACGTGAGTTGATCGAGATGGTGGTCTATGCCGGACTACCACCTCCGATCTCGAACTGGCAGGAAGAGCGCGATAAGAAGAACAAGTTTGTGCAGTGGCTGCGCGCCAACGGATTCATGGTCGTAACCAAAGACGGGTCGCCGGCCGAGGAAGGCCGTTACAAGGCTAACGTTGATGTGATGATGGCAATCGACGCTCTCGAGCTTTCCGTCGAGATGCGGCCTGATGTGGTTATTCTCGTAACCGGCGATGCTGATTTTGCTTATCTCGCGATAAAGTTACGGCGGCGTGGCATCCGCGTGGAAGTGGCCTCAGTCGCGCAAAATCTCGGGAACATATTGAGATCGACCGCGAACGAAGTGATCGATTTGGCCGCGTTGTTCAGGACCTTCGAGATAAAGAATGTCCAGGAAACTGCTCCGCCTGTAGCCCAACGCTCGCAGCAAGTAGCCTCACGCGGAACGACGCAGCCGAGACGACGGCGGAGATTTCATCAGCCCAGCTGAATTTTGACAAAAATTGGGCTGGAACTCAGCGAGACGTTTGGCGACTGCTCGCAGTTTTCGAGTTGATCGTTTGCTTCTGAGGATCATTCAACGTTCAAGCCTACAGCGTGGTGGTAACCCTGGAGCCTGGCCCGGGATATTCACTGGGGACACCTAGCTCAGCTCAAATGTGGATTAAGTGACCGTGCATCTTCGACAAGCGGCACCGAACGGCCCGCCGCGCTGTCCCCCGGGGGGAAGCTTTCGGGACAGCGCGACGCTGCTATGTAGGTCTCTGGCTTGCCGACTTGTATGCGTCGCTAGTAACAAGGCTAAGTAGTCCAGCTGAGCCAGGCTGGCGCTAACCCATCTGAGATCGCCTTTTCGCAGCCGACACTCCGAAAGCTTTCGCGAGCAGGCGGCGATCTCCCCAGGGCGGCGGTTTCTATAACTCTCCGCGTAACCCCGCGCCGCATTTTACGCACTACCTTAGTGAACAGCCGGAAATGAATTTTATGAAAAATTGGATATATCAGGACGATCTAGTAACATGGCATAGAATCTATTTCCTATGGTATGTGATCGCATTTTTGGTTGCAATGTGGACTGTCCCCGCTCCTGAACAATCTTGGGGATTTGTAATGAAATTTCGTGCGGTTCAATCGGACTGCATTGTTGCTAACTGAATTTCATACTCGTTTTGCGAGTAACAACCAGTAGCGACAAATGTCGAGGGCACACCACTGAAAAAGTAGTTTCTTTATCTGCCTGAGCTAAGGGCGGCGGGCGAAGCGACGGCGTACGAGAGCATCCGTTTTTAAAATATTGGATGTCCGCCCTATTCTGGCGAAAGGCATCGAGCCGTTTTCCAAAATCCGTGAGAGTGTCGATGTGCTCGGGCCTGGTGAAGGGCTTTCCGTCATCGCGCCGTTTCTTCCGTCGCCGCTGATCGAGAAGCTCGGCAGCGAAGGCTTTCAATCGCGAGTCGAGCGCCAGGATCGCTCGTGGGTCACGCATTTTTGGCGCGACGACTAAGAGGCTCAAATACCAAGCCTCAACATCGAAAAAATTTTCAAACATCAACTTTCAACAAGTAGCTGCGTGTTCGCGACCTCGAAGGATTGGAGGTTCTCTGGAGGTTGGATCTCTTGGTACTTGGATAACTTATCAATGTGAGCGGTCCAATCGTTAGATCAGCCCGCAGTATTTCCGGTGCAGCCGTCTTTTGTTACGGCTTCACGGCTTCGATCGTTGCTGAAACCAAGTAATCTTCGATCCTTTTACCGGGAAGCCATTCTCGGATGAAAAACCGTGACGAATCTTTTGGCGCGATCTTGATGTCTTTGAAGCCGGATGTTTGGAGCATGCGCTCCAATTCCTCGATCTGCGAAGCGCCCGCCATACAGCCGGTGTAGGCAGCCCAGTCAGCTTTAATGTCGTCGGCAAGTGGCGCGGTTGCGACTATGTCTGCAACAGCAAGCCGCCCACCGGATTTCAGCACGCGGAACGCTTCGTTAAAGACGCGCTGCTTCTCAGGGGAGAGATTGATTACGCAGTTGGAAATAATCACATCGACGCTGTTGTCCGCTACCGGTAGAGCTTCGATTTCACCGAGCCGGAATTCAACGTTTGTGAATCCGTTCTTTTCCGCGTTGTCGCGTGCTTTCGTTAGCATCTCATGCGTCATATCGACGCCAATTACTTTTCCGCTGTTTCCGACAGCGCGAGCGGCAAGAAAACAATCAAAGCCAGCACCGGAACCAAGATCCAAAACGACTTGGCCGTCCTTAAGTGAGGCGATTGCCAACGGATTCCCGCAGCCAAGTCCAAGATTGGCGGCTTCAGGCGCTGCTGCTGCATCTCCAGCAGAGTAGCCGAGAGCAGTCGCGTCGGTTGACGTGCAACAGCCATCAGCGCACGCCGATTTACCCGATGCAGTTGCCCCGTAACGCCGCCGAACTTCTTCCCTGACGGTCTCAGACGGTGAATCAGTTGGTGCGATTCTCATTACTTCACACATCTACACCGCACATCTCATCGCACCACGCTTCAATACGCGCCCGAATGTCATCGCGAATTTTGCGTGTGCGTTCAAGCCGTTCCGAGTTTGTGCCGCTTAGCTTCGAAGGATCGGGAAAACTCCAGTGCAACCGTGTCGTTACTCCCGGAAAGATCGGACACCCTGCGACCTCGGATTCATCGCAAACCGTAATCACGTACGGAAAGAATTGTCCGCTTTTGAAGACATCGAACACGGCTTGAGTCTTGTTATTCGAAATATCAATTCCCACCTCATCCATCACTTGAACCGCTAGTGGATTAAGTTGGCCCGCCTCAAGTCCGGCGCTTTGTGCTTCAAAATAGTCCCCGCAAATGTCGTTTAGCCATGCTGCCGCCATCTGGCTGCGGGCGCTGTTGTGGACGCAAATAAATAGGACTTTCTTTTTCATAACTTCATTGTGCAGATGTTGTCGCGAGAGATCGACTTGAGCAACATCCTTCCTCACGCACGCATCGACAACCGATAACTGCGAGTAATGCGCCAACTGTGGGAGCAATTAGGTAAATCCAGAGATTTGAAAGATGCTGCGAAATTACCGCCGGCGCTAAGGATCGCGCCGGATTCATGGATGCACCGCATATCGGGCCAGCAAACATGGCCTCTAGCCCGATTACAGCACCAACCGCGATGCCAGCGGTAATGCCTTTCTCTGCGGCGCCCGTCGAAACGCTGAGAATTACGAACATCAAAATTGTTGTGAGAATCAACTCAAGCACGAATGATTGGATTGCCGATCCTGCTGGCAGCGTTGCACCTAACGTAGCGCTTTGCGGAAACAGAAAACGTAAGATGCCACTGGCCGCGAATGCTCCTGCGCATTGGCTCAGTACGAATGGAATCAGTTCATGCAGTGGAAAGCGTCGCGCTATGAAGAAACCCAAACTCACCGCTGGATTTAAGTGGGCACCGGAAATATCGCCAATGGTGTAGATCATTGCGAGCACGACTAGGCCAAATGTCAGTGCGATTCCAACGTGGGTAATTGCACCGCCGCTCACCTCGTTGATGACGATTGCGCCAGTTCCGGAGAATACGAGCGCGAACGTACCAATAAATTCCGCGCCGCACTTCTTCATACTTTTTAAATCGCCGGTCAGAACAATAAACACTCCGGCGCCCGTGCCAAAACTGTTTCTGAGCGAAGAGGAATGTGACCGAGTAAACAGCATTTTCAGAAAGCGCAACCAGGATCTTTAAGCTGCGAGTTGTCATCGTCATCAACCGCTGCGACCTCCTTCTTAAACAAAAGTGGCGCAAAACACCACGCCGCGGAGATTGCAACAAATGGCTGCCGCAGCGCCGACCAAAAAAAATCCTGGATCGCAGGAGCCGGCCTTCATCTCACCACCAGAACGCGCAGACGAAATTTTCCTCGAAGGCCCGCGCTCGCGGTTCGCGGAGTTTTGCACGTTGCTCAGAGTGATGCGCGATTTTCTGCGGGGATTTCGCACTCTGCATTTCGTCGGTCCATGTGTGACGGTGTTTGGCTCCGCCCGCGTCAAGCCGGACGATCCGCACTACGATCTGGCCAGGAAAATGGGCGCGGCGATTGCGCGACTCGGCTTCACGGTGATGACTGGCGGCGGGCCCGGTATCATGGAAGCGGCCAACCGCGGCGCAAAAGAAGCCGGTGGCCGCTCGGTTGGCTGCAATATTGAGCTGCCATTCGAGCAAGTTTCCAATGCTTATCTCGATCGCTGTGTCCGGTTACATTATTTTTTCGTCCGCAAAGCGCTGCTGGTGAAATATTCCTATGCCTTTGTTGTGATGCCCGGCGGCGCTGGCACGCTCGACGAACTGTTTGAAGCGCTCACTCTCATTCAGACTGGAAAAATCAAAGACTTCCCAATCGTGATCATGGGTACCGATTACTGGAAGGAGCTGATCGGTTTTATCGAGAAGATGGCGGAGCGCGGAAAGATTGGCCCTTCTGATTTGCGCCTGATCTTCGCAACAGATTCCGTTGAGGAGGCCATTGCACATGTTCGAAGCAAGGCAATTGAATCATTTGGACTCAAACGGGTGGCGCACATGCGCCGACATTTTCCCTGGCTCGGAGAGCGCGGTTTTTCCGGGAAAGGACCTGCTGTTTGCTAGGGCCCCGGCGGCGGACTGGAGACCGCCGCTCCTTGTAAGCCGACGCAAAAAAATCCACACGATTCCGCAAGAGTTGCGGAGCCAAAGTTACTCCAAGGCTGAGAATTGACGGAAATGAAAACTCAATTTGCTGAACCCAAGGAAGCCATGGAATTCATTCCGCAGATCCTGCGTCTGAAAAAAATTCTGGTGCCGGTCGATTTCTCGGAGACATCGAAGAAAGCGTTTCAGTATGCGCTGGGATTTGTGGAGCAATTCGACTGTGAAATCACTCTTCTCAATGTGGTCGAACCGATCAGTGCAATGATCGGCGAGCCGCTTGGCGTCGAAGCATTTCCGGATGCAAAAGACGAGCTCTCGACAGCGGAAAGAAACCTGGCAGCACTCGTGGCCGAGTCGCACACCAACGGCGCAAATGCTATTAATTCCTCAGTACACATCAGGCATGCCCCGAACGAGATCACCAAAGCCGCCAAGGATCTCGATGTCGGTAATAGAAACGATTGGCGCTGGAGATTTACTCGGATGGTCGTGGATGTTTCCGCCATACGTCTGGCAATTCACCGCGCGCGCGGTCGAGCCGACCAGCGCCATCTTTTTCTATGGCGCGATGCTGCGGGCATACTGCGAGAAGGACCATTCCTTCGGCTTCGAGCTTTTAAAGCGGATAAGTGCCGACAACGAGCAGGCCGAACTCTTTTTCGAACACCAATGCCAGGACTTCGTTCGTGGAATCGGGCGACACAGCCCACAAATTCTCGGCTGAACCGACAACATACCGATTTGATTGTCGTCGGAACTCATCAGCGACATGGTTTGGGCCGCGTACTTTTAGGGTCGGTTTCGCGTGCTGTTTTGCATCATGCGAATGTGGCAGTAGCCGTCGTTCCTCCCATTGAAACTGCTGTGCAGAAACAAAGAAAATGAGAACCAAATCATCCAGCCAAAATCGTCGCGCTCGCGTCAAACCGCGGCGTATATTGGTGCCCGTGGATTTTTCTGATTCGTCTGCACGCGCGTTGCGGCATGCTGCAAAACGAGCCGCAAAACAAAGCCGTCCAGCTGTCTTGCGATTCAAACACAAAAGCAAGGCGCGCAGCTGAGCTTGCAGAGACATCTGCGCCCATGGAATCGGTCGTCACTCCCCGCTGGCATCAGGCAGACGTTGATGAGGTCGCGCGGCTTCTAAGAACCGACCTCGCAAATGGCCTTTCGGCCGGTGAAGTCGAATCCCGCGCGACACGATACGGCCCAAATGAGCTGGCCGAAGCGCCTCCTGAACGCTGGTTGTTAAAGCTGCTGAAGCAATTCAAGGAGGTGGTGATTTGGATCCTGATCGCCGCGACGATTCTTTCGGCAGTCCTGGGCGATTGGCTCGAAGCAGGCGCGATTCTGGCAATCGTGATCTTAAACGCGCTGCTCGGTTTTTTTCAGGAACAGAAAGCCGAGAAGGCGCTTGCTGCGCTCAAAAAACTTTCTTCCCCTGTTGCCCGGGTGATCCGCGACGGCTCATTGCGCAGTGTCGCGGCGGCAACCCTCGTTCCGGGCGACGTCATCGAGATCGAGGCGGGCGACCACATCCCGGCAGATGCGCGGCTGGTTACGACGTTCGGATTGAAAACGCAGGAAGCCACTCTTACTGGTGAATCGGACCCCGTCGACAAGGACGGCTCTGCGGTATTTTCGGAGGGCGCTACTACCGCGGAGCGCGCCAACATGCTCTTCACGGGAACGACGGCTGTGGCCGGAAAAGCTCGCGCTGTGGTCACTGCGACTGGAATGAACACTGAACTGGGTCGCATAGCCGGGTTCTTAAAAACAGAAGAGCGCGAGCCGACGCCCCTTCAGAAACGCCTGGCAGAACTCGGTCGCGTGCTGATTGTTGCGTGCCTCGTTCTGGTGGGGATCATTTTCGCTTTGCAGTTGCTCCGCGGTGAAAGCCTGTCGCAAACATTTTTACTGGCCGTCAGTCTTGCGGTGGCTGCGGTGCCTGAAGGATTGCCTGCTGTCGTGACGATCGCCCTTGCGCTGGGCCTCCAGCGTATGGTGAAGCGAAACGCTCTCATCCGCCGATTGGCCAGCGTGGAAACGCTGGGGTCGGTGACTGTAATTTGTTCCGACAAAACAGGGACACTCACCCGTAACGAAATGACCGTGACGGAAATCGTAACCGGCACTCGGCGTTACGGAGTCACCGGAACGGGTTACGAGCCACGTGGAGAATTCGTCGCGCTGGCGCCAGAACCAAGGGACAAGATCGAGAGCCAGCCTGTGACTCCCCTGGGTGAAGCCGATCTCGCAACAGCGTTAACGATCGGCGTTTGGTGCAACAATGCACGGCTGCAAGCGCCAACCGATCACGATGAGCACTGGCGCATGCTCGGCGACCCAACCGAAGGCGCACTCATCGTGGCGGCGAAAAAAGCGGGACTCAATCGCGATGCGGATCGCATAGTTGTCCACGAGATCCCGTTCGACTCGAAACGCAAACTGATGTCGGTGGTGGCGAAGGACATGCAGGACCGGCTGATGATTTATACCAAGGGCGCGCCGGAATTGCTTCTGGAGCGGTGCACGTATGAGCACCGGAATGGCAAAATCGTGCCGTTGTCCGTCGAACGGCGCGAGCAAGTGCTGCAACAGAGTCGCGAGATGGCCAATCGCGCCCTGCGACTACTTGCGGTTGCCCATCGAGATCTCGACAAGGATTCGCCGGAGTATCGAGAACAGGACTTAGTTTTTGCGGGTCTGATTGGGATGATCGATCCGCCGCGTGAAAAAGCGCGCGCAGCAATCCTGAAATGCCAGTCAGCGGGCATACGTCCGGTGATGATCACCGGCGATCATCCAGCGACCGCCCTTGCGGTTGCGCAAGAGCTGAAGATTGCCAGTGACGGAGGACACCGAGATCACCGGGTGGGAACTTGATGCCCTTTCGGACGAGGAGTTGTTAGGCAGAGTGGAAAAGCTGGCTGTGTATGCGCGGGTTTCGCCGGAGCACAAGTTGCGGGTCATCCAAGCGCTCAAAGCAAACGGCGAGGTCGTGGCGATGACCGGTGACGGCATCAACGACGCGCCTGCTGTGAAGATGGCCGACATCGGAATCGCGATGGGAATCACAGGCACCGACGTAACGAAGGAAGTGTCCGACATGGTGCTGACCGACGACAACTTCGCTTCCATCGTCAACGCCGTCGAAGAAGGCCGCGGGATCTACAACAACATCCAGCAGTTCGTCCATTATTTGCTCTCGTGTAACATCAGCGAAGTCGCGCTCGTTCTTTTTGCAGCTGTCGTGGGCTGGCCGATTCCGCTGCTTCCGATCCAGATACTTTGGATCAATCTTATCACTGACGGCTTACCCGCGCTGGCGCTGGCCATGGAAAAACCGGAACCGGACGTGATGAATCGGCGACCGCGGCCACCAAAGGAGCCGTTCTTTACCCGCGAGCGCGGGTCGCAAATTTTGCTTCACGGTTTTGTGATGTCGGCAGTGAACATTGGAGGATTTGCTTACGCTTATATTAGAGGGGGCACTTCCTATGCGCAGGCAACGGCTTTCTATATCACAACGTTCGCCCAGCTCTTTTTCTCATTCGCTTGTCGCAGTGAGCGCTACACGCTTCCCCAACTGGGCGTGTTCACAAATCTGTACCTTTTCGCAGCGATTGCGTTGTCTGGGATTTTACAAATCTCCCTGCTCTGGTTTCCCTTAACGCGAAACGTATTCTTCAACACTGCGCCGCAATTCGGTTCTGACTGGTTCGTGATTTTCCTGCTGGCGCTCGTTCCCGTATCCTTGGTCGAGATCGCGAAAATTATCCGTGGTCGATATGCGGAGAAATAGCACGGTGCAGGAAGCACACGGATTCGATCGTGAACAGGCAGCAAACACATCGAAGCAAATGATCGCCTGTTTGGCGCCGAGTCGTCGTGTTTTTTGCCGGTGGCGCAATTCTGATCATTGGATTGGTGATGTTGGTTCTACCCGGACCCGCTATTATTTTTATCCCCCTTGGTCTGGCCATTCTGGCGACCGAATTTCCATGGGCCAGAAATTGGCTCTCAACATCCCGTCAATGGCTCCGTGGTCGTTTTCAGAAAATCAGATCGAAAAGGCGCCCTGAATCATGAAAGTAGCGAACGTGCGAGGTAAGAGCTCCGACGGGACGACGGGGGCGGATCGTCCGATTCTCAGAACGATGTTGCGCCGAAGTCGATCGCCGTGATTGGCGCGAGCGAAAAACCAGGCAGCGTCGGCCGAGCGCTGACGGAAAACCTTGGGTCGTTCCACGGTATGCGAGAGATAACGACACGGATTTGATCGTGACCTCCACAAGGGACGCATACACACGAAGCACCCTGTTTCCTCGAAGAGATTTTGTAAGTGGAGACAAACGTTAATATCGATAAGAGAGCCTTGCGCTCGACGCCGTGCGGGTTCGCAGGATGGAATTCGCAGCGGCACGGTCGATCTGTGGATCGCGTCACCTTGCTAATTGCCATACTTGCGCTTTGGGCGACCGGCTTCGCCACAGCTGCTCAAGAACCGCAAAGGTCTTCCACTTCGTTCCAAGTGCCGCGCAGCGATTTGGCCAATGCCGAAACGCTGGCCAATCAACTCGCGGGACTTTCGCCCCGAGTGGATCGGACGGAAGCAAAGCTGCTGGCAGATTGTGCTTTCGCGACTGTGACCCAGCTGCGGCGGCAGTACCCGAATGTTCGGGACACCGATTTTTAATAATTTTCTGATTTATCACGGTCTGAAGAAACGCGGCAATTGTTACCAATGGTCGGAAGACCTGCTCGTTGCGCTTGATGCACTGAAACTTAAAAGTCTCGAACTCCACTGGGGTGAAGCGAACCCGGGCAATTGGCGCGAGAACAATTGTCTTGTTGTCACCGCCAAAGGGCAGCCGTTCCGGAGCGGGATCATGTTGGACTGCTGGCCCCACCTCGGACACCTTTATTTCCAACCAGTTGTGGCCGACGCCGATCCTTACGTGGAGAATCGCGCGTACGCACGATTTATCCTGTCCAGATCAGCAGCCCGGAATGCTGCCGAGCCCAATCATCGGGTCGCTTTTCAGAGGAGTGTTAAAGCCAGCGGAAAGACCGACGACTAGTTGGTAGGGACGCCGCGCTGCGGCGTCCGGACGGCGCAGCGCGCCGTCCCTACCAGGAAATTTGCTTGCACGATCGACGCGGTGGAGACAAGCTCGCGGTGCAATGAGCAAGTTTGCGCGTTCGAAAAACTGCAGCCGCGCTTTCATTGCGACCTTCATCTCCGCAGCGTTTTTCTGGACGCTGCTGTTGAGCGCTTCTCCACAGTTACACGCGCGCATTCACCCTGATGCGAACGGTGGCGATCACACTTGCGCCGTTACACTGATTGCGAATGGCAACTATGATCACGCTGCTCATCCGCCGCTCCTCAGGGCGCCTCAACCCAGCGTTCAATTCTCTAAGATAGCGGCGCTCAGCTCTACCTGGGTCCAGCCGCTCTTTCTAAGCGCGCATATTTTCGCGCACGCGCCGCCTGCGCTTCGGTTAGCATGCAACTGACCCGCGTTCTCGCGAGACGGCTAGAAATTTCGCTTCTGCTGAGTTGCGCACAGTTGTAGCGGCGCTTGTGCCAAGCGCCGAATCCAAACTGAACAGGCGTTTGGCACAAACGCCTCCACAACAACCAATTTGAAAACTCTATTTCTCAAAAATCTCAATGAAAAAAGCAATTGCAGCGATCACGCTGCTTTTTGTAGCGCGCATTGCCACTGCGCAAAACGCTGCGCCAAGCCCCGCACCATCCGCTACAGCAACGCAGGGAACGGCGACCATTGAAGAGGTTGTCGTTACATCTCAGGAACTCGACATCTCGCGCGAGGCAATCGTGCCGAGCCTCGGCGCAACTCGCTACACCGTCGGGCCGGACCGGCTCGATTCACAGGCACAAGGCGAGAACGCCCCATTCAACCAAACGATCCTGCGATTTCCGGGCGTGGCGCAGGATTCATTCGGCCAGCTTCACGTCCGGGGCGAGCACGCGAACCTGCAATACCGCATCGACGACGTGCTCCTGCCGGAAAGCATTCCCGGTTTCGGGCAGGAACTGGAGACGCGTTTTGCCGATAGTGTTTCGCTCATCACCGGCGCGCTTCCGGCGCAATTCGGGTTTCGCACCACCGGCGTGATTGACATTCACACCAAGAACGGCGCGGTCTTCAGCGACAATGAAGCTTCGGTAGAGGTTGGCAGTTTCGACACGATCATGGAGAGCTTGGAGAGCGGTGGGCTCATCGGTCGGCTGAGTTATTACGTGAGTGAAAGTTACTTGCACAATGGCATCGGTATCGAAAATCCCACCGGCAGCGCCAATCCGATTCACGACGACACCGATCAGCAAAAGCTATTCACTGATCTTTCGTACATCATCGATGACAGCAGTCGGGTGACGTTGCTAATCGGAGCGAACCACAGCGATTTCGAGATTCCGAACAATCCGGGGCAAACGCCGGTGTTCACCGATGGAACAAGATCGACCTTCAACTCGGCAAAGCTGAATGAAACCCAGGCGGAAACCAACTCCTATGAGATTCTGACTTACCAGAAAAAGGTGGACGACCTCAATTTCCAGGTCTCCGTTTTCAATCGCTACAGCGGAATCCTTTTTCGACCCGACAATGTGGGCGATCTCATCTTTACTGGCGTGGCATCGCGCCTCGATCGCGATATTGTTTCAAACGGCATCGAGTTTGATGCCAGTTACAAACTCAATGACGAACATACAATTCGCGGCGGCCTGATTTTCAACCGAGCAATACGCGACGATTGACACGGCTACGCTCGTTTTTCCGGTCGATGCAAATGGTCATCAGACGAGCACGACGCCGATCCGCATTGTCGATAACCACGACAAGTACGGATATTTCTACGGGTTTTATTTGCAGGATGAATGGAAGCCGTTCGAGCATTTGACGATCAATTTCGGGGGACGCCTGGATTTCGAAAACGCGTTTGTTAATGAAAACCAACTCAGCCCGCGCCTGAACGTCGTTTATGAGCCGTTCAAGGGCACAACGCTCCATGCCGGTTACGCGCGCTATTTCACGCCGCCGCCGCTGGAATCTGTCCCTCAAAGCACGCTCGAAAAGTTCGCGGGCACGACGAATGCGCCGGCGATAATGAAGGATTCCCCCGTGACGGCCGAACGCGCCCATTACTTTGATGCCGGGATCACCCAACAGATCCTGCCGGGATGGAACGTCGGGGTGGACGGCTTTTACAAAAGCTCGCACTCTCTGATCGATGAAGGCCAGTTCGGGGCGGCGCTCGTTCTCTCATCGTTCAACTACGAGCGCGGGAGAGATTACGGGGGTGAACTCACCACGAGCTACGATCATGGCCCGTTCTCCGCCTATGGAAATCTCGCCTGGGAATGGGCGCGTGGGACATCCTGGAGTTCCGCGCAATTTCTGTTCGATCCTGCGGA
The DNA here is from genome assembly GCA_963840305.1 of uncultured Verrucomicrobiae bacterium. Taxonomy (GTDB): domain Bacteria; phylum Verrucomicrobiota; class Verrucomicrobiia; order Chthoniobacterales; family UBA10450; genus Udaeobacter. The sequence goes on from CAWIYE010000005.1 coordinate 160,765, forward strand.
GTTCCAGTTTGTGAAACATCACTGGGTCTTTCTCGATCACGACCAGCGTCTCACCGCTTCAACCGGCGTTTCCTACACCTGGATGGACTGGAAAGCGTCGGCTGATTTTCTCTACGGAAGCGGACTTCGGCAAGGCTTTGCCAACACCAAAAGCGTGCCCGCGTACGGCACCGTGAACGTCAGTCTGCAGCGCCAAATCAAGATTACGGCAAAGACTTCCATAAAAATCCGCTTCGATGTTGTGAATTTGTTGGATGACGTTTATCGAACTTCGCGACGGCAGCGGCATCGGCGTTTTCGCACCCCAATTTGGTCAGCGGCGCGGCTTTTACGGCACTGTGGCTTACGATTTTTGATGCTGTTCAGTGTCACCCGGAGCGCTACATCGAAAGTTCTTGCGAAACAAACTGACGGGAAGCAAGATCGCGCTCGATGCCGCCCCGGGCGCTTCGTATTCGACAGAGCGGGCTTACCGACGCCACCGTCCTCGTTCTCGCTACGGCAATTGTGCTAATGCTTGGCCTTTCAGTTGCGCCGAATTTACACGAACAACTGCATCACACGGGCGCATCGCTTCATGAATGCGCGGTTACGCTTATCACGACCGGCAGTTGTCATTACAGCGCTGCTGCGCCGCTAATGGTTGCGCCCACGGCGGCGTTCCAGCTTTCCAAGATTCCTGCTCTCAGTCCGCAATGGGTCGAATCGCCATTTCTGGCTGCGCGCATCTTCGAGCACGCGCCGCCCGCGCACTCCTGAACCGCTGATTCTTTCCCGCACAAGCGGGTAGCGGCATTCAGTGCGTTCCTCACGCCGCTGAGTCAACGCGCGCGAACGCAAAATTCATTCGGCGATTTCGCCGAGACTTTTGAATCAGGAGTTTTTGTATGAACAAGATAGTCTTATTAGTGCTGGCGGTTTTCCCGGTAACAGCCGTTTTCGCACAGCAAACGACGCCCGCTGCGAATTCATCGCCAGCGCAGACGGTTTCAAATACAACGCCAGCTACGGCAGCGGATGTCGAAACGCTGCGCCAGCAAGTGCAATCCCTCACCGAGACAGTGAAAGCGTTACAACAACAAGTGAAAGATCAGCAGGCCGCTTTGGAAAAGGCAAACTTGACGGGTGAGTCGGGCCTCCCGCAAAATCCCGAGCCCTCTCCTCTTGTGGGTACCGGGAATTCACCTGCTCCAGCCGGGAGCGCACCGTCCCGCTTCCCAACAGAGGACACGTCCGTTGTTACATCGACAACTGCCCCAGCTGCGCCACCTGCTCCGGGCGCGAGCATCAGTCCGTTGCCCGGTAGTTTTCCGACAACCGACACTTCGGTTGTAACATCGGCACCCGAAACAATCTCAACCACTGGTGCCGGGGCATCGTTAACGCAGCCAATCACGATCGGTGGCGGCAAAAATTACATGAACATTTCTCTCGACGGATTGTTCGCGCTGCCTATTCAAGCGCGCGCGACCTCGATCACATCGAGGTTGGCGATCATGATCCACAGCAGCGCGGTTTTAACGCGCGCAACATCGAGCTCGCGTTCGATGGTGCAGTCGATCCGTACTTCGAAGGGTTCGCGAATATCGTTTTCAAATTAGATAACGACAATGAAACCTCAGTCGAAGTCGAAGAAGCGTTCATGCAAACGACTAACCTGCCGTTCAACCTGCAATTGAAAGGCGGCCAATTTTTTGCCGCCTTCGGTCGGCTGAACCCGACGCATCCGCACACTTGGGACTTCGCCGACACGCCTCTCGTCAACGGCCTGTTTTTGGGGCCCGACGGATTGCGCGGCGTGGGCGCCCAAGCTTCCTGGACATTGCCTCTGCCGTGGTATTCGCAATTGATCTTCGCGTCGCAAAATGGACGCGGCAGCACGGGATTTTCGTTTCGGAATCCCGGGGACAACGGAATGTTTTTCGACCGGATAACAACCGATCGCGAGGCGCGCGGCCTGCAGGATTTCGTTTGGATCCCGCGTTTCGAAAATTCCTTTAATTTGAGCGAAACCCAAACCGTGTTGGCTGGCGTTTCAGGAGCGTTTGGCTCCAACGAGACGGGCGCAAATTCACGAACTCAGATTTACGGCGCAGACCTGCTCTACAAATGGAAAAGCGCGCGTGCCGAAGGCGGGTTTCCATTCGTGAAATGGCAGACCGAATTCATGTATCGCCGTTTCCAAGCCGGCTATGGAGCGGATGATTCTTTTCCTGTCGCGGAAACATTTCACGACTGGGGTCTGTATTCGCAGGTGATGTGGGGATTTAAAAAAGGATGGGTCGTCGGCATTCGGGGAGACTATGTCCACATGCAGGATTCCATGTTTACCGACGACTTAGATCGGCAATCACGCTGGCGGCTCAGCGCGAATCTCACCTGGTATCCGACTGAGTTTTCAAAAATCCGATTGCAGTACAATCAGGATTTTCTGGAGGAGAACTTTTTCCTCTCTGGAAGAGAAGTCGAGTCGATCTTTCTCCAGTGGGAATTCATCCTCGGTGCACACGGTGCCCACAAGTTTTAAATCATGTTCTCCACGCATGTCATCCTGAGCGAAGCGAAGGACCTCTCACAGAGTTTTGGATCACACAAGGATTCTCGTGTATCGCGAACTCCAATTGTGAGGTTCCTCGCTCCGCTCGGAATGACAAAAAGGAGCTCTCATAGCGCTCACAAATTTTAACTATGAACTACACTAATGAACACGAATAGACGCAAAACATTACTCTGTTACTCCATTACTCCATTACTGCTCCTTCTGCCGCTCGCAGCCCACGCTAAGCTCAACGTAGTCGCGACATTGCCTGATTTCGGATCGCTCGCCCGCGAAATCGGCGGTGACAAGGTCAACGTAAGCGTTCTGGCGAAACCGACGGAAGATCCGCACTTCGTTGATGCGCGACCAAGCTTCGTGGTTTCAATGCGCAACGCCGATGTCCTGATCGACGGCGGCGCGGAGCTGGAGTTGGGCTGGTTGCCGCCACTTCTGCAAAACGCGCGAAACCCAAAGATCGAGATTGGCAAGCCGGGACGCGTCCAGGCAGCGGAGGGAATTCGCCTCATGAACGTGCCGACAAACGTCACCCGCGCCGCGGGTGACGTGCATGCGCTCGGTAATCCGCATTTCACTGTCGATCCGATCATCGCCAAGGCGATTGCTCAACATATCGCGCAATCGTTTTCCGCTCTCGATCCGCCGAACGCCGCATTTTACGAAGCGAATTACAAAAAATTCGAGGCGACGATCAATTCGAAGTTACAAGAATGGGGCGCGGCCCTGCTGCCGTTTCACGGTCAACATGTGGCGGCATATCATGATTCGTGGCCGTACTTCGCGCATCGTTTCGGCCTCAACATCGATCTCTTTCTCGAACCAAAGCCGGGAATTCCACCGTCGCCCTCGCATCTCGCCGAAGTGATTGCGCAAATGAAAGCGCAGCACATCAAAGCGATTATTGTCGAGCCATTTCACGACCGGCGCATCGCCGAGAAGGTAGCGAGCGCGACCGGCGCCAAGGTGGTGGAGTTTTCACAATTCCCCGGTGGCCTGCCCGGAACGGACAGTTACGTGAAGTTGATCGATACACTCGTCTCGCGGCTCGCGGCGGCGCTGAAATAATATGTGGGAAGTAATGTTTTGGCCCATCGTGGCCTGCGTGCTTTTGCCGTGGTTGCTGGTCTATCTCGGTCTGCACGTCGTTCAGCGCGGAATTATTTTCATCGACATCGCCATGGCGCAAATGGCGTCGCTGGGAATTTGTCTTGCCGTGCTGCTCCACCTCGATCTCGAAAGCTGGACAACTTTCGGAATTGCGCTGGGCTTCACGCTCGTTGGCGCGGCGATTTTTTCCGTGACGGGAAAACGGACAAGCCAAATTCCGCAGGAAGCGGTGATTGGAATTGCATACGTCGTTGCCGCGGCCGCGGCGGTGCTCTTGCTCAGTCGGGCGGCAGAAGGCGACGAGGAAATCAAAAACATGCTCGTCGGAAATATTTTGCTGGTCACACCGCGAGAAGTCTGGGAGCGCTTCGCGTTATTTGCGGCTGTTGGCATTTTCCATTTCGTTTTTCGAAGGAATTTTCTACTGGTCTCCTTCGATCGCGATGCCGCTTACCGGAAAGGATTGCAGGTGCGCTGGTGGGACTTTTTCTTCTACGCCCTTTTTGGTTTGGTCGTGACGAGCTTCGTCCGGATCGCAGGCGTGTTGCTTGTGTTCAGTTATTTGATTGTTCCGGCAGTTTGCGGAATCAACCTGGCGCAGCGCACTGCGAATCGCTTGCTCATCGGTTGGTTCATCGCCCTTCTCGGCGGGATCGCTGGATTATTTCTTTCCTACTGGTGGGACTTGCCTTCCGGTGCAGCAATCGTTTGCACGTTCGGCGCACTGCTAATCCTCATTTCACTTTTCGCGTTGTGGCAGCATCGCCGAGGTCACCCTGGCGAGAGTCGGGATTCAGAATAGCATTGTACAGTGCGCCGTAATTCGATCGGCGTCGGCTTTTACCAAACCGTTCGCCCTATGATTTCTATCTGATTTTGCGATCAATAGCGCTAAGTTGAATCGAGATGCATCGGACAGATCATTCCCGTTTTCGCAAGACGCACGATTTCGTTCCGGATTTTTCACACGCGGAACGGCGGACACGTATCGTGATCGGCATCACTGCCGCGATGATGGTTGTCGAGATCGTCGCTGGCTTGATGTCGCACTCGATGGCGTTGCTGGCCGACGGATGGCATATGAGCACTCACGTTCTCGCGTTTGCGATAACCGCCGCGGCCTACTACTTCGCCAGAACGCAGGCCGGCAACGCGCGCTTCAGCTTCGGGACGGGAAAAATAGCGGTACTCGGCGGGTTCACCAGCGCGGTTGTGCTCTCGATTATCGCGTTCCTAATGGCAGCTGAATCGGTGCACCGGCTGTTTGTGCCGCTGGAAATTCATTTTAACGAGGCGATCGGCATTGCGTGCGTTGGGTTGCTGGTGAACCTGAGTTGCGCAGTGCTGCTCGCGGATCGTCATCACGAAAGTGGCAGTTCTCATCGTGAAGATTTAAATCTGCGGGCAGCTTATCTACACGTGCTGGCCGATGCATTTACTTCAGTGCTGGCGATTAGCGCGTTGACCGGCGGCAAATTCTTCGGCTGGGCGTGGCTCGATCCGGTCGTGGGAATTGTCGGGAGCGGCGTTGTTTTCTCTTGGGCTTACACACTTTTGCGCGATACGAGTGGCATCTTGCTCGATCGCACACCTGCTTCTTCAGATTTGCCTGACGAGATTCGCCGCGCGGTGGAGAGCGATGGTGATTCGCTCGTGACCGATCTGCATGTCTGGCAGGTGGGCATTGGAAAATATGCGGCAATGATCTCGATTGTCGCGCACGAGCCAAAGAGTTGTGATTCCTATCGAGCGTTACTTCGCGGCCACGACGAACTGGTCCACGTTACCATCGAGACGCTTCACTGCCGCGAAGATCACGCGTCGATCCCAACCGCGTGAACACGCTCTGGCAGGTCGTCGCGGCTTACCTTTTCGCGCTTGTCGGTGGTTGGGTCAGCACGTCGCTGCATCTGGAACACAGGCCGCTTTGCGCATTGATCAGTTTTGCTGCCGGAACGCTTCTCGGCGTGACAATCTTTGCGATTTTGCCGGAAACTTTTGGGGCCTCTTCCTGGTGGGCCGTGTTCCTCGCGCTAGCTACTGGATACGCGCTGTTCTTCTTCATCAGTAAACATGTTCATCATGTTTGCCCTGCTTGCGCGGCCAGTCATTTGGACGCAGACGCAACGCGGCATTTTAGCGAAATCGCCACAGCGCTGATTGTCGCATTGGCGATTCACAGCGCGACGGACGGATTAGCTTTGGGAATTCAATATGAAGCTCCCACGATGGATGCCACAAAATGGTCGTTGTTCTCCGCCCTTTGCATTCATAAGGTCCCCGAAGGCCTTGCGCTCGGCAGTCTTTTGATCGGCGCTGGATTGCATCGCAGCGCCGCGTTTGGCTGGGTCGCCGCGGTGGAAGCGACGACGCTGCTCGGTGGCGTAATCGGGTATTTTTTTCTGACGAACATTTCGACCTTTTGGCTTGGATTGATCATGGCGGAGGTTGGCGGCGGATTTATCTATCTGGCGGCGCACGCCGTTCTCGGAGAGATGTTGAAGCACGGGAAAAAAATTGTGCTCACAAGTTTTGCGCTTGGAGTCGCATTGATCGCGGTCCTGAATATCGGATTGAGATTGGTTGGGTAGCGCACGCGGCTCGTCCCGCGCCTGCGGGAGCGAGCGCGTCCTCGCGATCGCGAACTTTTCCAGGGATTTTCAACGTCTGCGAGCAACGAAAGCGAAGGGAAGCTCGTTTCGGCGCGACGCCGAAACCCAGGTCGCCGCGGCGACCGCTACCCTGGGCGATTTGGAAATCGCCATTCCTTGTCGTTAGATTCACCGGATGCACTGTTTCCATTACCACGACGGCAGCCTTCACTGCGAAGATGTCGATCTTGCACGCGTGGCAAAAGAGTTTGGAACGCCACTTTATGTTTACAGCGCGGGAACAATTCTCGATCACTACACGCGGCTGGCGGCGGCGCTGGCGCCGCTTGATCATCTGATTTGCTACGCGGTCAAAGCGAACTCGAATCGCGCGATCCTGAAGTTGCTGGCAGACGCACGCGCCGGTTTCGACATTGTTTCCGGCGGCGAGCTTTATCGCGTGATAGCAGCTGGCGGCGATCCGACGCTTTGCACGTTCGCCGGTGTGGGCAAATCGCGTGAGGAGATTGAGTTCGCACTCGAACAAGGCGTTTACAGCTTCAACGTCGAGAGTGAAACGGAGTTAGAATATATCAATCGCATCGCTAGCGCGTCCCGCACACGCGGGATGCGTGCGCCGATTGCTCTGCGTGCCAACCCTGATGTCGATCCGCACACGCACGAATACGTTTCTACCGGCTCGCGCGAGAACAAGTTCGGCATCGCGCTTGGCCAGCTTCCTGCGGTTTACGAGCGCGCAGCGAAAATGCGAAACATCGAGATCGTCGGCGTGCAAATGCACATCGGCTCGCAGATCACCGAAGCCGAGCCGTTCGCCAGCGCGATCAAGAAAGTGGCGCCATTTGTGCGCGAGCTGAAATCAAAATACGGAATCAAGTTTTTCAGCGTCGGCGGCGGCATGGGAATTATTTACCTGCGCGCACTCGAGAGCGGATCAGGCAAATGGTGGCACGACCATGGTCCCGCATGCGCGGGATCCGCGTTCAGCGTCCGGGATTACGCTGACGCGATTGTCCCGCCATTGCGCGAGCTTGGCATTCGAATCCTTGTCGAGCCCGGTCGTTTTCTGGTTGGCAATGCGGGCGTTTTGCTCACCCGAGTCCGTTACATCAAGCAGACGCCCGAGAAAAAATTCGCGATTGTCGATGCGGGTATGAACGATCTGATTCGGCCGGCGCTTTACCACAGCTATCACGAAATCGTACCGGTGAATGAACCACGGGCTGTAGGGGAAGCTGACAGCTTCCCGTCAAAAGAGAGTGCGAGCAAGAACAAGAATCGAACAGAAAAAATCGACATCGTGGGGCCGGTGTGCGAGTCGGGCGATTTTTTCGCTCTGGATCGCGAGATGCCGGAAGTGCATGAAGGCGATCTGCTCGCGATCATGAGCGCGGGCGCATACGGATTTGTAATGGCGTCCAATTACAATTCGCGTCCCTTGCCAGCGGAAGCGCTGGTTCACGGCGACAAGGTCGCGCTGATTCGAAAGCGGCAAACGTGGGAGGACTTGGTGCGCGACGAAGTCGAGGCAGCATGGTAGGGATCCCGGAGCGGCGGGAGGCCGTCGCGCGAAGGTGCGCAGATTCTCGGTCGCATTCGGCGATCGCGCCCTACCGCTTGCACAGCTTCGCGCCGTGCGTAAATAGTGCTTCTGCTTATGGGTGGTATTCGTCGGTTCTCTTTGCTGCTTTTAGTGTTGCTCGTGATGACAGGCAGCGCTTTCGCCGCCAACGGCGAATACATCGTCGTAGTCGGCGGACCTTCCTTGTATCAATGGGAAAAATACAAACTTTATCCGCACGATCATTGGTGGGCGAACTTTTGTCGCGCCGCGCGTCTGCGCACCGAACAGTTGCGCGGATATTTTGGCCCAGACCAGCAAATTACCTGGCTGGTTTACAAACAGGGCTATCTGGATCGCGCGAAACAAGAACACCAGGACCTGATCGCTTTGATCGATTCGGTGCGCGACAAAATTGAATCTGAATCTTGTTTGGTTTAATTCCGGGTCGGACGTGATCGACTACCTGAACAAAGGCCAACCACGAAACCAGGTGAAGATTACCGGCTTTGAATATTTCGGGCACTCGAATCGCGCCTGTTTCATGTTCGACTACAGCAACGTCATCGACAGCGCGTGCAAAGCGTGGCTGCACGAAAACGAGCTGGGCAGGATCGACCGGCGCGATTTCGCGCATAGCGCTTACGTGAAGAGCTGGGGCTGCCACACCGGCGAGAGCATGTCGAAGAACTGGTATCGCGCCACTGGAACGCACATGATCGGCGCAATCGGGAAAACGCAGTTCATGATGGAAGAGCTGCCGATCCTCACTTCCGAAGACGGGAAGTGGGTCAACTGAGACAAAATGACGAATGGCGAAATGTCTAATGACGAAGGAAGCCCGAATGCTCAAATGACGAACGAGGATTAAACAATCCTTTTTCTCATTCGGGTTTCGTCATTGTTCTGACATTCGGCATTCGTGGTTCGTCATTCTTTTCTTCTCGGTTGCTGATCTTTCACTTAGCCTCGTCGTGCGATGAAATTTGATTGGCTCCACGCTCTTTATTATCAACCGTCCCTCTGTCATTCCGAGCGAAGTCGAGGAATCTCTCGAAATTGCTTTGGGCGCAGCAGTTATCCCGCGTGAGTTATGAAGTTCGACGAATTATCGGCGCTTTATCATCAACCGCTTTTCGATCTGATTTCACAAAGCCGCGCGGTCCACCTCCAGCGTTGGCGCGATGAGGAAGTGCAGCGATGCAGTTTGCTCAAGCATCAAGACTGGCGGTTGCGGTGAAGATTGCGCTTACTGCGCGCAGTCGGCTCATTATTCGACGGTCGCGTGATTCGTAGACTGAGAGAAGCCGTTGAAACGGCTAACGAGGTCGCTTGCGTGAGCCACAGGGCTAAAGCCCGGCGTTAATGAGACATTCAGTCATTCCTCGTTCGGAAATTTAAGATCGACATCGGTCGCGCATTTTGCGATGAACCATTCAGGCTCCTAGGGCTCAACAAAAACTTCAACAGAAAGAAATTATGAACTGGAAAAAATTCTTCACCGCATTCATGGCAGCCTTCATTTTCCTCTTCATTTTTGGCTTCCTTTGGTATGGCACGTTAATGCGCGGCGCGCATGAGGAAGTGCAGGCGCTTTTCCGAACCAAACCTGATTTCCCATGGCTGATCTTGGTCACGTCGTCATGGCGTTTTTCTTCACCATGCTTTGTGTCCGCTTCGTTCCAGCCGGCGGCATAGGCGCCAGCGCGACACTGGGCATTTTAGTGGGCTTAGTGTATGCAGGGCCGCATTTGATTTCGTTCGCGGTGGAACCGTTGACGACGAAGATCCTTGGCGGCTGGATCGTGGGTGCCGTGATCCAATTCACGATTGCCGGCGCAATCGTTGGCGGGATTTACAAACCCAGATCACCGACGAGGCCTGTAAGCTCTGACTTCACACTCCCGACTTATGAAACGATTCATCTTCGCATTCATTGCCGCGTACGTTTTCATCTTCGTTTGGGGATGGCTGCTTAACGGCGTCGTTCTCAAAGATGTATATGCCGAAACGCCAACGCTGTGGCGGTCGCAAAGTGAAATGATGAGCTTGTTTCACTGGATCATTATCGGCCAGGCGCTAATCGATTTTCGCGTTCGTGATGATTTATGCCAGCGGTTTCGCTGGCGGCGGCGTGCTGCGGGTATCCGGCTTGGCATCTTATTGGAGATCGCAGCGATCGGCATGCGTATGGGCTTCTACGCAGTCCAGCCAGTTCCGGGAAAGCTGATCGTTTACGGCAGTATCAGCGGCCTGATTGAGATGGTAATCGTCGGCGCAATTGTCGGCGCGATCTACAAACCGGCGTCTGCGCGGACGCCTTAGCGATCGATTTACTCTGGAAATTGGGCGTTGGACTGCTGTCGCGAATCCCTTCGGAGTTGAGCAGCGTGTCACGCCGTAGCCTTGCGAAGGCGGATTGCGCGTTCGACGTTTCTTATGACCTCACAAATCCCGCGGCGCTTGGCTATCGGATGCCAGCGGAATGGGAGCCGCACGCGGCCACGTGGCTCTCATGGCCACGACGCGAAGGGATCAGTTTCCCCGATTCATTCGACCGCGGTCATGCCGGCATTGCGGGCAATGATCGAAGCGCTCGTCGAATCGGAACAGGTCTGCATCAATGTTTCCAATGGCGCGCATGAAGCGGAGGCGCGCGAAGTTCTGCACGGATTACCGATGGAACAAATTCCTTTCGTCTATTCCGACAAACGAACCGTGGTGTCGCGATCACGGACCGATTTTTCTCACACGCGATGAGGGTTGGAGTCGGCTCGCCCGTGAGCCGACGCATACTGTGCGGCGCAGGGCGCGCCGCTCCACTTGCAATTGTCGATTGGGATTACAACGCCTGGGGAAACAAATATCCGCCATTCGATTTCGATGAAGTCGCACCAACGCGAATCGCAGAAATCCTGAATGTTCCGGTTTTTTATCCGCGCATGATTTTGGAAGGCGGCGCGATCGACGTGAACGGCGCGGGCGCGCTGCTCACGACCGAATCGTGTCTGCTCAATCCCAATCGCAATCCGAATTTGCGCCGCGAAGAAATCGAACAGCGGCTCCGGGATTTTCTCGGCGTGCGCGAAATTCTCTGGCTCGGCGACGGCATTGCCGGCGACGACACCGACGGCCACATCGACGATCTCGCGCGTTTTGTCTCCGAACGAACGGTCGTGACTGTCGTTGAAGACGATCCTCACGACGAAAATTACGCGCCGCTCCAGGAGAATCTCGCGCGTTTGCGCGAGATGAAAATCGGTGGTCGCGCGATCGACATCGTCACGCTGCCGATGCCGAAGAAGATCGTGCGCGAAGGGCTACGGTTGCCGGCGAGCTACGCGAACTTCTACATCGCAAATACTTGCGTGCTTGTGCCCACATTCGCCGATCCGGCCGACGAACGTTGCGCTATCGATTCTGCGCGAATGTTTTCCGGATCGCCGCGTCATCGGAATCGATTGCCGCGAATTAATCTGGGGACTAGGCACGTTTCACTGCCTGACGCAGCAACAGCCGGCGGTGTGAGGTAGGGCGATTGACTTCAATCGCCCGCGGGCGGTTCGGCGTGAACCGCCCCTACATCATCAATCCGCCTTCAGCCCAGGTTTGTAACCGCTCTTCAGGATTGCGTCGTGAAGATCGGGCGGGTGCGTTTTGCGCGCATCGAAGGTGACGATCACGCGCTCGTGCTCGAGATCGACTTTTACATCGTGCACGCCTTTAATTTTCATGAGCGGCCCGCGCAGCTTTCGCACAGCCTGATGGTGATTCTCGCCTTCGGTGGCGATTTCGATCGTTTCCATGATCGCGTGATCGGCGCGTTCCGGGAAAAAGGGATCGGCTGGATCAGGATCGCTAGGTCGTGCAGGGTCCATCGTTTTTATTTTACTTATCTAACGTGCGACAGCCGCGCACGGTCGCGTGGCTGTCATCCTGAACGGAGTGACGGCATCCCAGCTCGTCAATGTCCAAGCTACTGGGATCGAGGCTGCATCGGAAGGTCCGTCGTTGCGCTTGGATGCGGCAAGCTCGCGCGCGATTGGTTCGAGCACGCGCCAGACGTTTTCGGCAAGAATTTTTTGCCCGGCCGCGTTTGGATGAATGCCATCGGAAAGATTCAACGACGGATCGCCTGCCACGCCCTGCAGCAGATAAGGGACAAGCGCCGCATTGTTCTTAGTCGCCAGGTCAGGGAACATCTTGCCAAATGCCGATACGTAATCGTCCGCCGCGTAATTGGGCAACTGCATTCCTGCGATCACAACGCGCACATTCGGATTTCGCGCTTTCACCTTGTCGATGATCTGCTGGAGATTGTTTTCAATTTGATCGACCGGCAGGCCGCGGAAGGCATCGTTGATTCCGAGTTCCAGAATGAAGATATCGATTCTGTGCTTCAAATGGGGAGGCAGCCGTTCCAAGCCGCCTTCGGTGGTGCCGCCGGATGCGCTCGCGTTGGTCACTTGAAAGTTCAACCCGGCGGCGTGCAGCTTCTTCGCAAGCAAAGCCGGATAGGCTTCGCTTCGTTGGAGCATGAAGCCGTCCGATAAACTGTCGCCGAAGACAAGAATGCTTTTCATTTCGGCCGCAGAAGCCGATTGCGCGAGCACGATTGAACAGGATGGCCAGGAACGCGGCGATGCGAGTTTCATCAAGAAATGTTCAACGCTCAACGTCCAAGTCGCTCAAGTCCGAAGGGATTCGCGAGCAAGCGCTCAACTCCGAACGAATTGGACGTGGGCGTTCAAGTTGAGCCCGGCTTGCGAAAGCTTTCGAGAGTTGGACGTTGAGGCTTTTCCGCGTAACGGTTTACACTCTTCAACACTTCAACTTTTTCCTATGGCCAATTTCGCTATCAACGGTTTCGGGCGCATCGGGCGCAATGTCCTTCGCGCCATGTCACAAAAACAAGTCGAGCGCGTTCTCGCGATCAACGATCTCACTGACACGCACACCCTGGCCCATCTGCTCAAATGGGATTCGGTGCATGGCAAATTCGACGGCGAGATCGGTTACGATGACGAAAACATCATCGTGCGTGGTCACAAAATCAGAAGTGTCTGAAGGAGCGCGACCCGGCGAATCTGCCGTGGAAAAAATTGGACATTGATGTGGTGCTCGAATCGACCGGACTGTTCACCAGCCGCGAGAAAGCCGAGCTACATTTGAGCAAGGCTGGCGCAAAACGCGTGCTGATCAGCGCGCCGGCAAAGGATCCGGACGTGACGATTTGCATCGGCGTCAACGACAACGTCTATGACCCCGCGAAACACAAAATTGTTTCCAACGCGAGCTGCACAACAAATTGTCTCGCGCCCATGGCCAAGGTCGTTAACGACAAATTCGGCGTCGCGCACGGATTCATGAGCACCATTCACAGTTACACGAATGACCAGTGCATCCTCGATTTTCCGCATAAGGATCTGCGTCGCGCGCGGTCTGCGGCAGTCAGCATCATTCCATCCACGACCGGTGCCGCCAAGGCGATCGGCGAAGTGATCCCGGAATTGAAAGGGAAATTAAACGGCGGCGCCTTCCGCGTGCCGACTCCAGATGGCTCGGTCACGGATTTCACCGCGGTCCTGGAAAAGGACGCAACGGTCGATGCCGTCAATGCTGCGTTCAAGGAAGCCGCGTCAGACAAAAGCTATAAGGGCGTCCTCGAATACAGTGATGAGCCGCTTGTGTCCGCGGACATCGTGGGCAATCCGCACTCCTGCATTTTCGACAGCCAATTGACGCTCATGCTGGGCAACCGGTTTGTGAAAGTCGTGGGCTGGTACGATAACGAGTGGGGTTACAGCAATCGCTGCGTGGAATTGATGGAAATGTTGGCAGAATAGGGACTCTTGCTCATGCTCCTGCTCATGCTCATGATCGAGGCATGAAAACCTACTTCGATCACGAGAAGCTTGACGTTTATCAGGAATCGATTGCGTTCTGCGGTTGGGTTGGTGAATTGCTGAACGAAATTGCAGCTAAAGCTGCGGTAAAAGATCAACTCGATCGCGCTTCGACCAGCTTGCCTCTCAATATTGCGGAAGGAAACGGGAAGTTCTCGGACGCCGATCGATCCAGGTTCCTAGAGATTGCTCGTGGTTCAGCCCTGGAGTGCGCGGCATGTCTTGATGTGCTCGTAGCGCGAAAGCTTATCGCTACAGGGCGAATTGTTCCCGCAAAAGAACAACTCGTCCGAATTGTTAACATGCTCATGGGAATGTTGAAAAGGTTTTCGGGGCGCGCTGAGTTCTTGCGCGAGGATGAAGGAACATATCCTAGCGAGTACGATCATGATCATGAGCAGGAGCATGATCGGAGCTGCAATCACGAGCAGGAGACAGTAGGAATGGCGAAACTTTCACTGCGTGATCTCGATGTCCGCGGGAAACGCGTGCTGGTGCGAGTGGACTTCAACGTGCCAACCGAAACGCGCGGCGGCAAGATTCGCGTCACTGATGATACGCGAATCCGCGAGAGCTTACCGACGATCAACTACCTGCGCGAGCACGGCGCGAAAACCATTTTGATGTCGCATTTCGGCCGGCCGAAAGGAAAGACGGTGGAAAAATATTCACTTCGGCCGATCGGTGAGTATTTGCACTCGCTTATCCATCAGCCGGTTATTTTCAGTCACGACACTATCGGAGAGGTGCCCGCCAAAATTGTCGAACACATGGAGAACGGCGACGTTGCTCTACTGGAGAACGTTCGTTTCCAGCCGGGCGAAGAGGCAAACGATCCGCAGTTTGCAAAAGCGCTTGCAGATTTAGGCGATCTTTACGTAAACGACGCGTTTGGCGCCGCGCACCGCGCACATGCATCCACGGTGGGCATCACGAAATTCGTGCAGCAGTCGGCGATGGGTTTTTTGATGGAGAAAGAGCTGAAACACCTGCGCGAGGGCCTTCAGAATCCGGCCAAACCGTTCGTCGTTATTTTAGGCGGAGCAAAGGTCTCCGATAAGATCGGGGTTTTAAAAGCGCTGATGGAAAAGGCCGACACCATTCTTATCGGCGGCGCGATGGCGAACACCTTCTTGAAAGCGGAGGGAATTCCGGTCGGCGCAAGCCGGATCGAATCCGATAAGGTGAATCTTGCGCGCGAACTTCTCGATCTCGCGAAGCAACGCGGAGTAAAATTTTTGCTTCCGGTTGACGTCGTTGAAACCGATGAAGTTCGACCGGGCGCGGACATGCGAAACACGAGCCGTCTGTCGCCCCAGCACGGAATCAGTGATGGATGGCATGCTGTCGATATCGGCGCGGCAACGATTGCACTTTACCAGGAGGAAATCGCCAAGGCGGAAACGATCCTGTGGAACGGACCGATGGGCGTGTTCGAAATTCCGGAATTCGGCGAAGGGACAATCGCAATCGCAGAAGCGATGGCGCAATCGGGAGCGACGACGATCGTCGGTGGAGGCGACTCCGTGACGGCGGTCAGGCAGGCCGGCCTCGCCGGCAAAATGACCTTTATGTCCACGGGCGGCGGGGCATCGCTCGAATTACTCGAAGGCAAAGAGCTTCCCGGCGTGGCCGCGTTAAGCGACAAAAAGTGATGCGCAAAAAAATCGTCGCAGCCAATTGGAAGATGAACATGACGCAGGCTGAGTCGGCGCGCTTTGTGGAGGCGTTTCTTCGGGACTTAGGCGAAATCACCGATGTTGAGGTGGTAATCGTGCCGCCATTCACAGCAATTGCGAAAGTGATGGAAGCGCTTGGCAGAGCGCAGAACATCAAAGTGGGCGCGCAAAATATGTATTGGGAAAAGAGCGGCGCTTTTACCGGCGAGATCAGCGCCTCGCTTTTGCGGGATTTATTTGTGCACTACGTCGTTCTCGGACACAGCGAACGCCGCACTTTGTTTGGCGAGACTGACGAAATGGTGAATCGCAAAGTGCGTGCAGCGCATGAGGCGAAATTGCGTCCGATTGTTTGCATCGGAGAAACGCTCGAGCAGCGCGACAAGGGAAATGTTGAAAAAATTTTGGCGATCCAATTGCGCGGCAGCCTCGCCGGTCTCACGCCAAAGGAATTGCAGGAAACCGTGATCGCATATGAGCCCGTCTGGGCAATCGGCACCGGCCGTAACGCGACACCAGCTCAAGCACAGCAAGCGCACGCTTTTGTTCGCCACACTTTGCTCGAGATGGCTGACGACGCGACGGCCGAGCGTAGTGCGTATTCAGTACGGCGGCAGCGTGAAACCAGACAACGCGCGCGAACTAATGAGCCAGCCCGATATCGACGGCGCGCTCGTCGGCGGCGCCAGCCTCGATCCGTGCAGCTTCGTCCAAATCGTCAAGGCCGCGCGCGAAAAGTAGGACGCGGCGCTGCCTGATTGAATGAGGCGCGAGTTCTTTATTGTTGGCCCAACGGCAACGGGCAAGTCTGAGCTTGGGGCCGATGTTGGGCACGAATTAAACGCGGAAATTGTCAGCGCGGACGCATTTCAAATTTATCGCGGCCTCGATCTGCTGCCGGCAAAACCGGATGCTTCAACGCTTGCGAAAGCGCCGCATCATCTGATCGGCACGATGCCTCTTCATGAAGAAATGAACGCAGAGAAATTTCGGCGGCTCGCGTTACGCGCAATTGAAGAAATTAACTCACGCGGCAACCTCGCGATCGTTGTCGGCGGAAGCGGTCTTTATATCAAAGCGCTTACTCACGGACTGGCGCCTCTGCCCACGTCTGATCCAAAGCTGCGCGAGAAACTGAATGCGATGAGCTTGGATGAATTGCGCTCTCAACTTATCGAACTCGATCCTGAAACAGCCCGGAAGATCGACGTGAAGAATCGGCGTCGCCTCGTGCGCGCTCTCGAAATTTGTTTACTTACTGGCAAGCCGGCTTCTGTGGTTATGGGCGGCGTCGTGGCTACAAGCCTCGGCACGATCCCGGCCACAGGCGTCTTCGTTTTTCGCGACCGGCAAGAGCTTTACGAACGAATCAATCAGCGAGTAGAAGCAATGTTTGAGAAGGGTGTAATCGAGGAAGTTCGCGGGAGCGGGGCAACGAGCGCGACTGCCTCGCAGATGATCGGTTTGCGTGAGATTCGTCAATTACTCGAAGGAAAAATGTCGCTCTTGCAGTGTATCGCACAGATTCAGCAAGAAACTCGGCGTTACGCCAAAAGGCAGTTGACCTGGTTTCGGCGGCAAACTAATTTTTCACCGCTGAACTTATCGCTTCTTAGTCACAACGAAGCCGTGAAATGGATTCTACTCCGAATGCTTTCGGGAGTTCGCACCAGGGATGATTGAAACGCGTCCGCAAAAAACACAGGAGCGCGCGCTCCTGATTGGCCTCGAAAAGAAAGGCGTCTCGAAGTGGGACCTGCATGATTCCCTTGAAGAATTGCGCGAGCTGGCGAACTCCGCGGGGGCCGAGGTCGTCGATACCGTGACGCAAAAATTGCCGAAGCCGACTGCCCCGTACTACATCGGGCGCGGCAAAGCGGAGTCCATTAAGGAATCGTGTCGGGACCAACAGGTGACCTCGGTCATTTTTGACGATGAACTCTCACCTGCCCAAGGTCGCAACCTGGAAAATTTATTCGCGCGCAAGGTTTTGGACCGAACACAACTGATCCTGGATATTTTCGCGCAGCGAGCCCGCAGCCGGGAAGGAAGATTGCAAATTGAGCTGGCGCAGTTGCAGTATCTTCTGCCGCGTCTCACCCGGATGTGGCATCACCTGTCGCGGCAAACGGGTGGGATCGGGACGCGCGGGCCCGGGGAAACGCAATTGGAAGTCGATCGTCGCCGGGTGCAGGAGCGGATCGCGCGGCTCGAACGCGAGCTTGAAGCCGTGCGCAAAACGCGCGCGATACAACGCGAAAGTCGGAAACGACATCAATGGCCTGTCGCCGCTGTGGTCGGTTACACCAACGCCGGAAAATCAACGCTGCTGAATCTGCTGACGGGCGCCGACGTTGTAACCGAGAACAAACTTTTTGCCACGCTGGATCCTACCACGCGCAGCCTGGTGTTGCCTAACAAACAGCGGGTCCTTTTAACGGACACAGTTGGGTTCTTAAGAAAACTTCCCCACACATTGATCGAATCATTCAAGGCCACCCTTGAAGAAGTCAGCGAAGCCGATCTGCTCATTCATATAGTCGATCTGAGCCATCCGCGCGTGGACGAGCAGATGGAAGCGGTCGATGGCGTGATCAAAGAGCTGGACGCTTACGGCAAGCAGACACTAATCGTTTTTAACAAGATCGATAATTTGCCGAACCGCGAGTTGCCGGAGTCTTACACGAAGCGTTTTCCCGGCAGCGTCGCAATCTCCGCGCGCACAGGAGAAGGAGTTAACAAACTCGTGCAAGCGCTGGAAGACGCGCTCGCTTCGTGGCGATTGCGCTCTCGTTTTCGTATTTCCGCAAATGAATCTGCGTTGATTGCGGAGATTCATCGAGTCGGTCACGTGTTGGAATTGCGTTACGAAGGAAATGACGCGTTGATCGTCGCTCACGTTCCGCCCGATCTGGCGCAAAAGCTGCAGCGATACGCAGTGGCGTCGTGACGCAGGCAATCCTGCCTGCGAGCCTATTTTCGATTTCGAGTGGCAATTGGGCTGCGATCCATCGTTACGCAATGATCACGCCGAACCACTCACGGCTACTCTAGTCATCGCCTGCCACGGCGATTGATTCCGCACCCATCGCCAGCGCGCGAGTCGTAACTGGGCCAAACTTTCGCCCGGATTCCCAATTTCCTTTGACTTCATCTCGTTAACTCAGCGCTCGTGACTTGAACATAGCTACAATCGCGTTGTCCACCACGCCGCCATTTTCCCGAAATATGAACGCGCCGGTTCTTATTCGCCGCGTCCGTGAGGATTTTCGTCTCCCACATCGGCGCCGCCAGCCAAACGGCCGAGCTTCCGCCGTGAAATTCGAACATGATTTGCGTTGTGCAGGGCTGACCAACATACAGCGAAACCCGCCCGACTTGATCGAAACGCGAACCGACCGCCGCCGCCCTGACCTGCACCGCCGGTTTCTTTACCTGGGCGCAACCTGCCATTCCGGCCAGAACGGCACCGGCGATGAACAAACTTGCTAAGAACTTTCTCATATCGATGAA
Organism: uncultured Verrucomicrobiae bacterium; assembly: GCA_963840305.1. Taxonomy (GTDB): domain Bacteria; phylum Verrucomicrobiota; class Verrucomicrobiia; order Chthoniobacterales; family UBA10450; genus Udaeobacter. Next base: position 179,700 of record CAWIYE010000005.1, read on the forward strand.
ATCAGAACTGCTCGCGAGCTACTTCAGGAAATTCATTGTTCGCGCTCCTCCGCGTGAACACGATGTAGCAGGCGATGGACAAATGGTGCAAGCAACACCGAAACGATGCCGATGAACGCTAGTCCTGAAAACAGTGCGTAACACGACGCAAAGATTTTCGCGGCATTCGTCGGCAACGGATCGACTGGTCCCATTCCTCCAAGAATCATCGACGCATTCAACAGCGAATCGATCCAGTTCAAGCCAGCAATGTAATGATAGCCGAGAATGCCGCCTCCAAGCCCAAAAGCCAAAACCCCAAACCCTGCCAACCAGTGTCGCGCAACGCGTTTGAGAAATTTGGCCCTGCTGAGAAGGGGCTGTTTTCGGCGCTCGTACATATGCGGCCAATTACATTAGCGTTTAGCGTCAGACATCGGCGAGACGATTTTCCGTGCAAGATAAGCGGAGAAATACCCGGCATAACGCTTTTGCAATTCCGGAAGCTGCCAGTCTTTGCCGGTGAGAATCTTCCGACAATTGGGCGCACCACATTTGCATTCGACAGAGTAATCGTCGTCATCGGTCATTGCCCAATCGTGAGTGAGCTCTTCGCCCGCGTGGATCTTGCGCATGGCGACGAACGTGATTTCGCCGCGCACGCCAAGATTCGCATTGCACGAGTGGTTTGAATACAACATCGACATCTCGCGCTCTTCGTCAGTGATAGGCGCGATAAACAAATCGTCGTCGATCTGAATTTCCACGGGACCAAGCCGGGGCGTAATCTCTTCGCGCAAAGTTTTTCGATTAACAATGTGCCCGCCTTTCACCGCAACGGCTTCATCTTTTGAAATGTCAGCCGCCGCGAATAAACCGCGCCCATGGATCTTGCTCTTGCGCACCTCCGTTTTCGGCGAGCGATAGGAAAGTCGCATCATGATTTTGCGACAGATTAGTTGTAGAGGCGTTCGCCGCGGCGAACACCTTCATTTTGCTTCGGCGGTTGACACAACCGCCGCTACAACGTTGCGTTCATGCTCTCCGCTCTCATGAAATCACGCCCGGCCGCGGTCATTTTCATTCTTGTGACGGTGACCCTCGACATTCTTGCGATGGGCTTGATCATTCCGGTTTTGCCCAAGCTAATTCTCGATTTCCTCGGGGGCGAGATGACCGATGCGGCGAAATGGACCGCTCGGTTCGCGGTGGTCTTCGCACTTATGCAGTTTTTGTTTTCACCCTGGCTCGGCGTTTTGTCAGATCGATTCGGAAGACGCCCAATCATTCTGTTGTCAAACCTCGGTCTCGGATTGGATTACATCGTTATGGCCATGGCGCCCACATTGAACTGGCTTTTCCTCGGCCGGATTATTTCAGGAATCACGACTTCAAGTATTCCGACCGCGATGGCGTACATCGCCGATGTCACACCGAAAGAAAAGCGAGCGGGAGCCTTTGGCCTGATCGGCGTGGCATTCGGCATCGGATTCACGTTCGGACCCGCAATTGGCGGTTTGGCAGGTGATATTAATCCGCGCCTGGCGTTTTGGATTGCAGCCGTTCTTAGCCTGGCGAACTGGCTGTGGGGTTACTTCTTCGTGCCGGAATCGCTCTCGCGCGAGCGGCGAAAGGCGTTTCAACTGCGCCGCGCGAATCCAGTCGGTTCACTGACACTACTGCGTTCGCATCACGAACTTTGGCGGCTCACCACGATCCAGTTTCTTGCGTACCTTTCCCACAACGTCTTTAGCGTTTGGGCCCTCTACGCAATTTATCGATACAACTGGAGTCAGGGGATGATCGGAATCTCCTTAATGATCGTTGGCATTGTGACCGCCATTATTTCAGGAGGCTTGACCGGTCGAATGGTGGCACGGTTTGGCGAAAAACGGACGCTTTACATCGGCCAGTTTTTTGGCGCGAGTGGAATGATCATTGCAGGCTTGGCTAAGACGGGTGCTTGGCTGCTGGCTTCGATCCCAATCATTTCGCTTTGGAATATCTCCATGCCTGCGGCCCAAAGCATGATGACTCACCGCGTCAGCGAGCAGGAACAAGGCGAGTTACAGGGTGCTTTGCAAAGTATGCGCTCAATCACTTTCATCATCGGACCGTGGTTGTTCCTCCGAATCTTTGGGTGGTTTATCGATGCCAAAAATCCGATGCACCTGCCGGGAGCGCCTTATCTCCTCGCGGGCGCGTTGCTTTTCACGGCGATGCTCATGGCCACACGGGTGGAACAACCGCAGATCCTACCAGTCTCGACTGGTCCCGTTCCCGACGTTGTGCCACCAGAAAGTATACCGTCCGGACCGATCGCGCCGATTGCTGATTCACGAGAAAATGTTTGAGTGAGCGCGCCATGAGAAGTATTGGAATGCGATGACATGTCACCGCTTTTAAAGCGCGGACGTGTCCGCGCACTCCAAAGTCTCCATCGAATATGAATGCACACGCGCGCTACATGGTCGTTGCGATTGCGATCTGTTCCTGGTTCGCGATCTCCAATCATTGCGCGTTCGCGGCAGTGGCGGCGAAGACCGATTCGGCGCAAACCGCGTGTCCGTTTCATTCCAAACAGGCAAAGCAAAAGCAGGAGCCCGCGCAGTTACAATGCTGCAAAATTCTGCGCGCAGTTGTTCTCGCCCAAACGAAGAGTTGGGCGCGAGATGACGCCAAGTTTTCGGATGTCGATCTTCGTGCCGAAGAATTCGCGCATCTTGCTCTTCCGCATAACACGCAGGCGTCATTGCCGCTCGACACGGGCCCGCCCGGCACGCGTTCGTTCGCTGAATTGATCTTGCAGCGGAGCCTTCTTGCTCACGCGCCGCCAGTTGTCGCTTAGGGCGCACGTAATCGCGTTCTGTTTGTAGGGCAACCGCTCCGGTTGCCGTTTTCTCCAGCTGGCAGGCGAGGCGCCTGCCCTACAACCAGACAAAATGCGAAAAGAAATCTTAGCTTTGGTCGCGAGCGCAGTTGCGGTAGCCACACTCGCAACACTTGGACAGGTAGGGGCGATTGACCCCAATCGCCCGATGCCGAGCATGAGCAGGAGCACGATCACCCACCTTCGGTCGCCGCGGCGACCTACGGCGCGGCAGGCGAGCAGGCGCGGGAAAAAGACAAGAAACAGAAATACACGTGCCCGATGCATCCCGAAATCATCACCGATCATCCCGGCAATTGTCCGAAATGCGGAACCAAACTCGTGCCGGCAAAACAAAACAAACACCAACATCCAACTCCGATAAATCGCGAGCAGACGTCCAACACTCAACGCCTAAACATCAGTCGCATATGTCGCATCGAGTCTCATCCGATGCGCGAGCATGAGCACGAGATGCAGATGGAAATGCATTCATCCATCAACATTGCCGATCCAATGAATCGCGAGGGCTCGGGCACAAGCTGGCTGCCGGATTCGAGCCCGATGTATGGGCGAATGTTCATGTTCGATGACAATATGCTCATGTTGCACGGCGCAATTTTCCCGCGTTACACCAACGTGAGCACGCGGCGCGGCGACGATCGGATCGATGCGCCGAACTGGATCATGGCGATGTATTCGCATCCTCTCGGCGACGCGACCCAGTTCGGCGCGCGCTTGATGATGAGTCTCGATCCGCTCACCGAAGGCGGTCGCGGTTATCCGCTTCTGTTTCAAAGCGGCGAATCGTGGCACGATCAGCCGTTGCACGATCGGCAACATCCGCACGATCTGTTCGACGAACTCTCGGTGAGCCTCTCGCATAAATTCGATCACGATCTCAGCGCGTATTTTTATTTCGGTTACCCGGGTGAACCGGCGCTCGGTCCGCCTACATTTATGCATCGCCCGTCGGCGATGGATGATCCCGACGCGCCGCTTGGCCATCACTGGCAGGATTCGACCCACGTCACTTTTGGTGTTGCCACGTTGGGCGCGCAATGGTCGCAACGCGGATGAAAATTGAAGGCAGCATTTTCACAGGGCGCGAGCCGGATGAAGACCGTTACGATTTCGACCGGCCGCGTTTCGATTCATTCAGCGGACGGATTTCCTGGAACCCGACGCAAAATCTGGCGCTGCAAGTTTCGTACGGTTACATCAAAAGCCCGGAAGCGCTCGAGCCCGACCTGAAACGGCATCGCACTACAGCGTCGGTTATCTACAACCTCCCGCTCGGACACGATAGCAACTGGTCGAACACATTCGTCTGGGGCCAGAACCACGATACCGGCGAAGGCAAAACGCAATCGTTCCTGATCGAATCAGATTACCAGCGCGGACGCGACACCGTTTACTTCCGCTGGGAACGCGTGGAAAAATCCGGACACGAGCTGGTCCTCGATCCTCCTGATGAATCGCGAATTTTTCCGGTGAGCGGCTATACGCATCGGTTACGTCCGCGATTTATCGCACGGCAACGGACTCGACATCGGCCTCGGCACGCAATTCACCATCAACGATCGCCCCGACCGCCTCGATCGCTACTACGGCGACGATCTCGGCTACGGCTTCCAATTTTTCCTGCGCATCCGCCCGTCCCTGCACGGTCACGGCACGCAAGAACACGACGAGCACGTCGCGGGAACGGAAAAATAAGCGGGGAACTTCAGACTGGCGAGTGTTAGCCCGGCGGCCGCCTGTCGGGATCCGGAGGCGGTTGACCACCTTTAGGATCTTTTGGTGGCGTGAGGTCCGGGAGTTTGATCTCTTTTTTCTCTTTTTCTTCTTTCTTTTTCTTTGTTTTGTTTTGCATGTTACTTTCACCTGTTTGTTGTTTGTTGTCGGAGTGATGCGAAAAGCAATTAAAATTCACCGATTGCTGACGACAACTTGCGGCGCAGGATTGTCATTTCGACTGAGCGCTCACTTTTTGAATCAGCACCTTTGCTCCTTTAATTCATTCCTAAGGGTATCAATTTCCTTTTGCTGTTCTTGAACTGTGCGGTGCTCTTTGAGGAATTCGTTGAGCAACATCGCGTTCACCGCCTCGTAGCGAACGATGTAAGGTTTGCCTTGCTCATCGCGCGCTACCAAATCGGGATCGACCTTCTCGACTTGCTCAGCTACGAGGCCGAACTGTGGAATACCTTTCGGATCAAGCGCCTTGTTGTAACGGAAAGTAACCGGCTGGAGCGAGAGAATCGCTTCGCTCGCCTTTGTCATCGGCTGGATGTTCTCCTTGTACCGTGTCGAAGAGGTGCTCGTGCCGAGATGTCCATTGCTATCGACGATCACTCCAATTCCACTCGCACCGTCACTGCGCTAATCCCGGCAATATAGGTGTTGGTCTGGAATTCAGAGGTCCCAAGCCGGATTGTACTCGATTCACCCCCGCCTGGCTTCCGATGTCGATGTTATTACTTCCGGTGCTGACACCGAAGTGCTCGAGCCCCGACCGCAATATTGCCCGAGCCGGTGGTAGCAAAAGGAAGGGCAGCCTCACCGATTGCAGTATTGCTGTTACTGGTGTTTTTAGTTAAGGCTTGATAACCGACAGCCGTGTTGGAGGAGTTAGTCGTATTGCTATAAAGAGCGGCATCGGCCTGGGCAGTGTTATAGCTGTCGCTGGTGTTGCTGTATAAGGCTTGATAACCATGCGCAACATTGTCATGCCCGACACCGTTGTTGCGCAACGATTGATAACCGGTGGCGGTGTTATTGCTCGCCGTGCTCTTGTAAAGCGCACCGCGCCCGGTCGCAGTATTGTTGTTCCCACTGACGTTGAAATAAAGAGCCGAGTAACCGCTCGCCGTATTGCTCCCGCCGGTCGTGTCAAAATACAGCGCTTGGAATCCAGCAGCCGTGTTGTTGGCGCCGCTTGTATAACTGTAAAGCGAGGCGTAACCATCAGCGGTATTTTTACTTCCAGTGGCATTGGGTTTGTTATTACCCCACATGGCAAACGCGCCAGTGGCCGTGTTATCGCTTCCTGTGCTATTGCCTCCGAGCGCATAGTTGCCCATTGCCGTATTGTTACTCCCGGAGATGTTGGAGAAAAGTGCGCCGAAGCCGGTGGCTGTATTATATGTACCAATGGTGTTGTGAAAGAGTGCCTCAGCCCCATCAGCGGTGTTGTCGGCCGCGGTATTGCTGTAGAGCGCCTGGTAACCTATAGCTGTGTTATAAGAATTTGGGACGCTGTAAAGTGCATACGCCCCCACTGCTGTATTGTAGGCGTACCACTACCATAAGATGTGAGCCCTTCGACCCAAGCGAATAGGCGCCAATCGCGGTGTTATCATCGCCCTTTCCATTCTTGCCCAGTGCTCGTGCGCCGAATATGGAGTTCTCGTTGCCGATATAAGACCTCGCTACCGAATAACCCATCATTGTGTTGTTAGTTCCGGCGTCGACCCATGCTCCATAGCCCTTGGAGGTATTGTACGGGGAACCAGAGTCACAGTCGTCGCTGCAGGACTGAGCTCCGGCGACCGTCGACAAAACCAGCACCGGCAACCCGATTACCAAGTAAGTGCTGAAAAGACGGCGCGGCCAGGGTGGGCGACCGATTTTGCTTTTGACCGAGGCTATTCTACACGTTCCTTGTATCTGGTTTTTCATTGTAGCGGCCCTTTGGCTTTCGTTATGGTTTCGGTGTTTCAAAAATATTGTTGGAGACCACACGCGGCGCTGGTTTTGTTAGGTGAAGTCCGCGACCGCCTGAGCTCGCCGTAACGGGCTGATTACGTACCGTGAAGCGAGCGATCATTTGGTTGAAATCTTCTTCCCCAAGATTTTACCCACAGCAATTCTGTTGGAACCCTTATTAGTGGTGAAAATATGGGCGACCCAGATCGCCTCGTCGTCCGCTGGATCGACGGCGATTCCGGAGTATCCGACCAAGGGCCATCGTTCTTTCCCTCGGCCCGGAGGAGCCGGCTCGGACGGATATCCTTCTCGTCATGGTCCCAAAGGCTGAAACGGACCTCCTGTGGAAGTCCAGTAGAAGACCGCACATAGACAAGGACCATATCGCCATCGTTGTTTGCCTCGATGCCGGGCAGCTGATAATCGAAGCGGGCTCCCGGCTTGTCGTCAAACTTGTTTCTCCCGCCAAAGGTCCTGTCGATCTCGATCATGCCATTCAGTGTGTTGATGCGGAGGGCGCGGATTGACCACAGAGAATTACCACCCAGAGATTTCCAGACGACGGGTTGCTGGAACGTGGCGTAGAGTTTTCCGTCACGGTAGACGCGTAAAGTGGCCATGCAATTTGAATTCAACGTGATGGTTGACGGGCAGGTCGGCCAAACGTTACATAAAAAGCCGCACCGCTGGATGGAACCACAGCGCGGCTCTTTTTCCTTTAGTGGCCTAACAGCCTTTCGATCTCTCCGCGCCGCAAATCAGCATGGAGGCGGAAGACTTGGCCTCGGACCGGACCGAGCCCGGACCGCATGGCGGCGGGAGACCGCCTTTAGGATCTTTTACTGGCTTGAGGTCCTGGACTTTGATCTCGTTTTTCTCTTTCTTTTTCTTTGTCTTGTCTTGCATGGTTCCTTTCACTTGTTTGTTGTCTTTGTTGTTTGAGTGATGTGATTTCTGTCCTTTCACTGATGTACTGCGTAAAATTTGGTGATCGCTTACGCGAAAATTTTGGATTTTTGACAGAAGGTAACGAAGGAAACGAAGACTCCGTTCAGGCGACGGAGCAGCGACCGCTTCACTCTCTCCCTCGCGCCGCGATCGAAGGAGCTGCTCAGAACGTCAACGCCGTCTTCAGCATGTACTCCCACACGCCATGGTGTCTCGGTCGCCCGCCCGCGTCCTGACCGGCGCAGTTGCTGATCGGCTCGGAATGATGCGGATTGTTGCCGCCACAATGCGTGCTGTCGGTCACTCGCGTGATCCAGCGGCCGGAAGGCGCTCCCCCATCGGAGAACCTCAGCTCGGTCAGGCCGCCGATGGCGCCGATGACAGCAGGAATGTTGTGTCCGCTCCATACGCCGGCGTAAGCCTCGTCGCGGGCATCGTCATAGACGAGAAGATGCGCGCCGAACCCGCTGGTGATCCAGTCCGGCACCTCCCCGTTCTTCGTGCATGTCCCGTGCGATCCCGCCGCCGTCCAAGGAGTGAGGGAGGCATCGGTCGGCTGGGCGACGTAGAGGTTCGCGTTCGGCGCCGAGAATGTGAGCGCGGCGATCGGTGCCTTGTTCTTCAAGATCCAGGTGGCGGCGTTCCCCCCTCCTGAGTGGCCGGCCACGACGATCTTCGACCAGCGCGGATCGCCGTTGGCGTCGAGAAACTGGGTCCAGTTGAAATGGCCACCGTCGACGTTGTGGTCCTTCAGATAGTTCACGAAGCGCGAAAAGCGGTGGTCGATCGAATTGTACTTGGGAAGAAACCCCTGCCCCGCGTCGCCACTGTAGAAGCCGTTGTCGATACCGGTGACGTTCTGTTGCTCCATCAGCCCCATACACTCCGCCATGCACCCGCACAGGTCGGTGTGGCTGTGATCATTGCGATACGCCAGTCCGATCACGTAGTAGCCGTCTTTCGCTGCCTCCTCCATGAAGTCGGTATAGCCCTCGAGCTTCGCGCCTGATCCGGCGAGAAAGAGAAGCAGCTTCGGGCCGGCGGCCGGGGACGCGGGAGCAAAAGCGAAGTTCGATTGGTCCGGGTTCTTCATTCTCCCCTCGCTGAACTCGGAGGTCTTGACCACCCACCCAAACGCTTCGCTAGTGGCGAGCAACAGCACCAGTATTGGCGTTAGCGCCCTCATCAAACCTGTTGATGCTCGCCAGGGTACCACCTTCGATCGTGCGGTGCCAGCCAATACTTCACTCTGCGTCCGCTTATCCGCGCAATCGTCGATATGATGCATGTTTGTCTTGCTCATGATTTAATTTCCTTTTCTTGTTTGGGCCTTCTTTGGCTTCTTCTCTTCAGAGGCCCTTTCTGGCCTTCACTGATGTACTGCGTAAAATTTTTGGATCGCTTACGCGGAGACTTTGGGGATTTTTACAGAAGGCAACGAAGTAGCGAAGGCGTTATCTTCTGTTTGATAGGATTTTGGTTGGATTCACCATAAACGATCACCCCGATCGTCTCGATCGCTATTACGGAGACGATCTTGGCTACGCGTTCCAATTTTTTCTGCGCTTTCGCCCTTATTGCCGGCACGGCGGCAAGACTGAGCAGCGCGGAATGGAAAATAAGCGATAAACTTCCGACTGGGGACTACACCCAAATCCCTATCGAATTGAGTTTCGCGCAAGCCTTGCGAAGCGTGCGTAAAAGCCGCGCCGCGGGATGGAACCAGCGCGCGGCTCTTTTTCTTTAGTTGCTACGCCTTTCGATCTTCGCGCCGCAAATCAGCCTGGATCTGGCGGGCACTTGGCCTCGGACCGGACCGGCCCGGGCTGCTGGACCCGGAGGGATACCGCCTTTAGGATCTTTTGCTGGCTTGAGGTCGCGGACTTTGATCTCGTTCTTCTCTTTCTTGTTCTTGGTCTTGTCTTGCATGTTCGTTCCTTTCATTTGTTTGTTGTTTCTGTTGTTGAGTGATGTGATTTCTGTCCCTTCACTGACGTACTGCGTAAATTTTTGGGATCGCTTACGCGGAAAGTTTGGATTTCTTACAGAAGGCAACGAAGAGAACGAAGGTTTTCGCAGCGGCGGAGGACAAAGCCTTTGTTTCCTTTGTTGTCTTCTGTTTAGAATCTTCGCCTGTGCTGCGAGCACCAACACCGCCGGGAGCGCCTCGACACCCGCCTTCGCACAGCTTCGGCGGGCAGGCAGCGAGGCGGCTACAACATTTATGAGACGGCTTCCAATCAAAGCCGTCACGCTTGTGAGGCGTGACGGCTGATTGCGAATTGCGGCTGTCTAGTTAGTCGGCTTATGGAGCGAAGTCGATCTGCCCGGTGTAATCAAGGTCAAACGAGTCGTCGCACGTACCCTGTCGCGGGTGGGCAGTCGGACGCAGTCAAAACCGGTTCCCGGGCACCCAGGGCCATGTTCACTAACTTCCTGAGTCGTTCCCTGCCCGTGCAAACCGGCCAGGTCACCAGTCCCTTGGTCCACCACCCAATGCGTCACGTCGCCGTTACGTGTAATGCTGACCTCGTAAACTGAAGACGCAAGTGCCGGACCGTCCGTTAACTGTCCCGCTGAAGACGCCGCTGGCTTGGATCGTAACAGTCCCGTTAGGATGGATTACATCACGCTCAGTGCCAACCCATGTTCCCTCGAAGGTGCCGTGAAAGCATGTAGTAATGCTCGATGTGATAATCGTGTTTGGACCGACCGTTCGCACACTAATGACATGTTCACAGTCAGTGGTGCTTCCGCTTGCCGGTATCGGTTGGGCTTGAGCTGTCGGCAACGTCAATAACGCGCCGACGATTGCGAGCGCAAAAAAACCTCTGCGCAGTTGTTGTTTAATTTTTGGTTTGTTCATGTGTTTTTGAATTTTCCTTTCGTTGTTTTGGCCTTCGCTGACTCCTTGTTATTGAGAAGTCAGTTCCGGCTTTCAGTGATGTACTGCGTAAAATTTTTGGATCGCTTACGCGGAAAGTTTGGGGATTTTTGCAGAGACCACGGATTGCGCGGATGTCACGGATTAGGGCAAACCCCGAAAACGGAAACGCAAAGCAAGATCCTAAATAGAAGAGAATAAAGGAAAGAGAGACTTGGTCCTTTCGAGGCCCAAAACTCTGTTATCGTCGTTGCCTTTTGTTGCAAACGATCGTTTTGGCGAGTTGCTTGCCGCGCGCTCAGCGGGCGCGCCCGACCACTTTTTCTAAATCAACTGCTATCCGTGGGATCCGTGGTTACGCTTTCTTTGGCTTTGCTTCATTTCTCCAAGCCAATCTTTTTCAGTAGCGCTACGAAGCGAGGTTGGGAGCGAACGGCATCCCACATGGGGTCGATTTTCAATTCTGGCAACCAGGGAGTGTGCTCGTCAACCGCTCGTTCGAGCCAGTCCAGCGCTTCTGAGTCATCGCCCGCGAACGCATAGTTCAAGGCAATGGTTAATGGCGATTGATATTTCCCCTCTGCCAGGCGTTTTTGCCGGAGTTCATTTTCCTTTCGGAAATACGCTGACAGGCCTGCAGCTTTCGTACGCGTTCCTCATATCAGCCATCTCCGCATCGCTAAATATGCCTTCCAAGCTGTTGGCCTTTTCGTGGGCTGTAAAAGCCTGTGCCGGCATCTTCTTTTGATAGAGTATCGCGCCCAGCAAGCTGGTAGGTCAACCCATTATTAGGGTCCATCGAGATCGTTTTCTGAAGCTGGTTTATGGCGCGGTCAAAATCGCGCTCGAACCATGACACGGCTGCGTAATAGTAGACGATCTGAATGGAGAGCGGATCCAGCTCTCGTGCTTGTTCAAGTTGCTCTTGAGCCTCCTGGGCGCGTTGAAAGTCGAAAAGATATTCGAAAAACCGGAGGCGCGCAGTCACAGAATTTGGATTGAGTCGAATGGCTTCTTTGAATTCGCTCTCGGCTTCTTTAAATTTCCATTCGTATTGAAATTCCACGTAGCCGAGTGCGCCATGGGCTTCGGCCAGGTCCGGATCAATATTCAATGCCATCTGAGCCGCTCGCTTCGCTTCGGGAAAGGCTTCTTTTGGCGGAAGATATCCCCAATACCCGATGGTGTTGTAGGCGTCCTGCCAAGCTCGCGTAGGCCAGCGCGAACTTTGGATCCAAAGCGATTGCTTGTTGGAAATGGGCGAGGCTCTTGGTAAAGGCATCTCCGGTAAACTTGTTCAACTCAAATTGGCCTAACAAATAAGCGTCGTAAGCCTCCGGGTTCTGGGTGGGTTTTCTGACGAGGCGTTGCGTCTCCTTCGGTGCCGAGCTGGATTTTCAACGCGTCCACGACATGGCGGGAGATGTCATTCTGGATCGCGAACACGTCTTGTAAATCGCGATCGTATTCCTCTGCCCAAATGTGCGTGTCGGTTTGTGTATCGATCAATTGAGCGTTTACGTGCATTTTGCTGCCTGCCCGTTGCACACTGCCTTCAAGAACATGAGAGACGCGAAGCGCCTTCCCAATCTGACGAGTATTGCGCACGTCCCGGTACGGCATCACGCTCGTCCGGCTGATCACTTTCAGATCTGCGATTTTCGCTAACTTGGTCAAAACGTCGTCCTGAATGCCATCGGCAAAAAACGCGTTTTCTTTGTCGCCGAGGTTTTCGAATGGCAGCACGGCGATGCCCCTCGGCAGTGGGCGTCCAGCTAATTCGCTCTTCCAAATCAATCCGCCTAAACCGGCCGCGAGGGCGATTGATAGCGCCACGAGCGCAGCCACAACTCGATTGCGTCGCACCCATTTTTTTGTACGGATCAAGAGTCCCGTGCGGCGCGCGCGGATTGGTTCGTACTTTAGCCAGCGTTCGAGATCCTCGGCCAGCGCGAGAGCGGAGGCGTATCGGCGCGTTGGATCTTTCTCGAGGCATTTCAAGCAAATCGTCGAAAGATCGCGATCTACTTTCGGATTCCAGCAGGCGCGGTTGCCGCGGCTCGGTATCAAAACCAGCCGGACGGTTTCAAAGGTTGTTCCTCCAGCAAAGGGTGGATGACCGGTCAGTAGTTGGTAAAGCACCGCGCCAAGTCCGTACACGTCTGTGGCGCTGCGTGAGGCCTGCGTTGTTTCCGGCAGCTTGTTCCGGCGCCATGTAACTGGGTGTGCCCAGCACTTCCAGCGTGTGCGTGACACTGCTTTCGGATTCGACTAAACGTGCAAGGCCAAAGTCGGTCAGATGCGGTTCGCCTTTTGCATCGAGCAAGATGTTCCCGGGTTTGATGTCTCGATGCAGAATGCCGTGTTCGTGCGCGTAATGCACGGTGCGCGCCACCTTCGCCATCAGTTCCGCCGCCTGGCGGATCGGCATCGGTGTACGCCTCGACTGCGTCGTCGAGCTGACCGCCTTCGACGAATTTCATGCTGAAGTAGCAGGAGCCATCACGCTCGCCGACTTCGTAGATGGGGACGATGCATGGATGATCGAGCCTCGCGGCAGCTTCCGCTTCCAAACGAAAACGCTTCACGTGCGCTTTGCTCGCCCACTGACCAAGGCCAATGATCTTTAATGCAACTGTGCGATTAAGACTTTTTTGCCGGGCGCGAAATACGACGCCCTGACCGCCGCGACCGATTTCTTCCAGCAACTCGTAGTCGCCCAACTCTCCCAGCATGGTTCGCGGTGCGCTGTAGCCGGCATCGGTGATGCCGGTTCGCCGGGGTCATCCCGCTCCTGCGGGACTACAGCGTCCGGGAAGATGCCGAGCGCTGTTTCGAGCATGCAGCCGGTGCAAAGCCCTTTCGGGGCATCGGAAAAGATTTTCGCGCCGCACTTTCGACAGACTCTGGTCACTCGAATCATCGTCGTAGAGATTATCGGTACTCCATTGTGTACTGCGTAAAATTCGCTCGCGCATTACGCCCGAACCACAGCAATCAGATGACGCAGTTCGTCTTCAATGTCGCCGGGAGTCGCAACCGTGTGCGCGATTTCCTGACGCAATAACGATTGATAGCGCTGCCGAAATCGATGAAAGGCCTGCGTGACGGCGTTTTCGGTCATGCCAAACTGCGCGGCAATCTCGGCCCGCGACGGCGCTCCCGGTTCGTCCGGCAGCAATTGCGTGAGCGAATCAAACAATGCGGCGTTACGTGTGCTCGCGTATTCATCCTGTAATCGGTTGAGCGCGCGCTCCAGAACCGTGGAGGCCCACCTCCGTTCGTAAATCAGTTCGGCGAGTTACCGGATCTGCTGGTTCCATCTCGCTCCGCTCGTCAGCAGACAGTTCTTCCAACGGAATGAGCCGCTCTCCTTTTCCGCGCTTGATCGCCATCGCGCGGCGCCGTTCGTCGGCCAGAAAATTTTTGACCGACGCAAGCAGATAGGAACGCAAGCCGCCCCTTTTCTTTGCGGACGGCGCTCAAGTCTCTGCGCTCCAACAATAGCGCAAAGAATCCCTGGGTAATATCTTCCGCTTCCTCTGGCCCGATACCTTGTCGCCTCAGAAAGCTATAGATGGGTCGCCAATAGGTGCGGCAAAGCTTTTCGAGCGCTTCTTGTGCCGCCGGCGAGTCACCTTGCGCCTGCAAGCACCATCGCTCCAGTGCGTTGTGGCGAACGCGACTGCTCCGTTTTGTACCCTTGAGCCAATCGCATTCAATGAGGTCACTTCATCATCGGCAGGCACACTGCTAATCGAAGTAAAAACTCGCGCGAAAATCAAGCCTGCATTGTTCCAGGTGTTCTTCTTGTCATCGCGCACGAGATGCGTGAAAATTGACGCTCCGTGGCTCTGCGACTGCCAAAACAGCATTATCAGGACATCGAACGCGTCATCGAGTTCGATTTTGTGCGCGCGACCGAAGCGGCCGCGCTCAATTCGTTGCGCTGGCTCGGGCGAGGCGACAAGGAAGCGGCGGACGCTGCCGCCTGCGACGCCATGCGCGGCATGTTCGATCTGATGAACATCTGCGGCGAGGTCGTCATCGGCGAAGGCATCAAGGACGAGGCGCCGGGAATTTTCAAAGGCGAACAACTCGGGACATGGTATCCCGGTTCGCCGCAGTTTGATATCGCCATCGATCCGATCGACGGGACGACCAACATTTCCAAGGGCGCGCCAAACTCCATCAGTTGCATCGCGGCGGCGAGTCCGGAGGCAGGCGTGAAAGTGGCGCTCCGTGATGTGCCGTCGTTTTACATGTCGAAGCTGGCTTACGGGCCGCGCGTGATCGAGTACATGAAAAAACGCGGCGACTCGCTCCACCTCGAGATGCCGATTGCGGAAATGCTCGCGATCGTGGCGCACGCGGTGGACAAGCGCGTGCAGGATGTGGCGGTGATGATGCTGGATCGGCCGCGACACAAGGAAATCGTCGAACAAATTCGCGCGGCAGGCGCGTCGTTGCGCATGATCGGTGATGGCGACATCGCTGCGGCCATTGCGCCGTCGTTGCCGGACTCGGCCGTGGATCTTTACATGGGCATTGGCGGTTCGCCGGAAGCGGTGCTTGCGGCGGCGGGAATCAAATGTCTCGGTGGCGACATGCAATGCAAAATGTGGCCGCGCGATGAGAAGGAGCGAAAGAAATTGATCGCTGACGGTTACGAAAAGGATCTCGACTGCGTCTATTCGGCAGACGATCTGGCCAATGGTCAGAACATTATTTTTTGCGCGACAGGAATCAGCGACAGCGCACTCCTGCCAGGTGTGCGCGCGCGCGGCGGCGTCACGGCGAGCACCGCATTCAATCCTAATGCGGGCCAAGAGCAAGACGGTCCGTTTCATTCGCGCGCGGCACAATCTGCAGACAAAAACGATCCGGCTCCGATCGGATAGTCGCGAGCATTCAATTTGAGCTTGTGTGCAATTGGCTTCGCAGGAGTCCGTGCTGGCGATGAATGCTGCGCCGTTGGCGCTAAAGAGAGACCTTGAGAAATCAGAGACAGCTCATCGCTGAAAAGAGTACGTTATGGATTGGGCGACCCTGATGGCGCCGCGTTTTTGTCAAAGATATCTGGCAGCTTTGTTTCTTTAAAACCAGCCGGCACCGTGAACTCGGTATCTGGAATCGAGGCAAGGCTTACAGCTGAGACGGTGCTGGTAATTTCCGTGGGATGGCCCGAGGCGCTGGCGTCGTGTCCACCTGCCGCGTTTTGTTTACCAATAATTACGCGTATCTGGATCGGCAAGCCGGGGAAATCACGAAAGTCGGGCATTTTCGTATTCGCAGCGTCCCAAAATTCAGATTTGATCGATTGAAGTTGCGCGAGGACGTCGGTGCCGTTGGGATAGTTCGGCGCGATCCAATAGATCGCCCTAAAATCAGGTCCGTCATAGGTGTATTGCTCGGTGTCGTAACCATTGATCGTTTCCCTCTGGCCGGTGGGTGTGAGTCTGGGCTTTTGAGAGCCTGCTTTGTTGTTGCTGAATTTATTTAACATATCTGCGATGGCTCTCATCCTATCCGGCGAAATCCGGACGACGGTCTTCTGGTCGTTCAACAGATTGATTAGCTCGCCGGTTGTTCCATCGAAAATCGCAGTCATATGCGGTGGCGCATCAACGCGCGCTTTGTCGCCTTTAACTTTGATTGTCATGTTCTCAGCGGCGGCGACTGTATCGGGAGTTGCGTCCAGGCTTTTGAGCCTGTCTCGCCGGCTCGACCGCCGTTGAATACACGATCGTGAGATCGGCGCGGATCGGAAGGATGCTAAAGGTGCATACAACGAGCGAAAACAATACAGTCCTCATACCTGCAGATATTTCGCGGCCGTTGATCAATGTGGCCGCTTGCAGCCGAGAGGTTACGCCCGCTTCTGCGTCTTCAGCAGCTTGATCGCGTCGCGTAACTCGGCAGCGCGCTCGTAAAGTTCCTTTGCAACGGCTGTTTCCATCTCGCGCTGCATGACCTCCAGCTTCGAAAGCGGACGTTTCGCTTTCACTTCCTCAAGCCATTCTTCGAGAAATGCGATCTCCGAACTTTTCGACGCCAGCTCCGGAAAATTTGATTGCTGCAAGAAATCTACAATCGCCTCGCGGCCACGCTCAATCTCGGCTATGGCCTCGGCAAATTTTCCCTGGCCGAGAAGAATGGATGCCTTGGCGCGCGTATTCATCATGAGCACGTAAGGCCGGAACTGCTGCAGGCTCCAGGAAAAATCCTCGCGGTCGGTGTGCTTGGTGACAAAAGTGAAAAGATCCAGATTGCGTTGCGTGTCCCGCACCACCCCTTCGAAATCGTTGATCTGAAACAGGCTCAGGTAACGATGATAATACTGGATGCCTTCCTGTTGGAGCTCTGCGCATTGCTCAGGCGTGAGCTCGTAAGTCTCGCCCTTTTGCTCGACGCGAGCGGCCCGCTTTTGATGATATTCCAAAAGCGATTCGCAATTGTGCGGACGCCGCCCGTCGGGTCGCCCGGTCAATTCCATTTGCAATACGCCGAGATCGACGCGCAGTTGCAATTTCTCGCGGCCATCGAGGCCGGCGATCTTGCGCACTTTGATGCTGCCGCTCTCGTGCTGCCAATCTCTCAGGATGCTGTTGAGATCCAAACTCATGTGGGGAAACATCCAACATTTAACCTTCGCTTGTCAATAATGTCGCGGTCGCAACCTTCGGAGTTTGGCAGGTGACACGCCTCCCGCTAGAGTATCCGCTCGTGGAAGACTGGATCGACTCTTTTATCCGTTTCCTCGCAGTCGAGCGCGGTCTTTCTGAAAATTATCAGCTTTCAACGCAACGCTCACTGAGCGAATTCGCGCAGTGGTGCGCTGCCAGTAAGAAAATTGATAATCCGCGCGCTGTGACTCTACCGGTCATCAGCGAATATCTTGCTGATCGCAAACGCGGCGGCCTTTCCGCCTCTTCGATCAAGCTGATCGTAGTTGCGTTGAAGATTTTTTTCCGG
Organism: uncultured Verrucomicrobiae bacterium; assembly: GCA_963840305.1. Lineage (GTDB taxonomy): Bacteria > Verrucomicrobiota > Verrucomicrobiia > Chthoniobacterales > UBA10450 > Udaeobacter. Next base: position 197,066 of record CAWIYE010000005.1, read on the forward strand.
TTCCTCGCCGGTAAAGGAATAATTGAACGCGATCCGACCGAGGCATTGGCACTTCCGCGCATCGAGCGTTATCTGCCGGAAACGCTCAACGAACTGCAAGTGGAACAATTCCTCGAAAAGATCGACACGAAAGCGGTTCACGGCTTGCGCGATCGCGCCATGATCGAGTTGCTTTACGCAAGCGGCTTGCGCATTTCCGAGCTGGCAAATGCGCGCCTGGAGAATTTCAATTTCGAAGAGCGCATTCTGCGTGTGACGGGAAAAGGAAACAAGACCCGCCTGGTGCCAGTGGGTCGAAAAGCATGCGACGCGCTTGCGGCCTATCTCTCCACCGAGCGACCGAAGCTTGTGAAACGGCTCAGTGGCAGCGAAATTTTTCTCTCCGCGCGAGGCACCAAATTAACCACAGCGCGCATCTGGCAGATCGTGAAGAAACACGCCCGACGTGCGGGACTGGAGAAAAATGTTTACCCACACCTTCTCCGGCACAGTTTCGCGACGCATCTGCTCGGGAACGGCGCCGATCTGCGGATCATCCAGGAGATGCTGGGCCACGCCGATATTTCCACCACGCAAGTCTACACGCATGTCGATCAACAACGGCTGAAAGCTGTGCATCGGCGATTTCATCCGCGGGCGTAGCGAGCGCGATGCTAGATTCTGGACGCTAGATGCTCGATCAGTTTGTGTTTGATCCAGTATCAAGCATCGAGTATCCAGCATCCGCCTTTGGGCCGCGGCCGTGCTTATGAAACGAATTCTGTTGTTAATCATCGCGCTCGCCGTCGCGGCATTTGCTGGTTGGTACTACTGGAAGGTTTCCCTGCAAATTTCGAGTGCTCCGGTGAGCGCGTTTCTGCCTCGAGAGACAATTTTTCTGGCGCATCTGCCAGACTTTAATCAAACACGCGATGACTGGCATCGCTGCGATATTTATCAGCTCTACCGCGAACCAGCGGTGCAGGATTTTTTGCATCCTGCAATTGTGGGACTGAGCAACCTTCCAACCCCGAAGGCTTTCGGGGCCCGAACGCTGCAGGAGATCGAACAGCTCGATCCGAAACACGCTTTCCTGGCTTTGACATCAATGGAGAATAACAACCCAAGGTTCATAGGCGGCTTCCGTTTTGGGGGCAGCCGGGAAGGCGCGGAGCGAATCATCAACGGATGGCGCTCGACATTTTTGGAACAAACTCCGGGCGGGAAACGCGAGAAGCTGCAATATCAGCACCATGAAATTGAGGTGGTCACGGCAGCTCCCTTTACTCTGGCAACAACGTATGATGGTCCCTGGTTTTTTGCGGCGACGGACATGACGGAATTAAAGGCGCTGCTGGATCGTGCGGATCACCGCGCTAAAAATCCAGAGGACACACTCGACAAAGACGCAGCATATCGCGCAGCTATCCACCACCGGCCCTCCACTTATGCGGCATTCTTTTATTTGCAGCCAAAGATATTTTCCGACCGGCTTGCTGCGTTGCGCGCCGCTGTTCGATCAAGCCCGGCTCCCGGCGAGTCGACAATACTCGAGAAAATGCGCTGTATCGCCGGTTCGACGAGATTTGAAAACGGAAAAATACATGACGTGCTTTTTCTCGGGATGCCAAAGCTAGAGCACGAGACCGCGCTTACGCGGTCTTCGCTTTCGCTCGGGACGAAAGAGAGCTTTTTTTATTTGTCGATGCTTCTAAATCTCGGGGAGAGAATCGACACACTAAACCAGGCGGCGGCCTTGGCTGGCGCCAAAGTTTTCCGGGCCCTCGCCGATAGCGGGATTACCGCTGATGATTGGAAAGCAGCGTTTGGGCTTGAACTGAGCTCGCTGGCTGACTGGCCGTCGAGCACGCATTGGCCATCGTTGCTCCTGACATTGCCAATAATCGAAAAAGCCAAAGCCGAAAAGATCGTGGAGGCCTTCATAGGTGCCGATGAGAAAGCCGCTTGGACGCAGACAGAGAAGGACGGCGTCCGCTATTTCTCGAAACAGTCGACTGCGAGTCTCGTCGCGATTACTCCAACGATCGCCGTGTCTGAGCGGATTCTTATCGCTGGTTTTAACCCGCTCTCAGTAGAAGAGGCAATGAAACGAAGCGGGGTGGGTTCATCCGAACTTTCAGATTCTCAAACTTACAGAGCTGCCGCGGGATTGCTGCCGGCGCCGACAAATTTTTTTGCCTACGTCGATACGGGCCTGCTATATTCCAGACTGGACGCTTCGCTTCGTCCAATATTGCTAATGGCTGCGGCTTTCGTGCCGGCAATAGCTGGTTCCGTTGATCCTGCCAAGCTCCCATCGCCGGAGGTCATTACGAGACATTTGAGCCCTGTTGTCGCCTCGCAAAGGTATGATCGTGAAGGCTACGTGGCCGAGTCAATTGGACCGGTCACGCTGGATCAGTCGGCAATCGGCCTCGCTATTCTTAGCAGCCTTGGCGCCGGAGCAAGACAGAAGGCCGGTGCTGCGATGACCGGCTGGGGCGCTCCTTCGACGGCGACGGCGCACCCGACAGCCAGTCCTTCGCCGACGCCATAAAAAGTGGCTTGCGAGGCGGCCGGAGAGCGCAAGCAAGAGGTTCGCGGTCGTCTTGGACGCGCCATTTCGGCACTATCGGTTGCTGCCGGAAGAAAGGGGAAGAAAACTGCTGCAGTCAGTGAAAAACATGCTATGTTTTTCGCCCTTATGGCTATTCTAAAGAAAAACGCATTCTCCCGTCGTGTTCCTGATCTGGTAACTGAGGAGCTGGTTGCTGTCCTCTCCCGGCGTTCGTCGTTCGAATTTAAGCAGTTGTTCGACATCGTGCACGAGAATCTGCGGGCCCGGAACGCTGCAAGCGGCGGTGAAGAAATGCTGCGGCTGCGAGCTTACGAGAAATTGCAGAACCTCGTGGCGCGAGGCGCGGTCAAGAAGAATGGCAAGAAGTACAAAGGCTTGCCGTCGGCTTTGGCCAATGCGATTGCCCAGCAGAATGGTCATCTCGCTGGCGTAAGATAGGCCACCGTTCACAACGAATTGGCTTCAGGCCAGAATCCCGGAATGCTGCGCGAATACTTGCCGGTTCTCCTGCAAATCCTCGTCGCGATGCTGTTTGCCGTTTCCGCGTTGCTTGTCAGCGTATTGGTAGGCAAGAGTGGAAAACGCACCCGAGCCAAAGATTTACCCTACGAGTGCGGGATGATCCCGCAGGGGGAACGGTTGCCTCGTTTCAGCGTGAAGTTCTATCTTGTGGCGATGCTTTTTATCCTGTTCGACTTCGAGGTTGTGTTCATGTATCCGTGGGCGGTTGTTTACCGCGATGCAATCAAACAGAGCAGCGTCATTTTTTGGAGCATGCTCAGTTTCATCACGATCCTGATGGTGGGCTACGCCTACGCAATCAAAAAAGGGGCCTTGGATTTCAGACGGTAGATTTCTAGTCTATCAACGCTCAACGCTTAACGCCCAACATCCAATTCAGATAGTTCAGCGTTGGGCGTTTGGCGTTGGACGTTTTCACCAGCTTACCGATGAACGCCTCACGCCAGATTACTGGCTCCGGGCCTCGTCTTCTCCCAGTCACACTGCTGTTGAGCGGCCTTCTTTGGCTATTCACTACAACAGGCGGACAGCAGATCTTCGTTAAGGAAGTGCTCGGTGGCGCCTATGATTCGCAGGCGGAACATTTTCTGCGCGGCGATGTGGACGTCGATGTCGACGCGATCGGGCATGAAGCGATGATCGTGAACGGTAAGGTGCGTATGTACTTTGGCCCGTTTCCGGCGCTCCTCCGTATCCCGCTAAATTTTGTTTACCAGGCTGGACACGGAAAATGGTCACGGATTTCAGGATTTTGCGCAGGCATCATCGCGCTGGTTGCTTTCACCGGACTGGTGCGCATGGCGTTGCGATTATCCGCGCTTTCATCGCGCGCCCGCAATTGGCTTGGCAACGCGTGTGTAATCGGGTTCGCGCTCGGCTCACCGTTGCTTTTGCTGCTAGGGAACCTTTCCATCTACGATGAAGCGATTATCTGGGGACTCGCTTTGTCATTGGGCGCGATCTTTTTCGCTTTTCGCTCGCGACAGGTCCTGTCCGCAGCAGCTTCGCGCCCGCTCGCATCGATACAAGCGTTTCAGGCAGGCAGCGATGCGGGCGCGGCCGGTGGTGGCGCCCTGACGCGAGCATTGCTGGGATTCTCGCTCTGTGCCGGTGGCGCTCTGCTCTCCCGAGTGACGTTCGGCGCGCCGTTCGTTCTGATCGCGCCGTTACTCGCTCTGGGACTACCGCGCGAGAATCGACTTAATAATCTCACTGCGCTCGTTCTCCCGCTTGGCGCCGCACTCAGCTTTTACATTTGGCTAAGCTACGCAAGATTCGGCAGCCTCACCGGAGTGAACTACTACGACTACTACATCAACCCGGTTCATGCTGAGTTCGCCCATAAATTTGGGGTGTTCAGTCCGCGCCGGATACTCCACAGCTTTGCTGACTACTTCGGTGTGTATTTCCCAAGCCTTGATCGCGAACCGCCTTTCCTAAGAGCAGATCGCCATTTCTATGACTATCCCTCGCTCTATTCCAACGACTTCAGCGAAGTATATCTCCCTCTCCCGTGGTGTTCTAGCTGGCTCGTCTTCGGCGCCATTATGGGAATTGCATGTCTGGTTCGACGCGATGGTGCCGACACATTCGAACGGGCTGCGGCTGCGGCTCTCTTTGCCCAATTTCTTTGTATCTTATCGTTCTTTGCGCTGGCCCAGCGTTACGCTGCTGATCTGTATCCTTTTCTAATCTTCTGCCTCATTATCTTTCTTCGCTCGGGTGGGAGCGCCTTAGTCCGGTCACGCCATGTGATTATCGGACTCGCCTGTCTCTCGATCGCTGTGAACTCGCTTGCAACCGTTTCCTGGTTAATCGGTCCCGACCAAAACGTCCCATCAGAGACCAGAGCTATCTGGGAAAAATTCTTGGGACGGCATTCGTTCGAAAAGTGAAAGTGAGGATCACGATGGCTTCCGAGAGGCGTGACATTGTCCGACAATTTTGGATCGCGGCTGGCCTTTCGCTGTTTGCCACGCTTGCCTTCTATTTTTCGACGAATGCCACGTTGCGCGACCTGGATTACACCAGTGAGATCGCTTCCGCTCTGCTGCGCGGTGACTTGGGTCTTCGCGAAAAGCCGCCCGAGTGGCTCAACGAAATGATTCCGCACGGAGACAGATATTATTCAGCTTTTCCGCTGGGTGCAGTGCTCAGCATGGTTCCGATTGCGTTGCTGCAGAAAACAGGCTTGGTCCATAATTTTCCAGGACATGTCCTGGCAGCGGTCATTGCTGGCTTGTGCGTTTATTTCTTTTTTCAGCTCACGAAGGCATTCGGAGCCGATTACGCCAGCCAGAAGAGCGACGCGTTAGCTCGCCGGATTTTAATGGCGCTGTTTCCAATTTTTGGAACCTGGACGTGGTGCAATCTCGGATTTGGCGGCGCATGGCAAATCGCTCTCGGCCTGGCTGTGATGGGTCAAACGGCAGCGCTTTATTTTTCCCTGGTCCGGCCGTCTCCCTTCGTAGCGGGAGCGTTTTTCACTGTGGCTTTTGGCAATCGAACCGAGCTGCTAATCAGTCTGCCTCTTTACCTTTATTTTCTCTGGCGCCAGCCAAATGGAGAAGCATTCAGTTGGTTCCGCATTCGCGGGATCAAGCGGGCGTTTCGGCAAAATATGCCGATGCTCACCCGATTCCTAAGTTTACCAGTAATCCTCGCGCTTCTGACTGCCGCATATAACTTCGCGCGGTTTCATTCCATTTTCGATTTTGGCTACATTCACATCCCGGAAGTGCGAGAGGAACCTTGGTACGTACATGGGCTGTTCTCGATCCAGGCGATTCCGTGGAACATTTACACGATGCTCTTTCAAGGATTCGAGACCATTGAATACTTCCCCTACATCCAACCAAACGGCTTCGGCTGCTCAATCTTCCTTGCCAGCCCGTTTCTTTGCCTGCTTTTTCGCCAGGGCGGGAGATACAAGGTGAGCGCATGGGTGGCGATCGTCGTCTTGACGCTCGTCCTCTGGTGTCATGGCAATCCCGGAAGTTGGCAGTTTTCGTATCGCTACGCGATGATTCTCCTTCCCTGGATATTTCTCCTGCTCACAGGCAATGGGCCGGCAAAAATAACGGTCAGCGAGATCTTCCTTTTCGCCGTCTCAGTTGCGATCAATGCAACGGCCATGTGGCAATTCCTTTGGACTGACGAAATCCAGCCTTAGCGGCGTTCGCTATTTGCAAGCAACTCATGAGCGGAATCACATGGCGGCGCGACCAGAGAATTGCAAAACGTAAAATTTTGCGCCGGGAATATTTTTGGGCAGCCTTTCCTCTTCCCTGCAGTCGAAAAAAGCTTGCGCATATTTGACGGAAGAAATCGCCCGTTTAGGGTTTGCGCCTGTGTTGTCCATTGAGGTACAGAAGATTTGGGTATGCTTGCTCTGATTTATCTCGGATTGGTTGCGTGTGTGGGCGATTTTTTTTGCCGGCGTTTTTACCGGTTCGAATCCGTCGCACACCGGTGTGCAGCAGCCATACTCTCAGGGCTGCTGATCAGCACCTGGTTTACATATCTGGCAGGACTGCTCTTCACTCGTGCCCGTCAGCCACTCTTATGGGGCAATCTCTTGTTCGGCATTGTAGCGATCGCCGTACTGTCGTGGAGCAAGTGGAAACACAAAGTCCTAAGGCGCGCTCCCGGCGAGGGTCGCAGCAGTTCTGTCGTCAGCACATACCTGCCACGGCCTAAGGGTTCAGTCATAGCTGACTGGTTACTCATAGCCGGATACGTGGTCCTCGTATCCTGGATGATGTTTGCTTCCTTTAATACCAGCGGCAGCAAGCTGCAGATTTCCAACCCCGAATACAGCGATTTCGGCCCAAATACTGCGATCATCCAGAGCTTCGCCGTGGGGCATAACTTTCCCACAGAATATCCGCATTTCTCAGGGGACCGCATCCGTTACCACTTCCTCTTCTACTTTCAGGCGGGCAATCTTGAATTCCTCGGGCTCAACCCGGTATGGAGTCTTAACCTGCTGAGCATCGTCACGTTGGTGGCAATGCTCATATTGGCGATGACGCTGGGGGAGGTTGTTTTCAATTCCCGCGCAGTAGGGCGCCTGGGCTCTTTGTTGTTCTTCTTCTTCGGCTCGCTCTCTTACGTTCCCTACCTTCGTAAACAAGGTTCAGTCCGCGCTGCGATTCTAGCCATTAGACACCAGGGCGATTTTCTTCCGAGTATCTTCCCGTATCGTGGCGACTCGTGGGGTACTTGGTCGCAGGTGACTTATCTCAACCAGCGCCATTTCGCCAGCGCGATAGGAATACTGCTGCTCGTTCTGATTTTTCTGGTCATCCGCTATCGCATGCGACCAAAGCGACCTAAAGCGCCGCCTCCCATTTATGCGGTTACGGCAGCGCCAAATCCGTCTCCCGAAATAGCAACGGATATCGGTTTCGGGGCTGCCACTCCGTCCGAAAATGTTTTAGAACCAAGTGGCGAGTTCACCTCGGCTTCGGTCGCAACACAACCAAAAGAAGAAGTAGTGGTTCCTGCGGTATCTGCAAATCAAATAACTTCCGCGTCCACCATCGCAACAGAACCAAAAGAAGAAGTGGTCGTTCCGGCGCATCGCTTTCGCGATACTTTGCCGGGCTTTATCTTTTCAGGCGTCCTGCTTGGTCTCCTGCCGATGTGGAACAGCGCAGTCTATATCGGCGCAGCCGCTGTTTTGGGAGTGTGGTTCATCTTGTTCCCGCTACGGCTGCAGATGCTGGCGCTCGCGATCCCAGCAGGCCTGATCGCGCTGCCGCAGATGCTGTATCTCACTGGTGGAAGCGGAAGGACACCCATGCCGCGCCTTCTTCATTGGGGCTATACTATTGACCAGCCCACGATAGCGAACGTAGCGAAATACCTTGGATTCACTTTTGGCTTTAAATGGTTGTTAATCGCCCTTGCGCTGGTTTTCGCGAATAGCCTGCAAAGGCGCCTGTTCCTGGCAATTTCAAGCCTCCTGGCAGTTGCCTTTTGTTTCCAGTTCACAATTGAGGTACTCGCCAACCAGAAGTTTATACACACTTGGGTAATTGTTGTGAACCTGTTCGTCGCCTTCGGTCTCTGGCGTCTATGGCGTCTCTCATTGGCTGGGACTACGGTGCCTGGGAAACTCGTTGCGAGTGTCCTGTTCCTGCTAATCATTCCGGGCGGCGTCATCGATTTCTTTCCCATTCACAACACTGGCTGGAGCGAAGTAACGTATCGGAACGACCCGTTGATCGACTGGCTGAAAAAAAATACGACGCCGCGCGATATCTTTCTAACGGATCGATTTGTTAATCATCCTATCCTGATGGCTGGCCGACGGGTCTTCTATGGCTGGCCGTACTTTTCATGGGGAGCCGGTTACGATGCCGCTAAGCGCGACCGGGTCTATACAGAACTCTTCGATAGCAAGGACCCTTGGAAGGTGTACCATCTCCTGAAAGAGAACGGCATTAGTTATGTGGCATACGATAATGCTATTCGCCAGGCTCAGTTTATCAGGCGACCGAATCAGGAGTTATATGCGACTTATTTTCCGAAGGTATATGATGCCACTCAGTACAACGGGATGATTATTTACAAGGTGCCTGACACGCCGCCGCCCAAGCTCAGTTCCCTGCCTGAAAGTGTCAGCAACATGCTTGAAGGTGGCAAGGGAACGGGGAAAGGAGAATTTGATCTGCCCGCTGGAATTGCTGTTGATGGCAAGGGGAACGTTCTGGTCGCCGACACCAACAATAGGCGCATCGAGAAGTTCTCGCCTACGGGTGCCTTTCTGAGCATCATGGGGCAGGGAGAATTAGCAGCACCTAACGGCATCGCTGTCGACCGCAACGGCAATCTGTACGTAGCGGACGCTGGAAACCACCATGTGCTAAAGTTGGCCCCTGACGGCACACTCATCGCTGAGTGGAAAGGTCCCGACGGCGGATTCTATGGACCCCGCCGCATCGCGATTGGACCGGATGACTCCATCTACGTCGTCGATCAGGGCCATACGCGAGTTGTTAAGTTCAACCCCGCTGGACAGGTGCTGACGATGTGGGGCAGTAAAGGGAAAGGCGACGGGCAGTTCGACGATCCTGCCTCGGTCGCGGTTGATCCCGGTACCAATAAAGTTTACGTCGCCGATCCGCGTAACGGTCGGATACAGGTCTTTGACTCGGATGGGAAGTTTCTAACCAAATGGCTAATCGCTGAATGGGGAGGAAAGCCATTTGGCTTCGAAGACTTGGCCGTCGATTCGAAAGCGGGTCGATTATACGCGTCAAGCACCAATATAAATGCAGTGTTCATTTTTGACTTGAATGGCAATAGGATTGGGAGTCTGACGCCGAAGCCACCGGATCAACTCGAAGGCCCATCGGGCCTGGCTTTGACAGATCGGAAGCTTTACGTGGTGAACATGGCCGGCAATCACGTGAGCGTCATCGATCTATAGCTAGACTAGAACTCGTCTTACAAATGGCGCTGTCATGTTGAGCCCTTCGATTTCACTCAGGGCAGGCTTCGCGAAACATCTCTGATCTGGTTCCGGTGGGCGATCGTTCCAAAATTGATCTGCGATTCTTCTCCCGCGACTGCGGGATCAGAATGGCATTAAAGCTATGAAGTTAGCTCTGGGAAAGTCGCAGCTTCTTACCCCGAGGGTTATTGTGCTCGGATTGTCAGTCATTAGTCTGGCGATTTGTGCTTCGGCTGGGGCGGCGCACTACCGGAAGATCGCCTGGGGAGACCCGTGGCAACCCATCGGCTGGCTGCTGAGCATGCTCTTTTTGCTGGCGGCATTTTTCCCCGGCCGCGAACGGCCCGCAACCGGTTTCAAATCTCTAATAAGGCCAAAGCCAGCGTTCTTTCTGTTATGGATTCTCTTCTTCGTAGTGTCGCACCTTTGGAATTTTCGCACCGCGCCTTGGAATGGAGACGCGCTTTTTGACGAGTCCGGTTGGGACCTCTGGTTCTTGAAGAGCCATGTTATCGGTCATCCATATCAAGCGGCCTGGTTTCACCCTCCTGTTCTCGCGCGTGAAACGCTGTTTCATTACTATGTATGGGGTTTTCTCAGGTTATTCGGCTTTAACATCCTGGCATATCAAGCAGCGCTGTTTTGCATCTGGCTAACGACGTTTGTATTCACCATTCTGTTAGTTGACCTGTTTTTTGAGTCTTACATCGTCACTTCTGTCACGGGGCTGGTTTTTAACTTTCTGCCGTTTGCGTTCATTTACACCTTTGCCGGGTATCGCTATCCGATGGCAGTGGCTTTCGCCGTTGTGTCTCTCTACTTTTTGCACGTAGGGTTCAGGAATGGTTCGCTATTTTGCCTGTCGCTAGGCGGCATCGCCGCAGGCCTGTGCCTGGCCAGCTCCATATCCGGCAAGCAGTATCTTGTGGGACTTGCGCTGGCAGCACCGCTGTACGCTCTGTTTTATTGGAGGAGCCTAGGACGCAAGGAGACTTGGAGTTCGCTCGCCGTAGCCGTTTATGGATTTCTCGCGGCTGCCACTCCGATCTTTCTGTACATCGTCTTCAATCGAAATGACTATACGCTGTACGAGGCAGCTTTTCTCCGGGACTTCTGGCACGCGATGCAGTCAGCTCCGTTTCCAAATGGAATAAGGCCATTTACCAAGCAGCTCTACGACTGTTTTTTTGGTGTACCCGGTCCCCGGTTCTTTATTCCAGATACTTTGCCGATTCCGTTGCCATACTATTGGCTCTTAGTCCCTGGGTTTGTGTTCGCGCTCTGGCAGAAGCGCTTTGAAATCTGTACTGCTGGCCATAGTTCCTGTCGGGGGCGCTTTTATTGCAAGAGCCATCGAGAACCGCCTCCTTCTGCCAATCCCATTCTGGGTAATCGTGATAAGCTTCACGTTTGGCGGGCTCTTGAAGCTGCGGCGATGGCCAAGCGTTCAAATTGTTCTTGGCGTTGTAGCAGCATTGATACTGCTAAACGGCCTGGTTCCATCCGTTCGCTACATTTACAGCAAAACCAAAAATCCATTCGGGATCCGCTACTACGCGCAAGATGAGGTGGCTGTGTCACGATTTTTGAAACACGTTGTTGCGGGTGAACAACATCCCGCTCCTCCCCACTTGGAACGCAACGAGTTCAACCGGATCAAAGGCGTTCCCGAGCCTGCCTACGACACGTTCATCTGCCAGGGCTCCGCCTATTCAATCGTTCACCTGTTTTTGCATGACTACGATGACGAAAAAATCCTGTCTTTTTGTGCCGAGTATCCCTTCGAGGTTGTCCAGAGCGAGGAAGATGTATGGAATGCGAATAAAAGGGCCATTGCCAGTTACGTTCCGAGTAACAAAGATTTGAAGCTGATCTGGGAACGCCATTCAAAGACCGAGAGAATAATCAACAAATTCCAATCGCTCCGTGACCTTGGAACAGAGGATTCGCTTTCATTTTCCTTTGGAGGAAGAGTAAGGACGTTTTACGTACTGAACATTCCTAACAAAAACATTAAACCGTTTCAACAAGGCGTGGCTGCGTTCCCCGCAATTCCTGAGCTCGGCGTGGGCGCGTCCCCTGCAATCCCTGAGGGTACCTTACCCGAAAGGGTAACTGACATGTCCAAAGGTGGGAAGAGAACCGGCAAGGGGCAATTTGATTCACCCACTGGAATTGCTGTTGATGCTAATGGAAATGTTTTTGTCGCCGACACAAATAACGGTCGCATCGAAAAGCTCTCACCGACGGGTGCGTTTCTCAGCAGCGTGGGAAATAAGGGCACTGGGCGGGGACAATTAGGAGAACCGAACGGCATCGCTCTTGATCGTGCCGGCGATATCTATGTCGCGGACGCTTCGAATCATCGTGTGCAAAAGCTGGCCCCCGACGGCACCTTCATTGCCGAGTGGAAAGGACCGGAACCTGGATTTTATGGACCACGCCGTATCGCAATTGGCCCCGATGGCTCTGTTTATGTCGTCGATCAGGGTCACAGTCGCATTGCTAAGCTTACCCCCGACGGACGGGCGCTTTCGGTTTGGGGCAGCAAAGGAAATGGCGACGGCAAGTTTGACGATCCGACTTCGGTCACTGTCGATCCCACGACCAATAAAGTTTATGTGGCTGATCCGCGGAACAAACGGATACAGATTTTTGACCAGAATGGGAAGTTTCTTAGCAAATGGTCGGTGCCCGAATGGGGAGAGGCGGTGGGCTTTGAAGATTTGGCTATCGATTCGCAGGCTGGCCGGTTATACGCGTCCAGCGCACACCTGAACGCTGTGTTTGTTTTTAATTTGAACGGAACCAGGCTTGGCAGCTTGATGCCAAAGGCACCGGATAAACTCGAAGGACCATCAGCTCTGGCTTTGTTTGATCGGAAGCTTTATGTGCTGAACATGACTGGCAATCGTATAAGCGTGATCGATCTGTAGCTAGGCAACAGCCGGTTGCGCGCTTTCATACAAGCGAGTTGCCCTTGCCGTCTATTGCATTTATTTTTTGCGAATGCAAAATCCAGACCTGCTTGTCGTCGGCGCCGGTCCGGTTGGGTGCGTAGTTGCCGAAAGGACTGCAAGACTGCTGGGATGGAAATGCCTGCTCATTGATAAAAGGAATCATCATTCCGGTAACTGTTTCGATACAACGCATTCATCGGGAGTTCGCATTCACCGCTACGGGCCTCATTACTTCCGGACCAATAAAAAACAGATCGTTGATTATCTTTCTGAATTTAGCGGATGGATACCAGGCAATTACATCGTTAAATGCAGCGTTAATGGAAAACTGTTTCCTTTTCCCATAAACCTGAACACGCTGAGGAAATTTTTTGAAAAAGATTTTACTCCGGAATCGGCCAAGGCCTTTCTTGATAGCAAAAGAGAGAAAATCGATGTGCCGAAAAATTCAGAAGAGTTTGTCCTGTCGCGGGTTGGAAGAGAATTGTATGAAGCTTTTTATCTTGGCTACACGTTGAAGCAATGGGGCAAACATCCCCGTGAGTTGGATCCTTCCGTCTGCGGAAGAATCCCGATCCGCTTTAACGAGGTCGAAACTTATGTCGATCATAAGTACCAAATCCTTCCGGCTGAGGGATATTCCGAAATGTTTGGCAAAATGATCAATCAGGATGGAATTGAAGTAAGGCTAGGGATCGATTATAAAGACCTAAGAGGAGAGATCCGCCCGCGCAAAGCAACTTTGTACACAGGTCCGGTCGACGAGTATTTTGGATTTAAGTTGGGGAAGCTTCCCTGGCGCTCTCTTGATTTCCAATTTACGGAACACGAAAGAGAGTTTTTCCAGGAATGCGTACAGATCAACTATCCTAACGACCATGACTACACAAGGACCGTCGAGATCAAGCATGTGACCCAGCAGAAACATCCACATACCGTGGTGTCCTATGAATTCCCGAAGTCAACCGGCGATCCATATTATCCCATTCCGGCTCCTGAAAACCGTTCTCTCTACGAAAGATACCGTGTCCTTGCGGAAGAAGAAACCAGCAAAAACAGAGTTTATTTTGCGGGGAGACTCGCAGAATACACTTACATAAATACGGATGAAGCGATTGAAAAAGCCTTAGCCGTTTTCGAAAGGATCAGAAGAGATTTTCATGACCGGTAAGCTCTGGGTGGTAATGCCCGCTTACAATGAAGAAGGATGCGTAAGACATGTCGTAGAAGAATGGCTTCAGACATTGAAGCAAAATTACCCAGACTTCATTTTCCTGGCCCTTAATGATGGATCAAGAGATTCAACTTTTGCCATTTTAAATTCCATTGCTGCTGAGGAAAAAAATTTCCGCGTAATCAATAAACTGAACTCAGGTCACGGACAGACCTGCCTCCAAGGCTACAGGATCGCCTTAAAAGAAGCAGCCGAATGGATACTCCAGATTGATTCTGACGGACAATGCGACCCTGTTTATTTTGAAAGGTTTTTGAATAAGACCTCTTCGGAAAACATTATTTACGGCTGGCGAAAATCCAGAGACGACGGCTCGGCAAGACTTTGGATATCGCGCTTTGTTACACTTGCCGTTTTTGTGGCCACCGGGTTCTGGGTTAAAGACAGTAATGTTCCTTACCGGCTCATGCACAGGACGACGTTGGAAAAGATCGTGGGACTTGTGCCGGGCGATTTTTATCTCGTTAATATTCTCGTCGCGGTGTTGCAGGAAAAATATTTCGAGATTTCCTGGGTTCCGATCCATTTCAGGAACAGGATGGGGGGAACTGCGTCCGTAAAGACTTATTCGTTCGTAAGGCACGGCGTGAAGCTATTTAGGCAGTTGAGGACATCAATGCCGCGCTAATTATGCGCGTGAATTGTAGCTTGCCATTCCATTGTCTCGGAAGCAGCACTTGATCTAACCAGGAGCCGTAAAATGACTAACAACAGCGTAGGCGGCCGTACTTTATGTCAAAATCAACTGCCAGCTCTACGCTAAGACTTTTATTTTTGAGCTTGTCAGTTGTTAGTCTGGTGCTTTGCGCTTTGGGCGCAACAGCTCACTATCTGAAATGGGCTTGGGGAAATCCGTGGCAACTCGTAGGCTGGCTGCTCAGCGTGGTCTTTTTGCTGCTCGCATTCTTGCCTGGGCCAGCTGACCTCAGGCTCAAATGCAAATCTGTAATCAAGCCGAAAACAGCGTTCTTTGTGTTTTGGATTCTGTTCTTCGTAGGCGCGCACCTCTGGGACTTTCGAACGGCACCTTGGAACGGAGACGGCCTTTTCGATGACTCCTCCGTGGATCTCTTATATCTCAAAACTACTGTGACCAGTCAGCCTTTTCAGGCCGCTTGGTTTCATCCTTATGGGTTTATTGCGCGTGAAACCCTTTTTCATTACTATATTTGGCCGTGGCTTCATCTATTTGGTTATAACATTCTGACCAATGAAGCAGCGCTCTTGGCTCTTTGGTGTGCGACGCTCCTTTTCACGCTCCTGTTAGCTGACCTATTGTTTGGGTCTTACGTTGTCACATCTGTCGTCGCGCTCGTTTTTACTTTTCTCCCGTTTGCGTTCATTTATACGTTCGTCGGTTACCACTACGAGATGACCGCCCCCTTATGCGTGGCGTCCCTTTATTTTCTGTATGTCGGCTTCAAAACTGACTCTTCTTTTTGCCTGTCCCTGGGAGGCATCACGGCAGGATTGTGCCTGGCAAGTTCCTTACTCGGCAAGCAGTATGTGTTAGCGCTTTTGGGCTTTGTTGTGCTCTGCGCTGTGTTCGATCGGAAACGCCTGAAACAGGATTTCAATTGGCGTAGGCTTCTTACAGTCATTTATGGCTTTGCTGCTGCAGCCACGCCGATTTTGGCTTATATTGTCTTTAATCGACATGACTATGCTTTCCATGACTCGCCCTATTTGGATCGTTTCTTGCAAGCAGTACGTGGGCATCCGTCTCCGAACGATATAACATATTACATAAGGAACCTTTGGGCTTGCTTTTTTGGGATTCCAGGCCCCCGTCTGTTCTTTCGTGATACATTGCCCATTCCACTGCCATACTACTGGCTTTTACTGCCGGGCTTTGCGCTGGCCGTTTGGCAGAAGCGCTTCGAAGTCGTACTACTGGCAACGATTCCGGTCGTAGGAGTATTTGTTTCGGCAGGCCCTTACGTTGAGCACAGGCTGCTTCTAGCGATTCCGTTTTGGATTATCCTCATTGGATTCGCTCTTAACAGCCTTACACAGCTGCGGTTGCCCTTGAACTTCAAGATTTTTCTATGGAGCGTATCGGTGCTGTTGCTCGTGCGCGGTTTGGTCCCTTCAATTCAGTACATCTACACGAAGGCAAAAGATCCATCTTCGATCGACTTCTTTAAGCAACAAGAAGTTGCGGTCGCAAGGTTTTTGAGACATGTGGTAGCTGGTCAAGAACACGCCGATCCTCCTCGCCTGGAGCACGACGAGTTCAATCGCGTCCAAGGCGTTCCCGATCCTCCTTACGAAACGCTGATTTGTGCCAACGAATCTTATTGGCAGCTTCACTTGTTTTTGCACGATTATGATGATGGGAAAATCCTCTCTTTTTGTGGTGGCACACCCATGATGGCCATGACGGGGCAGGGTATATGGAGTCATAACAGAACGGCGATTGCCAATTACGTGCCGAGCGGTAAGGATCTGAAGGTAATCTGGGAAACAGGAGGCCCCGGAACCGACAGCATAATCAACAAATTCCAATCGCTTCGCGACCTTGGAACAGAGGAGTCCCTTTCATTTTCCTTTGGCGGCAGAGTAAGAACGTTTTACGTGTTAAATATCGCTAACAAGAATATTCGCCAGTTTCAGGAACGCGTGAACGCGTTGCCTGCTCCGCCCGGCATGCTGCCCTCCCAGTTCGCCTCGGTACCTCAAGGTGTGGGTAGCCCGTTTGAAGGCGGTAAGGGAAGCGGTAAAGGACAATTTGAGTCGCCAACTGGCATCGCCATTGACGGCAACGGAGATGTTCTGGTCGCCGATACTGGTAATGGGCGTATCGAGAAGTTCTCGCTAACTGGCGCATTTCTCAGCATCCTCGGGACCAAAGGCACCGGCCACGGACAATTGGACCAGCCTAATGGCGTCGCCATCGATCGCGCCGGGAACATCTACGTCGCAGATGCGGGCAACCATCGTGTGTTGAAGCTGAAACCGGACGGGAGCTTCATCGCTGAGTGGAAAGGTCCTGAACCCGGATTTTACGGGCCACGCCGAATCGCGATCGGTCCCGATGATGCTGTTTATGTCGTTGATCAAGGGCATGACCGAATTGTAAAGTTCAGTCCCGATGCTCAGGCGCTCACCAGTTGGGGCAGCAAAGGCAGTGGCGACGGACAATTCGATGACCCGACCTCGGTCGCTGTTGATCCTACGACTAGTAAAGTGTATGTGGCCGATCCGCGCAACAAACGGATACAGGTGTTTGAAAACAATGGAAAATTTGTAACCAAATGGTCAGTGCGCGAATGGGGAAAGCCGCTAGGCTTTGAAGACTTGGTCGTGGACGCACACAGAGGCCGACTTTACGCATCGAGCGTACACGTGGACGCTGTGCTCGTGATTGATTTGAACGGAACGAGGATTGGCAGTCTGCGACCAAAGCCACCTGATAGACTCGAAGGACCATCTGCGCTGATTTTGACAGATCGCAAGCTTTATGTCTTAAACATGGCTGGAAATCGTGTAAGCGTGATCGACTTTGAATAGGGAAATGGAAAATCCAGATCTTTTTGTCGCGAGGGTCGACCCGAAGCTAATTGGTGACTATCTCTCTGAGTTTACAGGATGGATACCAGGGAATTACATTGTATTTTGCCCAGAGCCGCCGTCACGCTCCCGACCAACCGGAGAGCTTTGAAGCTGCAAGCCAACCAATCTACCCCTGTTGCCGCCACTCCCAGCGTCGAAGAGGCGCCGCGGCTGTCGGTCCCTTTGTCGCATTGGATGATACTGGACCTGCTTGTTATCCTGTCCCTCCTTGAAATAAAGGCTTATCTTACCCATGGAGCGATTGCTGTTATTGCCAGCCGAGCCTGGGCATTGATGGGCATCGCTTATTTTGCAGCTACAGGGATATTAATCGTAGGCGCCCTGCTAAGTGACTTGTGGAAGCGGAAATTTGTTTTTGCATTGCTGGTTATCGCCTTGGGCATAATGGTGTTTTACGGCCTGGGTGATATCTATCACTTACAAATCAACTATGAAGCAGCTCAACAACTTGCCAGCTTTTTGAAAGACAATATTCATAAGCCGGATTGGGAATACACCGGCAACGCTTTTGTGGGGTATCCGGCCCGGCAGTTTATTATTGTAGCTATTCCAAGCCTTCTTTTCGGGAATGAGGTGTTTTGGCTCCAGTTCGGCTACGCCATTCTTTTTTACTCTGGTGCTTTATGTTTCTTTCTCGGGGTACGCCATTATTTTGCAATCAAACAACATGGCGAACTATGGGCGCTTTTTACGGTAATTTCCTGTTTCACTTTTCCTTATTTAATTCGATACCTGTACCTTATGGAGCAGACCATTCTGCCCATAGCATTCGTTATGCATGCCCTGGGCTGGTTTCTGCTGAGCCTGGAAAGGCTGACCGCCGGCAGGGCTCTGCTTGTAGCTTGGATTACTGGGCTGCTGGGTACATCTTATACCCCGGCTCTTGCCGCCTGGGGATTATTTCAGATTGTCTTTCTGTTATTACTTCTGCGGGCAGCACGCCACAGGAGTCGAGCGCAAATCGTTTTATGGGTTTCGGTTTGGGTCTATACGTTGACCTTCGGCCTTTCCTCTTTTCTTACTCGCATAGATGTCCGTCTGGTACCAAAACCCGCACATTCTGCAGGGTCTCTGCTGACAGCCCTGAAAGTGTTTTTTCTGGGGCATCCGCAAGAGTATATGTCTCCTGTGCTTGCTATTCTCGTGGCCATTTTTTTCCTGCTGGCTCTAACAGGACGCCTTGGATTCATCAAATGGATTACTGCGGTGTGGTGCCTGGCTGTAATTTATTTTTCAGCGGCTTCAGCGGGATATGCGCAGTATGATCCTGTGTACACGCTGTACCGATCGATATTGCTGATTCCCATTATGATGCTTGCCTGTTGGGACAGTTACCTCGACTTCTTCAAGAAATTCAAGCAATGGAAACACGCTGGGCCAATTCTTGCCGTTATCTTATGCCTGGCTGCCGCTGCTGGTACTAGTCACTTGTATTTCGAGCGGCTAAAAAGTTATGGACCATCAAGCAAGGAGTTTTTTATTTCATTTTTGTTGAATCGAGCGGAATCCGACGGTATTCGCCACCGGCCGGCTAATTTCATTTCCGAGACCAACCAAGTGACCCTTCATCCAATTCAGGGTTATGGCGACTATTTTTTCCCTTTATGGCAAATGAGCATTCTTACGGCCGATAACCCTAAGTTTTCCCAACCGGAGCAATCACGACCGCTCGTCATCATTACAGATAGCGAGATCGCCCATAAAAAGTTTTTACCCGCCGGGTGGACCGGAACGGATGAGATGACGTACCTGGATTCCTACCGACGAAGATTTCCGGTGCGCTACGGTCTCTATCGATACTTCCCGTAAGTTGATTGATAGTAATAGCTCCACACCAATTGCCGCGAATCATAAACCGTATCCCTCGGCTGAAAGGACTGGCGAGTAATTCGCGTGGAACGATTTTTTCGGGCGAGTTTGTTCGGGTTCCCTATGCGCGAATCCGCATCAGCCGCAAACTCGTATTGCCAGAACTGCGATGTTATCAAGGACCCTACAATATGAGCTTTACAAGGCCAAGTAGAGAGACCTATGACGATGGCTTCGGTCGGCAACTAGATTCGGTGTGTGTTGGATCAAATGACTGGTTCGTGCGATTGGCCATTTCGGTCAACCCCTTTTCGCCAAGCAAAACAGGAGATTTTGCGGGAGTAGCCGACTAAGCGAAAACTCGATTGTCTCCATTCCAAGTGCGAGGCGGCGCGAAATTAGAGCGATAAACGGCGCTAATCCATTGAAGGTTCCAATATGACGCACGCTCCATCCGGCGCGCTCACAGGCCGTGGCAAGTTTGCGCTTGGTAAAATGGGTCACGTGTTGTACCTCGTCCATCTTCGCTGCCAAGCTCAGTCTATCTAAAGCCCATTCGATAATCGGCCAGGCACTTCGGTAGTTCGGCGTAGTAAGAAAAACCTGGCCACCTGGATTCGTCAGATTGTAGAAGAGTGAGAGGACATCTGCCACTTGCTGCTCGTAAAGATGTTCAATCACTTCGATGCAGTAGATCCTGTCGAAAGGCTTATCGTGCATGAGGTCTTCGAATTGACCGAGGCGGAACTCAAGATTGGGGGAGCGATAGGCGCTTGTTGCGTAGTTTATCGCCGATGGATTGCTGTCAATACCTACCACCTCGCCCGCATGAAGAGACAAAAAATGGCTGATCGTTCCGGAGCCGCACCCGGCATCGAGCACCCGTTCGTGTTTTCCAGGCATTGCGATCCGTTCTATCAACCTGAATTTTGCTTCGTGCCAGAAGCGTTGAGCCGCGCGGTCAGACTTCAAGGCTCGGGCCTGATAGTCTCCACTAATGTGGATCGCATCGCCTTCTCGTCGTTTTAGCGGATGTTGGTTGGGTAGCTCCATCTCACTGGGCAAGGCGTTACCACGTGCGCTGAGCAGCTCTTAAACTGACGATTAGCTGGCCAAGGTGGAAGTCGCCTCTGTTCGCATGTTTTCCAGAGGGCGCACGAGCCTATCATCCTTGTGGGTGCTGAGAGTTTCGGCGACGACGTAGCGCGGCCTATACTTAACTTCCTGGTATATTTGAGAGATATAAGTGCCAATGATGCCGAGGCTAATCATTAAAACGCCACCTATCAGCAATTCGAGTACGATGACTGTGGTAAACCCGGGAAACGCGAGTCCTAAAAAATACATCACCAACGCGTAGCCCGAGAACAGCATCGCGCAGAGAAGGAAAAGCCCTCCCAGGATTGTCACTGCTTGCAACGGCAACGACGAAAAGGCCGTGATGGCGATGACAGCTAACCGGAAAAGATTGAGAAAAGACCAGCGTGACTGGGTCATCCGTCGCCTTGGCACAGAAAACGTTATCTGATTTCGACGATATCCGAGCCAACTAACCATGCCTCGAAAGAAAGTGTTGCGCTCACGCATATCCAGCCATGCATCAATAACTTTCCGGTCCAGAAGCTTGAAATCTGACGACCCGTACAAGTTGTAACCCGAAAGACCGCTCAAGGTGCGATAAAAGAAACGCGCACCGATTCGATTGACCAGCGGCTCTGAGCCTCGTGTTTTCTTTATCCCTTCCACGATGTCCCAATGCTCTTGCCTCCACAGGCGAACCATTTCGGGAATTAACTCCGGCGGGTGCTGCAGATCGGAGTCTATTACGATGCACGCTTGTCCGGACGAGTACGCCAGTCCGGCACAGATTGCCGCTTCCTTTCCAAAATTCCGGCTAAGCCGGAGCGCCTTTAGTTCCGGCATTTGCTCAGCGACCTTTTCCAAGGCTTGCCAGGTGCTATCTGTCGAGCCGTCATCGATGCCAATCATCTCCATCGGCAATCCTGTCTTCGATGCTTCCGTGTGTATGAGAAATAGATTCTCCGCTATTTGGTCGGTCTCGTTGTGTACGGGGATTACGACCGAAAAAACCACGCCGCTCTCCGGGCGCTGAGGAGATTCTTTTGCAAGAGGCTGGCCGCAGAGTCTGCAGTGCCAGTCGTTTTGGCCTAACGCATGCATGATGGCCTAATTAAGCATATACTGGAACAAACCGATATGGAGTGATTGAGATGTTGTCAATCAGCCTCGCGGGGGGCGTGGATTCGCACTTGCGCAGCAGCTTGGAACCGCCTATTAGCTTAACCCTCATGGTTCATCATATCGTTCTCTACAAACTTAACTCTGACGTCACGCCGGATCGCGTGGAAGCGATGATGATGAACGCACGGATGCAGCTCCTAAAAATTCAGGAGGTCCTCAGCATCAAATGCGGGAAACGGATCGATCCCGAAATGGATTGGCCATTCTTCATCGCCATCGATTTTGAGTCGATGGACAAGTACGCCATTTTTCGTGAGGACCCAATTTACGTGAAGTTTGTTGAGGAAGTAATCAAGCCGAACACTGAGGATTCCCTGGTTCTGGATTTCGAGATGGATCCCGGTAAGGATGTGCGGTTTTCGTAGTAAGCGAAAACGCCAACGTCCAACGTTGAACGCCTAACGTTTAAACTGAAAGAGGCTCTGGTCGTTGAGAGTTGGATGTTGAGCGTTGAGCGTTCGACGTTGACTGGCGAGCGCCATTTACAATCCATTGCTATTCCATCAGCCGCGCGTAATCATTGATGCCGATGCGCCTTGGCTATCTCTATTCCCGCTATCCGGTAATTTCGCAGACATTTTGCGACGCTGAGATGCTGGCGTTGGAACGGCGCAGTGTGGACTTGGAAATCGGCTCAATAAATCCGCCACTCACGAGCCTTCGCCATAGACATAGTGCGAATTTACGCGCGGAAGTCTGCTACGCGCCGCCCCCGCGAGTTGTGCGAACGCTCGCGCAGCTCGCGCGTCACGACGGCATTTGGCCTGCCGCTCTCGTCGCGGAGCATGAAGCGCGATACGGCCCCGCCTTCAAGGCCGAGCAACGCGCGCGCAACGCACTTTTTTTCGCTGAACAGTTCCTCCGCAGGGGCGTGGAGCATTTCCATGTCCATTTCGCAAGGAACGCGACCCACACCGCGCTCTTCGTCAAGGCAATCAGCAAAATCGGCTTCAGCTTCACGGCGCACGCGCAGGACTTTATGCTGGACGTGGGTAGCGACGATCTGCTGCGCGAAATGTGCCGCGAAGCTGCGTTCGTCGTGGCGGTGAGCGATTATAGTCGCGAGTTGCTCGCTCACAAGTGCCCCGGCACCGCGGAAAAAATTCACCGCATCTACAACGGCATTGATCTGCGAAACTTCCAGGCTGTCCCTCCTCGGTCGCCTGCGCTTCGGCCGCGCATCTTAGGTATCGGCCGCTTAATCGAGTTTAAAGGCTTTCGCGACCTGATCGCCGCGTGTGCTGAACTAAAGAGCCGTGGCATCCAGTTTGAATGCGAAATCATCGGCGACGGACCGTTGCGGGAGGAGCTTCAAAACGCCATCGCTGCCGCAGGCCTCTATGGAATCGTTCGCTTGCTGGGAGCACTACCGCAGGAAGAAGTCGTGCGGCACCTGGCCGAGTGCGATGTGTTTGCTCTCGCTTCCATCGTCGACAGCAAAGGCGCGAGCGACATTTTACCAACCGTTATTTTGGAAGCCATGGCTACCGCGCGGCCGGTAGTCTCGACGCGACTTGCCGCCATTCCGGAAATGGTCCGCGATGGCGAGAGCGGGCTACTTCTTAGTCCAGGAGATGTTGAGCAGCTCGCCGATGCGCTCGAGTCGCTGTTACGCGATCCGGAACTGCGCGCTCGAGTCGGTGCGGCAGGCAGACGCAACGTCGAGGAAAAATTCGATGTCGATAAGACCGCCGCCCAACTTCTGGAACTCATCGAAGCCGTTGCAGTGCCACGAAGTCCGCTTCTCTGCGCGGATCGGCAGTTGCAGCACTGCGGCCACCTCGTCTGGGAGTGGCCGAATCTCAAATTGCCAGGACTTGATCGCGAGCTTGCGGCCCTCGCAGGTGCGCCGGTTTACGTCTGGCGCGCAAGTGGAATTCCGCCTGCGAGGGGATCGGAGCGCGTCGTGCACGCACTGGAATTCTTGCCGGATGCAATCGTGATCAAAGCCGAATGGCAGGCGGATGGCGCGGGCGCACGTGAAATCGAGAGTTGGCAGCGCGAGCTTCCGCCAGCGTGCAATACAGCTGACTATCTTGAAGCTGCGCGCGTCGCGCTTTACCTCGCGCCAAAGCTCTCGCGCGCCGGAATCCGTCATCTTCACGCGACGGACTCTCGCGCGCTGCTGTGCGCATGGATCTTGCAACGTCTCGCGAAGATTACGATCAGCGCGACCATTGAGTCGCCGCCAGCATTTGCATCGGACGTAGTGGAACGGTTGCTCGCGAGCTGCACCGGCGGCCGTGTTTCGGACGCGGAAATTCGAGCCGGCTTTGATACCCGCTTCATCGCGGAGCCGAAGCCATCCACCTTGCGCGGATTATTCAGCCCAAGCGGGGCGCATATGAGGGAGCAATTTCTGCAGGAATGGCGCAATCAGCTCGAGACGTGGTGCCGATGAAACAAATTGCCGTCGTCATTCCACTCTACAATCACGCTGCATACATTGGTGACGCTATTCGATCAGTTCTCGCACAGACCCGAGCTGTCGATAAGATTGTCATAGTTGATGACGGCTCGACTGACGATTCAGTCGAAATCGTCCGCTCATTGGCGGAGCCGCGTATCGAATTGTACACACAGCCCAATGCGGGCGCGCACGCCGCCCTGAATCGAGGGATCGAGCAGGCTACGGGGTGCGATTATGTTGCGATCCTCAACTCTGACGACGTCTTCGCTCGCGAGCGCATTTCCAAATCCGCTGCCTTTCTGGACGAGACGCCTTCGATCGATGTAGTCGCGACCCGGCTAAAACTCATCGATAGCACCGGCAGCCCGATCGCATTCTCCGACCGGCGCGCCAAATGGTTCGCGGCTGCATGGTCGGTCCGTGGATCCCAACTGGAGCTCGTCGAGCAGCTTGGCGTGGCTAATTTTATTAGCTCTACCAGTAATCTCACCGGCCGCAGAACGTACTTTCTGGACCATCCGTTTCGTCATTATCGCTACGCTCACGACTACTTTTTTGTGCTCGACTGCGCATTGCATAACCGCCTTGCAGTGCTTGACGACGAGCTATTCTCGTATCGCGTGCATTCCACGAACACGATTTCGGTCGAGCCAGAAGAACTCGTGCGCGAACTGCTCGAGATGAATGTGGACCTTTTGGCTGCGCTCGCGCCGGAGCTCGCCGCCTCGCCCAACTTGAGGGGCGCGCTTGCTGCTTATCATCGTGCCGCTTGGGGCAACGTGTCGAGCTTTCGCGCCGATGTCTTTGTGTCACTCATCGCTTACGCGCTGGGCGAATGCGCTCGCGACCAGATGCATGCACACATCGATGCGGTGATGGAGTTTCCCGAAGCGAGGGAGTTTCCAAATCAGGCGTTGATAAAGCTTGATGCCGGCGAAACGCAACTCGGAACTCGACTGGCGGAAAAATATTCACGGCTTCAAGGCGAGCTCACACGGGCAAAAGCAGAGTTATCAGCACTACGAAAAGTATGGCGTGAATCACCGTGGTTGCGGCTTGGTCGAAGATTTGGAATTAAATCAGCGCGTGAGATTGGGACATCTTCGACATGAACAAGAAAGCCATTCTTCTCGCCGGTGGCGCGGGGACACGTCTCTTTCCGCTCACCAAGATTGTGTGCAAACAACTGCTGCCGATCTACGACAAACCGATGATTTGCTATCCCCTGGCGACTCTCATGCTCGGCGGTCTTCGCGAGGTGCTGATCATTTCCACGCCGAAAGATTTGCCGATGCTGCGAAGATTATTTGGGCGACGGGGCGCAACTCGGCATTCGCATCGAGTACGCCGAGCAACCGAAGCCGGAAGGGATCGCACAAGCGTTTTTGATCGGCGCAAAATTCATCCGTAACTGCGGGGCATCGCTCATTCTTGGCGACAACATTTTTTACGGGAAACTCGATTTCTACCGCGATGCGCTCGCCATCGAGCGCGGTGCGTGCATTTTCGGCTATCAAGTGCGCGACCCGGAACGTTACGGCGTTGTCGAATTCGACGCCGAAGGCAAAGCCATCAGTCTCGAAGAAAAACCGAAGCAACCGAAAAGCCCTTTCGCCGTGCCAGGGCTTTACGTTTACGACGATCAAGTTGTCGATCTTTGTCGCACTGTGCACCCTTCGGCGCGCGGCGAACTGGAGATCACTGATCTGAATTTGCTTTATCTTCAGCGCAACGAGCTGCACGTGAAGCTGCTCAGCCGCGGCATGGCCTGGCTCGATACCGGCACCACGACTGGCTTTGCTCGAGGCCAGCAATTACATCGCCACGATCGAGCATCGGCAGGGTTTGAAAATCGCGTGCCTGGAGGAGGTCGCGTTGCGCATGGGTTTCATCACCCAAGCCGATCTCGCCAAGATCATCGATCGGACTACCAAAGAACGAATATCGCCACTATCTGCGAGATGGTTTGCGACGAGGGACCCAGCACTGGCCCGGAGCCGGTGGGATAACAAATCACCAATCACCAACATCCGACCTCCAGAGAAGCTCCAATAATCCCCCCGTCACTTCCGGCGTGTCATGTTGAGGGCAGCGAAACATCTCTGATTTGGGTTTGGGAGCTGGAGATGAAGATCCGAGATCCTTCGCTTCGCTCAGGATGACAATCCCGTTCTGGACGTTGGAGCTTGGGATTTGAAGTTTTATTTCGGTTGCTCGCGCAGAGAGATGGTTCGTGTCAGCGACCAGTTTGGTGACTGCCTCGGACTCGATCGCGTCGTAATAGCCGCGGATTTGGCCATGTCGATCCACGAGCACCATCCGCGTGCTGTGCACGGGAATCCCTTGGGCATCGCTGCCATCGGATATCGCGAGTTTGAAGCCGTCATGCGAAAGCTTGTAGATCGCAGATTTTGGTCCGGTGAGAAAATCCCAGCGGCCCGGCTCGGCCTGCAATCTCTCCGCGTAACGGCTCAAAACCTCCGGTGTATCTTTCTCCGGATCGACACTGAACGAGACCAGATGCACGTCGGTTTTTTCCAACGGCTTTTGCAATTCGCTCATCCGGCTGCTGATCATCGGGCACGGCCCCGGACACGTTGTGTAAACGAAATCGGCGATCCAAATCTTGCCGGCTAATTGCGGCTGAACCAAATGGTTGTCCGTTCTGATTGGTGAGCTGAAAAGAAGGCACTGTCCCGTAAGAGGAAACAGTGCGCTGCCGGAGCGCGTTCACTTCTACATTCCGCAGCCATAGCAATAGTCCCAGCGTCACCACCGGGATGAGAATCAGCGTCACTTTCCAGATGATGCCGCTGCCGGACGGCGCCCGATGCATTGTCGCAGAAGTCGTGCTCATGATTTCGTTAGAACCAAAGCTCCCAGTAATAGTGGAAGATAAACGATCGACGCGAGAACAGCAAACGCGCTGCGCTTGCCGTACGCAGCCGTAGGAAGCGCATTGCGACCGCGACGAACAAGACCCCCGAGCAAAAGTTCGATTGCCAGATAAACAAAAGTCGCGATTCCAAGAAACGCCGGCAGCCCCGCAATTACCAGCAGCAGGATGCAGAAAAACACGCTCTGGCTGGCGCTGCGCTCGCCGCTGCGGTCGTCGCTTGAAATCATGCGAAAGCCTGCGCGCGAATAGTCTTCGCGGTACATCCACGCGATGGCGAAGAAATGCGGCAGTTGCCACAAAAAAACGATCGCAAAGAGAGCCCACGCTCCCGCGCCGATGTTTCCGCGCGCGGCCGCCCACCCGATCATCGGCGGAATCGCACCCGGGACTGCGCCTACGGCGGTGTTGGCGGTGCTGGCGCGTTTTAGAGGTGTGTAAGCAAAAATGTAAATCGCGATCGTTATTGCCGTCAGCGCCGCGCTCAGCGCATTGCAAACAATCGCCAGATAACCGACTCCAAAAATCGAAAGAACGACGCCGAGCGCCAGCGCTTGCGATGGCGGCATTCGCCCCGCCGGTATCGGGCGCGCTCTCGTGCGACGCATGAGCGCGTCGGCTCTGCGTTCCCACCATTGATTGAGCGCGGCTGCGCCCGCTGCCGCCGCCGCCGTTCCGAATACAACATGAAACAGTGCGATGTAATTGATCGGCGAATCCGATCCGAGATAAAAACCAACAGCAGTCGTAAGCAGCACCAGAAGGGTCAATCGCGCTTTGACGAGCTCCGCGAGATCAGCAACGCCACGATTGCGCGGCGGCATCGCATCGCCATCTTCGAGTGCGATCGTTTTCATGCGGGCACGGGTTCGCTGTGCGGCGCGCCCGGGGGTCGCGCCCTACCAACCTCTCCTTGCGAAATTCGCCAGCAAATCGCGGAAATGCTCACACCAAAAGATAGCATGATCGCACCGAGCGCGACATGCGCTGTCGCGACATCGGCCGCTTTGTTGCTCCAGATCGTCCAGGCACCGAGCGTAATCTGGCAGATGACCAATGCAACCCAAAGGATCGACAATCGCTTGAGAGCGCGGCAAACTGCGCCGGCATCTCTCCACACGCGAAGAGCAAATGCGATCACAGCAATGGCGATTATCAACGCGAGAAAGCGGTGCGCCATTTGCAGCCAGATTTGGAATGCGGTCACATCTGATAAGCCGCGGGCGTCGCGCCACGCGTTGATCTTTGCAAGAGCGTCCGCGCTGGTGTCCGGAATCCACGTGCCGTTGGCCGTTGGAAAATCGAGGATCGACAGGTCCCGATGTTGATGGCGCATCGTTGCCCCCAGCGCGAGCTGCACGTAAATCACAATTGTAATTGCCATCGCCAATCGGACCAGTCTGGAATTGGCGTCTGCCACGCGGACGCCCTACAATCCATCGCCTGCCAAAATCTTGTCGTCACCAGCGCAATCACTACGAGCAGCCCGAGAAATGCCTGCGCGAGACAGGCGTGAAAGATTCCGATTTCATCTTTCATCATTGTGACGCGAAGGCCGCCGAGAATTCCCTGTAAGATCACGCCGGCGAGCGCGATGACGCCCAAGTTACGCACCCATTGTCGATCTTCGTTGAGCCAAAGCCAGACAGCGAGAATGATGGTCAGAAATCCAACGAGCGAGCCCATCAAGCGATGCGTGTGCTCGAACAGAATTCCGCCAACCCATTTCGAGACTGGAAACAAGAACATGTTGTAGCCGAACGTGGTCGGCCAATCCGGGCACAGCGAGCCCGACATTTTTGCTGGTGACCATTCCGCCGCTGCAAATGAGTAAGAGCGTCGCGGCACATGTGAGCCATGCAAAGCGATTGAGCCATTGACTGTAGTCCCGATGTGTCCGGATGACCGCCGAATTTGCTAGCGTCGACTGTCGCATTGACGATCAGGCGCCCATAGAGCGCCGCTACAGAAAGCGGATCATCCGCCGGGACTCGGCGAGGCTGATGCCGCCGGTGCGGGCGGTTTGCTTTGCGGCTGCGCTGCACCCGCAGACGGTGAAGGAGCCGCGCCTTGCGCACCACCCGCCAGTTCGGCGCGTTCTTTCAGCCAGGCTTGGTAATCCTGTGGCGTATCTACGACGAGCGTGCCTTTCATTCCGGAATGGCCCAAGCCGCAAAGCTGCGCGCAAATTACCTCGTAAGTTCCGGTCTTGATTGGCGTGAACCAAATCGGAATGAGTGAACCGGGAATTGCGTCACCTCCGATGCGCATGCTTGGCAAAAAGAAATCGTGGATTACATCTTTTGAGGAAAGCTCGGCAATCACCGGGCGATTCACCGGCACGTGAAGTTCGCCACTGGTCACGATGTCGTCTTTGCCAGCAGGATCATTGGGATCGAGACCCAGCGGATTTGAATTGCTCACAAAACTGACATCGCGCCGGCCAAACTGGCCATCCGGTCCGGGCAGGTGATAGTTGAAATTGAACTGTTGCGCCACCACGTGAACAACCAGCGCGTCTTTGCCTGGCGGAAATTGATTCACGCGTCTTGCCCAAAGCGGAATAGCAAAGCCGAGGAGGAGCACCGCTTCGATCAAGACAACGGAGAATTCCAGATGCGTTGAAATGCCGCTCCTCACTCCCAGGTGATCAGCGGACGGGTGAACTCGTTTCCGGAAACGAATCAGAACGAAAATAAAAAAAGCGGACCAGCCAAAAAAAAGGGCGGCCATGAACCAGTGACAAAACTCGATGATGTGGTCGATCTGATATCCATGCGATGAGGCGTTCGGCGGCTGCCCGAGGAATTCATTGATCAGCGCCAGACTATTCATACTTACTCAGATCTTCTTCCGCGAGCTCCTGGTGAGGTTCGGTGGGCATGCGACCGTGCCGCCAGAGATGAAAACTAAACGCGCCGATCCCACCCATCACGGACAGGACTGCGCCGAATAAGAACCAGATCGCGACCGCCATGTGCTCGGTCGATTTTCCATCTTTCGCGCCGTAGCAGAACGGGCATGCCAGCACGTCCTGCGCGGTAAATACGATCGGCAAAAACACGATCAAAAGAAGCTTTGAAAATTTCGCGCGAAGCGCTTTGGGAGTGCGGGCCGTCTTCGCACCGCTTTCCACATTCGATTCCAAAAGCGACGCAGGGACGCGGTTGCACTCCAAAAGCTGTCGCGAAAAAAAGACCGGCGTTTTCATCTGATGATTCGAAGCCGTTTCATTTTGCGGTAAAACCAGACGCCGTAAACGATTAGCGCAATCGCAACGACAAACGACGCGATCGCTCCCGCGAGATAAATCGGCGCGCCTTCCACAAAATCGACCCAGACGCACCAGCCGCCGGTCCCCAGCGCGAGCAGCGTCGAGAAAATAATGAAAACGATATGGAAAGCTTTAAGGGACATTTAGCGAAAGATCGGGAAGTCGTACCACGCCAATAAAATAAGCCAGAAGAGGCCGAGCACAAAAAAACCGGTGAAAATCAGGATGCGATAAATGAGGCGTTTTTCAGCGGCCAAATGCATGAAAATCGCGGCCACAAGTCCGGCTTTGAACGTCGCTACCAGCATAGCGACGCGCGATGTTGGCCTTGCGACCTTGAGTCGCCGAAAGATTTGTGTGGAACAGCGACGAAAGTATTGCGCCGAAATCGACGTACAAAGAGCGACCGTAAGCATGGTAAACGCAAGTAGGGTCGCCCCGACCATCAAATAGCCTCTGACGTGCTTTTGCACACCATGCGCGTATTCCTCGTATTCTTTTGAATCCTGCGTGACGTCAGGCGGATTGTTCATGGTCGTAATGTCATTTTCAGCACAGCGAAGAATCTCTGATCATTTTCTAGTACCGATCCGCATCCAACAAACTGAGATGTTTCGCTTCGCTCAACATGACAGCGCTATCAATGGGTTCTAGAGCAGGTAAAAAAGCGGGAACACAAAAATCCAAATCAGATCGACAAAGTGCCAGAAGAGACCGGACACCTCGACGCGATTAGCGAGGTGTTCCGGATTACGCTGGTAAACTTTTTTGCTGACCGGCAGCCACATGTAAATGAAGACCAGCACGCCGCCGAGCACGTGCAGGCCATGCAGGCCGGTAATGGTGAAGTAACTCGCGAAATATGCGTTGTGCGTCGGCAAAAACATCGTCGCTCGCTCTACGTCTTCCTTCTCGATCGTCGCGATTTTGTCCGTGACGGGCAGCGGGAAAAAGTGCGGGCGATCCATCGGCGGATTAGTCGGATCGGCGTTGAGCGGATCGAGCGCCACTTCGTATTCCTTGATGTTCGGATCGGTCAGTGCCGCCCGATTGTGCAAATGTCCGGTGATCTCGAGTCGCGGGGGCAGCTCTTTCGCTGCGGCATACTCATTGCCCAAATATTTTTCGTACTTTCGATAGCGCATCCGGCTTGATGTAAACGCCGAAGTGATCGAACTTTTGCGGCCATTCGTAGGCAAGTTTGACAACGAGAAAGATGATGCCGCATAAAATGGTGGCCAGCATGTACCACCAGTAGGCGCGATATCTTCTCATCTTCAGCGCCGCCCACGCCAGCACGACCGTGACTGAGGACATGATGAGAATGCACGTATTGAATGTGCCAACGGGCACGTTGAGTAATCCGTGCGGCCACATGCCTGGCGGCGCGTCGATGCGCAGAAAAATGTAAGCGGAGAAGAGCCCGCCAAAGAGCATCACTTCGGAGGCAAGAAAAAGCCAGATGCCAATCTTGGCGTTCCAAAGCCCGGTGTCGGGTCGAGTCGAGATTGTGTATGGAATTTCCATCGGTCGGTCAGACAAGGACCGGCTCTGCGGGAGGTTTGCGGCGAGTGCGCTCGGCGGGTTCCACCGGTTCGTTCTGCATCGTGTAATCGCGTTCGCGGCCCGGGAGACTGTATTCATAAGGCCCGCGATAAGCGACCGGCGTATGGATGAAGTTTCCATGCGGCGGCGGCGAAGGCGCAGTCCACTCCAGCGTGGTCGCTTCCCACGGATTGTCGTTCACCTTTTCGCCGTGTTTGATGCTCCAGAAGAAATTAATGATGAACGGAATCTGGGCGAGACCCATGATCCACGCCGCCCATGAGATGGGGTGATTCCATTGGAACCCGGTCAATCCCCAAATGGTGTGATCATTCGAGACGTTCCATCCTTGCCCGCCATCGTACCAGCGCCGATGCATCCCGGCCATTCCCTGCAAAAACATCGGAAGAAAAATCACGTTCATGCAGATGAGAGTCGGCCAAAAATGCACTTTGCCCCAGAAATCGTTCATCTTTCGGCCGGTTGCTTTCGGGAACCAGTAATAAATCCCGGCGAAAAGTCCGAAGATTGTTCCAGGCGCGACGATGTAATGAAAATGCGCGATGATGTAGTAGGTGTCGTGCAGATAAAGGTCGGCTGAATTAAACGCCAGCGGAATTCCAGTAAGGCCGCCGATTCCAAACATTGGGAGGAACGCGGTGGCGAAAAGCATCGGCACGGTGAAGCGGATTGAGCCGCCCCAAAGTGAAATGAAAAATGCGCTCAAGATGATCACCGACGGGATCGAGATCAGCAATGTCGTCGTTTGGAAGAACGCGCTGACTGCGGAGCCCATACCGGTGAGCCACATGTGATGCGCCCAGACGATGAACGAGAGAAATCCGATCACCAATACGGAAAAGACCAGCGATTTATAACCCCAGAGCGGCTTGCGTGAATTGTTGGCGAGAATTTCGGCCACAATTCCAAACGCAGGCAAAATCAGCACGTAAACCTCGGGATGCCCGAGGAACCAAAACAAATGCTGCCACAAAAGCGGGCTACCGCCGCCGCTGATGGACACCGGTACGCCATTCAAGACGAGGCCAGCCGGCAGGAAAAAGCTGGTATGTGCCAGCCGATCCATTAACTGCATGATGATCGCAGCTTCCAACGGCGGAAAAGCCAGCAGCAACAGAAATGCGGTTACGAACTGCGCCCACACAAAGAACGGCAGCCGCATCCAGGTCAGCCCTTTGGCACGCAGTTGAATGATGGTGGTGATAAAATTTACTGCGCCAAGCAGTGAAGAGGTGATCAGAAAAACAAATCCGATCAACCAGAGTGTCTGGCCGTTAAACACGAGACTACGTCCAGGCCCGGTATCGTCGAAAGCCGCCAGCGGCGTATAGGATGTCCACCCGCCCTTGGCCGCGCCGCCCGGCACGAAGAAACTGGTGAGCATGATCACGCCACCGACCGCGAACGCCCAAAAACTTGCCGCGTTGACCTTCGGGAACGTCATGTCGGGCGCGCCGATTTGCAGCGGCACGACAAAATTTCCGAACGCAGCGAAGGCCAACGGCACGACCCCAAGAAAGATCATGATTGTGCCGTGCATCGCGCCTAACGAGTTGTAAAAATCGGGCGTCATTTTCCCGTCCGGCATCGAATCGGCTCCGAAGATGTACGGGAGCCATTTGCCGATCACCGGCATAGCCTGGCCGGGATACGCCAGTTGCCACCGCATCATCATCATCAGGCAAAAACCAAAGAACAGGAACACCATGCCACAAAGGCCGTACTGGATTCCGATCACCTTATGGTCGGTAGAAAAAATGTATTTTCGCCACCATCCGAGCTCGTGATGTTCGTGTTCGGCGTCGTGCCCGTGCGGCTCGTGGTGAGTTTCAACAGAAGTAGAAGCGTCCATTTCGGAAAAAGTTGCACGTCAATATCTAGAGAGAAGCGCGGTTTGCAAAGCCTGAAATTCGCGACCTTGCTGCGACAACTCCACATCGGTGGCGTCGGCCAAGCGGTCCTCGGCGCTCAACACCGTCGTGCCATGCCGCACCATGAAGACTCGCGTCACTGCAGGCTTCATCTTCGCCGTCCGTCATCGTGCAAACTTCGCCGAAACGCAATCTCAGAGTCGGCCCTTTGATTTTTTTTCGTGCAATCGAAACGAATAATTGTTAGTCGACTCGACTCGACAAACTTCTATGAACTCCTCCCGTTGGTTTGCCGGCATTTCATTCGCGGCGTTTCTAACAGTCGTGCACCTCGCAGCCGCAGCCGAACCCCGCAGCGCGGGGAGCGAATGGACTGAGACCGAAAGATGGGTCGCTGAGCAAGTGGGGGCGGGCAAGCCGGCCGATCTGAGCAAAAAATTCCCGAATGAAGAGCAGCGAAAAGTGAGCGCGAAGTTTCTGGAAGACCTCCTGACCGGCGCGATACCGGGTGTGAAGCCGCATCGAAATGGAGTGCAAATTATGTGGGCGACCATCGATCAGCCGGTTGACCTTGAAAATGCGCAAATCCCGTGTGCGGCTTGGCTGACGCACTGTCAATTCTTGAGCAGCGTGACTTGCCGGCGCGCAACTTTCAAGGGCGTAGCGTTATTCAGCGACAGCACATTTAAGGCAGAAGCGAACTTCAATAGCACGAAAGTGGGAGATACAGCCTTTTTCCGTGCGGCGGTGTTTGAAGGACCAGTCAACTTTGGCGAGGCCCAAATCGGCGGCGATCTTGACGCGGACGATGCGCAGTTCAAAAACCCCGAGCAGGAAGTGGGCTTGTATAGCATCAAGGTGGGGAATGCCGCCTTTTTCCGTAAGGCGGTGTTTGAAGGACCGGTCAACTTTGGCTCAGCTCAAATCGGTAACAATCTTGAAGCGGATGGGGCGGCGTTCAAAAATCCCGAGACCGAAGCCAACTTTAATAGCATGAAAGCGGGGCACACCGCTTTTTTCAGGAACGCGGTGTTCGAAGGACCAGTCGACTTCGGCTCAGCGCAAATCGGTAGCAATCTCGAAGCGGATGGGGCGGCGTTCAAAAATCCCGAGAAAAAAGCAAACTTTAATAGCATGAGAGTGGAGCAGACCGCTTTTTTCAGCAACGCGGTGTTCGAAGGACCAGTCGACTTCGGCTCAGCGCAAATCGGTGACGTTCTCGTAGCGGATGGGGCGGCGTTCAAAAATCCTGAGAACGGAGCCAGCTTTAACAGCATGAAAGTGGGGCACACCGCTTTTTTCAGAAAGGTCGTGTTTGCGGGGGCAGTGGACTTTGTCTCAGCCCAAATCGGTAGCGTTCTCGAAGCGGATGGGGCGGCGTTCAAAAACCCCGAGACCCAAGCCAACTTTAATAGCATGAAAGTGGAGCAGACCGCTTTTTTCAAGAAGGTCGTGTTCGAGGGGCCAGTGGACTTTGTTTCGGCCGAAATCGGGGGCAATTTCGAACTCAATGAAGCGAAGTTCAGGAACAAACAGAAACGAGCAACTTTCTATAGGATGAAGGTCGCAGGGTCGGTGTATTTTGCAGACGCTCAGTTCAGCGGCTCAGCCGATTTAACACAGGCTAACTTCGCTGCGCTGTATCTGTCCCGCGCAGTCTTCTCTGGATCGCTGGACCTGCAAGCGATGACCTACAAGGAAATTCACGCCGATCCGGACAATGAGCGCCGGTCACATGAATTACTTTTGAGGCTGGCCGAACAAGCCGATTATAGCGCCGATGTGTATGGCGCTCTGGAACAGTTTTTCACACGACAAGGCTACGGCGGGGATGCAAACAAAGCATTCATTGCGGACAAACGTCGGCAACGGGCAGGGTATCTTCATACCCCGGTCTGGTCCGGAAATTTGCTAGCACGGGTTGGGAGTTTGCTAACATGCCTCGAGGGGTTGCTGGCATGGCTCGGGAGCGTGCTGCTTGATGGGCTTGTTGGATATGGCCGTCGGCCGTGGCTAGCTATGATTCCTTGCGCGTTCTTTGTAGGTTTCGGATGCGTTCTTTTCTCCCCCGAGAAGATGGAGTTGCAAAAACCTGACGACGCTCCGCGAGTTTACAGCTGCTTCTGGTACAGCCTTGGCCTATTTCTGCCGTTCGTCGATCTCCAAGCCGACAAGGTATGGAAGCCAAAGCAGAACCAGACGTTTCTCAGGAATTACATGCGGGTACACATTTTGCTTGGATGGATCCTCATCCCACTCGTGCTAGCCGCACTGACCGGGCTGATCAAGTAGAGCGAAAACCGCTCCATGATTTTCGAAGATTGCTACGCCAAAAGGCAACCTGCTTCGTCCCTCAAGGATGATAGTGCGACTATTAACGCTACATTTGGTGTGTGGAAAACGACTCCAAGCCACGTGCGATCATCCATCTCGATATGGATTGCTTTTATGCCGCG
Organism: uncultured Verrucomicrobiae bacterium; assembly: GCA_963840305.1. GTDB lineage: Bacteria > Verrucomicrobiota > Verrucomicrobiia > Chthoniobacterales > UBA10450 > Udaeobacter. Next base: position 232,922 of record CAWIYE010000005.1, read on the forward strand.
ATCGAAGTGCGTGATCGGCCGTCGTTGCGCGGGAAACCCGTAGGCGTGGGTGGCGCGCGCGACCGGCGCGGCGTGTTGACGACGTGCAATTATGAAGCGCGCAAGTTCGGTGTGCGCTCGGCTATGCCAACTTTCATGGCGCTGCAACGCTGCCCGAATTTGATCGTGCTACCGACGCGCTTCGATGTTTATCGGCACGAAGCCGCAGTCATTCGTGGAATCTTGCATCGGTTCACGTCGTTGATCGAACCTCTCTCGCTCGATGAAGCGTACCTTGATGTCACGGCGCACCCGAGCGCCCCGCGATTTGCGGGGTTGGCGCAAGCGATCCGCAACACAATTTTTCACAAAACGAAGCTGACATCATCGGCAGGAGTTGGTCCGAACAAGCTCATCGCGAAGATCGCGAGCGAAACTAACAAGCCAAACGGCCAATTCGAAGTGAAGCCGGAAGACGTGCGGCAATTCATGAAAGATTTGCCGGTGCGCAAAATCTGGGGCATCGGCGAAAAGTCCGAGCGAAAGTTAAAGGAGCTCGGCGTTAAAACATGTGGCGAACTTCAGCGCCTCTCGCGCCCGGAGCTTGCCGATGTTTTCGGCAAGTTTGGCGGGGAGCTTTACGATTTATGCCGCGGCATCGATCATCGCCCTGTCGAACCGGATCGTCCGCGCAAATCGCTCAGCACAGAGGAAACATTCGCTGCCGATCTGGCCACGCTCGAGCAATGTGAAGAAAAGCTCGAAGAACTCTTTCAGGATTTAATGGCCGATCTCGCACAAAAAGAATCGATGCGCGACATCACAAAAATTTTCGTGAAACTCAAGTTCAATGATTTCACGCGCACGACTGCCGAGCGCGCAGGCCTTGCGCCAACATTGGAAGAGTTTCGCTCGCTGCTTGCGGAAGCATTCGGCCTGTACGGGAAAGGCCGTGCGCCTTATCGGCGTCGGCGTCCGTTTTGCCGAAACCGTGCCGGAAAACGCACAGCTGAATCTGCTGTAGGGGGGAGCTGTCGGCTTCCCCACAAAAATCGCGATTTATTTTGCATCTGTCATGTTGAGCAGAGCGAAACATCTCTGATTATTTCTCAACGTCCGAGATTCGTCGCTTTCCCATATGACTTCCGCGCAGGAAAGGAAAATCAAGCAGACGGGTTGCGACGCGCGCTTTGATAATCTGACGCGTCAGCTGTACACGACGGACGCGTCCATTTATCAGATCGAGCCAGTGGGCGTCACGTTTCCGAAAAGCGCGCAGCAGGCAGGCCTCGTCATCCGCGCCGCGGCAGATGCAGGTCTTTCCGTCACGCCGCGCGGTGCCGGCACGAGTCTGGTTGGAAATGCGATTGGCGAAGGATTGATCGTTGATTTTTCGCGCCACAACCGCCAGATCACTGATCTCGATCTCGAAAAACGAAGCGTGCACGTTGGCGCGGGCGTCGTGCTCGATCAACTGAACGATTTTCTGAAGCCGCACGGATTTTGTTTTGGTCCCGATGTTGCAACGAGTTCCCGCGCCACTCTCGGCGGCATGATCGCCAACAATTCCTCAGGCGCGCGTTGTCCCATTTACGGAACGACCGCCGATCACGCCATCTCACTGGAAATTGTGATGGCCGATGGTCGCGTCGAAAGAATCGGCCAGACGCATGCATCATTGCGCAGCGAGCGCGCGAGGATCGAGGACCTCGTTCGCGCAGCGAAGTCAGAGATGACCGAGCGCTGGCCGCCGGGCTTGATCAAACGCTGGCCGGGTTACGGCATCGAAAGGTTCCTCCGCGCGCCGAATGACCTCACGAATATTCTTGCGGGCAGCGAAGGCACGCTCGCCGCAATTTTTTCAGCAGAACTGAAAATCTCGCCTTTGCCGCGCGAAAAAGGTTTTGGCCTGATCTTTTTCGCATCGGTGGCGGAAGCGATGCAGGCCACGGTCGAACTTCTCGATCTTAAACCCGCCGCAATTGAACACATCGATCGGCCTTTGCTCGATCAAACCAAAGGCCAACTTCATTTTCAGGCGGCGCGCGATTTGCTCGAACTGGATACGAAACCGTGCGAATCGATTTTGATCGTCGAGTTCTACGACGATGTGGCGGAGCGGTTGTCGGTCTTGGAATCGAGAAAGATCGGACTGCGCACAAAAATTCTGACCGATCCCGCGCAGATGAATCTGGTCTGGTCGGTGCGCAAATCCGGTCTCTCGCTTTTGACCGGTTGCGTCGGGCCGGCGAAACCGGTGGCGTTCATCGAAGACGCCGCCGTTCGCCCCGCGCAACTGCCCGATTACGTGCGCGGGTTGCAATCGATCATGAGAACCGCTCGGGCTGGAAGCGAGTTACTACGGTCATGCCGCCAGCGGCTTGCTTGCATGTCCGGCCTGTGCTCGATCTGCATAGTGCCGTCCGATCTGAAAAAATTCCGGCAAGTCGCTGATCAAACCTCCGCGCTGGTGCGCCAATTCAAAGGGTCGCTCTCTGCCGAACACGGCGTCGGCATCGCGCGCACCGAATATATGCATGACCAACTCGGCGACGAGCTGCTTGAAGTCATGCGCGAGATTAAGCGCACATTCGATCCGAAGAACATTTTTAATCCTGGGAAAATTTTCAGCGACGGTCGCCACAAGATCGACAATCATCTTCGCGAAAATTTTACGCGGCCGCTCGAACTTCCATTCCAAGCCGGCGCTCGCGTTCGCGTTCAAGGACCATTCGTTCATCGGCAATCTCGAGCAATGCAACGGCTGCGGCGGCTGCCTTAAACAGACCGGCATCATGTGCCCGACGTTTCATGGCCACCGGCGAAGAAGTCATGTCCACGCGCGGCCGCGCCAACATCATACGCGCCGCGCTTGAATTGCGAGTCGAACGGACACGATCCGTTGAAATCCGAAGAGCTCGACGCTGCGCTGAGCAATTGTCTTTCCTGCAAAGGTTGCACGCCCGAATGCCCCTCGAACGTCAATCTCGCTCTGCTTGAAAGCCGAGATGCTTTACGCGCGATGGCGCCGCGATGGGCTCCCGTTGCGCGAGCGGATCTTTAGCAACGTCGATCTGTTCGGGCGAATCGGCTGCGCGATGCCAGCGCTGGCAAATCGAACTATTGGGCTTCAAGCCGTTGCGCGTGTCAATGGAGAAGACGCTTGGAATCTCTGCGAAGCGTTCGTTACGACATTACGCACGCGAACGATTCGACAAATGGTTCGCGAAAGCGTGCTGTAGCCGGGGGCGGCTGACCCCGGCCGAAAACCTGCGGTCGACGCCCGCGGCTACACCGTCGCTCATAGGGCGCAGCTACAGAAGCGTGGCACTGTCATCCTCTGGGACGACACCTTTGTGCGCTATCACGAACCGCACATTGGCATGGCCGCTGTGAAAGTTCTGGAAGCGCTGGGATTCAAAGTTCGCTCGTGAAAAATCGACAATGCTGCGGACGACCAGCATTCAGCGTCGGAAATCTCGATGCCGCAGCGAAACTCGGAAAACACAACATCTCTCAACTCTCAACACTCAACTCCGTAAAGGGGCGTGGCTCCGCCGGAGCTTTACGCTCTCAACTGGCTGCCGCTCCAATCCTCTTCCTCGAGCCCTCCTGCTGGTCGATGTTCGTGGAGGATTATCGCGAGCTGAAATATCGAAGACGCAGACGATGTAGCGAAGCGCTGTTTCCTCTTCGAAAAATTTATCGACGATCTGACTCGCGCAAGAACCAGCCGCGCTTCAATTCGACGAACGTCCGGCAACAGTCGCGATTCATCCGCATTGCCACGCAAAGTCGATCATGGATCCAACTTTCATGCGCAGACTGGCAGAACGTTTGCCGGGCAGGAAAGCGACAGTGCTCGACACCGCTTGCTGCGGAATGGCAGGCGCATTCGGCGCGCTCGCAGAGAAATACGATCTCTCCGTCCAGGTTGCCCAGCGCTTGCTCGACGCAATCGACAATCAGCCGCCTGGGACAGAAATCATCGCCTCGGGCACAAGTTGTCGCCATCAAATCACCGATCTCACAAACGCCCGGCCAAAGCATATGGCCGAATTGCTCGCGGAAGCGATCGCGTGATCGAAACGGCAGATGTATGAAGGAGGAATAAAAAGTGTTATGAAACTCCAGTTGGTTATATTTTTCTCAGCCGTAACCATCGCCTGCCCCACGGATGTTCCGATCGCGCAGGACGAATTGGTCCGCCGTACTCAGGAGCTTTACGACGCCATAGTTCCCGGCGATCAAACACCGTGGAAAAAATACTTCGCTGAGGACTGCATTTTCGCCGACGAGAAAGGACACATTTTCGATAAACCAAAACTGATCGCCGATATTAAACCGATGCCGGCGGGGTATTCCGGAGAGATCAAGATCGAGAACACCCAGAGCCGATTAATCGGTAATACCGCCGTACTCAGTTACGACCTCGACGAGAAGGAGTCGATCTTCGGCCAAAATCTGACGGCGCATTATCACGTCACTGACACCTGGCTGCAGCGCAACGGCAATTGGCAGATCATCGCCAGCCAGGCGCATCGCTACTACGAAGATCCCGCTGTGGGAAAAGCAGATCCAAGAAAGTTTGTGGACTACATCGGCACGTACGAAGTTGCACCCGGACAAACGCGAGCGGTCCTTGTCCAAAGCGACAAACTGTTCGTCGAACGAAACGGCAAAAAGGAGCAACTATTCCCGGAAGCATCAGAAATTTTTTTCCGCAAAGGCGTCGAAGGCAGAATTCTGTTTCGTTACGCTGCCGCCGGCAAAGTGGACGCCTTGATCGACCGTCGTAATAACGAGGACGTCATTTGGCGCAAGACGAAATAGCTGTAGCCGGAGTCGGTGGCCCCGGAACTATTCAGGTTTTGTTCTTATTTCTTCCCTGGTTTTCTGCCATAGCCAAATCCTATCACGGCTAGACGCATAAAGTATTTCAATCCGCAGCCGGGTTGTGGCCGGTTGATTATATGAAAACTACAATGCCAATAGGACAGCGCATTTCGCGTTTCCTTGAGGAAAGATACGTGCACAGGGCGCACCCGCATTATTTGCCGGAGCTCGCCGCTGTTTGGAGTGATCCTGCTCCTCGGCGTCTGGCCGATGCTATCGCTGGTGGCGAGGGCGCTGGAGACAATGAGATAAAAGCCTAGCGCTCCGCGTCGCTCGCGATTGGCGCATCCTGGGGAAATAAGGGCAGCGGAAGCTTCCTGACGGAACGCTGCGGCCGCCTTGCTCTGAAACCGGAGCGGGTTGTAAAGAACATTGATTTCCCGCTCTGGGACCGGTGCAGCGAACGGCAGACTGACGCATCCGGGCGTGGCGTGATGTTTCACCATCATTTGGGGAACAATTGAAAGGCCGATGCCAGCCGCGACCATGTTAGCGATCGTGCTGAGCTGGCTGCCGGCCAGCGCGACCTCCGGAAGCAAACGACGAGACTCGAGAAGGTGATGCACCTGTTGTGACAGGCAATGCATCTCGTGGAGGAGTAGAAATCTCTGCGATTTGAGATCGTCGAAGCTGACCACGGTCTGCTTTGCCAGAGGATGTCCTTCCGGTACGAGCGCAAGCAACGGTTCGTTGCCAAGATGCTCGATGCGGAGAGTCGGACTTTTCTGGCAAGTGGACGCCAAGGCTACGTCCAACTCGCCGGCTTCGATCCGCCGAGTGATGCCTGCGGTGACGTCCTCGACGATGTGCAGCGTCACGTCCGGATAATGCTTTTGGAATGTCACGACCAGTTCCGGCAGCACATACGGCGCGATCGTGGGAATTGCGCCTACCGCCACGTCGCCCGGCAATTTTGCCTTTGAGCTCGTCCACGCAACGTCGCGCGTCACCGATCGACGCCAGAATTTGTCGCGCGTAATCGAGCAAACAACGCCCAGCTTCAGTGAGCACAACCGAACGTGGCAAACGGTCGAATAATGGCTGGCCGATCTCCGCTTCCAATTTTCGAATCTGCTGACTAAGCGAAGGCTGAGCGACCCGCACCTTCGCTGCCGCGCGGGAAAAATTTCCCTCGTCCGCGACCGCGACGAAATAACGCAACTGATGAAGTTCCATCGCTAACTCCTATCGCACCGAGCAGTACGTAGCGCCAGCGTGTTGCTACGCCGATCCTCCAAACACAGGGCCTCGCTAGCAATAGATTGTAGGGCAACCCCGAAAGCCTTCGGGGTTGCCGTCCCGCGCCTTGGCAAGCGATGCGCTTGCCCTACAATGGCGTTTCAATTCACCAGAGCCGAGGTTTGGCGCGGATAGAACGCGCAAAACCCACCGTCGTTCAGGCGTTCGATGTCGTCGTAAGAGCCGAAGAGCTTTTACTGCGGCACTCGTATCGCCGTTCCCACACCTAATCCCGCACCGCCATTCCCACCTGCCGCAAATTGGATGTCTCCGCGTCCTGAAGGCAAACAGCCGCCACGCGATCGAAGCGTGACGACTGTTTGCGAACTCCGGCTTTTCCTCGATGCGGGTCAAGGCCAACTGGGGAAAGTCATCGTAAGCTAAACCAATCTGTCAGCGGCTCGCGAGACTAGTGGCCTCTTACGACGATGGTGCCGCTGATGGTACCACTGGTCTCGCCGGTATCAAGGTTCGAGCATTGGTCCGTGGTGAAGCTACCTCTGGCGCCAGCGTACCGGCCCGTTCCGCCGATAATGGTCCAGGGATCCACATGGCGAAGATCGCCGTTGGCGCATAAACCACTGTTAATTCCCAAAAACCACGCCAAAATGCTGTCACCGTTGGCGGGGTCTCCCAATATCAAACGACTTCCCCCGGGGTTCCCAGGTGGCGTATTCTCGAAAGCGAACTCCACTGGGAGCGAATAAACCAGTGTGAATGGACCAAGCGCCGAGTCGGTTGACATGACGCTCCCATTGACATAAATCCCTTCCGCTGGATTGGGAAAAGATGCGCCACTTTCGCTCCCTTCGATAGTACCATTAATTCGTATCACTGCGGCTTCCACCGCGGAGCTGACGAGCACCACGGTCAGGAAGATTGCTGTTGTTAAGCTGATTCTTTTGATGTTATTCATTGTTTGATTTCTTTTCTTGTTTTGGCCTTCCGTGACTCTCGTTATTGAGTTGTCATTTCTGGCCGTTCACAGGAGTACAGAACGGAAACCAGCGCGAGGTTATGATGAAAGTTGGCTTCGCCAGATTAAATCGCTGAAGCGGCGCTGCCTTCGCCGCAGCTTCCGCCTTCGCACAAGGCTACGGCGAGACAAGACGGCGCGCCAAGAAATCGTGGAAGCGGGGAGACCCGCCTTCACAGCAACCTATGGCGGGCAGGCGCGAATTGAGAAGTGAGTTTGTTTTCATCGCCACAAGTTACGGGCGCGGTGCAGGAGTAGGATGAAGCCGCGGCGTCGGTGTAGGTCTCGCAGTCGGTTGTAGGTCTCGGACTAGCTGTCGCGCTCGCTGTAGCTGTAGCTGTTGCGGTCGCTGTTAAAGTCGGTGTCGGTGTCGCCGTAGCCGTAGGTGTGGGAGTCGCTGTAGGCGTTGGCGTAGGTGTAGCTGTAGCTGTAGCTGTTGCTGTAGGCGTTGGCGTCGGCCTCGATGGCGCTGCGCAATATCTCCCGCCAGTGTCCAAAGCGCCGCTGTCGCCAGCTCCGCCAACGGGCGCATTGGAGGTGCTGGTGCCTGTCCAGCTATCAGTGCTGGGATTGTATCTCCCGCCAGTATTCAAAAAGCTGTCGCCGCGAAAGGTAACGAACGTTTTTTGTAATGAGCCTCAAATTGGATCTTCGTTTCCTTGGTTGTCTTTTGTAAAATCTTTTCGCGGCATCCCCTCGAGCTCACCGCACGTCGCCCAACTGATCACCGATCACTTGGGAATCAGGGTCATGGTCGAGGCGGTGGCGTCGGGCGCGGCCTCGGCGTCGGGCCGCATCTTCCCATGCATGGCGTCGGCGTGGGCGTTGGGGTTGGCGTCGCTGTGGGCGTTGGGCTCGCGGTCGGCGTAGGTGTCAGGGTGAATGTAGCTGTTGCTGTCGGCGTAGGGGTTGGTGTGGGCGTCGGTGGAGCCGGTGGGATTTCAAGCGTGAAGTTCTGGTTCGCTCCGGTTCCCCACGTCCATACGTAGGTGCCCGGTGTTACGCCTAGGGTTGCAAAAGTCTTGCCGCTGTAGGTCGCGCTGTTCGATAGAAAAGTACCGGAGACATAGCCCCTTGGAACAATGAGAAAGCGCACGAATAAATCAGGGTAAACACGTATCGGGAATATCCCGACCGTGTCGCCGCTGCCACTGCTGGCAGGCGTTACGCCACCGCTCCCGAAACTCGTCGGTCCACCGGCCCCTGAGTAACTGTCTACGCTGGAAGAAGTCGGCCCCGTGACAATGCCCCCGCCAACCTGGCCCTCGGCGCCTGGGAATATCTCGGGACTGAATACGACGCCAAGTTGAAAAAAAGTCAGTCCAGTCAAGTTAATGGCTCCGCTTCCGGTCGCGACAACATTGGGCCCGACTTGCTGCAGGGTTACAGTGTGACCAGCTTCGGCGGGCCGGACGGATAGCAGCCACGCGAGTACGATTCCCAGCGTGGTCGCCAGAGCGGGTTTGAAGAATTTAAGTGATTTCATCTTTTGTTCCTTTAGTTGGTTTGGTTTTTCTTGTTTTGGCCTTCTTTGGCTCCTCGTTATTGAGCTGTCATTTCTGGCCATTCACTGGAGTACAGAACGGAAACCAGCGCGAGGTTATGCGGAAAATTGGGTTCGCCGCGTTGGATCGCTACGGCAGTGCAACTACGGATGACGCGGATAAGGGCCGATACACGCGAAGATTCCAAACAGAAGATAACGAAGGAAACAAAGATGCTGTTCTCTCCACGCTGAAGCCCTTCGTTATCTTCGTTGCCTTCTGTTAAAAACCTTTCTGTGCGGTCGCGCCTTACCCATCCGTGTTATCAGTGCAATCCGTGGTTAATTCCCTTTCGGCGCAAGGGAGACGATTTTAGACACGAATTTCACTAACCCACACGAACTAAAGCAAAAGTCCTGTGATTAGTGACAATTCGTGAAATTAGTGTCTCTCCTTCGGCGCGAGAGATGCGACGATTTTTTCGAAATACGCCTCGCCGCGCAGCGGACTTGATTTCGGGTCTAACCTGTTCTGACTGGCTAGAACCTTTTCTTTAGCTGGAGGTACCAGAACCGGCCTTTGACATCGGCAATGGATGCGTCGTAGCCATTCTCGAAGGCGAACCCAGCGAACGGCGGATCGGAATCGAAGACGTTTTGCATTCCAACGGTGATCGTCGTGCCATTCAACCAGGCGCGCCATTTGCAAGCACCGTACTCGGCAATGGAGATGGGCTTCACGTTCTTACCACCATCCTTGGCGAAACCAGCCACTTCCTGCTGGGTGCTCAGCGCCCGTAAGTTAAACGTATAAGACGCGATCAGGTCGAGCGTCGTCCATTCCCGTATCTTGCGCGCAAGGGCAGGGCCCAGGTCGAGATTGTCGTCTTGATATTGGCCGGTGTAGTGAACGGTCGCTCCAACATCGAATCCCGCGAGCCAGGTGCCAGCTGGGCCGTCCCAGAACGCGCTGAGAAAGGCTCGAGTGTGCGGCAGCGAGCCGGTTAAGGTCGGTAGAAACACATACGTACCGGAGATTCCAAATCGTTTAGTGTCGGGACTTATCTGAAGCTCGAACCGGGATAGATAGGTCCCATTGAGGGTAAAGGTAAACCTGCCAAAATCGCCATGACCAAAGCTCGAAGAATCCAGGATATAGATCGCTTCGTAGTCGAGACCTTCCACCACGGCGCCGGTGAGGTTTAAGGTAGGATTGATGACGGTCGTGATTGCGCCAGTCGTTGGATCACGAATTACATCCTGCGGAAATAAATTTTCATGAGCGAGGATGAATTGCCCATCTGGCAACGCGGCAAGTGATCGAAGGTCAATATGCCAAAAATCAGCGCTCAGGGTAAGACCCGCGATCCATTTCGGACTGTAAACCGCTCCATAAGACCATTCGTATGCAACCTCCGGCTTAAGGAAGGGATTCCCGGGCAACAGTACCCGAATCGTGGTGCCGTCGGGTGTTTTCCCCGTTGGATCGCGAATTTCAGAGGGTGTGACAAGGAAAATCTCCGCCGCGGCCGGCGTAAGATCGGGTAGTGTCGGCGCATGAAATCCTTCGCTATAAGAGCCACGTAAGGTCAGCGCGCCTATCCACTTAGGGTCAAGCGGCTGCCAGCGAACGGAAAATTTCGGCTTCTGCGCATCAAACTGGGAGTGTTCCGCAGGCAAAACGGAAGTTGCAGATGTATTCTGACTGTACCATTCTTCGCGCTCGGCGATGTCGAACTCGAGACTGTATGCTCCTGGCAACTTCCACGCCGGGCTGGTCACCGGAATACGCACCTCCTGATAAGTTCCCCAAACGTCCCGGTTTACCTTTGAGGCTTGGAAGTTAAATGTACCGATCGCGTCAAAACTGGTGTTCTCCGGGTCAGGATCGTTTCTCCACCGCTCCTCGCGATACTCGAGTCCAGCCGCGAAGGAAACCGGCCCGCCGGGAAGATTGAATAGATCGCCATCGAGATGGAAATAGGTCAATGGCAACTCAAATTGGCCGGTGGCATGCAGGGTAACATAGACCCGCCTGATAGCGGCCTCGGTGTTTCTACCTCGGTACCCAAGGAACGGATTAAACGCTGTGGCCGGGTCCGTATCCAGCAGCGCTTCGCGTAAGCCCTTCGCGCTTACCACGCCATCAGTGAGGGTTTCCTCGTCGTTCCTGGAATAATGGAAACCTAATTCCCAATTCCAATTCTTGAAGTAATCGCCAAGCTCTCCCATCTGACCACGAACTCCGGCATCGGACAGTATGTCGTAGAACGTGGTCTTGGATGTACTGCCGCCTGTGTCTCTAATACCGCGGAAATGAACTCCGGTGGTGACAGGCGTGCCATCGGGCAAAGTCGCATCCGGGACCGTGAAGGGATTAAACGGATTTGCGATTGGCACACTGATGCCGCTAGGGCTAAAGGGAGCACCGTTCCGTTGCTTGAATGGATCCGGGGAAAACCCAACAGCCGCCCCGACTCTATCAAAAAATGAGCGGGTATATTTGAGATCGGCAAACACCGTTAAGTACTTGTCACAAATTTCGCGCGTAAAAGAGCCATAGAAACTTTGGCGATCCGCCGCCGGCTTCGATGCGGTCACAGCCGCCCAGTTATAAAGCGCGAAGTTCCCATCCGGGTAAGGGACGTTGTTAGTATAGTAAGGCGAAGTTGAGACGTTCGGAGCTGAATGCGGCGGCGGAGAGTTCCCACTGAAAAACAACTTCGGGATCAATCGAAAGCCTAACGGAGCCGCAGGGTTGCCGAACGGGCCGATGACGCCGGGGAAATCCGCGCTGCGAAAATCAAATCCGCCCCATGGGTTTTGGTTCGCGTTGCTGGTAATGTTGCGGTCGCGACCCCAGATGGCGGCCCGATCGTAGGCATCGGCAATGATCACGATATCGGTCTTGTTATCTCCCGTCCCGGAAATCATCCACGTCTCGAGTTCGCGCGCATCATTGGAGGAGCCCAGGTTCGTGTTGCCAATACTGGTGCCAATCTCCGAACCAAGGAATTTGTGTTTCAAAAAGATATTGAACACACCGGTCACCGCATCGCTGCCATAAATGGCCGAGGCGCCATCCTTCAGGATGTCGATGTGATCAATCATTGGGAAGGGAATAAGATTGATGTCCACTCCCGCGACGCCGGGCGAGGCACCTGCGCCGACCCCGCCGCCGCTACCAATTATCGCAGCGCGCTTTCCATCAATGAGAACCAGAGTTTCTTTGGGCAGTAAACCCCGGAGATTGGGTATGACGCTGCCATCCCCACCAGCAACGCCATTGGCGTTCTGGTTAATGGTCGAGCCCATCTCTTGCGGCAGCTTGCTAAGCAGGTCGGTTGCGTTGCGCGCGCCTAATTTCTCGAGGTCTTCTGGGCGATAGGTATCCACCGGGTTCGGTCCGGTACTTGTTCGGCGGTTGGAATGTTTGAGCCAGTAACGACCACTTGTTCGGCTTCGGCCGTCGCGTGGGAATTGCGCAGGTGTCGGCAAGGGATTCTGTGCGGAAACCGAGCAGGCAAGTAAAACAAAGAATCACGCCGACAGACAGCAGAGATGAAGCGCATTGGGTCAAGTCGCCGCGTCGGATTTCTGCGCATCAACTGGTAGTCGTTGGCGCCAACGATGCCGCCGTTTGTGGAGCGGTAGCAAGCTAATCTGTAGCACAGATTATTGGAAAATCTGCGTCAGCTACTTCCGCGTGGGTCGTCTCTTTGGGACTCCGCTTGGATCCTATTTGGAGCGTACCGCTTCGTTTGTGCAAGATGTGCAAGAGAGGCGACCCGTCCGGCAGCCGCCGGACTACCGCGCGGTTGGAAGACGCGGCACTATTTTTCTCGGGGCAAGCGAATTCTACGATTTTTTCGAAGCGCGGATCGCCGCGCAACGGATCCCACATCGGATTTAAGCGCAAGTTGCCATAAGTGTGGTAGCCCGGAGTCTTGGTGACGGCTTCAAGTTGCTCAAGCGCCAGTTCACGTTCGCCTGTCCAGGCACAGATTATGGCAAAGCACATCTCTGACCTCTGACTCAGTGAAGGCGTCTTTGACGCTGGGCGACAGTTCCATCGCGCGGCGGCCTTCGTTCAGCGCCTCTTCTTTTCTTCCCAAGCCTGCATCGATTAGCCCGAGGTCAGCAAGTAGGCTCAGATCATCAGGGTGAGCACGGACCTCGTCCTCCTGTTGTTCGCGTGCCCTCATAAACGCAGCGTGTGCAGAAGTTTCGTCTCTTTTCAAACGAGCGACCACACCCACCCAGAAGTCGCGGCCAAGTTGACGAGGAAAGGTCCACTCGAGCGATTTCTTTTGGGGAAGCGCCACCGCAAGGCGGCCGGCAGCGTCCCAGTCGCGATCGTACAAAGCAAGAGCATAGCGCTGGCTCGCCACAAATGGATCTTTTTCCGACCCGGGTTCACTGGTCAGGATCTTTTCAATTGCAGCACGCCAAGGTCCTGTGTCCGCTCGCCGGGCTACTTCAACGTGAGCGCGAAAAATCGACCCTGGCCTGCGCTGTGGATAAAGCGCAACGATGCGATCCATAATTCTGGCCCACTCGTCATAGTCATGCAAGCACGCGTAGGTCGATCCGAGGTTAATCAGGTAAGGGAGATTTCGAGGATCGAGCTCACATGCGCGCTCGAGGTTGTGTGTGGCGTCAGCCCAGCGACGCTGACTGGAGTCAATCAATCCAGCTAACTCGTAAACCTGCGGGTTATTGGGTAAACTCTGTTGAGCAAGAGCAAGCTCGGCGCGCGCGCGGTCATAATCCGAATGGCCCCAATACAGGTGCCACCCCAGCGCCAGGTGCGCTTCCCCCGAATCCGGCTTCAAGCGAAATGCAGAATCTATGGCCGACTGTGCCAGGGCTAAACGAGCCGGGGTGTGGTCGGTCCCCTGCTGATAAATCAAATCGTGCGCAAAGGCTAGCTGGCAATAGGCGACAAAGAAGTTAGGATCACGAGTAACTGCCTTATTAAGCAGATCCACAGCTTCGGAAAGAGCCTTGTCTGGAGCATCAACGGGCCCTTGGGGCACCTGGACGTTGTAAATCATGGAGACAGCGCGGACGTAAAAGTCATAACCAGGCAGGTCCTGAGTTGGTCTTTCTTCAACAGCCGCCTTCTCACTAGCTGACAGCTTGGCGTGAAGGTGCTGGGCAACTTTTTGTGCAATCTCACTCTGGACTGCAAACAGGTCATTCAAATCGCGATCATATTCCTCGGCCCAAACGTGAGTGTCGGTGCGCGTGTCGATCAATTGCGCATTTAAGTGAATCCGGTCACCGCTCCTGCGTGCGCTTCCCTCCAGGACGTGAGACACGCGAAGCGTATCGCCGATCTGGCGCACATCTCGTTTGCCGCGGTATTCCATCACGCTAGTCCGGCTGATCACTTTGAGATCAGCGATCTTCGCCAGCTTGGTCAAGATGTCGTCCTGCACACCATCGGCAAACGCTGCGTTTTCTTTCTGATCGCTCAGACTTTCAAACGGCAGAACGGCGATTCCCGTTGTCAGCGGGCCACGGACTAGTTCGCTTTTCCAAACATTCCATCCAACCACCGCTGCCAAAGCGACCAGACATGCCACAAGAGGCGCGCTGGTTGGATTGCGTTGCACCCATTTCCTGCCTCGCGCGAAAACTCCAGCGTGTCGCGCATGGATTGGTTCATGCTTTAGCCAGCGTTCCAGATCTTCCGCCAGCGCGAGAGCGGAAGGATAACGACGCTTCGGATCTTTCTCGAGACACTTGAGACAGATTGTTGAAAGGTCCCGATCTATTTTTGGATTTAACAGCCGCGGTTGCCGCGGCTCAGTTTCCAACAATAACCTGATAGTCTCGTAGGTTGTACCTCCAGCAAAAGGCGGCTGAGCGGTCAGCAGTTGGTAGAGAACCGCGCCGACTCCGTACACATCTATTATCCGCATGAGTCCCGCATCATTCGGCGGACTGTCCGCCTTCGCCGAGGCTACGGCGCCCGAGGAGACCGCCGCTTCTTGAGGCGAATTACCTCTTGCTTGTTCCGGTGCCATGTAACTGGGCGTGCCCAAAACTTCCAGCGTGCGCGTGACAGTGCTCTCTGTCTCAACCAACCGCGCCAGCCCGAAGTCGGTAAGGTGCGGCTCATCTTCTGCATCCAGCAGAATATTCCCCGGCTTGATGTCACGATGGAGAATTCCGTGCTCATGCGCGTAGTGAACCGTGCGCGCCACCTTCGCGATCAGCTCCGCGGCCTGGCGAATCGACATCGGCGTGCGCCTAACCACTTCGTCGAGCTGGCCACCTTCGACAAATTTCATGCTGAAGTAGCATGAGCCCTCGCGCTCGCCGACTTCGTAGATGGGGACGATGCACGGATGCTCCAAGCGTGCGGCGGCTTCCGCTTCGCGGCGGAAACGTTTCACGTGCGCTTCGCTCGCCCACTGACCAAGGCTGATGACCTTTAAGGCGACAGTGCGATTGAGACTCTTCTGCCGCGCGCGAAATACTACGCCTTGTCCGCCGCGCCCAATTTGCTGAAGCAATTCGTAATCGCCGAAGTCCATCAACATCGGCGAGGGTGGAACGCGTTCTCCGAACGCGTTGATGGTCTTCGGAGAAGCCGATCCACCTTCTTCACGCTCGTGTTCGTCTCGGCCGAGAGCCGTCTCCAGCAGGCACGCGCCACACGATTGCTGGGGAGAATCGGGCGGAATGGCTGCTCCGCATTTGCGGCAAAATCTTCACGCGGTGGTGATTCTCATCGCGAGCGACCATTCCCTTCACTCAAATACTGCACGGAAATTCTCCAAAGGTTACGAACGCAACGCGGCAATGAGGGCGCGCAGCTCATCTTCGATCTCGGCTGGCGTTGCGACCGTGTGCGCGACTTCCTCACGCAACAGCTGTCGGTAACGCTGTCGCAGTCGATGGAAGGCTTGTTTGACCGCGTTCTCAGTCATGCCAAACTCGCGCGCAATTTCCGCTTGCGACGGTCGGTCCGGTTCGTCAGACAGCAATGTGTTCAACCGCTCGAGCAGCGGCGCGTTAGCCGATCCCTGAGATTCCTCGCGCAAGCGCGCGAACACCCGGTCGAGCACGGTGAACGCCCAACGACGATCATAAAGCCGGTCGGCGCTCAGCATGTCGCTGCGATCGAACTCGCTAGAATCGTAGGATTCGATCTCGTCGAGCGGAATCAGCGTTCGGCCGCCGCCGCGTTTGATCGTCGCGGCGTCACGTCGCTCGTTCATCATGAAATGCTTGAGCGAAGCCAGAAGAAAAGAACGCAAGCGGCCCTTTTGCTGTCGCACAGACTGGAAATCCTTGCGTTCCAAAATCAGCGCAAAAAAACCCTGCGTGATATCTTTAGCTTCCTCTGGCTTTGCGCCTTGTCGCCTGACGAAGCCATAAATAGGTCGCCAGTACAGTGCGGCAAAGATTGTTCCAACGCCGCTTGCGCCGCCGGCGATTCAGCCTTGCGCTTCTAACACGACGCTCCAGTGCGTGGTGGAAAACGCGGTCGCGCCGTATTGTCCGGCTGCCGCCGAATCAATGCCGGTCAGTGAAGTGACCTTGTCATCAGCAGGCACACTACGATCCAAGTAAAAAGTCGTGCAGAAGGCAAGCCTGCAAACTACAGGGCCTCGCTAGCAATAAATTGTAGAGCAACCGAAAGCGTTCGGTTGCCGTCTCGTACGCGTTGGCAAGCGATGCGCTTGCGCTACAAGGGCTGCGCCAATAATGGCCAGAGTTTTTCCAGGGTCGCTAAATTGATTGCGCGAATCTTGTCGCTGTCGGGTAATCGAATTTTCGGGTGATCGAATTCCGCGGCGAAACGCTGTTTGCGCCGCGCATATTTCGGCGGCGAATACGCGCCGCAAATATCGCCACCGACGATCCGGCAGGATTCGCGCAGCCTTCCGAGCGCCCACTGAAGATCGGCGACCGAGAACCGGCCGTTCTCCCAATTTGTCATCGCCTCTTCGATGCGCAGGCAATCAAGATCGATTGTGACGTAGATATTTTCGTTAGCGAGGCTCTTGGAAAATTGCTCAAAACGCTCGCGCCAATTCTCGCGAAGAATTGCGCCCCTTCGTTGCTGATCTTTGGCCGGCCGATCGTCTGCCCACGGATGCACTTCAAGAATCTCCGGCGCGTTCAGCGCGACGGTTCCCAAAAATCTGATGTGGCCACCAGCATTCGAAATTACCGCAGCCCCAAATTGCCACATGCTTGATTTGCGGAAGTTCCAGTGCGCGATTGATCCAGCCACCGCATCCCCATTTCGGCGGGCGCACATCCCAATCCGGATGGTTGTCGAATGAAACGAGGACGACCGGTCTAGCGACGCGGCGCAATCGAAGCGCGGTTAAATAATGGAAGTCACCCGAGCCGTAAAGCAGGAACGGCACCGCGAGATTCGTCTCGTGTTCGCGATAAAATTCTTCGATCAAACGCGGCGGCGCGGAGAAGCGCAGTTGCGGCCCCCAATCGCGCGCATCAATCACAGGCAGGCCGAATGGCTCATTCAGCCACGCGTCATCTAAATTGAGATGTTTGAGATGTTCCATCAATCGGCGGACCAAGCTTTCGTTACATCTCTCCAAGTATCAACGACTCGCTATTCAATATCATTGCGCTCCGATCAAGCGTATGCGCGCAGTTGCCGCATTAGGCGCGAAGCTAAAGTAATACTGTGGAAGAGACTCAACTCAAAAAATTAAGAGAGCACGAGAAAGAACATGATTTTCTTTGCGTAGTCAGCGACGCGTTCCGTGTTTTCGCCCGCCGCTCCTCGGTGATGCTCGGTAGCGCCTGGGCATTTGGTGGTGCTGTGTTTGTCATCCTCGTCTGGCTCGTCACTGGCCCGGCTTTTCATTTTTCCGATACGTGGCAACTGATCATCAACACGGCCACGACCGTCGTCACTTTTCTGATGGTGTTTCTGATTCAGAACACGCAAAACCGCGATGCCAAAGCAATGCATCTCAAGCTGGACGAGCTGATCCGGGCAATCAAAGGGGCGCGCAACAGATTGGTCGATCTGGAAGGATTATCAGACGAAGAACTGAGCAACTTGGAAAAACAGTTCAAGCGACTGCGCAAAGCATCACGTGAAACGGATACGCACGTCGCGCCCGTCGAATCGCAACGCTGACGGTGTAATTCATTCGGCCACCGAGCGAGCCTGGCCTGTGCGCAGAAAAACTTTGCCACTGGGACATAGCTTGAACACTTCGCATCGGCTGCAATCTGGCTTGCGCGCATAACAGCGGCGGCGGCCATGCCAGATGAGCCAGTGACTCCAGTCCGTCCAATTCTTGCGCGGCACGAGCGTCATCAAATCACGCTCGATTTTTTCCGCGTCTTTGTGCTTCGTCAGGCCGAGCCGCTGCGACAGACGGATCACGTGGGTGTCCACCACGATTCCCTCGTCTTTGTGAAAAGCATTGCCTAGCACAACGTTCGCGGTCTTGCGGCCAACGCCCGGTAACGCGCATAATTCCTTCATGGTATCGGGAACCTTGCCGCCGTGTTCCTCTGCGATAGCGCGCATCGCGCCGCGAATGTTTTTCGTCTTGCTGCGATAAAACCCGGTCGATTTAATTGCATTCTCGAACACGGCCTGCGGTGCGCTCGCATAATCTTTCGCGGTCCGATATTTCTTGAACAACGCCGGCGTGACGATGTTGACGCGCTTGTCCGTGCATTGTGCCGAGAGAATCGTCGCCACCAGCAGCTCAAGCGGATTACGAAAATCGAGTTCGCAATGCGCGTCGGGATAAATTTTCGGCCAGGCTTTCACGAGCTTGGCAACGCGTTCGCGAACAGTCATCCGGGCATTATGTGATGCAGACAATCTTGCCTGCAAGTGTCGAGCGCGCACACACGCAAATCTTTTGTCGGCGTGATTTCCTACGCTCTGAGTGTTGCCGCAACGGTCTTCAACGTGCACCTTGCGTTTATGCTTTACGCTCTTACGCCGCTGTTCTTATCACTCTGCAGCAGCCGAGGGAATAACTGGTAAAATTGCACATGAAATCAGACGAACTTGAAGAAGCGCCCAAGAAGTTCGGCCCCATTGCGGTTCGGGCGCTGGCAGTAGGCGCGCAATCCATCGGCACCATCGCCGCTGGCGCGCTCGCGATTGGCGCTGTGACGCTTGGCGTGGTCGCAATCGGCCGACTCGTGGTTGGGCGCGCCAAAATCAAACGCCTCGAAATTGGCGAGCTAAGAGTAACTCGTCTGCACGTCACCAAATCAATGATCACGCCGGATCAGTAGCGATAATGCTCTGACTTGAATGGGCCGTCGATGGGGATGCCGAGATAGTCGGCTTGTTTTTGCGAAAGCTTGGTGAGTTTGACGCCGATTTTTTCCAGATGCAGGCGGGCGACTTCTTCATCGAGTTTCTTTGGCAAAACGTAAACGCCGATTTTGTAGCTGTCGCGATTCTTCCAGAGATCAAGCTGCGCAAGAACCTGGTTGGAAAATGAATTCGACATGACGAAGCTCGGGTGACCGGTGGCGCAGCCGAGGTTTACCAAGCGCCCTTCGGCGAGCAGGAAAATTTCGTGACCATCCGGAAATGTGTACTTGTCCACCTGCGGTTTGATGTTGGTTTTCTTCACGCCTTTGGCGGCGTTGAGCGCATCGACCTGAATCTCGTTATCAAAGTGGCCGATGTTGGCGACGATGGCCTGATCTTTCATCCGCTGCATGTGCTCGAGCGTGATCACGTCGACGTTGCCGCTGGCGGAGATGTAAATGTCGCCGCGTCCTAGCGTGTCTTCGAGCGTGGTGACTTCGTAACCCTCCATTGCCGCCTGCAACGCGTTGATGGGGTCGATCTCCGCGATGACGATGCGCGCACCCTGGCCGCGTAACGATTGCGCGCAGCCTTTGCCTACGTCCCCGTAACCACAGATGACGGCGACTTTTCCGGAAAGCATTACATCCAGCGCCCGATTCAATCCATCAACCAGCGAATGGCGGCAGCCGTAAAGGTTGTCGAACTTCGATTTGGTGACGGAATCGTTGACGTTGATGGCGGGAACCAGCAGCCGATTTTCCTGTGCCATCTTGTAAAGACGACGGACGCCGGTTGTCGTTTCCTCTGAAACACCGCGCCAATCCTTCGCGATCTCGTGCCAGCGATAGGGATTTTCGCGATGAATCTCGAGTAGCAAATCTTTGATGACTTGCTCCTCCTTATTCGCCGATTTGCTCTTTGCCCAATCGCTGCCTTCCTCCAGCTCGTAGCCTTTATGTATGAGCAAAGTTGCGTCTCCGCCGTCATCGACGACGAGCTGCGGGCCTTTCCCATCCGGATGTGAAATCGCCCGATAGGTGCACCACCAGTAATCTTCCAGCGATTCGCCTTTCCACGCGAACACCGAAATGCCGCGTTTGGCGATGGCTGCGGCGGCATGATCTTGCGTAGAGAAAATGTTGCAGCTCGCCCAGCGCACGCCGGCGCCAAGATCGATCAGTGTCTCAATCAGCACCGCGGTCTGAATCGTCATGTGCAACGAGCCGGTGATGCGCACGCCAGCCAGCGGCTTTTGCGGCGCGTATTTTTCCCGGATCGCCATCAGCCCCGGCATTTCCTTTTCGGCGATGGAAATTTCTTTTCTTCCGAAATCGGCCAACGAGATATCGGCGACTTTGTAATTCTGCTTTGTTTTCGTTTTTTCCATCATCGTGTTCATAAGTTTATTTTGCCGTTTTCTTTAGTTCGGCTGCCTTGTTGGTGGATTCCCAAGTGATGTCCGGATCGTCGACCTTTCCGAAGTGACCGTAGTTCGTGGTCTTGGAATAAATCGGCCGGAGTAGATCGAGCTGCTTGATAATGTCGGCTGGTTTGAAACTGAACGTTCGCAACACCGCTCGCTCGATTGCGTCCTCATCGACAGTATTCGTGCCGAAGGTGTCAATGTGAACACTCAGCGGTTTCGGATGGCCGATCGCGTACGCGAATTGCAGCTCGCATTTCTTGGCCAGTCCGGCCGCGACCACATTTTTCGCAACCCAACGACCCATGTAAGCCGCGCTGCGATCTACTTTACTCGGATCTTTTCCCGAAAACGCGCCGCCACCGTGGCGTCCCATTCCGCCATAAGAATCGACAATGATCTTGCGGCCGGTCAGACCGGTGTCGCCTTGTGGTCCGCCGATGACAAAGTTGCCGGTTGAATTGATGAGAAACTGTGTGTCGTCGCTGAGCATTTCTTTCGGCAAAACTTTTTTGATTACTTCCTCGATGACAAAGCTGCGAATCTCCGAATGTTTTACGTCGCGCGTGTGCTGTGTTGAAACCACAACGCAGGAGATGCCGATCGGTTTTCCGTTTTCATAAATGACTGAGACCTGCGATTTCGCGTCGGGCCGCAGCCAACCGACTTTCCCAGTCTTGCGAATGCGCGTGAGCTCGCGACCGAGTCGATGCGCATACATGATCGGGGAGGGCATCAGTTCGAGTGTCTCGTCACAGGCGTAACCAAACATCAGGCCTTGATCGCCCGCGCCTTGTTCGGCGGTTTCCTTCCCATCGGCGGCTCGGGCGTCCACGCCTTGAGCGATGTCGGGAGACTGTTTGGTAATGATGTTTTCAATCGCAATCTTGTCTGCGTGAAAGACGTCATCCTCGTTGACATAACCGATCTCGCGCACGGTCTTGCGGACGATCTGCGAAACGGGAATAACACTTTCGAGCGGCTTTTCCTCAGGCAAACTTGGGATCGTGATCTCGCCACCAACGATTACGATGTTGCACTTCGCGTACGTTTCGCAGGCGACACGACTATGTCGGTCTTGTCGAATACAGGCATCGAGGACGGCATCAGAAATCGTATCGCATACTTTGTCGGGGTGACCTTCCCCGACGGATTCGGAAGAAAAGACGTAACGGCGGGACATGGATTGAAGAAAGTTGCAGCGTTTTACAATTCCTGGTTGGTCGAACGATTCAACGATTTAACGATTTAACGCTGTCGCAGACATATTGACCAATCATGATGCGTGGATATATCGTTGGCTCATCATGGCGTCAACCATTAATTTGTTGCGGTTGCTGGCCGACCCGACCCGGCTGCGTCTGTTGCTTCTTCTCGAACAGGAAGAGCTTTCGGTAGCAGAGCTTCAACAAATTCTCGGCATGGGCCAATCGCGGATTTCCAGTCATCTGGCTCAATTGAAACGCGCCGGCGTAGTCTCCGACCGTCGAGTGGGAAAAAATGTCTATTACGGTGCAAACCATCACGGAAGAAATTCGCAGCGAGAGCGCGTGGCGGAAATAACCCGCTTGCTCGCGCGCGAATTGCCGGAAACGTCGCGCGATCGCACGAGTCTCAAGCTCGTCTTGCACAAGCGACAAGACAAAGCGCGGAAATACTTCGACGAACTGGCCGGCAAGTTTGGGCGAAGTTACGTGCCGGGCCGATCATGGAAGGCGCTGGCACATACGCTCATTACTCTTCTCCCGCCGCTGACCGTGGCTGACCTCGGAGCAGGTGAGGGGACACTCTCGCAATTGCTGGCGAAAAAGGCGCGCAAAGTGATCGCGATCGATAATTCGCCAAAAATGGTCGGGTTCGGCGGCCAGCTCGCGAAGAAACATGGATTCAAGAATCTCGAGTATCGGCTCGGCGACATTGAAGATCCGCCCATCGCAAAAAACAGTATCGATCTTGCGATCCTGAGTCAGGCTTTGCATCACGCTATCCATCCCGAGCGAGCGATCGCGGCTGCCCGTCGGATTTTAAAACGCGGCGGTCGATTGGTGATCCTCGATCTTTTGAGTCACCGGTTCGAACGCGCTCGCGAATTGTATGCGGATCACTGGCTCGGATTCAGCGAAGTGCAGTTGCATCAGTTGCTGGAAAAAGGCGGTTTCCGGGACATCGAGGTCAGCGTGGTTTCCCGGGAAAAGCAGAGCCCGCATTTTCAAACCGTGTTCGCAACGGGAATAAAATAAGGATATTACAACAATTTTAGCGAACATACCGACCTCGCCGTTGTCTTATTGTTAGCGATCTTGTTTCGCCCGCGCCCTATGCCTGCTGCAACGAAGTCCGCTGTTCGGCTCGAAATTGGCCATGTCTTGTTCATCGACATTGTCGGCTATTCAACCTTGCTCATTAACGAGCAGAGCGATTTGCTCGCTGAACTGAACCAGATTGTTCGGCAGACAGAACGGTTTCGTTCGGCTGAGGCGGAAGACAAGTTGGTGTGTTTGCCGACCGGTGATGGGATGGCGATGGTTTTCCGTAACAGCCCCGAGGAACCGGTGCGCTGCGCCTTGGAAATTAGTCAAGCGCTTAAAGAGCATCAAAAACTTCGGGTCCGCATGGGCATTCACAGCGGGCCGGTGCACGAGGTTGCCGATGTGAATCAGCGCGCCAACATCGCCGGAGCCGGAATCAATATCGCCCAACGCGTGATGGATTGCGGTGACGCCGGACACATCCTGCTTTCGAAGCACGTTGCCGAGGACCTGCAGCATTTTCCGGAATGGCGACCCTACCTCCGCGATGTCGGCGAATGCGAAGTGAAGCACGGCGAAACAATTTTGCTGGTCAATCTGTTCACACCGGAGTTTGGCAACCCGAATCCGCCGCGATTGAAGCAAACCGGAAGGCAAGTGCGGAGACGCCGCCGCAACGCTCTGGTGCTTGCCGGCTCAGCCCTTGTCCTCTTGATCACCGCTGGATTGCTCCTGTTGCCACGCGCTTCTGCACACAAGATCGACAAATCGGTCGCGGTCCTTCCGTTCCAAAGCCTGAGCGACGACAAGGAGAACGCCTACTTTGCAGACGGCATTCAGGATGATGTGCTGACCAACTTATCCAAGATCGGTGATTTAAAAGTGATCTCGCGCACATCGGTGATGCCCTACCGCGGCAGCAAATCCAGCGCCCGCGAGATTGGAAAGGCCCTGGGCGTTGGAACTATTTTAGAGGGCAGCGTTCGCCGCGTGGGCAATCGAGTCCGCGTGAATGTGCAGTTGATTAACGCCGAGAACGACGATCACGTCTGGGCGGAAGACTACGACCGCGATTTGACCGACGTGTTCGCAATTCAAACTGATCTCGCACAAAAAATTGCGAATGAACTGCGGGCAAAATTATCACCCAGCGAAAAAGCGCAGATCGAAAGCAAGCCCACTGAAAACGGCGAGGCTTATCTGGCTTTCGTGCAGGCACACGATCTTTCCTGCACTTTTAACGATTTCGAAAAACTGAAACAGGGCGAGCAGCTTTTCGAGCGTGCTCTCGACTTGGATCCGAATTTCGCGCTTGCGGTCGCCCGCTACTCGCAATTGGAAAGCTGGATTGTTCACACCTTCGATCCCACGCCGGCGCGCCGTGAAAAGGCGCGCGCTTTGGCCGAGCGTGCTCTGCAATTGCAGCCGGACCTTCCGGAAGCGCATCTAGCGCGTGGCATCTCGTACTACTACGGCGATAACAATTACGGTGCGGCGCTGAAAGAATTCGAGATCGCGCAGCGCGGATTGCCTAACGAATCGGAAATCTATCTATATATCGGCTCAATCCAGCGCCGGCAGGGTAAATGGGCCGAGTCCACGGCGAGTATGGAGAAGGCGGTCAATTTAAATCCGAAAGACGGCTGGTCCCTGCTAAATCTCACGCACAATTATGCAATGCTGCGAGATTACGACAAGGCCAACAAAACCATCGATCGCGGACTTGTTCTGAATCCCACCGGTTTCGAACCCCTGGAAGTTAAATCCAAGTTGGCCATCGCGGAGAACGGCGACTTCAGCGTCGCTGAGAAAGCATTCGAGGCCGTGAAATCGCTTCCGATGACCAAGGAGCAGGAAGTCCAAACCGGGGCCGCACGGGCGAACGTCTTTCTGTTGGAACGCAAGTACAGCGAAGGATTGCGGGTAGCAGAAGGCCTGCCGGACGACCGGCTCGCAGGTCTCCCGGGCGGATTGTGCGGCAAGTACTATTTCATCGGCTTTGCGCGAAAATCTGTGCACGACGAGGACGGCGCGCGAGCCGCTTTTCTTAAGGCGAGGAGCGCTGCGGAGGAGCAACTGAAACGTAGTTCCGATGCTGCGGATACGCATATTCAACTCGCAAAAGTGCTCGCGTACCTCGGCGAAAAGGACTCCGCGCTGGCGGAGGCACAACGCGCGAGCGAACTGCTTCCTGAAAGCAAAGATGCCTTCAGCGGCCCGGACATTGCGGAAGGGGTAGCTCAAGTTCACGCCATCGTCGGTGAGAACGATCGTGCGATTAAAATTCTGGATGGACTTTTGAGCCGGCCGAGCTCCATCACTGTGCAGATGTTAAAGATAAATCCGATTTGGGACTCGTTGCGAAACGATCCGAATTTTCAAGCGTTACTGACTAAATACAGTGGCAAAGCGTAGCGCCGCGCTGCTTTTTTTCGCCGTTGCAGCAACGGCGCACGCGGAGTGGACGATTCGCTCGAGCGAATCGGAGCCTGGAGGCGCCGGCATCGTGCATCGGCACGTCGTTCTAGAAAACGCTAATGGGAATAGAAACGCCGTTGTCGATCTTGTAATTTTCTCTGCCAAATCCTGCACCCTGCGCGTAATTGACAATCGAACCGCCGACACCTTGTCCGATACGATGCCACGCGAGCAATGCGCTGCCGGAGTGAACGCCGGATTCTTCAAGCCGGATTTCACACCAGTCGGCTTGCTAATTAGCGACGGCAAACTCGTTGCGCCATTGCAACCCGCCCGCTTAATGACAGGTATTCTCAGCGCATCAACACGCGAGGTGCGAATCCAGCGGTTCCGCGAATTTTCACGGCAAGAGAAAACGAACGCCGCAGTCCAGTCTGGACCATTTCTCGTCGATCACTACCAGGCTATTCCAGGCCTGAATGATTCGCATGTAGCGCGGCGCACTTTTGTCGCGACCGGAACGAATGATCGCGTAGTGCTTGGAACTTGCTCTGAAGTCTCGCTCGCCGAATTGGCGGCAATTCTTACCACAACGCGATTGGCCGATGATTTAAAAATACAGCGCGCGCTGAATCTCGATGGCGGATCGTCGAGCGCATTTTGGTTCGCCCGCGAGAATGGCAGCGCATTTTCGATTCGCGAGCAAAAACCGGTGCGCGATTTTGTGGGGGTTGTGCCAAAATAAACACCCGCAATCTGTCATCCTGAGCGAAGCGAAGGATCTCTGATTAGTTTCGACGCGCAAGCATCAGAGAAATGACCAGAGATGTTTCGCTTCGCTCAACATGACAGATTAGTCTTTTTCAATGCGCACCTTTGGCGGATTCCGATCAGGCGATGAATTCTTCTACGGCGAAGTGCGCGGCGAAGATGTGCACGTGCTGGCAAAACCGTATTGGATCGAGATCGAACCGATCGGCGATGTACGGAAGCTGGCAGATTTGCGTGTGGATCTTCCGGTTGCGCCATCGAAATTAATCGCGGTCGGGCTGAATTACTCCGATCACATCGCAGAGATGAAACGAACCCAAGTGGGTGCGCCGTTAATCTGGTTTAAGGCGCCGAGCTCGCTTTTGCCGCATAAGGGCGCGATCGAGATTGCGTTTCCCGAGCATCGAACGGATTTCGAAGTCGAGCTCGCGGTCGTGATCGGCGCTCCAACGAAAAACGTCAGCAGCGCGGACGCGCTCCATCAGGTGTTCGGTTACACGATCGCTCTCGATATTACCGATCGCGATTTGCAAAAACAGGAAAAGCAATTTGGCCGTTGTAAATCATTTGATACTTACACGCCGATTGGGCCGTACATTTATGGCGATGTGGACGTAAGCGATATTTCATTAGAGCTGCGGCAGAATGGCGAGTTGCGCCAAAGCACGCGCACGAGCCGAATGATTTATTCAGTTGAGCAACTTGTTTCATTCGCGAGTCAGTCGCTTACACTTTTGCCGGGCGACGTAATTTTAAGTGGTACGCCGGCCGGCGTCGGTCCGATTCGTGCCGGAGATGAATTGGAAGCGGCAATCGATAATTGGCCGCGGCTGCTGAATAGCGTTGCGATCGCGCCTGACGCGGTGCCTCGCGAGGCGGGACCAAACCGTGCGACGACAAGTTGAAAAAAATGCCTTACATCCCGCGAGTATGGATATTACGAATTAAAAGGTGGGATGCGCAGAGGGAGGCTGGGGTGACAAAAAAGTGAAATTTTTTTCTCGACTCATAACTCCTGCATTTCCAATAATCGCAAACTCGCATCTAAATCGAGCTATTCATCAACTACTGCTTCAATTATGAAAACCTCACTCATTGTTTGTCTATCGTCACTGTCCCTTGCGCTCAGTTCGCTTGCGCAAGCGCCCGCTGCGCCACAAACGTCTCCGGCCGCAGGCGCTCCCGCTGCGGCAGCTCCCGGGGCGGCAGCCGCGACAAGTCCCGGCGCGGCGGCTGCAACAAGTCCCGGAGCAGCGGCTGTAACAAGTCCCGGCGCACCGGCTGCAATGAGTCCGGGCGCGCCAGCTCAAGCGCCTGGCGAATCTCCCGCGGCAGCGGCGGCCGCCGCCGCTGCGTCAAGCCCTGCAGCCGCAAACCCGCCGCCCGCTCCTGAAGCGCAACCCAGCGGTGGCGTGCTGGGGAGCAATTGGTTGATCGATAAATTCCATCGGGGCGGTCCGGTGATGTGGCCGATTCTGCTGGTGTCGATCGTCGGGCTCACCGTAGTGATCGAGCGAATTTTTTGGTGGACTGGCCGCTGGTTCCGACGTGATCCCAAACGGATCGAGAAAGTGTTCACAGCGATTGAAAATGGCGATACCACTGAGGCCTCCCGGCTTTCTCGCGGATCGCGCGATCCGGTTTTGCGGATGATGTGGAATGGCCTCAATCACCAGCACGCTTCGCTGCAGGGTGCTTTGCAAGTCGCTGCAGGTATCGAGATCAAGCGCGCCGGTCGGTTTCTTGTCGTCATGGACACACTCGTAACTTTGGCGCCGTTGCTTGGTCTGTTGGGCACCATTACCGGTCTGATCCGTTCATTCAGCTTCCTCGGCAACGAAGAGTTGGCAGTGCAAGCCGTTACCGGTGGTATCGCGGAAGCGCTTATTGCCACAGCCTGCGGTCTCGGTATTGCCATCTTCGCTCTGATTCCGTTTAACTTTTTCACTTCACGGGTGTCTAACTTGGAGTTCGAATTACAGACGGCAGCCACCAATCTGGAAGTCATGTTAGGAGGACAGCAAACCGCGGCGCAGGAAATCAAGTTCGCGGGGCAAGCCGCGTCCTCTGGGAAAGGCTCGTCGATCTAAAGGCGTCCAATGTACGTAAGCTCACCCATTCCTCACAAGAAGGCGCGGATCGAGATCATCCCGTTGATCGACATCATGTTCTTTTTGCTCGCCAGTTTCATGATGGTGAGCTTGAGCCAGGTGCACATGAAAGGGATCAAGGTGAACTTGCCATCGGGCGTTTCGGGTGAGACCCAGACAAAACGCGAGTACCTTAGCGTATCGGTCGATAAAGACGGCCATTATTTTTTCGACAAGGACGAGGTCGGTGACGACGAGCTGTTGAGTCGTCTGCGAAGGGTGCATGCATCAGCCCCGGACGCGAAGGTGTTTCTTCGAGGCGATCGAGAGTCGGCGCATGCGAATGTTGCCCATGCGCTCGAAATAATTCGCGCGTCCGGCTACTATAAAGTCTCGTTCGAAATTAAGAGCGAATCGCTCAAGGGAGTCCCGGGACCCGGATAACTGGTTATGGCCGCTGAGAAAGTAAGACCATTGATCTACACTCCGCCACCCCGGTGGTATGTCTGGACTGCCTTTGGCGTTGCGTTAGCGATTAACGCTACAGCGGTCGTATTGTCACAAAGGCGCGAGGCCCCTCCAGTGGACCTCCCTCCTCAACCGCCGCAGGTCATCGAGGCGACGTTGGCGCCGCCGGAGTCCACGCCGCCGCCGGAAGACATTCCGTTGCCGGAGCCTCCTCCTCCACCTGACATTAAGCCAGAGTTCGTCGAGGAAAGAACACCGCCACCGCGCCCACCGCCGACGGCACAACAAAAATTTGTGCCGATTAAAGCTTCCGCGATGTCGATGTCCCAAGCAAAAGCGCTTGCCATTGCCTCGCCGCGTCCGCCTTACCCGTACGAGGCGCGTTCAAAGAGGATCACGGGCAGCGGAGTGATCACCGCGACTGTTGACCCAGCGTCCGGCAACGTAACTGATGCTTCTGTCACGCAAAGTACTGGGAGTTCCATACTGGATGACGCCGCCGCCAGTACCTTTCGGCGGTGGAGATTTAGGCCGGGGTCCGTTTCCAAGGTCAGGATTCCCATCACGTTTACTTTAACCGGCGCCTCGTACTAACCATTCAAGTAATATGCAACTCTCATCGCCAGTTCCGCATAAAAGAGCGCGCATCGAAATCATTCCACTGATCGACATCATGTTCTTTCTGCTTGCCAGCTTCATGATGGTGAGCCTGAGCCAGACCCACATGAAAGGTATCCGGGTCAATTTGCCGGCTGCGCAAGGGCCTCCGCCAAGCGGCCAAATAGATTTCGTTTCCATAAAAGTGCTCGAGGGAAACGCGGTATTTTTCAATAACGAGTACGTCGAAGAAGGCCAGGTTCTTCCGCGGCTTTTCGGGCTCCACCGGGCGAATCCCGACGTCAAACTCTCTCTCAGCGCAGCGCCCAAGGCCGTGTACGGCGACGTTATCGGAGTGCTGGATAAGATTCGGCAGGTCGGAATTACAAAAGTCGGATACCAGATCAGAGCAGCTTCTGGAGTGGGGGGGGGCTCGGCTCCAGCTCCAGGTGCTCCACCGCCTCCCGGCGCGCCACCGCCACAGGGGGCACCACCACCACCAGGGCCTTAATCGGCCGTCTCGGGGGCTGCAAGTTTGGCGGCAAGCCGGCGAATTGCTTTCGCTCGGTGACTAATCGTGTCCTTCACCTCGGCGGGCAACTCGGCAAAAGTATCTTCAAATCCGCGCGGAATAAAAATGGGATCGTAGCCGAATCCATTTGATCCGCGTGGTCGCTCGACAACTGCTCCCTCGACAATTCCTTCGAACGTTCCGAGCAGTTCGCCTTGCCGGACCAGGGCAATCACGCAGCGAAAGCGGGCTGATCTTTTAGTTTCCTCGGCTCTAATTCGAACAAGTTCGCCCAGCAACTTTTCGATGTTTTCTTTATCCGTTGCATTTTCGCCTGCGTAGCGCGCGGAAAAAATTCCGGGCGCGCCACCAAGGGCATCGACTTCCAGGCCGGAATCGTCGGCAATGACCAAGGCAGGGACATCGCGCTGCGATGTCCGGACGCCGCGGCGCGGCGTCCCTAGCATTTGTGACACCGTGACTGCTTTCAGTATCGCATTTTCTTCAAATGATTTTCCGGTCTCGCGTATCTTGGGAATTTTAGGATGCGCGGACAAATCGCTGACTGTTAAGGCCGGTCCGAGAATCCGCTGAATCTCGCGCATCTTGTGCGCATTGCGCGTTGCGACAATCAATTGCATGATCGAATACTGGTTTTTGGAAGTTCGAGATCAAGCATGACTAGTGAGCGTCGCAAACCGTATCCGTTCGACCAGATCGAACCAAAATGGCAGGCCATCTGGGACGAGCGGCAGCTTTTTCATGCGTCTAATCCCGGCGAGAAAGGTTTCGATCCTGCGAAGCCAAAATTTTACATCCTCGACATGTTTCCTTATCCGAGCGGGGCGGGCTTGCACGTTGGGCATCCCGAAGGTTACACCGCCACGGACATCGTAGCGCGCTACAAACGGATGCGCGGCTTCAACGTGTTGCATCCGATGGGTTGGGACGCATTCGGTCTGCCCGCGGAACAATATGCGATCAGGAGCGGCCAGCATCCAGCCGTGACCACGCGCGAGAACGTGGCGAAATTCAAGAGACAACTGAAGCGAATCGGGTTTTCCTACGACTGGCAACGGGAGATCAACACCACCGACCCGGGTTACTACAAGTGGACGCAGTGGATTTTTCTCCGGATCTACAATTCCTGGTTTAATCCGGAGACGAAGCGGGCCGAGCCGATTTCAACTTATCGCGGGACTGATCCGGACAGCGTTCGGCTCGCCTATGTCGCTGATGTCCCAGTGAATTGGTGCCCGGAGTTGGGCACAGTCCTGGCCAATGAAGAAGTTGTCGACGGAAAAAGTGAAGTCGGCGGCTTCCCGGTCGTTCGACGCCCGATGCGGCAATGGATGTTGCGCATCACGGCGTATGCAGAGCGATTACTCGATGAACTGGACAGGCTTGATTGGCCCGAAGGAATCAAATTACTCCAACGCAATTGGATCGGCCGAAGCGAAGGGGGAGAGATCGATTTCAAGATCGATAAAAGCGACCGGGAAATTCGCGTTTTTACCACGCGACCCGACACGCTTTACGGCGGCACATTCCTGGTACTCGCGCCGGAACATTCGCTGGTCGATCTCATCGTTACCGAAGAACAGTGGCCTGCCGTTCGGGAATATCGCGAACGCACCGCGCGCAAGAGCGAGCTCGAACGTGCCGATTTGTCGAAAGAAAAAACCGGCGTGTTCACCGGGGCGTACGCGATTAATCCCGGAAACAACGAAAAGATTCCAATCTGGATCGCTGATTACGTGCTGGTTGGGTACGGGACCGGGGCAATTGGCGGCGTGCCTGCGCACGACGAACGCGACTTGGAGTTCGCGGAAAGATTTGATTTACCGATTGTGATTGTTGTTCAGCCAACGGGAGATGAACCGGCAATTGGATTCACCGGTGAAGGCATCGCCGTCAATTCGCCAATCATCAACGGTCTAACAAGCGCGGAAGCGAAGAAAAAAATCACTGGATGGCTGGAGGAACGCGGCTTGGGGAAACGCGCGATCAATTATAAACTGCGCGACTGGTTGTTCTCGCGCCAGCGCTACTGGGGCGAACCATTTCCAATCGTTTGGGAGAATGAAAAACATCGCTCGTTAGGTGAAAATGAATTGCCGGTTGTTCCGCCGCCCCTTGATGATTACAAACCAACCGGCACAGGCGAACCGCCGCTGGCGAAAGCAAAAGATTGGGTTCGTTATTCTGACAAAGCGCTGCGCGAGACAAACACGATGCCGCAGTGGGCAGGCTCGTGCTGGTATTACCTGCGCTTTTGCGATCCGCACAACGATCGGCGCTTCGTCGGTGAGGAAGCGGAACGCTACTGGATGGGCGGTTCTAAGCCGGGCAGTGTTGATTTGTACGTCGGCGGCACTGAGCACGCCGTCCTACACCTGCTCTATGCGCGTTTCTGGCAGAAAGTGTTATTTGATCTTGGCTACGTTTCGAAGCCGGAGCCATTCCAGCGCTTGGTGAACCAGGGAATTATTCTCGGCGAAGATGGCCAGAAAATGTCGAAGTCGCGCGGCAACATCGTTAATCCGGATGACGTGATCGATCAGTACGGCGCGGACGCATTTCGCTGCTACGAGATGTTTATGGGGCCGCTCGAGCAAATGAAACCATGGAGCATGCGCGGTGTCGAAGGGGTGTCACGTTTTCTCGCCCGCGTCTGGCGTTTGCTGATGACCGAGAATCAGGCCGGGCAGTGGGAATTATCGGCCAAACTCAAAGATGTCGAACCAGACAAAGCCCAACAGAAAATCACGCATGCCACGATCAAGAAAGTGACCCACGATATCGAGTCGCTCTCCTTCAACACCGCGATCTCGCAGATGATGATTTTCGTAAACGCATTTATCAACGCCGATAGGATTCCGTTGGGTGCGATGCGAACATTCCTTGTTCTGCTCAATCCATTTGCGCCGCACGTCACCTCCGAGCTATGGGAAAAACTAAATGCAAAATTCAGCGATGCGCATGGCGACATCGCTGAACAGCGCTGGCCAACCTATGACGAGCGGCTGCTCCTCGAGGACGAGATTGAAATCGTCATCCAAATAAACGGCAAGTGGCGTGATCGAATGAAGATGCCCATCCTTGCAACGCGGGACGAGCTTGAGAGCGCCGCGCTATCCAACCCGAAGATTCAGGACCGAATCGCTGGTAAGACCGTGCGCAAAGTGATTGTGGTTCCGAAAAAGCTCGTCAACATTGTCGTTACCTAATTAGATGAGCAACATGTGGAAGGAATTTAAAGAATTCGCGGTCAAGGGTAACGCCATTGATCTGGCCGTCGGCGTAATCATCGGCGCCGCGTTCGGAGGTATCGTGACGTCGCTCGTGAAGGACATCCTGATGCCTCCGATAGGTTTGGTCACAGGCGGGCTCGATTTTTCAAATAAGTTTCTTGTTCTGAAGGCGGGCGCGGATGGCATGACTAATTTCGCGACTCCCACTGACGCAGTCGCTCATAAGGCGATCACTTGGAATTACGGTAATTTTATCACCTTTGCGATTAACTTCGTCATTGTCGCGTTCTGCATCTTCCTTGTCGTAAAAGCAGTTAACAAGATGAAGCGTCCGGCGCCGAACGCTCAGCCGGTGTCAAAAGATTGTCCGGCGTGCGCGATGACTATTCCCATCAAAGCGACGCGTTGTCCTCATTGCACAACGCAACTATCGGAGGCGGCTACAAAGTAGCGCCGTGGCCGGTATTGTCGATGCCGGTCGCACGATCACGACTCCGAAGGCAACGGAACCACTCTTCACCCCTAGGGAAATTCTGCAATTTATTGCTTGCCTTTGGCTCCTTGGGCTGCTATTGGGGGCGCGATCATGCGATGCCTTAACCTGACGCTCGCAGGAACTTTAGCTTGCTTTGTCGTGGGTTGTGCCACTCAGTCGAAACCGACTGTCACCACAGCGCGTCGCATACCAAATGTGCGCACTACTGCTTACACGCAGCGCGAGGGCGGGAGCGGCTGCAACAACGCGATCGGCTGCCGGCTTTCTGGTCAGCATGTCATGAGTGCCGCGTCTGATTGGTCGCACTTTCCTCTCGGAACCCGATTCCGAATTGCCGATACAAATGAAGAATACGTTATCGACGATTATGGAAATGCGTTAGTCGGCACCGACACCATCGACCTTTACAAGCCGAGCCGGCTTGAGATGAAACAGTGGGGCGTCCGCCACGTGGACATTGACATCTTGGAATGGGGCTCGGAGGAACAAAGTTTGAAAGTCCTCGCCCCGCGTTGCAAGCATCATTGCGTGCGGCAGATGGTTGCAGCTCTTGAGAAAAAGAAGGGCAAGACCGTCGCGCAATCCTCTTCCAACCGCCCTTCACTTTGATGTTGGTAGGGCGCGACCGCCGGGCGGGCCGGACGACTCGGCCAGCCGTCCCCACCATTCGCCTTTGATTCAGAGCGAATCACGCTGCATTTTCCCCGCCCATGAAAATTTTTCTCACTGGCGGCGCGGGTTACATCGGCAGTGTTTGCACGGAACAGCTGCTAGATGAAGGCCACGAAGTCGCGATCTTTGATAATCTGAGCGAAGGCCATCGCCGCGCAGTCGATCCGCGGGCGAAATTTATCGAGGGCGACCTGGCGCATCGGGACGAAATCGAGACCGCTTTATCCAGTTGTCGCTCGGACGCAGTGATGCATTTCGCCGCAAACGCGCTGGTTGGCGAATCAATGCAAAATCCGTCCAAATATTTTCGTAACAATATTGCCAACGGATTGAACCTGCTCGACGCCATGATTGCAGCCGGTGTCCGGCGAATAGTGTTTTCTTCGACCTGCGCCATCTTCGGTCCGCCGGATCGCCTGCCAATCGACGAGACCGCTTCGCCGCGGCCGATTAGCCCCTACGGCGAATCGAAACTGGCTTTCGAAAAAATTCTGCGCTGGTACGGCGAGATTTATGGCGTGAAATTTGTTTGTCTGCGTTACTTCAACGCTGCCGGCGCGACCGAGAAGTTCGGCGAAGATCATCGGCCGGAGACACATTTGATTCCCACAGTGCTAAACGTGGCACTGGGCCAAAAACCGAACGTTGAGATTTACGGCACTGATTACGAGACCCCCGACGGCACCTGTATTCGCGACTACATTCATATTCTCGATCTTGCGCGCGCGCATATTCTGGCGCTCGGCGCAACTACCAGTGGATTTTACAACCTTGGCACAGGAGGCGGCTCCAGTGTTCGGGAGGTGATCGCGGCCTGCCGCAAAATCACCGGGCGAAAGATCGACACCATTGAAAAGCCTCGCAGACCCGGCGACCCAGCGCGGCTAATCGCTTCGTCGGAAAAGATCAAAAACGAGCTTGGCTGGCGGCCCCAATTCCAGTCGCTCGACGCCATTATCGACAGCGCCTGGAAATGGCATCAAAAATTTCCACGCGGCTATGAGGAGTAAGTTGCTGTCCTCTGCGCGCCTCGGGTTAAATTGTAACATCGGAAACTCGGGCGCTTTGTTTAACAGCCGCGTAAAGCAGCAACGACAGCTGCTTCGACCGGTCCGATTTCCACATCGCTGACGTTCCCGCTTTCCGCGCGAAGAACTCGTACGTTTTGGTTACGCGGGGCCCACACACTGGGATCGGTCGGCCCGAACAGCAAGAGACAGTTCGCGCCCGCGGCCGCAGCGAGGTGGGAGATTCCGCTGTCGTGTCCAATGAAGATCGAGTGCTCGAGCACCGCCGCCAGTTGAGGCAGCGGTAAATTTTTTGCCAGACGGACATCTCGTTTTTTCCACTCGCGTTCCAATTGCTCGGTCTGTGCTTGGTCCGCCTCGCCGGAAATGATAATCAGGGAAACGCGTTTTCCCGACCGCCCGCGTCTTGAAAATAAGGCAATCCAATTTTGCAGCGGCCAGTTTTTTTCTTTGCTGCCGCTTCCCGGATGAATCGCGATGATCGGTTGCTGTACAAGGCGGAGAAAATCGCTGGCGAATTGTCGATCTTCAATTGAAGGAAAAACTTTTTCAGTAAGATCGACAGCTGCGATACCCAAGTCTTCAACCGGTCGCGCAAGCTGGCGTGCGGCATGATCGGCGTTTTCGACGATCTTGGACGGCCCGCAAAGCAGATTTTCTACGCCGCAGCGGCGCAGATTGTTTTCAAACATTCGATCCGGATCATACAGATAGCTGATGATCAAATCGAAACCCGCGAAATAATTTGCCAATTCTGCTGGCAGTTCTGCCTTCCTCGCGAAAAATCTGGAGAGCGGCCCATACTCGATCGACCGCACTGCCTGCGCGTAAAACCGATTTTCCGCAAGCATCGCAATGTGCTTGTAACCAAGAATCTCGATGTGCGCATGCGGCCAGGCTTCCCGCAGCGCCTTGAGCGCCGGCAAGGTGAGAATAAAATCGCCGATTGCGCCGCCGCGGATGACGAGAATCCGGTTCATCTCTTATGATCTGTGAGCGCCGGAACGATCGTTGCTCACGGCCTGGGCGGTCATCGACCGCCGCTACAGTTTCAATATTTAGTAAACGCGAAGGTGAGAATCACGCAGCCGTAAATGAGCGCAACAGCATGCAAACAGCGCCAGCGAAAAACTGTTCGCGCGCTCCAGTTGATTTGATCGCGCAGCACGTATGGGATTGCTACCCAAAATAGTCCGGCAATGATCAGCAGATAAGCAAATACAGTTACAAGTAACCGGCTGTTTTCGTAGCGCAGAAACGCCGCATCAAGCAACGGCTCGGCGGCCAGGAGGCAAAGAATTCCAAGAGCGCGTACCGCGAGGAATTCATCGACGAAACGCAGGGCGAGCCCGTAACCGATTGGTAACGCAATGAGGAGCGGGCGTCGGAACGAGGAGAATTCGCCCATCTGGACCGTGGCGAGCATCCAAAACGTCCAGACAAGACAAATTGTAAGCAGGACAACTCCCGCAGCGTAAGAGCGCGGGAAACGTTGCACGACGCTGGAGAAGTCCGGTTTTAGCAATCCGACCAAACCGATCAAAACAAGAAATGCGCCTGCGATGATTCCGGCGCTATGCAAAGAGAGATGATAAATCATTGGCGAGGCTTCGCTCATGGCGTGTGAGTTTGGATAAGGTGGCGCAAGTTTTCAACTTGCGATTGAGCGTGGCCATCTAAAAAGTTGCGTGTTTGGAGTTCCGGCTTCAGCCGGCACTGAGGCGATAACCGCTTAAAGTCGGAACTCCAAATGGACGCTATCACGCCAGCGCGCCGTACAAGCTGAATCCGTTGGCTTGTTGCACCCGTACACTCACAAGTTCACCCACAAGGTGATGGCTTCCTTCAAATACAACAATCTTGTTTGTGCGCGTCCGACCCATCATTCGCGCTGAATTTGTTTTGCTCGGACCTTCGCAGAGAACCTCCACGCCGCATCCAACCAGCCGTTCAAGCCTTCGGCGGTGTGATTCGTTGACGATTTGGAGCAAGTCCTGGTTGCGCATTTCCTTTGTGCGCTCGTCGATTTGATCCGGCATCTGGGCGGCAGCTGTACCCCGCCGCGGCGAATAGCGAAAGACAAACGCGTTATCGAACTGGATTTGCTCGACCAAGTCGCGCGTACGTTTGTAATCGTGGTCGGTCTCGCCGGGGAATCCCACGATAATGTCGGTCGTGATCGAGATCCCCTCGCGCGCCTGCCGGATGCGTCGGACAAGATCGACATATTTTTCTGCGGTATATGCGCGGTGCATCGCCTTAAGAATTTTGTTGGAGCCCGATTGCAACGGCAGATGAACGTGCTCGGTGAGTTTCGGCAAACGCGAGATCGCGTCGATTAAATCGTCGCGAAAACCGATCGGGTGCGGCGAAGTAAAACGAAGCCGCTCGAGTCCATCGATTTCATTCACCGCTTCGAGTAGCTGCACGAACGGAGATTTGTTGTCGATCTTGGGAAATTCGTGCCGACCGTAAAGATTCACAATTTGCCCAAGCAACGTAATCTCTTTCACGCCGCGCGAAACGAGATTGCGCACTTCGTTCACGATTTCGTCAATGGAACGGCTGCGTTCCGCCCCGCGCGTCTGGGGCACGATGCAAAATGTGCAGTGCATGTTGCATCCCTGCATGATCGAGACAAACGCCGTCGCCTGTCTCGGCGCAAGCTGCTGGTCGCGAATCGCCGATTGCGACCCAGCTTCCTCCGCGACGTCAACAATCGAAAACCGTAGATCGTCCATCTGTCTTCCCAATAAGCGTTGGGCGTTGTCTAAACTCCGCGCCGCCTTGTTCGCCAGGAGTTCCTCTACGTAATCCGGTACCCGGTGAAACTTTTGCGTGCCAACCACAAGATCGACATGCGGCAAACCTTTCAGCAGTTCGCCACCGCGTGCCTGGGCCATGCAGCCGAGGAACCCGAACACCATGTGCGGTCGTTCTTTCGCCATGCGACCGAGCATTCCCATTTTCCCCAGCGCCTTTTGGTCGGCCATATCGCGCACGCTGCACGTGTTCAGCAGCACGACGTCGGCTTCAGTTTCGTGCGCGACGCGTTCGTAACCGCGTGCCATCAGCGAGTGCGCGACCTGTTCCGAGTCGCGCTCGTTCATCTGGCAACCGTACGTCTTGATGAAAAATTTCGGCATTGACGGGCGAAAACAATAGACACGAATTTCACGAATTCACACGAAATTGGGTTAAACTTTGGTTCGGTATAATTCCGTTCGTATTTTCATTGTGAATCAGCTTGGAGTTTCGCATTTATGCGGACTGAACGTGTGTGGCTGCCGGAAGGCGGAAATCCGAACGCGGGCGAAAAACGTTCGTGAAAATTCGTCTATTTCGTGTCTTAAATCAGTGCGCAATGAACGACGAGATTCCGGCAATTGGCATTATCGGCGGCAGTGGTCTCTATCAGATGGAAGAATTACGCGACGCGACCGAACGAAAGATCGACACCCCGTTTGGGTCGCCATCAGACACGCTCGTCGGCGGAATGCTGAGCGGGCGTCAGGTTTATTTCCTGCCGCGACACGGGCGTGGTCATCGGATTCTGCCGCACGAAATCAACCATCGGGCCAATATCTACGCGCTGCGCTCGCTCAATGTCCGCTGGATCATCTCTGTGGCGGCGGTAGGCAGTTTGCAGGAAAAATACGCGCCACGGGACGTGGTCTTGCCTTCGCAGTTTTACGATCGTACCAGCAATCGCGCTGCTCATACGTTTTTTGGCAGCGGCATTGCGGCGCACATCGCGTTTGCTGAACCAATCAGCACAAACCTACGTAATCTTCTGGCCGAATCGGCAAGGTCCCTCGGCGTGACGGTGCATAATGGTGGCACTTATGTGAACATGGATGGGCCCGCGTTTTCGACGCGCGCAGAATCCGAACTCAATCGGCGCAACGGCTTTGACGTCATCGCCATGACGAATCTTCCGGAAGCGAAATTGGCGCGTGAAGCGGAGGTCGCGTTTGCGACCATGGCGATGATTACCGATTACGATTGCTGGAAAGTGGAAGAAGAACCCGTTTCGGCGCAGATTGTCCTCAGCCATCTAATCGCGAACGCCGAGACCGCGAGGAGATTGATTGTGGACGTGATTCCGCGAATACCGGCGGAGCCGAATTGGCCGGAACACTTTGCCTTGGATACTGCCTTGGTTACTGATTGCAAACTCTGGCCGAACGCCACTGTTGAAAAGCTGAAACCGATTTTGGCGCGGTTCCTGGCCGGATGACAAATAACGAACGTCTAAACGTCGCAACGATTGAATTGCGGCGCGAGCCAATTGAGAATCACAAAATGAAAACGCGTTGCTTTGATCACATCGATTTACGGGTGAAAGACATGGAGGCGGCAAGAGAGTTCTACGGAAAATTTTTGCCGCAGCTTGGATTTGTTCGCGAACGGCTCGAACCGGCGCCCGCTGACAATCCTGATGGAGATTTCCATACGTTTTATTCTGCCGGTGGCGACAGGCCGTCGGAATTTTTTGGCTTCACCGAGGACAAGAACCATCAGCCAAACGGCACGCGCATCGCGTTTTGGGCGGATACGCGCGAAGAAGTGGATGAACTGGCGAAGCTGGTGCGTGAAGCGGGCGGCAAGGTGCTCGAAGGGCCTGAGATCTGCGCCGACTACAGTCCCGGCTACTATGCGTTTTTCTTCGAGGACCCCGATGGCAACAAGCTCGAAATTTGCTGCCGGGAGAGTCCGGTCATTGCGCAATGACCAAGTCTGAACGAAGAGTTGGAGAATGATTAAACCTGCGCACGAGCCTGCTATTTTGCAGGGCGCGCGTCGTGTTCGCTATCTCAAGCTGATCGCGCTTTTCAAAATCGGTAAGGGCGCGCTGCTGCTTTTGCTTGGTGTTTCACTGCTTTTTTTGAACGCACGGACGCGCTGGATGGACGCCGTCTCGGATTGGACGGCGGACGAAATTTTGCTCGAGCATAGCAAGGCTGTCGCGTATTTGCTCCACAAACTGCAAGCGGTGCTTGCGGCCGGCGCGTTGCGGGCCACAGGTCTTCTGGCGCTGTCTTATTCGGCGGTTCTTTTCACCGAAGGAATCGGCGTTTACATGCAGCAACGCTGGGCCGAGTTGCTGATGATTTTCGCGACCGCAGGCCTGATTCCACTCGAGGTTCGACATCTTTGGCATCGGCCGGGCCTGGTGGGCGCGCTCATTCTACTGGCAAACTGTTTTATTGTCTGGTTTCTGTATCGCGTGCTGAAACGCGACAAGACCAAACCGCATGTCCCGCATCCGCCGGAACTGGTCGAGACAGTGTAGACGGATGATTCCTTTGTGAACGCGGACACGCTCGACAGCGGAGTGAGAGGCGAATACCTTTAGCGGGAAACTGGGATTCTGCTGTCGATGCAAAGGCCAAAAATCGATGATAACCTGACATTGCTGGCGGATTTCGGAAAGACCGAAGCAATCTGCATCGACGTGCTCGATAATCCGACAACCGAGGAAGGCCTCTTACTCAAAGTAATGAGCCGCGGCCCGTTCGAACAAGGCCAACAAGTCTGGATACTCGATCGCGACGGATCAAAAGTCGGCGCCACAGTAGAAAATGTCGTTCAACAAACCGTGGACAGCGAAGTGACGCTCTCGACAGTGTTGCCGGCGTAATTGTAGCCCCGAATGCTTTCGGGGCTGCCGGAGTCATCCGTCTTCACTGAAGCTAGCGACGGAGATAACTTGGAATTTAGACATTCTGCAGGCGTTTGCGACTCTGGTAGCGCACGCGTCGCGCGCGCTGGCCAGCGCGTCCTCGCGATCGCGAACTTGTCGGTGAGTTCTAATTTCTCGGAGTGGAACGCGTCGCGAAGAAAGATTGTTTCGGCGCGACGGCGAAACCAGCACGCAAGTCGCGTGCGCTCCCCAGACGGCCAGTCGCGCATCGTGTTCCGTTCCTTAGTTTAGAATGAAATCGAAGCAGGCCGAGCGCAGTTTTCGGTTCCTACAAGTCAACGAGCACGAAGCCAAACCGCGGAAGCGTGGCTTAACGGAAATCCGCGGACCGTACTACTCGGTAGTCGGTCGACGATATCTCGAAGATTTATTCGAAATGATGGGCACGTATGTCGATTCGCTGAAATTTGCTGGCGGATCGTTCACGCTGATGCCAGAGAAAGCTGTGCGGGAGATCATCGATCTCTGTCACAAACATGACGTGCTCGTTTCCACCGGCGGGTTCATCGAGCGGGTGCTTGTCCAAGGCGGCGATGCGGTTCGCAGATATGTTGCGGAATGCAAAAAGCTGGGCTTTGACATTATCGAAATCTCGGCCGGTTTCGTTTCCATTCCGACTGACGATTGGCTGCGGCTGATTGAATTGGTG
The DNA here is from genome assembly GCA_963840305.1 of uncultured Verrucomicrobiae bacterium. GTDB lineage: Bacteria > Verrucomicrobiota > Verrucomicrobiia > Chthoniobacterales > UBA10450 > Udaeobacter. Next base: position 274,125 of record CAWIYE010000005.1, read on the forward strand.
CACAAGTCCGGATTAAAAGCGAAACCGGAAGTTGGAATTCAGTTCGGCGCTGGCGGAGCAACAGCGGCAGCAGACTTGCGAGCCGAAGGCACACGCGACCCGAACTGGGCAGTTGCTCAGGCAAAACGATTTCTCGAAGCCGGCGCGGAGATTATCATGATCGAAAGCGAAGGGATCACGGAGAACGTCGAGCCGTGGCGCACGGATGTTCCTGCGAAATTCATTGACGAACTCGGAATGGAAAACCTGATGTTCGAGGCCGCTGATCCGGATGTATTCGCGTGGTACATCAAAAACTATGGCGCCGACGTGAATCTGTTTGTCGATCACAGCCAGATCGTGCAACTGGAATGTCTGCGTGCTGGAATCTGGGGGACGAAGAGTTTGTGGGGCCGCGTTGTGACTTTTAAACACACGCGAAAATAAAAACGCGGGTCATCCTGGGCGAAGCGAAGGACCTCTCGCTGTCTGTTGCATCACACAAGTTATCTAGTGTGACGACTCCTTCGATTGAGAGGTTCCTCGCTCCGTTCGGAATGACAATCAAGGGCTGGCGCCGTCAGCGCCGATGTGATGAACGAACCAATCGCTCGCGAGTTTCGCGACCTTCTCCAGCGCCCCCGGCTGTTCAAAAAGATGCGTCGCGTCGGGAACGATCTCCAGCTTTACTTCGCAGCGCATTTGATCGCGCGCCACCTCGTTTAGCTCAATTACAATGTCGTCATTTCCACCAACGATGAGCAAGGTCGGCGCCTGCACTTTTGGCAAAGCGTCGCCGGCCAGATCCGGACGTCCACCGCGTGAAACCACGGCGCCGACATCTTGCAGAAGCTCCGCTGCTGCAACCAACGCCGCTGCCCCGCCCGTGCTCGAACCGAAGTAACCGATAAGCAAATCGCGAGTTTGCTTTTGCTGCTTTGCCCACTTTGTCGCGTGAACGAGGCGTTCCGCGAGCAACCCGATATTGAATCGATGCTCGCGACTATACACGTCGGTTGCTTCTTCCCCCGGAGTGAGCAAATCAAAAAGCAGCGTCGCCAGCCCGGCTTGATTCAGCGTCCGCGCAACGAATTGATTGCGCGGGCTGTGCCGACCGCTCCCGCTCCCGTGCGCAAAGAGAACAAGTGCAACCGCATTCTCTGGAATAATCAAATTTCCGGAGAGCACTGCGTGCCCAGCCTGAATTTGCACCTCATTCATTAGTCCCTGATCTATTTCTTACGGGTCCACTTATTCTTGCTTTGGCTCGCCTGAGGCGGGCTGTTGTTGCACCGCGATGGTCAGCAAGTCGCGAACATCATCGTCGCTCGTCTGCGAGAAGTTTTCATAATATTGGCCGACAGCTTGAAAAAATTCCGGTGTACTCAGGCAGATTGTTTCATCGGCTTCTTGCTCGATCTCGCGACACGTGTCTGGCGGGCCGACCGGCACGGCTACGACAATTTTTGCGGCGCCGCTCTGTCGCAGTCCCTTTACTGCGGCACGCATGGATGCGCCGGTGGCCAGGCCGTCATCGGTCAAAATTACGACGCGATCGCGCAATTCCGGCGCTGGCCGACCATCGCGATATTCGTGTTCACGGCGCTCCAATTCTGCCGTTTCCCTCGCGGTTACCGCTTCAATCGACTCGTCCGCATGCGGTATGGCCCGCATCACATCTTCGTTCAAAACACGCACTCCGCCCGAGGCGATCGCGCCGGCGGCCAATTCTTCGAAACCGGGGACACCCAGCTTGCGCACGATGAAAACGTCGAGTGGAGCGCCCAAGCGTTTTGCAACTTCGTAGGCAACAGGCACACCCCCACGAGGCAACCCAAGAACGATCACGTCATCGCGACCTGCATATTGGACAAGCTTCTCCGCAAGCAGGCGTCCTGCTTCGGTTCGGTTTGCAAAAGGGCGTTCCATGCGGCGATCCGCGCCGCTTTAAGTTGCTGCCGGAGCGAGCGCGGGAAATAACGGCTGCATCTCACCGGAAAAACTATGCATCACTTTTTTCAAGTTCGCCATTGACGATGTGACTGGCAACAATCCCAAGCAGCTCTTGAATGACTCCACTGGATCGATAACGCGCGATCCATTTGCTCTTCCTGCTAAAGGATATTCATCGGGAATCAGAATGGCGACGGATCATTACGCTCCGCCAGCCGGGTTGCGGTTTGGCCACGGTGGCGGCGACGGCAGCTCATAGCGTTTTGTCTTGAGGTCCTCTTGCATTTCCTGAATCGCGCGATCGAGCTGTTGATCTTCACCTTTGAATTCTTTCCCCGGATCATTATCGACGGGGATGTCAGGATCAACGCCGTGGCCTTCGATGATCCATTGTTTGCCGTCCTTTGAATAAACTCCGAATTCCGGTTTGAAGAATTGGCCTCCGTCAACGAGTGGCAGCGACTCGCGAATACCAATGACGCCGCCCCATGTGCGTTTGCCGATCAGTTTGCCGAGTCCCAGCGTTTTAAAGCGATACGGAAAAATGTCGCCATCAGACGCGGAGAATTCATCGATCAAGGTCACCATCGGGCCTGCGAATGTTTGCGGCGGATCGGTTTGCGGCACGCCGTTGCGCGCAATCCCGATCATAACTAACGCGCGCCGCAATCGTTCGATCACCAATGACGAGACAAAGCCGCCACCGTTCCCGCGAACATCGACGATGAGCGCGTGCTTGCGAATTTGCGGGAAATAAAGCTTCGTGAACTCATCCAAACCGGGCCGACCCATGTCGGGGATGTGCAGATAACCGACGTCGCCGCCGGTTTTCTTGTTCACGTAGTCGATGTTCTTTTGCACCCAATCGAGATAGTAAAGCGGCCCCTCGTTGTCGGTCGGGACCACGGTCACATCGCGTGCGCCCGCATCGGATGGTTTGGAATTCACGAGCAGGATCACTTGCTTGCCGGCGGTGCCGATGAGCGCGTCGTACAGATTCGGCAAGCTCGAGACCGGCGTGTTGTTGATCGCAAGAATGTAATCGCCCGGCTTCACGTTCACGCCGACATCTGTCAGCGGCGAGCGTGTATCTTTGTTCCAATTCTGGCCTGGTAAAATGCGCTCAATTCGATAGGCGCGCGTAGCCGGGTCGCGGGAAAATTCCGCGCCGAGCAGGCCGAGCTTTATACGCGGCGCCTCGGGGCGTTCGCCGCCCCCGACGTACGTGTGGCTGTTGTGTAATTCGCCAACAAGCTCTTCTAACAAATAGGTGAGCTCATTGCGGTGGTTTACGAACGGCAACAACGCCGCGTACTTGTCGCGCATCGCTTTCCAATCGGTTCCGTTCATCGTGGGTGAATAGAAGAAATCGCGCATCTGCCGCCAGCATTCGAAATAGATCTGACGCCACTCGGCATGCCGATCCAACTGCATGTCGAGCCCTTGGATTTTGTGCTCGTGGTCTTTGGTCTCGAGTTTGTCCTTCGGCACGTCGATGATGAAGTAATCTTTTTTGATCTTCAGCAGCATCTTTTTGCCGTCGAACGTGATCTCGTAATTGTTCGCATCGCCCAGCACGGTTTCCTTGCGATCATCGACGTCGTAAACGCAGAGGTGCGATTTCTTTTCGTTCTCCGGGAAAAGTTCTTCTTCCTCTTCCCCCACTTCGTCAGCGGCTGTGCGGCGCAGGTAAAATATCCGACCGTCATCAAGCATCCGGATATTGCGATAATTTCCTGCCGTAATTTCCAGACCCAGAATGCGATTCTGGATGCCGTCAGTGTCCACTTTCACCACGACCGGTTTTTTTGGTTTTTCTTTCGGTTTTGTTGCGCTCGGGCTCGCCTCCGGCTTTTTCTCTTCGGCTTCCTTTGCTTTTTCCTTTTCTCGTTTCTCCGCGGCCTTGCCGACCTCATCGCTTTTCGGCGCCAGCGGGTTCGCGGTATCCTTGGCGAGCGTGACGAGATAAACCCGTTCCATGTCGCGATAGACGTTTGCGAATTCCTCGGCGCCAAAGGTCGGTTTGAAATCGCGTGCGGAGTTGAGCAGCAGATATTTCCCGTCATCGCTGAAGACCGGTTCGCCGGAGCCGTACCAGCTGTCGGTGACCGCGGTCTGCTGTTTATTCGCGAGTGAGTAAAGGTAAACGCGCGGCATGTCGTTCTCTTCGGGGCGCGCCCACGTGATCCACTGGCTGTCCGGCGACCAGTTGTAGCCTTGGATTTCGCCGAATTTGTCCTGGTCGACGAGCGTCACCGCCTTGCTCGTAACATCGACAAAGCGCAATCGTTGCAGCCGGTCGCTCCACAAAAGCTTCTTGCTGTCGGGCGACCATTTCGCCGCGTAATAATAGGTGTCCGCATTGTTCGTGATTTGCTGCGGCTCGCTTTTGCCGTCCTGCGAACGCACATACAACTCGTTCTCGCCAGTCACGTCCGAGTTGTAGGCGATCCATTTTCCGTCCGGCGACCAAACCGCGTCACGTTCGTGTGCCCCTGAAGTTTTGCTCAAGTTGCGCGGCGTGCCGTTCTTCGCCGGCACGGAGAAAAGATCGCCGCGCGCGACGACGATAGTGCGTTCGCCGTCGGGGGCGAGATTCACCGATTCGAGGTGCTTCGATGCATCCACCAGCCCGCCGCGACCGCTGTCGAAATCTTCCTTGATCTCGATCGGCACCGGTGTGGCTTGTCCCGTAGCGAGATCGTAGCGCCAAATGTAGCCGGCCTGCTCGAACACGATCGATTGCTTGCCCATTGATGGAAACTTGATGTCGAAATCGGTGAAATGAGTGAGCTGCCTGGTCTCCTTCGTCGCAAGATCAACGACGTATAGATTCATCCGGTTATCGCGATCGGAGATGAAATAGATTTTGTTGTCCGGTCCCCACATCGGGCAGATATCCTGTGCGGGATTGTTGGTGACGTTCTCGACCGCACCGGTCTTGAAATCGTAGATCCAAATGTCATCCGCCATGCCGCCGCGATAATCTTTCCGGGCGCGGAACTCGCGGAAGACGCGGTTGTAAGCCATCTTGGAATCATTCGGCGAAAACGAAACAAATCCGCCGCGTGGCACTGGCAATTGCTGAGGCAATTCCCCGTCGAGTCCTACTGTGAACAGCGAGCCGATGAAATCGTTGAACGATTTCATGCGCGAACGAAAAACGATGAGCGGTTTCGTGTTTTCCCATGCCATCACAATGTTGTTGGGCCCCATGCGGTCGGACACATCGTCCCGGCCGAGAGTGGCCGACGTGGTCAGCCGCTTCGGCGCCGCGCCATCGGCCGGCATCACATAGACTTCTCTATTTCCGTCGTATTCTGAAGTGAACGCGATCTGCGTTCCATCCGGCGAGAACCGCGAAAATGAAGTGTACCCCGGTCCGCTCGTCAGGCGTCGCGCGACGCCGCCGTCTTTGCCGACGGTGTAAAGCTCGCCTGCGTAACAAAAAACAATTTCCCGATCATTGGTCGTGGGAAAACGCAACAGCCGCGTGGTATTTGGTAAGTTTTGCGCGGAGACGGTCCTGACTGAAATCAGATCAACCGCCATCCAACACAAAAGAATGAAAGACCAAAAAAATATCTTCATAGGAAAATGATGAAGTAAGGAAGCTGCCGTTGAGCACGCGAGATGCAACTCTGATTTATGCGTTACACGGCGTTTCGACGGTTATTTGTAAGACGCCGCTAAGCGCCGATTTTGTCTGAAGCCTCTTCGTTCGCCCGTGTTGCAAAGGCGAAACCGTATCTCATATTAAGCGGCTCTTCGCGCGGGCATTTGATTCATTCCAACGAGGAAGGGTGGCTGAGTCCGGTTTAAGGCACTCGACTCGAAATCGAGCGTGGGGAAACCCACCGTGGGTTCGAATCCCACCCCTTCCGCCAATCGTTGTGAAAGTGGGCGCCCGGCGGACAAAAAAATGTTACAATTTTTATCTTGCCAAGCCTGTCCGGAGTACTGCATCTTGTATGTCCACACGGACAGCAACGCTATTACTTGTTGTTGACTGCTATTCACAGGTTGTTGGCGCCGCTGTTCACCAGTATTCGCATCTTATTGAGAACTTTAACCCTCCCTCACCGCCATGATTCAACTAAAACCAGGAATTCCGCCCGCTTCACTTAACAGACCGCCTCGATCTGACACAGGCCGAAAAAACAAGACGACAAAAAGGAAAAATGCCGGCCTGCACTTCAAGCGTGTGTTCAGCGACGCTGCCATTGCGCCGTTTGATCAAATCGAATGGGAACGACGCACCGCGGAAATTACTGATGATGGCGGCAAAGTTATTTTCAAGCAGGAGGACATTGAAGTACCGAAGAGCTGGAGTGCGCTGGCGACTAAAATTGCGGTCTCGAAATATTTCTACGGTGACATCGCCAACGGCACGGATCCGTACAAGGGCGGAAGAGAAACTTCGGTGCGGCAACTGATTCATCGCGTCACGCGCACGATCACCGATTGGGGCATGGCGGACGGTTATTTCGCGGACGCCGAAGCCGCGGAGGTTTTTTACGATGACTTAACCTGGCTTTGCCTGAACCAGCACGGTGCATTTAACTCGCCGGTCTGGTTCAATGTGGGTTTGTATCATCAATACGGCGTAGGCAAGGGCGCAGGTGCCGGCAATTATTTTTACAATCGCGAGACCGGCAAATCAGAGCGAGCGCCTTCGCAATACGAATATCCGCAGGGCAGCGCCTGTTTCATTCAGAGCGTGAACGACACGATGGAAGACATCATGCGCCTGGCCATGAGCGAGGCGATGCTTTTCAAGTATGGCAGCGGCACCGGCACCGATCTTTCTTCGCTAAGATCGACACGAGAGAAATTGAGCGGCGGCGGGAAGCCGAGCGGGCCGCTCTCGTTCCTGAAGGTTTACGATCAGGTTGCGAACGTCGTCAAGAGCGGCGGGAAGACGCGCCGCGCGGCCAAGATGAACACGCTCAAGGATTGGCACCCGGACATAGAGGAGTTCATCGACGCGAAGCAAAAGGAAGAGAAAAAAGCGTGGGCGCTCATCGAGCAGGGGTACGACGGCAGTTACAACGGCGACGCGTACGGCTCGGTGATGTATCAAAACGAAAACGTCAGCGTACGGGTGAGCGACGAATTCATGGAAGCGGCGCAGGAGGGGCGTGAATGGTGGACGCGCCGCGTGACCGACGGGAAACGCTGCGAACGCAAAGACGCGCGCACGTTGCTGCACAAAATCGCAGAAGGCACATGGGTCTGTGGCGATCCCGGAATGCAATTCGATACCACGATCCACAAATGGCATACGTGCAAAGGCACAGACCGGCAAAATTCCACGAATCCATGCAGCGAGTATCTCTTCCTCGACAACACTGCCTGCAATCTCGCGTCGCTTAATTTGATGAAATTCAAAACTCCCGATGGCGATTTCGATGTGGAGCGATTCAAAGCCGCGGTGCGCATTTTCATCACCGCGCAGGAAATCATTGTCGATAACGCGAGCTACCCGATCAAAGAAATCGCCGAGAACTCGCATATTTTCCGCACGCTCGGTCTTGGATACGCAAATCTCGGCTCGCTCATCATGAGCTACGGCTACGGTTACGACAGCGTCGAAGGCCGGTCGCTGTGTGGCGCGGTTACTGCGATCATGACGGGCGAAGCTTACGAGCAAAGTGCGCGCATGGCGCAGGCGCTGCGACCGTTTCCCGGCTATCACGACGCGCACGCCAGCGGCGTCCCGAAGCCGGTGGCGAAGGACAACGTCGCCTCAATGTTGGAAGTGATCGAGCTGCATCGCTGTGCGGTGCGCGAAATTTCGAATGCGAAAGAGTTCGCGCATTTGAAAGAGGAAGCCGCAAGAGTTTGGGACAGCGCGGCGGAACTCGGCAAGCGCCACGGTTATCGCAATGCGCAAGTCACCGTTCTCGCCCCGACGGGCACGATTAGTTTCCTGATGGATTGCGACACGACGGGAATCGAACCGGACATCGCGCTCGTAAAATACAAGCTGCTCGCAGGCGGCGGCATGCTCAAAATTGTGAATCAAACCGTCAAACCCGCGCTGGAGAAACTGGGTTACAATGCCGAGGAGATCGAACGCATCCTCGCGCATATCGATGCGTTCGACACGATTGAGGACGTCATCGACACGGACGGATCCAAGATCTCATCCGGTCTGAAACCGGAACACTTGCCGATCTTCGATTGCGCGTTCAAGCCGTTCAAAGGCCGGCGCTCGCTGCATTACCTGGCGCATCTGAAAATGATGGCAGCGGCGCAACCGTTCCTCAGTGGCGCGATTTCCAAGACTGTCAACATGCCCCAGTCGGCGACGGTGGACGACATCGTGAACAGTTACATCGAAGGTTGGCGGCTCGGCTTGAAATCAATCGCAATCTATCGCGAGGGATCGAAGCGCTCTGCTCCTTTGAACACGCGCAAGACAAAAGACATGGGCGCTGTAGGCGCTGGCGCTGACGGCGGCCTTCTCACCGGCCCCGAAGATGCACTGCAAAGGCGCATCCTCGAACTGGAGCAAGAACTAGCCGCGCTGCGCTCGCAGCTTAATCAGCCGGTTCGGCATCGCATGCCGGACACGCGCTCGTCGATGACCCATCGGTTCGAGATCGCCGGTCACGAGGGTTACATCACCGTCGGGTTGTACGAAGACGGTCAGCCGGGCGAACTTTTCATTACCATGTCGAAGGAAGGCAGCACCATCGGCGGATTGATGGACACAGTGGGCACGCTCACTTCGATCGCGTTGCAGTACGGCGTACCACTCGAGAGTCTCGCGAAGAAATTCGCGTATCAGCGATTCGAGCCCAGCGGGTTCACAAAAAATCCCGACATCCGTCATGCGACCAGCATCACCGATTACGTGTTCCGCTGGCTCGCGTGCCAGTTCATTAAAGGCTACAAAGAAGCAACGTCGCCGAACCGCGCGCAGCCGGATTTGCCGCTCAAAGAAATTCTCGAGATCGAGAAGAAAGTTCTCAACCGGCCAGTCACCGATTTGCCTCGAACCGGCGACAAGCAAGTGATCGACGTGATCACGAACAGTTCGCCGGACAATCCCGGCATTACAGAACACAGCGGTAATGGCAACGGCCACGCCGACCGCGTAACCGTAGCGCTCGGCAGCATCTTCATGGGCATCACCTGTTCGGTCTGCGGCAGCGACAAAGTCATCCGTGCCGGCGCCTGCGGCGTCTGCATCGAATGCGGCACCAGTCAGGGATGCAGCTGAGGGCGCACCTCAAATCCCAAGCTCCAATATCCAAATTTTCGGATTGCTGGCGCTTGGGCCTCAAAACGCGTCCGCTGCACCTGATTGGACACGCGGGCACGGACGGTTACAATTCGTCGCCCACTTTTTCAGACGCCAACTGAATGAACAAACTCGACGCACAACGACAGAAGGAAATTCAGCAGGCTGAGGAACTGCTTTTCGCAGGGCCGCAGGCGCTCGGGTTCGCCAAGGGGCTTTTCCAAGGCCACTTCGTCTCCGATTGGGTGATGCCTTATCCGCGTATCCCGGCTGCGCAACAGAGCGAGCTGGACGAAACGCTCGCCGAGCTTCGCCAGTTTCTGGATGAACATCTCGATGCGGCGGAGATCGATCGGCAGGCGGATATTCCGCGCAGCGTGATCGATGGCCTCGGACGCGTCGGCGTGCTCGGCCTGACCGCGCCGAAGGAATACGGTGGACGCGGCTTTTCGCAAATGGCCAACTGCAAAGTGCTGGAAGAAATCGGACGGCATTGCGCTTCAACATCAGTCTTCGTTAATGCGCATCACTCGATCGGGATTCGCGCGTTGCTGCTTGTTTGGAACGCACGAGCAAAAGCAGCAATGGCTACCCAAATTATCGAGTGGCGAGCAGTTGGGTTCATTCGCGCTCACTGAGAAAGAAGCCGGATCGGATGCGGCAAATGTGCAGATGCAGGCGCGTCCGAGCGAGGACGGGTCGCACTTTATTTTGAACGGCGAGAAACGTTACATCACGAACGCCGCGATCGCGCATGAACTCACCGTAATGGCGCGCACGCCGGTGCCAGGCAAACAGGGAAAGACCGCAATCACGGCATTTCTTGTCACGCCTGATATGCCGGGATTCGAAATTATCGAGCCGCGCATGCCGAAGATGGGAATCCGGGGAACCGCCACGGGGCGTTTCGCGTTACGCGACGTCAAAGTGCCAAAGGAAAATGTTCTTGGCACGATGGGCAAAGGATTGAAGGTCGCGCTGACGGTGCTGGATTTTGGGCGGACGACATTCGGCGCATGCACTACGGGCACAGCAAAAACTTGTTTGGAACTGGCTGTCGCGCACGCGAACACGCGCAAGCAATTCAATAAAACACTCGGCGAATTCGAGCTGGTCAAAAAGAGAATCGCGCGCATCGCGGCGAACGCTTACGCGATGGAAGCGATGACCACGGTGACTGCGTCATTCATCGACCGCGGGCTGGAAGATTACATGCTCGAGACGGCGATGCTGAAGGTGTTCACGACCGAGCGGCTTTGGGAGTGTATCAACGACGTGTTCCAGATCCATGGCGGCGCGGCCTATATGACCGATCTTCCACTGGAACGAATGATGCGCGACGCGCGCATCAACCAGATCGGCGAAGGCGCGAACGAAGTGCTCACTTCGTTCATTGCGCTGGTCGGGATGCGCGGGCCGGGCATGGAGTTCAAGGAAATCTACGACACGATGATGAAACCGTCGCGCGATCGGATGAGCAAAGCATGGGCTGCCGGAAAGAACCGGCTCGGCGCGACGATTCGCGTGCCTGACGTGCCGGTGCAGAGCGAGCAGCTCCGCGCGCACGCGCAGCAGCTCGGCCGCTTGATCTGGCGTTTTAATTTCGCCGTGAACCGCGCGTTGATCACGTACCGCGAGCCGATTCTCGATATGCAGCTTATTCAGGAACGGATTGCGAACGCGGCGATGGATCTTTTCGCTTCGACGTGTGTGCTCAGCCGTCTCGACAGCGAAATTCAATTCGCTCGCCGAAACGGTGAAAAAGCGGCACCCGATCATGCTGCTGGCGATCTGTTTTTGCGGCAATCATTTCGCCGCATTCGGGGTTTTCTCGGCGCACTGACGGACAACGACGACAAAGCGGTGCTGGCCGCAGCAAAATCCAGCTTAGCCAAGCCGCGCAGTTAAAATATATCTGGTTAGCGCCAACGGCTGCTCTCAGAAGCTGAAGGCCCAGCGCGATTGCAAAAAGTTGGCGCGCGACTGCACGGCCTGATGAGGTGGAAATAGAAAACAAAAAGCAGTGGCCGCTGCCGTGTCGAGCAGCGTACCGCTCGCCGAACTCCGGTTTTTGGCGAAGTTACTTAGTCTGAGCTCAGCGCGCGATAACTAGTTGCCGAGCGCAGCAGTTGCGGTCACTTCGCCGCCGCCCTGCGGTGCGCGGCCGATTATCGTTAGCGGGTTCGCGGTGGTCGGAACTACGCCGAAGTACCTTACGCATGGTAACGGAATGCCAGAGGCGATGGTCTTCACGTAGCAGATTTTTGCGACCGTTGGTTGGGCAACCACATTCTTGCCCGGATCCGCAAACGCCGACGCGCAAAATGTGAGCGCCAGCACGATGCCTACATATGTTTTCATGCTCCGATTGTGAGCCCGCTTAGAACTTTGCGCAAGCGAATTCCCAGTCCAGTTGCTATTTCTTGGCCAGGCCAGTCGCTGAACCAGCCCTCCGCAAAGAATGGGACCGCATCACTCTGCCCAGAGAAAGTGTTCCAGGCGCAGATGATTCAGCCGAGCTTTGGCTTCTTCGCTTCGATTGCCGCCCGCCGTGGCCAGGCGCTCGTAAATTGCAGCTGCCGACTCCCATTTCGAATCTTCCTCCAGCAGCCGCGCGGCATTAAATCCGGCTTTGTAGTACCAAAAGAGTTCACGTTGTTCATCTGGGCGTCGCGCGACTGCCGGATCTTCCAGGATTTTGTAAAACGTTTCGAGCGCGCCGGCGCGGTCGTTTTTCTTTTCAAGACAGAGAGCCTTTTTGAACAGCGCCTGGTTGCGCCACTGGCTGGGCTCGTTCTTGTCCGACGCCAGTTGATCATAAATTTCGATGGCCTGCTGGTAATTCTCGCTCCCTCCCATCTCAAAAAAAATGTCGCCCTTGCCGCAAAGCGCTTCGCGTTTTTCAGACTGCGGAGCGTCGCTTTTCAGCACCTCATCGTACAACGCGAGCGCATCTTTGGTCTTGCCAAGCTTGCGCTCGATGAGGGCTTCTTCATTGCGCGCGGACCACCGCATCGCGCCGTTTTTCTGCACGACCTGATCGAACAGAACAATCGCCCGATCCAATGAATGCTCGCCCATGCTCGACATGGCCGATTCGGCCGCGAAAAAAAGTGCTTTTTCCGCGAGAGCGTCATCCGGATTTTGTTGCGCGATAGTTTCAAACTGCGTCTGCGCGTTTGCGAAATCCTGGCGCCGATAATAAAGCTCCGCTAATTTCAATCGAACTTCCGGAGCGAAAGGCGAGGACGCGTGTTGCTGCAGGAATCGCTTTGCAAGCTCAATGACTCTCGTGTCGCTTCCGCCTGCTGACTCTTCCACCCAGATGTTAAGATAATCGCCGCGTTCGGCAGCCGCCGCGGTCGGCGCCGATTCGGCTGCGCGAGCCAGATTTTTGCGCGCTTCATCTACGCGCGGCGGCGACGAATGAAAGGCCAGCTCAGCGAGAGCGACCCATGCTTCCGACACATGCAGATTTTTGGGGAAATCACGAATGAATTGGTGCAATGATGTCTCCGCTTTTTTGTCGCCTTTCGCCGCCTGCATCAGACCTTCCTCCAATCGCAGATCGGCACGAGCCTCCTGGTCGCCGCCCTGTTTTTCCATCTCGCTATAATCAGCCAGGAAACGAGTGTGACTACCAAGTTGCAACCAGCCGCTGGAGGCATTGAAGAGCGCCGCGTTCGCCCAGGGCGAATTGGAATGGGCGATTTGTTCGAAAGCCGCCGTCGCGGTATCAAATCGCTTCGCCAGATAGTGCGCTTGCGCCAATAAAAAATCGATTCGATCCAGCAAAGCCGGTTCGGGATACAGCAGGCGCGCATCATCCAAGATCGCAATCGCCTCATCGAAACGGCGGTCTTGCATTTCAAATTGTGCAAACTCAAGGAAAGCATGTGCGACCGCCGGGGATTTGATGCGAGTGTGCCTTAAGTCGGAAAATAATTGTCCTGCTCGTTCCCTCCGCCCGGCGCGAATTTCCAGCCGAGCAAGATACCATCGCGCAAATGTTCGCCGCGGCTCTTCCGGCCTGCGCACCCATTTCTCCAGCTCATTGCGCGACGGTTTGTGCTCTGCACGATACAAATCATCTAATTTTGCGAAGATAAGAGGCAGATCCGAGTCTGCCGGATGCAGATCGATGAATTTTTCGAGCACATCGTCTCCAGTTTCCGGCGTTTTTAGTTGCAGGTGTGCTTCGGCTATGCCGAAGAGCGCCGCGATTAGCGTAGCGTGACTTGATTTCTCCGGCCGTTTCAGAAGCGCTTGAAACATGCCGATTGCTCTGTCGGGTCGCTGCAGAAGTAGCTCCAAACGTCCACGTAATAGCCGCCGTTCTCGTCGCTCGGCAACTGATGGCGGCTTCATTTCTTCTAAAAGACGCTGTGCGTTATGAGCATCGCCCATTTGAATGGACAGTTCTGCCGCTGTTAGCTGCGCCCGGATAGCCCATTCTCTGTTATGCAAGAGAAGGTTAAGCTTGCGCAAAGCGTCTTCCCGCTTGCCTAACGCGCGCAGCATCTCCGCCGCCCCAAACGTGGCTGCCCCACGAAACGGTGAAGCTTCGTTGGCGGCCAATTCCTCGTAGAGCGGCAGCGCGTCGGCCCATCGATTCAGGCCCGCGAAGGCTTGGGCGCGCCAGAACTTTGCCCATGGGAGTTCGCGTAATCGAGTATCCGCCGATAAGAGGAGAGTATCTTCCGGCTTTTTTGCAGCCACTTGGGCTTCGGCAAGTTTCTCGGCGACCGCGCGCCATTCGGCATCGGGCAGATTCCTGTTAAGCAATGCCTGCAACCGCACGACTGCAACCTCCGGTACGCCTTCTGAAAGTGGCGCGCTCGCTTGGGCGAGTTCAGCGGAAATGTCCGCGTGCGCGAGGGGCGCGAGTAGGCTGATAAGACTTATGAGACCGATGTGTCTTATGAGCATCATGTTTTCTCCAGGATCCGCCGCAGATATTTACCAGTATGACTCTGCGGAACATCGGCAATTTCTTCCGGCGCACCTGCTCCCACCACCTCGCCACCACCTTCGCCACCTTCAGGTCCCAAATCGATAATCCAATCGGCGCATTTGATCATCTCCAGATTATGTTCAATCACAATCACAGTATTACCTGCATTGCGCAGCTTCATTAACACTTGCAGCAGTTTCTCAATATCTGCGAAATGCAATCCGGTCGTCGGCTCATCGAGAATGTAAAGGGTGCGTCCGGTTGCCTTTTTCGCAAGCTCCGTTGCGAGTTTCACCCGTTGCGCTTCTCCGCCGGAGAGAGTCGTCCCGGCCTGGCCAAGCCGCAGATAACCAAGACCGACATCCAACAGTGAGTTTAACTTTTCTGAAATGCCGGGCACATTGCGGAAAAAGCGCGCTGCCTCGTCCACGGTCAGGTCAAGCACATCGGCAATATTCTTGCCTTTGTAAGTGATCTCGAGCGTCTCACGGTTGTAACGCTTGCCATGGCACACTTCGCACTCGACATACACGTCCGGCAAAAAATGCATCTCGATTTTGATCAAGCCGTCGCCTTCGCAGTTTTCGCAACGGCCGCCTTTGACATTGAAACTGAAACGGCCGGCGTCATACCCACGCACACGCGCCGCAGGCAATTGCGCGAACAGCTCGCGTATGGGCGTAAACGCGCCCGTGTACGTGACGGGATTTGACCGGGGCGTTCGGCCAATCGCGCTTTGGTCAATCACAATTGCCTTGTCGATCTGTTCCTCTCCACGAAGCGCCCGATAAGTGCCCGGTTTCTCTTTCGCATTGTAGAAACGCCGGAACAACGCGCGCCGCAGAATGTCGTCTACCAGAGTGGATTTGCCGCTGCCGGAGACGCCGGTCACACACGTGAGACAGCCAAGAGGAAAGGATACATCGATTTTCTTGAGGTTGTTTTCACTTGCACCAACGACTGTGAGCCAGCCATCGGGTCGCGGCGGAACGCGCTGCCTGGGAATGGGAATTCGCGCGCGGCCGGAAAGATAATCGCCAGTTAACGAATTCTTTGCGCTGAGAATGTCGTTGAGTTTCCCTTGCGCCACGATTTCCCCGCCGCGTGGACCTGCGCCCGGGCCGAGATCGATAATGTGGTCGGCTGCGCGGATCGTTTCTTCGTCGTGTTCAACTACAATGACCGAATTACCCAAATCACGAAGCCGCCACAGTGTCCCAAGCAATCGCGCATTGTCGCGTTGGTGCAAACCGATGCTGGGTTCATCCAAAATGTAAAGAACCCCGGCAAGCCCGGAGCCGATCTGTGTCGCCAATCGAATTCGCTGTGCCTCGCCACCGGAAAGCGTCCCGCTTTGCCGATTGAGCGTGAGATAGCCAAGGCCGACTTCAACGAGGAATTGCAAGCGCGATTGAATTTCGCGCACCACATCGGTCACAATGATTTGTTGTTGCGCAGTCAGCTCCAGCGCACCAATAAACCGGGCGGCCGCTTCGATCGTCAGCTCACTGAACTGGTGAATGTTGAGTTCGCGTCCGTCACGATTCTTTATGGTAACGGCAAGAATTTCCGGTTTCAGCCTTGCTCCATTACATACCTTGCACGGTTCGCGCGTCATAAACGCGCGAATGCGATTACGGGTAAATTCGCTTTGGGTTTGCTCGTAAAGCCGCTGCATCTGCGGCACCAGTCCTTCGAATGGTTTCGCGATTTTCTGTTCACCGCCTGCTCGCGATTTATCGGAGTTGTCGCTGAAATTCATTTCGATCGGCGTCGCGTTTGTGCCGAAGCAAAGCGTTTGTTTAAATTGCTCTGGCAAATCGCGAAACGGAACGTCCTCATCGACGTGAAAGTGCTTCACCAACGCCTTTTGCAAATGGCGGTAGTATGCCTGCATCCGCTTTGTTCCGCGCCGCCACGGCGTGATTGCGCCTTCGGCTAGCGTTCTGTCGGGATCGGAAATCATCAGGTCTGGATCGCAGACCAATTGCGTGCCGAGCCCATGGCAAGCCGGGCATGCCCCAAGGTGACTGTTGAAAGAAAAATGTTTTGGAGTCAGCTCATCCAACGTGAATCCGGTCTCAGCGTTTCCGTAATCAGTGGAGTACCGCCGTTCTTCCCAAGGCGTCTCCATTTGTAGGGCAACCGCTTCGGTTGCCGGGCGCGCGCTTGGCGGCTGCCCTACAGCGGCAGGTTGTTCTCGCAAAACAACCATCCGGTTTCCGCCCCATTTGAGCGCAGTCTCGATTGAATCTGTCAGGCGGACTCGAATCCCATCGCGGATAACCAACCGATCGACCACCGCCTCGATAGTGTGCCGACTCTTCTTGTTGAGCCGGATTGGCTGTGGGCGTCCCGCCTGCAACGCTGTAGCACTGCGGGCAGGATCCAACTCGATAATCTGACCGTCAATCCGTGCGCGAACGAATCCTTCGCGCCTGATCTTTTCGATCACATCCCGGAATTCGCCTACTTGATTTTCGATCAGGGGCGCTAGCACAACAATTTTGGACCCTGGCTCATACGCCAGGATCTGATCCACAATTTGCTGAGGCGTTTGGCGATTCAGCGGGTTACCAGTCAGTGGATCGTGCGGCTGACCCACGGCGGAAAAAAGAACCCGGAGATAATCGTAGATTTCAGTGGTGGTCGCGATTGTGGATCTTGGGTTCGCGCCAGCGCTGCGCTGTTCGATGGCAATCGCCGGCGAAAGCCCCTGGATAAAATCGACATTCGGCTTTTCCATCTGATCGAGGAATTGTCGCGCATAAGCGGAGAGGCTTTCGACATAGCGGCGTTGTCCCTCGGCGTAAAGAGTGTCGAAGGCCAGTGAGGATTTCCCGGAGCCACTCAGGCCGGTGATGACCACGAGCTTCTCCCGTGGAATCTCCACATGAAGGTTCTTGAGATTGTGCTGGCGGGCCCCACTAATTTTGATAACTTGCGCAGGCATTCTGACGAGGAATGTCGAACCTATCAGTCAAGCACAGCCACTCGTTTTCTCCAGCGAAATTGCGTACCAGAAAACCGTTCCTCGCCTCGAATGCGGCCTGAGTTTATTCAGGCTCGCCATCTTGGGATAAAGCGGATTAAATTTCCGTTACGGAAGCGTATGTGAGCGGCCGGCATTGATCCTCTCCAATCAAATTCGCAACACAAGACAACCAATGGGCGAACTCGCGCGCATAGCAGTACTCATTCCCTGCTACAACGAAGAAGCGGCGATCGCGAAGGTCGTGAGTGATTTCAAAGCAGTGCTACCACGTGCCGATGTTTATGTGTACGACAACCATTCAAAAGACAACACGGCTGAGGTGGCTCGCACGGCACGCGCCATTGTCCGCACTGAAATGCGGCGAGGGAAAGGCAATGTGGTTCGGCGCATGTTCGCCGATATCGAGGCGGATATTTATGTTCTAGTAGACGGCGACGACACCTACGACGCGACCACAGCACCTGTGCTTGTTCAAAAGCTCGTAGCGGATGGGCTCGATATGGTGTCCGGGCGACGCCTGGCGGTTGGCGGTAGCGCCTATCGGGCCGGTCACGTAATCGGTAATCGGCTTCTGACAGGCCTCACCAGGATCATGTTCACACTTGAGGTAATCGATCTGTTGACGGGCTATCGAGTAATGTCGCGGCGATTCGTCAAATCTTTTCCTGTTACGGCCGGCGGGTTTAGCATTGAGACGGAGTTAACAGTACATGCGGGACGTCTGCTTATGCCTGTCGCAGAGGTAAACACGCCTTACAAGGAACGGTCCCACGGCTCTGTCAGTAAGCTTAATACATGGCGAGACGGCTTTCGCATTCTCCTTGCAATCGGAGGACTCGTGCGAGAAGAGCGACCTCTGGCCTTCTTCACGACGATCTGCGGTGCATTGATGCTGCTTTCGCTCGCGCTTGGAGTCCCCGTGGTAATTGAATATCTAAAAACCGGTCTCGTTCCGCGTCTGCCGACTGCTGTTCTCTCGACTGGGTTGATGCTTTTAGCCTTTCTTTCGCTCGCAAGCGGATTGATTCTGAACACAGTGACGCGCGGGCGGTGGGAGCTGAAACGCCTGGCCTATCTCGCGGTAAACAGCCCCCATCATCTAAAACTATAATGAGCCCCAGGGCAGAACGGCATCAATGCAACAACTGGCGTGCAGGCGATACACACGAGACGGTCGCCAACAGCTCGAGAACGAATCCGTGGCGGTTGTCAAATTTGACGGAGAAGAGCGTCAATTACAATTTGAGGCCCGCCCAAGTATGAAGGAGGCTGCGATGCAGAGCCCTGCTGCACGTCCGGCAGCAGTCAATTCGCCATTAAACGGTAGCGCTAGCGTGGTCGATCTCGCGGGCCAGGGCGAGCCGAACGCAGCGCTGTGGGGGCCGGCCGCGCTTGAGCAAAGACGCGAGCGCACGCGAGATCATCTGAGCAAGATTGCTGCTCGGCGGGAAACGTGGATCAACCGCAACAGATACTATTACGAGCTGCTAAACCGGCTTCTCTGTTTTCTGGTCGAACCGCAGAAAAAAGTTCTCTCAGTTCGCTGCGATATCGGAAACCTTTTGGCCGTCGTTAGGCCGAGTAAGGGCAAAGGCATCGACATCTGTGGTGAGATCGTAGACATCGCGCGGCAACGAAATCCGTCCTTCGATTTCGGGGTCGCTTTTCCAGACAAGGAGGAATTCCAGCAGGCTTTCAAGCCGGACGAGAAATTCGATTACATCCTCTTTAACGACATTGGCGACACGGTGGATGTGCTTCAAGCACTGCGCAATCTGAAGCCGCTTTGCCAGAGGCATACTCGCGTGTTAGTGACAACCTATAACCATCTTTGGGAACCACTCGTCACCTTCGCCGAATGGTTCGGGATGAAGGTGCCGCGCACTGAGCAGAACTGGCTTTCTACCGCGGATATCCGAAATCTGTTGAAGCTCGCCGGATTTGAAGCGCTTGAGACGCATCGAGTCGTCCTCTTGCCGAAATATTTGCCGTTGCTGTCGAGTTTTCTAAATCGCTTTTGTGCGCGCCTGCCGTTTCTCAGCAGACTTTGCATGACGCAGGTAGTCGTCGCTCGAAAGCTGCCGCCTGCGGCTTTGCCAGAAGAGCTTACCGTATCAGTGGTCATTCCATGCAAAAATGAGAAAGGCAACGTGGAGGACGCCGTTCGCCGTGTTCCGTCTTTAGCTGGCCAGGTGGAGATAATTTTTTGTGACGATCGATCGACAGATGGCACGGCTGAAGAAGTGTTGCGGGTGCAGTCGCTCTATCCAAAAAAGGATATTCGTCTTGAGCACGGGCCCGGAGTTTGTAAGTCGCGAAACGTCTGGACAGGTTTCGACGCTGCGAGAGGCGATATTTTGATGATCCTCGACGCGGATCTGACGACAATCCCTGAGGAGTTATCTTATTTCATCGATGTTATCGCTTCGGGACAAGCGGAGTTTGTCAACGGATCACGCCTGATTTATCCCGTGCCAAAGGGAGCGATGAACGGAGCAAACATGCTGGGCAACAAATTTTTCAGCGTCGCGTTCACCTATTTGCTCGGGCAACGAGTGAAAGACACTTTATGCGGCACAAAAGTCCTTTGGAGAAGCGACTGGGAGCGGATTAAACCAATGGTCGGTAGCTGGGGAACCGAAGACCGCTGGGGAGACTATGAACTGTTATTCGGCGCCGCAAAGTTGAACCTTAAAATTCTGGACCTGCCGGTCCACTACCAGGAACGCATTCACGGTTCCACGAAGATGACCAAGGTCTTTCGGAACGGGCTTGTGATGCTGAAGATGTGCTGGCACGGATTTCTGAAACTAAAACTGGGTTACTGACTCGATATCTCAAATTTTCTGGCTGGCGAGAAACGCATGGGAGTTTCAAATTCGCGGCGATCTGAAAATTTTCCAATGCAGGAGCGCATTGCCAAAGAAATTCAACACGGCCGCTTCTTGGCCGAGCACGGGGCGGGCGAGATTTGGAATTGGGAGAGTCCAGCTGGTAAATTGCGCTGGGCGCGACGGGTGAAGATGCTCAGCAGACATCTCCGGCCAGGAATGACTGTGCTTGAGTTGGGTTGCGGCACTGGCTATTTCACTCGAGAGCTGGCGCGCTCCGGGGCAGACGTTGTTGCCATTGACGTTTCACCTGAGCTTCTGGAAATCGCGAAGACAAATCATTCTGCGCCAAATGTTCGTTACGAAATCCAGAACGCCTATGCATTAAGCTATCCTGATGCTGTGTTTGATTCGGTTGTGGGCAGCTCGGTTTTACACCACCTCGAAATTCAAGAAGCGCTTCGCGAGGTTTACCGGGTGTTGAAATCCGGCGGCACAATTTACTTTACAGAGCCAAACATGCTGAACCCTCAGATCGCGATACAAAAGAATGTGCCATGGGTGAAGCGGAAACTCGGCGACTCACCGGATGAGACCGCATTCTTCCGGTGGCCGCTCCGGCGCTTGCTCGAGCAAAGAGGCTATCGTGACGTTCGAATCGTTCCTTTTGATTTCCTGCACCCAAAAACACCAGTTCCGGTCCGTCGATCGCTTGGACTCCGTGGGCCGGTTTCTCGAAAGCATGCCGGTAATATCGGAGTTTGCCGGCTCGCTGTACATCCGGGCAATCAAATGAGCAACGCAACAACGGTTTTACAGGGCGAACAGGCGAAAGATCGTGCCCTAACACTGCGTAACCGCGCGCGGCTCGCCGCTAACAAAAATCTTCTTTTTTGGTATCGCGAACTTTACCGCGACCAGTTCAAGGAGTTTCCCAATCCGGCGGCGCTCTCGATATTGGAGATAGGAAGCGGCACTTCGCCGCTAAAACAATTTCTCCCAAACGTTGTTACCAGTGACGTGCTCGACTTGGATTATCTCGATCTTGTATTTGACTGCCATGAAATTGACAGGTTGGATGTAATCAAGGACAACAGCCTTGATGTTATTACTGTTACCAATGTGTTGCACCACCTGAAAAGCCCAATTGCCTTTCTGAACCGCGCGGCCAGCAAGTTGAAATCAGGTGGCAAGGTAATCGCGACTGAGCCCTTTTTCTCCCTGTTATCAACCGTCATTTTCAAGTATCTGCACCACGAACGGGTCGATTTTCGGATTTGCGAGCCGGAGCTGGATGAAGTCCAGGGGCCGCTGGCATCTGCCAACATCGCGTTGCCCTGGTTGATTTTTCTACGACATCGTGAATGGCTGCAACGCTTGAACGATAACTTCGATGTTACAGGTTTAACAACCCGGCCTTTCACCGCCTTGTCATACATGGTTAGTGGAGGAATTTCGCATCGGTTACCGGTCCCACAGTTGCTTTATCGCGTGTTATTTCGCGTTGACCTCGCCATCAGTCGCCGCTTTCCCTACTGCTGCGCCGCTTTTTTCACACTAACCCTGACGCGACGTTGATGTGGTTACTCTCTTTTCCTGAGCAACACGAAACGACCACGACGGTCAATGAGTGTGTAGTCCTCGATGTGAATTCCAGACTCCGGATTTATTGTATCTGAGCTGATCCTGAGGGGGGCGTAGGAGTCGGCGCTATCGCCAAGGATCCACACTGGCGAAGGCCGGCCAGACATTCGGTCCAGCCAGAAGAGGTTTCGGTCATGCGCGTACCGGAACAGCCAGGTTGAGGCAACAACAGGCTCCTCCGGCTTGGCCTCACGGCGGTAACGCCCGAACACGGCATCTGCCTGTTGCTGTTCCTGCGTCGAGTAAATGCTGGCGGGGCGAGGGAGATATGCCCAGTACACATAGGGCACAAGCGCTACCTGGGCGGCCATCGACAATGCTGTGATTGCAATTGCGGTCGTAACTGCGGCTGTTCGCGTCCATTTGCTGCGGTGCTTCGCAGTGCGCGCAATCGAAGCAAAACCTACCAACGTGACACACCACAAGAGTGCCTCTGTTGAAAAAAATCGCGGTGTCCACAGCAGGTCATTGCGGTCCATGAGCCATGCAACCACGGTGGTAACCACACCGACAACCAAATAGTACGGACGCAATAGGATCGTCCCAAAACTGCCTACGATCATGACCCATAGCCATTGACGGACGACGCTACTACCGAGCCAACTAGTAATATTGGAGACGACAAACACCAAAAGCGCTCCGGGGCTAGACAAGCTTCCCGGCGCCACGATACCAAGGCGATCAACCGAATGATGAGCGTACATTGTTGGCGGCTGTGACCAAGAAATCGCAAGCAAGATGGGGATCGCGCAAACGGACAACAGAAGTGTGATCGCTGCAGGCCAGTTAATGCGGCAGCGCGGGCGCTTGTCTGCGGACGCAATCCATGTCTCAAGGCCGGCTACGATCGCGACCATAGCAGCCGCAATTGGCGCATCCTCCTTCACGCTGATTACAGCCAGTGCTGTTACGATTGACGGGAGCATCCGCTGTTGAAGGAGGAAGTAGAACAGCACTAAAGATAAGGCCGGCGCAACAATCTCGACATGGAAACCAAAGCCCGGCTCTTGATAGAACACAACTGAAAATGGCGAGATAAGAAGGATCCCGACGGCGATTACTGCAACGCCCCCGTCGACGCCTAAAAGGCGGAGAATACGCGTTGCCCAGAAGTAAGCTGCTCCTACCGACACGGCGAGCGCGAACAGCAAACCCGGAGCGCCGAACGGCTTTGCTATAATGCCGAGCGGGAGAAGCAGAAAATAGGTGTGAATCGCAAGTTGATTTCCAAAGCAGTTGTCGTTAAGCAGGCCGCGACCTTCAAGCCAACTGCGAGCAAGCTGGACATGTACGAAGAGGTCAGATGTATAGCCAAGAGCGTAGAATGTCTTAAGTTTAAGCAGGAATACCCAAATGACAGCGAAGACAGCTAGCCCGAGAGCCACCAAATCCCATCGATCCCAGCGCACCTCTCTGTCCACCTTTGATGTAAACAGCTGTCTCCAGCCGAGCCGCATCAGGCGAACGTATGGTTTCTCAATATCTTTTCCAGTGTTATGATGCATCAGTCGCGATGAAGCTTGAGATTTCATTCTTCGATTCTGCCGCTGCGATCTGGAAATCCAGCGGCAGAATGTTCAGGCTTGAGTCCTGTTTGGCCACCGTTGGGTTCAGCTTTCGAGCAGTCGCGCTGCGAGACGATCGTTGCCGCATTCCTTAACTCGGTCGTGACTCCTTTGATTTCGCATGTTCGCAGAGTTGGCAATAAGATTTACGAACATGCGTTCCCTATCTACCGGCTTTGTTATCGCACTTTTAAGGCGTATGCCGATCGTGCAGAGCGGCGGCTGCTGAGAAGTGTTTTGTTTCCGGGCGCTGTCGTAGTAGATGCAGGCGCGAACATTGGTATCTATTCGCAATTCCTCGCGCGTTGTGTTGGTGCGACTGGCATCGTTCATTCCTTCGAGCCTTCGCCGGAAAATTTTAAGCGATTGCAATCTGCTACGCGTAAACTGGCAAACGTGCGCTTGTCCCAGGCCGCGGTAGGAGAATGCAGCGGGAGGTCTAGACTCTATCTTTCAGATAAACTCAACGTCGATCACCGGACGTATGCCACCGAGGTAGCTTCGCGCCAAACCGTGCCAATCGATATCATAGCGTTGGATGATTACTTCAAACCCGGCCAACGCGTTGATCTGATCAAGATGGATATTCAAGGCTATGAGCTTCGTGCCTTGCTCGGCGCCAGTCGTGTCCTGGATGATAACTCTGATCTAAAGCTGCTTGTTGAATTTTGGCCATACGGATTGAGACAGGCTGGCGTCAATTGGGCTGAGCTTCTGGACACTCTGCAGAACAAGAACATGTTGGTTTCAGAGATAACAAATCGCGGGCTCGTTCCCTTTAATGCCGGTTCAGTTCGCGAGAGCCCAGAGTGGTACATGAATCTGTTCGCATCACGGAAGTGACCTCGTATCGTCCTTGCGTACCCTCGCACTTTGATTTTCGATGTCAGTTGCGCGGAGAAGGTGAAAATGACTCCGTTTGATTCTTGGTATCCGTAGCCGACTGCGGAAGCATTTCATTTTTGACATCGTAAACTAGAAATGAATACGCGATGTGGTCCACAGGAGTAAAGTGTTCCCTTAACCATCTGTACTGCTCAGGATTTCCGACGCCAACCAAGGCATTAACAGGTACGATGATCCGACCTGCTTGCGGTTTGCCAGGTTCTGCGACCCGCGAATGGCGGCGGATATATCCCGCCAGATACCCGTTCCCGCCCAAATCCAGATTCGAAACTGCCGGGTAGTCAGGATCAACGATGACGCCGGAATGTCGGCGGATGTACTTCGCAAGGTACCACTGGTTCCCGCCCCAATCCAGATTCGAATCTGCCAGATAGCGGTAAGCCAACTTCCTGTCCGGTACAAACTCGCTAAAATACGATAGGAAGTGTGGAAAGTACGAAAGTGTCGATATGCCAACCCAGACGCTCAGAATTAACGCCGTAAACTGCAGCAATTTGGACGCGGGGTCAGCTAACAGTCTCCCGCAAAAAACCGTAGCCAGAGCGAATACGGGCAAGACATAGCGAATACCTATCTGCGTGTTAAAGAAAAAATTGAAGTAAGCCCAATACACAAAAATCGGAGCTAAGAGAAAAAGCTCGTCCCGACGGAGAATAGCAACTCGCTGGCCACGCTGAAAGAGAAATCCGAGCAACGCTAGAAGAAATATGACTTGCTTCCCAATCGGCACCTTAAATAGCGCCGCATAGAAGTAATAGCCCGGAAATCCCCGAAGGGTTCCGTCATGATGATTCAGTCGAAGCTTCCCTGCCATGTAAAGATTTCCCCACCCTATCCCCATCCGTTCCTCATATTTGATGAAATCCAAGCCCTGGACGTACGGCACGGATATCGGCAGCGGGATGTTGCGAAGGACGGAGGTGGTTTGCAGGTTCTTGAAAAATGGATCCTTGAACGCGTATCCCGACAAGGGCGTTCCGATTCCATCGAAAACGAACCCTACGTTGATTATGAGAACGCTCACGCCAGCGAAAAAGGCCGTAGTAACTGACCAGCGACGGAGCGTTTGGACGACGCGCTCCCGCGGAGCGGAGTCGGCGGTTTCGCCTGTCGGCTTGCAACGTGCGTAAAGCACCGCGATTACCAGGAAGAGAGGATAAAGGTAAATACACGAATATTTGGCCAACTGGCTTAGGCCAAGTGTTACTGCGCTCAGGAGTGCTCGCCCTTTGCCTCCGAATTTGAGGAATTGCCAAAAGTGGTACAGCGCCATTGTTGTCATCAACGCGGCTGGTAAATCAGCCGTTACCAACTGACCGTGTGCCAGCAGATTGGGATCGAACACGAAGAGGCTCAAAGAGAGGAGCGCTCCCTTACGGCCATAAAGCTCATAGCTCCACCTTGACACGTACAATGCCAGCAATAGCGAAAGAACAACAGTTGCGTAGCGGCCCCGCTTTATTTGGCCGTTCCACGACGTGTCCACTGAAAAACCGAACGTCTTTTCAAAGATAGCCAGGCATTCACTGGCGATGGCGTTCAGACTAGAGAACGGCATCTTACTGCTGAATATCGCAGTAACTCGTAGCGGCATGCCTTTCAAGACGAGATACCCATACTGATAGTGGTAAGGCTCGTCGTAAGTAACCTCCTTGTGGCGCAGGCTTGTGAGGTGTAACACCAGCAAGAGTACTAGGAGCCCTCCACACACGGCAATCGCCCAATCTTTAATGACCCACTGACACAATCGGTTAGCCATCGCCATATCTCGTTTGCTATCTGCTTCTTCTAAGCCTCACTCGCGACCGAATGACCTTGGGGTGAAGCGCGTGAACGCCGTGCCGGCTAATGCTGCACAAGGATCTCTTCATCCGAAAGAGTCATATTATCGACACTCCGTATGACGTATCGTCGTTCGGGATTGTAATCCCTAATGTAGCCGACAAATCCAATCTTCGCGGTAAGTTTGCCTTGGTAAAACGTGCGATTAACAAATGGGCTAATCCGTGCTGAGCGGGCGACTCCGCGAATCACTCCGTTTGAATCGGCTATTACCAATATCCGTGGAATCGACTGCTCATGTTTCAATGCTCGTCCGCTCACACGCACTGCGCGGGCACCGTTGTCGCCCTGGCCTAAAGCATCAATACTGCACTGACCACTAAGTCCTTCTCGCTTATGTCGCGTCCCAAAGACATCCGCTTCTCGGAGCCCAATCCAATCCTGTAAGCCATCAGCGAATACATCCAAGTGACGCGCCCGCAACTGCGAAGCTAGATGAATCCTTTCTTCAAAAACTTGTTTAAACTCAGGAGGAACCATTTGTATCCTTTGAGTCTCAAAAGCTCCGTTGATCAGGGCGGTAACATCTTTGTCACATATAATTTGCAGGTTTTTGCACCAGAACCATGCTTGATAATGTGCCGGCCAGGCGAAGATGGCTATTGCAAAGGGCAGAAGGAGAGTTGGCCACCGTCCCCACTGTAGGCGGTCCACTCGCTCGATCCCGAGCAAAATCAGACTCATCCAAAAAAGTGAACTCCAGAATAAATAACGCGGAGCGAAAGGCTCCAAATTAAACGATATGAATCGCCCGACAGTAATGAGCGTCAAAGCAAATAGGTTGAAAATCAAAAGTGATAATCCAGTGCTTTCGAGCCCGCTTTTTCCAAGGTCACGGCGAAGCATACGAGGTATGACAACAATTCCCGCAAGCGCCAAGCCCGCCACGCCGCTCCACAATGCGATGCTGAAGGAGTGCTGTAAGTCCGTAGGCGTCTTTGCCTCGCGCCAAGCCGCGATTGTGAATAACACCGGACTGCCCACGAGTCTGCAGAACTTGGTTAAGACATCAATGGGATTGCCGGGAGAAACGTCCGATACTTTTGGCCAGTTGAACGGAAGCACTGGAAGCATCTCGTAGATGACGGCTGCCGCAAGAGCGCAGATTCCGAGTAAAACAATCGTTCGCCTCGGAAGACGCAGACACCAGGTCAGAAGTAGCAGAGTAGGCCAGATTGCCAACCCCGTGCCAAAGCTAAAGGAGGCGACAAACCCGGCACAGACTACAATTGCCGTTGCCGTCCAAGAGCAACGCGTCCTGGCTATCAAAAGAAAAGCGAGGGCCGCTCCGCACATGACCAAAGAGTTTTCAGAGTTAGACTCGCCATTGGCGGTGATGCTGGCTCGGCCCATCCAAAAATTGCCCAGGACCACAACAAGTGTGGACAATGTTTTTGCAGTCAGACTTATGGTTTTATCACGCCAAATCGGGATCAAAAGCAGCCAGACTGTCATCAAAAGCAGCCCCATCCCGACAAAGAAGAGCATTTGCGCGTTGTCGGCATGAAAAAAGCGCAAATTGGCGAGGCAAATGGATTTGGGGAAGAACTTTACATGAGCATCCTGCTTAAGCAGGGCACTTTGAAGCCATGTGTGGTTCCAGGCAAAAGCGTAGACGTCCCACAAATCGCCTCCCCACAGCAGGGTAACGCGGCCTAGATAAAGATAGACAACTCCCGAAAGCAGGAAAACTCCGCCAATTAAAATGGCAAAGATTTGGACGGCTCGCTCGGCCACAGGGCCAAACCGATGCACTCGATGCGGTGCGCTATTGGCGCGACAGGGTAGTTTGGTCGCAAACACGGATCACAATGCCACAATCGTGGCAACATCTGCAAAGGTGCCGAGTGATCTTACAAAGCGCAAAACAGAATTGACCTTTAATCTCAATTCTTTGGCGTTGCGTCACCGGGAAGTATCAACACCAGCCCGCCTGCTTCCAAAACGCGGTGCCAGCTGGGATCGATCGATTGAAGCGTCGCCAATACTCTCTGGCTTTCGGATTCAGGAACAGCAACCGCGTTTGCGCGACCGGTCTCGATCACCTGTCGAAATTTCATTTCAAACAATTGAAGCTCTTTAGGGTTTTCGGAGCGGTTTTCCTTGACAAAGGCCTCTGCCTGGAAGCGGAGAATACCCTCGTCGGGATTGTGGGCATTTGAAAAATAATGTGTGACCAGCCGTGGAGCCACCACTTTCATCTCGGGCAAAAGAAGCGGCAACTCGCAACCAGCCGTCCATGTGGGCGCGAGCAGTTTTGCGTGTGCAATGTATTTTCCCGCAGCTTTAGCAAACTCAACGTTTGCCGGAAGTAGCTGGTATTCCCCCGGCGACTTCCAGCCAATACCAAGCTTCGGATACTTGGGTGTGATAGACAGTCCGTGGTAACTGTGAACGAAACTTGCAATAACGGCCAGAAGCGCCAGCGCAGTTGCTCTTCGGTCTTTTAGAGAGCCGTCGTCGGGCTGCGTTAAACGAGGTCCCGCCGCCCCAAGCAACGTGCAGAGGAGCGGAAACTGCAGGAGATAGACAAGCCGAAAATAAGTCGGTGCAAGAATATTTTCCATCCACATGCGCGCCAGCAATGGGTTCAAACAAAACAGCCACACGGCACAGAGATAAAAGAAGATAAAGAGCCCATTTCTTCCTCTGACGATTAGTAGCGGTACAGTAATCATCAGCACGACGTCCCGCAGATAGTCAGCAGGTGCACCGATGGCGTAATCGACAGCTTCTCGCCATGGCAGATACCTTGCTCCATACATCGTGATGTCGATTGGCTTCGGAATTATGTTGAGTTTCAGTAAGGCCAGTATCGCGATTGGATACGCCACTGGAATCGCGAGAAGAAGGCCACGACGACCTTGGAGCCAGAGCTCGGCGCCGACCTTGCCTTCGATTAGCTGAACCGTAAGAAAAGCTACCCAAGAGCAGCCAATAACTGCTGGGATCAAGTAAAGCGCCGGGTTGCTAAGCCCCACACCAGCGATTCCCAACAAGGTCAGCCACGCCACATCGCTCCTATTACCTCGGTTGAGAAATCGGTAACTGAGCCCAAGAGCGATTGGCAAAAGCAAGATCAAAACGATTGGCTTACCCTGCCACAGGTATCCGGAAAGCGTAGAAAATCCTACCCATCCGGAAGGGTCGGCCGACTGTAGTGACTTAACAGCTCCAAGCAACGCACCGAATGATGACTTATCAGCGAGAAGCAGAAAACACATGCCAAAGAAAGCCCCGATGGCTGCGGGCCAGCGGTCCAATCCGAATATTCTGGCGCACCAATAAAAAACAAATGGAACCGAAACCTTTGCAAAGGCGTGACCCGCTACCTGATAAAAGTACAGAGGATCGATTCGAAGATAGTGTCCCAGGAAGGCCATTAGCACCTCGTAGCTGGTTGCCAGGTGAACTGGCGAGAATGCCGCGGCGTCCATATCGACACTCGTCTGGCCCAGAAAGATAGGCTGGTTGAGGTCTAACAGCTGCGTAAGAGCCCTGTGGAAATAGACTACATCATCTTGATTGGGCCGGCGCACGAAGAGAGCTGTAGTGGCATAGGCCAGACCCAGAACGAACAAAAGGATGTGAGAGCGATGTAACCGATAATTTTTGCCAGGGATTGCATCTGTTTTCCTCCACACGCGCGCGAGCAAAAAGAAGCCAGCAAGGGCGATAGCCAAGAAGCACCACGTGATCGTTTTCGCTGGCCATCTGGCCAGCAGCGCGAGTTGATATGCGAGAGTCCAAAACGCGATGCCGGCGATAGGCAGCAGCAGAGCGTCTCCGCTATGGAAGTTCCGGGGTGATTCGGAAGCGGGTATGGACCTCACCTTCGAATTCTGTAGAAATGCGGGATTTTTGCAAACGGGCTTGGGCGAAGTCGGCCTTACGGAGTATCTCAATCCGGCGGCTTGATTAGCCTCAGGTTGAAACTGTAGCCTGATCCCTATTTGGGGTACGACGCTCTCTTTACTGAAATGTATTTACCGGGCGTAAAATTGCATTCAGTGCATTTCTTGAGCAACTTTTGCTGGAACTGCTGGCGAACTTCTTCAAACTTTTTTCCATGCCATATATCATAAATGGATTCGCCCTTTATGTTGCCAAGCTTGAACTCTCCTGCAGAGTCGAGGCAACATAGACAGGCATTGCCATTTGATTGAATGACTAATGTTGACCACAAGTAATCGCAAATGTTCATTCCTACTTCCTCACGGTTAATATCGGCAAAACTTCCGCCCCAATTGTGCATAGGTTGTAGATGAACAGATGACGCCCCCTTTTCAATCCAATAGTCAGAATAATTTTCCCATTCAGGCTGATTCTGCGGAAATGCTAACATTCTTACTTGTATATGAAGGCCTTCTAACTGCCTCTCTTTTTTTATTCGGAATAGCTTGTCGACATTGGACTTTATCCTATCCAAGTGAGACCCCCTCCGTATCCCCTCTTGGATTGCACTCGAAAGACTTTCAATAGACAGTATGATTTTATCTATACCTGCGTCAACGAGGGCATTAATTTTGTCTTCTGTCAGTAATTCTGCATTGGTTGCGATATGGACATGTTTAATGCCCAGGCTTTTTGCCAGCGCGATCTTTTCTGGTAATGTTCGATCCAGAAGTGGTTCATTCAACAGGTAAATTCCAACCGTTTCTAGGTAATCTTTATAGTTTGCACATTCCCGGATGGCCTTTTCGTAAAGCTCAAAGGGCATATTCGGCCGCTTAGTTTCCCCGGTGCTGATTGGACACATCGTACACCGAAGATTACACTTGTTCAGTGTCTCAAGCTGAATCCATTTTGGGAAGACCGGAACTTCCATGGGTAACTCTGGACTACAAGTAAGAATAGTTCAATATTTGAAGACTCAATTGCTTCCAACCCGTGGCGTATGGCGGCACTTCAAGACTTTCTTGAAGGATTGCCCTCGCGCCGGTCACTCAAGGACAAGAACAAGCTAATAGGCAAACGTCCAAAATGCGACTGTGGCTATCGGCACTAGCAGAACGATCGCCCGCAGGGGATTCGGCAAGCTTTTCAGAGATCCCCATGGCTTTCATCCTGGAATTCCTTGGGATTCCGACTGTTTGTGGCGCCTCCTGATAGCCGGCGTGGCCGAGCGCTGTCTAATCAGCCGGCGAGCAATTTCACGTTGGTGTTCTAGCCCGGAAAAGCAAAATCGTTGGAAAAGGGTAGGTCATGTCTGGGGGAAAGCCCACCAGTTTGAATTCGCGTCCTAAAATCTTTACGGGAACACTATAGCTCTTTTCATACTTAAACTTTCCCTGTGCTTCAACCCGTCTTACAGTTGCGTTTATTAGTGGAAGCTCAATCTGACTTGGGAATCCAAACAAAAAGAAGTCAGCATCCTGCCCTGGGTCCTGTAGTTGAACCGCCACCTTTTCGCTCTTCAACGGCCTGGCGGCGGGCATCGTGATGTAAAAATAAGGTCCATAGTCCGAGATGCCAATAGTTGCTGGCGCCTCGTCAACCAGCTTTTGTAGATCTTCCCGAAGAGCTTGTCGCGCGTCCTTTTGCTGCATGGCGCGATCGTATGCCACATCGAACGCGATAGATGACGCAACAACAACTAGAAGCGCACCGGCTAAAACGACGCCAGGTATCCGCTTGTTTCTCAGCCGCAACTGGAGGTCGCTGAAGGCTATGCCGACGAGTACGCAAAATCCGGGAAACAAAAGCATGGTTATCCGTGCGAAATATGGCCCAAGGTAGCCTTTTCCCATGAAGTACAGGTACAAGAAAGAGAAAATCAGTAGCGGAATGGACACGCTGTAAATGCTACGCCTGAAAACAAGATATAAGATTGCGCAGTAAGGGACTAGCCAAAGCAAGGGATACATCGCGAATGGAACCAGGTATGTAAGATATCTCCAGACCACCGACAAGTTCAGCAACCGATTCCTGCTGAATTCTTGCAACGATGCGTACTTTAGCGTTTCCCCGGTGATTGCTTTTATGACGCTTGCCGGATCGAAGAACAACATCGGATGACCAAGGAACAGACCAATTCCGAATCCCATACCAATCAACCAAACTTGGCGTGTAATGAAATCTCTCGCGCGCTTTGAAAGCCGGACCTTCCTTCCCGGCAGGTTATCAGCGCCATTCAATAGCAAATAGAAGCACGGAATCACCACGATGAGCCCGACCGGATAACGCGTCGCGGCTCCCAAACCAGAAATTAGACCAACAGTGAAAAGGAGTTGCCATGTCTGGGATTTGCGCAGCTTCAGGGACAGCCAAATAACCAGGGCGCACAGTAAATTACTCAAGATGTGAGTTCTCATAAAATGTGCGTA
Organism: uncultured Verrucomicrobiae bacterium; assembly: GCA_963840305.1. Lineage (GTDB taxonomy): Bacteria > Verrucomicrobiota > Verrucomicrobiia > Chthoniobacterales > UBA10450 > Udaeobacter. The sequence goes on from CAWIYE010000005.1 coordinate 306,372, forward strand.
GATGACCTGCATGGGGAGAACAGAATAGCAAAGCGCGCCAACCAGAGACGCATGGAAATTCCAGCTCGCTTCTCTAATGGCAAGAAAGATGACGACAATGGTGCAGAGATCGAATAGGACGGACATCCATCGACAAATGTATAGAAGACTAGAATACCTAGTTATCATCGTTGAGTCTCTAAACGGCACATCTTTGGTAGGGTTGACCTTGAGCAATGCTTGCGGTAACGCCCACAGATAATAGTTGAACGTACCTTCGAAGTAGGCGTCAGGAGCTTTGATACGGCCCCTCAACAAGTTTAGTTCGAAGACTCCTCTAAGACTGACAAACTCATCGGGCTGAAAATTCAGGTCATGACCATAGCCACTACTGAGGCCCCAGCTCAAGCCGGTTATACGGAGATAGGCTGCTAACAATAACACGGCTGAGAAAAGGATGGGTCTAAAAGCTTTCTGCACAAGTCAATCTCCAAGCCCGGCACTTCGCAAGATGGCTGTGAACCGCATTAGTCCGATGACGATGATTCGTTCGACCCAACGGGGACAAGCTCTAAAATAGCCGCCTTGCCGCGGGAGTGATCGAGAGCGTGCCAGTTATATCCAGCGACGGCTGGCAGACGCGACTGTTTGGTAGTCGCTTCATCACTAGAAACGAACAACGCATAAGCGGGAAGCGAGTGCTCCAAGCCAAGTTCAACCAAGGCCAAGGCCTGCGGTCGACCATATTTCCAAATGTGGCTGTACTGATAATTATGGTCTCCATCGATCGGCGCAGCGGCGAACGAGTGTGGCAAAAGAGAATTCAAGTAAACAGGATCAATATCGGAGAGAACAATTCCGGATTGGTGTCGCAACCGTCTCGCGAAATCCCGTTGCGCGAGAAACTTCGTGGATTGACCAGGTGAAGGGGGAAAATGAAGGGCGTCCCACGCTTGGGACCGATCAATACCAGGTGTGTTATATCCGGAACGCGATGGATAACCGAGACAGGTGCAGGCAAACAAGACAACTATCGCCAGCGAGACGATTATCCGCTGTCCGGCAAAAAGATTCGCTGTGGCCCAGTTGATGGGGAGGACAGCGACTGCGACTAGAAGGAGTAAGAGCGGCACGTAGTATCTTGCATCCACGAGTCTGTCATTATGACTTAGGATCACAGTTAGGAAAGCAAGGGCGGCTAACAATGCGCAGATAACGAAGCGATCGATCCGAATAAAGCATAACCCTGCGCAACTCAGAAGGAGAAAGGCGGGGACAAAGCAGGTGCCGGTGCCAAAAATATTCGCAGTGTGATATCCGAGCGGACGCAAAGTGGCTTCGCTCCACATCGCGATAACGTTTTTCGGGACATACCGAAGAGAAAACAGAAGATGGTGCTCGCTGAAATACGGGGCCCAGAAATCGTAGCCTGTTTTGATTGGCGACTTAAACTGGATTGTGTTCAATATCAGCATAGGGCTAGCCGCCAGCACGAAAACGACGGGAAGTGCAAAGCAGTGAAGGAGCCAGCGCCAGCGCGTCCCCTTTGGCGGGAAGATAACCATGGCCAATAGTAACGGTGCAAGGAAAAGCGACTGAATTCGAATGTTTAATGACAGACCAAGAAAAACCGCTGACAAATAGATTTTCCAGCGGCGTTCTTCCTTGAGCCCCAAGTAAGTAAACATGAAGGCCAGGACAATAAGCAGAGATGCGCTGATTTCGCTCATTGACGACCGGCAGAAAGTGAAGAAGCCGGGGATTGTCGCGAGCAAAAGTACTGCAAACCCGCCTCTTAATGGCATCGACAAGTAGACGTAAAAACCAAAAACGACCAAAAGCAGCAGGAGCCCCAGAGTTTGATTTGTGCGAAACGGCGCCAACACGGCATCTGCTCCTCGCAAAACTTTCAGCCAGGGAAGCATCAGCATTGGGTAACCAAAAGGGTACCTTGACGGAAGCTTCTCGTATCCAATCTGTATGTACGGCCAGGCATCCCTCCGCAACGCTTCGGCCTGTGCGAAATATTCTGTCGCATCCGGGTACGGGCCAAGATTAAGCAGCGTTGTCTTCCTGTAATCAATTCTTAGGACAGCAAAGTAGTAAAAAGTCAACGCACAGACTAGAAGCAATACACCGACTAGAAATTGCGTATTCGCAAATTTTCTCAGCCACATCGTTTGAGTTGCGATCGTGCGGTTCACCTCGCGCGGCTCACTGATTTATCGCTGTGCGAGCAGATAAATTGCAAAGAGGGTGAGCAGAAAATATGGAACAAGCACTGCGGCTCCAGCGTAATCCTTGGCCATGCGCTGGCCAAAGAATAACGCAATGATCGCAACCGCGGAAACTACCGCGCCGTAGAATGCGACGGTTGAATCGCGCAAAACGACGAGCGCGAGGCAGCCAACGCCGCTCAATACTCCTGCCGCTAATTCGAGAATGGTGATTACGGTCACCAGAGCGGGCACAACGCCCGCTAACGCACTCTTCGCGAAATGCCCCTTTAGCCATTCGAGGTTTCCGCGGCGATCGACCACTTTATCAATTCCCGATTGAAGAAAAAGAATCGCGAGAAAAGCAGCCGTGAAGATCTGCATTAGATAGATTGCTTGGGCGAATGTATGCATAGGTAGCATTACCAAAGCATCTTAGCTGTAACGCTACAGAGTTGTCGATGGTTCAGTGATAGGGACATCGCGCTGTGGTTTTTCGGCGGTGCAGTGCACCGTCTATAGCGAATCTGCCGTGCATCCACCCTGAATTGCATCCTCAGTCACCTTGTGCGACTGCATCGACAAAAGCGACATCGCCGCCTTTTAGGTCCAGCTCGGCTTCGGCCGGCGTCCCAAAAACTCGCGCGCGGCTTTCATCAAATTCTTTCTCCCAGCGCGCAACGACCACCGTCGCGAGACAATTGCCGATGACATTCACGCACGTGCGTCCCATGTCCATCAATTCATCCACGCCGAAAATAATGGCCACGCCGACCGGCCCCAGTCCTGACGGCACAAACGAATTCAGTGCCCCAAGTAAGATAACAAGCGATGAGCGCGGGACGCCGGCCACGCCCTTGGAAGTGAGCATCAACGTCAACATCATTGTGATCTGCTGGCCTAACGACATGTGCCAACCGATTGTCGTCTCCGCCGCTTGCGCCACGAACACCGAGGCCATTGCGAGATATAATGTCGATCCGGTGAGGTTGAACGAATAGCCGGTGGGCATCACGAAGCCCACGATGTGCGGCGGCACACCGAAGCGTTCCATTGACTCCATCGCCTTCGGCAACGCCGATTCGCTGCTCGTAGTCGCGAACGCGAGCACTGCAGGCTCGCGCACCGCCCTAACAAATTGACGCAACGGAATCCGTGCGATCCAAATCACCAGGCCAAAGATCAACAAGATGAAAATCACGAGAGCCAGATAAAGCGAGCCGATCAACTTGCCGAGATTCATTAGTACGCCCGGCCCTTGCGTAGCGATCGTATGCGCCATGGCCGCGCCGACGCCGATCGGCGCAAACATCATGACGTAGTTTGTGAACTTAAACATGATTTGCGCGAGGCTCTCCATCACGCGGATGATTGGTTTCCCTTTTTCGCCAACCGCAGAGACGGCGAGTGCGAAAAGCACACTGAACGCGACGATCTGCAAAACATCGCCTCGCACCATCGCTTCGATAACGCTGGAGGGAAACGCGTGCACGATAGTTTCGACGAAAGTTTTCGGATGGGTCTGGCCGATGCTGTTTAAGAGCTCCGTGTTTGTCGCGGCGAGAGTTACCCCAACTCCGGGCTTCGTGAAATTGACTACAGCCAGTCCAATGAACAGCGCTGCGGTCGTGACGATCTCGAAGTAGATCAATGCTTTAATTCCCATGCGCCCCACTTTGCGAAGGGCACCCGCCCCTGCGATTCCCACAACGATGGTTGAGAAGACAAGTGGCGCGATGATGGACTTGATCAGGTTGATGAAAATGTCGCGCAGAAAATAAACTGCGTTTCCCCAATCGGGCCGCAGCCAACCGATCAGAGCGCCGACAACGAGCCCGATCATGATCTGCGTCGTCAAAGAAGGCCGATACCAAGGCCGGCGCATCCGTTGAGGAAACCTAGCGGTCATCGCGCTCGTATTAACACAAAGCACGCAAGCAGGCCGCGCGAAAAATTAGTCGATCATCCGGCGGTCGAGCCCGGCGTAAGCGTCGACGCGCCGGTCGCGCAAGAATGGCCAGTGCGTCCGATGTTCGTTGACGCGGCGCCAGTCGATATCAGTCATCACAATTTCTTCCTGTTCCACCGAAGCTTTGGCGACGATTTCGCCGTCCGGCCCGCAAACGAAGCTTTGTCCCCAGAACTCAATGCCAGCGCCACCGGCAGGCGCTTCGTGGCCAACGCGATTTGCCACCGCTATGTAGCATCCATTGGCAATGGCGTGGCTGCGCTGAATGGTTTCCCACGCCGAATGCTGCGCTTTGCCAAATTCCTTCTTCTCGCTTGGGTGCCAGCCAATTGCCGTTGGGTAGAAAATAATTTCCGCGCCGCGCAGCGCAGTCAGCCGCGCCGCTTCGGGGTACCATTGGTCCCAGCAAACGCAGACCCCGATTTTGCCGTGCTGGGTGTTCCACGATTGGAACCCAAGGTCGCCGGGAGTGAAGTAAAATTTCTCGTGATACAGCGGATCGTCTGGAATGTGCATCTTGCGGTACTTGCCGAGCAACTTGCCGTCCGTGTCGATCATCGCCGCGGTGTTGTGATAAACGCCCGCGCTGCGCCTCTCGAAAAGTGAAGCAATGATCACCGTACCGGTTTCGCGCGCGATTTCTCCTAATGTCGCTGTTGATCTTCCCGGCACTTCCTCGGCCAAATTAAAATTCTTGTGATCTTCTGTCTGACAAAAATATTGCGACCGAAAAAGCTCCGGCAGGCAAACGATCTGAGCGCCTTTTTTCGCTGCCTCGCGGATGAATTCAATCGCGCGCGAGAAATTTTTCTCCGGCTCCGAACTGCAACGCATTTGGATAAGTGCGATTTTTGTGCGTTGTGAATTCATCGGCGGATTCTCAGTAACACCGGGCTTTAGACCGGTGTTGCTCAGCGTGCAAGTGTCATAAGCCGTTTCAACAGCTTGCCTCCTTAGACCGCGGAAGCGGTTTAAACGGCTCGTGATATATCGTCCGATAAACACCTGGCTGAAGCCAGGTGTTAATGAAAATGTCGGGTAGCTACTTTACCGACCCGGCCGGTACGATCTTAATACTTTCGATCACGATGCGTTTGATCGGCTTGCTCATTTCGCCCATGCTGTTTTTGGTCACCGGCGTGTCACCGATTTTCTCCAGCACATCGTCGCCTTTAATCAACTTCCCGAAGGTTGTGTATTGGTGATCGAGTCGGTGCACCGGTGCGAGACAGATGAAGAACTGCGAGCCGGCCGAGTCCGGATCGGGTTCGCGCGCCATCGAGAGCACACCGCGCTCGTGCGGATGATCGTTAAACTCGGCTTTGATCTTGTAACCCGGACCACCTGCTCCGTAGCTGTTCTCTTTTGCCGGATCTTTCGAATTTGGGTCGCCGCCCTGGATCATGAACCCTTTTACGATCCGATGGAAAATGGTCCCGTTATAGAAACCCGAGCGCGCCAACTTCTTGAAATTTTCAATGGTCTTTGGCGCCGCGTCAGTCCAAAACTGCACCACCATGTCGCCTTCGCTGGTCTTGATCACTGCAACTTCGTTTGACGAGTTCATTGGTTTGTTCTCCTCCGCGCGAAGATTCATCGCGGCAGGCGCTAAGGCAATCAGCAAGCACAACGCTAATTTCATACTGGAATCATAAACGCCCAACGCCCAACGTTCAATAAACGGAATCAAACAATGCGCATTGTTCTCTTCGTTGAGCGTTGGGCGTTGGATGTTGGACGTTGAGTTTTGCCGCCAAAGGCGGCGTGGTATTCCTGCAAACTGCGCACCTGCACTTTTCGATTTTGTAGCGAGCGAATTCCATTCGCGCTCGCCAGCGCGGCGCGCACGGTCGTCATGATTGGAATTTTCGCCGCGAGCGCGGCATTGCGAATGACCACTTCATGCTCGCGCGGAATTTTACCGCTGGGCGTGTTGATGATGAAATTGATGTCGCCGTTCTTGATGCGGTCGAGAACGTTCGGGCGTCCCTCGTGAATTTTGAAAACCTTCGTTACTTTGATTTTTGCTTTCGCCAGCGCTTCGGCGGTTCCGCTGGTGGAAATAATTTCAAAACCGAGCTTCACGAACTCGCGCGCGACCGGGATGACCGCTTCTTTGTCGGCGTCCTTGACGCTGACAAAGACTTTTCCTGTTTTCGGCAACGGCGGCGGCGCGGCCATCTGCGATTTTGCGTAGGCAAGGCCGAGATCGATATCCATGCCCATCACTTCGCCGGTCGATTTCATCTCCGGACCAAGTGAAATATCCAGGCCTTCATAGCGCAGAAAGGGAAACACAGCTTCCTTTACCGAAAAATGTTTCGGCACGATTTCCCGGGTAAATCCGAGTTCGCGCAATGATTTTCCGGTCATGACTTTGGCAGCGAGTTTTGCCAGCGGAGCGCCGATTGCCTTGCTGACGAAGGGCACCGTGCGCGACGCGCGCGGGTTCACTTCCAGAACGTAAACATCATCGCCTTTCACCGCGAACTGAACATTCATCAGTCCGCGAACGTTCAGCTCACGCGCCATCGATTTTGTCGCCGCGGAGATTTCATCGAGAACTTTTTGCGATAATGAGAACGTCGGAATCACGCACGCACTGTCGCCGCTGTGAATGCCTGCTTCCTCGATGTGCTCCATGATGGCGCCGATTACGGTCGTTTCGCCATCGGAGATGCAATCGACATCGACTTCGATTGCATCTTCAAGAAAGCGATCGATGAGCACTGGACGATCCGGCGTCACTTCGATGGCGCTCGCCATATAGCGCCGAAGGTCTCCGTCGTTATAGACAAGTTCCATGGCGCGCCCGCCGAGAACGAACGAAGGTCGCACCAAAACTGGGTAACCAATTTTCTTCGCGATCGCGACAGCCTCCTCGGTGCTGATCGCCGACCCATTTGGAGTTTGCCGCAGGCCGAGTTTGTCCAGCATTGCGGCGAACAGTTGCCGGTCTTCTGCCGTTTCGATGCTTTCGGGCTGCGTCCCAAGAATGGGCACGCCTGCGGCCTTCAATCCACTGGCTAGATTCAGCGGTGTTTGTCCACCAAACTGGACGAACACGCCCTCGGGTTTCTCTTGATCGTAAATGTTGAGCACGTCCTCTAAAGTGAGCGGCTCAAAATAAAGTTTATCGCTCGTGTCGTAGTCGGTGGAAACCGTTTCCGGATTCGAGTTCACCATGATGGTTTCGAACCCGAGTTCGCGCAGGGCGAACGCGGCATGCACACAGCAGTAATCGAACTCGATGCCCTGGCCGATGCGATTTGGCCCGCCACCCAGAATCATGATCTTGCGCTTAGCACTGTCTCGCCGCTCGTTCTCGTCACCGTAGGTTGAGTAGTAATACGGCGTATAAGCTTCAAACTCCGCCGCGCATGTATCGACCAGCCGGTACGTCGGTGTGACATTTTGAGTTTTTCTCTCCAATCGAATTGTTTCTTCCGAAGCGTCTCGCGCGATTGCCAACTGTCGGTCCGAAAAACCGAGCTTCTTCGCGCGCGAGAATATTTTCGTCTTTAGACATCCCGTCTCAGCAACGAGGTCAGCGACATTCCTCAAAAACCACCTGTCGATTTTCGTTAACTCGTAAGACCTCATCAATCGATGCATCTTTTTGGAACGCCTGCGCGATGTAAAAGATTCGTTCGGCATTGGGGATTGCCAGCTTCAGTCGCAGCGTTTCAAGATCGACGTCCTTGTCCGCGCCATCGCCGCATAACCCAAAGCGCTTGATCTCGAGTGAGCGCAGCGCTTTCTGCAACGCTTCTTTAAACGTGCGGCCGATCGCCATCGCTTCGCCGACGCTTTTCATCCGGGTCGTGAGCGTCGCGTCCGCCTGCGGAAATTTTTCGAACGTAAACCGAGGCACTTTTACTACGCAGTAATCGATGGTTGGCTCGAAGCACGCGGGCGTTTCGCGCGTGATATCGTTTCTGATTTCGTCGAGCGCGTAGCCGACCGCGAGTTTGGCCGCGATTTTTGCAATTGGAAACCCCGTTGCCTTTGAGGCCAGTGCGCTGGACCGCGAGACGCGCGGATTCATCTCGATCACGACCATGCGGCCGGTGTCAGGATGAACAGCAAACTGAATGTTGGATCCGCCGGTTTCGACGCCGATTTCGCGAATGACCGCAAACGCCGCGTCACGCATCATTTGGTATTCCTTGTCGGTGAGCGTTTGCACAGGCGCGACCGTGATGGAGTCGCCGGTGTGCACGCCCATGGGATCAAAATTTTCGATGGAACAAACGACTACGCAGTTGTCCATCCGGTCGCGCATCACTTCCATCTCGAATTCTTTCCACCCGACCAGCGACTCTTCGATCAGCACTTCGTGGACCGGCGAGAGATCCAGTCCGCGCGCAGCGATCTCATCGAGCTCCTCGCGATTGTAAGCAATCCCACCGCCGGTCCCGCCCAGCGTGAACGCCGGGCGAACGATTAGCGGAAATGTTCCAATTTCAGCCACGATCCGATCGAGAGCGGACAGGGAACGCGCCACGCTGGAGCGCGGCACTTCGAGCCCGATGCGCAACATCGCTTCCTTGAACAATTGGCGATCTTCGCCTTTTGCGATGGCCTGCGCGTTTGCGCCGATCAATTTCACGCCATGCCGGGTGAGCGCTCCGTTGCGATTCAACTCCATGGCGGCATTCAGGGCAGTCTGTCCGCCCAGAGTCGGCAAAATCGCATCGGGTTTTTCGCGTTCCATAATGGCCTCGATTACTTCGGGCGTGATCGGTTCGACATACGTGCGATCGGCGAATTCAGGATCGGTCATGATGGTGGCCGGATTGGAGTTCACCAACACGACTTCATAACCTTCTTCGCGCAGCGCTTTGCACGCTTGGACTCCGGAATAATCAAATTCGCAGCCCTGACCGATCACGATTGGACCGGAGCCGATCAATAGAATTTTTTTGAGCTCGTTATTTCGCGGCATCTGCGCCAGCGCGGACAGTAAACGAAATCACGCGAACGTCACGCGCAAATCGTTACGCCACCTGCGCCATTCGCTGCCGATCGAGCCATACCTTGCAGATGCTTTTAATGCGCGTGAGGACGTAGTACACGGTCTGACTGCGAAGCCGCACCAGTTCCGTGCCGACGATGCGCGTCACGAAATCGCTCGGAAGATCGAGAATCTCGTGTGGCGTTGAGCCTTCGAGCCCTTTGCAAAGAATCGCGCTCATCGATCGGGTAAGCGTTTGCACCTCGGGACCGAGCGTCATGCGAATGTGCGCCTTGCCATTTTCATCGACGTGCAGGTAAACGCCCACAGTATCCGTGCATTCCTCATCTTTTCGCACATCAACCAGGTCGAACTTCTCGCTTTCTCGAGGCTGCTGCTTGTTCGCGTTATCCGCGTACGAGACGAGCGTTTCGCGCCGCTCATCTTCCGGCAGCGATTCAAACAGGTTGATGATCTTATTTAATTTCGTCGGATACATCGCGGGCCTAATCTACCATAAGCAGGCATCCGTGCTTCGGCTTTGCTCGCGAGGGCGTTTGTGTCTAATTGAATAATGAAAACTCCGATTAAAGTCGCTGTCACGGGTGCCGCCGGACAGATTGGTTACGCGCTTCTGTTTCGTATTGCTTCGGGGCAAATGTTCGGACCCGATCAGCCGCTCAGGCTCCATTTGATTGAGATTCCAGCTATTCTGGGTGCGCTCGAGGGAGTGGTCATGGAATTGGACGATTGCGCATTTCCGTTACTCGAAGCCGTAATACCGACTGCCGATCTGGATGAAGGCTTTCGCGACATCAACTGGGCGTTGTTGGTCGGAAGCATTCCGCGCAAGGCCGGTATGGAGCGGAAGGATTTGCTGGGGATTAACGGCAAAATTTTCATCGGGCAAGGTCAGGCGATCCAAAAAAACGCCGCGGCCAATGTGCGCGTGCTCGTGGTCGGAAATCCATGCAACACCAATTGTTTAATTGCGATGAACAACGCGAAAGACATTCCGCGTGACCGCTGGTTTGCCATGACGCGCTTGGACGAGAACCGCGCCCGCGCGCAACTCGCGCACAAGGCCGGTGTGGGCATCGGCTCGGTCACCAATATGACCATCTGGGGGAATCACTCTTCGACTCAGTATCCGGATTTCTACAACGCCAGAATCGATGGTCGACCCGCGAACGACGTGATCGGCGATGAGAAATGGCTGAAGGAAGAATTTATTAAGACGGTGCAACAGCGCGGTGCCGCCGTGATCAAGGCGCGCGGACTTTCTTCAGCCGGCTCGGCAGCCAACGCCATCGTCGATACGATTAACTCGCTCACGAACGACACGCCGGACAACGATTGGCACAGCGTGGCTGTTTGTTCCGACGGAAGTTACGATGTCGAGGAGGGATTGATGTCGTCATTCCCAGTCCGCATGCGCGGCGGAAAATGCGAAATCGTGCGCGGACTTCCGATCAATGATTTCAGCCGCGCGAAAATCGATGCGTCGGTCGCGGAATTAAAAGAGGAGAAATCCCTCGTTAGCGAGTTGATTTAGTCGTCTCCCGCGAGGCGAGCCGACTTTCATTCTGATCGGTAAAATTCGATTGTTTTCAGCATTGTAAGAACTTCCTGTTGCCGTTCCTGGCTTCCTAACGTGGCACTGATCCGTAGCAGATGTTTGGCGTCTAATACGCCTACCGCCTCAACACAGTACGGCAGGCGCTCTCCTTCTTCATCCATGATCACACCCCCCCGAAATGTCTGCACGATACCGTGATGTCCGCCGATGAGCTGGCTCCATTCTTTGTAGTCAACGTAGTCTTTTTGAAGACCTACCTTAGCATTTTCCGGGTTGGCAGGTTCGGCATTTTCTACAGCGAAGTCGATTTGGTTCACATGCCCGAGCTGGAAGGTTGCAATAGTAGGTGGAGAGCCAACGACGACTGCCCATCGTTTCTCCTTGTAGCCGGGTGGCAGCTTAAACCGAAGGCGGATATTCGGTAACTCTCGAGTTTCCCAAGACGCGGTTTTGACAGCGTCGCCTGTTGTTTCACGCGTTCCGCTATCTTGACCTTTCGACTCGGGCTGCGCTGAGGCGGTAAATCGCACCACCAGGAAAACAGCACAAAACATTCGCAATGTGTCACCGCAGCGGCAGAGGCGACATTTGCGCATCATTCCCTTCGACCGACGACAGTGAAAAGCGTGTAGGGCTTTCCGCGGTGATGCTGTTGGTGCGTCAAACTCTCTGCGATGGTGAATCCCATCACCGCCAGAAATTGCGTGAAAAATTGCGTGCTGAAATGCCACCACGTGTGCCAGAGAAAATTCTGCGGCGTGGGCGCAAGACGACAGACAGGCGCGCCTTCCAGATCTTGGTGAAACATGTCCACAATGATGAGGATCCTAGCCATTTTTCCGCATTGCTCGACGATGCGGAGCGGATCGCGACAGTGTAGCAGCACCGAGCCCATCACTGCGATGTCGAATTGCCCGAGAGCAGCAGGCAAATTGTAAACATCGCCGTAATAGACTTTGGCTTTGGATTCTAGAGCCGCATGACTGAACCAGTAGGAATTCTTCAGCTTTTGCATCACGATTCGACGTAGGCCGAACACTTCTTCCAATTTTTTAACCGGATACGGAACAAAATCCCAGCCGTGCTCCGCTGTTACTTCAACGGAGACGACGTCGGCGCCGCGCTTTTCCATCTCGAATGTGAGAAAACCGCTGGCAGGACCAATTTCCAAAACGCGCCGACCGGCGAAATCGACTTTGCCGAGGTACTCGTCCACTCCGTCACGCAAATCCCAATCCCGGCCCTCTATGACTCCATAACCGGGGAGTTCCATGGTGTGGTAAAAGTAGCAGTCGGCGACGTTGTCTACCTTAAGCGGTGCCGCAAAAATCTTCTCGTCGATCACAGATGATTTCTCACTTCATTGCTTTTGCCGAAACGCTCTTTCGAGTGCTGCGTTCCAAGTGAGAGGCTGATTCTTGAACCATGTGGAATCAAAGTCTGGAGCAGCAAAAAGCGCCCAAGTCTGCCGGGGATGTTTCCAATCCAGAATTTGAAATCGCAAGTCCACCTCTGCCGCTGCGCGTTCCAATGTCTCTGGCCGGTAATTCACGCACTCGGGATAGATCCAACCGGCGCGTTGTGAGTCTTCATCGCTCGGTAGAAACGTCGCAATCAAAGCTCCATCTGGGGCCAGGGACCGCGACACTGCGGACAACCAACCCTTGATCAAGTCCAGTCCGCAATGACTGAAGATCGATTGAGCCAACGCGAAATCGAATGAGACTTTTGCCTGCACAATGGTCTCGGGGGAATCGGTAAACAAAAACGTCGGACGTTTAGTTTGAACGACTGTTTCGCCAAGCTCCTGCTTGATTCCTTCTGCAACGAGCCATTCGGCAGGCTCGACGCCGAAGTATTTTCCTCGATTCAGGTACGGAATTAACAAGCGCCCGATTCGAAGCGAGCCGCAGCCAATATCGAGCAATAAATGACGCTGACGTAGTCCAAGCGTAGTGAGGAGATTGAACGTCATCGCAGCGATTAGATCGTAATCTTCCGGCGGACCGACGTACGCACGGTAATGCGAATCACCCGGCCTCAAGCCCAAGCCTAAATCTTCTCCATCGTGTGGAGGCGATTGCATCTCATTTCATTCGTTTGAGCGTGGAGTGGTCGAAATCGTTCAGCGCGTCTTCTGGTTTATCGGGGAACCCAAGCACGCCGCGCGAGCGGTCGAATTGATAGATGCGCTTCGGTGCTCGTTTGCGGAAAGGAAATACGCGGAGCTTGTCGCCGTCGAGCGCGTCCATTGCGCCTGGCGTCCGGCACGATTTCACAGCCAGATCATAAAGGTGATCTCTGATTCCGAGCGACGAACTGATGCAGTTCGACAATTCATTGGGATCGCGTCTGCGATTGAAGAGTTGTTCCCGGCCGCCGTTGGCCATAAAAATGTATTTCCACTCGTCGGTCACGACCATGACTTTGAAGTCCTGTGAGCCGGGAACTTCAACCATTCCGACAAGATATTCGCGCCGCGCGCATTCGCCTCGCAGCATTTTCAGAATGTTTATTCCCTCGCGCAGCTCGCATGCACCCGCGGCCTCCGTCGCAATTCCAAAAAGATCCGCGAGGCTGATCAATTCAGTTCGGACGGCTCCGGCCGCTAGTGTTGCAGGCCAACTGAGAAGCAACGGGAAACGGCAGGCCGCCTCAAAGAAGTTTTGTTTCTGCCAGCCGTGGTGGTCGCCCAAAAGGTCGCCGTGGTCCGAAAAAAAACAGATAAGAACGTTGTTAGAGTTCGGCCGCGCTTCGATTGCGTTAAGGATTCGGCCGAGACAATGGTCGAGGTAAGTGATCTCGCCGTAATATCGCGTCTTCACAATTTTCGCCAAAGCTGGATTGATCGCATCCGCCCAAACGGCGTATTGCATGTAGGGAATTTCTTCATCCAGGTGATCTTCCTCAACGTTGCCGAGAACCAGCTCCGGCATTCGATCAGGGTTGTACATTCGATTGAAGGGAATTGGCGGAGCGAGCGGAGGATGCGGGCCCATGAACGACACAAATCCGAAAAACGAGCGTGAATCATTGGACTTTTCAATCTCCTCTACCGCGCGATCGGCTACCCACCACTCCGCGCCCAACTCCGCCGGGAGCGGATTGCGCTGTGGAAGGTAATACATTTCGCTGCGTTCTCCCATTGGTTGCTCCAAAAAATCGAATTCCGGATGCTCGCGAGCGAGCCATGAACCGTAATCATCACCTTCGCGTGCCGGCGGATGGTACGTCTCTTCACTGCGCCACAGCGTTTCGTAACCTACGTCTTCGTCCCATGGATAAGTGTGGAATTTTCCGATTCCAAAGGTGCGGTATCCCAGGCGCGTCATCACTCGAGCGAGGTATGATCCACAACGCGCTTCCATATCCGGGGCCTGCCCGGCAACGGGGTCTGCCTTCGCGTTGCTGAACACGCGCGTCGTTGTCGGCTCGCACCCTGTTCGGATCGTATAGCGAGCAGCGACGCAAACCGGACACGTAGCGTATGCACTTGAAAACGCGATTCCCCGTCGCACCAGACGGTCGAGGTTTGGCGTGTAAATATGCGAGTTTCCGAGCGCAGCGATGGTATCAAACCGCTGCTGGTCTGTCATGATGAACAAAATGTCGGGCCGGCTCATATGTCATTCTGATCCCGCAGTCGCGGGAGAAGAATCTCTAATCATCTCTGAACCGTGCCGATACCACAAAGCCAGAGATGTTTCGCGAAGCCTGTCCTGAGCGAAGTCGAAGGGCTCAACATGACGGCGCCATTGTATAGGATTGTCTATAAGTTCGCGAGCTCGGTACCCGTAAGGCGGCGAAATGCTTCGAGATATTTAGCGGAAGTTTTTTCGATTACATCCTTCGGCAGGCGCGGCGCGGGCGGGGTTTTGTCCCAGTCGAGCGTTTCCAGATAATCGCGCACAAATTGTTTGTCGTAACTGGGCGGGCTTTGCCCAACGACGTATTGATCCTTTGGCCAGAAGCGCGACGAATCCGGCGTGAGGCATTCGTCGATCAAGAGCAAATCTCCATCGACCGTGCCGAATTCAAATTTCGTATCTGCCATGATTATTCCCCGCTGCGCGGCGTGATCGCGACCACGCGAATAAATTTCCAAGCTTAGTGTTTTCACACGATTCGCGATTTCTTCGCCGAGAATCGCAGCGCACCGGTTCATGTCGATGTTCTCATCATGACCTTCTTCGGCTTTCGTCGCTGGCGTGAAAATCGGCTCCGGCAATTGTGACGCAAGCTTCAGTCCGGCTGGAAGTTCAATTCCACAGACGCTCCGCGACTCCTGATATTCTTTCCAGCCGGAGCCAGCGAGATAACCGCGCACGACGCATTCCACTGGCAACGGTTTTGTTCTCTTTACGATCATCGATCGGCCAGCAAGCTGCTCGCGGAACGGCTGCAATTCTTTCGGGAATTGCTCAGGATCCGCCGTGACAAGGTGATTCTCGATCTCGTCGAACCGCTTGAACCAGAACGCGGAAATTTGGTTCAGCACCGCGCCCTTGTGCGGAATGGGGTCGGGCAGGATCACATCAAAAGCCGAGATGCGATCGGTGGCCACGAAGAGCAACGTGTCGCCGAGGTCAAAGACCTCGCGCACCTTTCCACTGCGCAGCTTTTTTATCCCGGGCAGATCGATGGAGGCTTGAAGGTGACTTTGCATCGGTCAACGCTTAACGCTCAACGCTCAACTTTCAACGCCCAATTCCGAATCGCTTATTGAGCGTTGGACGTTGGACGTTGAGCGTTGGACGTTGAGTCGCTTCTATGCCAGGAATCGTTGTCAAACCGCGCGCTCGAATTTTGCATGGCCACGATTGGGTGTTTTCGAGTGAAGTCCTGAAGATCTTTGGAAATCCCGCGGACGGCGATGTGATCTCGCTCAAGGACGGTAAGGATCGCCTGATCGGCAGCGCCATTTACAATTCCAAATCACAAATTGTAGCGCGCCGTTTTTCCCGGCGCCGGCAGGATCTCGATCTTGATTTCTTTCGGCGCCGCATCGCGCAAGCTTCCGAGTATCGCGACCGACGAGGCGTCGATCCAAAACTGCGTCGCGTTGTCTGGAGCGAAAGTGACGGCCTGCCCGGCGTGATCATCGACCGCTACGGCGATCATTTCGTCTTGCAAACGCTCACGCTGGCGATGGACATGCGAAAAGATTTGATTGTAGAGGCGATTGAAGATGTTTTTTGTAGGGCAAGCGCTTCGCTTGCCGGGTCTGAACGACTGGCAGGCGAGGCACCAGCCCTACAAGCATTCACGATCATCGAACGAAACGACGCGCCAGTCCGCAAAGCGGAGGGATTGGAATTCGAGACAGGCATTTTGCGCGGAACGACTTCGCAGGTCACGATCGAAATCGAAGGCGTAAAACTTGAACTCGACCTTTTGCATGGACAAAAGACCGGTTTCTATCTCGACCAACGACATAATTATGGAATCGTCGCGGGATACGCGCGCAACCGGCGCGTGCTGGACTGCTTCACAAACCAGGGAGCGT
The DNA here is from genome assembly GCA_963840305.1 of uncultured Verrucomicrobiae bacterium. GTDB lineage: Bacteria > Verrucomicrobiota > Verrucomicrobiia > Chthoniobacterales > UBA10450 > Udaeobacter. The sequence goes on from CAWIYE010000005.1 coordinate 322,578, forward strand.
TTGCGCTGGCGTGTGCGCTGAGAGGCGCAACGGAAGTGACCGGCGTTGAAGAAAATTCCGAGAATATTGCCGCCGCGAAACGAAACGCTGCGCGCAATGAATTGAAGGGGACATGGATCGAGCAGGATGTCTTTCAGTTCCTGCGCGCGGCTGAAAAAGCGGGGGCACAGTACGATCTGATCGTTCTCGATCCGCCGTCGTTTACAAAGACGAGGAGCGGACTGCGAGACGCCTTGCGCGGTTACCGGGAATTGCACATGCGCGCGTTCAGGCTGTTATCGAAAGACGGATTACTGGCGACTTTTTCATGTTCGCATCACGTGAGCGACGCCGCATTCTCCGAAGCAGTCACGGATGCGCTTGCCGATGCGCGGCGTTCCGCACGACGACTGCGCCGGTTTGAGCAGGCACCGGATCATCCAGTTATCCCTGCAATTCCTGAAACAGAATATTTCAGGGGTTTTCTTCTGGAGATGATGTCGGCGCGATAGAAGCGAGCGCCTCGACGCGGCGAGGCGGCTACATCAAGTCTGACGATTTAACGATTTAACGGTTTGACGATTTAACGTCGCGAAGCCAATATCCGCTACGGCGAGCCCGGACGGCGTCGCGATTTGTCATGCCAGAAAAAGATCGACCGTTTGAACAAATGCTCGAGTTGAACGACGACGAAGCAATCTCTTCCGAGCATTTGGATTCGCAGGTGCAAAAGGCGCAGGATCAACTGCTGCAGCTCAAACGCCAGCAGGAACAGATCGAGAAGCAAAAACGCGAACTGGAAGAATTAAGCCGGCGCCAGGAGGAATTGGAACATGGCCGGGCGGAAATGACCGATAAACTGGCGCGCGCACTGGTTGTGCTGGAGCGTGAAGCGTACAGTGCGCAAAATCGGTTGGAGCAAGTCCGCGTGGCTCGGGAAAGTTTCGCGCAACATTTGGAGTTGATCGAAGCGATCGATCCCAGAAGCTGGAATCCGGCAGATTTGCACAAGGAACTGAGCCGGGCGTTGAGCACAGTGGACGACGCGCGCACCGAATACAGCGATCAACGCAGCCGGTTACAAGCAGCCGAGGCGGCCACAGGCGAGGCGTCGTTGCCGGACGCCACGACTGATGCGTATCAAAGCAGCGATGGCCGCTCATTTTTCCAGTGGTTGCAGATCGGGCTCGCACTCACCCTGCCGCTGATTATTTTCGGCGCGATGGCACTTCTCGTTTTCTTTTGGATGGCGAGCAAGTGATGGCGATGTTTCGTCGTCCGCGCAAATCGAGTCCGCCGCTTCGCCGCAAGCAACAAGAGATCGCACGACAGGAGGCGGAGCTGCATGACAAACTCGACCGGCTCGAACGCATGGTTACAAAAGGGCGGTCGATTCCGCAGAACAGATCTCGCGCGCAGGCGGAACAAGGCATGGCAGGCAACAAGACCGAAAAACGATTTGAGGTTTCGCTCGCGATGGACGGCGCACAGTCCTTTGAGGCAAGTCGACGCGCCCGGCGACCGCGTGCGCTGCGCAAAGAACGTCGAGAAGGCCGGCTCATGTTTCTGCTTCTTTTGACTGCGCTTGCGGCTGCGGTCATGTGGCTCATCAGCCACCTGCATTCTTGAATTCCAACCATGGCTAAAGCTTCCGACTTCGATGTCGCATACGTCGCCAGGCTGGCCCGCATCAATCTGACTGAAGCCGAGGCGAAAGTTTTCCAGAAGCAGTTGGATGATGTGCTGCAATACGTCGAAAAACTTCGTCATGCAGACGTAAACGATGTGGAGCCGGCTGCGCATGTCCTCCCAATCTTTAACGTCTTCCGTGAGGACGCGCCGCGTGACTGGTTCACTGCGGAGCAAGCACTCAGCAACGCGCCTCGGAAGGCGAACGGCCTTTTTGTCGTCCCGAAAGTGGTGGAATGACCGAGCAAGATCTGCCGGCGCTCACCATCGCCGACCTGCAGTTGCTGTTGCGTCGTCGCGAAGTCTCCCCGCGCGAAGTAATCCAGGCTTTGCGTGCTCGCATTGAAATGGTCGATCGAGAAATCGGCGCTTATCTCTCGCTCGACATGGACGCGGCCATGAAAGAGGCGGACAAAGCGAATGTCGATCTTCCGCTAGGCGGCGTCCCACTTGCGATCAAAGACATCATCAACGTGATAGGTCAGCCGTGCACTTGCGCATCGAAGATCTTGCAGGGTTATCGAGCAACTTATGACGCTACTGTGATTCGGAAATTGCGCGCAGCGGGCGCGATTCCATTCGGCAAAACTAACCTGGACGAGTTTGCCATGGGTTCGTCCACGGAAAATTCCGCAATGAAGCTGACGCGCAATCCGTGGGACTTGTCGCGCGTGCCGGGTGGGTCCAGTGGCGGTTCGGCAGCAGCAGTTGCCGCAGACGAAGCCTTCGGTGCATTCGGCAGCGATACTGGTGGCTCGATTCGGCAACCGGCTGCGCTTTCAGGTATCGTCGGATTCAAACCAACCTATGGCCGGGTTTCGCGCTTCGGCCTCGTCGCGTTTGCCTCGTCGCTCGATCAAATCGGGCCGTTAACGAAAACCGTCCGCGATGCTGCCCTGATCATGACCGCGATCTCGGGTCATGATCCGCAAGACACGACGGCTCTTAACGAGTCTGTGCCCCACTATGCCGCTGGGCTCGGAAACGGTTTGCGCGGTGTCCGATTAGGTTTGCCGAAGGAATATCTGATCGAAGGCATTGATGCGCAGGTGAAAGACGCAATCAATGCCGCGGTAAAACAGATGCATTCGTTAGGCGCTGAAATTGTTGAGGTCTCATTGCCTGCTACTGAATACGCCATCGCGGTTTACTACATTCTGGCTACCGCTGAGGCCTCAGCCAATCTCGCTCGATTCGATGGGGTCCGCTATGGATATCGAGCGGAAAGTCCCAGCAGACATGGTCGATCTTTATGGCCGCACTCGCGAAGAAGGTTTCGGGCCCGAGGTGAAACGGCGCATTATTCTCGGCACCTACGTTTTGAGCTCCGGTTATTACGACGCCTATTATTTGCATGCGCAAAAAGTGCGCGAGCTAGTCCGGCAGGATTTCGCCAGCGTCTTCGAGAAAGTCGATGCAATAATTTCGCCAACTTCACCGGTGCCGGCATTCAAGTTAGGCGAACGCGTGGCTGATCCATTGCAAATGTATCTTGCCGACATTTTCACGATTGCGGCTAACCTGGCCGGCATTTGTGGAATCAGCGTGCCCTGTGGTTTTGCTGAAGTGGACGGGCATCGCCTCCCGGTCGGGTTACAGTTGTTAGGCAAAGCGCTCGATGAAGCGCGCATTTTGCAGATCGCGCACGCCTACGAACAGAGCACGGACTGGCACAAGGCACGTCCGCCAATCGCTGCGCGCGGGCAGAGAGCGTGAAAGCCTCCGCACCACTGGCGGGACAGATCAAATTATTTTTGAGGGACGCGGCGAACCGCCCCCCTAACTGACAAACGGGGGCAAAACACTAGGCGAGTCGGATTATGGAAACTAAATATACTGGATTAGTTTCCTCATTGTGGTAAGACTACCCAGCTGTGAAACCCAAACGGCGTCCGCGAAGCCGAAAGCGCGATCCGAACCGGCAGCGCATTGTCGATGCTGCGCGAACGCATTTTTTCAGTCATGGATTCCGCAGTGTGACCATGGACGATCTGGCGGAGGAGCTGGGCATTAGCAAGAAAACACTCTACGCGCATTTTCCCGGCAAGTTCGATCTGCTCGAAGCTGTGCTGGCCGATAAGTTCGCAGGCGTCGAAGCGATGCTGAAGGAAGTTATGCGCGCCCGACGACACGATTTCCCAGCGACTTTGCGAGAATTATTGGCTGGTACGCAACGAGAATTGGATGAGATCAAGCCGCCGTTCGTTCGCGACATGCGCCAGAAAGCGCCAGACGTCTTCAAAGTCGTCGAACGCCGCCGCGCCGCGCTAATCCAGCGCTACTTCGGAAAATTTTTCGTCGAGGGACAACGAGCGGGAATGGTGCGCAAAGATGTTCCGACCAAACTGATCATCGAAATTTTGCTGTCGATGGTTCAATCGATCATGAATCCAGCGAAGATGCAGGAGCTTGGGATGATGCCTAAAGAAGGGTACACTGGGATTCTTAAGATTGTCCTCGAAGGCACGCTGACTGCGAAAGGCAGAAAAACATGAGTGCTCTGCTCACCAGGCAAGGTTGGCAGGGCAAGGACGGCGCGCTGCGCCGTCCATTCGTTGCAGCGCGAGGACTCCATCTGGCTGCAGCGGGATCTTTGACATTACTTTTGTCGCTCGCTGGTTGCGGAAATCGTGGAAACGCGGTTTCGGGAACGATCGAAGTGGACGAAGCGCATGTAGGCCCACGCTTCAGCGGGCGCGTGGAGAAAATTTTCGCGCGGGAAGGGGATCGGTTGCACGAAGGACAGGTGATCGTGCAACTGGATGCGTCAGAGCTGCGAGCGCGTCGCGATCTTGCCGTCGCGCAGATCGATACCGCAATTCACGACGCAGATGCGCAGGAAGCGCAGTTGCAGTTCCTGCACGACGATGCAGGGCGTCAGCAGGAGTTGCTTAAACGCAGGGTAGTTTCGCCTACTGATGCTGAGCGTGCCGACAGCGCGTCGAAGTCGCAGGAGAAAAACGTAGCGGCCGCGAAAATGCGTGTCGCGCAGGCGCGCGCGCAACTGGCCGATATCGATGCGCAGTTAGCAGAAATGCAGGTGGTCGCCCCGGCGGATTCCGTGATGGAAGTACTGAGCGTAAAGCCGGGCGACATTTTGATGCCGCCATTCAATCAGGAAGTGGCCACGCTTCTGCTGACCGGACATCTCTGGGTGCGCGTTTATGTTCCGGAATCGTGGCTGGGTTTGATTAAACTCGGCGAGCACGTCCGCGTCCGTGTCGATTCGTTTCCGGGCAAAGATTTCGATGGCGTCGTCGAGCAAATAAATCGTCAGGCTGAGTTTACCCCGCGCAACGTGCAAACCGTCGCGGACCGTATCAAACAGGTGTTTGGAGTGAAGGTCCGTTTGCCCAGCGACGACGATCGTTTGCGCGCCGGAATGGCGGCGGACATCTATTTTCCAAATGTGAAATGATGGTTAACCACGAAGAGCACCAAGGTCACGAAGGCCAGAATAAAAGTTGAAGCAAACTTTGGATTTCTTCGTGTTCTTCGCGTCCTTCGTAGTGATTTAATATGGCGCTACAGCAACAGCCGATGATCGAAGTTGAAAGGCTAACGAAGCGCTTCGGCACAATCACGGCTGTCGATCACGTTTCGTTTTCGGTCGGAAAGGGATCGATCTTCGGCTTTCTCGGTCCGAATGGTTCCGGGAAAACCACCGTGATCCGGATGCTATGCGGAATTCTGGAGCCGAGCGACGGCTCGGGGCGAATCGGCGGCCACGACATCGTGCGAGATGTCGAACCGATCAAAGAAATGATCGGCTACATGTCGCAGAAATTTTCGCTCTATGATGAGTTGACGGTGAATGAGAACCTGATCTTCGCCGGGAAGCTTTATGGCCTGAGCGGCCGCGAATTGAACCAGCGGCGCGACGAAATGATCGCCACGACGCATCTTGAGCCGTACATCGATAGGCGCGCCGGTCAGCTATCCGGTGGCTGGCGTCAACGCCTTGCCATGGCTTGCTCGCTCATGCACAGGCCGACTGTGCTGTTCCTCGACGAGCCCACTGCCGGCATCGATCCCGTCGCGCGACGTGAGCTCTGGGATTTGCTCTTCGAGTTCGCTGGTAAAGGCATGACGCTTTTTGTGACGACCCATTACATGGACGAAGCGGAGCGCTGCGATCACGTGGGCTACATTTATATGTCGAAATTGATCGTGTGCGGTGAGCCGGACGAGTTAAAAAAAATGCCGGAGGTAAATCCACCCGGTACGCGTCGGCTTGATGTGACTTGCGATCACGTCACCACTGCGCTGCGTGCCATGCACGAGATGCGCGGAGTGCGCAGTGCCACGGTCTTCGGTCAATCGATGCACCTGCTGGTCGATGAAAGCGTCAAGCGCGCGCAGATCGACGAACAACTGCGCAAAGTCGGCGTCGGTCATGCCGAGATTCACGAAATGGGTCCTTCGCTCGAAGACGTGTTTGTCGAGCTCTCGGCCAAGCACGCCGCTGAACGACAAAAGGCCGCGTGAGATCAAGCCACAGATGAACACAGATGAAACACGGATGAGATGCATGAGGTGCGTATCTCTAGTTTTTTCAAAATCCGTGATAATCCGTGTTAATCCGTGGCCAATTTTTGTCGCGGCTGAAATATGAAACACAAATTGTTCCGCGGGCTCGGCGCGATACTCTTCAAGGAGTTCATCGTCGTCTGGCGCGATCCGCTGACGCTCTTCTTCTTTTTTTTCCCGCCACTGATCGAGATGATCGCATTCGGCTACGCGCTCGATAACGACGTGAAACATATGGCGATGCTCGTTCTCAACGAAGATCGCACCGTCGAGAGCCGTCAGTTGATCGATCGTTTTGTGAATACAGAGTCGTTTCGCATAGTGGGCGAAGTGCAAAGTTTGGAGCAGCTCAAGAGCGAGATGCGCAAAGGCCGCGCCTACGCCGCGCTCGATATCCCGCCCAACTTCACTCGCGAACTGCTTGCAGGCCACTCCGCGCAGGTGGAATTGCTTGTTGATGGGTCGAATTCCACGACGGCATTACAGGCTCTTCAGACTGGGCTCGGCGTGGCGTTGACGCAATCGCTGGAATCGCTTTTGCGTGAAACCGGCCGGCAGGGAATGCCGGTCGATGTTCGCCCCCAAATGCTTTACAACCCGGGCATGCGCGCCCCAAACTTTTTTGTGCCGGGCGTGATTGGCGTTGTTTTGCAGATTGGGACAACAGTTGCTGCCGCGATGGCTCTGGTGCGCGAACGGGAGCGCGGCACGCTCGAACAATTACTGGTAAGCCCATTGAGCCGCGCGGGCCTCATGCTCGGCAAGCTAATTCCATATTTGTGCATCGGCATGGCAATGGCGGTGGTTTTGTTCACGATCATGCGGTTTGTGTTTTTCGTTCCCATCGTGGGCAATGTCTTCGCAATGATGTTTTCCACTTTAGTGTATGTGTTTGCGCTGCTGAGCCTGGGGCTGCTCGTCGGGACCAGGGCCGAAAATCAGATGCAGGCCCTCCAAATGTCGATGGTGTTCCTGTTACCAAGCGTTTTCTTTTCCGGATTCATTTTCCCAAGGGAAACCATGCCGTGGATTTTTTACGCGCTCGGCGCGCTCTTCCCCACGACGTATTTTATCGCGCTCATGCGCGCGATCATTTTACGCGGCGCGACGCTCCTCGAATACTGGCAGAACCTTGTTGTCCTGATGGTGATGTCGATCTTGCTGTTCAGTTTCTGCGCGTTGCGGTTTCGGAGAAAAATCGCGTAAGCGCACAGGTGCGTTCCCGCTGTGTTGCGGTCACTTCTTTTCAGCGCTCTGCGCATTGCTATCGCGGTCGCCGCGGTTTTGGCGTTACTCTGGTGGTTTGGAGTGAGAATGCCGGGCAAGAATATTTTGAAGGCTGCGCCGCTATCGCCCGATGAAGTTGCGCTGCGCGAAGAACTTCGTGCCAGTGTGCAAAAGTTGGCTGGAGAAATCGGCGAACGCAACATGTGGCATTACCCGCAGCTCAACGCCGCTGCTGATTTTATCGAAAATTCTTTTTCACGGGCCGGTCTCCGAACGCGTCGCGACAGTTACGACATGCACGGGCAGGCCTGCCACAATATCGAAGCTGAAATTGCCGGCGCGCATCCCGAGATTCTTCTAATCGGTGCGCATTACGATTCGGTATTTGGCTCGCCGGGCGCGAATGATAACGGCACCGGCGTGGCTGCAACCCTCGCGTTGGCACAGCGCTTTGCCGGCAGAAAGCCGGGACACACCTTGCGCTTTGTCGCGTTTGTGAACGAGGAGCCGCCCTATTTTTTGTCGGATGAAATGGGCAGCTTTATTTACGCCGGCAGATGCAAAGCGCGCGGCGACAAAATCTCAGGCATGATCAGCCTCGAAACGATCGGTTATTTTTCCGACGCGCCGCATTCGCAAACCTATCCGTCGCCGGGACTGGGTCTTTTTTACCCCAAGGTTGGCAACTTCATCGGGTTTGTGAGCAACGTTCAGTCGCGCGCGCTACTTCGTCGCGTCGTGGCGCTGTTCCGCAAACATGCAAAGATTCCATCCGAAGGCGCGGCGCTTCCGGCATTCATTCCCGGCGTCAGTTGGTCGGACCAATGGTCATTCTGGCGCTATGGTTACCCAGGCATCATGGTCACTGACACCGCGCCGTTTCGTTATCCGCATTACCATTCATCGAGCGACACACCCGACAAACTCGATTACGACCGCTTCACGCTGGTTGTCAGCGGCATGGAGAAAGTGATCGAACATCTGGATAAATTCTAGCCGCCAAAAAGTGCCAGCGTCAGCGACTTCTATTTATCCTCAGTCTTACCTGTTCACAAAAGTGTGCCGCGAAGAATCAGCAGCGCCACGTTGAAATAGATCACCAATCCCGTCACATCGACTAACGTCGCGACGAATGGCGCGGACGACGCTGCCGGATCGAGCCCACATCGGCGCAACAAGAATGGAAGCATTGCACCGCTTATCGTTCCCCATAGCACTACTCCCACCAAGGCGACCCCAACGGTAAGCGCCACCAGCCAGTGATACTTGCCGTAGTCGAAGATGTGCAAATATTGCCACAGCGTGATGCGGAAGAAACCAATGGTTCCCAGAATCAGGCCAAGAGAAAACCCCGAGAGTAGTTCCTTGCGCACAACGCGAAACCAGTCCCGCAAACGCAATTCGCCGAGAGCCATCGCGCGGATCACGAGCGTGGTCGCTTGCGACCCGGAGTTGCCGCCGCTGGAGATGATCAAGGGCAAAAACATCGCAAGAATCGCCGCCCTCTCGATTTCACTATTGTAACCTTGCATCGCGGTCGCGGTCAGCATTTCACCGAGAAACAGGATGATCAGCCAGGTTGCACGTTTCTTTACCATCCGCAGAAACGGAATGGTTGTGTACGGTTCATCCAACGCTTCCATGCCGCCGAGTTTTTGGATGTCCTCAGTGGCTTCCTTTTCCGCGACGTCGAGCATGTCATCGCTCGTCACAATCCCGACCAGAATGCCGCTGGAATCGAGTACCGGCAGCGCAGCGCGATCGTACCTGCGGAACACATTGAGCGCATCCTGTTGCGAATCAGTCACATTCAAAGCGGCAAAACTTTGATCGCGAATCTCGCTCACTTTCGTTGTGAGTGGCCGCAGTAGGAATTCCCGCATGCGCACGTCATCGATCAGTTTCCCGCGGTCATCGACGACGTAAACAAAGTTGAGGGTCTCGCTGTCGCGGCCATGTTCGCGCACATAATCGAGCACTTGTTGCACCGTCCAATCTTCTCTCACCGCGATGAAATCAGGTGTCATCAAACGGCCCACGCTGCCTTCCGGATAGCCCAGCAGTGATTGCGCGATTCGCCGCTCCTCTGGCGTGAGCAGCCGGATCAGCTGACGCGCAGCCGCGCTCGGCAACTCCTCGAGAAGCGCCGTGCGGTCGTCCGGCGACATTTCGTTGAGAATCCCGACGACTTGCTCGTGAGCCATGGCATGCAGCAGTTTCTGCTGCGCATCGAAATCGAGATATTCGAAAACATCCGCCGCGAGCGCGTGCGGCAGGACGCGAAAGATGATGACTTGTTCATCTTCCGGCATATCGACAATCACCTCGGCGACATCGGCCGGCGGCCAGTCGCGAAACAGCTCGCGCAGCGCCGTGAAGTTACGGGCGTCGATCAGGCTTTTGATTTCGGGTTCTAAAATTTTGCCAACCACGCCGCGTTTTTACCACTCGCCGTCACGGCACGCAATGAAGCAACGGAGCATATGATTCGAAATTCCAAGCTCCAAGTTCCAGGCTTCAAGCAAATTCCAACTTTCAATTACCAAATCGCGTGAAAGCTCGCTTGACTGCTGCGCGCGATTGAGATTCAGGATTTGTGATTTGCCTGGAGCTTGGGTTTTGGAATTTTTCACTGCTTGGCATTTGCCCGAAACGCTCCAAAATTAAGGTAATGCCGGCAGTTGCTACAGCCTCAATGATTCGGCGCGAAATTGGCGACGATCACATCTGTGTGCTTACCTTCGATCGCCCCGAGTCGGGCGCGAACATTTTCGACGCTGCCACGCTCGATGAACTGAATGAACATCTCGATTTCGTTGAGAATGAAGCTTCACTGCGTGGCTTGATTATCGCGTCGGCAAAAAAATCGATCTTCGTCGCCGGCGCGGATCTGAAGACGCTATTGCAACAGGCGCCGTCCGGCGAAATGCGCGAATTCATTGCAAAAGGACAGCGAATCTTTGGTCGGCTTGCCAATCTAAAGTTCCCGACAGTTGCCGCTATCCACGGCGCATCCGCTGGCGGCGGTTACGAAGTCGCCCTGGCATGCGATTATCGCATCGCCACTGATGATCCGGCCACGAGGATTGGGCTTCCCGAAACTACACTCGGACTAATTCCCGCATGGGGCGGTTGCACGCGCCTGCCCCGCTTGGTCGGTGCCGAAAAGGCTGCTGACGTGATTTTGAAAGGGAAACTTTATTCTGCTCAGGAAGCTTTGAAGCTCGGCTTGGTCGATGAAATTGCGCCGCGCGATCAGCTTGTCGAGCGCGCGCGAAAAAAGCTTGGCGAAGGAAAACGAAAGCCGTCTGCGGCATCCAAGCCAGAAAAAGGAATTCCTGCTCCCCGCTCCAGCGGCAACCCGGCACCTGCGCGGGCATTGAACATCGTTAACCAAACCTTGGCGATTTCGCCCAATGAATCACTGCGGATGGAGCTGGAGGCGATTGTGGATCTTGGCAAAACGGAATCGACGCAGAACCTGATCCGCAATTTCTTTTTGGCGGAGAAATACAAGAAAGGATCTTCGAGAACGCCAGCCGAACGAGTGATACACGCGGCCGTGATCGGCGCGGGCGTGATGGGCTCAGGCATCGCGCAATGGCTCAGTTCTCGCGGCGTCACGGTAATTCTGCGCGACATCGCGCGAGAACAGATCGACCGCGGTCTGGCGAACATTGAAAAGACCTACGCCGACGCGGTCAAGCGCGGCTTGATGACGGAGGAAAAGGCAAAAGAAGGTCGCGCCCGGATTTGTGGGTCGACCGCTCCCATGGAGTTGCGCGATGTGCGATTCATGATCGAAGCCGCCTCGGAAAAACTAAGCGTCAAGAAAGAGGTTTTCCGCGAGCTGGCGATGGCAGCCGGTCCGAAGACCATTATCGCCACAAACACTTCGGCGCTTCCAGTCAGTGAGCTTGCCGATGTAACAGTCTCGCCCGAACACGTGATCGGTCTGCATTTTTTCAATCCGGTTAGCCGGATGAAACTGGTGGAGGTTGTTATTGCGAGCGAAACCTCGGAGGAGACGCGCGAGCGGAGCCTCGCGTTTGTGCGACAAATCGGAAAACTGCCGGTGATTGTGCGCGACAGGCCGGGTTTTCTGGTCAACCGCGTTTTGTTCCCTTATCTGCTCGATGCCGCCGAGCTTTTCGAAGCCGGCCTCGACGCGGAGAAGATCGACAACGCACTTGTGAAATGGGGAATGCCCATGGGACCGTTGCGGTTGATCGATGAAATCGGCGTCGATATCGCGATCGATATCGGCAATACCCTTGAGAAAGCCTATGGCCGACGCGACCACGTTTCTGCCCTTCTGCTATGGTTGCGTGATGGTCAGATGCTCGGGCGGAAGAGCGGCGCCGGTTTTTACAAATACGAAGGCAAAGTCCAGGCGCCCAACGACTCGCTGACTCGGTGGCGTAGAAGCGACGCCTCGTCGCTTGCTGCCAAACAAATCAGCGGCGAGGGCGCCGCTGCTACTCTCAGCAACCGGCTTGTCTTCTTGATGGTGAACGAGGCCGCGCGGTGCGTGGAGGAGAAAGTCGTCGATTCCGCGGAGGACGTGGACTACGGAATGATTTTGGGAACCGGTTTCGCGCCGTTCCGTGGTGGGCCGTTGCGTTTCGCCGAACATTTCGGACTGAACAAAGTGGTCGACGAACTCGAAAGGCTGGCGCAGACCGAAGAGAAATTCTTGCCGTGCGAGATGCTGAAGAAGCACGCCCGGGACGAAACGAAATTTTATGAAGACTGAAATCGCCGCTCGAACTTCCATTCTTGTCATGTCGAGCGAAGTCGAGACATCTCTGACTTTGCCCAGGATGATATCGAGAGATTCCTCGACTTCGCTCGGAATGACAGAGGAATGATATGAAATCGCCGCTCGAAGCGCCCGAAAAACAAATCGCAGAGGAAACCAGTGCCAAGGTGAAAAAACCGGCGCCTGTTGCTGTCATAGACACCTCAAAGATGGCGAAAGGCCAGCGCGAAGCGCTTGAGTTGGCCGAAGCTGCGCGCGATCCGCTCGAGGACCGCGGCAGTTTCGCCAGCAACCTGTTTGTCGGCCGCTACGATTTCGATCGGATTTATCCGTATCCCGCGCAAAGCGCAGAAGATCGCGCCGCGGGCGAAGATTTCTTGCACAAGCTCGAAACGTATCTGCGCGAACATGTCGATCCGGACGAGATCGATCGTACCGGCGAAATTCCGCCGGAAAATTTTAAGGGACTCGCGGAGATCGGCGCGTTTGGAATCAAGGTGCCGAAGAAATATGGCGGCCTTGGTTTGTCGCAATCCAATTATGGACGCGCGGCGGTACTGCTGGGGAGTTGGGATGGAAACGTTGCCGCACTCGTTTCCGCACATCAATCAATCGGTGTTGCGCAACCATTGCTCTTGTTTGGAACAGAGGAGCAGAAACAAAAATATCTCCCGCGCGTTGCAAGTGGCGAGATTTCTGCGTTCGCGCTAACTGAGACGCATGCTGGCTCGGATCCGGCGACGATGAGCCTCCGCGCTGAGCCTTCACCGGATGGCAGCGAGTTTGTTTTGAATGGCGAAAAACTTTGGTGCACCAACGGCGTAAAGGCAGGCGTCCTCGTTGTCATGGCGCGCACGCCATCGAAAATGGTCGGCGGCAAGGAACGCAAGCAAATCACGGCCTTCATCGTCGATGTCGATACGCCGGGATTGGAGATCGCGTATCGCTGCCGGTTCATGGGCCTTCGCGCCCTTTACAACGCAGTCGTCAAATTCACGAATGTCCGCGTCCACCGAGAAAACATCATTTTCAAGGAAGGCGCCGGATTAAGAGTAGCGCTCACGACGTTGAACACCGGGCGTCTCACGCTTCCTGCGGCATGCGTCGGTCTTTCCAAACGGCTGTTGGAGATCTCGCGCAAATGGGCCGGCGAACGGATTCAATGGGGCGTGCCAATCGGCAAACATGCCGCCATCGCCGGAAAAATTGCCGAGATGGCAGGCAACGTGTTCGCGATGGAAGCAATGACATTTCTCACGTCGTCGCTGCTTGACCGCAAGACTGGCGATCTGCGAATCGAAACCGCCATGTGCAAAATGTGGGCTACCGAGATGACGTGGAAAATCGCCGATGACGCAATGCAAGTGCGCGGAGGTCGCGGATATGAGACCGCGCAATCATTGGCCGGCCGCGGCGAGCCGGCAATCGGGGTTGAAAGGTTTCTGCGCGATTGCCGCGTAAACACAATTTTTGAAGGCTCCAGCGAAATCATGCGGCTATTCATCGCGCGCGAAGCGCTCGATCCGCATTTGAAAGTGGGCGGCGCAATTTTCAACACCCAACTGCCGATGTCCGATCGCGCCAAAGCGGTTTTCAGTTCCGGAAAATTTTATGCGGGGTGGTATCCGCGCCAATGGATGCCGAACGGCGCGGGCAAGATCGATAATTTGCACGAAACACTCCGCGGGCACGTGAACTACGCCGCGCGCACAAGCAAACGACTCGCTCGCGGTTTGTTTCATGCCATGGCGCGCTTCGGTCCGAAACTGGACCGCGAGCAACTGCTTCTTTCCAGATTTGTGGGGATTGCCACCGAACTGTTCGCGATCAGCGCGACATGTTCTTACGCCCAATGGTTGCTCGGACAGGGCAAACCAGCTGATGAAATTCTCGCTGTCGCGGATTATTTCTGTCGATCTGCGCGGATGAGAATCGATAATCATTTTGCCGGCGCATCCCGCAACGCGGACAAACGCGGTTACGCTCTCGTGCAAGATTTGTTAGCCGGAAAGCACGAATTGCTGCGTCAGGGGATTGTGTAGCACACGCATCTTGCGTGTGGGGTCGGCGGGCGTCTCGCCTGCCGGGTCGCGGTTCCGGACACCAGGCAAGATGTCTGCGCTAACCGTTGACCGGGTTCGCACCACAGATTACGATCTTGGATGAGTATCGCACCCGTTCTCGCGGAGACACCTTCGACACGAAACCGCACGCCAAAGAGCGAAACAGAAACGGCAATCGCGCCGGCGAAAGTCCTCCACACCATTGAGCAGCACGTTTTGCTCGATGGCTTCAAGGTCGTCGTCGATCTCGACAAAAGCCGCGGCTCGTATTTGTACAACGCAGTCGATGACCGCCGATTGATTGATCTTTACGGCTTTTTCGGTTCCATGCCGGTCGGGTTTAATCATCCGCACTTTGACGACCCGGATGTGCGACGCGATCTTTTGCGCGCAGCGAAGGTCAAGGTCGCGAACTCTGATGTTTATTCGCAGGGCTACGCTGAATTTGTAGCGACGTTCGAGCGCGTAATGGGGTTGCCGCCGCTTGAGCGATACCTGTTTATCGAAGGCGGCGCGCTGGCGGTCGAGAACTGCTTGAAGGCGGCGATGGATTGGAAGGTGCGCAAGAACATGGCCGCAGGTCACGGCGAGCGCGGCACCCAGATCTTGCATTTCCGTCACGCATTTCACGGACGCAGCGGCTACACCATGAGCCTGACGAATACCGATCCGCGCAAGACGGATTTGTTTGCCAAATTCGATTGGCCGCGGGTTTCGTGTCCATGCATCGACTTTTCATTGCCGGAATCGAAGCGCGAAGCGGACGTGATCGAACGCGAACGGAAAGCCGAGCGCGAGATTTACCAGTTCATCGATCAGCGCAACGTCGACATTTGCGCCATCATTATCGAGCCGATCCAGGGTGAAGGCGGAGACAACCATTTCCGCGGCGAATGGCTGGGAAAGCTGCGGAAAATCTGCGATGAAAACGATGTCCTGCTGATTTTTGACGAGGTGCAGTGCGGGGTGGGCGTGACGGGTCGCAACTGGTGTTGCGAGCACTTCGATGTTGTGCCCGACTTGCTGGCATTTGGGAAAAAATCGCAAGTCTGCGGAGTGATGGCTGGCCCGCGTCTCGATGAAGTGAAGGACAACGCATTTCGCTTGCCCAGTCGGTTGAATTCCACCTGGAGCGGTAATTTTACCGATATGGTGCGTTCGACGCATTATCTGCGCATTATCGAGGAGGAACATCTGGTCCAGAAGGCCGGGAAAGTGGGCGCGTATTTCCTGGATCAACTGCGCGATCTACAACGCGAAGAACCACTGATTTCTGCTGCACGGGGCCGAGGACTTTTTTTGGCGTTTGATCTTCCCGATGCAAAAACGCGCGAAGAATTTTGGCACGGCTTTTTTGATCTAGGCGTGTTGACGCTTCGTTCCGGCGAAAACTCGATTCGCTTCCGTCCCGCGCTCGATATCACGGCGGCAGCGATCGATGAGGCCATGGAGTTGATGCGCAGATTTTGTCAACAGAAGGCGCAAGTGACGCGGTCGAAACGTTAAGCGCTTCATATGAAAACACTCTTTCGAAAAACTGGGTCTTGGCGACGACAACTCCGGCGTCTTCGATGGTGAATGGTCCCGCAGTCGCGGGAGCGCGAAGATCGACAAGATTTCGCCGATCGATGGACGACGACTCGCTAGCGTGCACACCGCATCTGATGATGATTACAACAAGGCAATCGCACGCGCGCACGAAGCGTTTTTGAAATGGCGCGTCACACCCGGACCGGTGCGCGGAGACACTGTTCGGCGCCTGGGTAACGCTCTGCGCGAATTGAAACACGAGCTCGGTCAGCTCGTGACGCTGGAGACCGGAAAAATCATCGCGGAAGGCGAAGGCGAAGTGCAGGAGATGATCGACATTTGCGATTTCGCCGTCGGCCAGTCGCGCATGCTTTACGGTCTGACGATTCAGTCGGAACGCCCGAGCCATCGTTTGATGGAGCAATGGCATCCGCTTGGCGTCATCGCGGTGATCACCGCCTTTAATTTTCCCGTCGCGGTCTGGTCGTGGAACGCTGCGCTCGCTGCCGTCTGTGGTGATGCCACGGTTTGGAAACCGTCCGAAAAAACGCCGCTCACTGCGATCGCGGTCACGAAAATTGCCGAGCGCGTCTGTCGCGAAACGGGTGCTGATCCGGCGATTTTTACTCTCCTCATCGGCGATCGCAGAACGGTCGGACAAAAACTGGCGGATGATCCGCGGATCCCGTTGGTGTCAGCTACCGGCTCGACCAACATGGGATTTAATGTCGCCAAAGCTGTTAACGGACGGCTGGGTCGAACGGTTCTGGAGCTCGGCGGCAACAATGCACTGATCGTTACGCCGACGGCCGATCTTGACATGGCGGTGCAATCCATCTTTTTCGGCGCCGTGGGCACGGCGGGACAACGCTGCACGTCCACCCGCCGCGTTATCATGCACGAGTCAGTTGCGTCTAAAGTTCGTGAGAAACTCCTTGCCGGTTACAAATCCTTGCCGATTGGAAATCCACTAGATCGCAAGACCGTAATGGGTCCGCTCATCGACAAACATGCTGTTGATATGGTGCAGGATTCCATTCAGCGATTGAAAGATGAAGGCGGCGAAGTGCTCTGCGGCGGTGAACGGCTCACCGTCCCCGGCGATTGTTACATGAAACCTTGCCTCGCCACTGCAAAGCCGGACTTCGAAATCGTGAAACACGAAACATTTGGTCCGCTGCTCTACTTGCTGACGTATCGCGATTTCGATGAAGCGATCGCGATCCAGAACGGTGTGCCGCAAGGGTTGACCTCATCGATTTTCACGAACGATGTGCGCGAAGCGGAGAAATTCGTTAGCGCCGTCCGGAAGTGACTGCGGGATTGCGAACGTGAACACCGGCACCAGCGGCGCGGAGATCGGCGGCGCTTTTGGTGGCGAAAAGCAAACCGGCGGCGGTCGCGAGAGCGGCAGTGATTGCTGGAAGTACTACATGCGCCGCCAGACGAATACGGTCAATTTCTCCACCGAGCTGCCGCTGGCGCAGGGAATTCAGTTCGGTGCAGGCGAGGGGAGCGGGACTGCGTAGTCGCCCTTAAAGCGACGCAGGACGCATCGCACTCCGAAAGCTCGCAAAATGAGAATTGACGACGGTGTGGATTCGCACCAAGTGCTTGAGGACTGCGCGATCCTGGCACCGCTCCGCCAGCGACGCTGCTCAGCGCGCGATCGTCAGCGCGAGAAGTTCATCGAGCTTCGTCGGCCCCGTCGATGTTCATGATGCAACGCCCGCAATTCTTCGCATTGCTCTTTGCCATCACCTTGCCGCCAAGCGCGTTGAATTTTACGGCAATTTCTTCTCCGGTCATCAAGGCAGATGTATTGGCAGGCAGGTTACCGGGTTAATCGACCTAAAGGTTTCGTGCGGCTTGGCGGGCAGTGAAACGACCCTGGCCATTCGTAGGCTGGATTATGTTCACACGAACAGATAAGCTGCTTTCGCTTGGCGAATAGGTAACACCGCGTACCAGAAGTAGGACATAATCCTACATAATTTTCTTGCGATTCCATAGGTGCTATTTATAATCGATCCGATTACGTCATCCGCCGTTTCAACTTATCTTCGGCACGGCTGAATAAGCCGCAGGGGCTGAGATCTTCGCTGAGACACCGTTTAGCGCGATTTCCAGATCCAACTGGAGCCCTGAGTCAGCCGAAGTGAGGTCGCTGTTCCAAAGCGACCTCGCGAGGATGGTTCCTAGTTCCGTGCGGAACTGGATTGCAGTCAATGCAGTCAACAATCCAACCTCAACCAAAAATAAAAACAAAAAATATGACAACTCTAAACTTAAGAAAATCAAATATCTTTTGCCGGCTCGCGCCGGCTCTCATTGTTCTGGTCGCGCTGGCGATCTCAATTCCGTGGTCTGCGCAGGCGTCGACAATCACAACCTTCGACGTCCCAGGCGCCACCTCGACGGCTGGCCAAGGCATCAAAGACAGTGGAGACATCGTCGGGTTTTGGAACGATGCGACTTTTTCGCATGGTTTTCTATTCGCAAGGGGAGCGTTTCTGACCTTTGATGTGCCCGGAGCTATGGACACAGCGGGCCGGGGAATCAATTCCCGCGGCGACATTGTCGGCGAATATGATGATGGCGTCACGACCTTCGGCTACCTCCGCAGTGGAAACAGCTTCACCACCATAAATTACCCAGGCGCAGCCGACACCGATCCGAACGCGATCAATGCTTCCGGAGATATCGTAGGCTTCTGGGATGACACCGCTAACTTCCATGGCTTCCTCCTCGACAATCACGGAGTGTTCACCGCCATCAATTATCCGGGTGCAACGGACACGCAGGCGTACGGAATCAACGACAAGGGCGATATTGTTGGAAGGTACCTTGACAGCGCCGGGGGCTCTCACGGCTTCCTGCTGAGCAAGAACGGCACGTTCAGCACGATTGACGTCCCGCTTGCGGGCGGCACCTCGGCCCGCGGCATCAATTCGAGCGGCGATATCGTGGGGACCTATGCTGGTGGCCATTCATTCCTATTCAGCAAAGGCGCGTTTACGGTGACCGACGTACCAGGGGCCACCGTGACTAACAACCGGGGCATCAATGCCCGCGGCGACATCAGCGGGAACTACACCGACGGCTCAGGCAACACGCACGGCTTCGTGCGGACTAAGTAAGCTCGCCCAGAGAATCGCGAGGATCGTGATCCGGAGGGAATCGCAGCGAATTGCGATTCTTCTCCGGATGCTCGCTTTTTTGTGAGCCGCTTGTCACTTACTAGCAGCAACTCCGAAACAAAATAGCCAAGGCCCAGCAGACCAGAGGCGCCAACCTCATATCGTAGGTCTGGCCCCGCGGTGCGCTACCCTTAGCGCGCTGTGGTCAGCTCGAAGAGTCCGCGAAGGTCCTTGGCGGTTTCAATGCTCATAATGAAACTTTGCAACTTTTCGCCCTGCTCTTTTCCGATCACCTCACTGCCAAGCGCGTTGAATTTCACCGCGATTTCATCCTCGGTCATGGGATCGCGCGGATCGCCCTTTGGAACATCGACGCGGGTTGAGTACTCTTCCCGTCGTTCGTGGTGATCGTCACGCGACTCGGCTGGAACTTGGGAAACAGCGCTTCGAATTCGTCATTCGCAACTACTTTTATCTTGTCCATGATTGGAATGAGCGACTGATCGCGCACGCGTTCTTCTTTGAATTGCAGCGGCGTCACCATCCCGTCCATTAAGCCGACTGCCATGCAATATGGAAGTGAATGATCGGCGGTTTCTTTAGAATCCGGCCGATACTTGTGCGGATCGCCAAGAATGTCCGCGGCGCGCGCGATCACTTCGACTTTGATTTCCTTCACATCGCCCGCCTTGATCTTGTTTTCCTTGACCGTTTTCATCATCGCTGTGAGTGGCGCGTGACTGAGGGCTTCGATCGGAAAACTTTTCATCCCGCAATCGAGAATTCGATAGTGCGACTGCGGTGAGGCCGGCAGGTCTTTGACTAACGCTTCGCCGTCGAAACTTGCGGGTTGTCCTTTGTATTGCACGTGACTAAACACGGCGAAAAGCCCTTCCTTTCCGTCGATGATGTGTTCGGGACCGGAAAATCCTTCGCGCGCGAGCAATGCGCTCTCGGCTCCCATGCGGCCCGCCCACGGATCGACCGTGTTTTTCATGTTCGTCAATTTGCCCGCCGTCACCGCGCCCGGACAGAATGTTCGCGATGCGCTGATGCCGATGGCGGAGACCATTTGTTCGGGCGTGAGATTCAAGCACGCGCCCTGCTGCGACCGGCGCGGCGAACGCGCTCAAGGTTGCGTGATGCCAGCCGTATTCGCGCACGCCCGGACGTCCGATTTCGCAAAGGCGCATTTCAATTTCGTAGGCGATAATCGTAGTGAGAATCAAATCTTTGCCGCTGAGTCCTTCGCTTTCGCAGAGCGCCAGCGGCGCAGCAATCAGATCGCTCGGATGACACGGGTCTGCTTTCCAATAGATATCGTTGTAGTCCATGGCGCGGATCATGTGGCCATTCAGAAACGCCGCATCTACTGGGTTTGTTTTGAAGCCGGAAACAAACGCGGTGGCTTTCTCCCGTCGCGCCGCCGCCTTCGCCCCGAGGACGAGTCCGCCGTGGCGGACATCGCGCGATAATGCTTCAGCAAAATCTTTGCATCGTCCTGCTGGCTGCCACCGAGCGCGCAGCCGATGGAGTCGAACCAGAATAATTTCGCAGCTTGAATCGCTTCAGGCGAAAGATGCTCGTATTTCAGCGAGCAAGCCCATTCGGCGATGATGTGCGAGAGAAGACGTTTTGATTGAGTTGATTGTTGTGCCATAACGATGTCGATGTTTGAAATTTTGTGAGCTTGATCGCGCCATGCAGATTTTCAAGGCCAGTTTGCTTAAGGCTCTAAAAGGACAAATCGAAAATTATCCTTGATCTTCCTGCGAATTCAGTCGTTATGGCAACCCGCACGAATCCGAAGACTTTCTTCGGGGAACTGAAGCGGCGCAATGTGTACACGGTTGTGGTCGGTAACAGTAATCTCTTGAATCGAAATGGGGCTCGTTGAGTCGCGAGTTTTGAGATAGAAAACGAACTTCATGCCGACTGAGCATTCCTCAGACGTTAAGTTGGAAATCGGGCATGTCTTGTTCATCGATATCGTCGGTTACTCCAAATTGCTCATCACCGAGCAGAGCGAGCAAATTCAAAAATTAAAGGAGGTCGTGCGCGGGACGGAGCAGTTCCGTCTCGCGGAGGCGGAAGGCAAGTTGCTTCGGTTGCCGACCGGCGATGGCGGCGCGCTTGTTTTTCGAACAAATCCCGAAGCGCCGGTTCTGTGCGCAATGGAAATCGCTAAGGCGCTCACGAATCGTCCCGAACTTCGGGTGCGGATGGGGATTCACAGCGGTCCGGTCAACGAGATCACCGATCTGAACGAGCAGGCTAACATCGCCGGCGCCGGAATTAACATGGCGCAACGCGTGATGGATTGCGGCGATGCCGGACATATTCTGCTTTCCAAACACGTGGCGGATGACTTGGAACATTACCCGCGATGGGAACCTTATCTACACGCTTTAGGTGAATGCGAAGTGAAGCATTGCGTGCGTGTGGGAATTGTTAATCTCTATCGCGACGGAATTGGTAATCCGCAGATTCCTAACAAGTTTAGAGTTCTTCGACGACAGCGCGCTCGCGCACGCTGGATCGCCATCGCAGCCGCATCGTTGTTCCTCGCCGGAATCATCGCAGCCTTCGTTATCGTTTCGAAGAAATCGGCAACGTCGGTATCGACCATTCCCGGCAAAAGCATCGCCGTGCTGCCGTTCGTAAACATGAGCGCAGACAAAAACGACGAGTATCTGAGCGACGGCATGACTGAGGAACTGCTTAATGTTTTGTCGAAAGTGAAAGGACTCCGCGTGCCAGGACGCAGTTCATCGTTCGCGTTCAAGGGCAAGGACGATGAGAACATTTCGAAAAGTGGGCGAACAACTGCGTGTCAATACCGTCCTAGAAGGCAGCGTTCGCAAAGCGGGCGACAAGCTGCGCATTACCACCCAGCTCATCAATGTTGCCGATGGTTATCACCTCTGGTCCGAAACGTATGACCGCGATATGAAGACATCCTCGCGGTCGAAGGCGACGTGGCGCAACGCGTGGTTGAGGCGCTGAAGATCAAGCTCGGTGTTGACGAAGCTCGCGCCTTAACCAAGAAGGCGACAGAAAACCCAGAAGCGCACCGGCTCTACCTGCTGGGGCGCTATTACACGGCAAAGTACACCGAAGCCGATGTGGCCAAGGCGGTTCTTTATTATGAGCAAGCTCTCGAATTGGATCCCGACTTTGCCCTGGCGTATTGCGGCCTGGCTGACAACTATGGATTGAAAAGTGGAAACGCCATGCCTGGCCGAGAAGCGTTGGCCAAAGAAAAGGCGCTGGTGCAAAAAGCCTTGGAGCTCGATCCCGACCTCGCCGAGGCGCACCTCTCCCTTGGGGTAGCCTTTGCCGGCTCCTATGACTGGGCCGGCGCCGAGCGGGAACTTAACCGCGCCCTCGCGTTAAATCCCAACCTGTCATTGGCGTATGACTACTCTGCGTTGGTTTGCACTGTGTCTGGTCGATTCGATGAGGCAATTGCAAGCGAGAAGAAGGGGCTCGCGCTCGATCCCTTGAACCCTTTTTTGAATCTGGGCTGGTGGCTTTATTGGGCACGTAGATACGATGACGCAATCCAACAACTCCGTAGCAGCATGGAATTACATCCGGATGATGCCTTCTCCCACATGAGCCTTGGCTGGTGCTTGATCAAAAAGGGGAATACAGTTGAAGGCATAGCAGAGTTGGAGAAAGCAACAAAACTGGATGATCTGCCATGGGCATAGGTTGGTTCGGATACGGTCAAGCTGTCTCGGGAGATCGTGCCAAAGCTAATCAGATACTTCATGATCTGGATGAGCTGGCGAAAAAGAGGTACGTCACCCCCGGTGCGCGTTTGCCGGTCTATCTCGGATTGCGCGACAAGGAACAAATATTGGATTCGCTGGAGAAATGTTATCAGGATCAGGACGGCGCCTGTTGGTGGCTCAAGATTGATCAGCGTTACGACGATGTGCGCAACGAGCCGCGCTTCCAGGCGATATTGAAAAAGGTCGGTTTAGACTGAGCACCAGCCTTCGCTCGCGGAAAAAGAATAGGCTAGAGAGGGTTGCTCTCTGCTAGTAGAGTCGCGCTTCATGGCTGACGAGCAGAAGGCTAAGCGCCTGGAGACCGCGCATGTGCTCTTCATGGACATCGTCGGCTACTCGAAGCTGCTGACCGACGAACAATCAGAAGCGCTTCAGGAGTTGAATCAAATTGTTCGCAGCACCGAAGCGGCGCGCGAGGCCGAGGCTGCAGGAAAGCTTACCATTTTGCCGACCGGCGATGGCATGGCGCTGGTTTTCACTGGTTCGGTGGAAGAGCCGGCGGAATGCGCCTTGGAGATCAGTCAGGCTTTGCGCGCGCAGCCGAGTCTGCCGGTGAGGATGGGAATCCACAGTGGACCCATTCATCATGTGAAGGATGCAACCGGGCGCGAAAACATCGCCGGCGTAGGCATCAACATCGCGCAGCGGGTGATGGATTGCGGCGACGCCGGTCACATTCTTGTGAGTAAACGCGTCGCGGACGATCTCGCACAACAGCGGCGTTGGCAGCCGTATCTTCACGAACTGGGCGACGTAGAAGTGAAACACGGAGTCATTGTCTCGTTAGTTAATCTTTATGCCGAGACAATTGGCAATCCCAATCCGCCAACGCGAATCGGGAAAGGGCACGGTGCAGTTCGCGCCTTGTCGAAAGGCGCGCGCAAAGGACTCTCTCCGGTTACGCGCGCGATCTTCATTATCGTGGGATTGTTCATCGCGCTCACCTTCGCGCTTGCCATTGCGTCAGTGATTTTCGCGCCCGCGATCATGCGTACGCTCGGAAAAAGCCAGGTGGCCCCACCACCTCAGGTTCCGGCCGTCCCATCATCTCCATCTTTAGCTGATACCATTAGGAGCGCAGTTGCCAAGAAAATTACCGAAGAGTTACAGGAAGACCTTTCTGGCAAGAAAAGCCCCAAAGCTGAGTCGTCCCCTATCGGTTCGGCGATCCCGGAGAAGAGCATCGCCGTTCTTCCATTCGATAATCTAAGCCGCGATCCGGACAATGCTTACTTCTGCGAAGGTGTGCAGGATGAAATCCTCACGCGGCTTGCCAAAGTCGCTGATCTGAAAGTGATCTCGCGCACGTCAACGCAGCGTTTCAAGAGCGCGCCCGAGAATTTGCCTGAAATCGCGAAGCAGCTCGGCGTGATGCACATTCTCGAAGGCAGCGTTCAGAAAGCGGGCGACCAAGTCCGCGTGAACGTTCAGCTCATCAACGCGCTCACCGAGGCGCATCTTTGGGCCGACACTTACGATCGCAAACTCACCGACATTTTTGCGGTCGAAAGCGATATCGCGAAAACAATTGCCGATACGCTGCAGGCAAAGCTGACCCGCTCGGAGAAAACAGCGATGTCGAAGGCGCCAACCGAAAATCCGGAAGCTTATCAGCTTTATCTGCAGGGCCGCTTCTTTTGGAACAAACGGACCGCGGGAGATTTGCGAAAATCGATTGATTACTTTAATCAGGCCATCGCAAAAGATCCTCAGTACGCTTTGGCCTACGCAGCGGCAGCACAATCCTGGGTTTTGCTGCCGGCTTACGATGGCGGCGCGCCACTGGAGTGTTTTCCACAAGCCGAGACCGCCGCGAAGAAAGCTCTCGCCATCGATGAGACATTATCTGGCGCCTACACTGCACTCGGCGCAATCAAGAGCTGTCTCACTTTCGATTTCAATGGTGCGATTGATGACTTCGAGCGTGCGATCAAGCTGAATCCCAACGACTCGACCGCACATCACTGGGTTGGGAATCATCCGCTTACCTGTTTGGGGCAATTGGATCGGGCGATGGCCGAGATCAAACGCGCGCGGGAACTTGATCCGCTTTCCCTGATCATAAACTCCAACATTGGTTATACATTCATGTTCAGCGGAAAGTACGACGAAGCGATCGCGCAGCTGCGCAAAACTCTCGACTTAGACGGAAGCTTCTATTTTGCGCGTTACACCCTTGGCGAGGCCCTGGAACTTAAGGGATCAATTCCTGAAGCAATCGCCGCGTATAAAAAAGCAACCGAAGTTACTGCCGATATCGCCCCTCTCGCCTACCTCGGGCATATCTACGCAAAGGTGGGCCGGCGCGATGAAGCGCAACAGATTCTCAATCGGCTGCTCGAGATACGGAAACAACGCTACACCGAAGCCTACTTTACCGGTTTGGTCTATCTTGGACTTGGTGACCGAGCGGAGGCGCTTCGCTATTTCGAGCAGTCATACAAAGATCGTGATGCCTACAATATCGGCCCAATTCGGGTAGATCCTTTTCTCAATGAGTTACATGGAGATCCGCGCTTCGAAGCCCTGGCTGAAAAGATTGTCCCCGCGCGAGATTTCCACGGTTCAACCGCTGCAAAATGAGGAACCCGGCTGAGCAGCGCAAACTCGCTGCGATCATGTTTACCGACATGGTCGGCTACAGCGCGCTTTCGCAGCGCGACGACAAACTTGCACTCGAGCTGCTCGAGGAACATCGCGAAATTCTCCGAAAAATTTTCCCGGACTTTAACGGGACGGAAATTAAAACCATCGGCGACGCTTTCCTGATCGAATTTCAGAGCGCCTTGGAAGCTGCGCAATGCGCCATCGAGATCCAGCGGGCCCTGGCCAAGCGCAACGCGGATGTGCCACTGGATCGCCGCATTGAGATCAAAATCGGCATTCATATCGGCGACGTTGTTCATCGTGGCGGCGATGTCTATGGCGATGGCGTAAACATCGCCTCGCGGATTGAACAGCTGGCTGGCGCGGGCGGGATTTGCGTTTCGATGGATGTGGAACGCCAGATTCGCAATGCGGTGGAAACGCGTTTCGAAAAACTTGCCCCGATCGAATTGAAAAACATTTCCGTGCCGATGGATTTGTTTCGGATCGTGCTCCCTTGGGAAAAGCAGCCTGCGCTCGCCACGCGGCCGCGAACAACTTCAGAAGCGCGACCAAACAAACGGATGTGGATCGCGGCGGCGGTCATCATCTTGCTAATTGTCGCAATTGGCTGGTGGTGGACAACTGTTCCGCGCAGAAATCCCACTTCGAATTCGCCCAGCGCCGCGACGGAGCAGCCTCGCGACATTCCGGAAAAATCGATCGCCGTTTTGCCCTTCGAAAACCTAAGCGACGAAAAGCAAAACGCCTATTTCGCCGAAGGCATCCAGGATGAAATCCTCACGCGCCTGGCAAAGATCGGCGCTTTGAAAGTCATCTCGCGTTCCTCGACCAAGCAATATCAAAGCAAACCGGGAAACCTTCGCGAGATCGCGCGGCAACTCGGCGTCGCGAACATTCTTGAAGGCAGCGTGCAAAAAGCGGGCACGGCCGTGCACGTGAACGTCCAGCTAATCAAGGCCATGACTGACGATCATCTTTGGGCCGAAAGCTACGATCGCACGCTGGAAAATATTTTCGGTGTGGAGGGCGAAATCGCCCAAGCCGTCGCTGAAGCGCTTAAGGCCAAACTGAGTGGCGCGGAGGAAAAACTCCTGGCCGAAAAACCGACCACGAACCCAGTTGCTTATGATGCCTACTTGCGAGGAAAGGCCGCCTTGGCACGAGTCTCCACACCAGAAAACGAAAAAGCCGCCGTTAGCAGCTTCGAAGAAGCCGTGCGGCTCGATCCGCAATTTGCCGTCGCCTGGGCGGCACTTTCCCGGATTAATTCGCGGATTTTTTTTAGTAGCAACGACATGACACCGGCGCGGCGCGGCCTCGCTGAGAAAGCGCTCGGGGAAGCCATCCGGCTCCAGCCCGATCTCCCCGAAACGCAATTGGCCCGCGCCTACTTCCAATACTGGGTTTTGCGCGATTACCCCGGCGCGTTCCGGATGCTGCAAGAACTGCGAGCATCGTGGCCAAATAATTCCGAGGTGCTCGACGCGATGGGACTCCTCTCGGCGCGCCTGGGACATTGGCCCGAGGCGCTCGAATACTGTGAAAAGGCTGCGACTTTGAACCCGAACGATTTTCAACTTCGTCTTCAGGGAATCCAGATCGGCCTGGCCATGCGCGAGTTTCCCCGAACCATGGCGCTCGTGGACCGCGGATTACAACTTTCGCCTAACGATCGCAATCTCATCGGCATGAAGGCTATCCTCTTGCAGGCAGAAGGACGCCTGGACGATGCCCAGGCACTCTTGAAAACAGTCGGGACTAGCGACCCAGGAGCGGATACTGCCGGAGTGGCGTTGTTTTACCAGGCCTGGGTCCGGCGTGATCCATCGATGGCACTCAAAGTCTATGACAGCTACGACCAGGGTAGCAACGCGACCGATCCCTCGTACCTTCTTGTTTGGTCGGTTCTTCAAGCGCAGGCGGGAGAAACTGCGCAGGCGCAGACCAACCTGACACGGGCTCGTGAAATCCTGCAGAAAAAATACAAGGAACAGCCGAATAACGACTCAATTATCGGGCCGCTTCTCTTCGATTTGGCCGCCCTTGGCGATCGGGACGAAACTCTGCGACTCCTGCAAGAATACGATACCTACGCCGCCAGCGATGCGCGCGTCGTTGGGACAGGAAACGAGGTTCGCGCGCGGTCATTGGTTCGCCTTGGCGACAAACAAGGGGCGATTGCCAGCCTCGAAAAGTTGATGGCGGCGCCTTCCGATCCAATCTTCGGCCCGCCGATGACACCAGCTCTGCTGCGGTTAGATCCCGATTTCGATTCATTGCGCGGCGATCCGCGCTTCGAGAAACTTTGCCAGGAGAAGTAAGACGGCATGTCTTCCGAGTCCCCTTCAGAACTCAAGTTCGAGATCGGGCACGTCTTGTTCATCGACATCGTTGGTTACTCGAAGCTGCTCATCAACGAACAGAGCGAGCAGATTCAGAAGCTCAAAGAGATTGTGCGCGGCACAGAGCAAGTCCGCCTCGCGGAAGCTGAAGGAAAACTGTTGCGGTTACCGACAGGTGATGGAGGCGCGCTCGTGTTTCGAAACAGTGTGGAAGCGGCGGTCCTCTGCGCAATCGAAACCACTAAAGAGCTCAAGAAATATCCCGAAGTGAAGGTACGAATGGGCGTTCACAGCGGACCAGTGAACGAAATTACGGACTTGAACGCACAAGCCAACATCGCCGGCGCCGGAATTAACATGGCGCAGCGCGTGATGGATTGTGGGGACGCAGGTCACATTCTTATTTCACGGCGCGTGGTCGAAGACTTGGAACACTATCCGCGTTGGAAGCCTTACTTGCATGAGCTAGGGGAATGCGAAGTAAAACACGGACACAAAGTATCTCTCGTTAACTTCTATGACGATGAAATTGGCAATCGAGAGACGCCGCAGAAATTCCGCCAGGCCCGAGCGGCTCGGGCAACGAAGCAGTGGAAGGTCGCGGGTACCGCTCTAATCCTGATTCTAATAGTAGCGGCCGGACTTTATTACTATTCGCGTCAAAGCAAGCCGCTGACCGATAAGGACACGATCGTCCTGGCGGATTTTACAAATACCACTGGTGATCCCGTGTTCGACGGCACATTGCGCCAAGGGCTCGCCTCACAACTGGAGCAGTCGCCGTTTCTCAGTCTGATTTCGGACTCACGCATCGCCCAAACGCTCGCGCTGATGTCACAGCCGAAGGACGCACGGCTCACGCCGGAGCTCGGGCGCCAAGTTGGTCAACGCATTGGAAGCGCCGCCAGTATCGAAGGTTCGATTTCGATGTTGGGCAGCGAGTATGTCGTCGGTTTGAAGGCGGTAAACTGCCGCACTGGCGATCTGCTGGCGCAAGAACAAGTCACCGCCAACGGCAAAGAGCAAGTGCTGAAAGCGCTCGGTCAGGCGGCAAGCAGCGTGCGTCGAAAATTGGGCGAATCATTGGCGTCAATCCAGAAATACGACGCGTTACCCGAAGACGTGACCACTCCGTCGCTGGAGGCACTACAAGCGTATTCACTTGGTATAAAGGCTTTTGATGTGACTAACGATTTCGTTGCCGCCATACCGTTTTTTCAAAGGGCCTCCACCCTGGATCCAAACCTTGCCATGGCTTATCTGCGCCTGGCTGAATGTTACCAGCCCCAAGGCGAACTCACCGTCGCCGCTGAAAACGCACGCAAAGCGTACCAGTTGCGTGAGCGAACGAGTGATCGGGAGAAGCTACATATTTCTGCATTTTACGAATATGTGGTGACTGGAAATCTGGAGGCTGCTCGCAGAGCCTGCGACTTGTTTGCGCAGACTTATTCTCGCGATGAAGACGCTCAATTGTATCTGTGGCTTGTCTACACCGGTTTGGGAGATTACGAGAAAGCTCATCGGGCGGCGCAGGATGCGTTCAGGATCAACTCTGCAAGCGGCAATAATCTCGTGAATGTGATGTACGCCGACCAGTGGCTCAACCGCGTCGCCGAAGCCAAGTCCGCTCTCCAAGACGCGCGTATCCATAATGTCGATTCCCCTTGGGTCGCTCTCGTCGTTTATATGCTGGACTTTCTGCAACACGATGCCGTCGGCATGGAACAACGGGCCTCGGCGGCAATGGGAATACCCGGTGTCGAGGATCAAATGCTGTTTCTCGAATCCGAAACTGCCGCTTGCGGCGGGAAATTCACCAAGGCCCGCGAGCTGACTCGACGTGCAGTGGATTCTGCCCGGCGAGCGCAGGAAAAAGAGACGGCCGCGGAATATCTGGGGCACAATGCCTTACGGGGAGCTATCGTTGGCAGTTCCGCTGTCGCAAAGGAAGACGCCCAGTCTGCTATTGCTGAGATAAACGGAAAGAATGCGGAGGGATTTTCAGCGATCGCATTCGCACTCACAGGAGATGGGGCAAACGCCAATCGTTTGATCGATGACCTGGGAAAGCGGTTCTCGCAAGATACCATTGTGCAGTTCGAGTATTTGCCCATGGCGCGAGCTGGCCTTGCGCTGACCACCGGCAATGCCGCGAACGCAGTTGCAGCGCTGACGGTTGCTTCCCCTTATGAGTTGGGACACACGAACAACGACTTCACGTTCGCGCTCTATCCGGTTTATCTCCGCGGTGAAAGCTATCTGGCTGCGAAAGACGGTTCGGCAGCGATCACTGAGTTTCAGAAAATTCTCGATCATTCAGGAGTGGTCGGAAACGAACCAATCGGTGCCCTGGCCCACTTGGGTCTTGGGCACGCCTACGCCTTATCAGGCGATTCCGCAAAGGCGAGAACTGCGTATCAGGATTTTTTCGCTCTCTGGAAAAATGCCGATCCAGACGTTCCGATTCTGAAAGAAGCAAAGGCCGAGTACGCGAAGTTGCAATGAATCCGACGCCATCACAGTCTTCGTCAGACGTGAAGTTCGAGATCGGGCACGTCTTGTTCATCGACATCGTGGGTTACTCTAAACTCCTAATCAACGAGCAGAGTGAGCAGATTCAAAAGTTGAAGGAGATTGTTCGCGGCACTGAAGAAGTCCGGAAAGCTGAGGCCGAGGGAAAGCTGCTGCGTTTGCCGACTGGCGATGGTGGCGCGCTGGTTTTTCGAACGACACCTGAAGCAGCGGTGTTATGCGCGCTGGAGATCAGCAAGGAACTGAAAAAGGATCCTGAGCTTCGTGTTCGGATGGGGATTCACAGCGGGCCAGTTAATGAAGTTAGCGACCTGAACGAACAGGCGAACATAGCCGGAGCTGGAATTAACATCGCGCAGCGAGTGATGGATTGCGGAGATGCCGGACATATTCTTCTCTCGAGGCACGTGGCAGACGATCTCAAGCATTACGCTCGCTGGCGGCCGTATCTGCATAAGATTGGCGAATGCAAGGTCAAACACGGCGAAATCATTTCGCTGGTCAATTTCTACACGAAGGAGCTGGGTAACCAGCAGCGGCCCCAAAACATCAGGGGCGCCGTGCCAGCCAAATCCGTTGCGGTGCTGCCGTTCGTCAACATGAGCGCAGACAAACACGACGAGTATTTGAGCGACGGGATGACCGAGGAACTAATTAACGCGCTGGCCAGGGTACCAGGGCTGCGCGTGCCGGGACGGACATCTTGTTTCGCTTTCAAGGGCAAAACCGAAACGGATATTTTCCGGAAAGTAGGCGATCGGCTGCATGTCGATACAGTGTTGGAAGGAAGCGTTCGCAAAGCTGGGGACAAGCTGCGCGTCACCGCTCAACTCATCAACGTGAGTGACGGTTATCATCTCTGGTCGGAAGATTACGACGGCGACGTAAGAAATATTTTTACCTTTCAAAGCAACGTGGCCCAGCACGTGGTCGAAGCCTTGCAAATCAAGTTAGGTGTCGAAGCGGCGCGTGCTTTAGTGAAAAAGCCGACCGAGAACCCGGAGGCTCATCGCCTCTATTTGCTGGGACGCTATGAATTTGGCAAATACAGTGAAGCCGGCTGGACCAGCTCGATCCGCTACTACGAGCAGGCGCTGAAGCTCGACCCCAATTATGCTCTGGCCTATTGCGGCCTCGCCGACACCTACGCCTATATGGGAGGAGTCGTGATGCCGAGCAAAGAAGCGTTGGTTAAAGAGAAAGAGTTCGCGCAAAAAGCGCTGGAGCTCGACCCGGAACTGCCGGAAGCGCACCTTTCCCTTGCTTGTGCACTTGGCGGTGCTTTCGATTGGCGGAATGCCCAGATTGAATTCGATCGCGCCATCGAACTAAATCCTAATTTGGCATGGGCCTATGAAATATATGCATGGTTTCTGGGCGGGCTTGGTCGATTAGACGAGGCGATTGCGAAAGACAAAAAAGCGATCGAGTTCGATCCGCTGAATTCGTTCTTTCAAGCTGCCCTAGCTTACTTTCTGTATCACGCACGTCGATATGACGATGCAATTGTCCAAATCAGAAGGACGCTCGAGCTGGATTCCACTTCAACCCTTGCCCGTCATTTGTTAGGCTGCTGCCTCCTGTGGAAAGGCGACACGACGGCCGCAATCGCAGAATTTCAAAAATCCAAAATAATTGTTACCGGCGCGTGGTATCAAGGACTCCTCGGTTACGCCTATGCCATTTCTGGAGATCGCCCGAAAGCTGAGCAGATGTTGCGCGAACTCGAAGAGATGGCAAGACGGCAATACGTCAATTCGACAGCGTTCGCTGACATTCTATCTAGGGCTCGGCGAAAAGGAGAAAGCTTTGGATTGGCTGGAAGAATCGTACGAGGACCAGGAGAGCGCCTGTTGGTATCTAACGGTTGATCCAATTTACGACAGTGTGCGGAGCGAGCCGCGCTTCCAGGCGCTGGTGCAGAAAGTTTTTGGCGCAAAAACACAATAGTGAAGATCGACAATGGAACCGGCGGGGCGCGAAAAAACGCCACAGACATAATTTTTGTATCGAAACACAAATTATGTTTGACTATGCCATAACGTAAGTAAATTACTCGCGTGAGCACGAACCAAGAAAACACGCAGAAGAACCAGTCCGACAAGAAAACCACCCGGAAAGCGTCCACCAACGAACTGCCGATGGTGGATTTGGGCACCGTTTTGGATTTCGTCGGGAAGATCGAATCGGATGGGCTGCAAACTCTGACAGTCCATGAAGTGGCAAAAAGGATGGGGTTTGCATCCGCGACATCGACACCTTTCTACCGGCGGATCGTTGCGGCGAAACTATTCGGTCTCCTTGATACTACGCAAGGGGTCAATCTTACAAAACTGGCCCTCGACTACTTTAAACCTACGGACGACGAGTCCAAAGCCGCTGCGCTCGCGACAGCGACGAAGAATGTCGTCGCGTACCAGAGAATATTGGAACGCTATTCCGGGAAGCGATTGCCGCAGGTTGATATTCTCGCGAATCTTATCGAGAGAGAGTTCAACCTTGTCTCGGATGCGGCCAAAGTTTGCGGCAGTGTCTTTGTAAACAGCGCACAGCGAGCTGGTCTTGTTCGCGGCGACGGAACGCTTTCGACGGCGATCCCGGAACGCGTTTCCAGTTCGCCTGCTCCTGAAAAAGCTCCACAGGGGCCGCCGTCGCTTTTTCAATCCGCGACAACGGCCGCTGCAGTACCGAACGACTACGAATTGCACTTTTTGACCTTAGATGCCAAGACTCAACGGCGGGTTATACTACAGGCGCCGCCGGTGATTACAGCGTCTGAATTAAAGCGAATCCAGAACTGGCTCGCCGTGCAATTTCATGTGGTCGAGTCACTCGATCAGACGCAACCCGAGCAAGATCTCGCGCAGGAATCCGCATCTTAGTTATGCGCTTGGTTCCGGTTTCGCAGAGGGACCTCATCAAGCGGCTTCGTTCGTTGGGTTGGGATGGTCCCGAATACCGGAGCGATCACCCATTTATGCTAAAGGAAGGTTCACCGCCTTTGAAGATTCCGAATCCGCATTCGCGGGATGTTTCCGTGGATCTTCTGAAAAAAATTCTAAAGCAGGCCAGCATTTCCCGGAGCGAATGGCTCGGGAGTGGTTAGGCGGATGCGAGCTGAGGCGTTTGAACGCCCTTCAACCGCGGCAGCGGCTGGCCGCGTTCCAGTTGCAATTCGATCCAGCCTTTCAGCACCTGACGCAGTGTCTTCGTGGCTTGGTCGCGCGTTTTGCCGTCAGCCCAAGCACCTGGAAAATTGCGGAGCTCGGCATAAACTCTGGTTCCGTTGTCGATCTTATCGTACCTCGCGGTTTTCAGAGCGGCTTCGATGTAATCGTCAAGAAGTTTAAACGATCTCACGCTTGAGACGCTACCTTAGGGCCCCCCAATTCAGCAAAGATTTACTGAGACGCATGTTTTATGCGTCCACATAATTAACAGCAGCTTCCTATTGTCAGAAAAGCTCACACGAACAGATTCTCTCCTTTCCGAGCTAAGTCCTGGCTGGCTTGAATCGGCTAGAGCATTCTCGTATCTTTGGTCGATGAGTAGCGATGCGGTTAAGCTATTGCAGCAGTTCGACCAGCTTCCTCTTCAGGCGCAGAAAGAGCTGAGCGCCGCGATTCTGAAACGCACCGCTACGTTCGATTACGAGGAGCCCTCGGACGAAGAATTGACCGCTGCGGCGGCGCGTGTTTTCGAGGTTCTTGATCAGGACGAGGACGATGCCGCGTCGCGGTGAAGTCTGGCTGTTCGATCTTGGGCTGGCGCAAACGATCCTTTGCTCGCCCCGCTGCGCGGCGATCCGCGTTTCGAAGCGCTCGTGCAAAAAGTAATTGCGCCAAAGTGAAGATCGACAACGTCCTCGCCGAGCCGCAAGTTCGCCGCGGCCAATGAGCACCGAGAGTGAACAACGCAAGCTCGCTGCGATCATGTTCACAGACATGGTCGGCTACAGCGCGCTGGCCCAGCGCGATGATGAACTTGCGCTTGAGTTGCTCGAAGAACATCGCCGGCTTCTGCGGGAAATATTTCCCCGGTTTCACGGCACCGAGATCAAAACCATCGGGGACGGTTTCCTGATCGAGTTTAACAGTGCGTTGGAAGCGGCCCAGTGCGCGATTGAAATCCAACGCACCCTGGCCAAACGCAATCACGACGTCACGGCCGACCGACGAATCGAACTGAAGATCGGCATTCACATTGGCGACGTGGTACATCGTGACGGAGATGTCTATGGCGATGGAGTCAACATTGCCTCGCGGATCGAGCCGCTGGCGGGCGCGGGCGGAATTTGCGTGTCGATGGACGTGGAGCGGCAGATTCGCAATGCGCTCGAAGCGCGCTTTGAGAAACTCGCGCCTACCGAGTTGAAGAACATTTCGGTGGCGATGGATTTGTTTCGCATCGTGCTGCCGTGGGAAAGGCCGGCAAAGGCAGAAGGAGGAAGGAAGAAGGAAGAAACCGGCGTGAGGCGACGCTCATTGGTTTGGGCGGCGGCTGCGGTCGCCGTTTTGTTCATTGTCGGCGCCGGCTGGTGGTGGGAAACTCTCAGCCGCGGAGAGTACGGTCAGACGCGCGCCCAATAATGCGCCGGCGCCTCGACAGAGCGAGGCGGCTACAGTTCCAGAAAAAAGTATTGCCGTGTTGCCCTTCGATAATCTTAGCCGCGATCCGGACAACGCTTACTTCGCGGAGGGCATCCAGGACGAAATTCTGACGCGCTTGGCGAAGATCGCGGCTCTGAAGGTCATCTCACGAAGTTCCACCCAAAAATACAAGAGTTCGCCGGATAACTTGCGTGAAGTAGGCCAACAACTCGGAGTAGCCAACCTGCTCGAAGGAAGTGTTCAGAAAATTGCCAATGCCGTTCATATCAACGTGCAATTGATTCGTGCAGCCACGGACGACCATCTGTGGGCCGAGAGTTACAATCGCAAACTGGATGACGTCTTTGGAGTTGAAGGAGAAGTGGCGGCCGCCATTGCTGAACAACTCAAAGCGAAACTCACCGGCGCAGAAGAGCAAGCCGTTACCGAGAAGCCAACGCAAAATGCCGCCGCTTACGATGCTTACCTGCGAGGCGTCGCGATCGAGCGCAATGCATACAACACCCCGGCATTCGAGCAAGCGATGCTGGCCTACAACCGCGCGGTCGAGCTCGACCCCAAGTTCGCTCTGGCATGGGCGCGTATCGCTGTTCTTCGAAGTTTTCTCTTCTTCAACGGCCTCGACTTAAAGACCAACTCTGGCGCGGCAGTGAAAGATGATGTCGACAAGCTTCTGGCGCTGGCCCCGGACGCCGGCGAATCATGGGTGGCGCAGGGAGCGTATCGCTATCGCGTGCTGCGTGACTTCAAGGGCGCAGTCGAGGCCTATGAAAAAGCACGCGAGAAGTTGCCTAACAACTCGTTCCTGCTGCAAAACCTAGCTTTTGTCTTGCGTCGCCTCGGTCGCTGGGAAGACGCCGAGCGCGTGTTCAAGCAGGCGGTCGAAGTTGATCCGCGCGATGTCTCGCTTTTGACCAGTATTGGCTCGCAGTTCTACAACTATCTTCGCCGTTTCGATGATGCCCTGGCTATATTTGATCGGGCGCTCGAGATTTCGCCGGATTCGGGAGCTACGCATGTTGGAAAAGCCGCCGTTCTCCAGGAGACCTGGGCCGAATTGCCGAAGCGCGGCAGGAACTCGCCCGAGTTTCATCGGCCGAAGCGCTGGACGATCTGGCACTCGGTGTCAGCATCCGCCAATGCATGTATGAGCGACAATTCGACGCTGCGACAACACTCGTGCAACGCAGGCTGGGCGCACTGTCAGCGGTAGAGGTGCCCGACAGTCTGGTTTGTTCTGGTGTGGTCTACGGAGGTCTATGTGAAGATTGGTCAGGTCGCCGCGAAGAGGCACGCCAGGCTTTTCTTCGCGTAATTCAATGGATCAAGCCCACTCCAGAAACCGTTGTGCCTCCGGATGGTGAAGGCCGGCCTTCAATACTTGCACTGGCTTACGCCGGCTTGGGCGACAAAAACGCTGCCCTGCAACAAGCCGCCCGCGCCGTGGCGGAATACGACAATGATGCGGTGAACAAACCAGCGGCCGAGGCGGTGCTTGCCCAAATCCAGGCGAAGTTCGGCGACATTGAATCCGCCATCGCCGCCATCCCGCACTTACTCAAAGTACCTGCGGGAATCAACGTTGCCGATCTGCGGTTCAATCCACTTTGGGATCCGTTGCGCAAAGATCCGCGCTTTCGAGAAACTCTGCCAGGGCAAGCAACAGTAAATCCTATGTCGGCTGAGTCTTCCTCAGACATAAAATTCGAAATCGGCCACGTGTTGTTCATCGACATCGTTGGTTACTCGAAGTTGCTCATTACCGAGCAAAGCGAGCAGCTTGATGTGTTGAAGAAAATCGTGCGCGGAACCGAGCAGTTCCGCCTGGCGGAAGCGGAACGCAGGCTGCTGCGGCTACCGACCGGCGATGGCGGCGCTCTTGTTTTTCGGACCAACCCGGAGGCACCGGTCTTATGCGCGTCGGAAATCAGTAAAGAGTTGACGAAACATCCCGGACTCCACGTTCGGATGGGCATTCATAGCGGGCCGGTTAATGAAATCACTGACCTGAATGAGCAAGCAAATATCGCCGGTGCTGGAATCAACATGGCGCAGCGAATCATGGATTGCGGCGACGCGGGACACATCCTTCTGTCAAAGCACGTAGCCGATGATCTGGAACAGTACCCGCGCTGGCGATCCTTTCTTCACCAGCTTGGCGAGTGCGAAGTGAAACATGGCGTCCGCGTTGACGTCATTAATTTTTACGGTGACGGAATTGGAAACGCCCAGGTTCCAAGGCGGTTCCAGGTTCTCAAGAAACGTCGCGCCCAGATGCGGTGGGCTGCGATCGCTGCCGCGCTACTGTTGCTCGTTGGAGTTATCGCTGCCTCTGTCTTTGTTTCAAAAAAATCGGCAATATCGATCTCGACTGCTCCCGAAAAAAGCATCGCCGTGCTGCCATTCGAAAATCTAAGTGAAGACAAGTCGAACGCGTTCTTTGCGGACGGCGTGCAAGACGAAATTCTTACGGACCTGGCAAAAGTCGCCGATTTGAAAGTGATCAGCCGGACGAGCGTGATGCAATACCGGGACAAAGCCGCGCGAAATCTGCGCGAAATCGCGCAACAACTCGGAGTCGCTCACGTGCTGGAAGGAACGGTGCAACGCGTTGCGGACAAGGTGCGAGTAAACACTCAGTTAATCAACGCGCGAACGGATGCCCACGAATGGGCGGAAAATTACGATCGACCGATCAATGACGTGTTTGCAATTCAAAGCGAGATCGCGAAGACAATTGCGGAGCAATTACGAGCGCGTTTGTCGCCGAGCGAGAAAGCCGAGATCGCAAAGCCATCCACCAATGACCCGGTCGCGTACGATCTTTATCTGCGAGCGAGGCAACTGGATGACCTGTCGAACGATCCCGACGCAAAAGGGCAGCTTACTTCAGGGAATTAGTCTGCTGGAAGAAGCCGTGCGGCGTGATCCGAAATTCCTGCGGGCGTACTGTCTGATGTGCCGAAACCCATCTCGATTTGTACTGGGGTGGTTTTGACCACACCGACCAACGCCGCGAACTGGCTCGAATTGCTTTGCAGAAAGCCGAGGAGATTCAGCCCGATGCCGGGCGAGGTCCACTGGATGAAAGGCATTTATGCTTACCATGGGTTCCGTGACTACGATCGAGCGTTAGCTGAGCTGGAGATGGCAAAGCAACGTTTGCCAAACGAGGCTCGGATCTATGTCAACATCGGTGCGGTGGATCGCCGAACCGCGCGGTGGAGTGAAGCGAAAGAAAATTTCAAGCGCGCCATCGAATTGGACCCGCGTAACTTTGTCGTGCTGATGGAGGCCGGCTCAGTCTTCTCTGCAATGCGTCAATTCCCTGAGGGAAGACGGCTGCATGAGCAATGCCTGACGATTCTGCCTAACGATCCCTTTGCTCGTACACTGATTGGATTCAGCTATTTCGCCGAAACCGGCGACACTGCGGCGTGGCGAAAGCAGTTGGAACCGGTCGCGCAGCAGGGTCCGGAAGCAGCCCGCGGAATCGCGTTTCCCCTTCTGCTGTGCAGCTGGGCTGAGCGAAATCGAGATGCCGCGGAAAAGGCAGTTGCTCTCATCCCGCCCGAAGGAGTTGCCAATAGTTACGACGAAGCGCTCGTTCCGCGTGAGTACTGTGTCGGGCGCACAGCGTGGCTCTTCGGCGATAAACAATTGGCTCAAACAGCTCTCACCGCAGCGCGAGCGATTTTCCAGCGCGTGACCGCTG
The DNA here is from genome assembly GCA_963840305.1 of uncultured Verrucomicrobiae bacterium. Taxonomy (GTDB): domain Bacteria; phylum Verrucomicrobiota; class Verrucomicrobiia; order Chthoniobacterales; family UBA10450; genus Udaeobacter. The sequence goes on from CAWIYE010000005.1 coordinate 361,110, forward strand.
AGCAACCGGATTATCCACAAGCCTGGAGTTACCTCGGTCTAACCGACGCCATGCTGGGCCGTTGCAGCGAAGCAATCCAGGAAGGAAAACGCGCCTGTGAAATCCTTCCGGTCACCAAAGACTCATGGATTGGGCCGACACTCATGAACTATCTGGCGATGATCTACGCCTGGTGCGGCGACAAAGATGCCGCGTTCAAGCAACTGGAGAGCTCCGTCAAAAATCCGGTGGGCGTCACATACGGCGAACTTAAACAAAGCCCTGACTGGGACTCGTTACGAGGCGACCCCCGATTTGAAAAACTGGTCGGCGCGCTTGCGCCAAAGCCCGCGTCTGAATCTCTTCAGTGAGTGTGTGGATCCCGGTATTGCTTCCTGTGCATTTTCGTATTATCTAAAATGTTTATGACTACGATCACCTGTAAGATTCCGGATAAAATCAGTGCGCACCTTTCCGCGCTTGCACGGCAGCGGCGCGTGCCGAAGTCGCAGATCGTCCGAGAGGCGCTGGCCGCCAGTTTTCGCAGGACAAAGTCTAACGTCTCGGCCTTTGATTTAATGAAGGACGTTTGCGGTATCGTGAAGGGCGGTCCAAAGGATTACGCCAGTCACCGCAGACATTTGAAAGGTTTTGGCGAAGCGTGAGCGAAGTTCTGGTCGATACCGGCCCGCTCGTGGCGATGATTTGCGCCGGTGATCGCGATCATGTCTGGACGGCGGATCAGTTCCGCGCTCTCCCGCCTCCGTTCCTGACCTGTGAACCGGTGATTGCGGAAGCCTGCTTTCTAGTTGAACGGCGTGGCGTAAGCGGCGGCGTCATTTTGGAACGCATCGAGAACGGGCTGCTCCGCATCGCCTTGCAGATCGAAGACCATTGTGCCGAACTTAAGAAACTCATGCGACGTTACGCGAGCGTCCCCATGTCGCTGGCTGATTCCTGCCTGGTGCGCATGTCGGAAATCTACCCCGAGTGCAACGTCTTCACGCTCGACAGCGACTTTGGCATTTATCGGAGGAACGCGCGGCAGGTGATCCCGCTGATCACGCCAGAGCGGTAACAGTCTAAAACAGGTGATGAGATGGACCCAGGCAACTTTTTCGCCGAGCTGAAGCGACGTAACGTTTACAAAGTTGCGATTGCCTACATCGTCGCCGGCTGGGCGCTTTCTCAGGGAATTGCGCAGGTATTTCCGGTCTTCGACATTCCAAACTGGGCGATTCGTTTGATTGTCCTGCTGATCATCCTCGGTTTGCCGATCGCCGTTGTTCTGGCCTGGATGTTTGAACTTACGCCGCAGGGAATTAAGCGAACCGAAACGGCCGACGCGATGCCCGCGGCGGCCTCGCAGCGGAAAAAGCACGTCTGGATTTATATCGTCGTGATCGGCGCGGCTATTTCCATCGGATTATTTTTTCTCGGACGCTACAGCGCCTCGAATAGTGCCAGTGCGGCTCGCGCCGAGGCGGCTACAGGTTCGACGATGCCGCAGAAATCGATTGCCGTATTGCCGTTCGATAATCTCAGCCGCGACCCCGACAACGCTTACTTCGCTGAGGGCGTACAAGATGAAATTCTGACCCGGCTCGCCAAAGTCGCCGATCTGAAAGTTATTTCACGCACATCAACGCAGCATTTCAAGAGCGCGCCCGAGAATCTTCCTCAGATCGCGAAGCAGCTCGGCGTGACGAACATTCTCGAAGGCAGCGTCCAGAAAGCCGCCGATCAAGTTCGCGTTAACGTTCAGCTCATCAATGCCATGAGCGACGCGCATCTTTGGGCTGAAACCTACGATCGTAAATTGATCGACATCTTCGCTGTCGAAAGCGAAATCGCGAAGAACGTTGCCGAATCGTTACAGGCGAAGCTCAGCGGGTCAGAGAAAACGGCGATGGCGAAAAAACCGACCGAAAATCCGGAAGCATACGAGCTTTATCTCAAAGGCAGATTTTTTTGGAACAAACGAACCGGCGCCGATCTCCAGAAATCAATTGAGTATTACAATCAGGCGATCGCCAAAGACCCTGGCTACGCGCTTGCCTATGTAGGCCTGGCTGATTCCTACCTGCTTCTTTCCTCGTATGCCAGTTCTTCTCCGCGGGAGTCGCTTCCGCGCGCGAAAGCAGCGTTGCAAAAAGCACTCGACCTGGATGATTCACTCGCTGAAGCCCACGCTTCGTTTGGCCTGCTCGGGACTCTGGAGCTCAATCTTCGTCACGGGATCGATGAACTTCAGCGTGCGATTGAGTTAAAGCCAAACTACGCCACCGGGCACCATTGGCTTTCGCTCGGTTACGTAACGCTGGCTCAATTTGATTCCGCCATTTCAGAAGCTAAGCGCGCAATTGAGCTCGATCCGCTTTCTTTGATCATCAATGCGGATTGCAGCTACGAATATCTTTGCGCGCGCCGCTACGATGAAGCGGAAGCGCAGGCGCGCAAGACGCTCGAAATAGATCCCAATTTCTTTCTCGCTCATTATTACTTGGGCGCCATCCTCCAACTCAAAGGAAACGTTGCTCAAGCCATTCCTGAATTCCAAAAGTCGTTTGACTTAAACCACGATCATTACTCGCGCGCCATGCTCGGCCAGGCTTATGCGCGCAATGGACAAAAAGAAGAAGCGCAAAAAGCTTTGGCGTGGCTAAACGAAGAGGCCAAATCGAAATACGTCGCGCCTTACGCTTTCGCGCTTGTGTATACGGCTCTCGGCGACAATGAACGTGCAATCGATGAATTGGAGCGCGCTTATCAAAACGGTGAGACGAACTACCTTTTTGTCATCAAAGTGGATCCGTTCCTTGACGATCTCCGTGGCGATCCGCGCTTTAACAATTTAGTCCAGAAAATCACCGGCCAAAATCCATAATGAACTTTTTCTCCGAATTGAAGCGGCGCAATGTTTACAAGGTCGCGATTGCTTACATCGTCGGCGGCTGGGCGCTCTCGCAGGGAATCGCGCAGGTCTTTCCGGTGTTCGACGTTCCAAACTGGGTGATCCGTCGTTTGGTCGTGCTCATGATCATCAGGGTCTTCCAGTCGCGCTCGTTCTCGCCTGGACGCTCGAGATAACGCCGGAGGGAATTAAACGCACCGAAACTGCCGACGCGATGCCGGCGGCAAGCGAAAGAAAAAATACGCTTGGATTTATGTCGTTGTGATTGGCGCTGCTATCTCGATCGGATTGTTCTTTCTCGGCACGATATACCGCGCAGAGCGGAATGGCTCCCGCGGTCGCGGGATCCCTCCACAAAAATCGATCGCCGTCCTGCCATTTAGCGACTTGTCGCCTAACCATGATCAAGAGTCGTTTTCCGACGGTATGGCGGAGGAAATTCTCAACGCGCTGGCGCACATCAAAGATCTGAAGGTCGTCGGCCGCGCTTCCTCATTTTTTTACAAAGGGAAAAACGTCAGCTTGAAACAAATCGGTTCCGAGCTCGGCGTCGCCAACATTCTCGAAGGTTCGGTCCGCAAGCAAGGCGAGCAGGTGCGCATCACTTCGGCATTGAGTCGTGCCGCAGATGGTTTGCAGGTCTGGTCGAAGAATTACAACGGGACACTCGCCAACATCTTCGATCTTCAGGAATCGTTCGCGCGCGACATCGCCGGCGAGCTCAACGTCGTGTTAGCCGATCCATCGCGAATCGCGACTGGTGGAGAAGCCGACCGACAACGCGCAGGCTTATACGCTGTTCATCGAGGCGCAAACACTCGTTAGCCAGCGCGTCGGCGACAGTCTGCCTCGCGCTATTGCCTTACTTAAAGAGGCGACACGGCTCGATCCCAACTTCGCGCGCGCCTGGGCCAAACTCGCGGTCGCGCTCGCGGTCGAGCCGCAGTATGCGCGCCGCCGATTGGCAAACGAACTGGGCGGCGGCGGAACCAAGCCGCGCGTCGCGCAATTGCCCTCGACTCCAAAAAGTGCGGAAGCCTATGCGGCGCTCGGTTACATCGATTTTTCCCGACGCCGCTATCTCGACATGGTCGAGCCGGCGCAACGCGCGATCGCGATCGACCCAAACGACGTCACCGCCAATTTCTGGTTGGCAAATCAACTCGCCGCAATGGGGCGCCTCGCGGAAGCCGAAACAGTGAACGATCGTGCGCTCGGCGCGGATCCAGCCAATGCTCTCCTTATTTTCTACAAATCGATGGCGCGGTGGGACAGGGGCGACAAGGCCACGGCAGTCAAACTCGGAAAACGAGCGCAGGCACTCGGTAGTCCTCTAGGCGAATCAGTGCTTGGATTCTCGGCCGCCGCGGACGGCGATCCCGATTCAGGGGCAGAATTATTCTCGCAGGGTTTCGGTGCATTCAAGAGTGGGTTCAGCAAGGAGGAGTTAGCCGTGATTTTTCGCGGGAGCTACGGCGATGAGGCCAAGCGAAAAGCAGGCCTTGCTGTCATCGCCGCACATCCGCATGACCAGTTTGCCGGCACGCTGCTGCTCCTGCTAGGCGAACCCGAACAGTCTTTCGCCTCCTTCGAACGCGATGGAGTCGGACTGTCGGATGCATATTACACTTTTCTCTGGCAACCGGAGGCTTGGTCACGCAAAGCCCGCCAGCATCCGGCCTTCCAAGATTTCGCGAAGCGGATCGGACTGGTTGATTACTGGAAACAGAATCGCTGGCCCGATCTTTGTCAGCCCGCGCCGGAACGCGGCCCGGACGCTTTCACCTGCAAATGAATTTTTCACCAGCCGGAAAGGAATCAAAAAATGAGGGGAAGTAAATTTCTGTGCGTTGCCATGTGCGCAATGTTCGCTGCTGCGGCAGCGTGTGCCGACGAAATCACAGTAGTAAGTAATGTTCTTGGACCTGAGGGTCCGTTGTACATTGACGGCAACCTTTATTACGTCGGCTGGGTTTCAAACACGCTGTCGAAGTGGGATGGCAAAACGGCTACCGTGTTAAATAAGACACCGGGCTGCGGCCATAACGGCTTGGCGCTCACGAAACAGAAGACGTTCCTGCTCGCATGCACGAACGATCCCGGCGCAATTTTGGAACTCGACATGACAGGGAAGCAACTGCGCCGATGGGATGTCGACAGCAACGGTAAGAAAGTTCGAGGGCGGCATAAATGATATTGTGGTGACTGCCAACGGCGGCGCTTACGCCACCGTCTTTGGCCCATACCCCGACCCACCAATCCCGACATCAGTGATTGGGAAAATCCTTTATCTTGCGCCCGGCAGCGAGAAATGGGTCGAGGTCGCAAATGATCTTAACTACGCAAATGGAATCGGTGTCTCTCCTGACCAGAAGACCCTTTACGTCAGCCAAACGGTCAGCAACTGCATCCTGAAATTCGCGATCGAGGCAGACGGCTCGTTGAGTCACCGAGCAAATTTTGTGCTCCTAAATCTTCTTGTGAAAAACAAGAACAATTCCTGGTGGCTTGGACCGGATAGTATGAAGATCGATAACAAGGGTAACATCTATGTCGCGCAATGGTTTGGCGGCAAAGTCTTGAAGCTATCGCCTGACGGCAAACTTTTACACGTCTTCGAAATCGCCGCAGGCGATGGCACGACCAACGTCGCATTCGGTGAAGGCGAGAAGGAATTGTACGTGACCGTGGTAAGGGATCCTAACGATCAGCAGGCAAAAGGCAGTATCGTAAAGATCCCAAATGTTAAATAGACTTTGTAACGTGAGCGCGAAGCAGTGATCCCGTAAAAGGTGCTCAGCTTCCAAAACAATCCGTGAATCCAAAAAGTTTCTTTTCGGAGTTCAAGCGGCGCCACGTTGATAAAGTCGCGCTCGTTTATGCAGTCGTGGCGTGGCTGCTGATTGAGCTCGCGTGGATTTTCTTGCCGAATCTCGACGCGCCATCCTGGATATTGAAGTCATTCATCATCTTGCTCGTGCTCGGGTTCATTCTCACCGTAATCATCTCGTGGAATTTCGAAATGACGCCGGAGGGAATGAAACGAACGGCGGAGGTTACGCAGGACGTAGTCATTCCCTACTGGAGCAAACGGAAGTTTTTTGCGTTCATCATCGGCGTCGCGGCGATAGCTCTTTGTCTACTGGCCTATCAGTTAGTACGGCTCACTCTGGGGCTTCACCAGATGCCCGCGGCGAAACGCACTGATAAGATTTTCATCCAGGGCAATCCTGCGGGCACTCAAACCGTGGAACGACAAGCTGACGGTGCGGTGCGCGCTGAATATTCCTATAACGATCGCGGCCGCGGCGATCACATCATTGCCACTTGGAAACTCGATGGCGCCGGTGTGCCGATCGAATACGACGGCCACGGCAATGATTACATGAAGGCGCCAGTCGAAGAACATTTCGAAATAAAGGATGCGGCCGGGCGAGTTGGAAGAATCGCAGCGAACAGGGTGATCAGACCGTCGCCGGCGAAGCTTTCTACCTGCCGATGAATGCGACGCCGGAATTTTTCGTTGTGCTCGCACGGGCCTTGTTGAAGGCGTCGAACCACAAACTGCCGCTCTTGCCTGCAGGCCAGGCAACGATTGAACGAGCAACAACGGTAACGGTTGGCAACAGCGAACTAGCCGAATACCGCGTCACTGGCCTCGGATTTTCGCCGCAATCAATTTGGTTGGATCATAAGGGCACAGCCGCATCGGTGTCATCTTGGTTTTCGGTCGTGCCGGATGGAGTTGAGGGTTCGATCACGGAATTGCGCGACGCGCAGCAAAAAACCGATAGCTGCGTGGTCGGAACGCATCGCCCGCGCACTTACACGCATTCCGCGTGGCGATCTCGTGATTCGTAACGCGCGTTTGTTCGATCCGCGCGATCTTCGCATCACGCCGGCAACGAGCGTGCTCATTAGCGGCGAGAGAATTGTGCGCGTCGGACCGGACGCCGATCTTAAACCATCTGCGAACGCGGAGATAATTGACGCGCATGATCAGTTCCTCATGCCGGGGTTGTGGGACAATCACCAACACTTCAGTGACAACGATGGCGCGCTCGACCTCGCCAATGGCGTGACCAGCGCGCGCGATATGGCAAATGATACCGATGTCTTTCTCCAACGGGTGGCGCGTTTTGATGATGGCACCGAGCTCGGCCCGCGCGTCCTGAAAGCAGGGATTATCGACGGCACCGGAGAGTTCGCAGGCCCTACCAAAATGCGCGTGGACACCGCCGAGCAGGCGATTCAGGACGTCGATTGGTATGCCGATCACGGCTACGTCCAGATCAAAATTTATTCCTCGGTCAAGCCTGAGCTGGTTCCGATCATCGCCGATCGTGCGCATGCACGCGGACTGCGCGTAAGCGGGCACGTGCCTGCGTTCATGTCAGCGCGCCAGTTCGTCGATGGCGGCGCGGACGAAATTCAGCATCTGAATTTTATCGTGCTTAATTTCCTGTTCCCTGAAGTGCAGGAAACGCGCAACCGCGATCGGTTTATTAAAGTCGCGGAGCGCGCCCGCGATTTTTCGCCCGAAAAACCAGAAGTGCGCGATTTCATTAATTTCCTCAAGGACCATCACACGGTGCTCGATCCCACGATGAACATCTTTGAAGCTCTTTTTTGCGGCGACCCGAGCGCGATTACGCCAGGCCTGGAAGAGATCGTGCCGCGCTTTCCACCTCAGGTGCGGCGCGCGATGCGCAGTGGCGCGCTCGAAGTGCCGCCGGATAAACAGGCAGCTTATCACGAAGCTTTCCCGGCGATGTTACGGTTGCTGAAGGCAATCTACGACGCGGGCGTCACGATTATTCCAGGAACTGATTCACTCCCCGGATACACGCTGCACCACGAGCTCGAGCTTTATGCGCGCGCCGGTATCGCTCCGGCTGAAGTTCTGCGCATGGCAACATGGACGCCCGCGCTGGTAATGGGTGTGAACAACGACCGAGGCGTCATTGCCCCGGGAAAACTGGCTGACATGATTCTCGTGGATGGCGACCCGACGCAAAACATTCGGGACATCAACAACGTCACCACTGTAATCAAGGGCGGAAAAGTTTATGACCCGAAGGCGATTGAAAAAGCGCTAGGTATCGCGCCGCGGCAAACTCGCCACTAGTAGTTGTCGGCAGAAACGACGAGCGTAAGGCGCACTCAACTTAAATTGAAGTCGACCTGAGCGGACGACGCGGCTGTTCAATCCATTCCGACGCCGCGGCCACCAGCTGCAGTATTCGTCAGGAATCTGAACAGAGCCGGATGTTCAAACACTGTGACATTAGCTAAGGCCATTACCGCTGCCGCTACATCCGCAACTTCCGCCGCCCTGCCTTCCGGACCGCCTTTCCAAAGTTTTTTCAGGTCCCGGGCTATTTCTTTTTCAACATCCTTGCGCGTCGCATTCGCAGCCTCGGAATTTAAGTATTCAATGATTGAATCAAACTCTGCGCGGTCGAGCCAGATACCGTGACATTTTGGGCACCAGTCAATGACGATTGACGATTTCCCAAAGACAACCGAAAGCAGGTTGCCGCCATCGGATTTTGGGCAGGCACGCTGGGTCGGAGCGGCCGCGGTCTTTTCGATGTTGTCTATCTCATCATTCAGCCAGTGCAGTCTTCCTTCCAAGGCTTTGTTCTTCAGTTTTCTCAATTCATCTTTCACCAACCACATCCCGTGGCATTTCGGGCAGCCTTCGAACTCCATCGAAAATATCGAGTACAGGTCAAGCGTCGCACCATCGACCGGACATTTGTCGTCGGTTGATTTTAGATGCTTGGCGCCTTTGATTGGTTCCACTTCGACCTTGAATTTGTTCCGTCATCGAGATTCCGCAATTCGAATCGGAATCTCTTTTGTCGGTCGGTGATCAGCCAAATTGCTGCTGAAAAAAGCATTGACGGCGCTCGAAAATCTGGACTCGATGGGCGGATGAAAACAAAATTCGTACTTTCCGGTTGCGTCAGTCTTCTTTCATTCGCATTGCTTTGCGCGGTGTCGGCAGCGGACACGAAAAATATCGAGCAAGCGCTGCGCGATCTCGACGCACAATGGTCGGCAGCCGCTGGAGCCAAAGACATCGAGAAAACGATCTCCTTCTATTCACAGGACGCCATCGTGTTGCCGACAAACGCTCCGGCCGCAACAACAAAAGACGCGATCCGGAACACTTGGAAAGAGCTGCTCGCGAGTCCTGGCCTCACCATTAGTTGGAAGACGACCAAGGTGGAAGTGGCCAAGTCCGGCGACATCGCCTACACGACCGGAACGTACGAACTGACCATGAACGACGCGAGCGGCAAGCCGGTGCCCGACCACGGCAAGTACGTCGAGGTTTGGAAAAAGCAGACCGACGGAAAGTGGAAGGTCGCGGTCGATATTTGGAATTCCGATCTGCCGCTTTCCGCCGCTGCGCCGGCTGAGAAAAAATAGCTGGCGCGTTTCGCCCAGCGACAGCAGCGGCGCGTCGCGATGCTGACAGGAACGCAAACGAATCGCCGCGCCACCAAGCCGCACCTCGGCTACAATGTGCGGAGTGCAGAAACGGATTAGCCAATGAGTCAGCGCGAAGAATGGCCACGAATCGCGGTAGTAGGCGCGGGTGCGGTCGGTGGTTACTTCGGTGGCATGTTCGCACGCGCGGGCGCACCGGTTGTTTTTATTGGGCGAAGGCATTTCGCCGATGCAGTTAATGCGGCCGGTCTTGCCCTGGATAAATCGCAAGGGCAGGAGCGAATTCGGGTTGCAGCGACAACCGAGATCAGCGCGATTCGAGATTGCTCGCTGATTTTGTTTTGTGTCAAAGCAAACGATACAGAGGAGACCGCGAAGCAAATCGCTCCATTGCTTCAACCGGATGCGACTGTCGTTTGTTTGCAGAACGGCGTCGATAATGCCGATCGTATTCGCGCTGCGACCAATGTGACCGTTATACCAGCCGCGGTTTACGTCGCGGTATCGGTGCCGGAACCCGGTCGCGTGAAGCATCTCGCGCGCGGTGATTTGATCATTGGTCCGCCGTCGGAAAGAACAACGGAAGTAGCGAAGACCTCTATCCGTGCAGGTATACCCTGTCGAATCTCAGAAAACATAGAAGGTGAACTATGGGTGAAGCTCCTGTGCAATTCCGCGCTGAACGCGATCTCCGCGTTGGCGCACGCGCGCTACGGGCAAATTGCGGAAAACGCCGGTGCGAGAAAGTTGATGCAGCAAATCGTCGACGAAGTGTTGGCGGTGGCAGAAGCGAACAGCGTCGTCTTGCCAGGGATTTCTGATCGCGACTCTGGAATGGCGGCGGCAATGGAGATAGCCACGCAAATGGCAGACGCGTTTTCTTCGACTGCGCAGGATTTGAATCGCGGCCGCCCCACAGAGATTGATGCGTTGAACGGTTATATTTCGCGTCGGGGAGCCGAGCTTGGCGTGCCGGTACCGGTCAATCACGCGTTGTTCACGCTGGTAAAATTAGCCGAGCAAAAAGGCGTTATTTAGGCGGTCGCAAATTTTTTTTAAAAAACCTTGCGCGTGCAATAGTGTTATAGTTAAGTATAACACTAATACGAAGGAATGGACCGTGAATGGAATGATAGCCAGCCAATCTATCGCCAGCTTCGTGACCGTGTTGTGCACATGATTCTGGACGGCGTCCTCAAGGAAGGCGATCCGTTGCCGTCGGTGCGGAATGTGGCGGCGGAGTACCGGGTCAATCCGCTTACGGTGCTGAAGGCTTATCAGCAATTGGTCGATGAGGATTTGGTCGAGATGAAACGCGGCCTCGGGATGTTCGTCAAAGCCGGTGCGCGTGAACTGTTGCTAAAAGGCGAACGACAAAAATTTTTGGCGGAAGAATGGCCGCGCGTTGCGGCGAAGATTCAACGGCTGGGTCTGACGCGGAAAGAACTTATTGCCGCGGCAAAGCGGAGTCTTGGCAAATCAGTGAAAGGAAAGTGACGCGATGGCGGTAATCGAAGCACATAAGCTCCGCAAAGTTTTCGGGACCACGGTTGCGTTGGACAATGTCGATCTTCGCGTGGAAGAAGGTCGTATTCTGGGATTGATCGGGCCTAACGGCGCGGGCAAGACGACCGCGCTTAATGCGATTCTTGGACTAACTTCCTACGAAGGCGAACTCAAAGTGCTCGGTCGCGATCCGTGGAACTCGCGCGACGACCTGATGCGCGATGTGTCGTTCATCGCCGACGTCGCAGTGTTACCGCGCTGGATCCGCGTTACGCAGTTGCTCGACTGCGTCCAAGGCGTGCATCCAAAGTTCGATCGTACAAGGGCGGAAGGTTTTCTGGCCCGGACCGATATCAAACGCACGAGCAAGGTCCGGCAATTATCGAAGGGAATGGTGGCGCAATTGCATCTCGCGCTAGTCATGGCGATCGACGCGAAATTGCTGGTACTCGATGAGCCGACACTCGGTCTCGACATTTTGTTTCGGAAACAATTCTACGACTCGCTGCTAAACGATTATTTCGATCGGACCCGGACAATTATCGTGACGACGCACCAGGTCGAAGAAGTCCAGGATGTCCTGACCGATCTGATGTTCATCAATCACGGCCGGATCGTGCTGAAGTGTAGCATGGAAGAATTCGAGTCGCGCTACGTGGAAGTAATGATTCATCCCGATCACGTCGATGGCGCGCGATCGCTAAAGCCATTGCACGAGCGCCAGGTGTTCGGCCGGAGTGTGATGTTGTTCGACGGTGTCGATCGTGGCCAGCTTGCCGCAATGGGTGACGTGCGTCGGCCGAGCATTGCCGATTTGTTCGTGGCGGTGATGGGGAATAGCTCAGTGACGAGTAGAAAGTGACGAGTGACGAGAAAAACAAAATGAATACTTCATCTGCAGACGAGAGGTCAGTAGTCAGTGGTCAGATGTCAGTGGTGCGTCCCTTCTACTGGTCGGTGTGGCGCGAGTTATGGGAGAACCGCTCGATCTACGTGGCTCCGCTAATCGTAGCCGTAGTTGTGTTATTTGGTTTTTTGGTCAGCACTGCTGGTCTGCCGGAGCGGCGTCGGGCCGTTTTGTTACTCGATCCCGGAAAAACGCGCGCTGCAATCGAAGCTCCGTATAACATGGCGGCAATCATGTTGATACTGACTGCCTTTATTGTTGGCGTGTTCTATTGTCTCGACGCGCTATACGGGGAACGCCGCGATCGCAGCATTTTGTTCTGGAAATCACTGCCGGTGTCGGATCGCACCACACTACTTTCAAAGGCGACAATTCCGTTAGTCATTCTGCCGCTGGTTACGTTCGCTATCGTTGTTGCCACGCAGCTTGTCATGTTGCTGTGGACCAGTGTGCTCCTCATAACTCACGGCATGAGTCCGGCATCGACCTGGACCCATGTTGCGTTATTTCGGAATTCCCTGGTTTTGCTCTATGGATTGGTCGCAATCGCTCTTTGGCACGCGCCGATCTATGGCTGGGCGCTTTTGGTTTCGGGTTGGGCACGGCGGGCGACATTTCTTTGCGCTGTAGTGCCACTTCTCGCGATTGGTTTTTTTGAAAAGATCACGTTCGGCACTTCGCATTTCGCCTCGATGCTGAAAGATCGTTTGATGGGATTCGCACCGAAGGCCTTCGCCTTTACCATGCACGCGATCGACAGCCCAACGCTGACGCCGGGACAATACCTCAGTTCGCCCGGCCTGTGGCTGGGGCTGCTCTTCGCGGCAGTGTTTATCGCTGCCGCAATCCGGCTACGCCGTTATCGCGGACCAATTTGATTCACCTCTGCAGTTCAATCGCGAAATCCCAAAACTCATGAAAATAATCAGAACTGTTAGTGCTTGTTTGTTACTGGTTGCAGGTTCGCTCTTTGCCTCGTCATTGCAGGAACAAAACAAGGCGATCGCGAGACGGGCATTCGAAGAAATCCTCAGCCATGGCCGGTTCGAACTTGCGGAGCAACTTTATGCCAGGGATTTCGTCAACCACGGCATCCATCACGATGCCACCTTGGAAGAAGATCAGGCGGCGCTGAAAGGTTGGCACCAGGCATTTTCTGACATATCCATCGTGCCTGAGAAGTTAATCGCGGAAGGCGACTTGGTCACGATCTACTGGATTGCACGGGGTACCAATACCGGCACGGGTAACGGGCTACCGGCAACAGGAAAGAAAGCGGAACTAGCTGGCATCACGATCTGGCGGATCGTTGATGGCAAAATCAAAGAAGAATGGTCTGCGTTTGATCAGCTTTCAATGATGCAACAACTCGGGCTGCTCCCAGCAAACAAGTAGACAACAAAACAACAGGAGAAAACCCATGCACTCACTCAAGAAAGCCGCGCGGATCGCCGGTGCGGTGTATCTATCGATGGTAATTACCGGCCCTTTCAGCCTGATTTATGTGCCAAGCAAGGTCATCGTGCGCGGCAATGCTGCCGCGACGGCGGATAATATCCTTGCTCACGAGACGATGTTTCGTCTCGCGATTCTGGCTGATCTCATTGGGGCGGTGATTTTCATTTGCCTCGCGATTGCTCTCTACAAGTTGCTGAGCAGCGTGAATAAGACCTGGGCCGGCTTAATGGTCGCGCTCGTTTTGGTCTCGGCTGCGGTAGGATTTCTCAATACGCTCAACAATATCGCCGCGCTGACTCTTTTCCGCGGTGCGGATTTCCTCGCCGTCTTCGACAAACCTCAGCGGGATGCGCTCGGGATGTTGTTTGTTCGGCTGCACAGTCAAGGGATCTTGATCAACGAGATCTTTTGGGGGTTGTGGCTGTTTCCCTTTGGGCTTCTCGTCTTTCGCTCCGGTTTTCTGCCGCGGTTCATCGGTGTCTGGCTCATGATCAACTGTTTCGGCTACGTGGCTCTGAGCGTGACGGCGTTATTCTTTCCAGATTACTACGAAGCCGCGTTCAAATGGGCGCAGCCAGTTCTGTTTGGAGAACTCGCGATCATGCTCTGGCTTCTGATCAAGGGCGCCAAGGTGCCAACAGCTCCTTCAAGGGCGCTTCAGCCGGCCGCAGCCTGATCTTTCGTTAGGCCGATGAAAATAAAGCTTATTCTAAAGTGGATCACGCGCGCGATTTTGGTCGGGTTGATCGTGGCGTTCCTGGTGGGGTTCGTCGCCTATTGGAGATCGACTAACGATTGCGATCACAGGACTACTCCGACTCATCCCATGAAAGCGATTGTCTACTGCGAGTATGGCTCGCCGGACGTTCTCAAGTTTGAAGACGTTGAAAAGCCTGCTCCGAATGACGATCAAGTCTTGATCAAAGTTCACGCGGCTTCCCTCAATTTTATTGATCCAGGCGTGATGCGAGGGCCGTGGCCGCTTCGTCTGATGTCCGGGCTGCGTAAACCAGAGAAGACAGGGCTAGGCAACGATGTGGCCGGCACGGTGGAAGCGGTTGGCAAGAACGTGACGCAGTTCAAGGCGGGCGACGATGTCTTTGGCGTGGGTCGTCCTACCCTCGCGGAGTATGCGTGTGCTCGCGAGCGAGGATTGGTTATTAAGCCATCTAATGTGACGTTTGAACAAGCGGGCGCTGTAGCTTGGGCGGGATTCACCGCCTTGCAGGGTCTTCGCCAAGGTAACATTCAGCCCGGGCAAAAGGTCCTGATCAACGGCGCAACGGGAGGCGTGGGCACTTTCGCTGTCCAGTTAGCGAAGTCATTCGGCGCAGAAGTAACGGGCGTGTGCAGTACGGGAAAAATGGACCTTGTTCGATCCATCGGCGCGGATCACGTCATTGACTACACCAAGGAGGATTTCACCAAAGGCGATCAGCGTTACGACGTAATTTTTGATAACGTTAACAACCACTCCTTCTCCGATCGCCGGCGCGTCTTAACTCCTAATGGCATCTGCGTCATTGCCGGAATCGGAGGAGCAGGACTACACCCGGAAGCATGGGGGCGTATTGCTGGGATTCTTAAAACGAAACTCTTATCGCGGTTCGTCCGTCAGAAGTTCGTCGGGTATGGTACGGCAACGAACCATGAGGATCTGAAGTTGTTGAGCGACCTCATGCAAACGGGGAATGTGACACCCGTCATCGACCGGACTTACAAGTTGAGCGAGACCGCAGAGGCGATGCGGTATTTCGAAGAAGGCCACGCGCGAGGAAAAGTAGTAATCACTGTGGAATAGAACGCGACCTCACTACGGAAACGGCAGAACGATGAACTCACTCAAGAAACAAGCTCGCTTCGCGGGACTCCTCTATCTGTTACTGGCAGTGACCTCCACCTTTGGTCTGAGTATCCCTTCTTTCATTGTACGTGGCGATGCCGCAGCCACCGCTGACAGGATTACATCTCATCATTTGTTTTATCGGTTTTGTGTCGTCAGCGATCTGGCGTCGCAGATCCTTTTTGTCTTTCTGGTGCTAACTCTGTATCAGTTGCTCAAAGGAGTGAACAAGAGACTGGCTGCCCTGATGGTGGCACTGGTTCTCGTTCAGGTCCCGATGACGTTTGCCACTATGCTCTGCGGGATCGCTCCACTCGTACTGTTGAATGGGGCTGATTACTGGTCGGTATTCGACAAACCTCAGCTGGATGCCATGACAATGGGATTTCTAAGCTTGCGTAGCTATGGAATAAACGCGGTCACGGCACTGTGGGGTCTCTGGCTCCTGCCGTTCGGGCTTCTTATATTTCGATCCGGGTTTATTCCCCGAATTCTTGGCGTCATCCTAATCGTCGGCTGTTTTGCTGACCTCACCGTTAGCGTGACATCTTTGCTCTTCCCGGCTTACGAGCACGCTGCTCAAAAGTTGCTGATTCTGGGTGTTGGTGAGATCTTGATTATTCTCTGGCTCTTGATCAAGGGTGCAAAGGTGCAACCACCGCACGAGCAACCTCCTGATCGGGCTGTCGCTTAATAGCCTGTGTTCCCACATGCAACCACCTAGGCCACGCGAACACGCTCGGGGAAAAGTCGAAATTGAATAAAGAGGGCCTGACCATCCTGGGCGACCTGATGCAATCCGGAAAAGTGACACCAGTCATCGACCGCACTTATTCAGTGAGTCACATCGCCGACGCCATTCGTTATCTGGAACAAGGCCACGCGCGAGGGAAAGTCGTAATCACTGTGGAATAGACCAACAAACTCTAACAAGGCGCGAGATGAACCGAACGGGGCTTACATAAATCACTCACAAAGGAAAAGAAGTGTGAGCACAGTTGTAATGACGAAACGGATTGCAGAAGCGTCGCCGCGTTTAAAGGCCAGGATGGCTGGCGTCTCCTATTTGTTCGGAAGCCTGACGTCAGTTTTTGGCCAAATGGTCGTTCTCGGAATGCTCGTTGTGCCCGGCAGCGCAACCGCGACAGCGGCCAACATTCTCTCGCATGAGTCTCTATTTCGGCTGGGGTTCGTGGCTTCCCTCATGACTGTGCCGTTCCATCTCATTTGGGCGGTTCTCTTCTATGGTCTCTTTAAGCCGGTCAATCGGAGCGTCTCGTTACTCGCTGTGTTCATCATGCTCCTGGGATGCGCGATGTGGGCCCTTAGCAGTCTCTTTCACCTCGCTCCCTTGCTTGTCCTGCAAGGCAAGAGCTCCTTGAGCGCATTTGCGTCCGAACAATTGGAGGCTCTGGCGCTCATGCTTGTCAAATTGAATGCGCAGGCCTACGACATCGGTCTAGTGTTCTTCGGATTCTGGTGTGTCCTGATCGGCTACCTCATTTTCAGGTCCACCTTCCTGCCTCGAATTATTGGCGTGCTGGAGGTGTTTGCGGGCTTTGGTTACCTGACCCTTCTGTGGCGGCCCCTCGCACACTATCTGTATCCCTACAACCTCGCGCTCGCCGGCCCCGGGGAAATATCACTGATGCTGTGGCTGCTGGTGAAGGGCGTGAACGAACAACGATGGAAGGAACAAGCCTCGTTAGGCGTATGACAATCAAACGGATGTTTAGATGGACCGCGCTCTTGATTTTGGTGGCCCTGGTGGTCTGGGTGTTCGTCGCCTATTGGACGTCCACCAATGACTGCGATCGCTACACGGCTGCTCCGAATAATCCTATGAAAGCTATTGTTTATTGTGAATACGGTCCGCCTGAAGTTTTGCAGCTCAAAGAAATCGAAAAGCCGACTCCGGCAGACAATGAGGTCCTCGTCAAAGTGCGCGCGGCGGGGACGAATCCTCTGGATGGAATGCATACCGGACGCGCTCGCATTGTTACCGGATTGCGCAAACCGAAACTCACGCGAGCCGGGTACTGACTTCGCTGGCACTGTTGAAGCAGTCGGCAAAAACGTAACCGCGTTCAAACCAGGTGACGAAGTGTTTGGCGCGAAAACCGGCGCGTTTGCAGAATACGTCTGCGTTCGTGACGACCGGGCGATTGTGCTCAAGCCGGCGAACGTCACATTCGAAGAAGCGGGCTCCGTGCCGGTTGCGGCGATTACGGCGCTGCAAGGGCTGCGCGACAAAGGAAAGCTTCAGGCTGGGCAAAAGGTCTTGGTCAACGGCGCGTCGGGCGGTGTCGGAACGTTTGCAGTGCAAATTGCGAAAGCATATGGCGCTGAGGTGACCGGCGTCTGCAGCGGACGCAATGTCGATCTTGTTCAGTCGATCGGTGCCGATCACGTCATCGACTACACGAAAGAAGATTTCACCAGGACGAATCAGCGCTACGATCTAATTTACGATCTGGTCTGTAATCATTCATTCTCCGAACGGCGCCAGATTTTGAAGCCAAATGGAATCTGCGTCATGGCCGGCGTCGGCGGATCTGGCTGGCACGATGGAATCCTCGGACGTATGGCCGGTGAGCTTTATGCGTACGGCCGGTCGCGATTCACCAGTCAAAAATTTGTGACCTATCTCGCTATGTTGAACAAAAAAGACATCACCGAGCTGGCTGAGCTGATGCAATCTGGAAAAGTGAAACCGGTCATTGACCGGGCTTACAAATTAAACGACCTCGCGGCCGCGGAACGATATCTTCAGGAAGGACACGCTCGCGGCAAAGTCGTTGTAACTGTGGAGTGACTAGTACCCGCAAAAACAGAGAACATGATTAACAATTCACAACGCACCGCGGCCAAGATCGCGGGATGGAGTTACCTCTTATCATTCGCGGTGGTAGTCTTCGCGAATTATGCGCTGCTAGGGCCTCTCATCATCCCGCGCAACGCGGTACAGACCGCTCAGAATATTCTGGCTCATCCAACGCAGCTCCGAGTCGCCTTAATTTTATTTCTAACTTATAGCGTGGGTGCCATCGTTCTGGCCGCGGCGCTCTACGTCATTCTCAAACCAATTAATCACTACCTTGCATTGCTCGGCGCGTTGTTTCGACTGGCCTTTGCCATGTCGTGGCTCTTGTCCGCGATCAATCTCCTCGGCGCGCTACGATTTCTCGGTAGCACTCCTTATTTGCAAGTCTTCGAAGCCGATCGATTGCAGGTCCTGGCCCGATTAACGATCGCCGCAACTTTCGATGATTATTATGTCGGCCTGCCTTTCTTTGGTCTCGCCGCGACCGTTTGCGCGTGGTTGTGGTTGAAGTCGAACTACATCCCGAAGGGACTGGCTAGCTTTGGCGTTATCGCGTCCGCTTGGTGCGTGCTCTGCGCTGTTGTCTATCTCATCTTCCCAAACTTCAACAAAATCGTTAATGACTATATCTTCGATACTCCGATGGCCTTGTTCGAATTGGTCGTTAGCTTTTGGCTTCTAACTAAGGGATTGAGGCCGGCTGCGCCGATTCAATCGCAGACTGGAACGGTTTAAAATTTTCGTTCATGATCGACAACCTCCATCATGTCAGACATTCATCCGGCTTATGAAACGATTATTGAAGTGGATTTTCCGCCTTGTTCTTGTCGTGTTGGTGCTCGCATTCCTTTTTGTGTTTGTCGCCTACTGGCGATCGACCAATGACTGCGATCGCCAGACTTCGGCACCACAGAATCCCATGAAGGCGATCGTCCACTGCGACTACGGTGTGGCGAATCTCAAATATCAAGATATTGAGAAGCCTGTTCCGAATGACGACCAGATACTGGTAAAGGTTCGCGCGGTTTCGGTCAATCCGTATGACTGGCACTTCATCGAAGGCACGCCATACTTCATACGCGCGATGATCGGCGGATTGCGCAAACCAAAAGACATACGCCTGGGCGTTGATTTTGCCGGCGTAGTTGAAGCGGTCGGCAAAAATCCCGCGGCCGCGGGACAGTACAAACCCGGCGACGAAGTATTCGGCGGAGCAGACGGCGCGTTCGCGCAGTACCTGTGTCGTCGCGCAACCGGATCAGTGGCGCCGAAACCGGCGGGCCTCACGTTTGAGCAAGCAGCGTCGCTCAACATTGCGGGCATCACCGCGCTCCAGGCTGTTCGTGACAAAGGAAAAGTTCAGCCAGGCCAGAAGGTGTTGATTAACGGTGCGTCGGGTGGTGTTGGCACATTCGCGGTGCAAATCGCCAAATCGTTCGGGGCGGATGTGACGGGCGTGTGCAGCACGAGAAATGTCGAGATCGTTCAATCGCTCGGTGCCGATCACGTGATCGATTACACCAAAGAGGATTTCACCAAAGGCGACCAAAAGTACGATGTGATTCTCGATAATGTGGCGAACCGCTCGCTCTCGGAAAACCAGAAACTGCTAACGCCAAACGGTATTTACGTTATGATCGGAGGCGGCGGCGCGAACGAGCAGGGTTTCCTCGGTGCTATAGGTAAGGCGCTATACGCTGGAATGTATTCGCATTTCGTTAAACAGAAAATGGGCATGATGATGGCGCAGCCAAGCACACAGGACCTCACGCTCCTGGCGGAAATGGTGCAGTCGGGAAAATTGAAGACGGTTATTGACCGAACGTATAAATCGTTGAGCGAAGTTCCAGATGCGATCCGCTATCTGGAACAAGGACACGCCCGCGGAAAAGTGATAATCACAGTTGAGTAGCTACAACGTCGCAATCCGCCTTAGGTGCTCCGCTCCTGACTCCGAAGCGGAGGCGAGAGGTACATTGCTGCAAGCGTCCTGCGGACGCGTGTTGACGAGCGCGAGCGCACAGGACGAAACATCCGATCTCGCGAGAAATCGGCCTTTACTGCTTGTCGTAGGCCGCTTTCTCGTGAGCCTTGTGACCGTGCGCATCAGTTCCGCTCGCCGTTACGGTGCGTGACTTGCCATCGGCCGCTACCGTAATGCGGCCCGTGACGGTAGTCTTGCCATCTTTTTTGACGGCGAATTGCATTGTGTGCGAATCAACTTGCTTGTACGACCGCATATCTGATTTTGGATCGCCGGTGACGGCATAATCCTTGCCGTCAAACTTACCTGTCCACTCATTGTGCGTGGCCTTACCGTCCGCGTCCGTGCCGTCGATTGTAACTTTGACTTGGTCGCCGGCAGCCTCGTAAACAACGGTGGTGTTCTTTCCGGTCCCAGGCGTAAGCTTCGATTTCGCTTCATTTAACTTCCATGTGCCCATCTGCGGGTCATCGGCGAAACACGCTGCGCCCGCAAAGAAGCAAAGTGCCACGATCAATCCAATAATTTTCATTTTCATGTGTGCATCGGAGCACGGAATTTGAGTATCCGTCAATCTTTCTCTTGATGACGGTTCATGGCGGTCCTCGCTTATTCGCAGAACGGATAATGGCGGTCTTGCAGATTGAAATTTGAATCCAGACCGCAAGGGCGGTGCATCTCATATACAAGGTGAGGAGCGTCTGTTTTCACATTGTTCTGGCGCTAAGCGCGTGTTCTTTCGCCGGCGCTGCCGGCGGAGTGATCAACGACGGCCTTGTCATTACAAACGTAACCATCATCTCACCGGAACGATCGAAGCCGCTGGAAAATGCCACCGTCGTTATTCGCGGAGACCGCATCGCTCAGATCGGGACCGATCTTGTTGTCACATCGCATGTGAGAAAGATCGACGGTCGCGGTCGTTTCCTCATTCCCGGCTTGATCGATTCGCACGTTCACGTCGGAAACATGGGACCGCTCGACGACGACGCAATCGAGGCGCATCCGGAATTACTTCAAGCCTATCGGAGACAACTTCCGCGCTCGTTTCTTGGATTCGGTTTTACAACCCTTGTTGATCTGGACCTGCGGCCGGAGACGCCATCATGGTTCAACTCCGCGCCGAATCGCCCGAACCTGTGCAGTTGCGGACGTGGGGTACGCATCCTTGGCGGATACATGGCACTGAAGGCACCTAAAGATGCCGCGTCGGCGAGCGCCGCGAACATCGTTTACCAAGCAAACACGAAAGATTGGCCGTCCAATCTTGACTCCAATGATTACACACCGGTGCGTGCCGTTGCGCGAGCAAGCGACGCCGGCGCGATTTGTTTAAAGACATTCATTGAGCCGGGATTTGGCGGCGCCGCGCATTGGCCAACGCCCAAACCAGAAACGTTGGCTGCGCTTCGCGACGAAGCGAAGCGGCACGGGCTTGTCTTTGTCATTCACGCAAACGCACTTGAGAGCTGGCAGGCAGCACTCGACGCACACGCGGACGTAATCGCACATGGAATTTGGCACTGGCCCGGTGATCGAATGAGCATTACGCCACCTCCAGAAGTGCGAGACGTAATTCGCGCGGCCGTTAGCGCGCACGTTTTTGTCCAACCAACTTTGCAGGCCGTCTACGGCGATATGTCAATTTTCGACAAATCCTTACTGAACGATTCGCGACTCGCTGAAGCGTTGCCTCACAGCATCATTGCTTATCTTAAGAGCGAGGCAGGCCAAAAAGCACAACGCGCGCAGACCGATGAATACCGTCAGGCAATTGCGCGCTTGTTTGATTCGAAATCGATCGATCCGGCCAAAGCAATGTCAGTTGGGCCGGCTCGAGCCATGGCAACGCTTCGCATGATGCTGGCCGAACACGTCAACCTGCTATTCGGCACCGACACGCCGGCGAACGAAGGCATCGGCAATCCGCCCGGAT
This sequence comes from uncultured Verrucomicrobiae bacterium, assembly GCA_963840305.1. Classification (GTDB taxonomy): domain Bacteria; phylum Verrucomicrobiota; class Verrucomicrobiia; order Chthoniobacterales; family UBA10450; genus Udaeobacter. Next base: position 382,923 of record CAWIYE010000005.1, read on the forward strand.
TAAATGGACGATTCGAGCTCGGCCATTTGGCCGATGCCGGCGTGCCGCTTCCGCAGATTCTGCGCGCTGCAACACTGGATAACGCCACCGGTTTCGGACTCACCTCCGATCGAGGCACGATCGAGGTTGGCAAGCGCGCGGATTTACTTGTTCTACGCGCCAATCCGCTGAAAACGATTACTGCGTACGATACAATCGAAACGGTTATCGTAAACGGGAACGCGATTTCACGCAGCTCGTTGCTCCCGGCTGAATAAGCTCACCTGCTTTAAGTCAGAGTTATTCGCTGCCAATCTATTAATTAAGCAGCGTATTCCGCGATTGCTTTGGCCACATCGAGCGTGGACGCCTTGCCACCCATATCATAGGTGCGCACCTGGCCTTCGGCGATCACGCGTGCGATCGCTGATTCCAAACGCGTGGCGCGCTCGGTTTCGTTGAGCCAGTCAAAACATGAGCTTCACGGTTAACAGCATCGCGATCGGATTGACCTTGTATTGGCCGGCGTATTGGGCGCTGAACCAGGCGATTCGTCGCAACCTTGTTTCGCTGTGACAACGCATTGCTAACCGCGCCTCGGATTTCGAAAAGCATTGACGCCGGGTTCACTTCCGGGCTCGATGGTTTTACTAATCAAACGGGAAGGACACATGCCGATCACTGCTTTCAACAGTTTCACCGATGGTCTCGAGCCGAATCGGAGGAACCGCGAACATTTTATTACTGACACCAACCTCGACGATGATCGTCTCTGGGTTCCTTACGCGAATGGTGTCTGGTTTCAGCCCTGCTGCTTCAACGTTACATCGGGAGGATTCACCGTCGTTCTGAAAGGGCTTCCCGGCTCGATGGTCGGAACTCACTATCACGTTGGCACCGTTCATGGATATACGATGCGCGGTCACTGGCGATACCTGGAGCACGACTGGATTGCAAAGCCCGGAACTTACATCTACGAACCAGCGGGTGAGGCTCATACGCTTGTGATCACCGAGGACTCGCCAGAGCCAATGATTACACTGTTCGTGGTTGGCGGCGGCCTCGTCTATCTGGACAAGGCTGTGAATGGTGGCTTTGCTGCCTACGAGGATGGATTCACTCTTCTTGAGCTAACTCGCAAGTATTATCGCCAGGCTGGTCTGGATGTGAGGAAGCTGGACGCGCTCATTCGTTGAATACGACGAGTGCCCAGTCAAAACCCGAGTAGCACTGACGGAAAATGAGAGCGGTGCGGCTTGTGCAGGTCGGAAACCCGCTCGAGCAAGCGGACATTCCGATTCCCGAGATCGGATCGTCGGACGTTTTGATTCGCGTCGCGGCTGCCGGGATCTGTCACTCGGACGCGCACTATCGCGCCGGCCTTTCGCAAATTGATTCTCTGCCGGTGACACTTGGGCACGAAGTCGCTGGCCGCGTGGAAAAAGTTGGCGCGCAGGTTGCGAACCTCACGGCGGGAGATCGCGTTTGTGTTCACTATCTCGTCACTTGCGGACGCTGTGATTTTTGTAAGCGCGGCCAGGAACAGTTTTGCCGCCATGTGCAGATGATCGGCAAACATCGCGACGGCGGTTACACGGAATTCATCAAAGTTCCCAGCGCGAATGCGTTTCCACTTCCCGACGAGATTCCATTCGAAGTCGGCGCAATCATGATGTGCTCGTCGGCAACTGCTCTTCATGCTCTGAACAGGGCGCGCTTCAAAGCCGGCGAGTCGATTGCGATTTTTGGCTTCGGTGGACTTGGATTTTCGGCGTTGCAACTGGCACGCGCTTTCGACTGCGGAGATGCCTACGTGGTTGAAATCAATCCTGCGAAACTCGCGTCAGCAGCAACGATGGGAGCTATCGCGATTGACGCCAGGGCAACAGATCCGGTCGCGCAAATTAGAAGAGGCGACCGCTGGAAGAGGTGTTGATGTCGCACTCGAATTGATCGGCTCTGCAAAGACAATGCGCCAGGCGGTGCTCTGCCTGGGCCCTCTCGGACGCGCTGCGCTCGTTGGATTAACTGCGGAATCGATGTCGATTTTTCCGTACGCGGAATTGATCAACAAAGAAGCGGAGATCATCGGCGTCTCCGATCATCTCGCGACTGAACTTCCAGCACTCATCGAATTCGTACGCAACGGGAAACTTCGATTTCCGCCAGAGGCATTGCGCGTCGTCGATCTCGACGCGGCCCAAATCAATGCGGTATTAGACGCACTTCAGGATTCCATTGGTCACGTCAGAACGGTAATAAAAGTGGCGAGTGACCGGCCTTCGCACAAAGCTACGGCGGGGCAAGCGACTTAATGAATAGCGAAAAGTTAACAGAATTTGCGAGACGCTATGCCGAAGCGTGGTGCAGTCAGGATCCGGAACGTGTCGCAACGTTTTTTGCGAGGGACGGTTCGCTGAGCGTAAACAACAGCCCGCCCGCGGTCGGCCGTGCCGTAATTGCCGAGATCTCGCGCCGGTTCATGCGCGATTTTCCGGACATGATCGTCACGTTCGATAAACTCGAACAGCGAGGCGATCGGACAGCGTTCCATTGGACGCTGACCGGAACGAACACCGGTCCGGGTGGCACGGGAAATCGCGTTCGAATCAACGGATATGAACTTTGGAAGATCGACAACGACGGTCTCATTGCAGAATCGAAAGGCAATTTCGACAGCGCGGAGTACGAACGCCAGCTCAAAGGCAAGCGATAAGAGACCTTGTAACGAGTGACCCGCCTTCGCCACCTGCCTTCGCAGCGCTTCGGCGTGACAAAAGGCTACGGCGTGGCAAGCGATTTGGTGACTAACAAAGCCTTAACAGAATTTGCAGCGCGTTGTGATTACGAAAAACAATTGAAGCGCGTCTGTGAATTGTAGGGCAGGCGCATCGCCTGCCGACATTTTGGCTTTGGCAAGCGGGGCGCTTGCCCTACAACCGGTTACGCAGCCGGAGAACCCATGAGCGTGCACACTCTTCATCTCATCATCGTCTTCGCGCTGGTGGCGACGGTCTTCACTGCTTTCCTCCGCGAGTGGGCGTCGCCTGATCTGGTAGCTCTGAGCGCGATGGGAGTGCTGCTCGTCACGGGTGTCCTGAGCGCGGATGAAACGCTCGCGGTCTTCAGCAACAGCGCGCCGGTCGTGATCGGTTGCATGTTCGTCTTGAGCGCGGGACTTGAGCGCACCGGCGCGATCGACTCGCTCGCGCGCGTGTTTATGCGGCTGGCGGGTAAGAACGAATGGCGGGCCCTACTCGCTCTCGCGCTTCTGACCTTGCCGCTCTCGGCCATGGTTAACCACATGCCAGTGGTCGTGGTCTTCGTGCCCGTGGTCCTGACCCTCGCGCGTAACACCGACCTGAAAGCTTCGCGCCTTCTTATCCCGCTTTCCTATTTCTCGATCCTCGGCGGCACTTGCACTCTCATCGGCACATCCACCAATCTGCTCGTGAACGGAATCGCCCACCGTAGCGGTCTCGCGCCGTTTGGGATGTTTGAAATGACGCCGCTCGGACTTATCTACGCGGCTGTCGGGGTCGCTTATCTACTCATCTTTGCTCGCAAACTCCTGCCTTATCGTGAGAGTCTCGCGGCTCTCATCGGCGGCGGAATGCCGAGGCTGTTTCTCACTCAGGCGGTGATCAGCAACGCTTCACCGCTCCTTGGGAAAACAATCGCCGAGACGCCGCTCGCCCGGTTGCGCGAGGCGCGCATCATCGACGTGGTGCGCGACGGTGAGAGGATCGAGACGCCGCTCGATCGGCTGCGCTTTATCGCCGGCGACCAACTGCTACTCGAAACGCCCGTCGCCGGGGTCAAAGGAATCAAGGAAATGCCCGGGGTGCTTTTCCAATCAGAAGCCGAGCTCGGTGTTGCGACCACCGGCGAGCGCGAAGCTGTCCTGATGGAAGGAATCCTCGGGAACCGCTCCACCTTTCTCGGCAAGACGCTCCGCGACCTCAATTTTCGCAAGCAATACGGCGTTCATATCCTTGCCGTCCATCGTCAGGGGGAAAACGTGCGCGAACATTTCGAAGATGTGGAGTTGGACTTTGGCGACACCCTTCTCGTGCAAGGACCGGCCGAGGGAATCCATCGCCTCATGCAGGAGCGCGACTTCCTCAGTCTCACCGAGCCGACACAACGCGCTTTTCGCCGGCACAAAGCGCCGCTGGCGATCATGGCCATCGGCAGCGTCATCGTGCTCGGTGCGTTTCACGTCCTGCCGCTCGCTGCCCTGGCGTTGATCGCCGCCATCTTCGTTGTTGTCACCCGCTGCCTCGACATCGAGGAGGCGCGCGGAGCGGTCCAATGGAGAATCCTCTACATGATTCTCGGCATGCTCGCGCTCGGCACCGCGATGGAAACGACCGGTGCCGCCCACCTCATCGCCAGTGGGTTGACCGGCGCTGTCGGTCACTTCGGACCGGCGGTCACTCTCTCGGTCACGTATCTCGTGGCGACGCTGCTCACTGAGTTGATCAGCAACAACGCTGTCGCCGTCCTTTTAACCCCGATCGCATTCGAAATTGCAGCCACAATGGGAGTCGACGCGCGGCCGTTCGCCGTCGCGGTCATGTTCGGTTGCGCAGCCAGTTTCGCGACCCCGATCGGACACCAAACCAACACCTACGTCTTTGGCGCGGGTGGTTATCGCTTCTCCGATTTCCCGAAGATCGGCGCGCCGCTCAATATCCTTCTCTGGATCGTAGCGAGCATCCTCATCCCGATCTTCTGGCCCTTCGTGCCGAAACCTTGAGGCAATCGAAAGTCAGCCGCATTGATCTCTGACATCTTTGCGACGACATTTTTAGCGCATAAATTCTATCCCCGGTTTTAGCTGAGGCTGTGTCTAAGCGATTGATTCCAACGGGCGGAACGATCTGAATTGTTCACGCGCATCGAGGCGACGAAAAACGATGCTTAAAAAAGAGCGCGAGCGTAAATGCGCATCCGCCCGCGTTCCCCTTATGAAGGACTAACCTCCCCGCGAAGGCAGCCCCCCACTCGATCCGTTAATCGCGAATTTGGCTTTCCTGTGCATAAACTGGCTTTCAGTGACTTGTCCGTCATTGAGAACTCACTTCCAAGGCTACTCCTAGCGGCTAGGGCCGAGGCGGGGGCGTCGGGCGCGGTCTTGGTGTTGGGTGAAATCGCGGCGTTGGTGAAGGTCTCGGTGTTGAGGATGGCGTTCCTGTTGCTGTTGGCGTGGGCGAGGGGCTGGGGCTTGGTGTTGAGGATGGCGTTCCTGTTGCTGTTGGCGTGGGTGTGGGTGAGGAGCAGGGGCTCGCTGAAATCAGGAAGTCACACGGTGCGAGCGCTCGCTGGGTGAGTCGAACCTCATCGATTAGACCTGTGAACTGCGCGCCCACTCTCCCAGAAATGGTCCACATGAGATCGGGGTCTGGTTCGTTCGGGTGGCCATCGACGGTGCTCAATGTCTTCACGCCGTCCACATAGGCGTTGTAAATGTGTGCTGGTGCTTGGGTCTGCGTGTCCTTCACGATTGCGATATGGTGCCACTGGTTCGCCACTTCAGCGCCGCCGCCCAGAGGTCGGTGAATAGTGCCGTCCGGCTCCCGATAGTCGCCTTGGAGAGCCGTTCCACCTGGAACAACGAAAAGGTTGAAGCGGTTTTCATCGGGAAGCGTCGTTGGCCGCGTCCAGAAGATCGAGGCGCTCGGCAGACCGGGGGTTACCTTGATGAAGTACTCGAGGGTTGCGTCGCCGAAGGTGCGGTGAAGTAGGAAAAATGAATTGAAGAGAATTGATTGTGCACCGTTGAAAGACAGTGACAACGTATCCGGCTGCCCCGTGAGCGGAATTACGGCGAATGGCACGTCGGTGCTGTAGACCGGACAGCCGTCTGGCGTTCCATCCGGTGAGCCAAAGTACGAATCCACGATACTCCCGGCGCCACTAGCGCAATTTCCCGCGACTCCTTCCTCAAATCGGTAGTACCGGTCATTAACGCCTTGGGCAGTCGCACTGGTCGTGATGACATTCACGCCCACCATGAGCACAATCGACGCGGCAGCAGTGAAGAAAGCTCGCCGCGCCGTCGCCAAATAATACATGATCAAAATAATAATTCGTGTTTCCATATCTAATGTCCTGGGTTTGAGTACCTGAGTTTAGTTCTCGTCATTGAGAACTCATTTCTGGGTCTGCTTTTGAAGACGCCTTTTATACGTAGATATGGGTCATGTCAAGAACACATTTTACGCCGACGTTTTGTTAGCGCACATTGCCCGCTGCGTCGTAAACGCGAATCACGGCATCGTGTGATGCGGTTGCGAAACTTCGCGTAGACGATTGCGTTGCTGACTTGCGTTTGGCTCACTGCGCTGGCGAGGGTGTCGGTGACGCCGGCGCCTGAGTTTCGAGCGCAATGTAATCCGCGTTTACCCAGCCGCTGCGCCCACGAATTGATATCTCCTGCCAAGTTGTTTCGCCGTTGGCGACGTGCCCGATGCCGAGGACAATCCCGCCCGTGTTGGGCTCGAGCGTCACGATGACCGGATAATCCGATCCGGCACCTTCGCGGACATTGAGGTAGTCGCCTCTTGAGACGCCGATGACTCGGTATGTAGACGGAGCCAGCATCGCGGTCGCCAGGGACGCATCCAAGGCGTTGGGAGTTGGTGTAAATGTAGATTCCGGAAAAGTTTGCGGCGCTACTTCGACGGGAGTCGAACTCGTCGTGGCTAATTCCGCTGGCGAGGGCGTTGGCGTTGCTTCACTCGTAAATTGCGCTTGTGCTTGTGCCGGAGTCGCTGTCTCTAGCCAAGGAGAAGGCGAGGGGGACTTCAGCGAATCGGACTCCTGAAGACGCTGAGCCGTCAAACCCAAGCAATACACAAACGCAATCGGCGGAATGATCACACAGCAAAGCAAGAGAGCTAGTCCACCGCCGACTCTCCGTTGCGCCATTGCAACGATACTAAGCACAAAAGCCGCGAGGAAGAGAGGAAGGTAGAAAATAAATGCCCACAGCGAGTGAACCATGAAAAGTATCCCAACCGCAAAGCAGACCCACCCTCCAATGACAGCTCCTTGTTTTACGTTGGTTTGCACTTCCGCCATAACGTTTGAAACCTAAACGGAGGCTCGCACGACTGAAACATCGACGACCTCTTGGACTGTTCTTAGTGAGAGCATACGCCCCATCCTCCCAATGAGGAATTGTGCCGGTTCGGCATTTAGGAAGCGGAATCCTTTCGATCTTAATAGCCGCCCGTTCATATCACTTTGTCATTGCCGTGTGGAGAACAAAAGGGGCAGAATCCCAGCGCGTGAAATACTGGGACAACGCAGACAGACTTAGCAAAGCAGGTTGGAGTTTGCGCTGGGGTCTCAGCCGTGATTCCAGCGACAGGTCCTATGGGCAGCTCTGATTATACCGACAAAGTGGAGGGGGTCATTGTCAATCTGCTAGGATTGATCCGAGCGTTTTTTGCCACCATCAAAGATGTCGCGCTTCGCCCCAGACGCTTCGCGCGGAACATGAGCGACGATCACGGGGACTACCTGAAGCCGTTTACGTTTCTCACGCTGGCGACATTTTCATCCGTGACGATCACGCGTTACGCGTTGGTTGCGGTCGTGATTTCCGTCGGCGTTGCTCTTCGAAGTTGCGATGGAGAAACATATGTGCCCGAAGAGCCACCCACCCTAAAGGAAATGATGCAGCTGCCATCGGTCGAGACATTGGTTTATGTGGCCCTGCCGGCGGTGCTTCTCATCATCATCATCGGCAAATTGACCGATTGGTTGCTGTTACGACAAGGGGCGGATCGTCACCACAGCATTGCTTCGATTTTTCTGTTTGTGGTTGGGATCCAGCAGCTCGTGGTGATTCCAGTGCTCTTTGGCTACTATTTGGCCGCTAAGAACGACTGGCATGACAGATCCAATGGTTGGATTCTTATTGTGGCGGTAGGGATCGCGATTCTTTTACCGACGTTCAGTTTTTTTCGAATTGGCCGGAGCTTGGATCCGCCGCTTGACTTTCGGATCACCGTTCCCTGGCGCCGCAATATCACGTTCGCCGTGGTAGCCGGCCTGTCGGTCACCCTTAGTCTGGCGACCATTGGCGGGATGGGCTATTGGCTGGCGCGAAAAGAAATCGAAGTGGCCGCCAAAGATGTCCCGATGATCGCCGTCGCCTACGTCGAGCAAGTGGCAGAGGCGCCTCCTGGGCGGCCACGGTTTTCCGCACTCCTTGAGAACAACGGAAAGGCGGATCTTTGGATCAAGAGCAAGCTCGAAATGGAACTGTTTTCTGAAGAACCAGAAAGCACCAAGTACGAGTGTGCCCTAATTGGCCCGGATCTGCGTGCAGGCCTGATGAAATTACCAAAGGGCGAAGTCGTTACAAGCCTCATCGAAGTGCAGAAGCGCGTCGATGAGGCGCGGCAAAGGCCCATTCGGTTTTTCCGTCTAACATTTCGGCGTATGGACTTAGAAGGACACGAGTCATCGATATTTTCGAAGGTTCGTACCAACGACGGCGAAGCAGCCGACAAGATTGTCAGAAAAGTACAGGAGCCCGCAGAGAGCGCTCACGATTAATTGCGTAACATATACACGATCCTTTACATCTCTGGTCCGGCGAGAACGAAATCAAGCCTAGGATAATCGAAGGACCGGAGTGGTGATCTTGATTGCAAACTAACTGGGAAATCATCGCTGACAATCTCAGCAAAGCCGGTTGGAGTTGGGGCTGCGTCTCAGCGATTGATTCCGGCGGGAGAACGTCGATCAGCGGCATTATTCCTCGTCCTTGTAGTAGTCGGTCTCGATGCCTTGGACGATGATGTAATCGGGGGCTTTCTTTATTGACCGCCCACTTGCCGCTGTCTGGGTAATAGCATGAGTCGTGGCGCGGGTTATCGGCGATGACGTAGTAGGCAAAATCTTCGGTCCCATTGTTTGTGAGTTGGTGGGCCTCCCCCGGCCCAAAGAAGAAGGCGTCTCCGGTAATAACTTCGGATGTGCCATCCTTGTCGCGTACTCTTCCCCGTCCCGAAATAACCAGATAAAGCTCGGATTCGGCCCCATGGGAATGATAGGGGCAATACGATTTGCCTGGCGGGATACGGACGAGGGTGAGGTCAAACGGATGGCGTTTCGCCAAATCAAGGGATTCGGGCTCGCGCCCGAGGGCAATGGAGATCTCCTTGATGGTCTTGGCGTACTTCCCACCGGGCGATTGGCGTTGCTCTGCGGGAACATGAGCGAGGTTAACTTTTTTCATGGCCTAACGAAACAGAGATAAGCCACGGCAGGGTGTCGTGGCAGACAGGATTGCTGTCATTCGATCAGCCGCCCGTTGGCTCATTGACTGGTTAGACGTCTCTCCGCTCAGCTTCACTCATTAGTGCGAGCTGATTCCCGTCGGGATCAACAAATTCCGCCAACCAGGTTTCCGTTTCGGCAGATCGATTCACGACGTGTGGTGCTGCCTTGAATTGGACTCCCTGACCAGCTAGGGAAGCGTAAACAGCTTGGATGTCTTTCACCCCGAAGTAAATCGCCGAGCCTCTTTGCGCTTTCTGTCCGGCGGGCGTGACACCCATGAGCAAACGGACGGCTCCGCACTGGAAGAATGCCATCTGAGGAGGCGCAGCAAAAAGCAGACGCAGCCCTACAACGTCACGATAAAACGCAACGCCTCGTTCAAAGTCGTCAACCGGAATGAGAAGCTGCGTAATAGTCGCTTCGGCAAGATTCATTTTTCCTCCATGTTCGTTTACTAAGCGTGCGTTCCGTTTAACGAGAATTCGGCCCATTTTTTGGGCATTTCAAGAGACATACCCAATTTATGGATCTAATCCGGTCGCTTCCCTCGCAATCGCCCGATAAAAGCGGAGTCATGGGAGAATTGTGCCGAATCGTTCGGGATTTAGGAAGCGGAATCCAACGGGCCTGATCATTTGCCAGACCGCAATCAAAACGGTTCTGGCGCGATCCTGAGCAGCCCTATCTAACGCGATAGCCGGAAACCTGCCAGTTGCCGGACTCTTTGGTTAAAGTCACTCCCTCGGTAGCCCGCGCCTTGTGCTGGAACGAAGTTTTGTACATGAGGAGTTCGTAGTAGCCATCTGGAGAGCCCGGGAGCGTTTTTGCGAAGTACGCCTCAACGAATTGACGTGACAACGTCCGCCCTAGCGGTGTCCTGCTTGCGCGTTGATGACCGATCCATTGTTTCTCAACTGCATCGCCAGCCGACCTTACACGGGCGGGAAACATCGCATAAGCCTCTGCATAGTTAGCAGCGTCGAACACCAACAGCCATTTGTTAGCCACAGCGACGGCTTGTGGATCGGGCTTGACCTTCGGATATGACGATGATGCACCGAAAGCGTCGCCGGCGAGCGATAATGTAATGATCGCGGCGAAATTGAGCAGAGAAGTTTTCATTGAGACGCTCGTTTACTGCGGATCGCCTTTGGAGTGCAAGTTAAATTGCACGCCGCGCCGCAGGATTTCTGGCGCGATCCTGAGTAGCGGGGAAAGCCCTTTAATCGGAGACAAACCTGAGAGAGGAGCCAAGGTTTGCCTCGAAGAACTGAATGCAGATTGACTGAATAACCCCCCCATCACACTGGGTTTCGCTTCGGCGACCGGGTTTTTTGCAGTTTGAAAGAAAAAGACAAAACCCAAAGGGCTTTTAAGAGCTTTCTCCGTGCAACTATCTCCCCTTAATCCCCCCATGTCGCGCTCTTAAGCATTCTTGGCCGTAGGGGCATGGGTGCTCCCACCCTCTGCTCAGTGCAGTAAAAGGATGCCTTCGTTGAAATCGTCAGGCGATTTCCATGGTGAAACAGAACGAATCGACAGTGCTGCAACGAGAGTGCGACTCAGCATCTAACAAGACAGAGATAAGCCACAGCAGGGTGTCGTGGCAAACACACTGAACTTGCTTCGCAATGCGGCCGTTGGCTTCCTCAAGTGGTTAGGCCGCACGCGACTTCACTTGGACCCCTGCAAGGCGATTCGTGTTCACGAGATGCATTCCCAAGTCAAAACGTACCCGAATGAGTGGCCATGCCGATATTCCAGCAGCGCCATCGCGTAATTCCTGACACCGTGGCGCCCTTTCCGTGCGGCTTGGAGAAAGCTCGCGGTCTCAGCCTCAGTCAGAAAGTTCTTGGGGCGGTTATCAACGGCATTGTCCGCTTGGGCTTCGTCTCGCATACACCCTTCAGGACGGCAAATGCCTGTCGCGATCAACCCGTTTCGTTACGAAACGGCCAAATTGTTAAGGGGGACTCCGGGCTGGGTAGCAGCAGCGAAAATGAGCCCTGCTAAGCACCGAAGACTCTTGCAAAGAGCCGTTGACGCGTGCCACCTTTGGTGGCGCCGTCCGGGGTTCTGCAGGCTTGCTTTTCGCGCGACTTCCTGTTTGGATTGGAAAAGTGACGGTTGACGCGGATCAGGGCTCGGGGGATAGGGTCGCCTCAAGTACAAAAAATGGGACCGTCGCGTTTGCCACCACCCATTGGAGCCTGGTGCTAACTGCACGGGGCGAATCGCCAGCGGCACACGAGGCGCTCGAAAAGCTTTGCCGCACCTATTGGCGGCCGCTCTACGCTTTTGTGCGCCAACAGGCTTACAGCCACGAAGAAGCCGAGGATCTTACTCAAGGTTTCTTTGCACTTCTACTGGAGCGCCGGGATTTCGACACGCTCCGCGCGGAGAAAGGACGGTTGCGTTCTTATCTGCTGGTGTCGCTAAAGCATTTTTTGGCCGACGAGAGGCGCCGTGCGATGGCAGTCAAGAGAGGCAAGGGACGGCCACTCCTCCCGTTGGAGGATCAACGCACTGGCGGCGAGGTCGATGTCGAACCATCGGATCCATTGACTGCTGAGCGGATTTACGAACGTGGCTGGGCTTTGACGCTCTTGGACCATGTGTTCCGGCAACTCGGAGACGAGTATCGCAAGGCTGACAAAGCTGCGTTGTTTGATTGGTTGAAGCAATTGCTACCGGACGAGCCGGAAGCGCCATCGCAAGCAGAAATCGCTCTCAAGATGGGCATGACTGAAAATGCGGTCAATCAAGCGTTCCACAGATTTCGCCAGCGTTATCAATTCTTATTGCGTGAAGAGATCGCCCAAACGGTAGCTATGCCAAAGGATGTTGAAGACGAGTTACGACATCTAATTTCGGTATTGCGAGCGTAAGCTTTGAAAGAATTCTACGCAGTACACGAGAGGAGAGAGCACAAGTAGGTCCCAGGCAAATGGCACGCGTACTGAGAATTTGCAGAAAGTGCGGGAAGGCGATTTTCGTCGACGAACCGGAAGGACTTTGCGCCGCCTGCGTGCTAGAGACGAGTTTTGGAATGCTCCGCGACGAATTTAATGAAGTAGGCGGCGCGGAGATGCCGGAAGAATTGGGTGACTACCAGTTGATAGAAGAAATTGGTCGCGGCGGCCAAGGCTTGGTGTTTCGCGCGCGCCAAAAGAGCCTTAACCGCATAGTGGCACTAAAAGTCATCGGCCTCGGACGATGGGCCACGAAAGCGCACATCAAACGCTTTCGCCTAGAGGCGGAGGCTGCAGCGAGTTTGGACCACCCGTGCATCGTCCCAATTCATGAGATCGGGGAAAGTGACGGTTCTTGCTATTTCAGCATGAAACTCGTGGAAGGCCGACGACTCGACGAAGTTGTCAAGCGCGAGTCAATGCCGGACCAACGGGCGGCAGAACTCATCATCAAGCTGGCGCGCACTGTGCATTATGCCCATAAGCGGGGGATCCTCCATCGTGATATCAAGCCGGGAAACATTTTGGTTGATGCCGACGGCGAGCCGCACCTTACCGACTTTGGCCTGGCAAGGCTCGTTGAGAGCGAAAGTACCATTACCGGTACGATGGTAGAAGCGCTCGGCACACCGAGTTACATGGCGCCCGAACAGGCTGCTGGCGACGCTGCGCAGCTCACGAGTGCCACCGATGTTTACGGACTCGGTGCGGTCTTCTACCACTTGCTCACCGGTCACCCTCCCTTTTTTGGCACAACAATGTACGAAACTGTCCGGCTCGTTCTCGAAACGGAGGCGCGGTGCCCGCGCCTCTTAAATCCGAAAGTAGATCGTGACCTGTCCACGATCTGCCTGAAATGCATCGAGAAAGATCCGAAACGCCGTTATTATTCCGCACTGGCGCTGGCAGAAGACCTTGAACGCTGGTTAGAGCACGAGCCGATTAATGCACGACGCGCTGGCGTTCTCACGCGTGGGAAAAAATGGGTGCGGCGGAATCCGGCCGCTGCGTTCTCGGTGGTCTCCCTACTAGCGCTGGCAGGGACGCTCGGCGTGATCGTTTGGAAAAGCGAGCTACTCCGGTCTCCGGCTGCAACTGGGATCGCCGTGTTGCCGTTTGAAAACCTAAGCAACGACAGAGATGACGCCTCCTTTGTCGATGGTCTTCAGGACGATGTTTTGACGAAGTTGGCGAAAATTGCGGAGTTGAAGGTAATCAGCCACGCCAGCGTGATGCAATATCGGCCGGCAGCTCAACGTAACATGCGCCAGATCGGTGACGCGCTGCGTGTTTCTCACGTTTTGACGGGCAGCGTACGCAAAACCGGCGCCTGGCTTCACATAAACGCCCAGTTGATCGACACGCGCACCGATACGCACATCTGGGCAGAGCAATATGATCGCGATTTGAAAGAGGTGTTCGCTATCCAGAGTGAAATTGCCCAAAAGGTAGCCGAGCAGCTTCACGCCAAAATCTCAGCCGCTGAGAGGCTGGCCGTCCTGCGTCCACCAACCGCCGATCTCACCGCCTTCGATCTCTATAGTCGCGCCAAAATTCTTGTTCTGCAGACAAACTTTACCGCTAGCGCAAGACCGAATTTTTTACAGGCGATCGAACTGCTGAACCAGGCTGTCGGGCATGATCCGATGTTTTTCCAAGCCTATTGCCAGCTCGCCGACGCCCATGAGCAGCTTTATTTTTTTGGCATCGATCGCACGCCTGCGCGCCTGGCATTGGCGGAAGGAGCTATCCAATCGGCATTTCGACTGCGTCCCGATGCAGGAGAAGCACACCTAGCACGCGCGGAAAATCTTTATATGGGATACCTGGATTATGATGGAGCTCGGGTTGAACTGGAAACTGCCAGTCAGAGCCTACCCAATGATCCCAAGGTATTCGAGTTAAAGGGTTACATTGAGCGCCGCCAGGGCAAACAAGATGAGGCATTGCGAGATCTCGAGCGCGCGGCTGACCTCGACCCGCGCAACGTTCTTACGCTACAGCAGCTCGCACTGAGTAACGAACTTCTCCGGCGTTATGCCAAGGCAGGATTAGTGTGGGACCGTGTGTTGACCATCCAGCCGAACGATGCGGAGACGAAAGCAGTGCGCGCGTTAGTTGAACTTAATTGGAAAGCCGATACCCGACCCTTGCATCAGTTGATTGATTCAATTCGAGTCGGGGACTCCGCTGCGCTGTCAAGCGCCGGCGATGCGTGGCTCATCTGCGCACTGGCCGAGCGTGACGCCACTGCCGCACAAAATGCCGTGATCGCCATGGGCGACACTCCGCTCAGGGATGGTACGGTTCAGTTTAGCCGGCCATTTGTAGAGGGCATTATCGCTCGTCTGGCGAACGACGAAGGCAAAGCGTGGCTCGCTTTCACTGCGGCGCGCTCCGAGCAGGAGAAAATCATCCAAGCCCAACCAGACTACGGTCCACCGGTGTGCGTGCTTGGTTTGATCGATGCTGCCCTTGGGCGGAAAGGAGACGCATTGCGAGAGGGCCGTTGCGCTGCCGAGCTCCTTCCTGTGGAGAAAGACGCCCTCAATGGCCAACGCATGATCAAATATTTGGCCATGATCGCGGCATGGGTCGGCGACAAGGATATCGCCTGCGATCAGCTTGCCATCGCTATGCGCTTGCCAAGCCACCTCAGCTATGGGCAATTGAAGTTGCTGCCATTTTGGGATCCTCTGCGCGGCGATCCGCGCTTTGAAAGAATCGTCGCCTGCCTCGCGCCCAAATAGATTTCACCAAGGACAACATGGATGGGTACGCCGTGACCGCCGAGCGTGCCGAACCCGGTATCCAATTGTAGGGCATCTGTGTCAGGCGGCAGCCAAGAATCCGCGGGCTGTAAAGAAATTCTGCGGTTAAGGAATTTTCTTTGTAAGAAAGTCTCAAGTTTTCCGCAGTACATCAGTAGGGAACCTCAACCCGATTTTATCCAACGAGAAATCAAACAAGATCAAAACGAAGGAATCAATCTATGAAAAACCGAAACACCACATTCACAGCAATTCTGTTCGTGCTTGGCTGTTTTGCCCTTTTGCCCAGAGTGCATGCCGTCAATCCGCCGCCGGACGGAGGTTATCCCGGAGGCAACACGGCAGAGGGGCAAAACGCCCTTTTAGCCTCACCACCGGCACATTCAATACAGCAGTTGGTTTCTTTTCGCTCAAAAGCAGCGCAGGAGGCAACTTCAATACGGGCACCGGCGCTGGGACCCTGTTTGTCAACACCGCAGACGAAAATACGGCAATTGGTGCAGGAGCCCTTCTGAGCAACACGACTGGCGGCAACAACACTGCCAATGGAACGTTCGCCCTCTTGAGCAATACCACAGGCAACAACAACATGGCCCTGGGTGCCCGCGCGGGTATCAATCTGACAACTGGCGATAACAACATCGATATCGCCAATGTCGGTATGGCTGGCGAGTCTAACATTATCCGGATTGGCGATTCGGCGGTTCATACAGGGATATTCGTAGCTGGCATTACTGCCCTGACCCCATCCTCGCCGATACAAGCCGTCTTGGTGGATCCCGCCACCGGCCAGCTGGGGAGCGCCGACATAGGTAGCTTCCCACCCGGACCGCAAGGTCCTCAGGGGCCGCAAGGGCCACAGGGACCCGCTGGGCCGCAGGGCCCTCAGGGCAACCCAGGACCAGCAGGACCTGCAGGGACCCCAGGGCCCCCTAGGCCCTTCGGGACCACAAGGGCCTCAAGGACCACAAGGTCCTCAGGGGCCGCCCGGGTTCGGGGTGGTTATCACCGCCCCCGAGAACACAGCGGTTGGCGACCAGGCGCTGTTTTCCAATACTGGGGAAGAAAACACCGCCACAGGCTTTGAAGCGCTCTTTAGCAACACTACTGGCACCGAAAATACGGCCAACGGTGCTCAAGCGCTCTTTAGCAGCACTACGGGCTTCGGCAACACGGCCACTGGCTTCAAGGCGCTCTTTAGCAATACCACCGGCTTTTCAAACACCGCCGACGGCGATAACGCCCTGTTTAGCAACACGACCGGAGAAGCCAACACGGCTACCGGATCAGGTGCGCTCGGTAATAACACGACCGGAGCCGCCAACGTTGCCGTCGGTGCCGGTGCACTCGCTGCCGAGACAAACGGCGTGAGCAACACGGCCGTCGGTACTAACGCGCTCGAAGCCAACACCACCGGCATCGAAAACACGGCCATTGGCGACGAAGCGCTTACTATCAGCAATGGCACTAACAACTCGGCATTGGGGCATTTCGCGCTCGGTCGCAATACCACCGGCGACTTCAACACGGCCGTTGGTGAAATGGCGCTGTTCAGCAATACGACCGGTAACCTCAACATCGCCATCGGCAGAGGTGCCGGCTCGGGAATCATCACGGCCGATAACGCTATTTGTATTGGTTCGAACCTTCCTGGAGCAAACGTGAACAACAGCTGCTTTATCGGCAACATCCGCGGGGTGACAACCACAAACCCTGATGCAGTACCCGTGCTAATCGACTCCGCCGGTCAACTCGGCACGGTGAGCTCTTCCCGCCGATTCAAGAAGGAGATCAAAGCGATGGACAAAGCCAGCGAAGCCATCCTGGCCCTTAAGCCGGTGACGTTTCACTACAAGAGCGATACCGAAGACACGCCGCAATTCGGCTTGATCGCCGAGGAAGTCGCCGCTGTGAGCCCGGACTTAGTGGTGCGCGATAAGAACCACGAAATCTACACCGTGCGCTACGACGCAGTGAACGCAATGTTGCTCAACGAGTTCCTCAAAGAGCACCGCACCGTGCAGGAACAGACAGCGATCGTCGTGCAGTTGAAGCAGGACTTTCAGTCCAAACTCGCGGAGCAGCAAAAGCAAATTGAAGCGCTTACTGCGGGCCTCCAGAAGGTGAGCGCACAGCTTGAAGCGAGCGAACCTGCGCCGCGAACTGTCCTGAACAATCAGTGAAGCTGCACCGGCAAGTGTGGCATTGGATGTGTTTGCTCCCCGGGAATTTTTCCTAGTGCCGCACAACTAAGATTGGTCTCGAAGATTCGGGAACGCGAAAGCCTCGACGGCGAGAGAGCGATCTCGCAGGTACAATTTACGTTTAACGCTGTACCGGTGTTAGGTCGACCTCCGAAGTGTAGTATTTCGCATCTTTGATGAAGTAGAGGCTCGTTAGGGAATTCTCGTGAAAAGTCCGAAGGCTTTCACGGAGCAGGTAACTGAATCGTTACTATCCTTTATTGGGAAGCGGTTGCTTGTCGTGCTACGTCTTAGCGAGAATGAAAGGATATCTATGAGAATCGTTGGCTCAAAACTTTACCAGCGCATGATTCTTTGCCCCGGAATCGTTACCGTGGCGATCATGCTGACTTGGTTCATTAGTCCGCAGGTGGCGCAAGCGGCGGCTGGTGATCTCGATCCGACATTCGGGATTGGCGGCATGGTGACGACCGATCTTAATCACAGCACCGACATCGCCAACGCGGTGGCGGTCCAACCTGATGGTAAATTCATCGTCGTTGGACAAACCTACAAAAACAATGACTTCTCGGGCGAAGACTTTGCCGTCGCCCGCTATAGTGCGGATGGCACGCTCGATACCACCTTTGGTGCCGGGGGCAGAGTGAGAACGGATTTCCCCGGCCTGGCGGCGGTGCCTTCGGCGGTGGTTATACAAGCTGACGGCAAAATCGTGGTCGCGGGCGGTGCCTTTCCGCTCTTTACATTTCTCGGCAATTTCGAACTGGTCCGCTACAACCCGAACGGATCGCTCGATCGTTCCTTTGGAAGCGGCGGCATCGTAACGACGATTTTTCCAGAGGGTAGTTACGCGTCCGCCGTGGCCTTGCAGCCTGATGGCAAGATCGTTGCCGCCGGGACTGTCTTCGTAAATTTCATTCCTGGCGAATCTTCCGATACCGATTTTGCGCTGGCGCGTTACAACCCGGATGGAAGCCCGGACGCGACATTTGGCAATGGCGGCCAGGTCTCAACCGATTTTGTCGGTTTGGAAGACGATGCCTTTTCCGTTTTGATCCAACCCGACGGAAAGATTGTTGCAGTCGGCTCCGCGAATGATCCTGCGACTTTCTACGACTTCGCCGCCGCGCGTTATCTCAGTAATGGCGCTATTGATACGACTTTCGGCGTGACTGGAAAAGTGCAGACAGACTTCGGCGATCAAAACTTTGATCGGGCGCGCTCGGCCGCGCTTCAACCAGATGGCAGGATCGTCGCTGCTGGGTTCGCTATTTCCCACGGTGGAGGAGTCCAGAATTTCGCAGTCGCGCGCTATACCTCAAACGGCGTCCTCGACACCACCTTCAGTCGCGACGGGAAAACCCAAATCGACTTCGGCAATTGCTGCCAAAGTGCCACCAAAGTCCTGCTGCAAAACGATGGCAAAATCATCACCGTCGGCGGTTCAAATGGCGAGTCATCTGAGGACGACTTTTTGCTGGCGCGTTTGAGTCCACGCGGCTCACTAGACAACACCTTCGGTATTGGCGGCCAGGTGCGCACGTCGTTTGGAGATCTGAACGGCGGCGCCAACGGGGCCGCTCTTCAGTCTGATGGAAAGGTTGTGGCCGTCGGATTTCAAGCCACCTTTAGTAATCAATGGAGCAACTTTGCCCTGGCGCGCTACCTTGGCCAGTAATGTTCCCCACAGCTTGAAGTATGTGGCGTTCCATGCCGTCGCATCGAGCCAACCGGCCCCTGTGTTCGTGCGTCTCGATCACGTTGCCAGTCGCATCGTAAACACGAATAACAGCATCATGTGAGCAGCTGTAATGGATCTCGTAGTTGACCACGTTGCTAGCAGCATTCGGCCCGTCGTACCACAGGCGACCGAATGGCAGCGCATCGGAAATCAGATCAATACCGCGATGATCTTTGCGCGGGCGAACTTCGTAAGCGTGTTGTGAGCTGGTCATCATAGCGGCTATTGGCGTTTGATCCCAGCGGCTTTGATGATCTGTGCCGCACTTTCACTCTCGCTCAGCACGAAGCGCGCAAACTCGGGCTGCGTCATATTCATCGGCTCGCCTCCGTGCTTGGTAACCCAGTCGCGCAGACTCTGCCCCGCGAGCACGCGTCCGATGTCCTTCACAAGTTTGTCAATCACGCCGGCCGGAGTGCCAGCCGGCGCCCATAGCCCATACCAAATGGGGAAGTCGAAACCGGCGACACCAGCCTCCGCGATTGTTGGCACCTCCGGTAACAGGGCCGAGCGCCGCGCAGTGCTCACTCCTAGCGCAATGAGTTTGCCGTCGCGAATTTGGGGTAGGGCGAGAGAGATGGGCGCCATATAGTAGGTGGTGCGCCCAGCGATCGCGTTGGCGATCGTGTCGGCGTTCGAATCGGCCGGTCGGGCAGGCACGTGTACCGCCTTTATGCCCGCGGCGAGGTTGAATTTCTCGACCCCGAGGTGCGTGCCGGTGCCTATACCGGCGGAGCCAAACTTGAGGTCACCCGGCTTCGCCTTCGCCGCCGCAATGAGCTCGCCGACGGTGGCGACACCAGCCGGCTTACCTGCGACGAGCACGTAGGGCTGGCTCGTGAGCGGAACGATCGGGATGAAATCCTTCAACGGGTCATATGGGAGATTCTTCGAGAACGCGGCACTGTATGCCTGAGCGTTGGTGTTTATGAGTAGCGTGTAACCATCGGGTGGTGACTTCGCGACCTGCGCGGGGCCCGCCGTAGCTCCCGCCCCGGGAATGTTCTCCACTGTCACAGCTTGGCCCCACAGCTGAGAGAGCTGCTGGGCCAGAGCGCGGGCCAACAGATCAGGTCCACCGCCCGCCCCAAACGGTTCGATCAGTCGCACTGGCTTAATTGGATAGTCTTCTGGGACCGCGGGAACATTTGTTGCTTCGCTCATAACGTTCCTCTCTGTTCCGGCCCATCCTATGAGAAGAAATAAAAAGAATATGATCGGTCTCGTGCTCAGTCTCACGCGTGTCCTCATTGCGCCGTCTAACGAGAATTAGACTGCATGTTGCAATCCATTTCCGGCACTTCGCAGGGTAAACCGATTAAAAGGCTGCACGGCGAGAATTGTGCCAAATCATTCGGCATTTAGGAAGCGGAAGTTAGATCGACGCCCCGTTTATCTTTGAGCGGGCCGCCGCAGCACTTAGATGACCTCTTGCCGCGTGGATAGGGCGTCGTCACACGGGTTGCTCGACGCCGCAAATTCTAACACAGCCAAGGGATTTCTTGCGGCACGGTGGGAGGCGATAAAAAACTCCGCAGTCGTGGCGGGTTCCACTCCGGATTTCCGCTTTAGCAGATAGGACCGGCTCGAAAACACGCGCCGGATAAACCAAAACGAAATCAAAACCCCAACACCAACCAAAACTATGCAATCCATAAGCAACCCTACCATTAGCCGATGCGGTCTTACACCGCCATTGCAACCTTCACCCCTGCGCTCCCTTGCGCGGGCCTTCCTTCCCTCGGTCGCCATTCTGACGCTCTTGCTTTCAACAGCAAGCGGCAGTTTTGCCGGGAGCGCCACCTGGAAAACAAGTGCTGCCAATGCTGAGTGGTTCAACGTCAACAACTGGGTGCAAGGGACCATCCCTAACGCTCCGAGCGATACGGCAACGTTCGCGTCCTCGAATCGAACAAGCCTCGACATCTCGTTCAATGTCGAGGTCAACGGAATCGTGTTCAACCCGGGCGCGAGCGCGTTCACGATCGCGAGCAACCCCGCGGCCGTTCCGACGATAACCATCAGCGGCGTGGGCATCACGAACAATTCAGGGATCGTGCAAAACTTTGTAGTTAACCGCGGCGCTGCACAACTATCGTTCCTTAACAGTGCGACCGCGGGAAGTTTAACTGACTTCACGAGCTTTGGAACCATAACTTTCGGGGGAACATCGACCGCGGACAATGCCACCTTCACCAACAATGCCTTGTTGAACTTCACCAACACCGCGACAGCAGGCGATGCCACCTTTGCCAATAACAGCGTGCTCATTTTCGATGGCGACTCGACTGCAGGCAACGGCACCTTTAACAATGGCACCGTTAACACCTCTGGCGGCTTCATACAATTCGGCGAAATTCCCAGCGACGCTCCAACTGCTGGCAATGGCATCTTTACCAACCTTGGCAGCCCATCCAGCACAGTAGGTGGCGGATTAGTTGTACTCCACTTCGGCACCGCGGGCGATGCCACCTTTATCAACGATGGGGCTACGGCTAGCGGCGGAATCGCGGGCGAAACCCTATTCCAGGACACGGGCGACGCGGGCAACGCCATCCTGATCGCCAACGGCGGTTCGGGCGGAGGTGACGGCGGTTCGATTCAATTTGCTACTGCTTCCACCGGCGGCACGGCCCGGGCGGAGGTTTTTGGCAACGGCAACCTGGACATTAGCGGTCACAACGCTCCGGGCCTAACGACTGGATCGATACAAGGAACCGGCGCTATATTCCTGGGAGCCAATGAGCTGACGGTTGGCACGAATAACCTGGGCACGACGTTTTTGGGACTACTCCAGGATGGCGGCAGCAGCGGCGGCACGGGCGGTTCGCTCACCAAAGTTGGGACGGGCAAACTGACTCTCACAAAATCGAACACCTATACCGGCGGCACCACCGTTACCAAAGGCACGCTGTTGGTTGCAAATAGAAGCGGTTCCGCCACGGGCACTGGTCCGGTGCAGGTCAACGCCGGCACTTTCGGGGGAACGGGCAGGATCTCGGGCGCCGCTACAATCGGAACGGCAACGACCGCAGCGACTCTGGCTCCTGGGAATGGCGCGCGACTTGGCACTCTTACACTTCTCAATACGCTCACGTTCATCTCGCGCGGGACTTGCAAGGTCAACTTGAACAGCAACAGCGCCACAGGCGCTCAAGTGGTCGCCACAGGCGTGACGATTAACAGTAGTGCGCTTGTCTCCATTAGAGATCTTGGCACTACCAAACTTCCGAGCGGCACAGCCTTCACGATCATCAGCAACACCGCCACGACCGCGATCGCTGGCACCTTCAGCAATCTGGCGGACGGCTCTACCTTAATTGTTGGTAGCAACACTTACCATGTGAGCTATGAAGGCGGCGACGGCAACGATCTCACCCTGACCGTTGTGCCTTAGGCCTCGACCTTCGAAGAACACCGCAAAGTGGAAGAACAAGAAAAACGGATTGATGCACTGACGGCACAACTCAAAACCGACGAACAGGGAGTAAAATTATGAAACGTTATACAATGCAAGGGGCAATTCACGACGCCAGAGTCTTCTACCAATTATGGTTGGAACATCGCCGCGTCAACAGAAAGCCGCGCAAGCGTTCTCATTCCGGCTGGCTGTCCCGATACTTGGCTGGTGCGGGCCGACGCGCGCGGGCTTGAGAACACATTGCTTATTGAAAGCAATTAATTGAAAAGAGAAATTGTGGAATGCTTCTGGTTTAGGCCATTCTTCGTCACGGCGGAGAAGACGGGATTTCGCTTCAGGAATATTTCCCGTTGATCAGCGATACCGGCAAGAGCATTCACGAAGTCGATCCGTGCTTTGGTTTATTTTGAGCATCGCGTTTCAGAGTGATTCCCGCCCTCTCCGTGCGGGACCACGTTGAGCGTTTCGAACGCAGGGCAAAAAAAACTGAAAAATGCTTGTCTTTGATTTCCCACTGCCGGTTGGAGTTGGGGCTGCGTCGCAATTGTGGATTACGAAGGGCGAACAATCTGGAGTGTGGACGCGCATCGCGACGACGGAAAGCGTTTCGTTACGGCCCCGATTGCTGCACCATCTTAGAAAGCGCGGAACTATACAATCCGGCGACCGGGGCGTGGACCGCGACCGGCAGCATGACCACTGGACGCGTCGATCACACGGCGACGTTGCTGCCGAATGGACAGGTGCTGGTGGCCGGCGGTTACGGCCGCGATGATGTCACCATCTTAGCAAGCGCGGAACTATACGATCCAGCGACCGGGGTGTGGACGGCGCCCGGCAGAATGAACGGTCGCCGCAGCGAACATACGGCGACGTTGCTGCCAAATGGAAAAGTGCTGGTGGCCGGCTTGGCAATAGCGAGGGCAGAACTGTACGATCCGGCGAGTGGGAGCTGGACGATCACGGCCAGGCTTCTGCCCGTGCGCTATCGTCACGCAGCGACGTTGCTGCGTAACGGCAGGGTGCTTGTCTCGGGAGGACAAGGAAACGGCATCTTTGCGAGCGCGGAACTCTACAAATCGGCACCAGAAATGGTCGACATTCCCTAATGCGCCCCTTGCTACTTGCCTCGCGGAACTCGCCCTCGTGCTCGTGCATCTCAATCACGTTGCCCACTTCATCGTAAACGCGAATCACAGCATTGTGTGATCGGCTATACTGGCTGGCGTAGCCGATTGCGTTGCTGGCAGCGTTCGGTCCCTCATACCAAAGCCGACCGAAAGGCACTGCATCGGAAATCAGGCTGACTCCGCGATCACTTTTTGCGCAATTGAAAAACCCGTCCTAAAATTAATGCTTTACATACGCCATTACTGCGTATATTAGCCGCATTATACACCAGCCCGAAGCGAGTTCTCAATGACGAGAAGTCACGGAAGGCCAAACTGAAAACACACAAAATGAAAACAAAAACTAAACTTATATTACTGATGGCATTGACTCTGTCTTTCGTCATAGCGAATACCGTATCAGCTAACTTCTTCCAAGGTTTCGAAACCGACAATAACGGCTGGAATCTGGGAGGCGGGCAATACGATGCAACCAGAGTTGCAACCGGAACACATGGCATCACTTCCCATACCGGGAGTTTCCACGCAGAAGCCCCCGGTCCATATCAACTATGTGATACAGGTGGAAGTGCATATACCAATTGGGGAGGATACAGTCGTCCATTTCCCATTGCTGGATACACAACTGATGTTTGGGTCTATCTAAACATGGCAGCAACCACCGTTAATGATACGCGGTTTGACTGGATAGCATCTTCAATCAATATGGCGGATTGTACCTTCCGACGTGATTTCGCATTCAATTTCGGATGGTATAATGACTCGGACTTTACCGGCAACGGGCCTCGCTTCGTGGTTAGCGGCAACACCAATACTGGTCGTTGTAATTCATACCCCAAAAATCCTGGGATGGATCCTTTCACAATTGCAACTACTGGCTGGTACAAGCTAGAGGGGCAATTCGACAATAATGGTGGAACGCTATCCGTTACCCTGCGTGTGTTCAATTCCTCTAACACTCTCCTACATACATGGGTTCGAAGTGATTCTACTGATATCATCGGCACAACGGTAGGGGGTAATCGGTACGGTTGGTTCGCCAGCAATGAATTTCCTTTTCTGGCATTCGATGATTCATCGCTAACTGGTATTCAAATTTACTGCGCAGGTGGAAATGGACCAGTTGCCACCCAGGGTTATTGGATGAACCATCCAAATGCGTGGTGCGAGCCATCAATCACCATTGGCGGCGTTAGCTATACTAAGGCGCAGGCTATCGCCCTGATGCAACATGCTACAAACGGGGATATGACTTACCAGATGTTTTCACAGTTGGTAGCAGCAGAACTAAATGTTGACTGCTTAGACAGTAATCAGAGTTGTGTAGCAGATGCAATTCAGGTTGCTGGTGGCTTTATGGCGGCCCACGCTCCTGGCAGTGGCGTCAAAGCTAACAGTAGTGACTGGAAAGCAATTACTTGGGCCTATAATACCCTAGTCAATTATAACGAAGGCAATCTCTGCGCACCGCACATTCAGTAACTAATCCAAAGCGGCCTTAACGTTCACAATCAGCCGTCACGCTTCACCGCGTGGCGGCTTTTTGTTTCACGACTCTCGGGGGAATCGCGGTACTGCCAAGAATGCCTCTCGCAGCGCCACCGCGTATTTCGTAACGTCCCCACTCTGAGTGCAATCTGCAATTCGATGCCATCGTGCGCGAAATTTGCTTTCATTTTGTGACGGCGATACCGATTGCAAAACTGTTCGTGATTCGGCTACACGCCCAACTTTGCGAGCTGTTGCTGCTCGTACCGTGCATCATCGCCGCCAAACACTTCCGTATATGTGTCCATGATGAGCTGCCCGCCGTCTTGATGGCCTTGCCACTTCGCGATCAGTTTTTTATCCACTCCCGCTTTCCACAGGCGTAAAATCAAACATTGGCGGATGCACACCGTCGCGAAATCCGATGTTCCGTAGCCTATTCCGCGGCGCTAAGTGCCGCGCAGAGATAGCGCAATTCGTCGTCGATCTCGTTGGCTCCGCCGACGGTTTTAGCAACTTCTTCGCGCAGCAGAGCTCGATAACGTTCACGCAACCGGTGCACGAGATTTTTTACTGCCGTTTCCTGAAGGTCGAGAACTCTGGCAAAATTTGCATATGATACGTCTTGCCGGTCTGCTATAAGACAACTACTGAGGACATCAAATACGCGTCGTTGGCCGTGTTTTTGACAGTCCTCGCCCAGTCGCCGCAGCGCGCGCTCGACGACTGTCGCGGCCCAGCGCACATCGAAAACTCTTTCCGGCGACCAGCTGTCAGATTCCTGCTGCGAAAGCGACAAGTGTGATGGCCCTTCCGTCATCCAATCATCCCAGGAAACGAAACGTATGTCGCCGCCGCGTTTGCGCGCGCGGCGCTTGTCGCTTTCGTCATGCAAGAAACGCTGCAACGCCTTGAGCAGAAGTGACCTGAATCTCCCTTTATTTTGATCAGCGGACTGAATGAGACGACCTTTGACGACCCTGCCAAAAAATTCTTGAGTCAAATCCTGTGCGTCATGGACGGAGTGGCCCTGCCGGCAGATGAAAGCGAAAACTGGTTGCCAGTAAATTTTGCAAAACACGGCAAGCGCAGCCCACGCCTTTTCTTCCTCCGTTGCAGAGTCCGAGCAGGACAAAACGATGCTCCAGCGTGTTGTCACGAACCTGGCAAAGGTGTCGCTAAGGGGGGGGTATCCGGTTTCACCGCCGCAGATAATGTCATTTGGTCAGTTCTCACGCAAGCTCTATGGTTAGGGGGTGGGTCATCGGCTTGGGAGCAATCAAAGTCAGATTTTCATCTTTTTCAGAAACTTCGCCCTGAGAAATCCGTAGTAGGTAGTGTTCAGCAGGCAGTTGCCATATATTTAGTCGATGAATGCCGAGCGTGTTTGACGCTCACGGCGTCTTATGGCGCGGTCTGGAGCAAACAACGCAAACAAGAAAGAAAATTAAAAGTGAAGCCCAGAACTAAAATGAAACCAACCCTTAAATTATTAACATTGACCGCCGTAATGGCCGCAGGATTGTTCCTCGCGCTCAGCGCACTTGCAGACCCGCCGCTCCCCGGAGCGATATTCACCACTGACAGCACCTGCACCGAGGTGAACCAAAACATATTTGACAACAAGGAAGATGTTTATGTCGATGGCGGCCCGGCGCATCCCGGTGCTGCCGGCCTCCCGGATGGCAGTTACTGCGTGCAAGTCACCGACCCGAGCGGCCACACCGTGCTGGGGAAGAGCGATCCAGGAGCTGTTACTGTTGTCGGCGGTGAATTCGTTCAATGTTACGAGCTCACGTCAATCCTAAAGACAGGTTCCAGTGGTTTCACTGTTCCCGGGTACGATGACACGCCGAATCCAGGCGGAGAATACAAAGTCTGGGTTAGCACTGACTGTAACTTCGACAACAACAGCAGTAAGACCGATAATTTCCAGGTCAACAATACCGACCCCACGCCCACACCAACGCCTTCACCAACGCCTAGCGCAACACCTAGTGCGACTCCCACGGCAACCCCTTCGCCTACTCCTTGTCCTAAGGGCTGGGTTTGTGTCACTACGTTTTACGACGCGAACGCCAACGGCATCCAGGACAGCGGAGAACCGGAGATTACTGGATGGCAATTCCGTGTCTTTAGCCACAACAACTTGCAGGTTCAAAAAGAGACGCCCCTGTGTGCGTATGTCCGTGTAGGCCTCTACAGTGTTGTTGAACGCCGCCCGAACGAAACAAATTGGGTTCCCACCACTCCTAATGGGGTGCAAGAGGATGTAGACACCGATTACACCGAGCAGATCACCTTCGGCAATGTCAATATAGGTGCGGGCGGGGCTAACACGAGCGCTTTATGGGCTAGTCCAAGCGGTCCGGCACTCGTCACACCGGCCGATCTAACCTTCCTGTCGAGCTTGTTTCTGAGAAACGCCACCGGTGCAGACTTCAATCCGGCGACCCCCAGAGCGTTATCCAACTGGCTGGTGAGGTCCAGCGTCACCAACATGGCTTATGCGTTGTCGGCCCAATTGGCGGCGATGCAGCTCAACGTACGACACAACTTCGTGAACGGAAGCGCTCTGGTGTATACTCCAGGGTTGTTGCTTTACAGCACGGCCGGCCTGAACAGCGCAGGATTCATCAGCATCAATGACTTGATGGCTGCTGCTGCTGCTGAGATACAAGCGCACGCCCTGACCACTTCCGGCAATCCCGACCGGGCTGGCCAGGAGGCACTAAAGAATGCATTGGAGGACGCGAATAACAACAAGACCTTCACGCAGTCTTCGCCTTCCACGTTCACCTTCGGTGACTAAAGAAACGCAACCTAGCACTAGAAGTTAAGCAGCTTCGACCAACGAAGGGCTCTCCTGAAAAGGAGAGCCCTTTTTGCTGGATGCTGGGCTGCCAAAACCATTTGGGCCTTCCGAACTCATGGGCGGCTTCCATCAGGAATTCACAAAGGTAGCCACGCAGAGTTCCTGTTGGTTCATAGTGCCGGCTTAAAAGGGATCACTTAACGAACATCCAAACGGCGTTGCAAGCTCCACTGGCGCGTCATGCGCTGGTGCTGAACGCCACGACGTTCGCTGTTTCTTCTTTCGGAAGGATCGTCCAATATCGTTCCGCTTCCGTCGGCAACACCAGTTCTCGATATGTACTGTAGAGCATCTGCGGACTGGTGTGCCCAAGCTCTACCGACACGCGAGGTGCATCGTGAATCGCCGCTAGTCGATAAGAAGCGAACGAATGGCGCAGACCGTTGTTAGGCCAGCGTGTGAGTTTCGCAGCCTCACGGACACGAGCAAGCTTGCGTCGCGCGCCCGCAGGAACCACGCGGCCTGTCATTCCGCTGTAAGGTTGCAGCCATGCCGCGAGGTTTGGTTGTATCGGCACAACTCGTCGCCGTGCGCTCTTTGCCTTTGTCGCCTTTACCTCGATGTGTCGGCGTGCGAGATCGATTTCGCTCCAATCCAATCGCTGAATCTCAGCTTCACGCAATCCGGCGAATGCGCCTATGGCAATCATTGGAACGACATCAGGGGCGAGACCCTTCGCTTTCTCCAAAAGCGCGCTTAATTCATCCACCGTGAAAATCTCAGGGGGGATTGTCTGGCAATTTTGGTTTGGCGCTGTGCACAATCGGATTGAAGTCGATTATCCGCCGGTTCGACGCGTAGCTGAATAGTACGCCAATGTTCGCGCGAAAGTTTGCTCGGCTCTTTGGCGAAAGCGGGAGATCACGTAACCAGTTATCGAGTTCTTCGATTGTGATTGCCGCGATTGGGCGGTTGCCGAAGTCCGCACGGAATCGCGCAAGGCGCTTCCGCAAATCAGCGAGATACATTGGAGCGCGCCCGTCCCGCTGCTTAGCCGCGAGCACTTCCTCCGCTAGTTGCGCAACTGTGACTCCGCTCCGGCGTATGCGCTCAAAGTAATCGACGCGAAACTTCACCGCTTCACTGATCGTGTCGCCGTACTCCGCGAGTTTCTTGCGCGCCGTGATAAAATCTGACAACTCGCGCTGCGAAAGCCCAACGGCTTCGCGACTGTGAATCTCTAAGAGTGTTTTCTGCCGCCGAGCCTCAGCGTCGGCATCCGACCGCGTCTTGAAGAACTTGCGCCCCTTGCCGAATGCGCGAAGATCGAGAACAAATCTGTACTTCGGATGATGTCGATACGGCTGGACTGCGAGTTTGGGCTCTTTCATGTCGAAAACGGTTTCATACCGTCAATCATCCGTTTCCGTTCAAAGTAAATTCACAGCATAACATCCACACAATCAACACTTAAGGGCCTGTAGCTCAGCGGTTAGAGCAGGGGACTCATAATCCCTTGGTCCCAGGTTCGAATCCTGGCGGGCCCATTTAATTTTCGATTTTCGATCGTCGATTTGTAATTGTCGGTCCTATGCAACGCTTAGGACGTTTTGCGCTGATCGTTTTCGAACTCACGTTCCTCAGCGCGTCAATTCTGGCGACACGTTGCGCGAATTATCAGGATGTTTTTGTCGCCGGGAATGTTTACTTCGCCGATGCGGATTGTTACGCGCGCATGACGCGTGCGCAGAGGGTGAGGGAAAAGCCGGGACTCATCATCCGGCATCATGAGTTTGAGAATTTTCCGCAGGGGACGACTCCGCACACGACTACGCCGCTGGACTATCTCATCGTCGCATTGTCGCTTTTCCTGGATCCGTTCACGGCGCATTCGCTCGATCTCGCGGGCGCATTTGTTTCGCCATTGCTTGCGCTGCTAGGAGGCTGGTTTCTTTGGTGGTGGTCGCGCCGAATGAAATTCCGGTATCGCTGGGTGATGCTGATTTTATATGCGATTAGCCCCATGCTCGTTCATGGCACGGAGCTGGGCAGACCTGATCATCAATCGTTGCTGATTCTGCTGATCGCGATCGCGATTTGCGCA
>CAWIYE010000006.1:0-470421 GCA_963840305.1 uncultured Verrucomicrobiae bacterium
CCAAGCTGATAGATGCGGTCAAGCGACGGCGAAGGGGCAATCCGTTACCCGTAACGCTGAGATTGACCCGGCGGTTAATGACCCCCCACCCCCCACCGCCTAAGATGACCAAGGGGGGTAATGACCCCCCTTGATCCCCCTACCCCCCCTTCATCGCCTTTCAACAGCATCCTTGACGAGCGTTCGCATAGCATCGCTATTTTCGCTTTTTTCTTTCGCTATTTTCTTCGGCTCCACCAAACGAATTTTTCCAGATTTAGGCGTACCTTATCCACTGGTTTCGACTGTTGGCGGTGGCAAGCAGCCAAATAGCACGCGACTCCCGCAAAGTTGCTGGCATGAAAAGGTCCCCTTCGACCAGTCGGGGTGGAAACAAACCGCAACCCCGCCAGTTCCCACTGCGTCATCACGTTTCGGATCGGCTTCACCCCCCGATTGCAAACCGAAGCCTTGGATGCGGTCCTCATTTTATCTGGCGCACAGCACGAGGGGCGGCGCATTTCGCCTGTCCGGCGCTGGTTATAATAGCGATGCTCCCAAATGCCGATTGCTGGGCTGACGTTCTGGATGTTACCTTCGCCAAGTTGCATGTCTTGAACCGTAATGCGTTGCTGAAGGAGAATGGATTAGCGGCCGGTTGGTTGTTCCTTGCACGACATCAATCCCATAGGTAGTTATTCGACCACTACCCAGTCTACTTAGTGGTTGTTTGGGCTGCATTCGCCGACTCTGCAACGTTGTCCGACAAGGAGACTCGTGAAAGTAACGCGCAGAAAGCATCTGCATCAGCTTGGCGCAGCTTTCATCATTATTCACGACAAACGCCGTTTTCCCGTTCGAGACGATTTCAGGAACAGAGCCACACGGCAAAGCGATTACTGGCGTGCCGCAGGCCATTGCTTCGATCATCACCAATCCGAACGGCTCCGGCCAGTCAATGGGGAACAGCAGCGCCTTGGCCCCGCCTAGAAAATCTGACTTGCTAGTGTGACCCCACGAATTCCACCTGCCGGCCGTCCAAAAATGGCTCGATCTGCTCTTTAAAGAATTCTACTCTCACCCTGAGGTATCTTTGCGCAATGCGAAGTGGCAGCCCCGCCGAGCGAGCCCACTTGATTGCCACGTGAGCGCCTTTCTCGGGGCTCAAGCGCCCGAGAAACGCGAGATAATCGCCAGCGCCAAAATTGGCTTTGAGTAGATCGTGCGGCAAGCTCGTCGGATTTCTCCCTAGCTCAGCTCTCATTTGTTCGATCAGATTCCGCTGCGAGACTAGGTCGGAGTAGCATCGTAGGTACTCATGCGCCATTCTGCGTACGCTAAATCGGCCCTGGGCAGTATGCCGCCATTGGGAGATGCTTATGGAAGTGGGAAAGGCCCCGGCAGGAGGTTGAGCCCGCGCCGGGGCCCCCGCTGCCCAACCTCCACCTTTGGGGGGTCCAGGTCGGGCGCAATGGTGAAACACCCGCTAGAACACTCCAGTTCCTCTGCGCGCCAGAGCATTCGAGTGTTACGGGGCGAGCTGCTGGTCAAGGACCCGTCGGACGAGGGCCTCAAGCCTGCTTCGCAAAGCCTAACATTGGGGTTGCACTCCTTGGCGCGACTAAGGGCCGAAAACATTAGCCCAGTGTTTGCTCGACCAGGTCGGTCATCGCTGCAGAGGCCGGAGTGACAGGCTGATTCGGGTAACAATCCCGTCCCATGCCCGTTTTTCTCGCTGCGGGTAAACCAGATCGAAGCAATGGATGTTCTGCCCGTGGAACTCGCTGAAATTACAACGGCTGTAATAAATCGTGCCTTCTCTCTCTGCCGAGATTGCAAAGAAGGATGGCGTCACTCGTTGATACTGGATGACCGACTGTGACATCCTCAAGTTTTTGCGCAGATAGCTTGCCGGTGTTTCTCCGGTTTCGTTTGCACGCGAGTAGATGGTCAGTGAGGCACGCCGGTCAGCCGTGCTCAGCCGCTCACCCATCCCCACCTCGGATTTACCGTCGGACACCGAAAAGACCGCAGCCGGATAATCTACTCGGGTTCCTAAATCGGGGATCTGAAATTCCTTCCAGTCCGGGTCGGAAGGAGCGGCAAGCGCGTGTTCGGGTGCTACCAGCAGGAGGGGGCACCCGAGTATAATACGGTACAGAAGGATCTGTGCGGATTTGTTCATGCGAACGCCTCAACATTGGTGGATGTCTGATCACGCGAGAAAGCTGGGGCGCCGCGTATCTGCTGCTCGGTTATATCAGTGCGGTAGCCGCCGAGGTTGGTATCGAAGGTCAGCATCTCCATGCTCATTCCCAATGGGGCTTCAACAGACAACGCGCGGCCGCCTTCTTTGCTCCGCTTCTGTGGACTGGTTGAATATTGCACTGCAAAACACGGCACCCGCTCGCTGCTGATTTGCGAGCCGGTATCGCATTGGTCTGCCGCATCGATTGGAACTAGAGAGCGAACCGTGATGAGTTCGTGGCTTGAAACTAAATGGGCCCTCTTTAGTTATTCCGGTGCGCGGACTGTGAGCCAAGCAGGCCGCTCTCTCGGCGCCACAGCGGAAAAGGCAGTGCCGTCCCTGTAGCTATAGCAGTCCGCGCCTGTTGCTTTGAATGAGTGCTCGAACAGAATATCTTCGGCAGTTAGCGCGCAAATGTGCAGCGGCGGCGGATGCGGCTGCAGATCCGGTGACCAAAGCGAAATTCGAGCAGGAGCAGCACCAGTGGCTGCTTCGTGCAGAACAGGCCGAAAAGACCGAACGCAACTTCATGACGCGCTCCTCTCGAGAGGGCCGATTGCGAAAACCGGCGCTACCTTACGGTCGGTGAGGAAAAAGCTTCAGGGGCGCGTGCTTTCGGCAACCCGCGTCCGGTGCATCAGATAATTGTGAAATGACACCCGAGCAGGAAGAGAAGCTAGCCGCGCTCAAGGGGGACTATCTCGCAAATCTCGCTAAGGTGCGTCAAGCGGCACACAAGGAGGAGCGGGATCGGGCCATTGCAGAGCATATCAATTCTTACATCGCCGAGGTCGGGAATGACGGAGAGCTGGCCGATGCGTTCCTGACCTGGTTGAACGAACCTATAGCACGCCGCTGAGTTGTCGAAGTCGTGCTTAGCGGTCATGCGGCGCGACATCACTGCGGTGCTGATGGTAAGCAAACGTCCACCCGGCAATAACGGCGTCGGTTGTTCCCAACGCCGACTAAGCTAGGCACCACGCGCAGTCGCACGGAACGCGCCGGGCGGTCAGACGTTGCCCATCGGAAGGCGGCCGCGAGCTCCGGCCTTCGTTCTCCCCAATCGCTCACGAGACAAGGATGGAAAAGTCATGGGCTTCTTCTCGCAAGACATCAAGAATATGGACGACCTTTTCATGCACACCCTGCGCGACATCTACTACGCCGAAAAGCAGATCGTGCAGGCGCTGCCCGAGATGATTGAAAAATCCACGGACGCGCAGCTCAAGCAGGGGTTCCAGTCGCATCTGCGCGAGACCGAAACCCACGTGAAACGGCTTGAGAAAGTATTTCAACTGCACGGAAAGGAGGCCAAGGGCGTGGACTGCCCCGCCATCGATGGCATCATCGAGGAAGCAGAGGAGGTGGCAGGAGAAGTGGCGGACAAGTCGGTGCTCGATGCGGCCCTCATTGCCGCGGCGCAAGCGGTCGAACACTACGAGATCACCCGCTATGGCAGCTTGATCGCCTGGGCGAAGGAACTCGGCCGCAACGATTGCGCGACCTTGTTGCAGCAGAACCTCGACGAGGAAAAGGCGGCGGACAAGAAGCTGACCGCCATGGCCGAGAGCAAGGTGAACCGCAAGGCTGCCTGAACCGCGGTGCCGTAGCACTGAGGTACCCCGGATTTCGCGCTTGCGAAATCCGGGGGTTCACGGCGACGCTTCATCGGCCTTATATCTGCTTCTACCAACTCCGGACACCGCCATCTCTGGGGTTCTCAGGGGCTCTCTGCCGCCCCGATTTCGAGGGGACTGCGTCAGGGTCTCGACGAGCCTCGTGGGACTCCCGAGGGGCTGCGCGAAGCGAGCGAGACCTTCAAGTCCATGAGCCTCGCGAGAAGTCCCGCAGCGATGACCACACAGCCGCTGGTGAGCGCCGCGCTGTAGATCAGCGGGAACGCGACGTACACTGCGGCATTTTCGGAGTACGACCAACCTCTCAGGCATTTGTAGGATCAAGGATCGACCATGTCCCATTTTCACGGCTTGATCGATTTTGTTGGATCGCATCCGCACTTCGCCTTTGTTTCGGTTCTCCTTCTGGCGCTTTCTGAAGCCGTCCCTGTCATTGGTACTGTGGTCCCCGGTTCCACGCTTATTATTGCGATCAGTGCTCTAGCGACGACCGCCGATGTGAAGCCTTGGCTCCTACTTTTGGCCGCAGTGGTAGGAGCAATTGCGGGCGATGGTTTATCATTTTGGCTTGGATATCGCTTCCACCGCCAGATCCTCCGCGGCTGGCCCCTGAACCGATTTCCCAAGGTGGTAGAGCGGAGCGCACAATTTGTGCGGAGGCACGGTGTCGCGAGCGTTTTCCTGGCGCGTTTCACAGCGGTTGTGCGCGCCTTTGTTCCGTTGGTTGCGGGTATCTTGAGAATGTCATCCCAGCATTTCTATGTGGCGAATGTCCTATCCGCCCTGGTGTGGGCACCGATTCATGTCTTTCCTGGTGTATTGGCGGGCATGGCGATTAGTCTCGCGGGGCCTCACACCGCAAAAGTCATTCTGTTCATCCTGGGTGCCCTAATTGTGGGTTCGATCGC
This sequence comes from uncultured Verrucomicrobiae bacterium, assembly GCA_963840305.1. Classification (GTDB taxonomy): domain Bacteria; phylum Verrucomicrobiota; class Verrucomicrobiia; order Chthoniobacterales; family UBA10450; genus Udaeobacter. Next base: position 4,773 of record CAWIYE010000006.1, read on the forward strand.
CTGGCACTTACTAAAGGGCCAGTCACACGTGAGATTGGGCGTCTCCGCCTCTGAACAGGGGTCCGAGGTGGCACCTCCGAAATCTGAGTTGCATACGAGATCGAGCTCGCTCTAACTGAAATATTCGCCTCGCGGTGCATCAGGCAATGTAATCCGCGCTGAGCAAGTGGGCTTCAACTCATGGCGGTTACATCGATGCATCTTCCCTACTTGCCGGAGCCGCTGACGAGCCGCACGGTATTGGCCGGCGACCGCCTACCTGCTGACTGAGCCCCATCAATTCGATATCCTCTTACGCCTTGGCCCATTATGCGCGCGAGGAACAACAACTCAGCAGATTGGTTGTCTCTAAATCTTAATTCCTAACGGACCCATCATGCGTTCGATCTGCGCGCTGCTCGGCACCCTAGCGCTTCTCTCCGTCGCGATGTCCACTTCACAGGCGGAATTGCGGGACCGAGCCGGTTCTTTGGATTGGCAGACGTTCAAGGTTCCCCGAATATGGAACTCGCGTGGAATACCCAGCAGGGATCTTCGCCGCGGTAGGGGAAGCAGAGAAGGGGGGTCGGTCAGCGTTTCGAGAGCGATGACGGTAATGCGATTCTGTCAGTTTACGCGCACGAGAATGAGGACGGCGACACACCGACCAGTTATCTCAGGAAGAATTTACGGCAGCCGGCCCGTGATTACGAACGGGCCACTCGTTCTTTCTTTGCGATTTCAATGGAACACCCGAAGTCATCTCGGACGCTCCTAAGCGAAAATAGAAAAGCCAACAATCGAAATCAGTGATAAGGTACGCGTGAATCTGGAAAAATTCGTTTAGAGGAGTCGAAAAAAATAGCGAAAGAAAAAAGCGAAAATAGCGATGATATGCGAACGCTCTTACGACCCCGCTCAAGGATGCTGTTGAAGGTGATGAAGGGGGGTTAGGGGGTCATTACCCCCTGGGTCATCTTAGGCGGGGGGGGTGGATCAATCTCAGCGTTACGGGTAACGGGGGACCCTGCCAAAGGTGATCCCGGAGGGGAGGCCCCCAGCCCCGCCCCCACCCCCCTCATTTACTGGGATGATCTTCGTTACGGGTAACGAGGACCTCCCACTCGCCACTCAGCGCAGGGTAGGACCTTTCATAGTTTCGATCCTGTTGGCTTTGCTATTTTCGCTATTCGATGGGTTCTGCGCGTACAATTCACCTGCCCGCCGTCACTCGCGACGAGCAGAAATCACTGACGCTGGCAAAATCCATTGCAGACGATCACGGCAATACTCGACAGCCTCACGCGCGACCGTCATGTAGATTTGGGCAGCACTCCGTGCGGGGACCCAAATAAGATCAGAGAGTTGCGGTAGTTTTTTCGCAGCAGACAAAATCATTTGATTTTTTGATTGGGCCAACACAACAAAATGAGCAAACCAAGTTCCAAAGTTCCCGGCAAATTCGGCCATCGGCCGATGCACGCCACGCCGGACACGCTTGCGGCCGTTCTCAACACTCACCCTGCTCGTTGTTCGTCCGAAGGCATAGCCGGCATAGATCGGATTGGTCAGTGTTAAGACTGACGTGCTGACGGTCATGCCGTTAAAGACGATCGGCGCGGTAGCAGTGATGCACGAATCCCAGCCTCGACTCGGTCGGATCGAATTTTCGGGAACCACAGCGGTTCAACCACGCACCTGGGCGGCGAAAATGGGACCCGGAAAATCCGTGATCCCATTTATTGCGATAACCCCAAATACGCCATCCCTTACGTCAGAGAGCGGCTTTGGTCCCCGCGCCGACGATGTCCGCGGCGTTCGAGAGGTTCTCGACGCCCCAGCACAACTCGATGACCTTTCGGGTCTTCTCCGCCGTGAGAATGCCGTTCGCCAGATCGGCAAACTTGCGCTCGAGATCTCTATCGCTCATTGGCCTCTCGAGGCTGCCTATCGCGTGTTCGATATGTTTTTTCAGAACTCGGCCGTCGTTAAGCTCGATCGACATGGCGACTTCCTCCGGTTTGACGGCGGGATCGATTTCCGGAACAACCTTGCCGCGGAGATCAACGATGACAGGATCGCGCACCGCCCGGTCGCTGAACTGTTTCTCGCCACCAGCGCCTTCAACTAGGGCGACCGCCACCGCATGATAGACGGAGAATTTTCCTTCAAGGCCCTCTTGAGGGGTCTTCTTGCCTGTCAGTTCGAGGACGAGCGGATTGACCTTAAGCTCGATGCGCTTGACCTGTGTAGCCGTAAGATGATGCTCATTCCTGAGTTGGATGACAGCATCGATGGCCGGATGAAGGACGATGCCGCAGGCGAAGGGCTTATAAGTATTTAGCGCTGTTTCATAGCGCTGTCCGAGGCCGTCGGTGATTTCTGCCCAGTCCTGCTTGGTGCTAATTGTGTTTGCCCAGCCTCGTTTGGCTTCGATCATCTCATCGGAGCTCGTGTAGTTCTTCGAGGCAAGGATGGCCGCAAACAAGCCGTTGCTGGCTGCACGGCCGGGGTTGAAGCTCTTGTTCATCGAACCGAAGGATTCACGCAGCCCAACCGGTTGCGAGGCGGCTAGGCCCAGAGCCCAGATCATTTGCTGCTCGGTTAGATCGAGCAGACGGCCTGCAGCTCCCGCCGCGCCGAACACACCAGCGGTGCCTGTGATGTGCCACCCGACGTCATAGTGATTGGGATACACGGAATTCCCGATCCGGCACTCCGTCTCGACCCCAAGGATCAGCGCGTTTAGGAACTCTTTTCCGTTGACGGGTCTTATTTCCGAGAGAGCAAGAATCGCCGAGATCACGGGACCCCCTGGATGAATGACGGTCTTGAGGTGGGTGTCGTCGTAATCGAAGATATGGCTGGACACTCCGTTAATGAATGCCGCGTTCATGATATCGAAGCGGTCGGATCGTCCGAACAAGCCAGCTTGAGGAGGCCCCGAGAACGGCGCAAGGGCCGCAACCGCGACATCGACCGTTTGATGATGGGAGCCGCCGATCGCCACCCCCACGTAGTTCAACAGTGTGCGCACGCCTTCCTTACGGACATTCGCAGGCAAGTCCTCGTAGCGGGCGCCAACGAGATATTTTGCCAGAGCCCGAGTGACGTCCTTTGGCGCCGGTTTGGTGTCATCCGTCGCTGCGATCACGCGAGATCCGGCGATCGGCAGGACCGACAAACCGGCGGCGCTAGCCATGAGAGACCTTCGCGACACTTTGGTCATGGTTTCCTCCTTTGTTTTTAGGGCTGCCCGCCCGGCGGCTTTGCGCTGGGCGAGCAACGGCCTGACGTTTTCCCAAGCGCACGTGCTGCTCGGCAAGCCAGTGCGCCCTCACTGTATCTCGCTGCCGAATGGCTTCATAGATAGGTTGGTGCTCGCTAAGGCTGGTTCCATCCCTCCTGGTTGATGATCAGAACCTGGCCCGGCTGAGAGCCACCCGGCTGAGTTGCCGGTGCGAGTTTCGGTCCGTTGTCCCGTGCCGCTGTCATTGGTCGTGCCTGTGCAACCTTGACTCTACCCAGAACGAAGTACTTTAGTTTGTCACAACCCACGGCTTACCGGGGGAATTCTCATGCAGAACATCCAGCTCCTTTCACGCCGTCAATTGCTTGACGGCGCCGGTCTTGTGGCGATGCTCGCCGCTCTCCCCAGATCCGGCTTTGCGGCCTCGACCAGCACAGATGTCACTGGTCGGCTTGCTCGCTACATGGTCTCGGCCCGCGATCGTCCACTCCCACCAGCGGTTCTCACGGAGTGCAAACATCGAGTCCTGGATACCTTTGGTGCAATGATTTCGGGCGCCCGCATGAAGCCGGGCGAGCTAGCCGTCGATTACGTGCGCAGCTTAGGAGGCATTGAGCAGGCGACCGTTGTGGTCTCCGGGTTTCGCACAACGGCGACCAATGCGGCGCTCGCTAACGCAATGTGCGCTCACGCGGACGAAACGGATGATTTTGAGCCGGTGACGAAGGCGCATCCTGGCTGCTCGGCCGTTCCGGCCGCCTTGGCTGTGGCCGAAAAGGAAGGCCGATCCGGCGAGGAATTCCTTCGAGCGGTCGCGCTCGGCTATGACTTGGCCTGCCGATTGCTGATGGCGCTGGGGCCCGATCTGGTGCGGGGGACCCATCGAAGTGCGGAAGGGACGAGTTCTACATTCGGTGCTCTTGGAGCAGGCGCATCTCTGGCTCGACTTGATGAGACGGGCATGCGCTTCGCCATCTCATATGCGGCGCAACAGGTGTCCGGCTTGTGGAGCTGGGTAAAGGATGAAGATCACGTGGAAAAGGCTTTCGACTTCGCTGGCATGGGGGCGCGTAACGGGGTCATGGCCGCCACCATGGTGCAGGCAGGCCTGACCGGTGTTGCAGACGTACTCGATGGTACCCACAACCTGTTTATCGCCCTGTCGACTGAACCGAAGCCTGAAGCGATGCTTGAAGGCCTCGGGAGTCAGTTTTACGTCACGGAGACGGCGATCAAGACGTTCTCCGTCGGCTACCCCATTCAGTCGCCGCTGGATGCATTCCTGACATTGCGCAAGCGCTATGGGCTCGCCCCCGAAAACGTCCGAAGCATCCTCGTGAAGCTCCCTACTGATGCAATGGGCATCGTAAGCAGCAGTGCCATGCCGGACGTTAATTGTCAGCACCTCGTCGCGCTCGCTTTGGTCAAAGGAGCCGTTTCTTTTGCTGACAGCCACGATATGGCGCTGATGCACGATCCAGCAATTCTGGCGCAGCGCGAGAAAGTGAAGCTTGTCGGCGATGCCACATTAATGGATCCCGCGGCTCCACGTGGCGCTATCGTCGAAGTGACCATGACCAACGGAACGAAGGTCGATCACTTCACGAAGTTCCCGCCCGGAACGAAGGAGAACCCCCTTAACACTCAGGGCGTAAGTGCAAAGACGCGAGATCTGATTGCGCCGGTGCTCGGGGCCGACAGAGCGGACAAGCTGATCGATCAGCTCAACATGATGGAAAAGCTGGACGATATGCGCCGGCTACGTCTCCTGTTCACAATGTGATCCCGGATCATTGCGGTCGCAGTCATCACGCGTTCACCATCGGGAATGAAGCGCGCGCCACGGGGTAGGTTATGCCAAGGTGCAATGAGTGACGGGCAGACAGAGGCTAAACCCCGGCAATCAGCGGTTAGAACCGTTATCGTGCTCGTAACACGGATTTTGTTCCCGTTTGAAGGCCGGGCTAAAGCGGCTTTAAGACCAAGACGACGGTATCCGCCGATTGGCGAGCCTGATGCGTGAGTAGCGGTCAGACCGACGCGCGCTGAGAGGGACCAATGTCAAAACAATCTCATGCCAAGCTCTCTCACCTCAATCATCGATGACGCACGCGCTGCGTCGGAAACCGTACGGGAAGCCACCAAGCAATGGTACTCGAACACCTTGCTCACGCGCCTCGACGATAAGGTCGCGGACGCCATCGTGGTCGCCATGCAGCGCCTGCACATGGACGACCTGGTTGGCCACCTGCTGGAACAGGGTGGCTGGACCCACCTCAACCTGCCCGCCATTGCGGAGACCGAGCATCGCATACAGCTGGGCCCGGATCGCTACCATCTGCGTCGACCCGGCGAGCTCTTGCACCCGCAGCGAGAGCCGCAGGAGGTGTTGGACGAGTTCAAACGGTCCATGGGATCATTGGACTTTGCTGCCCAATACCAGCAGGAACCTGTGGCGGAAGGCGGCAACCTGATCAAATGGAAGTGGTTCGCTTGCTATATTGGCATTCGGCTGGTGCGTGTAAGGGGCTAGGGCCCAAGCGCAACAGCACGCGCCTGATGTGAATGGAGATACGCATGACGCAAGCACGTCCGTCTTCTCCGGCGCCGAAGAAGAAGCTTTATGAGCATCTCTATTTTCAGGTGCTGTGCGGAATGATCATCGGAGTCTTGCTCGGATACTTCTACCCGCAGGCCGCCAGCGCCATGAAGCCGCTTGGCGATGCATTCATCAAGCTCATCAGGATGGTCATCGCGCCGATCATCTTCTGCACCGTGGTGCATGGGATTGCCAGCATGAGCGACCTCAAGAAGGTCGGCAAAGTGGCGCTGAAGGCGCTGATCTATTTCGAGGCGGTAACCACTCTGGCGCTTGTCGTCGCCCTGGTAGTCGTCAATGTGTGGCAGCCCGGGGTGGGCATGAATATCGATCCCAGCGCCATCGATACCAAACCCATCCAGGCCTACACCACCAAGGCAGGGCAGCAGAGCACCGTAGAGTTCTTCTTGCATGTGATTCCCGGAACCGTCGTCGGCGCCTTCGCCGAAGGCGAGATCCTGCAGGTCCTGTTCTTCTCGGTGCTGTTCGGATTCGCGCTGTCGTTCCTGGGCGAGCGGGGCAAGCCCGCGTTGCATATCATCGAGCTTGTCTCGCATACATTCTTCCGCATTGTCGGAATCATCATGAAAGCGGCACCTATTGGCGCGTTCGGTGCCATTGCATTTACGGTGGGCACATACGGCATCGGCAGCTTGCTATCTTTGGGCAAGCTTGTCTTTGGGTTCTATTTTACGTGTCTGTTTTTTGTGTTCGTGGTTCTCGGGACGATTGCACGTCTCGCCGGATTCAGTCTCATCAAGCTGATGCGCTATATTAAAGAGGAGATTTTGCTCTGCTTCGCGACCACGTCGTCGGAGGTCGTCCTGCCCCGCATGCTCGTCAAGCTGGAGAATTTGGGTTGCGAGGAATCGGTTGTGGGACTTGTGATACCGACTGGCTATTCCTTCAATCTGGATGGAACCTGCCTGTATCTCGTCACTGCAGCCGTATTTCTCGCGCAGGCGACCAATACCCCGCTTGGGATCGAGCAGCAGCTTGGACTTATCGGTATCCTGTTGCTGACTTCAAAAGGAGCCGCCGGCGTTACCGGTGCTGCATTCATTGTTCTCGCCGCAACGCTTGCCTCGGTCGGTACCATTCCGGTGGCCAGCATCGCCCTAATCCTAGGTATACATCGCTTCATGTCAGAAGCGCTCGTGCCGACAAATTTAATCGGCAATGCGGTGGCGACGATAGTCGTCTGTAAATGGGAAAAAGCGCTCGACGAGACGAAGCTGCAAAGCGTCCTCGCTCAGGAGAGCGATGTGGAGGCAGAAGAGCCGGAAGAAGTGCTGGCCTGAGCGCCAAATCCAGCCCGGCTGTAGGACCGCGTCTGATGGAGGGACTTTCCGATGATCATTGACTGCCACGGCCATTACACGACCGCGCCAAAGGCGCTTGAGGACTGGCGCAGCCGGCAGATCGCCGGGATCAAGGATCCCTCGGCCATGCCCAAAGTCTCCGAGCTGAGAATCAGCGACGATGAATTGCGCGAGTCGATCGAGAAGAACCAGCTCAAGCAGATGAAGGAGCGCGGTAGCGATCTCACGATCTTCAGTCCACGCGCGAGCTTCATGGCCCATCACATCGGCGATTTCGCCGTTTCATCCACCTGGTCGGCGATCTGCAACGAGCTTTGCTTTCGCGTTTCGAAGCTATTTCCTCAAAATTTTATTGGCGCCGCCATGCTGCCGCAGAGTCCCGGGGTCGAGCCCGCGACCTGCATTCCCGAGTTGGAAAAATGCGTGAAGGACTACGGTTTCGTCGCCATTAATCTCAATCCGGATCCTTCGGGCGGACACTGGAACAGCCCGCCGCTGACTGACCGGCACTGGTATCCGATCTACGAGAAGATGGTGGAATTCGACATTCCCGCCATGATCCATGTCTCTACCAGCTGCAATCCCTCGTTTCACACAACCGGCGCCCATTACATCAATGCCGACACGACGGCTGTGATGCAATTGATCCAGGGCGACTTGTTCAAGGACTTCCCGCCATTGCGGTTCATTATCCCGCATGGCGGCGGTGCTGCGCCCTACCACTGGGGACGCTACCGCGGGCTGGCACAGGAATTGAAGAAGCCGCTGCTGCGCGACCACCTCCTCAAGAACGTCTTCTTCGATACCTGTGTCTACCATCAGCCGGGCATCGACCTGCTGACGAATGTCATTCCCGTCGACAATATCCTGTTCGCCAGCGAGATGATCGGAGCCGTGCGCGGCATCGATCCGGAGACCGGGCATAAATACGATGACACCAAGCGATACATCGAGGCGACGAAGAACTTGTCGGCTCAAGATCGCCGGAAGGTATACGAGGGCAACGCGCGTCGGGTTTATCCAGGGCTCAACAAGGCGCTGAAGGCGGGCACCGAAAAAGCGTCATCACACACACGATTGAGCGCCTCGACCCGGTCGTAGTTTACGACTTGCGCAATTGGGCGCCGCCAAAACTGTCGCTATGGAGGACTTGACATGAAGACTGTCGTTGTAACGCGCAATCCACGCGCCGATCTCAAATTTGTTGATCGTTTTGCGAAGTTAGGAGTCGCGACGACCCATGAAGCATCTGGTCGCGCACCAAATCTTATGAAGACATACATTCGTCCGGTTTGGCCTGGTGCGTGCATTGCCGGGAGCGTTGTGACAGCCTTGGCGCAGCCCGGCGACAACTGGATGATCCACGTTGCGGCGGAGCAATGTCGCGCCGGCGATGTGCTCGTGGTCGCCTGCACGACGGACAATACCGACGGAATGTTCGGCGAGCTTCTCGCGACTTCGCTGAAGGCACGCGGTGTGCGCGGCCTGGTAATTGACGCTGGCACCCGGGACGTTGCCGCTCTTAAAGAAATGGGTTTCCCGGTTTGGTCGCGAGCCATATCCGCAAAGGGGACAGTGAAATCGACGCTCGGCTCTGTTAATGTTCCTGTCGTTTGCGCCGGAGTAGCGGTTCGTCCTGGCGACGTTGTTGTCGCCGATGATGACGGCGTCGTAGTCGTCCCGGCCGCCGACATCGCAGATACCCTTGCCGCGGCTGAGAAGCGGCAGGCAAACGAGGAGGAAAAGAGGCAGAAATTGGCGTCCGGTGTACTCGGACTAGATCTCTACGACATGCGTCCCCCGCTTCAAAAGGCGGGGCTGCGATATGTCGACAAACTTGCTGACGCCTGACATTCCGAGGCTGCACAGCATTGCCGCCACGAAACCCTGGACCGCTCTTTCATGTGCATCTTTGGCGTCCAAATCCGAGGGATCACCGGCAACTCGTCAGTCATCGCGGGACATCGATGCCCTCGATTGTGAACTTATGAGTTTTTCCTGCCTTCACGATCAGCAACCTGCGACCTTTGGTGCCCAACTCACAGGTCAACGAATAGTCGAAGTGCCCGTGCTTGAGACCCTCGACGAGAAGGGATTCGACCAGATCCAGCGCGGACCGAACTGGTTCGGAATAGCAGGTCTCTCTAAGTGGCAACATGATTTCAGGCATTGTGGAGCAGTGCCTTCATATCCTGGATGGTGGATGAGAACGCGAGCGGCGGAATGGCGGCACAATCACCGTAGAGCGCCAGCACGTCGTCACGCCGCGTCGGGCGGTCACCGAATACGAAGACCTTCCGCTGCCCCTCAGCCCGCAGACCTATGAGGTCGTAGCCGCCGCAGCGCAAAAAGCAGGCAAGATAAAAGTCGCGGGTCTCAAAGGCATCTCGGCCTCCGCCCACGCGGTCACTTAGCCCCCTCGACAAGTAATGTGAATTTGACACTGTACGCTCTCCTCAAAAAAAGGTCAGGGTTTTTTGTGATACTCCCGCTCCATCTCGCGCAATTCTTCCGCCTCCGCGGGGGCAATACTCATGATTTCGACCATTTGAACCGCTCTGCATCGCGGGCAAGTCGGCATATCGTGGCTATAAACTCCTTTTTTCTCCTCCGACACGAACGCCACCTATGTCCGGGCAAGAAAAGTGCGTCTCCCGGTACCGCTCACAACGCGACTAGCTGTATGGCCGCAGCTAACGTGAGCAGCAGAGCCGAGCCGGCCATCGCAGCAGCCATAATCTGGCGAGCACCGAGCAGGCTCGGCCAAAGCCGGGTCATCCAGACCAGCAATACTCAGTCAATGCCGCGTAGCCGAAGACGCGACAGCGCACGCCTCAAGGCGATGCTGAGTTGATGGCGAAGGAACAGGTTCTCGGCTTCCAGCCGGCGGCGCGACTTGAACAAATCGACGACGAACATTCCAAGCGAGTGCAGGACTGCGAGGATCGGTCGCAATCATGCGATGATTTTACTTACGACGCGAATCCAGGCCGGATGGAATTTTCGGAAAGGACAGGCAGCGGCTCTCAACCACGGCTTGGCTTTGGTGTCACTCTCATGCTCGCAGCCATAATTGCAGCGAGGAACAAGAATCCGGCGACGGCTGCTAAGGCAAGCGAAAAGTTGCCGGTCACGCCCTTCACCAATCCGATCAGCCATGGACCAATCAGGCCGCCGAATTGAGCGATCATATTGACGGCTGCGATGGAGACGGCGGCCGCTATGCCCGTCATGAAAGACGCATTGAGACTCCAGAATAGCGAGTTACCAGAGTTCATGCCGAGGCCGGCAAGACAAAGAAAGAGATAGGCTACCACCGGGCTGTTTACCAAAGCGCTCCCCAGCATGCCGATACCACCAATCGTGTAAACAAGGGCCAAATGAAATTTTCGATCGCCGGTAAGATCCGAACTGATGCTGACCAAAATCGTCCCGATAACGCCCAGCAGTGGAGGCACCGCCGATAGGAATCCAATCTGCAGATAAGTGAGGGTTCCCAAACTGTTTATGATCAGCGGCAACCAAATGAACAGTCCGTAAATGCCCACGAGTGCAAAGCCAAACAAGATCGCAAGCATCCATACCCGTGGGTCCCTGAACGCATCGAGAACCGCATATTTCTTAGCTCGTTCAATCTCCGCTTTCTCGGCCCGAAGCTCGGTTTCGATCCAGTCACGTTGCTGCGCGGTCAACCAGTTCGCCTGCGCTGGAGAATCAACAAGGTAGTACAATGTAAAAAAGCCAAGCAGTACAGCCGGCAGGCCCTCACCAATGAACATCCACTGCCAGCCGTGAAGTCCAATGACGCGATCCGCGTAAGTGATCAGAGCAGTCGAAGTTGGCCCGCCTAAAATGGCGGCAAAAGAGCCTGCGATGATATATCCGGCGACCGCGCGGGCACGGTAGCGAGATGGGAACCAGAATGTGAGAGAAAGAGCCAACCCCGGCAGCAAGCCTGCTTCGGCGAAGCCGAGCGCAAATCGTAAAACGTAGAAGCTCAATTCGTTCGATACAAAAGCCGTTACACTTGCCACGGCTCCCCAGATGATAAGAATGCCCCCCAGCCAAACTCTGGCCCCATATTTATACATCATCAAATTGCTAGGTATCTGGAGAATCATGTAACCTAAAAAGAAAATGCTGGCTCCGAATCCAAAAACAGCTGGCGAAAATCCGAGATCTTTGTTCATCTGTAGGCCAGCGAACCCAAGATTGATCCTGTCGAGATAATTGAAGAACATCATTAAAAAAAACAATGGGATGAGTCGCCAGTATATCTTCCGAATCGTCTCGCCGTGCAGTTCATCTAAAGATGTCGATCTAGTTATAATAGCCACTTGGCGCTCCAGCGTTAGTTACAGTAATAAACTGGCCGCGAAATTTCCGGCACGGCTCTGTGACGAGGTATAGCGTTCCAATGCCCTTGTGATTGGTGGAACAGAGGCCAGGCCGGAGGGTCGTGATACTCCCTGTTCCTGCCCGGTTCGAACCTCGCTGATGCGCGCACCTTCAAAACGGCGGAAAGCTCACGCATCCTCCGTACCAAAATCTCGAACAGAACTCTTCCACGAGGAGTCTCTCGTATTTGCCGATTTCCGATTCCACGAAACCAGCGAATTGATCTGCCGACATCGGCGTGATGTCGGCCCCGTCATTCACCAGCCGCTCTCTGATATCCGGTTCCGCCAGAGTTTGATTTATCGCGCGATTGAGCCGCGTAACGATCGGTTTCGATGTACCGCGCGGCGCAAAGATACCAACCCAATTCGTGACATCGAAGCCCTTTGCGCTCGTCTCTTCCATGACCGTCGGCACATTGGGCATCGCCAAGGAGCGCTTCGCCGAGGATAGCGCCAACATCTTCAGCTTCCCCGAGGTCACGTATGGCATTGCCACCGGAAGCGGGGAAAAGCAGAAGTCCACACGGCCGTCCGTAAGGGCCTCCAGTGCCGGGCCAGCACCCTCGAGCGGCACGTGGGTGAGCCTGGTCTGAGACCTGAGGCGGAGCATTTCGCCGGCAAGATCGCTCGGGGTACCAGGGCCGGCAGACGCAAACGACTGTCCTCGCTTCGATGACCGAGAAGCTTTCAGCATCTCACTGACCGTCGAAAACGGCGCCGTATTCTGGACTACAAGTGCCAGCGGCGTAACAGCAGCGAGTGCAATCGGCTGAAGATCTTTGCGCGGGTCATAGCCCGGATCTTTGACGAGGGTCGGAATGATCGCCACTTCGGGGGTCTGACCGGCGAGAAGCGTGTGGCCATCAGGTGCGGCGTGCGCGACGGTCTGGGCGGCGATGGCGCCGCTTGAGCCCGGGCGATTTTCCACATGGAACGGCTGGCCGAGCACGTTGCCCAGCCTGTCCGCAATCAGTCGCGCGATGATGTCACCAGCTCCGCTCTGCGGATAACCAACGACGAGTTCAACGGGCCGGCTTGGATAGGTTTGCGCCCAACCGGGCACTGCCGCGGCGGCGACCACTGCAAAGGCCGCCATGGCACATGCACGAGAAATGCATTCACGGTAATCCGAAAACATTCTGATGGGTCTGCTTTTTCTGGAAGCGACGCCAGCTGCAGCATAGGCCAATGTGAAACCGCAGAGAAGGCCAAACGTGCAGGTTTCGGCAGCGAAACCCTCACCGGACCTGGTGGCAGCGTCCTGTCCCAATCACTGCGCCACACGCAGCCGCAGCCCCGGGCTGCCAGAGGGCCGCAGCATCGGCATGTGATCGTCGGTTCGAGGTCGCCGGAGAGAATGCGGCGGTTGATCCTCTCGCTGATCTGCTCCTCCGGTAAGGCAGCGAACGTGCCGAAGCCCACCAGTGTCGACATAGCTTCCTCCCAAATCAGGATCGCCTTTTTGGCGCAACGAAATCCACAACTTTAAGCTGCTCGGTCGGGCTGCGCGACCCCCTCCCACCATGGACAGGGCCCCCGCCTCGCGCGTGAACAGACAGGAGGTTGAGAAATCTCTAGGGGTCATTTTTGGTCGTTTAAGGAATTGCTAAGGTTTGGCCGTCGAGCACATGCCGTGTGCGCTCTGGAGGATACTGCACCGGCTTCGATTGTCTGTTTGAACGTAAGAAACCGTGCCGTTGGACAGCCGCCATTGCGCGCGAGCCACAACAAGATCACGTTGCAGCCCCACTAAGTCGACGGGAGAGGTGCGTCAAAATGCCAGCGAAAATGGCCAGATTAGCCCCTCAGCCAGACCCGCGATCCTCATGAGCGCCGCACGCGACTTGTTCCTTGAGGTTCCTCCGTTGCGAGTTGCTGCGGGCGACGACGCCTATGACAAGCTGTCTCGTGCCGCGGAACTTTGGCGTCAAGAAGGGCAGCATTTTAGCGCCGGTGTGGCGATGTTCGATGCTTCTGACGCCGCGTGGGGCCAACCCGATCGCATGCTGGAAGCACTACGTCTCGGTATGGCAGACCTCGAATTTGTGATCTCCGAACAGGCTCCTACCTCGCCGGCGTCGCTGGCTGCGCTGTACAAACTTCGTCAGTCCACTGATAGGACATCATGGTTCTCTGATGCCGACCGGGCAACAGTCTCGGCTCGAGTTCGAGAGCTGAGCTCGGAGCTTGGCCAACGACTGTTCAAACATTTCAAAAACTCTGAGAATGCAGACGGCTACCTCGTGCGGGGAATCGTGATTGTCACCGACAGAGACGGCATATGGGACACGCGCTTTCCAGATTACGAAGTTCCCTCGAGCATTGAGCAGCCAGGACAGGAACTCCTCTTGAATATCCCTTCCGCTTTTCGCCTATTTGTGTCGACCGGCGAGTGGCAAGCTGCGCATGAGATCGTCAACCTACGCAAAAGTGCGTTTACAACATCTGGGCTGAAAGGATGGCAGGCAGTCACGCTCGGCCATGTGAATCCAGGAGAGACCGTTGCTCGGTTCGACGAAGCCGCCGATTTTTTCATTCAGGATGCTATTCCCCCCACTGCTGAAGATATGATGCGGCGGGGTGGCCACTGGTCAGGCATTAATCAGCAGCTTTGGGCAAAATATTTCCGGGCTAGGGCGAGACTGGTCGAGTTGATCCGAACTCCAACGAAGGTGAAAGAACTTCTCGACCGGGCTGCTGACGCCCTTGCTGACACGGAGTCCGGCTGGCACAGCGGCGAAGTTTCAAGATTCCATGTGCTAATCAAAGTCATGGCGAAATTGTTATCTGATCCGCTCTCGTTTGATGCGGAGGAGGCGCGCCGTGAATATGCATTTGAGATCCGCATGTCCGGGGAGGTCGAACAGGATCGACTTGCGCTAACGTTCATCACTGAAGCAGCAAGCGGCTTCCGCGGATTCGCAACGGACCCCGGAAGCGAGATAACTCGCAATCGACTTGAGCTCGCACTTGGAGCGCTTGAAAGGATTCCAACCATCGGTCCGGAGGTCACTAATGCCGTACGTCCTGAGATCGGAAAGAAGGCCCTTGCCACCATCTTAGGCCCGATTCGTACGTGGATGCACCGATCGCTTGGGGGCATTACGGACGAAGCGCAATTCAGACTGATACTTTTGCGCCTGCTACAAAATGGGCTTCCTATTTACGCACAAGTTCGCCATGGCCCCCTCGAATATGGCAAAGACATTGTCGCTCTTCTTGAGATCGATGGTGAGATCGTGCTTCGTCAGTATCAAGTGAAGTGTGGGGACATCGATAGGAAGAAGTGGCGCGAGAGCAAGGATGAGATGGAGACAATGTTTCAGGTTCCGTTGACATCATTTCAGCTACCCATCGTGCCGCAGCGAATTGAGGGAATACTCATTACTAATGGACACGCAAATCCGTACATCGAGCCGGTCATTGACGGATGGCTGCAGGAGCAGCGCGAGACGCACAAACGGCTGGTGGAGTTCATGCATCTCGACGCGCTGGTGGATTGGATCACGAAGGGTCGCCTCGTCAATGAACTAAGGGCTGCCTTACGGGAACACGGCATCGATACTGGAGAAGCTTGATTCCCTGCTGGTGTGTGGACCCGCCAGGTGGCCGCAAGCCGATCAACGCCAAGCGTGAGACTGTGCGGAACCTTCCGACGTTTTGGGATGCGTACCGCAAATGTCGCTGCATCGTACCGTGGACGGTTTCTTCGAGAAGAAGGCGATCAAGGGCCAGAAGACGAAGCAACCCTACGCGATCGCCATGAAGGATGGCGCGCCGTTCGGGATCGCCGGCATTGGGGAGAACTGGAAAGAGTTCGGCTTCGGGCGAATGGGTTCGGACGTTTGCAATCATCATCCCCGATGCCAATGAGCTGGTGGCCGATATCCATGACCGGATGCCGGTCATTCTGGCGCCGGGTGATTATGCCCGCTGGCTTGGCGATGAGCCTGACCCGCGTGACTTGATGCTGCCTTTCGTGAACTTCCAGAAAAAATTACCACCCCACTAAGGGGCTTCTGAAAGACCATGGTCTGATCGCCACTTCTCCTACTCCCTCTTTCGTAGGAATTCGATCGAGCTGGCAACCCCCCCATGCTGCGCCGTCGCGGACTGCTGCGGCGATCAGCATGATCGCGGTGGTCTCCGTGATCGCGGTGGTCTCCACCACACCATCATCGCCGCCGCCAGCATGCCAGATTTGCGCCTTGTCCTGCCGCCGCTGCTGCCGCAAGCGGATAGGTGCTCCGCTCCAAGATACTTCTATGTCCGATCGAAAAGAACGCCCCGTACGTCGACCCCCGGCGCGGCGCCGCCGCCGCAGTAGCAGGATCGATCTCCCGCTCAAGACCGGCCTAAGAGAGAGCCGCGCTGCTGTGGCACGGCAAGTCCTTGTGGTGCCAACATTGTTTCGCGTCGCAAATTGCTGCTGCAGAGACAGCCCGAGTGAAATGCAGTGAAATGTCCTCGAAATGTTCGACGCTGGTGCCTGTTCCCCGGTTTTCCCCGAGTTGCCGAAACGAGAGAGCCGCTCTGCTGTGGCACGGCAAGTCTTTGTGGTGCCAACATTGTTTCGCGTCGCAAATTGCTGCTGCAGGGGCAGCCCGAGTGAAATGCAGTGAAATGTCCTCGAAATGTTCGACGCTGGTGCCTGTTCCCCGGTTTTCCCCGAGCTGCCGAAACGAGAGAGCCGCTCTGCTGTGGCACGGCAAGTCTTTGTGGTGCCAACATTGTTTCGCGTCTCAAATTGCTGCTGCAGGGGCAGCCCGAGTGAAATGCAGTGAAATGTCCTCGAAATGTTCGACGCAGGTGCCTGTTCCCCGGTTTCAATTCCGAGAGCACGTTCATCACTCTTCTTGGCGGTACGGCAGTCGCGTGGCCGCTTGGGGCGCGGGCGCAGCAGGGATGGCCTTCTTGATCGGCATTGCTGCCCTCTCAATCGGAACCTTGCTATTGCTCACTCAGGCAGAAGAGCCGAAGCAGGATCGCAAGGTCATTCATTTAACTGAGGTGACCTGCAAGACGTTCACTGAACTGACGCGAGAGGAGCAGAACATCACCAACCCGCCGGCGGCTGGTGAATCTGCCAACATGACTGATGAGCAAATTATGCAGCAGATCAGGCAGCTTGATGCCCAAGTAGCCGCCGAACTTGGTCAAGCATCAATTGATGCGGTGCTCGGGGAAATGGAACCAACGGATAGGGGCCGCCAACTGAGGCGGCTCTTATAAGTGCGGCGGCAGGTTGCGTAGATCGTCCAGCACCCGCTCGCAGAGCCTATCCGGGTTGCGCACCCCATTCTTTGCCAGTTCGATGATTCTGTTGGCGATCGCTTCGTGAGCAATATTAGGTCGCTTGGTATATCTGAGGGCCGCGCATGTCATCTCGAATGCGACACTCATGACTCGCCTAGCCTCGGGATCAAATTTGGAGCCGTCCAAGAATTTGGTGATGGTCATGATACGCTCCCTGATTACATACGCTTCTAGGGGCTCGGTAGTGGATTTATTGCGATCACTGCGGCAGCGCCGCCTGAGCTGGGGCGACACCGACGATTAACCCCCGTAACCTCTTGAGTTTGCAATCTGTTATCGCGGGTGATCGCTTTTGACTGGTGACCTGTCCTTCAGCAATTTCAGCGTTGTGGGCACTCTCGTCGGATCGGTTAGCGTTCCCGGTCCTGTAGCGGGTGCCGGATTCCCCGGACTGTTCTTTGCTGGCATTAGTCTGCTGGCTTGGCGCCGCCGCCGTTCCTCTGGCGGTTGAATGACGAGCGACCTGATCACCTACTGAGGCATCCCGCACAAGTCCCCCTCTCCGCGCGGTAATTTCCGCATCACCGTGGATAATGCCACTCACCCGTATAGGGATTAATCTGGAGTTCGTCTTGCATTGATTCGGCAACCACACGCGTCTCTTCGGCACTGTTTTGCCAGTCCTTTGGATTAAGACCGATCACGTTAGCCGGATTGATCATGGTATACTCTCACGCATTCGTTCGTCCGACCTGAGTCGGAGCGAAGAATGGGACTCTCAAAAGGGTCCCATCAACGGAGATTTCAATGAGTGCCGAACGCCTTGCGATGGCATTTCGACCGACCCAGTTTGCACCTTTCGCCGACACGGAGTCCAGAGATTTCTCGCTCGCCCCTCGCTGTCGATAGAACTTGATTATGAACGCCGTCGAAGCGATGAGCGACGCCCCCGAGCGGTCGCGCGATTTGCGGATCAGCACTGCGGAGGATAAATCGGACGGCGTGGTCGTGGCTGTGCGGGATTCGGGCCCGGGACTAAGCCCGGAGAGTTCTCGACTGCCTGTTCGATCCGTTCTACACGACCAAGCCCGGCGGCATGGGCATGGGACTATCGATCTGCCGTTCGATCATCGAAGTCCCACGGGGGACGTATATGGGCGACGGCAAACACACCGCAAGGTGCGAGCTTTCACTTCAGCCTCCCTGCCCATGGAGTGACCGCGTCGTGACCAATGACATTTGTGGCTGAAGTCGTTCACGGTTCGAAGGAATCTGCATTTCCTGATACCGATCTGAGGACCGCTTTGGGTCGATACTGTTGAAAAAGTCTTTTTGCACTCGTGATCAAAATTTCTTTTGGCTGTACACGCGACTTTCGTGTAAACGTCCGGGTAAAACTTGACCAGCCGAAAATTGAGTTGCCGCTCGCGCGTTACCATCTCGCGTCTCGATCGCGACTGACTAACGAATCTGCAGAAGTCGGCATTCCGATGTTGCTCGATTACGACACGAGCCGCGCGCCGCTTTATCCGCGCGACGGGCTCTTATGTTCCGCGACAGCGGTGTACAGGCGTGTGAACGGCGAGCCACACCTTTCGCTCATTACTTCGAAAACTTCTATCGAGCTAAATGGATCGACATTTTCGCTCAACCGCGACGATGCCGCGCCAATCGCAGCGATGTCGAGCCGCGGTCGACACGTCGCACGCAGTGGTTTGCGCAACATGCTTCGGCCGGAAGCGATGCGCGAGCGATCGGGAATTTTTCTGACCGAACCATACGATCCGAACAAGGCAATCGTGTTGATGGTCCCGGGTCTGCAATCGACGCCGTTTGCGTTTGTCGATCTGATGAAAGCGATGCGTCGCGATCGCGAGGTGAACGCGCATTTTCAGGTTTGGACATTTTTGTACGGCACGGGCACGCCGGTGTTGTTCAACGCGCTCCGCTTGCGACAGGAATTGGAGAAGACGATTCGCGATGTCGATCCGCACGATCACGATTTCGCCACGAGACACATCGTTGTTCTCGGACACAGCATGGGCGGCCTGAGCGCGCACACATTGGTCAGCTCAAGCGGCGAAAGGTTGTGGAACGCGTTGTTCGTGGTGCCGCCGCAGCGATTGCGCGGTGACAAGGAAGTCATTCGCCGGTTCGCTGATGGACTGCATTTCCGCCGCAACCCGCGCGTCGTTCGCGCGATCTTCGTAGCGACTCCGCATCGCGGCAGCAATTTGGCCGAGAGCTGGATCGGTCACATTGCGGCATCACTCATTCGTTTACCGACGAGCTTGCAGACTGACATCGTCGGCGTCGTGTCGGCAAATCAGGATGCCGCCACTCCGGCTGCGAAGGAATTCGATCGCGAGATGAATTTCTCTGCCGTGCACACGCTTTCGCCTCGCGATCCGGCGCTGCATGCACTTGTCGATCTTCCGATCGAGGTACCGTTTCACAGCATTATCGGACAGAATCATGGCGGTGCGGTTGAAACGAGCAGCGACGGCGTCGTCCCGTATACGAGCTCACATCTCGACGGCGCGAGTTCAGAACTCGTCGTTCGCAGCGGACACAGTGTCTGCGAGAATCCCGATGCTCAACGCGAGGTCATACGCATTCTTCGGCTGGAGCTGGCTCGCAAGAAGGGCAGGAGCAAGGCGCTATCACTCGCGCAAAGATAATCAGCATGCCTGCGACCTATGCTGAGCGAAGAAAGAGAGTCTTTCACAACAACGCAGCGCCACGCGAATCTTTCCGCATGAAAAAGACCAAAATCGTAATCGCGGGTGGAGGATTCGCCGGGCTCTACGCGGCGAGATATTTCGACAAACATCTGGCGCGTCGGCCGGATGTCGAAGTGACGCTGATTGCGCGGGAGAATTTCATTCTCTTCACGCCGATGTTGCACGAAGTCGCCGCGGGCGATCTTGCGCCCGGCGACATTGTGAACCCGCTGCGCCGGATTCTGCGTCATGTGAATGTGATCGAAGCCGACGTGCAAGATGTCGATCTTGGCGCGCGCAAAGTCCGGTGCGTGCATGGACTCGAACGATGCTGAGCTCGAGTTCGACTTCGATCATTTGCTCCTCGCGGTCGGTTCGGAGACAAATTTCTTCGACAACGCGGGCATCCGCGATTGGGCGGTGACGATGAAAAATCTGAGCGACGCGGCGCTGCTGCGAAATCGCATGGTCGCGTTTTTGGAAGAAGCGACGCTGGAGGACGATGCAGCCGCGCGACGGCAATGGCTTACGTTCGTGATCGCCGGCGGCGGATTTGCGGGCGCGGAAACGGCCGGCGCGGTCAACGATTTCGTGCGCGAGACGGCGAAGTTCTATCCGCGTTTGGGGGACGAGGAGATTCGCGTCGTGGTGATTCATCCGGGCGAATATTTGTTGCCCGAGTTGGGCGAAGAGCTTGGTCGTTATGCGGAGCGCAAAATGCGCGAGCGCAAAGTGGAAGTAATCAAAGGTGCGCGCGTGGCGAATTATGATGGATGGGACGTTATGCTGAACAATGGCCTAACGATTCCCGCAGCGACACTCGTTTGGACTGCGGGAGTGAAGCCGAGCCCCGCGGTCGCGGCTTTGCCGTGTGCGAAGGAGAAAGGACGGGTTGTTGCAGACGAATATCTGCAGGTTCCTGGATTCACCGGACTGTGGACCGCGGGCGATTGTGCAGCGGTGCCGGATGGCTACGAAACAGGAAAATTTTTTCCGCCCACTGCGCAGCATGGAATGCGTGAAGCAATTGTCGCGGCGAAAAACATCGAGCGCACAATTCTCGGGCAACCGCTGCAAGCCGTTTCGATATCGAACAATGGGTATGCTCGCGAGCATCGGCCATCACACCGGTGTGGCGAGCATGTTCGGATTCAAGTTCTCCGGTTTCATCGCCTGGTGGATGTGGCGAAGTGTTTATCTAGCGAAGCTGCCGCGCTTGGTAAAAAAACTGCGCGTGATGATGGCCTGGACTCTTGATCTTCTCTTCGGGCGTGACATCGAACAGATGATCACCTTGCGCGACGTTGAAGAACTCAGTGAGAGGTGGGCGCGCATTCGAGCGGAGCGAAAAGCAGGTATAGCGATCGGCGCGCGCGAAATTAAGGCGGGGGATCTGGTCTCAAACAAAATCACGTAGCCATGGACATAACGATTCTTAGCGGAATGGCAGGCGTACTTGGATCGCTGGTTGGCGGTTCTGCAACGGTGGCCACGGCCTGGATCACTCAGACGAACGCTAAGTAAACGTCAGTTGTTTGCCGCCGAAACCAGCAAGCGTGAAACTCTCTACGGCGAATTCATCAACGAATGCTCAGTTCGTGCGCTCGATTCGTTCGAGAACACACTCGACAAATCAGAAAGGTTATTGTCGCTTTACGCGTTGCTGAACCGTATCCGGATTTGCGCGTCCAACGCCGTTCTTCACGAAGCGGAACAAGCGCTGGCGTCGATCACGGAACAGTATTTCTCGCCAAATCTTTCGCTCGAACAGATGCGCGCGTTGGTGCGCGATGGCGCTAAGACTGATCCGCTTCGGGGCTTCGCCGAAGCGTGTCGTGCTGAGCTCCGATCGCTGCACACGAGGTTTTAGCAGCTCGCGCAAGCCTAACGAACCGCTGCGAACGCGTCCTTGGCGCACTCGCAGAACTTCGCCGCCGCTGGGCCAAGTTTCCCTTTTCGCGTGATGATTCCAATCTCGACCCGTTTTGGTTCAGGCGTAAGACGCACGAGTTTGATGCGATCATCAAACGCGTAATTGAACGCTTCCGAGGTGAGCGCCACTCCGACACCGGCGCTGACAGAAGAAAAAACACCGGACCAGCCGTCCTGCTCCTCCACGAGGCGCGGCTTATCGTTCACGCGCGCGAAGATCGCATTCAAATATTCCAGGTAACGCGGATAGTCCTCGTGCGTCAGCCCAACGAACGGTTCCCGAGCCGCGTCGGCTAACGAAACCGACCGGCGCGCCGCGAATGGATGATCGCATGAAACCGCCAGGCAAATCCGGCCGGTAAACAATGGTTCGAACCGGAGCTCCTCGAGCGCGTTTGCTTTGAGCGGCGGAAGGATGATCGCAAGCTGCAACCGACCATCGCGCACGCCCGCGATATTTTTCTCCACCGGCCAATCGTGCACTTTCACCCTCACGTTAGACATCGCTTGTTGATAGGCACGAAGGAGCACTGGCATGATGCGGCCGGTCGCCAGCGGCCAATCGCCTATGTGCAGCTCCGCCTCGCCTTTGCCTGCGATCGCGCGCACTTTTCCAACAGCGTCGTCGGTTCGCTTCAGAATCGCTCGCGCTTCATCGAGAAAAGCGCGACCGGCATCGGTTAGGCGAACCGACTTGGCGGTGCGTTCGAGCAACTGGACGCCCATTTCATCCTCGAGATCGCGAATCTGCCGGCTCAAGGACGGCTGCGACACGTGCAATCGTTGGATCGCGGCGCGCGAGACGTTTTCCATCTCGGCCACGGCGACGAAGTAGCGCAAATGGCGAAGTTCCACTGTGCTAAAGAGTATGCCCGCGGCCTATGCTCAGGCAAGAAACATAGTCTTTCACAAAGCGGTCGGTGCCCGCGCATACTTCAATCATGAAAAATCTAAATATAGTCGCACTAATAGATCCGGCAGCTCTTCCTGCCTTGAGGATCGCAGGAATTATCTTCCTGATTATTCATTTGATAGGAGGAACGTATATCTTTCTCAACCGTCATCGATTCTTTGATCGCGACTCCGATGTCGACAACGACATCTCGGCCGTTCGTCACATGAGGCTCGAGGTCGTGCTCGTTCCGTGGTTTTCTATAGCGACGCTTCTTACCGCTCTTCTGATCAGTTTCTGGCTCGCTTAAATCAGTTCCACCGCATTTGAGTATGAAAACATCACGAATTCTCACAGTGACTCTGTCCATGTTAGCAATCAGCGTTACCGCTTGCTCGCGCAAATCGCCGCAAGCACGCCCGCCTGCGCCAGAAGTTTTGGTCACGACGGTCGCACCGCGCGATGTGCCGGTCGTCAAAGAAGGCGTCGCCACGCTCGACGGGTTGATCAACGCGAACATCAATGCGCAAGTGCAAGGCTATATCATTTCGCGCGATTACAAGGAAGGCAGGGTTGTAAAAAAAGGCGATTTGCTTTTCCAAATCGATCCACGCCCTTTCGAAGCTTCTTTGGCCCAGGCCAAAGCGACTCTGGCAAAAGACAAGGCGATGCAACTGAAAGCGTCCGCAGATCAGATGCGGGCGGCGCAGCTTTTTATGCGGAAGGTAATCAGCGCGCAGGAGCGAGATGCAGCAGCTGCGGCGGCCGAATCCAACAAAGCCAATGTTGAAGCCGACGAAGCCGCGGTGAAGACGGCTGAGCTCAACCTGGGTTACACGAAAATCACTGCTCCGGTTGACGGAGTAGCAGGGATCGCGTCCGCGCAGGTGGGTGATCTTGTCAGTCCATCGACTGGCACCCTTGCTACTGTGTCACAAGTCAATCCGATCAAAGCGACAGTGAATCTCGGCGAACAGGGGTTCACCGAGTTTGTCACAAAGCATCCCGATCCAGACGAGCGCGATCGTTATCTGAGTGAACTCGAATTCAAATTGATTCTGGCAGACGGAACGGTCTTCCCGCAAAAAGGAAGCTTCTACGCCGAGGATCGAAATCTCGACGCCAAGACCGGTTCCATCAGAATGGAGATCACCTTTCCGAATCCAGGAAATCTTTTGCGCCCCGGACAGTTCGGGAAAGTGCGCACGACCGTTGAAACGAAAAAGGCGGCGCTTGTAGTTCCACAGCAAGCGGTGAGTGAATTGCAGGGCAACCAGGTAGTTATGGTTGTGGATCAAACGAACAAGGTAGGCATGCGTCCGGTCAAGATGGGCGAGCGTTTCGGCGCGCTTTGGGAAGTAGTAGAAGGTGTCAAGGCTGGCGACAAAGTCATCGTCCAGGGAATGCAAAAGACGCCGCCGGGTGTGCCTGTAGTGGTGAAAGAATGGACGCCGGCAGCAGCGCAAGTTGCTCCGGTTGCCTCAGCCGACAGAAAGGAGCCCTAAGCCATGTCAGCCTTCTTTGTTAGGCGGCCGATCGTCGCCATTGTTATCGCAGTTCTGACAGTCCTCATCGGACTGGTTTGCATGATTGCCTTGCCGGTCGCGCAGTATCCGCAGATCGCACCGCCGGAAATCGTTGTCCAGACGCACTACACCGGCGCCGACGCGATAACGATCGAGGAATCGGTGGCCGCGCCGATCGAGCAGAAGATGAGCGGCGTGGACAAGATGAATTACATGACGTCAACCAACGCCAACAACGGCGACTTGCGTCTGACGGTGAATTTCGATGTCGCGACTGATCCGAACATTGACCAAATCCTGACACAGCTGCGCGTCTCGCAGGCGCAATCGCAGTTGCCGCAGGACGTGAACAACTTCGGCGTAACGGTGCAGAAGTCCGTCTCCGCTCCGTTGATGTTGGTTTCTCTGACTTCTCCACAGCAGACCTTTGACGGAACTTTCCTGGCCAACTACGCTTATATCAATCTAGTCGACCAACTGTCGCGGCTGCCCGGCATTTCCAACGTGCAGGTATTCGGCGCCGGGCAGTACGCGATGCGGCTCTGGGTCAAACCTGACCAGCTGGCCAAGCTCGGTCTGACCGTGCCCGACATCATCAGCGCGGTTCAGGCGCAAAACACGGTGAATCCCGCCGGCAAAATCGGGAGCGAACCGATCCCGAAAGGTCAGACCTTCACTTACACGGTTCGCGCGCAGGGACGATTGCAAACGCCGGAAGAGTTCGGCGACATCGTTGTTAGGGCGAATACCGATGGCTCGTTTGTCCGGGTCAAGGACATCGCTCGGATTGAGCTAGGAGCGCAAACCTACGACATCACGAGTCGGCTTAATGGCCAGCCGGCCGCGGTTCTCGGCATCTATCAATTACCGGGCAGCAACGCCGTTCAAGCCGCCGAGGCGGTGCGCAAATTCATGGCCGAAGCAAAGCAGCAGTTCCCGGCCGATTTGGAGTACGTCGTCTCGCTCGATCAAACGCTGTCGGTCACGGAAGGGATGCACGAAATTTTGAAAACATTGTTCGAAGCGCTCGCGCTTGTCGTTCTCGTTGTGTTCATTTTTCTGCAAGGCTGGCGGGCGACTCTCATTCCGTTGTGCGCAGTGCCGGTCTCGTTGATTGGCACCTTCGTTTTCTTTCCGCTATTCGGTTTTTCGATTAATACGTTATCGCTCTTCGGTCTCGTCCTCGCGATCGGTCTGGTCGTTGACGATGCCATTGTTGTTGTCGAAGCAGTCGAACATCACATCGACGAAGGAATGAGTCCCCGCGAGGCGACGCTGAAAGCGATGCGGGAAGTGACCGGACCGGTGATTGGCGTCGCATTAGTTCTTGCCGCGGTCTTCATCCCAACTGCGTTTTTGCCCGGCATAACCGGACGGTTGTATCAACAGTTTGCCCTAACGATCGCCATCTCCGTGGTCTTGTCTGCATTCAACGCACTTACACTTAGTCCAGCGCTCTCGGCGTTGTTGCTTCGTCCGCGCAAGGAAACGCGCGGACCGTTAGGGTGGTTCTACAGCTGGTTCAACAAGATCTTCGCTAGCGTAACGAACGGATATGTGAATTGGTCGCGCATCGCGATTCGAAAGGCCGTGATCAGCTTCGCGTTGCTCGCGATGGTCGCAGTCGGCGCCGGATGGTTCGGATCGCGCCTGCCGAGCGGATTCTTGCCGGAAGAAGACCAAGGCTACATTTATATGGCGTTACAATTGCCCGATGCGGCTTCCCTCGAACGGACCGATGCAGCGTGTCACAAAATCGAGGAGCTCCTCAGCAAGACACCTGGGGTCCAGTACACGACGAGCATCATCGGGTTCAACCTTGTGACGTTTGTTCAGAGCAGTTACAGCGCCTTCTTCTTCGTCACACTGAAACCTTGGAGCGAACGCACCAAGCCCGAAGAGCAATACGACGCCATCAAGATGCGCCTGACGAAAGAGCTTGCCGGGTTGACTGACGGCGTAGCATTCGCATTTCCACCGCCGGCAATTCCCGGCGCCGGCACTTCCGGCGGATTTACATTTGCGCTGGAAGATCGTTCCGGGAAAGACATCGGCTTCCTCGCGCAGAACGTGGGCAAGTTTGTCGAAGCCGCCCACAAACGACCGGAGATCGGCGGCATTATTCCCGCGTTTTTACCCGCCGTCCCGCAAGTCTTCGTTAACGTCGATCGCGACAAGGTCCTGAAGCAGGGAATCAATCTGAACCAGGTTTATCAGACGCTGCAGACATTCATGGGCGGCTACTTCGTGAATTACTTCAACCGATTCGGGCGCACCTGGCAGGTATATGTTGAGGCAGAAGGCGATTACCGGACTGATGCGAAGAACGTGCGCGAGTTTTATGTCCGCAATTCAAACAACGATCCGGTGTCGCTCGATGCCATCGCGACGATCAAAAATATCGTCGGCCCGGAGTTCACATTGCGTTACAACGAATACCGCGCCGCCCAGATTATCGGCGGTCCCGCGCCCGGGTATAGCTCAACTCAGGCGATGAAAGCGCTGGAAGAAACTTTCCGCGAAACCATGCCGCCGGGAATGGGCTACGACTATATGGGCATGTCGTTTCAAGAGAAGAAAGCGCAGCAAGGCGTCTCACCATTGGCGATCTTTGCGTTATCGATCCTATTCGTGTTCCTGATTCTCGCCGCGCTTTACGAGAGCTGGTCGCTGCCGTTCAGCGTGTTGTTAGGCACGCCGATCGCCGTGTTCGGCGCGTTCCTCACGCTCTGGTTGCGCGGGATGGAAAATAACATCTATGCGCAGATTGGCTTGGTCATGCTCATCGGCCTCGCCGCGAAAAACGCCATTCTGATTGTCGAATTCGCCAAGGCTGAATACGAAAAAGGCAAGTCACTTCTCGACGCGGCGCTCGAAGGCGCGCGCTTGCGCTTGCGACCGATTTTGATGACTTCTTTAGCGTTCATCTTCGGGCTTCTACCGTTGTGGTTCGCCACGGGTTCAGGCGCGGTGGCTCGTCGGATCCTCGGCTCAACCGTCATCGGTGGAATGATCGCCGCATCAGCAATCGCGATCTTTCTGATTCCGGTAACGTTCTACATCGTCGAAAAATTCACCACCCGAAAGAAGTCTCCGGTCGAAGCGCAACCGCAGCCCGCGTCACCAGCACCGCGAGAAACCGCGGAACCCAGACTGGCTTCGGCTATTTCCGTGTAGGGTGGCGGTTACCGTCAAAAGGGTATCAAATGAAGGGTCCGTAACCTGCAAAAACCGCGTTTTTTACCGGTTTTAGCGCTGCGTTTTTGCCAAATGTCAAAAAGGTTCGGACCCCCTCGCTTCAGGGGCTCGACCCAGGAGGAATGACTTTTTGAGACTTTCCATTTCGGCTACAGAAAAACCGCAAATGATCCCGCCGCCGCGGGAGGACCCGGACCGTGTAGGCTCCGATCCCCTTCCCTGCAGTCTACGCGTAGTCGAACAACGCCATGAACCCGAAGTCCATGTGTAGTTGTTGGTGGCAGTGAAAGAGAGTCAGGCCGGGATTGTCGGCAACGAAGTCAACCTCCAACTGTTGATAACCGCCCAGCATGACCACGTCCTTCAAGATGCCAGCGGTCTTCGTTCCCGCGAGATTTGTGAGCTCAAAGCTGTGGCGATGAAGATGGATGGGATGAATGTCATCGCTGGCATTGCGCATTCGAAGTCGATAGCGTTTGCCTTGTTTCAAGTGGAATGACGCCGGGGCCGTTTCGTTGCTCATGGGATAAGCGACCCCGTTGATGGTCCATCGGTTGAAACCTTCTTCAGCGGCATTGTCTTTCGCGAAAGTCATCTCGAAAGTTTCGTCAGCCGTTGCAGCGGACGCGCCAGCTTTGGCGAAACGAATGTAATCCCAGCGAAACGGCGGTAGGGTTGTCCACCGGGGCTTGCCTGACCGGCCGGCATATTCTACTACGATGCCCATTCCATGGCGGCGATCGTCATCCGCCAGATCGCCCAGGATCCACACACCTGGGTGGTTCATTTCTACGATGGCGGAAATACGCTCGGCCGTGCCCAGCCACAAGACGGGAACATGCGCAGGATTCGGGACCGGGTTTCCATCGAGCGCGATGACCTCAAAGGAGTGGCCGGGCAAAGCGAAGCTCCGAATTTCCGTCGCGCTACCGTTCAAAATGTGAAAGAGAACCCGCTCACCCTCCTTAACTCGAATGGGTTCGCCATGGCCAAGCATTCGGCCGTTAACTGTAAAGAATTTGTAGCTAACTTCGTACCCGTGCGGCATGCCCTTGGCCAGAGAAGCTTTCATAGCAGCTTCGCCGGTTTCCTTGAGAGCTTTGTCAACTGCGGAAGGCGACAGGAAATCCTGAGGCATGTCGCCGCCCCGACTGAGAGTCGGCTCGAATTCCTTTAGAACCAAGAAAACTTCGCGATCGTAGCGGCCTGGATTGTCTTTCGGCTCGATGTAAACAGGCCCAACTTGGCCGCTGTATTGGCCCGCGGAAAGATCGGCCCCGGCGCGATTGTGCGTGTGATAGAAGCGCAAACCAGCCGGCTTGGGCGTGAACGTGATGCGGCGTTTGCCGTGCGCGGGAACGTAGGGCGTGCCTTCCTCGGCAGCGCCATCGACGTCAGTAGATACGAACTGGCCATGCCAGTGCAACTGCTCAGGTGTATCGGTCTCATTGAAAATATCCACCGTCACCTGGCGGCCTTCTTTGAAGCGGATCAGCGGTCCGGGAAACTGGCCATTGTATGTGATGGTTGAAAGAATCTGGTTAGGCGCAACCTCGATAGGAGCCGCCTTGATGTGCAGCGTATAGTCGGCAGCGGCTTCGGCTTGGGCAGCAAAAAGTTTTGTAGGAGAAAACAGTAGCGCGCCCGCGGCCAGCCCGGTGTTCCGGAGGAACTCGCGCCTGGATTCAACAAATCTCTCCATTGAAGGCGATCTCGACTTTAACAGCCGAGCCAAAGCGAAGACTTATGAAGAATAAAGTTCTGTTCATCTGCAATTCCGAACCTTAACGGCGGTCTGCGGAGAGTCCACATCGACACTCTGTAGATCCGTTGGCACTCCGCCTGACGTCGATTCTTCATGTTTTGATTCGCCTTTATCTAAATTGGGGAATCGAGTCCAACTTCACCGATGAGCGTATCAGCGGGAAAGCATCCGTCGAGTTCACCGCCGCATGATGTGGATCGACAGAATGCGGCTTTGATGGCGGGCAAGCAGATAATCGACAAAGTCGCCAATGATGGAGTTCGGCTTGTTTCCCAAGTTTCGTGACGACCCGGCAAATCAAAGTGCGGCTGCGCCCGTGCCATTCGAGATTGATGGCGCCGTGCGCGGTTTCGCTATGGATTTTCGCCCAACCGTGTGGACGACCCGGACGCTGGTGTTCAGTGGGAATGAGATCAAACCGCCCGAGTTGAGGATCGGTCATGATCTTTTCCCGCAGCGATCCCCGCCCGCTCGCTATGACTTGGATCACGGTTTGCATTTCACGCCCTAGCGTTCAGCAGGAAATCAGTTGCTTTTGCAATGCTTCTTTAGATGTGACGAAGCGCAATCCTGCGTGCGAAAGCAGGACGCAGACAAGATCGTCTGCGTCACTACAGCAGCGAGCGGTACATGACGTAAACATCGACATATCCTTTTTCAGGATGATGAAAGGCGCCGGGTAAGGTACCGACGATTTTGAAACTGAGTTGCTCCCAAAGATGAATCGCCGGCGCGTTCGCAGACACGACGAAATTGAATTGCATGGCGCGAAAACCCATTCGGCGCGCCTCATCCAAACAATGCTCGGCCATCCTGCGCCCCATTCCGGAGCCCTGTGCGTCTAATGCGACCATGAAAGCGGCGTTGGCAACGTGCGAGCCGGGACCGAGTTGATTCGGTCTTAGAATGTAAGTGCCGGCAACGCGCGTACCGTGCGTACGTGTTGTAGGCGACGGCGTTGCCGTCCCTGGGAAGCCAACGGCGTCCCCTACAGATCGCCGATGCATTTCTGCGACGTACGTATGCGTATCGGCTCGAAACCAATAAGCCAGCGCCTCTTCGCGGGACATTTTCGGATCGAACGCGTAGGTATCACCCGCCGCGACGATCTCATGAAAAATATTCCAGATCGCGTCGCGATCTGCTTCGGTTGCCGCACGTATCTCAATCATTCGCAAATCGAATCTGGGGATTCTGTTGCGTCGCCGGTTAAACAAGCGCGAGCCATGCAGCCAGCGCGGCGAGTTTCTGTTCTGCACGCCATGGTCCTTGCGTGTTTTCGCCAAAATTTTTTATAACACGCCGCAGCTTCTCATTCGATTCTTTGAGTTTCACCGCGCCCTGAGAGTACGCATCGCGCTCAATGAAAACCTCCGTGCGAATGCGGTGTGCCTGCAAGGCTTCCTTGAGCACCGATTGAAATAACTGTCCTTCGAAGGCATGCGCGCGAATATGAGCATTTGCGATCGAATCAGGATCGACCTGGCTTCCCACTACAAGGGCTGAGCGCGTGATCGCGTAACCGTTCCCTCGATAGGCAGAAATGAGCGTCGCGATCGACTGTTGTGCAATGCTTCGCACCACACGGAGGCGCCGATTTACTTTTGTCGTGTCCGTTTCGAGTTTGCCCATTGTCGCGTGATAGGGCTGTTGCGTTTCAGGAAACCGCGGGTCGGACAAGTCTATCCGCCTGACATCACAGAGTTGAGGCGAACGAGCTGGGCCCGTCAACAGCACTGCAGCCGCCCACCCTGATTTTACTCGAAAGCCCAGCGCCGCAGGTTGCGGCTTCATCTGGTTCTAAATGTCACAGGAACTGTCACAACCCATCCCTGGCCCGGTGAACATTTCCATTGCCGAAGCGTTCTGATGGAAGATTCATCAAAGACCCGGTTTCCTGTCGATTGGACAAGTTGGATATTCGTTACGTTTCCCTGGGCGTCAAAACTTAGCCGAAAGCGACCTGTTCCCGAAGCACCGGGCACAGAGGCGCTGGGAGGAAAGGCTGGCGCAGGCGCATAGATCAATCGCGGTTTCGGTGTCGTGTGTGGCGTCGGACGTGCTTCGGCGACTTGCCGACCAGCGAGGCTGAGTGTCAGCGGCGACTCGAGACAACACTGACTCGATGGCAATGACAGGACGGGCAACGGTTTTTCCTCCAGCCAATGTGATTACGCCAATGACTCCGCCGCTATCATCTACGACGGGTGCGCCCACAGAACTGGCAGCAGTCGCTCCCGCAATTTCGAACCCATCCGAATCTTGCGCAGTAATTGTCGTTTCGCGAGCGGTGCCGTCGTTTCCGGCCAGCGCGCTGTCGACCACAGCGACGGTTTCGCCTACCGTCAATTGCGCGCTCTTGTTTAGCTCCAGAAATCTTAGCAGCTTTCGCGGCTTCACATCCGCCTCTAGAACCGCGAGTTCCAGCGGCTTTGAAGCGGCGAGAACTCCGCTCACGTTGTAGATTCCACCATCCGCCGTCTTCGCGACCGCATTCACGGCGCCTTCAATCACGTGCGTCGTCGTGACGAATCTGCCGTCTGCCGAGATAAAAAAACCGCTCTCCGTCCGCAACAAGTTTCCTTTCGGATCGAAAGCGGTTACCCAAATCACAGAAGGCCGGACGCTGGTTTCGAGTTTTCGCTAAATCGGACGATGAACTTTGATTGGCCTTTGCTTCAGGCGTCGAAGTGCTTGACGGCACGACGGTCGGCGATTGCGTCGCAGTTGTCCCCCGCGACGTTGATCGCAAGGGAGACTCGCCAACAACCTGACCCGTCGATTTTCGACCGCAGCCAACAGCCGCAAAGACAGCCACCCATAGCGCGTATCGAAGCAGCGGAAGTCGGAGATTCATTTGCTTCCTTCGGATGCATTGTCGCGCCTTGGACCACAATTGATCAAGGCCACCAAATTCTACGTGTATTCGCGACTACTCGAGAAAATAGACGTCAGGCTTGTCGCTCACTCCCGCTTTTTGCATCGCCTGGCGCAGGTCATCCGAAGCGGCGAACGCTTTCGCCTTGTCAGGATCTTCCACTGAAAACAGCAGAATGACTTCATTTGGATTCTCGGTGTTGCGCAAAAGATGAACCTCTTTCAGCCCGGCCCTCTGTCGTGCCGAAAGATGTTCGTCGTAAACAGGTTTCCATTTCGCGAAATCAGCAACTTTGTGACGAACCAGCATGTGCATATCGATTGGTCTCCTTTCTATCGTTGTTTTATCGTCACCGCGAAAGGAGTCAATGGCGTTTAAAGTACTGCACTGCCTTTTCGTGTTTCTTTGCCGCAGCCTTTGTTTTGAAGGTGCCGAGATTTCTTCGCTTACCCGTCTCCGGATTTTTCTTTCGGGAATACAGCCGATACTTCCCGGACTTCAGCTTCTTGATCATTGCTCCGTTGGATATTCGCACACGAAGCAGGCTCAGCGCGTTGAATTGTAGGGCAACCCCGAACGCTTTCGGGGTTGGCAAATCAGGGGAGGCAGGTGGACCGCCTGCCCTACAAACGCTTGGCTGAACGATTCGAAAACCAAAGCGCGACCAGCGCAGCGAGAATTCCAAGATTGGTAGCCAGGTGCGCAAGGAAACTCCAGTGTTGGCTGGCGTGACCGAAGCAACCACAGGTGATATCGAGCCCGCGAACTTTTGCAGCGACGATCGCGAGCGTGAACACTACGATCAGCGCGGATAAGATGCACAGCGCGCCACGATAGAAGAACCGGAACACAAGCCCGACGCCGCAGAAAATTTCAAGCCAGGGTTGATAGAACGCGAGAGCGACGCTAATGGGCCACGGCAAGAATTTGGAAATTCTTGATATCGTGAGCGAACTGAACCGGGTCGAGCACTTTGAGCGCGCCGGCGTAGATGAAAATGCCGGCAACAACGAAATCGACAATGCGCCAAAAGATGTTTGATCTTCGATGTTTGATGTTTGATGTCGTGCCGTCCGCTGAAGCTTCGGCGTTTAGCGCCTGCTCGCGATTTATCGGAGTTGGACGTTGGACGCCTGCCGCGCCGTAGCTCGGCGAAGGCGGGTTCGGCGTTTGGTTCATCTGTTCTTCTTCAGCCACGCTTCCCAACCGCCTTCGAGCACGAACACATCAGAAATTTGCGCTTCCTTGCGCAGCCGTTCCGCCGCTTCGCGGGCGAGATCGCAACTTTCCGCACTGCAATAAACAACAACCTTTTTCCCGGGCGACCACGCGGCCAGAAACTGCGGCAGCAATTCATTCCACCGGTCTTCGTTTAGCGAGAGCGCGCCGGGAACGTGATCGCGCGCGAAGTCCGCATCCGGACGGGCATCCACCCAGGTAACGTTTTCACCCCACGCGCGCGCCTGATCCACACTCACCATTTGCGATGGTGGAATGGGCGATTGCCACGAGACCTTGCCGCGAAAATAGATCGCCTCCCCCACTGCGGGAAGAAGCGAAAGCGCGGCGAGAACAAGCGCCTGGCGCGTCAGTGACAATTTCAATGTGTTTGACCAGTCGGAGCACCCGAAGCAGCCGGCGCAGTCTTACCAACTGGAGCTTTCTCGCCTGTCGGGGCAACCGGGGCCGCCTGACCGGCTGGAGCTTTCTGATCTGCCGGGGCCATCGGAGCAGGCGGAGCGCCCGTGACGCGCGCGGTGGCATAGAATACTTTCGATGAATCCTCTGGTTGAATCGTCAGAGTCGTGCCGAGAAGGCTGTTGGTGTCTTTGGGCTGGACATCGATCTTGAACTCGCCCTTACCGGCCTCCTGCACCTTAGTTTGAAAGTCCGGAGTCGATGATGTGACCTTGATATTTTTCACGGTAAACTCTTTGCCTACTTTCACCGTAATCGCTTTCGGGTCCGGCTTTTCGCCTTGCTTCCAGAAAACAAATGTCGGGGTGACCTCCAGTAGCTGCGGAATGATTGTCCGGAGCGTGAGGACTGTGTGCGGATTCGTGGGATCATCCGTTTCCACGGTCACCGTTTTCACCTGAGTGCCGGTGCGATCGCCGATGTTAAACGTGGCTGTCACCTCGCCTTTTTCTCCAGGTTTCACTTCGTCCTTCTGACTTTGTGCAGCCGTGCAACCGCAAGACGCCTTAACAGACTTAAATTTCACAGGTGTTTTGCCGGTGTTCTGATACGTGAAATGGCCTATGGCCTGTTTGTCGGCAGGCGCCGGATGCAACTCGATTTCAGTCTTATCGAATTTCAAGTCGGCACGGGCGCCAAGGCAAACGGTGATCGACAGGATAAAAGCAAGGATGTGTGTTTTCATTTTTTAGAATAGAAGCGCGTAATATAATCATCAACTGCTTCTCGCCAAGTGCGAGGTGATGTGCCGGTCAGTTGGGTGTATTTGGCGGTGGAAAGCACGGAATAAACCGGGCGGCGCGCGATCCAGTTGGCCATGTCTTTTAATCTGCACGCGCCAACCGTCTTCGCTTTCAAGGAAATGCCGGCCTTATCGCAACAATCCAGTGCCCATTGTGCGTACTCCTGCCAACTGCATTTGCCGACATTGGCGAAATGCAAAATGCCGCCTTCGACGCCGCGATCGAAAAACTGAGGCAACATCTCGCGATGTCGCGCGTGTAGGTGGGCGTGGAAAATTTATCCGCGATTGCATCGACTTTTTCATTTTCCTGCGCGCGCTTGATCATTCCGTCGATAAAACTCGGTCGGTCAGGGCCGAACACCCAGGAGACGCGCACGACGAGATGCCGATTTTCCGTGGCGAGCACATTCTTCTCTCCGGCCAGCTTCGACTCGCCGTAAACGCTGATCGGATTCGCTTCATTTTCCTCGGTGTATGGTGTGCGTTTCTCCCCATCGAAGACGTAATCCGTGCTGAAGTGAATCAGCCTGGCGTTCTTCTCGCCACAAATTTCGGCGAGCACGCCCGGCGCTTCGGCGTTGACGCGAAAAGCCTGGTCAGGCTCTGTCTCGCAAAGATCGACATTGGTGAACGCGGCCGCGTTAATGAGCACGTCGAAATCTATCGCACCGAGCTTCTCGCGAATCTTATCCAAATTCGACAGATCGAGCTGCGCGTGATTGAATCCTGTGCTGTCGAATTTGTCTCGGTATTCGCGCACAAGCGCTGCACCGAGCCGCCCGCCTGCGCCGACGATTAAAAGTTTCATCTGGCTGTAAACGACGCTTGATTTTGCGACCGTCAAAGTTCATCTTGAGATGAACATGAAAGCAATGGTCGAAACGATAAACACGAAGCAACTACGCAGCGGCCTGGGGGAGATCATTGAGCGGGTGCGACGAGGCGCTTCGTTTCTTGTGCTCCACCGTAGCCGGCCTGCTTTTCAAATTGTTCCGCCGAGTGCCCGGCCCGGTTCGCTTCCCGCTCTGCAAAGCGATCCGATCTATCGCGCAAAGGCGTTGGGCCGAAGCAAAGATGGGCTGCGCGCAGCCGATCACGACCGGGTGCTTTATCGCCGGTGAGGTCGCTCTTTGTGGACACGGCTGGCTGGATGGCATGCGCCGATGCCGGCGATCCTGATCACGAAACGGCGTGCGCCGCACGCGATGACTGCCTCGAACGTGAAGGGCTGCTAATCACCTCCGATTACATAATCGACGAGACGCTGACGCTGCTTCGACTTCGTCTCGGACTGGCTGCCGCGGAAAAATGGTGGCATGGCATTGCAGGCTCCAGACGCGTCGTGCGAGAACTTGTCGATGAAGAACGCGCAGAGCGCGCCCGGCATATTTTCTTTCGGTACCGCGACAAGGATTTTTCATTCACAGACTGCACAAGCTTTGCGCTGATGCGCGAATTGCAAATACGTGAGGCGCTGACCACCGATAAACATTTTCGACAGGCCGGTTTTCAAATGCTTCCGCGTCGATGACGACAATCTTCATCGCCGCCGTCTATCCGCCAACAGACCAGCTTTGAGGTTAAGACCTTTGATTTTCTTGAGTGACGATACCGGCCTTTTTGCCGGAATGATCTTCAGGTCGCCTGCCAAGGTCTTCCCTGCCGGCACGTTTGCGTGTCGCGCGCTCGCGAGCGCGCGCGGATTGAAACCTAGGCCTGATCATGGATGAAGCGGCCGCCTCTGCGTCGCTCGCACGCGTGCGAGCGAGGATTAAAACGTTGAAGAGTGTTTAATTCCACGCTTCCACGATCGTCGCTGACGCGGGTGCGAGCGCGGACTGCAGCGCAGGGTACAGCTTGGGAGCGCTTCAATATCGTCCGGCGCTCTCTAGCAAAGGCTGCCACCAGGATGGATTGGCGACGTACCACTGAATGGTTTCCTCCAAGCCTTCTTTGAAATTGCGGCGCGGTTTCCAGTTCAATTCCCGTTGGGCGAATGAAGAGTCGATCGCGTACCGGCGGTCGTGGCCAAGTCTGTCGGGCACAAACGAAATGAGGCTGTGCGGTTTGCCCAGCTGATCGAGAATCATTTTTACCAGATCGATGTTCGCCATCTCGCTGTCGCCGCCAAAATTGTAAACCTGCCCCGGTTTCCCTTCGAAAAGCGCGGCGACGATCGCGGCGCAATGATCGCTTACGTGGATCCAGTCGCGCACATTCAGCCCGTCGCCATAGACCGGGAGCGGCTCGTCCCGGAGCGCCTTGATGATCATGAGCGGAATTAGCTTTTCCGGGAACTGATACGGCCCGTAATTGTTCGAACACCGGGTCACCAGTACTTCCTGACTGTAGGTTTTGAATGCGGCGAGCACGAGAAGATCGGCGCCGGATTTGCTCGCTGAATAAGGCGAACTGGGGTCGAGTGGCGATTGCTCGGTGAATCTGCCGGTCGCCCCGAGCGAACCATACACTTCGTCCGTAGAGATTTGCACGAATCGTTGAACGCCGTGGCGGCGCGCGCAATCTAATAGCACGCTCGTGCCAATGACGTTCGTATGAATGAAATTGAGGGGATCGTTAATGCTGCGGTCCACGTGCGATTCTGCCGCGAAATTGATCACCGCGTAAAACCGGTGCTCGGTCATCAGAGCGTCCATTTGGTCGGCGTTAGCGATATCGGCTTTGAAAAATTCGTAACGCTCGCCATGTTCTTCGACCACGCCATCGAGATTGGCGAGATTGCCCGCGTACGTGAGGACATCCACGTTGGTCACGTACGCCGGCTTGTAATGTTGCAAAATATAGCGAATAAAGTTGCTCCCGATGAATCCACAGCCACCGGTTACAAGGATGCGCATGGCAGCGCGTACTAGCAGCGCGGACAAGAGCGCGCCAGTAGAATCTTCTTCCACCGTCGCGAGACTGCGCAGTTACCTGGAGCACTGGCAGGATGCGCTGGCGGGAACCGATTGGATCCCGTGGGCAATTCTAGGGCTCGCAGTCTTCCTGCGCTTTCTCCTGCTCGCCATGAAGCCGCCGCACTTTGATGAGGGCATCAACGGATGGTTCGTCGATCAGGTGGTGAAGAATGGATTTTACAGATACGACCCGACCAATTACCACGGGCCGGTTCACTTTTACGTCCTGCTGATTTTCGAGTGCTTATTTGGCCGGAACTTGTGGGCGTTGCGATTGCCCGTCGTGCTTGTGAGCATCGCTGGCCTCTGGTTGATATTTAAGTTCGAGCCGCTGGTAGGTCGAAACGTCACCCGCATCGCAGCGCTGGCCATGGCGATCTCCCCGGGATTCGTCTTTTACGGGCGCTACGCAATTCATGAAGTGTGGCTGCAATTATTCTCAACCATGTTTATCCTGGGGCTGCTCGGCTTGTGGAAATTTGGCCGGCTGAATTACCTCTGGTATGCCGGCATGGGATTAGCCGGGATGATTCTGACCAAGGAAACCTACGCCATCCATGTCGCCTGCGCGATTCTTGCGATTCCGGCCCTGGCAGTTTCCTACGCGCTAAGCCGCGTACCGGACGCGAAGCCGGCAAAGCAAACCTGGTCTTGGATCGATCTCGCAATGGTTCTTGGTGTCGGCGCAGCTGCGATCATATTTTTCTACTCGGGAACTTTCTTCAACTGGGATGGTCTTAAAGGTCTTTATCTGGCGTTCAAAGCGTGGACCGAGACCGGCACCGCAGGTCACGGCCATGAAAAGGCGTGGGACTACTGGTTCAAAATGATGGGGCCATCCTGGGAAACCGGCGGAGAAAATTTTACGGCCTACGAGCTGCCCATGTTGGCGGGATTAATTTTGTGCCTGTTTTGTCAGAAGTTTAAGAACCTCAGTCTGCGTTATCTGGCGATTTACGGCGTGGGAAGCCTGGTCGCTTATAGTTACGTCAAATACAAGACGCCCTGGTGCATCATCAGTTTCGGGTGGCCGTTCCTGTTCGTCCTGGGCGGCTGGGTGCTGCTGGTTCGGCCGAAAAATCTTCGCAAAGTGTACGTCGCGATAGGCGTTTTATTGTGCCTTTCACTCGTTCGATCCGTTTGGCTGAATTACTTCCGGTGCTCGTCGCCAACCGAGCCGTACGCGTACGTTCAGACATACAACGACATTTTTAAGCTGAGCAAGCCGCTGCTTACCTTGGCAAGACGCGATCCTGC
This sequence comes from uncultured Verrucomicrobiae bacterium, assembly GCA_963840305.1. Classification (GTDB taxonomy): domain Bacteria; phylum Verrucomicrobiota; class Verrucomicrobiia; order Chthoniobacterales; family UBA10450; genus Udaeobacter. The sequence continues at coordinate 43,111 of CAWIYE010000006.1, forward strand.
TTACTATCACCTCACCGGGCATCTGATCCGGTCCAGCATTTACCCCCTTCCATGGACGCTGGGCGATTTTGATCGAGTCGGCTACTACGAAGGAGGCAACATGCCGGCGAACATCGACGGCGATTTTCTCCTCGTGCAACAAGACAAGATCAAGGATGTCGAATCAAAGTTGAAAGGCACGTATTACACCGAGATGATGACGCTTCGGAACTATCAGGATCCATCCAAGATCTTTTTCAGCGCCAAAGTATTTAAAGAATTTTTTCCGGGTAAAGCGCCGGACTTTGTCGGAGGCGCACAGAACCAGACACCACCCCCGCCGCGCTAATTTCCATGAAGTGGCTTACGGCAGTTCTCACGTTTGTTAATTTGTCGGTGATCAGCGGCCTTGTTCTGGGAATGGTCGGAAGAGGCTTGAACACCTGGACCGCTGCTCTCGCATTGGTATGCGGCGCTGCGTTTGCGGTTGCCGCATTTCTTGGAACTTCTGATCCGGCAGGTCGCGAAAAAGCTGCGAATCCTTCGGATTCGAAAGGCAAGCGTGCGAATGCCACGGAAAGTAAGCCAATTACACCCTTTCGGTCGGCCCTCATGCGCTACCGCCGTGTGTGGTTCTGGTTAATGGCCGTGTGCTTCGCCGTGTTTGCTGTCCGATCCTTTTGCTGGTTGTTCTACATCGACGGCAGCGATTATAAAATCCAATCGCCAAACAATCTGGGCGATCTCTCGCTGCATCTGACATTGATCAAAACTTTTGCCAACGGCGTTCCGCTCTGGCCGGATAATCCCATCTACGTTGCCAGCAAACTGCGGTATCCTGCAGGAATCGATTTATTCAACGGGCTGCTTTCCCTCGTTCACGTTGATCTGATCACCGGGTTGACGTGGGTTGGCCTCGTGGCGTGCCTGGCAACTTTCTACGGGTTCTACCGCTGGGGCGGCACCTTCGCGGTTGCAGGTTTCTTGTTCAACGGCGGAATAGCCGGCTTCCAATTCTTCAAGACGTGGAAGGTTTTGGATTATCAGGGCACTGCTGCAGATATCGCCCACAGACCAATCGCATGGAAAAGCATTCCGTTGTCCATGTTCGTGACGCAACGTGGCTGGCTTTATGCGATCCCGGCGGCCTTGGTTCTATTTTGGTACTGGCGAGAAAAATTCTTTCGCCGAGAAACTGTAACCGGGGGCGGCTTGTCCGCCGTAGCCTCGGCGAAGGCAGACGATCCCGGCAGTTCCGCCGAAGCCGCCGACTCCGCCGATGCGCCCGCGAAGCCCGGACCGGCCAATGGGAATGACTCTGGCCGATCCACTGAACGCAACGGTCCCGGTCAACCCGATGTGGTTACCGCCGGTGGCTACAGCAAAGGTCCCCTGCCCTTTTGGGCCGCGCTCGCTCTTTACGCATCAATGCCTCTGTACAATATCCACACGTTTATCGCATTAACGGTCGTCCTTATCTTTGCGTTAGTCCTCGAACGCCCAAGCGAAATCAAGTTTATCGCGGATTTGACTCGCAACGAAGGCATCTCCGGACTGGGTCGCCTGATTTCACACCCGCGAATGTGGCCGGAAATTTTCCGTGGCGCGCCGATTCGCAGTCACGCCGCCGCGATGCTGGCGATTGCGGTGATTCCAGCGAGTTTTATTGTCTGGTTGGTTACCGATCACTTTCGTGCAGCGTCGGTGCTCCAGTGGCATCCGGGTTGGGCGCAGGATTCGCAGGAATTCGCCGCTCCTTTTTTCAAGATGGGTGGCACTGCGAATTTTCAATCTTCCACAGCGTTTGGCGCGCTGTTGCAGAAAACGTGGAACGGCGTCATCGCTCCGTTTTGTCAGTTTTGGCTAACAAACTTCGGCTTGTGGATTCCTCTGGCGCTGGGGCTCCTGGCCTTGGTCGGCTGGCGTATTTGGAAATCCGGATGGCGCTGGGGTGACAAACCTCCGGCAGACGTAGCCTTTGTTGTACCCGCCGTTCTGATCTTCGGCATAGGTTATTTTTTCAAAACCGCGCCATGGGAGTGGGACAACCTCAAGCTCATGGTCTGGGGCTACTTTCTCATTCTGCCTTTTCTGTGGAGCGACATCCTCGGGCGCTGGGCCTTTCCGGAACGAGCGGCGATTTGCGTGGCGCTGTTTGGTTCGGGATTTGTCACGTTGCTCGGTGGCTTGTCCGCCGGGCATCCGGGCTTCGGACTCATCGAGCGCGCAAGACTCGACTACGCCGGCGCAGCGATGCGGCCGTTGCCAATGGAAGCCCGCTTCGCTGCATGGCCGACCTTCAACTGTCCTGTCTTGTTACAAGGCCGCAAAGTAGTGGCTGGATACCCGGGCCATCTATGGACGGAAGGATTTGATTTTACCCAAGTGAACATTCAGCTGACGGCTTTAATGAACGGAGCAGCCAACTGGCGCGATGCCGCGAAGTCCTTGGGCGTCCGCTATATCTTTTGGGGCCAGGACGAAAAGGCCAACTACCAATCAAGCAGCCGCCCATGGGAAGCCACATCCTTCCTCGTTGCGTCCGGCGATTGGGGCGCAATCTACGACCTCACCGTCCCAGCTCCTCACCAGTGAGGTGCGACGCGTGTCTTTGATTTAATCGAGGCCGCGATTTTCCGCCGTACTCGGAACGGATGCTTAAGGAAAACAAAATAAACTGCGTTCAGAAGATCGCCGAGACTAGACGGAGGACTCGTTAGGCGCAACGGGCCGTTGCGCAAAGCTGCGAAGACATTTTCGACCGTAAGCGCGGGCGGCATCGGGATACTGGTGTAATGCTGCCCAAAGGCGTGCAGGCGGTGCGCGTCGGAAGTGGCAATTAATGGTTTGCCAAACCGGGAGGCCACCCTTTTCGCGCGCCAATTTGGATTGAACAGGCCAATGTGAAAATGACAGATCTCGATTGCATCGAAGCAATCGATTTCTTTAAACAGGCGCGCTCCGATTGAGCCGCCAAGAACGTAAAACGGATGCGGCGCAATGGTATAGATCGAGCTCCCGCGCTGCGCCCGCAGGCGTCGCAGATCATCGAAATTTTTTAACTGTGCGACTTCTTCGGAAGTCACATTCAGCACGATCACGTCGGCCCCTTCCAGGCGCATCTCGGCCGCGGGAATAAGCAGAATGCCCATTGCCGCCGCGTCGGCGTAAACTTCCTTTCGATCAAACAGAGCATCGTGCAGCGTGATCGCAAGAACGCCGAAGCCAAGCGCCCCCGCGCGCTCCAGCAATTGATGGGCGGAAAAATCAACCGCGTCCTTCGGATCATCGAGGGTATGAATGTGGAGATCGATTTTGATCCACTCGTCTGTCTTACTCTTACTCATGCTCTTGCTCGTAATCGATACTGAGAGCTTACTCGCGAACGCGCCGATTTCACTCTCCGCCGTCGGTTTGGAGTTCCGCCTTCAGGCGGTAATTTCAGCGAGCACCACCGAGACTGCGTGCCCGCGGAACTCCGAGCTCGCAATCGTCCTCATTCTCTTGCTCACTCTCAAATTTCGATCATGAGCAGGAGCAGGAGCAAGAGTAAGCAGCGTGGCAAAAGCGCTTGCGAGCAGCTCTCCTCCATTTACCATTCACGAGTCACCTTCTCACGCTCGGGTGGTGGAACTGGCAGACACGTACGTTTGAGGGGCGTATGCCGAAAGGCTTGCGGGTTCGAGTCCCGCCCCGAGCACGATTTTGAAGCCCTCGACCTAAGACGAGTCGATCTCGTCGTCGTCCTCGTCCTCGAAGAGGGGCTGTAGCGACACATCGACGACGAGGACGAGAACGAGCACGAACTCAGCGCGACAATTAGACCTTTTCGCGCTGTATCTCTTCCGATAATCTTCGCTCCGATATGGAATCGCTTTATCTCATCGGCATCGCGGTGCTGGCGCTCTCGCGTTTGTGCTCGCGGTTGTTCTCTTTAATTTTTTCGGTCTTGGCTGCGCGCCCGTATCGCCAATGCACCGGTAAGCCTTGGCAAAATGGTTGGGATGCGGCTCCGCAAAGTGCCGGTCGGAATGATCGTCGATAATCGGATCACCGCGGTAAAAGCCGGCTCGAGATGTCCGCAGTGACCCGCTCGAGGCGCATTACCTGGCGGGTGGCGACGTTAATCAGGTGATCCTCGCTTTAATCGCCGCGGACAAGGCCGGCATTTCACTCGATTTCAATCGTGCCTGCGCCATCGATCTTGCTACCAAAGGGACGGGCAAGACGGTATTGGAAGCCGTCCGCACCAGCATTAATCCGAAGGTCATCGACGCGCCCAACCCGGCGATGGGTCGCGTGACCATCGACGGTGTCGCGCAGGACGGGATCGGCGCGAAAGTAAAAGCGCGGGTGACGGTGCGCTCGCATCTCGATCGTTTCGTCGGTGGCGCCACCGAAGAAACGATCATCGCGCGCGTCGGCGAAGGGATCGTGAGCGCGATCGGATCGGCGCATTCTTACAAGGACGTGCTGGAAAATCCCGATCGCATTTCAAAAACCGTCCTGGCCAAGGGACTCGACAGCAATACGGCGTTCGAAATTCTTTCCATCGACATCGCGGACGTGGATGTCGGCGACAACATCGGCGCAAAGTTGCAAAGCGAACAGGCGAACGCGGACAAGAACATCGCCCAGGCGAAAGCGGAGGTGCGCCGCGCCGCGGCGGTGGCGGTCGAGCAGGAGATGCGCGCCAAGACGCAGGAGATGCGAGCGAAAGTCGTCGAAGCCGAAGCCCTCGTGCCTCAGGCCATGGCGGATGCATTTCGCTCCGGAAACCTCGGCATCATGGATTACGTGCGAATGAAAAACGTCCAGGCCGATACATCGATGCGCGAATCAATCGCCGGCGGAGACAAGCCGCGTACGGATGGAACGTGATTCCACGGACCTGTCGTTGTCATGTTGAGCGAAGCGAAACATCTGAGATTGTCGCTTTAAGGTCACCAGAGAAATGATCAGAGATTCTTCTTCCGCGATTGCGGGATCAGAATGACAGTGCGATTTAAGCGATTTAACTTTGATATAGCCAATGCTCGCGGCCCATCTCGAGAATCTGCTTTTTCTCTTACTGCTTGCTGGTCGCCGGCTTACTCCAGTTGTTAGGCAGAGCGGCACGCAAGACGAGTGAAGACGAGCAGACCAACATCGAAACCGGCGCCCCGAACGCTGAAGCCAATTCCCCGCGCACCGGCAGAGTCAGATGAAGAGCGCATCCGCAAATTCCTGGAAGCGCTTGGTCAGCCGGCTGCATCAAGGCCGCCTCCGCCTGTGACGCCTCGCACAAATATTCCGCCCAGACCGCTGGCGCCGGTAAATCCGCCCACGACATATCCCCTGCCTCAGTGGAAAAAATTAGCGCCAGAAGAACCGCGCAAACCCGATGTCATTCGCAGAGAAACTCCGCGGCCTGAAATTGCGAGACGCGTCGAGAAAATATTCCCGTCAGCCGTACCGAGTGTTCCTGCGTTTGAAGTTCACGAAGGAGCGTTGCCGGCCGAACAGTCGTCGATTTTCAAAATGCCGATGGAAGCTTACGCAGCGGCTACACGCCCAATCCCCAAAGGCGCAGATCTGAAAACAGACATCGCGACCTTGCTTGCATCAAAATCCGGTCTGCGCGACGCAATCATTCTGCGCGAAATTTTCGGGCCGCCGCGAAGTCTGCAAGCTCTCGATCTGCTGTAGCCGTCGCCCTGTGGGCGACGTGATCCTCAACGTGCGAGCGGCGGCGCGGCGCTTCCCACAGCGAAGCGGCTACAGCCCACAAGCGGTTAAGAATCGGCTATAATCCGCCGGATCGACGATTCCTGCACAAATTTGCGCAACCGAGGCGACCGAAACAGCTTCTGAATCCGAACCGGACTTTTGACGTTTCTCGGTTTCTCCCGGACGGAAGCGAAAAACCGTGGACATCTACGTTTACATGCGGGGGCACCGACGCGGGCCTTACGAAAAGGCGGAACTGGAAGAAATGTGGAAGCGCGGCCAACTTCCCAAGGATGCGTTGTATTGGCACGATGGTATGCCCCAATGGGCGGTGATCTCCGATCTGTTCGCAAACACCAGAATACCGCCTCCTTTGCCTATGGACGCCGGCAACGACGAATCGATGATGTTTCCCCCCGCATCGTGAATGCAGATTAAATCGGCGGGCGCCTGCCGTCCGGCTGCGTTGAATCACAGTCAGTTCGCGACCAGCGCAGCATCTACATCTGGGAAAATCTGAAATATTTGATCGAGCCGCGAACTTTCCAAAATCGAGCGCATGGTTTCGTGCAGACCAGCCAGGAAAAACCTGCCGCCATAGGCTTCAACCGCTTTCATGGCTAGAATAAGCGCTGCCAAGCCCGCGCTATCGATGTAAGTCACGAGGGAAAGATCGATCACTATCCGTTCCGGTTTCTTTTCGGTCATCGCGTTAAGCGACTCTGTGAGAGCAGGCGAAACGTGCAGATCGATTTCGCCTTTCAACGGCAGGACATTCGGACGGTGTTGACGCGGCACCGGAGTGGCTGTGGAAGCGCTTTCTTTCACCTAATTCTTTCATTCGTGAATGCATCACCATCCGGGCGTATCGATTATGTTTTTCACATCTGGAACATCATCAGCTTTTCATCTGCTCGTGCCGTGTAATACAGTTTCTTGCTCGCGTCACGTCGCACTTCCCGCCAAAATGAGTTTCCATGATTCAGCTTTTATCCAGCGGTCACGAGAGAAGCCAAGCTGATTAGATGCCTGGCAACTTCTTATGCGACAGCTCACTGTTATACTGACCGCACTAACGGTTGCCATATTCCAAACGCACGCTGGAAGTCTCGACTGGCTTTTTGACGCTGTTAACAACGATGATATCGCACGCAGAGAAGCTGAATTCTTCGTATGGGATGGTGTGTCGCACGCCGTCTCAGCGAGTTTCGAGAAGGTAAACCTTATAGAAAAAGATGGGCCCTTTTATCTCTTTCACGTTGTCATCACAAGTCCCGGCGCCCAAGGAGAGCGCGATCGCAACTCATACCTGGTCTGCTTCAAGTTCACTGAAGATAGAACCGATTTCCGCATAGTTACCGTGATTCAATACGCTTCAGACCCGCCGACAGAAAACGAGATTGCGATAGATAAGCGTCTTAACAGATGGCCAGTTTCGCCGCCTTGGAAAGCAGGAGATGATCTACCACACAATATCAAGCCCCCTGGCTTGAGCATCGTGTTAGACAAGTCTCGCGCAGGATCAGACCAGTAAAGCCTTTATTGTCAGCGATGATCTACCAGTTTTTGATTTAGACTTTGTTCACGTCGTTGCTTGTTAATAACGACTGCGAACGAAGGCAATCGCCACGCCGATGATGACAATAATCCCGAATATGAGGAGTTTTGTGAAGATGGTCAGGTCTGCCATCGCCGCTACTACTCCGCCGCCAGTCTGTCGAGGCGCATCCCGTTTCGCTTCTGACTTGACCGGCTCGGGCGTGCGCCGCGGTACGGCGGTCTTCGCAGGAGTGGGATGAAACCGTTGCCGAACGTCATTCGGGAGTTCAACGAAATAGACCTTGGAAATTCCCGCTTTGGTTTTAAGCACAATCCCATCCGCTTCAACACGGATGACGCTCGCGTCTTTGTATTCCTTGCCCTTAATCGTTTTGAAGTCCTCAGCCAGTGCGAGTGTCGCTGAGAGAAGTGCCAAAATTGCGAACGTAGTCCCACATTCCTTCACGCTGAGCGCATTCTGCCTTTTTTGCTCTCCACACGGCAACGACAAAAATGACCCGTCAACGGTAAGCGATGCGAAAGATGCAAACGGACTAAGCTCGAATTATTCCACTTTAAAAACCCGGAAGAATTCGGCACAATTCGCTAAACGGCAATTTTCCGTCCCACAATCACAGAGCGCCAATGGAAGAGTCTCCTCACGAATGGATCCTTAAACGTCGGCATGAGGACCTGAGCCTGACGGTACGTACAAGTTGGTCGCTCTACATCCAGTTCTATACCGTGTTTCTGACTGTCAGCGTCGTCGGGCTCGGCTGGGTGCTGACACGCCCGGCTGACGCCCCGGTCGTTCCCCGCGCGAAACACGTTATTGCCATCGTTTTTGTAATTCAGACGCTCTTAACCGCGATCACAAGCGTCGCAATGGCACTCTATACCTCACATGTAACACGTCAGCAGGAGGACATCGAAAATTGTCTGGTTCAATCACATGCTGGCGTACTGCCTGCGTGCGGGCCGGCAGTCCCCGCATCGCTGGCTCGGTTTGCCGGCTGGTTCAATTGTGCGGCGATGATTGCCATGGCCGCTTTGTGGCTTTACGTCGGTTTCATTTGCTAGCAACATCGCATTCACTTGGTCGCAGCGCGCGGTCTCGATGCTTCCTATACCCCGAACGAATCATGATTGAGTTGGAACGCGAACAATTCCTCCAGCGCCTGGCTCTGTTCAGCGATCTCGAGGCCAGCGAGCTCCGCGAGCTTGCGGAGGTCGCCCAAGTCGTCCAGTTCCACGCCTCGGCGCTCATCTTTCGAGAAGGCGAAGCCGGCGACTGCGCTTACGTTGTCGTCCGGGGTTCGGTGGAGGTTTTCGCCATCGACCGGAACGGCGACGAAGTCGTCCTGGCGCAGCTCAAGGAGCTCGACCACGTCGGCGAACAATCGTTATTGCCAGGCCACTCCGGCCGTCGCAACGCGAGCCTTCGCGCGTGTGAGGACACGACGCTCCTGCGAATCCCCAAGGTGGAGTTCCAGAAGATCCTCACGCAACGGCAGACATTGAAAGACCTGTTGTCCGAGACGGGACAGCAGCAGGTCCGAGCGAACATGATCCGCACCAGGAGGTTGGCCCGGATATGGGCGCTCTTCATGTTCGTCAACGGTTTCATCAGTATCGGCATCCTTTGCGGGCTGGCGATGCTCTTCCAGACGCCGTTTATTTTTCCTTCACTCGGCGCCACCGCATTCCTGGTGTTCTTCACGCCCACGACTCCGCCGGCGAGTCCACGCAACGCGCTGTGCGGTCACGCGATAGGTATCGCCTGCGGATACGCAGCGCTCTGGGTCACAGGGTTGCAGCACGCTGGGCCGGCCATCGTCACGGAACTGGGCTGGATGAGAATCCTGGCCGTTGCGCTGTCCCTGGCCACGACGGGGGCGTTGATGATTCGCCTGAACGTTCCGCATCCCCCTGCGGCTGCGACGACGTTGATCGTGTCACTTGGCCTGGTCAGCAGGCCCGCGTACCTCGTCGTCCTCGAGGCCGCAGTCGGTCTGCTCGTGGCGCAGGCGATCATCATCAATCGACTGACCGGTGTGAGGTACCCGTTCTGGGCCAGCGTCCCGGCGCCGAAGATCGGCGTGCTGGCCAGCCGAGGCGCGCTGCAACGGTTTGCGCGGTTCCACTGACTCGGTCGATGCCTCGCGATCGAATAGCGCGCTAGGCTAATCGCGGCAGCTTGTTACTAATCGCCTTTACTGATTGTCAGCGCTCAATCGTGAGCTTTGATCGGCCCTTCTATGATCTCAGGCTTCTGAGTGACAAATTTAGACAGATGGTCTCGCACGTAGTCCGCAGCCAGGTGCACAGACTCATCAGCACCGGCTTTGTCCCTAAAGATGCCGACGGACGCTCCCTCGCCCTTGCCAGTATCCAGCCAATAGTAACGCACAAACCCCTTCGCCCTTTTAACGATGGGCACGAACTCCTCGCGTACCCGGCGATCGATCTCTGCACTGTCCTTCGGATCAAAGTGGTAGTGGCGTATGACGGCGAACATGATGTTTCTCCTTAGCTTAAATTTTGCGGTTTGTAACTCTGTTTCTCGGATTCGTCCGCGGCGCCGCTCCTGTCAATCCGGAATTGCTAATTCAACTTCAATAAATGCCCGTAGCTTTTTATCCGCTTTTGCATTTTTCCTCGTAACCTCGCGCCGGATTTCCCGCATTACGTCAGTGGAAAGGAAATTCAAAAATGAAAACCTTTATTGTTTATGATTTGGATTCACAAATACCCGTTGCTGTTGGCGAACAAGTAAGCGCCGAAACCGCGCGATATTGTGCAAGCGAGGCAACAGGGATTTTCTACGCAAACCTTTTGGCAGAAGAAATTGACCTGGAAAAACCAGTTACCTACTGAACCACAATGGGGAAACGTCTATGAAGGTATTCCTCCCAACGAAAATGAAGTGTCCAGTAGTGTCTGCGCTCATTTCCATTGCGTTTTTGTCTCAAGCATTCGCAGTTTTACGACCGCTTGTTCCAGTCAAACCCGAGCCGCCATTTAACGGCGAACCAATTATCATAGAAGAGGATTCGGTGGTCGGAACTGCTTGAGGTTCACCTTGGATTTCGTAGTTTCAGATTTCTCCTCGCCGGCACGTGGGCTCGCCCTGACAATGCGAGCACTTACATCTTCAGTGCAGCGCGCAGATGTGGTACGAGACGTTTACTGAATTCCACCGAATCGCCAGCAGATAAGTGCGACCATTCGGGACAGTTAAACGCAGAGAGCTCCGGAAAGTCAGAGTAATAAATTCCGGGCGCGCCGGTCATTTTCAAAAGCGGATCCCAAGTTTTTTCCCGCGGCATGATCCGGTCCTCGAGCTCCTTCAATCCACCGGTGTTGGGAAACCGAACGAAAACAATCTTTCCACCGCGCGACCGAATTTTTTCGATGGCAGCGGTCACGTCAGCAAAACGCTTTTGGATTCCTTCATTCATTTCGCGAAGAAAAACATCCTTCGGCACATAAGTAGGTGGCGGTGGCGGCGTGAAGAGCGGAATCCAGATCTGTTGGATCTTTTTCGCTAATTCGCTACCGGGTTCAGCGCATTTCTCCCACATTCGTGCGCGACGTTCTCGATCTTCAGTTTGAAAGTAGGGCGGAAAACGCGGAGGCACCAGCGCACCGGGCCGATTCGGGATCGGCAATTGGTTTAAAAGCGCTTCGAGACTTAAATCATCAGGCTTTAAAAATGCGACATGCTCTTCCAGCGGCATTGCGAGATATTCGCTGACACGCTGGGCGGGCGTCTGATTGTGAAACCGCTTTACTCCTTTCTCGGCACGGTCCATCGGCGGAGAGCCCTGCGGCGCGAAAAACAAATACGGGACAACGCTACAAATGATGGTGCCGTGAAAATTTTTGTCGTCCGCCAGATCGGCTAATGCAGGCCAGGCGGTCGAGCCAGCCATGGCAAGTTGGATCGGTCGTTTGCCCAACCCCTTTTGGAATTCATCCAGGTCGACATCGAACCAGGCGCGAGAATCGCCGATAATCACAATGGATTCCGGAGTAACAATACGGCGGCGCAGCGTCCACAGATCTTCGTTGTCATTGAGCGTCGGCGTGTAGCCAAGCGAGCGGCAGTACAACTCCCACGCCGTGGTCGCAGCGATTACAACAATGGTAACAACAACAGCGATTCCGCGCCAGGGTGCAGGCGGAATCGGGCGCTCAAATTCCAGAGGTGGACCGCCGTGAATCTGTTCCTCCCGCGAAGGTTTGCGGAAAAACAAGCGCGGTAGCCGGAGCCGTTCCTTAAAATTGGAAATAGATGAACGCATTACTGGTTCCTTGAGTGAAAATAATTGCGCACGCCATCGCGGACCCGATCGCGGTAATCGCCCAGTGCGGCAAGCGCATTACGACGGTCTCAAACGTGTTATCGCGCATCGCCCAATGCATCGCGATCACACCGGCGGTGACGCTTCCAATTTGCAATAATTCGCGCGTGGTAAGAATCGCGTCGCCGTGTGGGTGTTGGCCGAACATACCGCCCAGCATGCGGCTCGCGTTCGTGAAATCAGGCGCGCGGAAAAATACCCACGCAACGCAAACCGCCGCGTAAGTGGCAAAACCGGCCAGGACGCGGACCGGCAACGTGCTCGCCCACCGTTTGGCTTCGAACAAAAGGCGTAAGACCCGTTCAATGACTAAATAGGAGCCGTGCAATAAGCCCCACACAACAAAAGTCCACGCGGCGCCGTGCCAAAGGCCACCCAGGAACATGACGATCACAAGGTTAAGCGCCGCACGAAAAGGTCTGACCTGATTGCCACCGAGCGGAATGTAAAGGTAATCGCGAAGAAAAGTGGAAAGCGAAATGTGCCACCGTCGCCAAAAATCAGAGAAGCCGATCGCCGCATACGGAAAGCGAAAGTTGTCTTTGAGATGGAATCCCAGGGTTAAGGCGGCGCCAATCGCGCAGATGGAATAACCGGCGAAATCGAAAAAGATTTGCCCTGCAAACGCGAGCACACCCGCCCACGAATCAAGCGCGACCAGAGGCCCGGCATAGCCGAACACACGGTCGGCCGAGACAGAGAGCAACGTGTCCGCCAGGACAATTTTTTCAAACAGGCCCAGCGTCATGAGCGCCAGTCCCCAAAAGAACTGGCCTTCTTTGAGTCGCGGAGCGTGCCTAAGCTGCGGCAAAAAATCGCCAGCGCGCACAATCGGTCCGGCGACAAGCTGTGGAAAAAACGAAACTGCCAGCACGAAATCGCGCAAAGACCGCGTCGGTTGAAGCACGCCGCGATAAATGTCCAGCGTATAAGACAGCGAATGGAAGGTGTAAAATGAGATGCCGACTGGCAGCAGGATGTCGAGATGCGGCGGTTGGTAAACGATTCCGATGCGCGCCAGCGACCATTGGAAATTTTGCAGGAGGAAATTTCCATATTTGAAAAACCCGAGCATGCTCAGGTTCATGCAAACGCTGGCAACCAGCCACGGGCGCTTCCGATGCGCTTGCGCCCTGGCAATCTGACGGCCGAGCCAGAAATCCATGCAGGTTGTCGAAAAGAGCAGCGCGGCAAATGGCGGGTTCCAGGCGCCGTAAAAAATATAGCTGGCTACAACCAGCAGGTTTTTTCTCAGCTCCCATCCCTGAAGGCTCCAGTAAAGCGTGACCACAATCGCGAAGAAGACAACGAATGTGAGTGAGTTGAAAAGCATTGCGACCCCGGCGGTTGAAACGCAAACTTCTAGGGATTGTTTCGCCTAATGCAAGACGGATGTGTTGCCTTTCAGTCGGCCGCGGCACGACAGGCAGAGCTCGCTATAGTCACCGCCCTGCCTGGCTCGCCGTAGCCTGGCGAAGGCGGGCGCGCGGTCTCTTCGGAAAAAACGCCGTCAGCTTTTCATCCGCATCCAGCAAAACGTTTTCCGTCGCTGCGATGCGCGTCTGCAACGAAAAGTCTTGACACCTTTAACACGCTTTGAGTAAAAGGAGCTTACTCCACCTGAGCGCAAAGAAAGTGAAAGCGCACATTGGCCCCGCGATTAAAGCGCATCTTATTCGAGGCGCGTTTTACGTGCTTCTGCTATCGGGCGGAATCCCGATATTGTCGGGACTGGCTGTCTTTCGTCCTCAACCTGCAGCCAACGTTTCCTATAGGACGCTCACATTCGCAGATCGCGTAGCTTACCAGCGAGCGATCGAGGAAGTTTACTGGCGACATCGCATCTGGCCGGAAGAGCGTCCCGATTCTAAGCCATCGCTCGATGCAGTGATGTCTCAGGCGCAATTGGAAAAGAAAGTCGCAGATTATCTGCGCAACTCGCAGGCACTGGAGGATTACTGGCATTATCCAATCCCTGCTGAGAAGTTGCAAGCTGAAATGGATCGCATGGCAAAGCACACTAAACAACCAGAGGTGCTACGCGAAATCTTTGCCGCGCTGAGTAACGATCCGTTCGTGATCGCGGAGTGTCTGGCCAGGCCGGTGTTGGCCGAACGTTTAGTTCACGGAGTTAACAAGGAAGACTGCGTGAAGCTAACGAGAATCGCGTGGCGAAAACAGCCATTGGAGTGCTCGGTCGCTAAAGCCGAAGCACAAGTGCCTGTGACAGTGGCGGCACTGAGCGCGAACTACACGCTTCCTGTAATAGCTGGTCCATTGGGTACCTGCACCGACGACACGTGGACTTCAACCAGCCTCACCGATGTGCCCGCTGGCCGGTACTATTTCACGACAGTCTGGACCGGCAGCGAAATGATCGTCTGGGGCGGGTACGATGGAACCAGCTATTTAAACACCGGCGGGCGATACAATCCCAGTACCGATAGTTGGGTAGCAACAAGCACCACTGGCGCGCCCGATGCCCGCGAGGCTCATACGGCAGTGTGGACCGGCACTGAAATGATTGTCTGGGGCGGAACTGCGGGCCAACCCACCTTCTTTAACACCGGCGGGAGATACAATCCCAGCACCGACAGTTGGACGGCTACTAGTACGACCAACGCGCCCGATGGCCGCAACAGTCACACGGCAGTGTGGACCGACAGTGAGATGATCGTTTGGGGCGGATATAACGGCAACATCGGTTTGTTTAACACCGGCGGAAGGTACAATCCGAACACCGACAGTTGGACAGCGACCAGCACCACCAATGCGCCCGCTGCCCGATTCGATCAGACGGCAGTGTGGACCGGCAGTGAAATGATTGTTTGGGGCGGACAGGATTTTAGCAGCCTTTTTAACACCGGCGGCAGATACGATCCCAGTACCGACAGTTGGACAGCCACGACTACCAGCGACGCGCCCGATGCCCGAGCTAATCACGCGACAGTGTGGACCGGGCACCGAAATGATCGTCTGGGGCGGATGGACCGGCAGCAACGATGTTAACACCGGAGGTAGATACAATCCCAGCACCGATAGTTGGACAGCCACCAGCACCAGTAACGCGCCCGATGCCCGGTACAGTCACACGGCAGTTTGGACCGGCAGTGAAATGATCGTCTGGGGTGGATGGACCCTCAGCAGCAGCGGTTTGAATACGGGCGGCAGATACAATTCCAACACCGACAGTTGGACAGCCACGACTACTACGAACGCGCCCGATGGCCGATTCAATCACACGGCAGTCTGGACGGGCAGCCAAATGATCGTCTGGGGCGGCCGTTATTACAGTGGGGGCTATCAGGTGTTGAACACCGGCGGGAGATACTGTGCGCAACCCGGTGCTACGCCGACGCCGACGCCTACACCTACTCCTACGCTCACCGCCACCGCAACTGCAACCGCTACAGCGACTGCTACGCCAACACCCACTCCTACAGCTACAGCCAGGGCAACGCCCACTGCCCGGCCAAACGTAACACCAAGGATACGGCCTACCCCACCGCCGCGGTGAGTTACCACGCCAAAGAGCAGCGCGTCCACTTTTCTTCGCTCTTGAGCTTCTGAACCCGCTGTTAGTGCGTCCGAAGAAGCGGTCAATCCGCCCGAGCGCCCTTCGTGAACTGCTTGGCCTAGTGGCCCCGAGTCAGACGTATGAGACGTCCACCTCGCGCTTACCGACGTCCTTGCCCTTGGAGATGACGGTGCCGTGGGAGTTGACCATGTTGATGGTGTTGCCCTTATCGGGATAGAGCGTCTTAGCTTTCACGGTAACGGCGGCGCAGTTGGTGAACTTGACGGTCGTGTACTTCGCCAGTTCGGGCTGGTTTTTGGGCCCGGTCTCTAGAGCCTCCAGGATCCACTCCGCGCAATTGCCGGCCAGCACTGTCTTCGACGGAGCGGTAGGAAAGTAGAACATGACAAAGCCCTGGGTATCGTTGGCTAGCAGGATCATGGCGCTATTGGCTTTGGTTCCCGCCAGCAACGGAATGCACTGAATCCAGCAGAAGAGCTGGTCACCAGCCTTGGCGGACATATTAGTGATCCAATACGAGCCTGCCGGGTACCACTCCCACCACGGGTTGTACTGGATCTGCGGCGATCCGCCGGAGGTCATGATATCGGCGTCGCAACCGGCCTGAAGCACATCGCCGGAGCCTCCGTCGCCGTCGATGCCGATCCATGAAGAGGCCGTATACCAGATGCCGTTCTTCGCGCCGGAGGGAAGCGAGGGTGTGGGAATGTGCCAGGTACCCGATGACGTCCCAGATCGGGTCCCCGGAGGGGTTGTAGACGACGCCTCCAGACCAGATGTTGGTGGTTTCGGGGCCGTGGTGGTCGCGGTTCAGGCCGGGCAGGCGGGAGCGTTTGCGGTCGCGAGGTTTGAACTGGGGCTCGATGATACGACGACCCTTGACGGCCTCGAAGAATCGCTGCTCGCTCTCCGCGTTGGGGAACTTCGGCATGCCGTACTTTTCACGCTCGGTCTCGGTCGCCTTTTCGAAATCGAAACCAGCGGGCGGCGGCTCGAAGGTCAACACCTTCACCCCCTGTCCTAAATCGATGGGAGTTCTCATCTTTGTTTTCCTTTCGTTGTCCCCGCCTAAGTTTTGATCGTGGGAATCGCGGATCCAGAAAGAGACGCGAGAACCTAGCGGGGAAAAAGTCCTCCGCCTGATTCAGATCCGTTTAATGGAGAACCTTTTTACGGAAACCCGTACGAATCCGTCAAGTCGGGCAGTGCCTAATTTTTATGTAGGGCCTCGCCTGGTACGCGACCATCCGAGTCCAAGAACCGCCGATTCCAGTTCTACAAACGCCGCCAGCTTTTCATCGCGTGCACAACATAACGCTTTCCGTCGCCGGGATGCGCGTCAACAATCCAGATTGTTCGCTATTCGCAATCAATCGCTGAGACCCAGCCCAGACTCCATCCGGCTTCGCTGAGATCGTGAGCTTCGCATCGGAAAGACTCCGGATCGGAACCGCTTGAGCTTCGCTCTTGAATTCGTAGCTTCAAATTTCCCAACGCCGGCGTGGCGGAATTGGCAGACGCGCTGGACTCAAAATCCAGTGGCCGCAAGGCCGTGTGGGTTCGAGCCCCTCCGCCGGCAGTTCTTCTGTTCGATGTTGGACGTTCGCTGTTCGGCGTTTAACGGCGTTGGACGTTGGACGCCTGCTCGCGAAGCTTTCGGAGTTCGGCGTTCGACGTTTGATAGCGCCATCTTCAACCCGGCGCTGGCGCTGTTGAAAACAACGTTTTCACCGACTCGCGAGACAGAACGATAATCGTAAAGACTCCAAGAATTGTTCCGAAGGGAATGAAGAGGCATTGGATACAAGCCATCACGAGGGTGAACGAGAAACATTTGCAGCGGGAAAGGCATCGGCCGGCAATCAAGATGCAAATCGCCATGGTGATGCCGAGTAAAAACAAGAACGAACCGAGTCCGACAAAAATCCAGCCAAGAAATTCGGGCGGCAGTTCTTCACCGGTTTTTGGGGTGCCGTGGCGCGCAACGAATATGAAAATCGCGCCGATCGTCGTGTAAAGAAGCGGGAAGAACGAGAAGAGCGCAGCGAGCCCAGCAACGACGTAGTGGAATATCGCGAGCAACCGCAGGTGTTCTTTATCCTGGTTCATTCCCCAATTAGATTCTTACTCCTGCCATGCTCATGCTCTTGATCGAAGGGTGTGAACCACGTGGAAGATCGAGCATGAGTAAGAAGATAACTCATGAAGTGATATAGCCTTCTTCGCCGTGTTGATTGATATCGAGCCCCTGTCGCTCGATCTCGGGAGCGATGCGAAGACCGATCGCGCCTCTGACGATGCCGCCGATGATCGCGCTTCCCACCACGGCCAGCACGATCGTGACGACAATCGCTTTGAACTGTTCGATCCACAGCGTGTGACCAACAATTCGCGCAAGTCCGTTTTGCGTCGCAGGATTGAGCGATCCGGCGACGCTTAACGAAAGATTTGGATTCACACTCGCCGTGGCGAACACACCGGTGAGAAACGCGCCGAGCGTCCCGCCGACCGCGTGGATGCCGAATGTATCGAGCGCATCGTCATAGCCGAGCCACGATTTTAATTTCGTGCAGGCAAAAAACGGAACAATTCCCGCCGCAACGCCGATAATCACTGCGCCGGTCGGAGCGACATATCCGCAGGCAGGTGTGATCACGACCAGTCCGGCTACTGCGCCGGAACAAAATCCGAGCACGCTCGGTTTGCCACGCAGCGCGTACTCGAGCATGGCCCATGTGAACGACGCCACCGCTGTGGCAAGCGTTGTGGTCATGAATGCGTTTGCGGCGATTCCATCCGCCGCAAGAGCGCTTCCAGCGTTGAATCCGTACCAACCTACCCAAAGCAAGCCCGTGCCGACCATGCAAAGTACCATGCTGTGCGGCGCCATGATTTCTTTTCTGAATCCGAGCCGGTGCCCGAGAAGAATGCACAACACCAGTGCCGACCAACCTGAAGTCATGTGAACGACGGTGCCGCCGGCGAAATCGATGGCGATGATTTTCGCCGCGGGATTCCAGACGCCGTTCATCCAGCCATCGATTCCCCACACCATGTGCGCGATCGGGAAATAGACGACGAACATCCAGACCCCGACGAAAACCAGCACGGCAGCGAATTTCATTCGCTCAGCAACCGCGCCGATGATTAAGCGCCGGCGTGATGATCGCGAACATCAGCTGATACATCGCGAAGACATTCTGCGAAACCCAGTACGAATAATCGCTGTTCGGTCGCGCATCGACGCCGTGCAGAAACGCGAACTTCAATCCGCCGATGAATGGCGTTCCACGGGAAAAAACGAGAGAATAACCTACCGCCCACCAAAGGATCGTGACCAGCCCGGCAATGCCGAGACATTGCGCCAGCACGGAAAGGACGTTCTTTGCGCGGACAAGGCCGCCGTAAAAAAGCGCGAGCCCCGGCAACGTCATGAAAAGCACGAGCGCGGCGCATGTCATCATCCACGCATTGTGGCCAGGCCCTGGACCCGCGATGTTCGACGCCATTGGCGAGCCAGTATCGGCACCGCGCGCCGAATTATTTACATAGGCTTCGAGATCGGAAACGCGCTGCTCGAGCGATGGTGAAGCTGGAAGGCGACGTCGTTTGCGCATGCAGCGGAGAGACGAACGCAATGATCCCAATGAGAAAAAAAATCCGCATCATTACGCGCTTCTTTTTATAGCGCGCGGATTTATCACGGCAAGAAAAATGGCGGTGTTTGTCAACGCGTTGCACCTTCCGATGGTGGATCGGCTTTTCCGAAGGCGATGCCAAAACAATCGCCGGAGGCGCAGAATCTCTCAGCACAAAAGAAAACTCCGCCGAGCAAGTTAAGGCGCCCGGCGGAGTTCCTCCTCTGCCTCAAATCAGATTAATTCAGGAGTAAACTGCTCGGTAAAACGATTTGAGCGAAACTTGCTCCGACAATGGTTCACGATTTTCTGCATCGTCATCGTCATCATCATCCGCATCCCCATTATCGTCATCGGTTCGCGGCGTGACTTCCGGCAAGTCGTTCTGCTGTAATTTCTCGTATCGGTCACGAACGTCGGCCGGCAATTTATTAAGGTCTTCTTTCGTCTCGACCGGGCCGCTGAACACCAATTTGCCCTGCGGGTCTTTGATCGTAAGCAATTTCTTTCCATCCACGTTTTCCAATTTCAACTCGCCCTTGTCATCGGAGAAAACGATTTGCGCGTTGCCAAGATCGATGTTCGTAGCCCTGAGTGCTCCGTTGTCTCTACTCAAAATGTGAATCTCTCGCGCAGCGCGACGGGCATCTTCCCGTGCGCGTCGCGCTGCGTCGTGCGCTTGCATCACTGCCCCACGGATGATGCCGCGCGTGTCGCCCAACTGATCCTTCAACTGTTCTTTCAGTTCCTGCATTTGCTCGCCGAGATCGCCCGTCTCGTCGAAATCCCAATGCCAATCGTGGTTCCCTCCAGGCATCAATGAGTGACGCTGCGGCACTTCTTTTTTAGCAAGCTTGGTGGTGATCTTTTGCTCCTTGCCCTTGCGCAAGATCGTGAGTGTCACCTCTGTGCCTTCAGGGAAAGTCTGTAGGAGCTTTCGCAATTGGCTGGGTTCGATCAGAATCTGGTCGTTCAGCATCTTGAGGATGTCGTTCTGCTGAATGCCGGCAGACGCGGCAGGACTATTCGGCTCCACATACTCGACGACCAGGCCAAGGCCTTTGGCCAGGCCAAGCTGTTCACTGACGACATCCGGCACCTGCGATGTCTCCACACCGAGATATGTCACCGGGACCTTCGGCCCTTTCTCGTGATGGCCCGGCGGCCTTGGCGGATGTGGGCGGAGCAGGCGGTTCTGGCGGCGCGGGTGGTGTTTGAGCAAAACCTGAGATCGGCAACAAGCCGATGGCTGCGATTGTAGCGATGGATTTTATTTTCATACTTTTGTTTTGTTAAATCATTGGCCTGAAACCGGAATGAGGACGACTTCCTCGCTGGGGTAAGAAACACGAAGTGATGCGCCAGTCGCCGGATTACGCCACTGCCACGTTTGATGCGTTTGATAGCGAAGACGCCGCAGCGGTTGGTCTGAGCCTCGTGCAAACTGCAATCCTTCGTCGTGCGCATTATAAACAACCTGCGTCGCGCCAGCGGGGATAAATCGATTGGAAGATGTGGATCCGCCGCTCCCATCCCGGCGCGCAGGCAGAACAGGGCTTGTTTCGGGTGCAGGCGAAATTTCCGTGATTTTTTCGCCTGGCTCCTGCCGGCGTTCCATACTGATTGCCGCGAACAAAACCAAAACCGCCGCAGCTGCGAGGCCGAAGCCTAACGACAACCAATTGTAGGGCGTTTCTGTGAAACGCCGCCAACGCCTGGCGTCTGACAGCAGACGCCCTACAATTTTCGAGCGCTTCCTCGACCCGCTCAAAAAGGACCGGCGACGGCTGCGCCGGTCGCAGCTTCTTGAGTTCATTCTCAAGCTCGAAGAAATCGTTCATTGCGGTTGCAAACTTTTCTTCAGGTTGGCTAAGGCATACCGATAACGCGATGCAGCAGTGTTCTGAGAAATTCCCAGCGCGCCGGCGATCTCGTTAAAGGTCAGCTCGTTCCAAATCTTCAAGACGAGCACCTCGCGTTGATCGTGCGGCAAAGAACCCACTGCCGCAGCCAGCGCCGATTGCGTTTCATTTTCCCAGTCAAACTGCGGCTCAATGGTCGGCTCGGCTGTCGGCAAAAACAGTGGCCTCGCGTCGCGCGCGTCGCGTGTCGCGGCGGATAAAATCGAGAGCGATGGAGCGCACAGCGGCATAAAGCAGCGCGCGGTTCTCAATGTTGTGGTTGCGTCGCCAGAACTTGACGAAAGCTTCCTGGACAACGTCTTCCGCGTCGGCCGCTGATTGCACCCATTGCCGCGCAAAGAGCAGCAATCCGGGAGCAACTTCAGAAAAGCAATTCTTCCAATCCTCATGGCTGGCGAGATTGTCCATGACCTTTTCACGGTCTTTATATCCAAGACGCTGCCAAGTGCGCATTTTGTCTGTGAGCAGCGAAGAAAATGGTAGGGCGGGCGCAGCCGGAGGCCGCCGCGGCGCGCCCGCCGGGCGCGCCCTACCGACTCACCTTTTCGGAATCGCACGCAGGATCAAATCGCCCAGCCAATCCGGATGCGCGACCCCCTCGCGATAGGCTTGCAACGATTCCACGGAAGAATTGACGCGAAGATTGCTGTAAGATCCGTCGGCGTTTTGCCAGCGCTCGTGCCAGTAAAGGGCGGCCTTGATCCGCGGGTAGCGCGTGCGAAAAAGCTCTAACCCCTGCTTGATCCATTGCGGTTTGCGTATAGCGCTGGGTGGCGCTGTAGCGAGAGGGAACTCGCCCGTCGCCCACTCCGCAATCATAATGGGCTTATTCGGATCGAGACGGCTCATTTCTTCATACGGCCAGTCAACCAATGAAGGAATATCCGGGATTCGGTTCGTCTTTGTATTGCTGCCCGTAAACGCTGAGGCCGAGCCAATCGACGTAGTCCGAGCCGGGATAGTACGCAGGCGCGCAGTTCCAGGTTTCGTACGGATAGGGATAATTGTTGGTGTGAAACATCCATTTGATGTTTGAAGCGCCGCGCGCACGCACACGGTCCACTACATAACGATAAGCCTTGCGAAATGTTTCGGGGCCTTTCCAATTTTTAACCTCCGGGTCCCATTGCGCGCCGCCGTAGTAAGCACCCGACCAAGGAAACCAGGTGCCATTCATCTCGACACCGAATACGACGATCATAGGATGACCAAACTCGCGCGCAGCGTCCGCCCATTTGTCGATGTAGGCGTCCCATTTGCCTGCAAGAATCTCAGTCAAACTGAACTTGTCCGGCCCGTGATCTTCCTCGTAGGGTTTGTCCCACGGCGACCAGAAAACGAGCTGGCAGCGAGCCGTGGCGCCAAATGATGTTGAGATTGTCCACGGGAAAATTTTGTTCTCCCCAATAACTCGACGAAGCGATGATGGCCTGATGTTTTCCCACCATCGCCTCGAAATCCTCGATTGCCTCCAGCGTTACATCGTCCTCTTCGTCGCCAAAATCCATGAATGCGCCGGTGTACGCGCCACGCTCTGGAAAGACTACCTCAACCGGGCCATTTGGATCGACACGTGTGGCAGCGGACGGCTTGCTACATCCGGCCAAGACCACCGCAAGGCTGAGTATGACAAGCCACATCATATTGTCATTCTGGTCCCGCAGTCGCGGGAGAAGAATCTCGGATCGATTTGTATCCATTTCTCCAACCGGAAGTAGACCAGAAATGTTTCGCTTTGCTCAATTCGCGAATTGTCATTGTTGCGAAGAATATTCCATTGGCCTAAGGAATTCTCCTTGACCGGCGAATTCTGAGTATGAGAACAGAAAAACTGGACCCGGCGGTAAGATAAGAAGTGAACACAAAACTCCTCACAATTTTGATCTTATTCTTCACATTGGCGGCCTTCTCCGAGGACTTCAAAACCGTTAACGGCAAAGAATACAAAGACGCCACGATCACTCGTGTTGAGCCTGATGGCATCGATGGTTAAAACGAAATCGGGAATCACAAAGGTTTACTTCGCTGAACTCCCGAAGGAAATCCAAGAGCGCTTTCATTATGAACAGCAAAGGGCCAGCGCATACTCTGCGGAACAGGCTGCGAATTACACGGCTTATCAAAAGCAGCAGGAAGACGCCCAACGTGAACGAGAAGACGCGGCAGCAAAGAACAACGCGATTTTAGCCCAACAAGAAGCAGCCAAAAATCGAACTCAAGCGTTGCAAGCCCGCTACGGTGAGCTTCAGAAACAGGAAGACGATTTGCTTCGCCAAATCGGCGAGGCAAAGCAACCCGGACCAGCATACTACGGTGGAAAGAACAATCGCACTCTGCTCCACTACCCGAACCCGAAAAAATCCCAGCTACCGCTTCTCCAGAGCCATCTAAGCGACGTCCGTCGCGAAAAGACCGAAGTCAGAAAGCAACTGGAGAAAGCGCAGCGCGTAAATGGCAAGTAAGGACGCCGCGACGCGGGGAAGCGTGCCCACGCTCGCCAAAGCTTCACGAGAGAGAACCGACACATCTTGCGTCATTTCGCCGAAATCGATTCGAGATGCTTCGCTTCGCTCAGAAGACATTATGCGATGCGTCCTCGCATCGCTTTCAATTGTTAGCGATTCGCATTTAGATACCTCGCGTGAACAAATGCGCTGGTTCGCTAGGGCGGAATTGGTGTTCTGCAGCAATCTGTTTCCAGCGCTCGTCCATTCGGAATACAGGGCACGTGGCGGCCAGAAGCCGCTCATGGTCTCTGCCATTGTCTCCGCAGATCATCCTGTAAACCAGTGCGTGCCAACACGAGCGTTGGGCGCGGGCATTGACGGTCACGAGAAAGGCGAATGCGCTCGGATGTTTACAGACAAGAACATTGCCGAGATGCTCTCCGCTGGATTCGGACCGTTGACATATCGGTTGCGCACCGAGCTTGCCGGTGACGTTTGGCATTGGAATCCACGCGGCATATGGAGTAATCCGCAGCACCAATGCGGATACTGGACTTCGGACGATTCGCTGGGCGAACCGATCAACGTTTCGTACGGCTATCGTTTGCCGCGACGCGGAAATACCATCGACCAGGCAAACGATGACGGTTACTCGCGAATCACCGACGGCGACGAAGATTCATTTTGGAAGAGCAATCCATATCTCGATTCGCATTTCACTGGCGAACCTGAAGATGCTCATCCGCAATGGGCGGTGATCGATCTGGGTAGATCGAAACCGGTCAAGGCTATCCGCATTCATTGGGGCGCGCCGTACGCCCAGCAATTCAGAGTCGAATACTGGCCGGGAGACGACCCGATGCATTTGCACCCCGATGACGATGACAACTGGCAGCCATTCGCGCATGGAAATGTAAATGACGGACACGGCGGAGATGAACTCATCAGACTCTCTGAGCGCCCGCGCTCCGTTCAGTTCGTGCGAATCGTGATGAGCCACAGCTCGCAAACCAGCGGGCAGCCCTCGGACGACATTCGCGATCGGCTTGGCTTTGCGATTCGCGAGATCGAACTCGGAAACATGGACCCGCCTTCGCGCCGCTCCCGCCTGCAACGAGGCTCCGGCGGGCAGGCCGACGCGGCAACTAGGGGCGTTCGTTTTCACGATTATGTGCGTCACGCAAGGGATCGGCATCGGCAGACGATCGTTTACGTGTCATCCACTGATCCGTGGCATCGCGCTGAAGACATCGACTACAGTATCGAGCAACCGGGGTTGGATTTCATTCTGCAAGGTAAACTCACGAACGGCTTGCCGGTGCTCGTGCCGGTGGGCGTGTTGTACGACACGCCGGAGAACGCTGCTGCTGAGATCAACTATTTGCTCCGGCGGAATTATAGTTTGGAAGGAATTGAACTAGGCGAAGAACCTGATGGACAATGGGCTTCACCCGAGGATTACGCTGCACTCTACAGTGGCGTCGCGCGCCGGCTTACTGCGCTGAATTCGCAGTTAAAGCTTGGCGGGCCAAGCCTGCAAAACTTCGAGGACCAATTGCTCACGTGGGGGGATTCATCAGGCAATCGTTCATGGATGAATCGATTTTTGAGATACATTCGAGACGCCGGAGCGCAGTTCGATTTTTTCTCGTTCGAATTTTATCCGTTCGACAACATCTGCGCAGACGCTGCGCCGCAGTTGCGGCAGACCCCAAAACGTTTGAGCGCAATGCTCGCGAGCCTTCGCTCTGACGGTGTTCCCACTGATATTCCGTGGCTGATGACCGAATACGGCTATTCCGTTTTTGCCGGACGCCACGAAGTCGATATCGAAGGCGCGCTTTTCACTGCGGACACTGTGGGAACCTTTCTCAATCTCGGCGGCGCAAAGGCGTACTGTACGGATACGAGCCCAATTATCTCCAGGACGAATTGAAATGTTCCTGGGGCAATCTGATGATGCTTCAGTTGAATCCGAAAAACGATGGAGTGAATCGTTTGTCCGCGTACTACGCCGCTCAGCTGATCACCAAAGAATGGATGCAACCAACAAACGAGACGCAGGAAATATGTCCCGTAACGATCAAGCAGAAGAATTCGGCGTCATTGCCTGTCGTTACAGTCTATGCAATCCGGCGACCGGATAAACAGTGGGCACTGCTAGCGATCAACAAACATCCGAATCGCGCTGCACAACTCAACGTGCAGTTCGACATTCCCGGCGCACAGCAGCCGGTGAGTTTCGCAGGCCAGGTTGAGGTAATTCAATTTTCGCGACAGCAATACGCCTGGCACGATGACGGCCCAAACGGCCACCCGATTCGCAGCCTCCCGCCCGCGCGCTTTACGCGAGAAGCATCATCATCCTACGAGCTGCCACCGTATTCACTCACCGTTCTGCGCGGAAAACTTCCGGATTCGTGAGGCCTCTAATAGATTGCTTATGGGGTGCAGCGTTTTGTCAGGCCACTATTGGTCTGGCCCACTGTCGACCATTTTTTCTATTTCCCGATTGTGTTTAGCGCCGGCCTCCTTGATACGATCCATGCTGTTCCTGAGTTTTGTTCCGTTGTATCCAACGAGATCTGCGGCCTGTAGAGGCTTTGTGCTGTCACGCAATTCACTTTTGCTTTGAGAATCAGGATTTGTGGCAGCGGTTTTCTTCTGACAGCCGAACGAAAGCAAGATTGTTGAGAGAATGACTGCGACGAAGGTTAAGGGAAGCTTCCTTTCCATCGCGCTAACTACAACAAGATCAGCCGCCGCTGGCAATACCGACCGTTAATTGAAATAGATTTCTTTTTATTGCTCGCGACGAGGCTGGCATTTCATTTGCGTAAAATTCCCGAAAACCATCCTTTTCTCTGGGTCTTCAAAGCTTTCTGGAACTCCTCCTTCACAAAATTGGGGTCCCTCGCACGATGCAGCGCGTCGATGAGATTGATGCGGTCAGCCAGAAGCAACTCGATAAGACTGTCATCCACGGTATGCATGCCGTCGCCATGTCCGATTTGAATCAGTCCAGGTATCTGCGAAAGACGCCGGTCCCGGATACACGCCTCGATTCCCGAGTTGACCGTCATTATTTCCGTGGCCAAAACCAGGCCTTGTTGGCTGCTTCGCGGCAGGAGATACTGGCACACCACTCCCAGCAGCGACCACGCAAGTTGGGCACCGATAAATTGCTGGCCCTCCTTTGGAAAGGCGTCAAGGACGCGCCCAATGGCCGTTGGCGCATCATTCGTGTGCATGGTTCCAATCACGAGGTGCCCCGTTTCCGCCGCTGTAAGCGCAGTTTGGATCGTCTCCGTGTCTCGCAACTCGCCTACAAGAATGACGTCTGCATCCTGTCTCAAGGCGTTCTTGAGCGCTGAAGCGAAGCTGTGTGCGTCGGAACCAATCTCGCGCTGGTTTACCAGGCTTTTCTTCCCCTCCGGCGAATGAAGAAATTCAATCGGATCCTCAATACTGACGATGTTAACGGCGCGCCGTGTGGCTATCGTCTGTCCCATGCTCGCCAGGGTTGTGCTCTTGCCTTCACCGCTCGCGCCAGTCACTAGTACCATTCCGGCTCTCTCGTCGCACCAGCGATCCACCATAGGAGAGTGTCCCAACGTCTTTAGGTCGGCGACCTCGTAAGGGATGTGCCGGAAATTGGCCTCAATCGCGCCTGACACATAGCACGCATTTCCGCGATAACGCCCGAGGTCTTCGACTTGCAATGCGAAGTCAAGCTGCCACTCATTTTCCAGCTTCGCCCGTTGTCCCTCTTTCAAGGTCTCGACCACGAGTCTCCTTGTATCCTCCGCGGACAGCGGCTCTTCCGTCAGCGGCGTGATAACACCATTGAGCCGCATCATCGGTGGCGCGCCCGCTGTCAAATGAAGATCAGAAGCCCTCTGCTCTGCAGCAAGGACGAGAAGGTCGATCAAGTCATGTTTCTTCATAGCAATTCAAACAATAGGAAGAACGCATTTACCCGATTCCCCTCATGGCGCGACGCAGCTCGGATTCATTGCTGACCGAAGCCACGGCGGTCGCTTCGGTAATCATCTTGCCTTGGAGAGCTTTGAGCGTCGATTGCAAAAATGAAACCGCGGCGGGATCCGATCCCCGGGCGATATACTGATTAATGTTCTGCAACTCTCGTCTCGCGATCCAGTCCCGCATGGCCCCCGCATTTTCGACATGTTCCACCAGCAAATGCAAACCTCCGTCAGCAGATGGAACCAGCTTCTGGCACAGGACGCCAGAGAGTTGGTTTGCCAGAAGGTTTGTACCATGCTTCGCGTCTTCGGCCGGAAAAAGATTCAGATAGCGCTCCATTGTGTCCCCTACATTCTCCGAGTGCAGGGTCGAGACAACGAGATGTCCGGTTTCAGAAGCCTGGAGGGCCGTCAGCGCTGTCTCGTAGTCCCGGATCTCACCAACAAAAATGACATCCGGCGCCTGACGAAGCGCGCTCCGCAAACCGGCGGCAAAAGTGCGGGTGTCACGCCCGACCTGTCGCTGGGTGAAATAACAGCGATTATTGGTGAACTGATACTCGACGGGATCCTCGATCGTCACTATGTGTCGCACCTGGTTCTCGTTCATCCATTGAAGCAGCGACGCAATCGTTGTGGACTTCCCGGAGCCGGTTGGGCCTGTCAGAAGAATCAGACCGTGCTCGCGAGCGCCCCATCGAGTCAGGAGCCACTCGGGCGCTCCGAGCGCGTTCAAGCTGGGCACTTTGGTCTTGATGCGGCGCATGACCGCACCGAGCCGGCCCATGGTACGGTGCAGGCTCACGCGGTACCGCGTATGCGTGCGCGACACGAAACCGCTGTCGCGATCCATCTCGCCGTCGCCTTGTGTATTCGCGCCACACGCCTGCCAGAAGGCGGTGATGTCCGCGAGCGACAGCGGTTCTTCGCCGAGCACACTAATTTGTTCATTGACCTTAAGCCGCGGCACCTCGTCCTGCTGAAGGAAGACGTCGCTCGCATCTTGCTTCTCCGCGGCGTCCAGAATGCTGTCGATTCTTTGCTGCATGCCTCGCAACTTCTACTACGCGCGCGGATACCTGGCAAATATTGCGGACTGATGTGTCAGGTCGAGGACTATTGAACCACTTCAGAGATTAAAAATGTCACGCGCCTCGCTTTCCGGCCGCAAGCATCGCGCAAGCTTTCTCGATCCGGCGTCTATGTGCCTCCGGTTCTTTGGCTGAGTCCATCCACGCAATAAAGTTCCGGCGCTCCGCCGGCCTCAGATCGCTCCACCGACCCTTTGCCCTCGGGTTAGCCTTGAGAGCTGTGTAAAGATTGAATGACACGATTGAATAACAGCAGGGTCGTCGCTTTCCGGCCGCAAGCATCGAGCAGGCTTTTTCGATCCGGCGTTTGCGTGTCTCGGCTGTTTGGCTGAGTCTATCCAAGTGATAAAATCCCTGCGCGCGATCGGCGTGAGATTTTTCCACTGCCTTCGCCGCGGCGAGCCGCGAGCTTGCGAAATCGTTGGCACTCTAGGCCCTGGTCTTTTTCAGCGGACTTGGATTCATTTTGTTCATCATTGTTCACTGAAGAGCAATCGGATTACCAATCTAAAACCAGAACCGCGTGTTCACGAAAAGAATCGCGGAACGACAACGCCAATAAAATCGACCAGGAAATGGCCGATCATATTCGCAAGCAGATCGCGCCGCCATTGATAGAAGATTGCCAGGACAGAACCGACCAGGAGCGCCGCGATAATATTCGGCCAGCCACTGGTCAAATGTCCGATCGAAAAAATCAGGACTGGAATTGCTGCTGCCCAGAAACCGCTCAAACCGAGCGCTTGCAGCCGTTCGATCGCATAGCCACGATAAAATAACTCTTCGCCGACACCGGCGCGAACACAGGTCAACGTAAGAATCCAAACCGGCAGGCGACTGAGTTGCTGGCCGAACTGATTGTTTTGATAGTGGCTCAGAATTGCGACTACATCGGCAATGGATCCAACAACGATCATTGCAACGGTGAGAACGACACCCCATCCAAGCGATTTCGACCAGCGATATGTGCCAAGCCCAACTGAGCGAAACGGCAATTTTTCACCGCGTCGAATGATCAAACAGAGGGCTCCAATGCAGAGCCACATGAGCGATTCGTTCCATACCGCGGCGGAAACCGTTAATGTCGGAGAGAAATACAAGACCGTCTGTCGCACAATGATCAGGCCAAACAGAGCAACACCGAGCCCTAACCAGGTGAACATTGATATTCGACGCACACCGATTCCGTCTGAGTGCAAAGAAATCGTCATCGTGATTGTATGATGCGAACAAGTGGCAAATTGGATTCAGAATTGTGCTAATCCCGATACCACGCTTTCTTTTGCCGATGTCGAAGCGGCAATGTGTTCCGCCTAACGAGATAGAGATAAGCCGTGGCGAGCGAGAGCGACGCGGCTGCGGGTCGAGGGATTGTAATCATCTCAGGCAAAGGGCTGAGCGCTGGCTGCCGTCGGCTGCATGCGACTGGTTAGATCTATGCGTCACCTGGCAGCTTTGCATCGGAAATCAGGTTCTGATGTGTAAACCCCACTTGCGAGGCAGCAAGTCCCTGCGGGCGGTCCGGGCCCATCTTGTGACAGGGTGCGGACTTTTTAATGTCGGTGTTTGTAAGCTCAATGATCTCATCGACTGTGATCGAGTCACTAGTTTGTCCAAGAAAACGCGATGTTTCGATCAATTTCCCTCAGCGCGGAAGATAAAGGCGTGTGAGTTGTGGACCTTATGATAATAAATGCCCGTCAACAGGACCAACGCTTATATGTTGGCCCAATTCATCCCCGCACTCGCGCTCCAGCGACATTCGCGGGCAGTCGTCTCCGGGCTCAAGCGCGCACGCCCGATGAGTTCCAGCCAAGCGAGCCGTATGGCTGACTTAATGCAGCAACACCCTGTGTTGGGAATCAGCGACGACGGCATGAGCACTCAAACGGTATAGAGTCATCGTACGCCACGGCAGATCTAACGAGAATTAGACGAATATTCGTAATAAAAGGCGAACATTTTTTCGTCTAACAACGTCATGCCACGTCTGTTGAGGACGTGCGGAGCGCTCACCGTGGTTATCTTGCGGCTAACGCGCGCACGGGCACGCTGGCGGTGCGCTCGAGTTTGCCCCAGCTTACCCAGGCGCCTTTGATCGCGCGCAGGATCGCTTTCCAGATGCAGTAACTGAGCATCGGGCGATAGAGCAGGCGCATTGGTAGAATGCGCAGGGCCCAGACGACCGGCTCGCGTTCGAGCAGGCAGGCAAGCGTGGCGAGGATCACGTCCATGCCGAGGAAAATAATAATGAACGGCAGCACGGCGTTCCACGCGCCAAACGGCAGCGACGCAATCAGGAACAAATCCACCATGGGCGTAACGGCCACGAGAATGATTTGAAAAAACCAGACGCTCGGCAAACTAAACCAGCCAAGCGCGCGGTAGTTCCAGTTGAATACCATGTCGCGGTGTTTCCACAGGCATTGCAGCGTGCCGTAAGCCCAGCGAGAACGTTGGCGCGCCAGTGTGCGCACGGTTTCAGGCGCTTCTGTCCACGCAATTGCGTCGGGCACGTACACGATGCGCTGGCGATTTCGGTGCAATGAGAGAGTGAGATCAGTGTCTTCGGCGAGAGTTTGCAGACTCAGGCCGCCCGCTTCATTGATCGCGTCTTTTCGGATCGCGCTGATCGCGCCCGGCACAACGGTGATGCAGTTCCAGCGGTTGTAAGCGCGCCGGTCCAGATTAAACCCGCAGGTGTATTCCAGAGCCTGGCAACGCGCGATGAACGTTCGCAGATTCCCGACCTTTGCATGGCCTGAGACTGCACCGATCCGCGCATCGACGAATGGCTCGAGCAAGCGCGGAAGCGTATCGCGCTGACACTGCGTATCGGCGTCAATGAAAACAATGACGCCGTTGCGCGCGGCCGCGAGACCGCGTTGCAGCGCTCGCGCTTTCCCATGATTCTCCTGTCGCAACAAGCGGACGCGCGGTTCGTTCGCTGCGACGCGCTCAACTTCCGCAGCGGTGTGATCCCGCGAACCATCATCCACGACGACGACTTCGATCTCGCCTTTGTAGTGCGTGGCGAAAAGCGTGCGCAAAGTCTCCGCGATCACTTTTTCTTCGTTGTAAGCAGCGATTACGACGCTGACGGGTTCGGCAAAATCTGTCTTCGGTCCCCGCCGAAAACGATACGCGAGCCAAATGACAATCAGCGTGCGAACAACCACCAACGCCGTAGCTACGATCATGAACGCCCAAAGGAACTGCTCGATGCTGTGGTAGACACGAAATCCGGTGCTGCTCACCAGACGGGTGAGTGATGGTGCGTTGCCTTGCACGGGCGGCATCACTGCGTCGCGCGTCGTGCCCAGCAGCGTGCTCAACGGCACCACGGTGTCGCCTCGCGTATGCAGCCAATCCAAAATGCGCGGAAGCGCTTCCACGGTCTGCGAACGATCTCCGCCAGCGTCGTGCAGCAAGATCACGCTGCCATCGTGTCTCTGCTGCTTGATCCGTTGCAGGATGATATCCGCCCCGGGCTTCGCCCAGTCTTGCGGGTCGATATCCTCCAGGACTACGAGATAATTGAGGTCTTCCGCGATTTGCAGCGGAGTCAATTCGCTAAGTTGCATCGGGCCCGTATCCGCCGCGTACGGCGGACGAAACAATGTGGTGGCACGACCTGTTATCGTTTCGAGCAAGAGCTGGGTTGCATTCAGCTCAAGCCGAATGTGCTCGGGCCAGCAGAGTGAAAGATTCGGATGATAATATGTGTGGTTCCCGATCTCGTGTCCTTCGTCGACAATGCGACGAACAAGCTCCGGGTAACGCTCGGCGTTCACGCCTACCAGAAAAAACGCTGCTTTTACGTTCGCCGCTTTGAGAATATCCAGGATCTTTGGCGTCCATCGCGGATCAGGACCGTCGTCAAAAGTGATTGCGACCTGGTGCTCGCCGCCCGCGCCTTGATGATACAGCGTCGGGAATTGCGCGAACGTCACGTATTTCGCTGTGAGATAGCCGTCGGCGTCCACAGCGAGCTTTCGCGTACCGTCTCTGCGATCTTCATCGACAGTTACGATTTCGCCGTCGCCGACGTCCGTGATGGTGTCCGTCGATTTTATCAGTTCGAGTGCCTGTCGCGTCTGATTATCTAACTTGAAATCCCGCGGAACGCTTAACGCGTCCCAGATTGCGCGGATCTTCGCTGCCGAGCCGGTAAAGCGCGAAGCCGCCCGCTTTTTGGTCGCGCACCTCGCGCAGTTGGTTGAGGAATGTCACGGCATCCAGAAACCAGACCGCGTGCTCCTTGTCTTCATCCTGAAAATAAAAATACGGGCTGTAACTCGGCCCCTGCACTTCCGCGCTCTCGATCTCCGCATCATTGGCGCGGCTCATCGCTTCTGAAAAACTGATCGTCTCCGCTTTCTTCCCGCCGATCGTCCAGTCATATCCATAGCTGCCGATTGCAATGATCCATTGTTTGGTGTCGGAATCTTGCAGCAGGACGCGTATCCAGCCTTCAAACCACGACCGCGACGCCAGTGGTCCCGGCGGATCGGTGTCGGAGGTTTCGTCAAACAGCATCGCCACGAAACGATCGACGTTGTCAGCGAGCACATCGAAATCGATGTAATCGAGCTCCTGTCCGGGCTGAACGCACAGCCACAGCTCCTTGTTATCGTCGTGCAAGGCGTCGGCGAACTTGTCGATAAATTTCGTAAGGTCCTTTTTGTAGGCCGGGTCGATTTGCTGCCAATCGATCACCACGCCGGCAGCTTTCGCGCTGCGCAAGACGGCAAGCACACTCTGAATGAACCGATCCTGCCGACTCGGTGGCCCGTGTGCGAGATTCTCAATGGCTTCCGGCTGCCAGGCGTCCCCGACGAGGTTGGTCAGCAGCGGCATGAGGGCGATCCCTTTGGTCGCGACCAGTTTCAATAGCCGGGTGTCCCCATCGATTTGCAAGTCGCCCATGCCATTGGTCACGGTCATCCATTCCGGGCAAAGATGGGTAATCTGCGACGCGTGCTGCTGAAGTGACGCGTAGCTGTCAGGATCGCCATTGACGTAAAATGCAAGTCGCACTTCGTTGTTGGGCGGTTTCTTGTGAGGCCGCGGCGAAGTTGTTGGCGCTGGGGCGGCAAGGTTTCTTGCCGCTTGCCGGGCTGCGCTGAATTTCTGCCACAAGCAGCGAAGCTCGCAGACAACTGGCCGGCCGGATTTTTCTTTTGCAGCGCTTTGAGTTGACCCTTTAACTGCCGCAGGGAAAACGGCACGTTCATGTGCGGCGCGACAAAAAGTGTTTGAACAAACAGCACCGTCCCCAGAAAAAACAGCACGCCGCCGATAAGCAGAATCAGGCGCAGACGTGGCCAGCGTTTACCGGTGGGATCGGAGAAAACGAATGGCGTGACTTCTTCTGGAGGAAACCCAGGCATGCGGTGCTTATTATCGTCTAATCGCAAAAATAAGAAAATCCGATTCTCTCACTCGCAGTTTGTTATTCCGACCGAAGTGGAGGAATCTCTCATCGTTAAAATACAGAGATGTCTCGACGGAGCCTGTCCTGAGCGAAGTCGAAGGGCTCGACATGACAGGCGGAGTTCGTCACTCAACATATCCCGGATGCATATCGAGCCAGATACACTGCCGACTGGACACGCGGGTATCGCTGCGCGTTTGAAAAAAGGTCCTACAATTCATTCCAGCGCATGGGTCGTCCCAGGCGCTACGGTGCTCGGTGACGTGGTTCTCGAAGAAGAATCGAGCGTGTGGTACGGCGCGGTGCTCCGCGGCGACATCAACCGCATCATCATCGGCCCGCGCTCAAATATTCAGGATAATGCCGTCGTTCACGTCGATACGAACTATCCGACAACCATGGGCGAGCTGGTCACCGTCGGCCACAACGCCGTCGTCCACGCGTGCAGGATCGACAGTGAAGTACTGGTTGGCATGGGCGCCATTATTCTCGACGATGTTGAGGTAGGCGCGCGCTCCATCATTGGCGCAAACGCGCTGGTCACGATCGGGATGAAAATTCCGCCCGGCTCGCTCGTCCTCGGATCGCCTGCGAAAATCCGCCGGCAACTCACCGCCGACGAACAAAAAGACGTCGCCGCCTGGGCGTGGAGTTACGTCGAAACGGCAAAGCAGTTCCGCGATCTTTGCTGAAGCCATAAGGGCGATCTCGGTTGCGCGGTCAAATTTGTAGCGGCAGGCGCTCCGCCTGCCGACCCTGGGTTGGCAGACCGGAGCGAGTATCCGCCCTACAATGCTTTGCGCCAGTTCGCGCGCATTCTCACGCAATAGTTCTGCTGCGCGCCTCATGTTTTCTTCCTGACTCATTCCCCGCCGCGCGTTCTCGTAAACGCCGTCGAACATTTCGCGCACTTCTCGATCTTTGCGTTGCGCGGCCCACAATTGCGAAAACGGGTTTGCCGAGTTTTCGCGCCAGCCGCGCCACGCCGGCTGGTGTTTTTCCTTCGAGCGTCTGCCGATCCAAACTCCCCTCGCCTGTAATGACCACATCAGCATCTTTGATTTTCGATTCGAGCCCGACTGCTTCTGCAACAACATCGAAACCCGGCCGAACTTTCGCGCCGCAAAAGCTCATCAGGCCGAAGCCCGAGTCCGCCTGCCGCGCCGGCACCGGGTTCATCGCGATAGTCGAAACCAAATTCTTTGGTCATCACATCGGCGAGCCGGGTTAGCGCACGTTCCAAAATGTCGATCTCCTTCTGGCTCGCGCCTTTCTGCGGACCAAACACTCGGGTTGCGCCATTCTTGCCCGAGCAATGGATTTTTCACATCGACTGCCGCGATAATCTTTGGCAGCGCCAAGTCTTTCGGCTGCTCGATTCTCTTAAGACTAGTCAACTCGCTAACCGCGTCTCTTAACTCTTGCTCATGCTCTTGGTCGAAGAATCGAAAACCCAAAGCGCGCGCCATCCCAAATCCGCCGTCGTTCGTTGCGCTGCCGCCAAGGCCAATAATGATTTCGTTCGCGCCGCGATTCGTCGCATCCAAAATCATTTCGCCGACGCCGAATGTGGTCGCGCGAACCGGATCGCGTTCGTCTTCGGATAGCCGTCGCATTCCGGCGGCTTCACTCATTTCCATCACTGCAATTTTTCCGGACTCAATCCAGGCGTAACGCGCGTCGATCTCGCGGCCGAGTGGATCGTGCGCTTTGCATTTTAACCAGGACCCGCCGCGTGCATCGCAAATTACTTCCGCAGTTCCCTCGCCGCCATCTGCCATTGGGACAATGTCGATTTTTGCATCCGGCACGACATCGCGCAGTCCTTTCGCGATATTCTCCGCGACCTCGCGCGCGTTGAGCGAGCCTTTGAATTTATCTGGGGCAATCAGGATCCGCACAGCCACAATTTCATCGCGTGCATTGCACTTGTCATCCTGAGCGAAGCGAAGGATCTCACACCCAGTGTTTGGGACACACGATTGACAAGAGGACTTTCTCGCAGCCTATGCGGGGTCCCTCGCTATGCTCGGGATGACAGCGCAGGCTCACTTAGAGGTTCGACGTTGGGCGTTGAGCGTTGGACGTTTCTCTATGCCCTCAGCTTCCGCTCCAAGATCTCCCCCGCTAATTGTGGATTGGCCTTGCCTTTGGAGATCTTTATGACCTGGCCTTTGAGAAAATTCAGCGAAGCCATGTTACCTGCCTTGTAATCTGCCACCGGCTTCGGATTTGCAGCAATCACTTCGTCGCAGAGCGCTTCGATCGCGCCAACATCGCTGAGTTGTTCGATCCCTTTCTCCTTCACAATCGCGGCTGCGCTCCTTCCGGTTGCAAACATCTCCGCGAAAACTTCCTTGCCTTGTTTGCCGCTAATTTTTCCGACCTCGATCAGATTGACCAATTCATCAAGCGCCTCGGGTGGGATCGGACAATCGTGGATCGTCTTACCAGCAGCGGCGAGGGCGTTCTGCAAATCATTCAGGATCCAGTTTGCGACATTTTTCGGTTTCTTTGCGCCTTTAGCAGCCCTCTCAAAATATTTTGCCAGCGCCAGATCGTTCGCCAGCACGCCGGCATCGTAGGGACTCACTTGATATTGGTCGACGAAGCGCGCGCGTTTTGCTTTTGGTAACTCGGGCACGCGCTCCCGCACATCGGCCACGAGAACGTCAGTTTCCACCGGCACCAGATCGGGATCGGGGAAATACCGGTAGTCGTGTGCGAATTCTTTTGTGCGCATAAGAAAGGTTTCGCCAGCGGTATCGTCCCAGCCACGCGTTTCCTGTTCCAGCGCGTCGCCGCTCTCGAGCAAGGCAATTTGCCGTCGAATCTCATAAGCGAGGGCGCGCCGCACGCCGCTGATCGAGTTCAGATTTTTGATCTCAATTTTCGCGCCGAATTCTGTTTGCGATTCGGGTCGCACAGAAACATTGCAATCGCAGCGCAGCTGTCCCTTTTCCATATCGGCGTCGCTCACATCGCCGTACATCAGGATTTGTTTCAGCGCCGTTAGAAACGCAAACGCCTCCTCAGGCGAGTTGAGCTCCGGTTGCGTCACGATCTCCATCAACGGCGTGCCGGCTCGGTTGAAATCGATCCCTGTGCTGTTTTCGAAATGAAAACTTTTCGCCACGTCCTCCTCGAGATGAATCCGGACGAGATGCACTTCCTTGTCCGGGGTTGCGATGTTTTTCTGCGCATCTTTGGGATACGCGAGGTCATGCAAGGGCACGCTGCCATTCGTGCAAAGCGGCATGTCGTACTGCGAAATCTGATAATTCTTCGGCATGTCGGGATAGAAATAATTTTTGCGATCGAATTTGCTGACCGGCGCGATATCGCATCCCAGCATGAGCCCGGTCAAAACGGTCATTCGCAGCGCTTCCTGATTTATCACTGGCAATGCGCCAGGCAGACCGAGGCAAACCGGACAAGTGTGCGTATTTGGTTCCGCTCCGAACTCGACCGGCGAAGCGCAAAACATTTTCGAGCGCGTCTTGAGCTGAACGTGCACTTCCAAGCCGATGGTGGCGATGTAATTCATCCCTTAAATTCCAAGAACCAACATCCAACATCCAGAGAAGCTTCAAACTCCAACGCTCAAGCTAGTCACGCAATGCTTTGGAAGTTGAAGATTGGTGGTTCTCTGGAGCTTGGATGTTGATGCTTGGTGCTTTGCTAGTCATTACGATTTTGCGTAATCTGAACGGCCTTGAAGATTTATCACGACTTCAGCTCGCAGTGATCGCCCGTTGCCGCAGTGCGTGATCGCAAAGCACGAGCGCGGCCATCGCTTCCACGATCGGCACGGCTCGCGGAAGAACACACGGATCATGGCGTCCGCGCATCGCCAGCTCGCTTTCCTTCTTTGAAGTCGTGACGGTTTTCTGCTGACGCGCGATTGTAGCCGGAGGTTTGAACGCCACCCGAAAATAAATGTCTTCGCCGTTGCTGATCCCACCTTGCACGCCGCCCGAGTTGTTTGTCCTTGTCCGTATTTTCCCGCCACGCATTTCGAATGCGATCGTTGTGCTTCGAACCGCGCAT
This sequence comes from uncultured Verrucomicrobiae bacterium, assembly GCA_963840305.1. Taxonomy (GTDB): domain Bacteria; phylum Verrucomicrobiota; class Verrucomicrobiia; order Chthoniobacterales; family UBA10450; genus Udaeobacter. Next base: position 80,814 of record CAWIYE010000006.1, read on the forward strand.
CCGCGTCGCTGAAAATCCGGAGCCGATCTCAAAGCCTTTGGTAGCCGGTATGCTCAGCATCGCTTTCGCCAGGTCTGCTTCGAGCTTGTCGAAAACAGGCTCGCCGAGCCCGGGTGCAATGCCACGCGCCACGCACTCAATTACACCGCCAAGCGAGTCGCCTTCGTCGCAAACTCGTTCGATCAGCGATATCATCTTTTTTGCAGCCGCTGCGTCCGGGCAGCGGACAATATTTCTCTCCACGTCTTTCATTTTCACAACGGCGCGATCAATCTTGGCGACGATATCGTGAATTTGCGCCACATAGGCGACGATCTCGAAATCCGGATAGAACGTTGACAAAATTTTCCTCGCAATCGCGCCCGCTGCGACGCGGCCCAGCGTTTCGCGCGCAGACGCGCGGCCACCGCCCTGCCAGTTCCGAATTCCGTATTTAGCCTCGTAAGTGTAATCGGCGTGTGACGGCCGAAATTTGCCCGCGATCTCGTCTGTAATCTTCAGGCCGAGCGTCTTTATTGCGAACCACAATCGCGACAGGAGTGCCGAGCGTTTTCCCTTCAAAAACACCGGACAGAATCTCGCATCGGTCTTCCTCTTTGCGCTGGGTGGTGAGTTTGCTTTGACCCGGCCGCCGGCGATCCAACTCGCGCTGAATGTCCGCTTCGCAAATGTCGATCCGCGGCGGACAGCCGTCGATCACTACGCCGATGCCGCCGCCATGCGATTCACCAAACGTGGTGACGCGAAAAAGCTGACCGAATGTGTTGGACATGAGCAGGAAAAATAAATCGCGATTCTCCAATCACAACGCGCAAATCCTATTAACACCCGGCTTTAACCAGGCGCTTTTGCAGCAACAGACTGGGAAGAGCTGCTTTAACAGCTTCACCTCCGACTGCCTGCGAAGGAAAGCCGTTGAAACGGCTCGCGATCGAGCTTGGTCTTTTCGGCACCTGACTGAAGTCAGGTGTTAATGAGAGGGCAATCAAATCGCTTCGAGCGCGAACTTTAAATCATCGATCAAATCGCGCACGTCTTCGACGCCAACCGACAATCGGACGAGTGAATTGGTAACGCCGAGTTTTTCGCGTTGTTCCTCCGGCACGGAAGCGTGCGTCATGAGCGCCGGATGATTGATCAGGCTTTCCACGCCGCCGAGGCTTTCTGCTAGCGCAAACAAATGCGTGTTCTCAAGAAAACGCCGCGTTCCGGCGAGATCCGTTTTCAAAACGATCGTGACCATACCGCCAAAACCGCGCATCTGCTGTCGGGCCAGATCGTGCTGCGGATGCGATTTGAGGCCGGGATAATGCACTGATTTAATCTCGCTCTGTTCCTCGAGCCAGCGCGCAATCTCCAGCGCATTGGCGCAATGCCGCTCCATGCGCAGCGCCAGGGTTTTCAAACTTCGCAAAACAAGAAAACTGTCGAACGCACCGGCGATTGCGCCGACCGAATTTTGCAAGAATGCAATTTGATCAGCGAGTTCCTTGTTTTCGCCAACGACAACAACGCCGCCCACGAGGTCGGAATGCCCGTTCAAATATTTCGTCGCGGAATGAACGACGATGTCGAAGCCGGTCTCGATCGGGCGCTGGATCCACGGAGTGGCAAATGTGTTGTCGGAGACGGAAATGATTTTTCGCTTGCGCGCGATTTTCGCGATCGCCTCGAGATCGATCAGCTTCAGCAGCGGATTGCTCGGCGTTTCGATCCAAACCATGCGCGTGTTTGGCTTGATTGCGCGCTCGAGATCCTTCGGATCGGTCAGATCGACATAGGTAAAATCAAGGTTCGCAGAGCGGCGCCGCACTCGATCGAACAATCGAAAGGTGCCGCCGTAAAGATCGTCACTCGCGACGATATGCGAGCCGCTGTCGAGCAGCTCGAGCACTGTCGCCATCGCAGCCAGGCCGGATGCAAAGGCGAACCCGCGCGTCCCGCTTTCCAAATCGGCAATGCACTTTTCGTAGGCGAGCCGGGTAGGATTGATTGAGCGCGCGTAATCGTAGCCTTTGTGTTTTCCCGGGCTTTCCTGGACGTATGTCGAGGTGGCGTAAATCGGCGTCATGACCGCGCCGGTCGTGGGATCCGGTTTCTGGCCGGCGTGAATGGCGCGCGTGGCAAAGCCCTGTTCTTTTTTCATTGTCGGATGCGCTAGACGAACTCTCGTTCCGGCGGCGTCGCCGATTTCGGCATGTGAAGCCGCAGATAAGAAAGCAAATCGGTGCGCGTAATCAGCCCCAGAAATTTGTCGTCATCCATCACAATCGCGACCCGGCCGCGGTCGAACACGTCCGAGCAAGTCTTTGATTTTCGCGCTTGGCGGCAGCGTTTCTAATCGATCCGTCATCGCCGTTTCGACCGGATCGTTAAAATGCGACGAGTCGCGATGCACTTTCACGAGTAGGTCGGATTCGTCGATGATTCCGATGGCGCGTCCGTTTTTATCGACGACCGGAAGCTGCGAAACGTCCGACCCGCGCATTCGCTTGAACGCTGTGAGCAGCGAATCGTCCGGCCCGACCGTGATCACTTCGCCTGCTTCGTATCGGTGCGAAATCAAATCGCTCAGATCGCCGTGCGGCGGCCGGTGAATGAATCCCTGCTCGGCCATCCAGAAGTCGTTGTACATTTTTGAGAGATATTTATTGCCGGTGTCGGGAACGAAAGTGACCACACGTTTTGGTTTTGTTTGCTGCCGGCAATATCGCAGCGCACCGGCGACAAGCGTGCCGGTGGATGAGCCGCCGAAGATTCCTTCCTTGTGCAAAAGGTCGCGCGCGGTCGCGAAACTTTCTGCGTCATCGATCTCAAACGCATCGGTGACTAGCGACATGTCGGCAATTTCTGGAATGAAATCTTCGCCGATGCCTTCCACTGCCCAGCTGCCCGATTCGACCAGCTTTCCCGTCTTCACGTATTCGTACAAAACGGAGCCGGTTGGATCGGCCAGGATCATTTCGATTCCGCGACGTGGCTTCACACGATTGAAGAAGCGCCCCAGACCGGTCAGCGTTCCGCCGGAACCGACTCCCACGATAACGGCATCGACATCGTGCCGCATTTGCTCCCAGATTTCCGGACCGGTCGTGCGCTCGTGCGCCAGCGGGTTCGCCGGATTACCAAACTGATTCACGTAAAAGGCGCCTGGAATTTCTTCGGCGAGTCGCGCGGCCACGTCCTGGTAATATTCCGGATGCCCGCGGGTCACATCAGAGCGCGTGATCCGCACTTCGGCTCCGAGCGCTTTCACGTGCGAGATTTTTTCCTGCGACATCTTATCCGGAATCACGAGCAAGACGCGATAGCCTTTGGCACCGGCAACGAGCGCCAGACCCAGGCCAGTATTGCCCGCCGTCGCTTCTACGACCGTGCCACCGGGTTGCAATTTCCCCTCCTCCTCCGCCGCTTCGATCATCGAGAGCGCGATCCGGTCCTTGATCGAGCCGCCGGGATTTTGATTTTCAAGCTTGAGAAAAAGGTGACACGGGCCGGTGTCGAACTGCGTCACCTCCACCAGCGGCGTGTCGCCAATCAGCGACAGAATCGCCGGCGGTTTATCTTGCGCAATCGACGGCGCTGCAGAGGTGTCACTCATCAAAAGCCTACTGGATAGACGGTTCGCCCTTGTGCGACCATTCTGACTCGCTGTCCGCGAGAAATTGTTGGAGCACAGGAAAACGGACTTCGCCGTAATTTAATGCGTAACGGAGCTCGCCGCCTTTGTAAATCCAAGTCGTCGGAATCCACGAGAGCGGCAAACCAGCGAATTGTTTAATCTTGTTTTCGCCCCGACGCGGGCCGGGGTCTGCAAGGATTGTCACGTTCGGTTGATCAGCCAATGGCAAATTTCTTCAGCATCGCGCGCCCGTCCTGACCATCATTCCAAACGGAGACGAAATAAAATTTCACCTTCGGATTTTCGTTAACGATTTTCGCCCAGCCGCCGCTTTTGAGTTCAGCCTGACAATTCGAGCACCACGGCGCCCAAAGATGAACGACGGTGAGGTCTGGCGTTTTGATCGCGGCGAGGACTTTTTGTTCAGCCGGAGATTCGGCGCCGAGCGAAACGGTTGCAGCAAGCGCGACCAATATCGGTAATCTAATCAGCATATTCCAAGTAAACATAGCGAGGGAACGCCCAACGCTCAACGCCGAACGCAGGATGTGCGATCCTCGTCATTCCGAGCGAAATCGAGGGATCCCCGCGGCAAAACCATTGGGTAAGTTAACGGGATCCTTCGACTCCGCTTCGCTCAGCATGACATGCCGCGATAACCGCCCGCAGGTGAGTTGACCTTCGGTAGAAAAACGCCTACTTTGGCGTCCTCATTTCCGCTGCTTAGCTGACGCGGGAACGTTCGGCGGTCATAGACCGCCGCTACAGCGCCTGAAGGAGGCTTATTATTTATGATTCAAATGCAGGACGTGATGTCGAAGGCGATGCCGGACTTCCGCGAAGGAAGCATCGTCAAGGGACGGATTTTGGAAATTCGCCCGCGCGAAGTGCTGGTCGATGTGGGATACAAATCCGAAGGCGTCATTCCCTTGACTGAATTTGAAGAAGCCGACTCCCTGGAAGTGGGCGACGAAGTGGACGTGCTCCTGGAGCGGCTGGAAAACGATGAAGGCATGGTCGTTCTCTCCAAGGAAAAGGCAGCCTATCGCCAAAACTGGAACAAAATCGTCGGTGTTTTCGAAGGTGACGGCCTGATCAAAGGCAAGGTGAAATCGGTGGTCAAAGGCGGACTGATGGTCAACATCGGCGTCGAAGCGTTTTTGCCGGCGTCTCAGATCGACGTTGTTCCGCCAAAAGATCTGCAGCAATTCGTCGGCAACACTTACGATTTCAAAATCGTTAAGCTCAATGACGACCGCAAAAATGTCGTGCTCAGCCGGCGCGAGGTGATCGAGCAGGAGCGCAGCGAAAAACGCCAAAAATTCATGGAAGGCGTGAACGTAGGCGACCGCGTAACCGGCAACCGTGAAAAACATCACCGACTTCGGCGCATTCATCGATCTCGATGGCATGGATGGCTTGCTGCACGTCACCGATATGACTTGGGGCCGGCTCGGACATCCCAGCGAGCTATTGAAGGTCGGACAGCAGTTGGAAGTTGATCGTGCTCGACATCAACAAAGAAAAAGAGCGCGTCTCGCTCGGCCTGAAACAAACTCAGAAGAATCCGTGGGACCAGATCGAGGAGCGTTTCCCGGCCGGTCAGCGCATCAGAGGCAAGATCACCAATCTTGTTCCCTACGGCGCATTTGTTGAGATCGAAGAAGGCGTGGAAGGCCTCATTCACGTTTCCGAACTTTCGTGGACGAAACGGATTATGCGCCCGTCCGATATCCTCAGCGTCGGTCAGGAAGTGGAAGCTGTGGTGCTCGGCGTGAATAAAGAGGAACAGAAAATTTCACTGGGCCTGCGGCAGCTCGAGCCGAATCCGTGGGATGAAATCGAGAAGAAGTTCACCATCGGCAGCACGGTGAAAGGCAAGATTCGCAACATGACCGCTTACGGCGCGTTCGTGGAGCTGGAAGAAGGCATAGACGGCATGATTCACGTGTCCGATCTGAGCTGGACTCGCAAGATCAATCATCCCAGCGAAATGTTTAAGAAAGGCGACGAAGTCGAGGCCGTGGTTATCGACATCGACAAGGTAAACCAGCGGATCAGTCTCGGGATCAAACAGCTCACCGAAGATCCATGGAAGACGATCGATGAGAAGTACAAGATCGGCGATCTGGTGAAAGGCAAAGTCACCAAGCTCGCCAGCTTTGGCGCGTTCGTGCAACTTCAGGACGATATCGACGGGCTCGTGCACATCTCGCAATTGAGCGAAGATCACGTCGCGAAAGTGAAAGACGTGCTCAAGGTCGGCCAGGAAGTCGAAGCCCGCGTGATCAAGGTGGACAAAATCGAGCGCCGCATCGGCTTGTCGATCAAAGCGGCCAACTATTCTGAGGAACAACTGCGCAAGGAAGTGGAGTCCTTCGACACGCTCCGGCCCGGCGAAGACATGGTCGGCTCTGGAAAAAGCCTTTCGCCGCCGCCGAGCAGGAAGAATATCGGCCCGGCGAATCCAAGCGCGCAGTAAAGGAACCGAAAGAGACCGAAGCGCGAGTCAAAGAAGAAATAAGCTTCCGAGTTTCTTCTCGCCCGCAGGAAACATTCTGAGCAAAATCAAGCCGGAGTTCCATGCGAATCCGGCTTTTCTCAATCAGCATCCAGCTTACGAATAATCATTCTGGCTGACCTTGCTGTTCGTCGATGGCGGCTGTGGAAATTCCAGCATCGTTGGCAAATGGCGAATGTCGGGAGCTGAAAATGCAACGGTTTGGGAATTTTCGAGTCAAATGGTCGCTGTGCTCGTTGGAGATGTACGCGGCAGATATAAATTCGGCGATCAGGACCGGATCAAAATCGAGACGCCATTCGCCACATCGGTTTATCAGACTGGATATCTCCAGCGACCATCTGACGACTTGCAAGAGCCAGGCGGATCCAAACTCGAGTTCACCAGGGTAAGAGAAACGCAGCACTGATCAGTGGAGTCAGCAAACAGCGAGATTCGCTGCGCGGCGCCCTCGGAATGACACATGGCTAGAACTCGGCGCTGCCGGGCGTGCGCGCGAACGGGATCACGTCGCGAATGTTTGGGACGCCGGTGATGAACATCAGCATTCGTTCGAAACCGAGGCCGAAACCGGAGTGCGGCGCGGTTCCGTAACGGCGAAGATCGAGATACCATTTGTAATCGGCGGGATCCATGTTGTGCCGGCGCATGTTTTCCTCCAGCATCTCCAGTCTCTCTTCACGCTGGCTGCCGCCGACGATTTCGCCGATGCCGGGCACGAGCAGATCCATCGCCGCCACGGTTTTTCCGTCATCGTTCAGACGCATGTAGAATGGCTTGATCTCCTTCGGGAAATTGAAAACTGTGACCGGACATTTGAAATGTTTCTCGGTCAACCAACGCTCGTGCTCCGATTGCAGGTTTAAGCCGTAGTCGATCGGGAACTCGAATTTTTCGCCGCTCTTTTTTAGAAGATCGACAGCGTCGCTGTAGGTGATCCGTTGGAACGGCCGCTCAACAACGAAATCCAGTCGCCCGAGCAACTCCTTGTCCACGAACTTTGAAAAAAGTTCCATCTCTTCGGGGCAATCTCTTCTCGCATCCGCGATCAGATATTTCACGAACTCTTCGGCGAGATCCATGTTGCCGTTCAGATCGCAAAACGCCATCTCGGGCTCGATCATCCAGAACTCACTCGCGTGGCGGGACGTGTTGGAGTTCTCGGCCCGAAACGTCGGACCGAAGGTGTAAACTTTCGACAGCGCCAGCGCTAACGCTTCCGCTTCCAGCTGACCGCTCACGGTCAAGTAAGTCGGCCGAGCGAAGAAATCTTTTGTATAATCGATCTCGCCGTCCGTCGTTCGCGATTCGGCGGCCGCTGGATCGAGAGTGGTAACACGAAACAATTCTCCGGCTCCCTCGCAATCGCTGCCGGTGATGATGGGCGTGTGGACATAAACGAAACCGCGCTCCTGAAAAAACTGGTGCACGGCAAACGCAAGCCGGCTGCGCACACGAAAAATGCTGCTGAAAAGATTTGAGCGAGGACGGAGGTGAGCGATTTCACGGAGAAATTCCGGCGTGTGTCCCTTTTTCTGGAGCGGATAGGAATCGTCGGCCGTTCCGATGATCTCGATGTTGTCCGCGACCAGTTCCCATTTTTGTCCTTTGCCCTGCGAGGCGACCAGCGCACCGGTCACGGCAATTGAAGCGCCGGTTGCAAGCCGTTGAACGTCTGCGTAATTCGGACAGCGAGTTTCTCGCGATGATCTGAAGATTGCGCAATGATGAGCCGTCGTTCAGCTCGATGAATGAAAAATCTTTGAATCGCGCCGCGTGCGTACCCAGCCCTGGACCCGAATTGCGTCAATCGGCGCGCAAGTGCTTTGCAGCACGTCTTTAATTGAGAGTTGGAGAAAGCTTGCGTCATTTCAGAACGAGCAACGTTCAACGTTCAACGCTCAACGTTCAACCCTCAACGTTCAAATTACGCCTGGCGTTTTGGAGGCGCGGACATGTCCGCGCTTTCAAAAGCGGCCCCGCAGTCGCGGGATCGCCGCACTCCAAGATTCAGCTCAGCGGCAGCCAGCTGCCTGGTTGCGGCGCTGGTTTCGTGCCGTTGAGAGTGAGATAGGTGTATTCCTGTAGGAAACGCTCGTAGTCATCGAGAAGTCTCATGGCGTCGTTTGGCTTGAGTCGATCGGTTTTAATGGCGGCATCGACCTGGGCTTTCAGAAGTCGCATTAATTCGACTTTGTCCCACTGCGTCATGGCAAGCACTTCGCCGATGGTGCTGCCCTCGATCACTTCCTCGATGTACCAGCCCGATTCTTCGTCGGGATCCAGAAAGACGTGCACCTCGGTGACGCGGCCGAACAAATTGTGAAGGTCGCCCATGATATCCTGATACGCGCCGACCATGAACACGCCGATGTAATACATTTCGCCGGGCGGAATGCGATGGAGCGGCAAAGTTTCCTTCACGTCCTGGAGATCGATGAATTTGGAGACTTTGCCGTCGGAGTCGCAGGTGATGTCCACTATGGTGCCGTGTCGGTCTGGCGGCGTAGTGAGCCGATGGATCGGCATGATCGGGAAAAGTTGCCCGAGCGCCCAGTGATCGAGCAGCGATTGGAACACGGAGAAATTGCAAATGTATTGATCGGCCAGGGTGACTTCGAGGTCTTTCACTTCGTCGGGCACGTAACGCAGGCCGCGATGCATGTTCACAATTTGATGCGCGACCTGCCAGTAAACGGTGTCGATCTTCGCTTTGGATTCGAGATCCAGCAGGCCGAGATCGAACGTTTGCTGCGCTTCTTCCTTTATCTGTTGAATGTCGTGCAAACTCTCGAGGCGATTTCCGCGCTTTAAGCGCTGTTTTACGTCGAGGATGTCGCCCACCAGTTTGTGATCTTTCTCGCCCGCTTCGACCTTGAGTTTCGGCGCAGTTTTCTCGATCGAGCTGAATGCTTCCAACACCAGCACGGAATGATGCGCGACAATGGCGCGCCCGCTTTCACTCACAATGATGGGATGCGCGACGCCTTCGGAATCGCACACGTCCATGATGTTCCAGACCACGTCATTGGCATATTCCTGGAGCGAATAATTGGTCGAGCTATCGAAATCACTGCGTGATCCATCGTAATCGACGCCGAGACCGCCACCGACATCGAGATACCCAAGTTGATGCCCGAGTTTGCAAAGCTTTGCGTAATAGCGCGCCCCTTCGCGCACCGCGCGTTTGATCGTTGAAATGTCCGGCACCTGCGATCCGACGTGGAAATGAAGGAGCTTGAGGCATTGTGTCAGACCGGCCTCTTTCAACATCTGACTGGCAGCCACGAGATTGGTGGTGTCGAGACCGAATTTGGCGTTCTCGCCGCCGCTCGGCGACCATTTGCCAGAGCCTTTGCTATACAAGCGAGCGCGAATACCGATGTAGGGCTCGAGGCCGACTTCTTTTGACGCGCGAATGATCTGCTCCAACTCTTCCAGCTTTTCGGCGACGATGATGACCGATTTGCCAAGTTTGCGGCCAAGCAGCGCGATGCGAATGAAAGCGGGATCTTTGTAACCGTTGCAGATGATCAAGCTCTCAGGGTCTTTCTGCATGGCAAGTGCGGCAACCAGCTCCGGTTTGCTGCCCGCTTCGAGTCCAAAATGAAATTGCTCGCCCGCATCGACGATTTCCTCGATCACCTCGCGCAACTGGTTGACTTTGATGGGAAAAACGCCGCGATACTCATTGCGATAACCGAACTCAGATATCGCGCTCTGAAATGCGCGATTAATCGATTCGACGCGGTGCCGAAGCAAATCCTGAAACCGAATCAGCAAAGGAAAACCAAGGTTTCTCGCGCGCGCTTCATTGACGACTTCCAGGAGATCGATGGCACCGCCATTATCCTTTAACGGCCTCGCCTCGACGTTGCCGGCGCTATTGACGGTAAAATAACCTTCGCCCCATCCGTCCACGTTGTACGTGGCGATGGCGGACTCAAGGTCCCACTCGGTTTTCATCTCGATTTATCAGCCGGCCGGAACATTGCAGAAAACGCATATTCAATCAGCGCGTCCAACATTCAAGCCCGCGAAATTAAAATTTCCACGCGGAATAGACCTTCCAATATGTCTATCAGACGAATGGGACGAATAAAGCGCACGGCTTGTTTTTCATTTCGCTACGGATAACGTTCGCTCGTGAACAAAACGGTGATCGAGGTGCAGGTACGGGCGGTTCTACCGACAAGCGGCGGGTGCGCAGTGTTTATTGGGAACAACGAAAAGGTATTCATCATCTACGTCGATCAAACAGTTGGCAGCGCGATCACCATGTTCATGCGTCAGATCACCAAGGAGCGGCCGCTCACTCACGATCTGATGGCGCATTTGATGACCGCTCTCGGCGCCAAAGTCGATCGAGTCATTATCAACGATCTGAAAAATGCCACCTACTACGCGCGGGTGATCATCCGGGTCCAAAACGAATTGCAGCAGAAAAAGATTATCGAGCTCGACGGGCGACCCGAGCGATTGCATTGCCATGGCCACTCAGCAGAAGGCGCCCATCTATGTGAGCCAGGATGTTTGGGACGAAGTGGACGATATGAGCGACGTCTTGCGCAAGATGGAGGAAGAGGGACTGAGGCCGGAATCGGAAACGGAAGAGTGATTCTGTAGCGGCGGTCAATGACCGCCGAAATTCTTTTAAGTTTGTGACGCTCATAGAGCGCCGCTACAGCTCAGCCCAATAAATCTCCATACCGTTTGTTTGCGAGTTCGAGGCAACGCGCCAGAATTTCCGAGGCGGTATTCAGTTTGAACGTTTCCTCCACCAGTTCGCGACATTCTGGAATGGCCAGACTTTGCACGGCTCGCTTTACGCTCGGGACCAGGATTGCAGCTGTGCTGAGCTCGTCGACTCCGAGACCCAGCAAAAGCGGGACGAGCGCGATCTCTCCCGCCATTTCTCCGCACACGCCAACCCAGATATTACTGGCGTGACCCGCATCGGCGATCATCTTAAGCAAACGCAGTACTGCCGGATGGGTCGGCTCGTAAAGGTACGCGACCTTCTCGTTCACGCGATCCACCGCAAGCGCGTACTGAATGAGATCGTTTGTTCCAATACTTAAAAAATCGACTTCGGGCGCGAGCACGCTTGCGCAGATGGCTGCGCTTGGGATCTCAACCATCGCGCCAACTTCCAGTCGTTCGGCCATATCGATTTTTGAGCTGCGCAATTCCTTTTTGCACTCGTCGAGCACGGCGATGGCACGGCGCAATTCGTCCAGTCCGGAGATCATTGGAAACATGATTTTTACGTTGCCGACGGTGCTGGCACGGAGAATGGCGCGCAACTGCGTCTTAAAGATGTCGAGGTTCTCGAGACCGAAACGGATCGCGCGCCAGCCAAGGAATGGATTCAACTCGTCGGCAATATCTACGGTACCGGGCGCCAATTTATCGCCGCCGAGATCAAATGTTCGAATAATCAGCGGGTTCGGGCGGACGCGCTCGGCAACTTGCCGGTAGGTTTCATATTGTTCGTCCTCGGTTGGCAAAGTAGGCCGGTTCAAATAGAGAAACTCGGTGCGATAAAGCCCGATGCCCTCCGCGCCGTTGGCCGCCACGGCGTCCACCTCTTCCGGAAGTTCAATGTTTGCCGATAAAACAATGTGACGGCCATCGCGCGTGGTGGACGTTGTCTCGCGCAGTTCTTTGAGTCGCGCCGTGACTTTGGCTCTTCGTGATTCGATCTCCGCGTAGTGCGCATGTGTTTCTGGCGCCGGATCGACGATCAGGCAGCCATCGCTCCCATCAAGGAGAACGTGCTGGCCCGTCTCCAGCTTTGCTGTGATATCGTGCAACCCGACTACGGCCGGGATGTTGAGCGAACGCGCTAGAATCGCCGCATGCGAAGTGCGACTGCCGAGATCCGTCGCGATTCCAAGCACCTTCGTCCGGTTCATGCTTGCGGTATCTGAAGGAGTAAGATTATGCGCAACCAGAATGTGCGGCTCGGTCAGGGCAAGAAATGTCTTGGGAGCCTTTCCCTGGAGGTTGCGAATAACCCGTTTTGTTACGTCCTGGATGTCCAGCGCCCGTTCTCGCAAATATGGGTCGTCAATCTTATTCAGGGTCTCGGCGTAACGCGTGGCAACCTCTTGGAAAATCCATTCCACATTGCATAGATCGGTCTCCAGCTTGCGGAGCACTTCGTCGATTAAAGTGCGGTCCTCGACTACCAGCAGGTGAGCATCGAAAATCGCGGCATCTTTTGCCCCGATCGATTCCGCAATACGCTGCTGCATCTCCAGAATCTGCATGCGCGTTTGGATGAGGGCCGCTTCGAAGCGACTAATTTCATCTGCCACCTTGGAAGGGCCAATGCGATAATGCACGACGTCATCCAACTCGTCGCGGACGACATGGATTTGGCCGCGGGCGACTCCGGGCGAGACGCCAGCTCCTTCAAACCGAATTTCCTTTGACGCATTCTCGCCGCTCATCCACTTGGGAGAGTAAGGCAGATGTCAAACATTGCGAGTCCGGCCGTTTGCATGGTAGGGACGCCGCACTGCGCCGAATGCTCTCGGGAGTCGTCGCAGCGCGACGACCCTACCTCAATCTTCGTTAAAGCGCGCGTTGATCAGTTCTTCCAGCTCCTCCATTGCTTTGTCCGCGTCTGGTCCCTCGCAACGAATACGCAGTTTCGACCCCTGCCCAGCAGCGAGCATCATCAGACCCATGATACTTTTGCCATTTACTTCCTCGCCTTCCTTCGAAACCCAAATTTCCGATCGATGACGGCTGGCGATGCGCACAAACATCGCGGCCGGCCTGGCATGTAGTCCAAGCCGATTTACGATCGCAATCTCTTTCTCAATCTTTTGGACGGATGCCGCGCGGTCGCTTTGCGATGTAACAAAGCCATTAGGTCGCTCCTTTTTGCTCCATCAGTCCCAGCAGTTTGGTGTTGAAATCAACGGCTGCGTTTTGGCCCAGTCCTTTCAATTTTTCGTCCATCGCCGCCACCTCGACCAGGCGCGCCATGTCGCGGCCGGGTCTGACCGGAATCGTTACGTGCGGCACTTTTAGCCCGAGGATCTCATAAAATTCGCGGTCGAGCCCGATCCGATCGACCTCTTCTACTTCCTGCCAGTCTTTTAGCGTGGCGACAAGGTCCAAGCGTTTTTCGACTCGAATACTTCCGATACCGAAAACCTTTGCTACATCGATGATGCCGATTCCGCGCACTTCCATGTGATTGCGGGTAAGCTCAGGCGCGGTCGCCATGAGCTCGCGTCCCTCCAGCATCGTAATCCGGGTCACATCATCAGCCACCAAACTGTAACCGCGTTCGATCAATCCGAGCACGCATTCGCTTTTTCCAATGCCGCTGGCTCCGCGAATCAAAACGCCGACGCCAAGAATGTCCACCATGCTGCCGAATTCAGTCACCGTCGGCGAAAAATCCATCTCCAAAGCGATTGTTGCGGCGTTGATGAACTTCATTGTGATCATCGGAGTGCGGAACACCGCGATTTTTGCTGCCGCGGCGACATCGACCAGCTCCGGCGCAAGATGAAACCCGCGCGATATCACCAGGCACGGGATCTTGTGCTCGCACATCTTTCGAAATCGCCGGATGCGCAGCGTCGAAGACAAGCTCTTAAGATAAGAATGTTCCGCCGCGCCCAATACCTGCACCCGTTTCTCGGCGAAATACGTGTAGAAACCCGAAAGCGCCAGGCCGGGACGGTTGATGGTTGGCTCGCGAATTTTCCGATGAAACCCCACGCGCGGGCCTTCGAGCTTCATCTGCAGTTTTTCGGCATGGCAATTGTAAAAGCTCTCGACCGTGACAACCGGGACGCTTTTCTGCTGATCGCTTGTGGATGTTATTGTTTGGGTCCCGTCTCGTTCCGCCATCAGGCATAACTTCTAGCGTGAATACCGCGCAATTTCCAATCTGCATCGAACGAGCAATCGATTCGCTTGCTAAATTTCTTATACCCGTGTCGTCGCAGCGCGCGAGTGTGAGCGTGCCACGTTGAGGATAACGTGCGGCTGCGCGCACGCGTCACATTTTGAAGCGCTCCCCGAGATAGAGCTGACGGCTAATGGGATCGTTAATCAGAAAGTCTTTTGTGCCCTCGCTCTCTACTCGGCCGTCGTAAATCAGATAGGCGCGGTCCACGATGGAGAGAGTCTCGCGCACATTGTGGTCGGTGATCATGATGGCGAGCCCCGATTTGCGCAGGTTTACGATAATCTGTTGCACATCATACACGGCAATGGGATCGACGCCGCTGAAGGGTTCGTCGAGCATCAACAACTTTGGTTGCGTGACCAGCGAACGCGCGATGGTTAATCGTCGTTTCTCGCCGCCGCTCAATGTGAGCGCGGTATTTTTTGCGATCCGCTCAATCCCAAACTGGTGCAACAGTTGATCGCACCGGTTCCGCCGCTCGGCCTTGCTCAACGGGAGGGTTTCCAAAATCGCTAGAATATTTTGTTCCACCGTCATCTTGCGAAAAATCGATTCCTCCTGCGGGAGATAACCCATCCCTAGCCGGGCCCGTTTGTACATCGGGTAGTCCGTGACATCGGTCTTCGAAAAGATCACGCGACCGCTGTTAGGCCTGACCAGACCGACGATCATGTAAAAACTCGTGGTCTTGCCAGCTCCGTTCGGCCCGAGGAGTCCGACAATCTCGCGCGCGCGAACATGCATGTTGACGCCGTTCACGACTGCGCGACCACCATAAACCTTGACCAGTTCCTCGGTGGTCAGAACAGTTTCCGCTTTCGCTGTGACCGGCGAAGGAATCTTAGCAGTCGAAGCCGGCGCAGTTTGGCTAATCATGGTTTCGGCAAAGGCGGGGCTGGTGAGATCTGGGGAGCCTGCGATGTCTGAGAAGGAGTTGCTCCGGCCTTCTTTTCCTCATTCGGCTGCTGACGAATCTCGGTGCGGCTTGGCCCGTGGGTAGTCAATTGGCTGTTTTGATTGATGATCATGACTGTATCAGGGCTGGTCGCCACGTGCATGTTTAATCCCTCCTGCACGCGCGGTGTTCCTCTCAATTCAACATCGCCAGTTGCCGCAGTATAAGTAGCTTTGTCCGCCCGGCCAACGGCGCGCGTCGGCGGTCCGCCGTTTGGATCGGGCCGCTCGCGCACCAGCCCGACGTTTCCTTCGGCAACGGCTTTCTCCAAGCCCTGATTTTGTCCTTTGGTAATGAACACTGTCAACTTGTCACATTGAAGATTAAAACGCGGATCGGTTACCTTCACCCGGCCGGTAAAGATGCCCACGTTCTTAGTCGAATCAAAAAACGCCTCATCTGCGTAGATGTCCGTGACAGTTGGGGTGTTCGACCCGGCGGCGCCCTGGCCAAATAAATTTCTGGACGACGATTTATTTTCTTTCTCGGCTGCCGTTTTCTTCGCCTTTTTCTCCGGTGTAACCGCGGCAGCTTTGGGCGCTTCAGTGGCAACTTGCCCCTGCACACGGACATTCGCTGCGCAGGCGATCACTACAATCAACAATGCCGCCAGGTTTTTCACTCGTGCGTGCCCGGTTTAGCAGTCAGATGCGATTGATCAGTGATCACCATTTTCACATTTCCGATCAATCGGCCGGTCCTCGTGTTCGTATCGAAATAGACTGAATCGCCCGCGATGTTGAAATCCGCGCGCTGGATCGTCGTGCGTTCCTGCGAACTGAGGACGCGGGTTTTCAAATCGAGCACCGACGTGTGCATGTCGATTTGCAGATCGGTCTGATTCTCGGGGGTGTAGGTCGTAATTTTGAGGTGTTGAAATCCGACGTGTTCCTGATCGATTCGGTGCGCCGTCCCCGCTTCAAATTTTCCCCGCAGATGGCCTTCGCCATCGAAATCTGGCAACACCAAGCCCTTCGCTTCATGGCCGATCGGCAGGGGGATATTCGTTAAGCTTTGTTCACCCGGAGACGCAGTTGCCTGCGCTTTCTTCTTGCGGCCTTTTGACTGACCGGGCACCTGAGGCGCCGATATCAAAACGGACAACGCGACTGATAATAACCACACGAGCCAGCCTCGATATGCAGAGCGACCGCTACGAAACGGCAGCATGAATAGCCTTTAACATGCGCAAGTGCTTCGGCAAATCCTTTAGCGGAATCTGATTTGGCCCATCCGACAACGCGCGCGCGGGATTTTCATGCACTTCCATAAAGATTCCGTCGCAACCCGTTGCCATCGCGGCCCTGGCCAGCGCCGGTGCCAGGACGCCGTCGCCTGACGTCGAGTCCCCTGCCCCGCCTGGCCGCTGCACAGAATGCGTCGCGTCAAAGATCACGTGATACCCAGCTTCGCGCATCCAAAAGAGCGATCGCATATCTGCTACGAGGTTATTGTAACCAAACGTCGTGCCGCGCTCGGTGAAACAGAATCGTGAGTTACCAAAAGCAATCAGTTTTTCGGCAATGTTTCGCACGTCCCACGGCGCGAGGAACTGACCCTTTTTCACATTGATTGCCCGACCGGTTTCCGCAGCGGCGCGCAGCAGATCCGTTTGTCGACAGAGAAACGCCGGGATTTGCAACATATCGATGCTTTCAGCGGCGATCTCTGCTTGCTTCGGGGAATGAACGTCGGTTGTCACTGGTATATTCAAGTCGCGTCCGATGGCCGAAAGAATCTCGCAGCCTTCGTGCGCGCCGATTCCGCGAAATGAACGCACCGAAGTCCGATTTGCCTTGTCGTACGAGGCCTTAAAAATGAAATCAACATCTGCGGCCGCGCAGATTTCAGCGATCTTCTTCGCCATGCGCCAGACAAACTTCTCCGACTCAATCACGCACGGCCCGAGAATAAACGCCGGGCGCTTGCCGCCGATGATAACTTTGCCGACGTGTAATGGCTTTGTTTTCACACTCATCTCTAGGAAAGCAGCAACGCAGGAAATTTAAAGGATCGCTTCCTGCTTTCCTGCACTCCTTAGAGATTTTCCCCTCCAAAGATCGTAAATCGCGAATGGAACATACAACCCGAGAAAAAAGAGAAGTGCGACTCCATGCAATTCCAGAAGGTAAAGCGGGCGCAAATCGGAGAGAAAGCTTAGAATCGAAAACGCCTCTGGCTTGTGCAGCAAGAATCCGTAGTTAACACCGGTCAGTTTATCGACGGCGAAGGTAACCACAAAGTAAAACTCCGACCACAGCCAGACGCGCACGATCGAGATGGGATAAGGCCGGTATCGGCGGATCAACATCAGGAAAATCACGCCGACGATGATGCCCGAATGCGAGGTGAAAAAACTAATGAAACGCCAATCTGGAAAACCAAAGCGCAAGTTTGGCGTGAGCACGGCCTGCAACGTGCCGCCAATTCCCCAGAAGTACGCCACTTCGAACCAGCGCTGACTTCCGGTCCACATCGCCACGATCACAACCACCATGCCCCAGTCGCACATTTGCATTGGCAACATTTGCCGCCAATCGACGACGCCGCGGCTGCGAATAAAAACCAAGTAGGCGATGTAGTTCAAAATCAGCACGGCGGAGAGGATGCCGACAACGAACTTCTCCACTCGCCGCGATTCTGTACGCCGCACGACCGTGGCAAGCGCAAATGGGAGCACGATCGTGAGGAAAATGACCGTGAGATGCGGCACACCGTAGGGATGAAATTCGGGCGCCTCATTCATGAGCATGGAAAGAAATTTCAAAACCCAAGCTCCAACATCCAGAGAAATCCCAAGCTTTAATCTTCAACGACTCGCACGAGGATGGAGCTTTGTGATTGGAGTTTCTCCGGATGTTGGACGTTGGATTTTGGAGCTTTCCATTAGCGTATCACCCAGAGATTGCACGGAATAACATCCGTAATCCAAGCAATGTTACTGGGAAGCGGCTGATTGGTTTCGCCCTTTTTCTGCAGCGGCACCACAAGCAAATCCGCGTTCACCGATTGAACAAAATCCGAGGCAATCAACCCAGTATTGCCACGGATGCAGCGGGCGTCGATCGGGACTTCGGTCGCGCCCGCTGACAAGACAAATTTTTCCAGCGCCTCTTCTTCATCATCGTGCGATCCGGGCTTTCCATGTCTCCTTGCATCTGCGCGAATCGACGCGCGCGCTTCATCAAACGTGGTAATGATGCGGATAACATAGAGTCTCTCGCATGATTCCGCCGCAGCTAGCGGCAGCGTCCTTATCAATGCCCGTAGTCCATGGTCGCCGTAATCAGCAATGAAAACGATCCGGCTCAGCGGTCTGGGGTTCAGCAGCGGTTTGGTGAAAAGCATCACCGAGCAGGGCGCTTCTCGCACGAGGCGGCGCGCGACATTTCCCAGAAACGGATGCAGCACCACTTCCTTCTCCAGTGCGCCAGCAACCACCATGTCGATCTGCTCACGAGCGAGCATGCCCAAAATCGCATCAGCCGGATCTCCTTCTTCATAATGAATCTTTGAATCGGTCGGAAGCTGGAGCTGCGCGAGCGTTTCGTGAAACGTGTTTGCGATTTCTTCAGTTCGCCTGCCCGCAAAGATCAGATGAAGATCGGCGGAAAAACGTTCTCGGATTCGCTTCGTTTCGGCGAGAACCTGCTTGAAGCGCGGCGAAAACGTCGTCGCCACGGCAATGCTTTTGTATGGCGATGGATCAGCCATGAACGACGTTAGTTTCTTGTTTCTAAAGGTCTAGGCAAGACCGAATCCAAAAATGACAAATGACCATTCTCGAATGACGACGCGAGAGCATCATACGGTTTTCGTCATTTGGACATTCGGGTTTCCTTCGTCATTCGTCATTAGTGCTTCGTCATTCTTGTCATTCGGCTTTTCATTTTGGAATTCCTCTGCGAATTTTGCTAGATGCGACGCGCAATTTACCCGGGCAGCTTCGATCCCGTGACCAACGGTCACCTGGATGTGATTGAGCGTGCACGAAAACTGTTCGACGAAGTCGTGGTTGCAGTCGCGGACAACGACGAGAAGCAGCCTCTCTTCTCCCTGAAAGAACGCCTCGATTTGCTGCGAGAAACGGCCGGCAGAATTCAAAACGTGCGAGTCGCACAGTTCAGGGGATTACTCGTCGAGTTCGCCAGGGCGGAAGACGCGGGTGCGGTAATCCGGGGTTTGCGGGCCGTATCCGATTTTGAGTTCGAATTTCAAATGGCACTGATGAATCGAAAACTGGGTGCGGCGGTAGAAACGATTTTCTTAATGCCGAAGGAGGAATACACGTATCTCAGCTCGCGTATTGTGAAAGAGATCGCGCGGCTCGGCGGCGATGTGTCGAGCTTTGTGCCAGCTTGCGTGGCCAAAGCGCTGAGCGGGAAATTCATTTAATGAAATTCGGAGGGTCAGCTCATGAAAGTGCATCTGAAACAAATTCCAGCCCAGGGTCTGCATCTGGAAGGAGAAGAGGATTGCCCGATCCAGGAACTGGAATCGGAGGAAATCCGTTGCGTTGGTCGTTTGCATTACGATCTCGACCTTGGCGTTGCCGGAGGCGCGCTGTGGGCGAATGGCTCGCTGTCCCAGCCAGTTGAACTGCGTTGCGTGTCGTGTCTGGAAAAATTCGAGCACGAGATCCGAGTGCCGGCATTCGCTGTGCACATGGAACTCCACGGGCCGGAGACGGTCGACTTTACCCCCTCTATTCGCGAGGAAATTTTACTGAATCTCCCAGCGCATCCGCACTGCGACAGGGACGGCGATCGAGTTTGCAAGGCGAAACAGCTTAAGACAACAGAGCAGCAGTTGAAGCGGAAGTCGGATTGGAGCGCGCTGGATAAATTGAAAGTAAAACGTTGAAGCGCTGAACCGTTGGACCCTTGAAGCAGCCCCGATTTGACGCTTTAACGGTTTAACGAATCATGCAGGCGGTGGTTGTAATTCCGACGAATGATGCTTCTGTAACCGCCTGCCATGGGAGTCCCAAAACGCAAAACATCCAAGATGCGGTTACGCACGCGCAAAGCAGCAAACCGATGGCATGCCGCGCAACTGAACAAATGCCCCCAGTGCGGAAGCAGCGTCCCGTCGCACATCGCCTGCCCATCATGCGGTTACTATCGCGGGCGACAGGTGTTGACGCTCGAAGGAAAATAAGTCACAGGCGCGCTTCGCACAGCGAAGCGGCTACAATTTTCGCTTTGCATTTGGCAACTAAAGTTCGCAAAGTTTTGCACTGATGAAGATCGCCCTCGATGCGATGGGCGGTGACTTTGGCCCGCCTAACCTCGTTGCTGGCGCCGTGATGGCGTTGCGCGAGTACCAGCAGATTAAGAAGCTTTATCTTGTCGGAGACTCTGCCAAGATCGAAAGCGAGTTGCGCAAACATCAGTGCAACGATTCACGCATCGATATTGTTCATTCCACTCAGGTGGTGGAGATGAGCGACCGTGCCTGGACAGCAGTGCGGCGCAAGAAAGATTCATCAATCAGCCGCGCTGTCGATGTGGTGAAGCGCGGTGATGCAGATGCAGTGGTGAGCGCCGGGCACACAGGCGCGGCCGTCGCAGCAAGCATGATTAAGTTGCGCACGCTGGAAGGGATCGATCGGCCCGGCATCGCGGCGCTATTGCCTACGCAGTTTAACGTTTTTGTTTTGATCGACGCCGGCGCAAATATCGACGCGCACCCGGAACACCTTTTGCAATACGGCATCATGGGCTCGGTTTATTCGAGCCACGTTCTTCGCTATAAAACTCCGCGGGTCGGTTTGATCTCGTTAGGCGAAGAAGATGTCAAAGGCAACGAGCTGACAAAAGAGGCCTTTAAAATGTTGAAGAAGAGCTCGCTGAATTTTCGAGGGAATATCGAAGGCCGGCATTTGTTTGAAGACCCGGTGGAAGTGGTCGTATGCGATGGTTTTGTCGGCAATGTGATTTTGAAAACGTCCGAATCGATTTCGGTGGCGATTTTCAAATGGCTTAAACAAGAATTGACGCGCTCGAAAATCCACATGGTCGGCGCTTATCTGGTGCGGAAGGCATTTCGCCTCATCAAAGACAAAACGAATTACGAAGAATATGGCGGCATGCCGCTGCTTGGTGTAAACGGGATTTGCATCATCGCGCATGGCGCGAGCACGCCGCTAGCGATCAAGAACGCGCTACGCGTGGCGGCCGAATCAATTGAACAGCAGGTGAACCCGCATATCGTCGAGGAGATTCGCCGTTACCATGAAACGACAGCCCCGCTCGAGCCCGCGCTCCGCTAAGGCGCTGCGCACGGTCTCAATCATCGGCACAGGCAGTTATGTGCCCGACAAGATTCTGACCAACGCGGACCTCTCCCGCATGGTGGATACCAGCGACGACTGGATCACCACGCGCACAGGCATCAAGGAGCGCCGCATCGCTGCAAAGGATGAAAACACGAGCGATATGGCG
Source organism: uncultured Verrucomicrobiae bacterium (assembly GCA_963840305.1). Taxonomy (GTDB): domain Bacteria; phylum Verrucomicrobiota; class Verrucomicrobiia; order Chthoniobacterales; family UBA10450; genus Udaeobacter. Next base: position 102,300 of record CAWIYE010000006.1, read on the forward strand.
ACGAAGGCGACGCTCAAGGCAATCGAGCAAGCCGAGATTTCGCCGAAAGAGATCGATCTCATCATCGTGGCAACAGCCACTCCCGATATGCTTTTCCCGGCCACGGCCTGCTTCGTTCAGAAGAAGATCGGAGCGACCAACGCCGCTTGCCTCGATATCTCAGCAGCCTGTGCGGGTTTTCTCTTTGGATTAGAAATTGCGCAGCAATTCATCACGTCGCATACACACGAAACTGTCCTCGTGATCGGCGCTGAAAAATTGACATCGATTACAAACTGGACTGATCGCAACAGTTGCGTTCTTTTTGGAGACGGCGCCGGCGCGGCGATCTTGCGGCATCGGGGCAGTGCTCATGGCGTAATCAGCACTCATATCGGCAGCGACGGCCGGTACACAGACATTTTGTTCATGCCCGGTGGGGGTTCGCGGTGCCCAATCACGCGAGAAAATGCCGATATGCATTTGGCAACGATCCACATGACCGGCAAGGAAGTGTACAAACAGGCCGTTATTGCCATGCTTAACGCAGCGAAAAAAGCCCTCGATCAAGCCGGGCTTTCTATCGAAGACATCGCCTGCGTGATTCCGCACCAGGCAAATCTGCGCATCATTGAGGCGATTGCCGACCGGCTCGGCATTTCGCGCGACAAAATGTTTGTGAATTTGGATCGCTATGGCAATACGTCCGCTGCGGCCGTAGCCATCGCGCTCGACGAAGCCAATCGCAGCGGTCGGATCAAGCGCGGCGACTATGTTCTAATGGTTGTTTTCGGCGGGGGACTCACTTGGGCGAGCACGATACTGGAGTGGTGAAACTGTAGGGCTTCCGCCGCGCGGCGGACGCCGTCAGAGTTGGCGTTTCACAGAAACACCCTACAATCAATGGATGCTAATCGAAACCCACGCGCATCTCGATTACCCCGATTTTGTTAAGGATCTCGATGATGTGGTTCGCCGCGCCGACGAAGCGGGAGTAGCACGCATCATTACGATCGGCACGTCAATCGAGAGTAGTCGGCGCGCGATCGATCTTGCGGAAAAATATCCGGCCGTTTACGCGACAATTGGCGTTCATCCCACTTGCGTTGAAGAGGCGAACGAAGACGTAATGACGCCGCTGCGTGAATTAGCGAAGCACCCGCGTGTGGTAGCCATCGGCGAAGCGGGACTCGATTATCATCGTCTGCCGAGCGAAAAAGTAGCGAAGGAAAAGCAGGTCCAGGTCATGTCCGCGTTGCGAACTGAGACTGATGAAGAGATCGAAGCGCAAATTCGCGACGGCGCTTACAAATCGAAGCAAGCGAGTCTGTTTCAACAACAACTCGACCTTGCTGTTGAGCTTGGGCTCAACGTAGTGATCCATCAGCGCGACGCCTGGGAGGACACGTTGAAAATCATGGAGCCATACACGCGCAAATTGCGCGGGGTTTTTCATTGTTTCGGAGGCACGCTCGATCAAGCTAATGAAGTTCTCGAGCGTGACCATCTGGTTTCGTTCACTGGAATTGTCACTTTCAAAAACGGGGCAGCCGTGCGAGAAGTCACGGCACAAATACCGCTCTGGAAATTCATGGTCGAAACCGATTGTCCCTATCTGGCGCCCGTTCCTTTTCGCGGAAAACGGTGCGAGCCTGCGCATACACGCATCGTGGCGGAAACGATCGCGGCGGCACGGCAGGTTCCGTTGGAAGAAATTGCCGAAGCAACGACCGAAACCGCAGAGGCGTTTTTCAAGTTCAATCGCAGATGAGAATTCATAACGGTTCGGAATATGATAGGGGCGCGGCGGGCCGTCGCTACCTTTTGCTTCTCGCGTTTGTTCTCGCTTCCTGCGCAGCGCCCGATACGCGGCATCAGATCGTGGTTAGCACGCGTGAACAAAAACTGGCGCTCCTTGATCGCGGCAACGTCATGGCAATTTATCCAGTCTCTACATCGAAGTTCGGATTAGGCGATTGGCGCGGCAGCCGTTTTACGCCAATGGGCAAACTGGAGATCGCGGAGAGAATTGGCGATAACGCGCCTCTGGGTGCCGTATTCAAAGATCGGCGGCGCACTGGTGAAATTGTTCTGCCGGATTCACCAGGCCGGGATCCAATCGTGACGCGCATTCTCTGGTTGCGCGGACTCGAGCCGCAAAACGCCAACGCCTTCACACGGGATATCTACATCCACGGCACGCCGGAGGAGCGACTGATCGGCACGCCTGCCAGCTATGGATGCATCCGAATGCGCTCGAGTGATATCATAAATTTATACGACATCGTAGGAGTTGGTGCTGCAGTAACTATCGTTGACGGCTCCCTAGCGTCGGCTATTCCAGGCTTTGTTCCTCGCGGCACTCTCGCGATCCGTTAACGCTTCAGCGTGATGCAGACAATCCTGTCTGCACGCGACGCACGTTTCCTCGCAGACACGATTGTCTGCGTCACTCACGGCAGTTTGCCGAGATGTTCTCTGGGCGTTTCGCGCGAGAGTAGCTTCATGTCCGCGTCCACCATGATTTGCACAAGTTGGTGAAATCGGACTTTTGGTTCCCAGCCGAGAATTTTTCTCGCCTTTGAAGCGTCACCAAGCAGAAGGTCCACCTCGGCTGGTCGCTCATAACGCGGGTCGTGTTTTACGAATTGCTTCCAATCAAGATCAACATGAGCGAAAGCGGCTTTGACAAACTCGCGGACAGTATGGGTCTCGCCGGTAGCCAGCACGAAGTCGTCTCCTTCGTCGAATTGCAAAACTCGCCAGACGCCTTCGACGTATTCGGGCGCATATCCCCAGTCGCGTTTCGCGTCCAGGTTGCCGAGGAATAATTCTTTTTGCAGACCATGCTTAATCGCAGCAACCGCCCGTGAGATTTTGCGCGTGACGAAAGTTTCGCCGCGTCGCGGACTTTCATGGTTAAACATGATCCCGTTGCTCGCGTGCAAGCCGTAGCTCTCCCGATAATTGATAGTGGCCCAATATGAAAAAACCTTCGCTACACCGTACGGGCTGCGGGGCCAGAACGGCGTTTTCTCGCTCTGCGGCACTTCTTGCGCCTTGCCGAACATTTCACTGCTCGACGCCTGGAAAAAACGGGAACGCAATCCGGCTTCGCGGATCGCTTCTAGAATGCGGATCGTGCCAACGCCGGTGACGTCAGAGGTATATTCGGGAATATCGAAGCTCACACGCACGTGGCTCTGTGCGCCAAGATGATAAATCTCATCCGGCTTCAATGCGTAAAGCAGCTTCACTAGATTAACCGAGTCGCTGAGGTCTCCATAATGCAGAAACATTCGGACGCCGTTCACGTGTGGGTCAGTGTAAAGATGATCGATTCGCGAAGTGTTAAATGTGCTGGCCCGGCGAATGATCCCGTGGACTTCATATCCCTTCTCCAGTAGTAGATCCGCCAGATAACTTCCGTCCTGGCCAGTGATGCCGGTGATGAGCGTCCGCTTCATTTGGGGCAATAATTGTAGGCCGTTTGATTCGCTCGCGCCAGCTCGCTCACCCTCTCGGGCTTCCCGTATATGTCGCTCGGCTCCCGCCGACTCCATTCTGTGAAACGCCAATGCAAGAAGATCTCCCTGCCGTTTACCACGGCGCCCAACAATCTCATGCCTCCGGCGGTGTCACCATGATTCGCGCCAAGACGGCGCGCTGCGCGCCGATTATCTCGCTTATGCCTTTGCGCCCAAGCGCGAGCATTTCATTCAGCTGTGATCCGGAAAACGTCGCTTCTTCACCGGAGCTTTGTACTTCAACGAATTCGCCATCTTCGGTAGCCACCAGATTGAAATCGACGGTAACGAGCTTGTCCTCCTCGTAATTGAGATCCACAATCGCCTGTCCATCCAGAATGCCGGCGCTCACGGCGCCGACCAGCTTTTGCATCGGCGACGCGTCGAGCTTTTTTTCCAGGACAAATTTTCGACAGGCGATGGCCAGCGCCAGACTGGCGCCGGTGATTGCGGCGGTGCGTGTCCCCCCATCGGCTTGCAACACGTCGCAATCGACCCAGATCGTGCGCGGCCCCAGCTTTTGGAGATTCATGACCGCTCGCAACGAACGGCCGATTAAGCGTTGAATCTCCACGCTACGTCCGTCGATGCGGCCTTTCGCAATATCGCGAGACTTGCGTGGTTGAGTTGAGTACGGAAGCATCGAATATTCGGCAGTGAGCCAGCCACCGCTCACTCCCTGCTCTTTCATCCAGCGCGGCACAACTTCTTCGATCGTAACGGCGCAAATCACGCGCGTATTACCCATCGAGACGATTACTGAGCCGCTGGCATGCGACGCCACGTTCAACTCGAAATTGAGCGAACGGATCTCATCGGACCGGCGGCCGTCATTTCGTTGCATCGTCGGGAAGCTTAAATGGAGCCGGGATTTGTGCGACGAAGATTTTACATTGTGCGGAAGAAGCGCTGTAGAAGCAACAGATCATCGATGGGCTGTATCGACTAATCGGCTTGACGCATTGGGCGGCCCATCGTTGTTTAAGCGTTTTGAGTGAAAAATAGCGCTCACACCCAGACGGCGGTTTGCATCGCCGGCGCGCATCGCTCAGGGACGTCGATGCTCACCAGGCTGCTGCACGCCTGCGGGCTTTACCTTGGTCCGGAAAGCGCATTGATGCCGCCGCAGGCAGATAATCCCGAGGGGTTCTGGGAACATTTGGGATTCGTGGCGGTGAACGATGAATTGTTAAATGAACTCGGCGGCGCGTGGGATCTGCCGCCGAAGGCCGAAGAGAATTTCAGTGACCCGCGCCTCGATCCGTTGCGCATGAAAGCCCGACTGCTGACCGAGAGATTCGATTCAGCAAGCGTGTGGGGCTGGAAAGATCCGCGCAACAGTTTGACGCTGCCGTTTTGGCGGGACGTTTTCCCTCGACTCAAAACGCTTATCATCGTACGCAACCCGCTGGAAGCCGCGCACTCGATGCGGCAGCGAAACGGAACGTCTTATTCATTCGGCCTGCGGCTGTGGGAAATCTATAACCAGCGACTGATTGCCACGGCAAACGAACAGGACCGGCTTGTTACTCATTACGATTTGTTTTTCGGCAATGCGGAATCGGAACTACGGCGAATCACGGAGTTCATTGGTTTGCCCCACGCACAAATCCGTAACGCTGCAGCACTTGTAACACAGCGGAAACGCCACACTCATTTCACTGTTGAACAGTTGATCGACGCGCGCGTCGCCCCGGAAGTGATTGAGTTGTATCGCCACTTGATTGCCGAAGCATTGATGGGAAGAAAGAACGAAGGGGCACCGAAGGTGACTCCGCAGGCTGGAAAAGGTCGTTTGCTTCCTGGATCGGTTAGCCGGTTAAACGCCTTTGTTCCAGAAAGGATAGCGCACATCGAGCATCTCTACCGCGAACTCCTTGTACAAGCCGAAGCCCGCCACAAAGCGCAGGTCGAGGAACTCACAGGCACCCTTCGCGACAAGAGCATTAGCTTGGCAGAAAGCGAAGCAAGGGAAAACGAACTGCGAACGCGTTTACGCCTGCAACTAAAAGCTGTTGAGAGGCTTTGCCGATTTTTGGAAGAGACTCAGCAGGCAGCAGCTCGCCTTCGGTCATCGGTGCGCTGGCAAATTGCAAATCCGGTTGCGGCCTTGAAGGCAAAACTTTCTCCCAAGAAGTCGCGAGACTTACTAGGCTACGGACATTTGGAAAAGATCGTTTCGGCTTATGAGAAGTGGCGAACCAGCCATTCGGAAGCCCGCGGTATTGATGACCAAATCCAGTCGCTGATTTCAGGTGCGCCTCCCGGTTCGAGCCCACCCCAGAGGCTGGCGCCTGTTGAGCCTCCTCTGGCGACCCGTCCGATCGAGTTCCCAGTGCATGAGCAGGTCGAAATTTCAATCATCATTCCGGTATTTAACCAGTTTCGTTTCACCCAGGCGTGCCTCGCTTCGCTCCAGCAACACCAGGAGACGGAGCGTTTTGAGGTGATTGTGGTGGATGATGGCTCGACGGATGCGACGGCTGAAGCTGTTCCCCGGATTCCCGGAATTGTCTATCTGCGTAACGAAACAAACTCCGGGTTCATCGCCTCCTGTAACCGCGGCGCAGAAAACGCGCGGGGCAAATATCTCGTTTTCCTTAACAACGACGCACTTGTCACGGACGGCTGGTTAAGCGCGCTGCTGGATACTTTTTCCCAAGAGCCGCAGGCGGGCATGGTCGGCTCAAAGCTTATTTATCCCGATGGCCGCTTGCAGGAAGCTGGCGGGATAATCTGGCGAGATGCTTCGGGATGCAACTATGGCAAGTTAGATGACCGACAAAAACCAGAATACAATTATCTGCGCGAAGTAGATTATTGTTCCGCAGCGGCCCTGATGATTCCTAAGGCGCTGTTTCAAGGCGTCGGCGGGTTCGATCCGCGCTACACACCGGCGTACTACGAGGACACCGATCTGGCATTCAAGGTTCGGCGAGCAGGCTACAAAGTTTTGTACCAGCCGCTGAGCGAAGTCATTCATTACGAAGGAGCGACTGGCGGAACCGATCTTTCAATGGGTACAAAAAAACATCAGACTATTAATCGCTCAACATTTGCGGAAAGGTGGGCCGCTGAACTGATAACAAAGCCAGCCTACGGCGACGTCGCATTTCTGTCGCAAGCGTCGCCCGGCCACAAAAACATTCTGGTTATCGACCACTATGTTCCCAAACCGGATCAGGATTCGGGGTCGCTGCGAATGTTCCAAATCCTCAAGATTCTCCGTCGCCTTGGTCATCGCATAACGTTCATTCCCGATAATCTGGCAAAAACGCATCCTTACACCGGTGAGCTACAGAAACGCGGGATTGAAGTTGTTTATCACCCATATATCAAGAAAGTGCGCGACTACCTCGTATCACACGGCGCCCATTTCGACGCTGTCGTACTGAGCCGGTGTGATTTCGCACGCAAACACATCGCGGATGTTCGACTGTATGCGCCGGGAAGTCGCCTCATTTTTGATACGGTTGATCTTCATCACCTGCGCGAAGATGGCGAGGCGCGGTTAACTGGTAACCCTGAAGTACGGCGCAAGGCACAGGAGAAAGAGGAGTTGGAACATGAATTGATCGGGCAAGCTGATGAAACCTGGGTGGTAAGCCCCGTTGAGCAACGGCTGCTCGAGGAGAAGTGGCCCGGCAAATCCATTCAACTGGTTTCAAATATCGTCGACGTCCCCGGGGCAAAGACGCCGTTTGCACTTCGGGCAGACTTTCTCTTTATCGGTGGTTTCCAACACAGACCCAACACCGATGCGGTCCTGTTTTTTGTGCAGGAGATTTATCCTCTGATAAGTAAACGTCTGCCCGAGGCGAAATTCTACATAATCGGCGACAAGCCGCCGCCGGAAATTACTGCCCTGTCAACCGAAAGAATCATCGTCTCTGGACTACAGAGGGATGCGGGTCCGTTTTTCGATAGCGTGAAGCTGTCTGTTGCACCACTGCGATTTGGCGCAGGCGTGAAGGGCAAGATCAACCAAAGCATGGCCTTCGGCGTACCAGTGGTAGCGACATCTCTGGCGGTGGAGGGTATGGAACTAAGGGACCGCGAAGATATTTTGGTGGCCGACGAGCCGGAGGATTTTGCAGAGGCACTCATCGCACTCTACGAATCTGAAGAACTTTGGAACCGGATTTCAGAAAACGGGATCGAGAAAACTCGCTCGCTGTACTCTGCTGAGGTCGCCTGCAAGAAGTTGGAGCGCTTGTTCAATAATCAACACGTCCGGTCTGAGGAAGTGCTGTCTCAAAGCCTGGAACAACGCGACCCCGCTGTTGGGATTAGTGCGTGAGACGCGCGAAGGTTTTCGGTTCTCAAACGAGTGATTAAGGCCTCTCAACCAAAGACGATCACGGGTAAGATCGTGGCTGTGCCTAACCCCGTACCTTGTGACGAAGGATCGCCGGTTTTGGTTTCATGGGAAACAAACGATCCAAGTGGCGGCGAGATCCGTGTCGCAACTTCCGCCTGTCAAGAAAAGCTCGTGACCCGCGGAGGAAAATCTGGGCGAATCGAAATTCACTGGATCAAGGACTCGACGGAATACGAGTTCCGTCTTTACCCGGCGAGCGAACCCAACAAAGAGCTTGATTCGGTAAAGGTGCGGCGCGAAAGCAATTCGTTACACCCGCTTCTGGATGAAGTCGCGCTTGAAGTGACACGCGGAAACATCGGGGAGACTTCGCTCTCACGCTTTCTCGCCAAAGTCCTGCCGCGTTGCCTCCACGGCAAAAAGTTTCCCGAGATCTTTCGGTTGTGGGAGCGACACGGCTTTCATGTAACACCGGTACATTTCTACCAACCGATTCCTGATACGCGATCATTGCCTGACACTTTATGGGACCAGCCGAGCAAATTGGTTGGCATCGACATGAACGATGCGACCCAACTCGATCTATTGCGAAATCAATTTCCAAAATTTCGCCACGAATATGATCGGTTCCCGGCCCAGCCAACCGGTGAACCGGGCCGTTTTTATTTCAATAACGGGCTCTTCGACGGCACCGACGCGCTGGTCGCTTACTGTATGATCCGTCACTTTCAACCACGGTTGATCATCGAGGTGGGTAGCGGGTTTTCGTCTCTCGTCGCAGCTGAGGCCATTGCAAAAAATAAAAACTCGGCGCTGATCTGTATTGAGCCTTTTCCGCTTGATTTTCTCCGGCAGGGATTTCCCGGACTGCATTCCCTGATAGAGAAAAAGGTAGAAGACATTGGCCTGGAATTTTTCACGCAACTCGAGTCGGGCGACATTCTGTTCATCGACAGTTCTCATACCGTCAAAATTGGTGGAGACGTGAATTATCTTTTCCTGGAAGTGTTGCCGCGTCTCAAGCCAGGCGTGATCGTGCATGTTCACGATATTTTTCTGCCTTTTGATTATCGGAAGGACTGGGTAATAGATGAACTTCGTTTTTGGACAGAGCAATATTTGCTCCAATCGTTTCTGAGCTTTAATTCCGAGTTCGAAGTGTTGATGGCCAATGCGTACCTGGCAGACCGTTGCATGGGAGAACTCAAGGCCACTTTTACTAATTCACCATGGTGGGGAGGAGGTAGCTTTTGGATCCGGCGGCGGCTAGGGAAGGGAGACTCACATTGATGAAATGCAAGAGCAGATAAACAAACCAATTTTTGTGGTGGGGTCGCCGCGCTCCGGAACCAGTGTTCTCACCTGGTGCCTGGGTCAGCATCCAAACATTTTCCCGGTGGATGAGTCCACTGGAATTGGAGAGTTGGCGCTTGCACTCGGCGTTTGTCACAGGACCAAAATGGGTCTGCGCCCTGACTCGCTATGGTCCGCAATGAATGTGCAACAAGAGGAATTCTTTGCCGCCTTTGGCCAGACCATCAATGAACTCATCTTGCGGCACAAGGTTGATCTGGAGAAACGACGGTGGGAAGAAGCTGGGGGCTCAAATGTTGCGCCTTCCAGTTTCGTAACGGAGCAATCGACTAGCGTCCCAAAAGCGCGATGGGTGGATGGGACACCATTGTATTCGTTTTACATCTGCGGTCTGCGTAAGCTCTTTCCCAACGCGCAGTTCATTCACATCGTACGCGACGTCACTTCCGTAGTGCGCTCGATGCTCAACTTTCACCGTCTTGCCGGCGTAAGCTTGGTCGCTAATGAGCAGGAAGCATACGATTCTTGGTTCCGCACAGTGAGCGCCTGTCTTTTGGCCGAACAGGCTTATGGTCCGGCCGTTGTCTTCCGATTGCAATATTCAGAGTTTGTAAATCAATCGGAGGTTTCCCTGCGAGCTTTGCTCAATTTCTTAGGCGAACCATACGCTGCAAAATGCCTGACTCCGCTTGGAGAAAGAATGAATAGCTCAAATGTCCCTGCTGATTTCAAACTGGGCGACCCAGACAGTGATCCTGCAGTTATTGAGCGTGCCAGGCAACTTTACTCGGAAATTGAAACATCTCCGCAGCCGTCTGGGACCTCACGGATCGCCGCCCACAAAATGGAGAGCGAGTTTTACCAACGTGCGCAATATTTCGCAACCCTGGACAGTGCACATATCAGAGCTCATACTGAGCTTGCCAAGGCTCATGCTAGGGCAGAAAGACTCGCAAACGAAATCCAACGCAAGAGAGCGACTATTCGCGACCTTCAAGAGCGACGTTGGCGTCATAAATTACGCCAATTGGTTTTCGGTCAGGATGTAGTTCCCTGAGTTGCGACGGGAGTCCTCGACGGAAATGCACGAAGAATTGAACAAACCAATTTTTGTCCTGGGTTCGCCACGCTCCGGGACCAGTATTCTTACTTGGTGCGTGGGTCACCATCCGAACATATTTCCAGTGCCGGAGTCAAATTGGATGGGGGACTTCGCTGTCAATGTGGCGCTTGCCTACCGAATTGGGGCGGCTCGCAATTACTACTCGATCTTGAGCGCGATGGACATTCCGGGGGATGAATTGTTCGCTGAATTTGGTCGGAGCATCAACGACTTGATCCTGAGCCATCGCGCGGATCTGGAAAGAAAGCGCTATGCCAACCGTATCGAACTGAAACTTGACCCACGCTGGATCAAAGCCGCTAGCACAGCGGCGGGACCTAAAACACGCTGGGTCGATGGAACGCCGGAATATTCTTTCCACATGCACGGCCTGCGGAAGCTGTTTCCCAAAGGTCTATTCGTCCATTTAGTCCGCGATGTTCGGGCAGTCGTGCGCTCTATGATTAACTTCCGTCGCGTGACAGGGACTCAGTTGGTGGCCAACGAGGAAGAAGCTTACCGGTACTGGATGCGAACCGTCAGCGCGTGCCTCAGGGCTGAGCGCGCCTACGGCCCGAGCGTAGTTCATCGCATCCGTTATGCCGACTTAATCAATGAACCGGAATCGACCATGCGTTCATTGCTAGACTTCCTCTCAGAGCCCTACACAGCCAGATGCCTCGAGCCGCTTTCGGAACGAATCAATAGCTCCAACGTGTCGGACGATTTCAAGACGGACGACCCGGCCACCGATCCGGCAGTAGCCGAAGAGGCAATGCGATTGAGTCGAGACTTGGAGCAAACAGGGCAGCCAAAGGATGCTTCCCGTACCGCGGCCGATGAAATGGAAGCTGCGTTTGTGCAACGGATCCAATACGTGGCGACGCTTGAGACCCAGTATCAACGAGCCCAGCAATTGTCTGGAGACTCAGCCAGGCAAGAGCGCCACAGAGTTCCGTCTTAGGCATCCGGTGATTGGTAATCGGGGTAGTGCGCTCAATCACATGGAAACGGTTAATGAAACGGACCGCCTCAGCCTTTCACAACTATCCGATCTGTCGATGCAGAATCTGCGGCGCGGTCAATTACGACGACCCACCGGGAGCAAGACAGAGCCAAGCTGAGGTGATTTCATCGCGCTGGTCGACAGGGCTGGCGGGCGTGTAACAGAAATTCGTGCAATCCGTGTACTGCGATCACGGCCAGTGTAAAGACTGAACACGTATGTTGCACCCGCCTCGATCCAGTCTGCCTCTTTCGATCCATGCGGACCACTCGCAAACAACGCTTCTTCAGTGCCGTCGTTTGAAACATAAACCGCTGCGTGCGGAGCACCATGAGAAGACCAGCTGACCGTGGTCTTACCCGGTCCAGCACCCCCTGGAACCGGATTTGGCGAAGCACACAGCTTGGACGATGTCACAGGAAATCCCGCGAAGTAGTTACGCAGAAACAAATCCATGATGTGCGAGACTACTTCTCCCTTTACATGCCGCAGGTCTTCCTCCCAAGTCAGCGTTCGGTCCGAGTTCTGGACGATCTCGTAGCTTGGGAAATAGTGCACATTTTTGTGCCTGGCCGCCCATTCCTGTGCTACAGCACGGAGCAGTGATTTGGAATAAGTATTGGCGACGACAACATCTTCCGGAGAAAAGGTTGCCATTAGCGGTACGGGCGACACCGTCACTACTATCTGCACGTCTGGATGACCGAATTGTCTGAGCAGCGCATGAATACGGTCAAGATTCAAAAGATTTTCGGCGCAATTAGTCACGTGAAGTTCATATCGATCTGGATAACGGCGAACCATTTCCGGAATCAGATGATTAATACAAATATCCGTCATCTTATCGCGCCACACCTCAACCAAGCCGAGGGTAATTATTACTACCCGGCATTGCGAAATTCGGCGATTGACCGCTGCAATAATATCACGCCGACGCATCGTTTCTTCGAAACCGACGTGTTCGAGCGCCGGATTAGTATGCGGATCATAGAAGATCCCGTCTCCGATATCGACGAGGCTTTCACGAGGGAATTTTGCATGCGGATCAAGTGCCCATCGTAGCTCGTTACACATCGCGAACGTATTGTATTTGTTTGTGAAGCCTAATTTATGCTCGTTATTTAGTGCCGGGAACGAATCAAACTCAGCAGTTCTGCTTAACACATCCATCTTCTGCCCAATCAGTGCGCTCTCAACGCCGCGGGCAAAACAAGATCCAATAGCAAAAATTTTATCTTCGCGCTGCAGTTTAAACCCCGGGGAGATCGCTGGCGTAAAAAGCGCCTCGCGCAGCCGCTGGCAGGCAAGCGTGCCATTGAGCTGCGGTGGCAATGGATCTTTTTGATGCCACCGACTGTAAGGGCTAACAAAGTTCCGCTTGGCTTCTTCTGTTGTGATAGGGCTGCACATTTGAATTGGACGGCTCAAGCATCGCGCGTCACCAAAACATTACATACTGCCTGCCAATATATGGGATAGCGATGCAATTCCAAATTATTCCCCACATCGAGAAACCATCGTTGATCGCTCCCGCGCATTGGATCGAAACACGATGCCACTACGAATTTCGTCTCCACGATTCAAGTCACACCAAGCCGCTGGCAAAAATTACCGTTACACGGACCACCGGTTGCCACCCTCGCGAAGACGTGGTCTAATCAAAGCTTTCGTCGAGCCTCACCTTAGTTTACTCCGTCTCCGATGACGATCTTCCGCGCGTACCTCGCAGGTCTCGGAGTCGCTCACCTGGCATGGTTTTATTTTTTTACAACAGGGCATTTGTTACGGTCAAATGCCCTTGAAAAATCGCGCCGGTTCGCTCTTACCGATCTCGTTATTACCTCCGTTGCGGGCATGGCACTCACAGGCTTCGGTCTGCTATTCCTGGGGTTCGCGCATCTGCTGAACGCCTTTGGGATATCAGCAGCGCTCCTCGTTGAAGGAATTCTATTTCTGCGGCTCAGGGCCGGGAACTGGCTCTCGTGGGATTTTTGGCGCGCCATGCTCCTGCACTTCTTCGAAGCCTGGACAATTCCTGCGTTGTTTATTTATCTCCTGTTCTTGATTCTGGCAGTCCCAGCTGTTCTTCCGCCAACCCTGGCGGATTCGGTAACATATCATCTGGCCTATGCGGTTGACTGGGCGAACGCAGGCAAGATCTACGTCGATCCCTTCCTGCGTTTTCCTTATTTTGCAAACAATTTTCTGCTGTTTTACAGCGCCCTATTTATTTTAAAGGCGGGGAACTATTGCCATTTTCTCACTTGGCTTTCCGGCTTACTAACCTGTTTGGGGGTTCTGGCGTTTTTTGCTCCAGTTGAAAGTCAGGCTCGAGGTTGGATATACAACTGGAAGTTATCTCGTCCGGAGCAGTACCTCGTTCCGCTTTGCGTGGCGCTGTGTCCAACCTTTCTACGCTACCTGAATGTTGCTTATATCGATGTCCCAATTGGTCTCTTTGTGCTCGTTCCGATTCTCTGCGCGTATCAAACGTCTGCGGGGCGGCGCTTCGAGCGCGAGCTTATCGTGACCGGAGCGTTTTGCGCAGGAATGAAGCTTACATTGATCGGTCACGTGCCATTTTTTCTTGCCTCGCTGTTTTTCGCCTCGGCACGGCGGCTACGATGGCGAGAGATAACACTGCTTTCTCTGGTCTTGTTGGCACTCAGCCTTCCTTGGTACATCCGGAATGCAATCGAAGCGGGTGATCCCGCGCCGCCAATCTTTAATTTCTATTTCAATCACCCGGATCCGATTTTTAGCCAAGCCGACGCGCGAATCTACGTTGCCGACACCCTAACGGATAGCCATCCTCTTCATTTGCTGCTCTTGCCTTTTCAATTTTTCACTGACCCGGAATCGCAAAACTTTCGTGAAACGGGCGTGAACGGCATGGCGCTGGCGATTTATGCGCTGGTTTTGTTTCTCCTTGTGCAGCTCACTTTCCGGCGTAGCTGGCGACCGACGGATCAGCTTATCTTTCTGTCGGTTGCGACTGCGTACCTCCTATCTCCCTGGTTTTTTAGCTCTTTAGGCAGGTATTCCCTTCACTGGTATCCGACATTTGCGGCGTGGGTAGGAGTAATTGTCTCGCAACTCAGTGCACGAGCTGGGGAACGCGTGAACTCGCGTTTGGCAATATGGATCGGCCGTACTGCAACCGCTGTATTCTGTTTCGCCTTGATCTGGCCCACGCCTACAGTCGGGTGTATGCGCTTTTACCGAAACTATTTCGCTGAAACTTTTCATTTATCACATGCACGCCATCAGTGGCGAGGCTACCTGGAGAAAATCCTGCCTGGCTATCTGGCGAGTCAAGCCGTTATCGGCACACTCGTTTCTAATAGAAAAGAGAACAGCCGTGTCCTTGCGCTGCTAACCGAGTACCTGGCGTTTTATTTTCGGCAGGCCAAGATCGTTAGCGTCGGTGATTATTTTGGACCGGCCGGATACGGAGACTTGTTCAGGGACGTTAACAAGGGAAATGATTTGCCGTACTTGACTCGACTGGATATATCCGCCGTCATCGTCCAAGTGCGCAGAAGCGAGCTCTGGTGGTCGCCGTTCTCCAATAGATTTCGGGCGCAATTAAAAAACAATCGTTTCAAAGAATATCGCTACTCGGACAAGAACGTTGCGATTTTTCTGAGAGACGACATTAATCCGAGCCCGCTGCTGACGACGGCAACCGAGTAGTTCTCGTCACTCCGTTTGCAGACTGGTCGCGCGCAGTAATTGCACGCCGACCGATTGCTTGCGCGCGGTCGTAGCTTCTATTGAGGCTACTTTGTAAAGCTCGATCTCTCTGGGATCCGATCCGCAATAAAATTGAGAAAGCGCGGATCAATTGCAGCTGGCGACGAAAGCGCCGTATAATGGATTCAGCGTGCGTGTCGTCCACGCGCCTTGACCGGGTTACGACATGGCGGGCAGGGGAGCGCTATTAGAAACAACGAGGGCCCCGCGGTTGCCCGCGAAGCCCCCGCGCAGCTAGCAATCTTTTACGTTCCCGTCTAACTGGCACGACCGATAACCGCCTTGGTCGGGGGGTCGAGTCGGCAGATATGATCTTCTCCGCTGAGGTTTTGCTCCACCCATTTGGTGGCGCGCTCGCGCACTTCGCCGCTGGAGCGCAGACGCAGCTTATGTTTGATGTTTTCCCGGTGGCTCTCGATCGTTTTCACGCTCAAATCCAACGACGCCGCGATCTGCTTGGTGCCAAGCCCCGAGCCGAGCAACTGAAAAATGTGCATCTCACGGTTGGACAACTCTCCAAGACAATTACTTGATCTCAGCACGTGATTATTTTTCCGGTGCCGCTGAAGCGATTTGCGGAATGCGCTCAGCGCCAATTCGCGGCTCACGTAAATGCCGCCTTTCATAATCTCGCGAACAGCGGCCGCCAGCTTTTCGCTGGGCGCCTGTTTCATGACGTAACCGCTCGCGCCAGCGCGTATGGCACGCTCGGCGAAAATATTTTCCTCGAATGCGGAGTACACCAGGACACACAGCCTTGGGTTTTGGGTTTTTAGCTCCTTGATCAATTTTAGGCTGTCTCCCGTGCCGAGCCGCAATGCCGTCACCACGAACTGCGGCTGGCATTCGGCGATCTTTCTCCGCGCGTCCGACACGCTGCCCGCGTCCCCGCACACCATCATGTCCGGCTGCGAATTCAGATATGCACTGATCCCTTGACGTAGCAGCGGTTGCGCGTCCAGCACGAAGATTCGTATTTTTGCCGGTTCTTCAGCAGCACTTTCAGAGTACCGAAAGAGCGAAAGCGACCGACCTTCAACCTCCGACCCAATCCCCCCGATCTCAGGGTTCGTCTCCATTAGTGTTTATCTTTGGTTAGGTTTTGCAAAGCCCAAGTAGGGCTCCGCAGTTTCCCGCGGAGCCCTTAATGCTGGGTTAGGCGTTAGGCTTTGGTTATTGTTAATCACTATCTTCTTCGGATTTTTCGGGGTGAAGTTTCAAAAAAAGTTGAAAATCTGACAGTCAATCGCTTCCAAGATCGCTTGCAAGGCGACATGCAACAGTGCACCCTGCGGCAGCGTACCTTATCACCGGACTTGCGTAACAACGGCGTAAATGAGATGATGCGACGACGGTGAAACGGGACACCCCCCATGACGGCGACTGCGATGCGCAGTTCACGACAACACGCTGGAGCATCGTTTTGTCGTGTGCGGACGTCTGGGAGCGATGATGCGGAGGCGCAGGCTGCACTGGCCGAGCTTTGCAAAATTTACTGGCGACCAGTTTTCGCTTTCATCTGCCGCCAGGGCACATTCCGTTCCCGACGCACAAGATTTGACCCAGGATTTTTTCGCCAGAGTACTCAAAGGCCGTCTCCTTCAGTCTGCTGATCGAAGCAAAGGGAGGTTCCGGTCACTTCTGCTCAAGGCGTTGCAGCGTTTCCTGCAGGACGAAGTCGATAAGCGTTCTGCGCGCAAACGTGGCGGCGACCTGCGGTTCGTTTCCTGGGATGATTGGATGGCGGAGGCGCCATCGCACTTGTCGATTCCACAGTGGAAATCGGACAACTGGTCGCCAGAAAGAATTTTCGACGTGCGCTGGGCGGCGACAGTGGTCGAGCGAGCGCTGCGCCGATTGGGCGACGAATGTGAAAAGCGCGGCCGACGGCGCATCTTTGATGTCTTGAGTAGTTGTCTCGCTGCGGAGCGGGAAGATGTATCGTACGCGACATTTGCCCGGATACTCGGCCTTGAGGAAACGGCAGTGAAAAATCTCGTACACCGGTTGCGTGACCGATACCGCAATCTGCTCCGCGAAGAAGTCGCCCAAACCGTAGGGGAAGCTAATCAGATTGACGACGAATTGCGCTATCTCTGTGCGGCCCTGGCTGCATCTGAATAGCGCTTCTCCGGCAAACTCTTCACTAACTCGCACGTCTGTCTCGCCCGTTCGCGTACCGCGAATAGGACTGGCAAGTGAGGACGTGCACGGATTGCTAGAGCGGCCAGTTTTCTGCACGCCGTTTGCGTGCGATTCACATGGCGGCCCGCACGGAGTAAGGTAACCTATTAAATATACGCAAATCTACGTGCACTGGCCAAATTTCGCTTGCAGGACTTTGCCCGATGAGATAGTCATCCAGCGCGCTGATTCTATATTTCAACGGGATGCTTGAACTAATGGTTCGCACGCAGGAAGGAGCTAATCATCGAGTAAAAAAAGGTTAAAGAATTTCTCAATTTTAGCCTTTGCAACCATTTAAACTCGACCTAGCATCGGAACTCCCCTTCATGAACTCGCCTGGCGTTTCTCTTTCCCTGCATCTCCAGAGTGAGTCAGGCAGCTGTGCAAAGTGTGGGTCGGCATCGCGCGTTGGTCGCGGTCTTTGTCTGAATTGTCTTCTTTCCGCAGGTATCAACGGCAACGGCGACCATCCGCAGGCCGAGGAAACGCTGGATGACCTGCTCAGTAGAGTTCACGGACATGACGCGGATTGGCTGTTAGGCAATTATCAAATTCTGGAAGAAATCGGGCGCGGCGGAATGGGTGTAATTTATCGGGCGCGCCAACGGCATTCGCGCCGCATTGTAGCGCTGAAGCGCATTTTATCTTGCCACGCCGATTCGCGGGAAACGCTGATGCGCTTCCGGCGCGAAGCTCAGGCTGCGGCCAACCTCGATCACCCCAACATTCTGCCCATTTATGAAGTAAGCCAGAGCGAAGAGGGGCTGCCCTTCTTCAGCATGAAGTTTGCTGGCGGCGGCAGTTTGCTCGAAGCTGCTCCGGCGTTGCGCCGCGAGCCGCGCCGCGCTGTTGCGTTGATGGCCAAGGTGGCGCGCGCTGTGCAATATGCCCATAGCGAGGGCATCCTCCATCGCGATCTCAAACCGGGGAACATTTTGCTGGACGGCAACAGCGAACCACTTGTGAGCGATTTCGGACTGGCAAAATGGCTGGAGCCAATCGGCGATTTGACGCGCACACCCAGCATTTTCGGGACGCCAGGCTACATTGCACCCGAACAAGTGAACGGATCAGCGGGAAAACTTACGCCCGCGGCTGACGTATATAGTTTGGGTGCGGTTTTATTCCATCTTTTAACTGGCCGACCGCCATTCACAGGTGAGCACGCGCTGAAGGTCATTCAGCAGGCGACTGAAAAGCCCGCGCCCAAATTGCGCACCCTGGCGCCAGCGCTGGATCGCGATCTGGAAACGATCTGTGCCAAATGTTTGGAACGCGAGCCAGATGCGCGTTATCACTCAGCTGGCGAGCTGGCCGAAGATCTTGAACGCTGGCTCGGAGGGCACTCCATTGTCGCGCGGCCAGTTTCGCCGCCGGTGCGTCTCTGGCGGTGGTCGCGACGAAATCCAGTTGTTGCTGGCATGGCCGCGCTTTTGCTGACGCTGGGGATAGCTGTCGGCGTGCTGATTTGGAAGAGCGAAGTTGCTGCTGAGAACGGGGACCGCTAGCTGGCATTGCCGTGTTGCCATTTGAAAGTCTTAGTCCGGACAAAGAAAACGCGTTTTTCGCCGACGGCGTTTACGATGGTGTTTCGACCAAGCTGGCGAAAGTGGCTGATCTAAAGGTGATCAGCCACAACAGCGTATCAAAGTACCGCGGCGCGCATAACACACAGGACATCGGGCGTGCGTTGAATGTAGCTTACGTGCTCGTCGGAAGCGTGAGACGGGACGCCGGCAGAATTCATGTGAATGTCCAGTTAATCGATACGCGGAACGATTCTCGCCTTTGGGCGGAGGAATACGATCGGGATCTCAATGATGTGTTTGCTCTCCAAACGCAAATCGCCCAAAAAGTCGCAAATCACCTCAGAGTTAATGTCTCATCCACCGAAAAAGCGGCCATTCAAGAGCCGCCGACTAAGGATCTTATCGCCTACGACGCATATTTGCGGGCCAAAGACCTGATCGACGGCGTTTCGTTTAGCACGCGGGAAAAAGACGATTTACTCGAGGCCGATTCGACTGCTCGATCAGGCTGTTGCGCACGATCCCTTGTTCTTTGATGCCTACGGTCAGCTCGCGGGAGCGCACGATCGCATTTATTGGCTCGGGTACGATCACACCAATGCGCGCCTTCAATTGTCCGAAGCGGCCATCCAATCGGTTCGCCGGCTGCGCCCAGCCTCTGGGGAGACCCACCTCGCTCTCGCACAGCATTTGTATTGGGCCTATCAGAACTACGACCTTGCCCGCGAGGAGCTGGGTGCCGCGCGACTCACCTTGCCTAACGAGGCGCGAATTCCTCTGTTAGCAGCCTACATCGATCGACGGCAGGGGCGCTGGGAGGGATCTCTCGATCAAATGAAGCAGGCGCTGGAATTGGATCCGCACAATCTTTCCATACTCCAGCAAACCTCCCTTACTTACCAAGCCTTGCGGCGCTACAAAGAAACGGTCGCGACTCTTGATCAGGTGTTGGCTATAGCGCCGAAAGATATTGCGATCAAAGTGTGGCGCGCCTGGGTTGAACTTCAATGGCGTGCCGATCCGAGCCCGCTGCACACGACAATTGAAACAGCCCTCACCCAAGACCCAAAGGCGGCGCCTTTTATCGTTTCGCAATGGCTCGACCTTGCCCTTAGCGAGCGCGACCCGGCTGCCGCCGAGCGCGTGCTGGCAGCCATGCCGACAGGCGGGTGCTACGACGAAAACATCCCATTCCCTGACAGTTGGTGCGGCGGCCTTGTGGCCCGGCTTCGCGGAGACGAACCGGCAGCTCGTGCCGCGTTTGCCAGCGCTCGAAGAGAACTTGAGCAGATCGTGCGCGACCAACCCGATTACGCAGCGGCTCTTTGCGCGATCGGTGTCGTTGATGCTGCTCTGGGAAACAAAGAGGATGCCATCCGCGAAAGCCAGCGCGCGATCGAGTTGATCCCCGTCAGCAAAAACGCCATCGATGGCGCGAGGATGATTCAATATCTCGCGGTCATTTATGCGTGGACGGGCAACAAGGATGGCGCAATTGAACGATTGACTGAGGTAGTGAAGCTGCCAGGGCAGCCATGTTACTTACGGCAATCTGCGCCTCAATCCGCTCTGGGACCCGTTGCGGGGCGACCCGCGCTTCGAAGCGATTGTCGCTTCGCTCGCACCGAAATAGCATTCCCCGCACTGCCGGACACGCGTACTCAGAAGGATTCGCGAAACTGCAGGCACAAACCTGCATCGTTTTTGCCCGGGCACCAATACGTATGCGTCGCGGAATTTGTAGAGCGTCTGTGTCAGACGCCTGCTTGATGGCGGTGTTTCACATTCCTACCGACTTGAACGACGCAGTGGAAATCTAACGATAACGGCTTCTTGCCTTTGAGCTTGACAGTTATTCACAAAATCTGTAAGGGCGGCTTATGAAAAAGCTCCAAGCTAAAATCACCACACGTTTCGTCGCAGCAACGCTGGTAGCAGCAGCAGTTGTCGGGGTT
Source organism: uncultured Verrucomicrobiae bacterium (assembly GCA_963840305.1). Taxonomy (GTDB): domain Bacteria; phylum Verrucomicrobiota; class Verrucomicrobiia; order Chthoniobacterales; family UBA10450; genus Udaeobacter. The sequence goes on from CAWIYE010000006.1 coordinate 122,976, forward strand.
AGCGCCCTGGCAATGCAAGCATCCACTCAAAACCAAAACGCCCTGGCTCCTTCCTTGAAGAGTATTCAAACCGATGAAGCCAAATCGTTTTACGCAGGCGCCGTGCCGAGTCAATGTTGGTTCCGCGAAAATGTTCTGCCCGGAACCAGCGAGAGCAAGGCGGCGACTGAGAACTTGAAAGTAATCACAGCGACGCTTTAGGCCCGCTGATCAGCAGCTAGCAAAGCGCTGTGCCAGTCCCGATAGCTTCCGGGACTGGCTGAGTTGTGTACGGGAGCGACGACAGTGCGCACGGATTAACACTCCCTACCAACGAAGCCGAAGCCACACTTAACGGTAGGGCGGGACCTCGACATGTCAGGACACGTCGCTTGGTTCTGCAATGACGGCGCAGATTTTACCGGAGCAGCGAAAGCGATGGACGGCCTTGCCGTCCATCCTTAAAATCCCATGAGATGTTTTCAAAGCGCATCCGAGTGGTCTGGTTCGGGATCCATTTTTTCCTGATAACGTTCGTTTGCTTTGCCGGACTATTCTCGCTTATCGCCGAAGGCGCTACCATCTTGCCCTTTGCGCTCGAAGCGTACGCGCGCAAGGCTGAAGTCGCTGCCGCTTGGTTGCTAGGGAAGGAGGCCGGGGCGTCGAGTCCGGTACGGCAAGGGATCGCGACGTATTTGCATGCCGCTGGTATCCAGGCGGGCTACGCTTTTTTTGCTCCGAATGTGCCCGGCTATCATAGGTTGACCTTGGAGCTGTTCTACGCGGATGGCCGCGTGGAATACGAATCGCCACATCTACGCAGTAAAGCCGCTGCATTGCGATTGGAGAGTCTGTTAGATAGGTTGCCGGAGGAACGTTTCGAGCCGATCCGCCAGGTCGTGGTCAAAATGCTCGCTTTGTCCATCTGGCGGCAACATCCCGACGTGAAGAAAATTCGCGCCGTGTTCGGATCCGTAACTCCGGCCAGCATGACTGAGTTCGAACATGGCAAAGCAGAAACGTTTGAACCAATGTTCAGCTTCGATTTCAGCCTTCGCGACGAGGGAAAACGGTAAGAACTTCTAACAGAAGAAAACGAAGATCACGAAAAGGGTTCCAAACTGAATTAAAACCTTTGTTTCTTTCGTTGCCTTTTGTGAAAAATCTTCAAAATCCATTTAGCCCGGTGGCGTTCCCGCAAAGATGCTGGGAACGGTTCATCGATTTTCTGTTTCCCTCTGAAAACGATCGGTGGCTTGGGGTGTTTCGCATAGGTTTGGGTCTGCAAACGACTGTCTATGCGCTATTTTTGAGGAGCGACTGGCACGATCTTTTCGCGAGCAGTGGCAAGGGTCTCGTCGCTCGCGAAATTGGCGAAGCAATTGCTTCTTTCGACAGTCTATTGATTCCGAAGCTTAGCTGGTTGATCGCTCTCGGTCGCAGCGTCAACATGAGCGAAGAAGCTGTGCTAAGCGTTGTGTGGGCTTGTTTGCTTTGCGCAGGTTGCTTTTTGTTACTGGGACTCTTCTGCCGCCCAGCGGCGATTGTTGCCTGGTTTCTCCATCTTTGCGCCGCTGAAAGTGGCGGATTACTCGCCTACGGCGCTGATAACTTTATGACGACGGCGTTGTTTTACTTGATGTTGTCTCCACTGCCAGACCGCTACTCCTTTGATCACTGGGTGGTTAAGACAAAACCGAAAAATCCGCAGCTTTTAGGCTTTTGGCGGCGAGTCCTGCAGATCCATCTGTGTTTTGTTTACTTCATCGGCGGGCTGGCAAAATGTCTCGGCAATGGCTGGTGGAACGGTTCCAATCTCTGGCGCTCGCTGATCCGGCCGCCTTTTAACCTTGTCTCTCCGGATATTCTTGTTCGATTCAAATACGCTTTGCCTGCGCTTGGAATTTCAATCTGCCTACTCGAGGTGAGTTACCCAGTTTTCATTTGGATGAAAAAGACTCGCCGCGTTTGGCTGGTCTGTATTTTGGCGATGCACGCCGCCATAGGATTACTGATGGGGCTGTACCTCTTCGCGCTTGTTATGATCGTGATGAATCTGGCAGCATTCGGCACAAACGGGCGAATCGGAAGCCGCCGCTTGCTATTTCGGCGTAAAGGTACCGTTGCCTTCGTCGAGATAAATGGTTGAGCCGACGCGCGAGATTTTGAGTGATTGCCGCCAAGTGCCCGGACGGAAAATTTTTTGTAGCTTCGATTGTTTTTGTTTCTGCCTTGGCCCCTGGCGCGTTGAGATTGGCCATCGCTTCGGACAAAATCCGCCCGTCCATTTTCTGCGGTGGCGTTGATTGCCAAGAATGCTCAGTATTGTCGGAGCAAGATCGATATTGCCGCGTCGGCAAATCGTCCATTTCGCCGCGATGAAAATCCGGGCCCGCGGCGATCAAGTGTTGTGCATGTCAAAGCGGCTGAGCGTGACGTGTGTCCCCTTGCCTGCTGCTCTTTCCCAATCGGCGTCTATCATTCCCGGAATGCCGAACTGATTTTTCGAGTCGTTCCAGCGAAAGGCCATTACCACGTCCGGTGCGTCTTTGCCGTCGGGCGGATATGCATATTTGCCTGCGCGAGACCGAACGTCCCTTCCATCGGGTCTTTCGTGAAAATCACTCCCGCAAAATCGGATTGCTGCAAAAATTCGACCAGACGAGCCGTGATTGTTTTGTCATGTCCGACGACATAGAAAAGAACGCTCCCGCCGTTGCCGGCCAGCATGATCTCTCCGGGTTTCGGTTCGCTGTTCGAATTCGGTCTTCGCGGTGAAACCGGCGTCATTCAAAATTTTTCGCAAATCGATTGAGCGTTCGATGGTGGAAAAACCATGATCGGAAACGACAAAAACGTCTGTTGTTCCGCGCGCATTTCGCTGATCTAACGCCGCGAGCACAGCTGCGAGATTTTCATCAGCTGACTTGATCGCGGCAAGCGCCGCTGGTGCGCCCGGCGCGGATTCGTGTTGCGTAAGATCTGGCTCGCCGAGCCAAAGAATCGAAAGCGCTGGCACCCCATCTTTCCAAAGAAAATCGATCAATGCTTTCGTTGTCCAGGAGTCTTGTTGCAGATGAGAGGACGGAAACGGACCAAGCGTTTCGCTAATCGAAGGGAGAATCTTCGTCGGCAGTGACGTGCCTGCGAAAAGCGTGACACTGTTCGTCGTGCGTCCACGATCCGGATGCCGATCCAACAAAAGGCCGACAGTTTTAGCGGCCGCGATTATCGGTGCGCCCGCCTGCACGCTGGACGAGTTCGGCAATGGTTGGAACTGAAATGTATTTGCCGCCCGACAATTCATCTCCCTTCTTCACCGCTGCTGGCGTCTCAACATCGATTGCGTGGTTAGGGTCGATGTCGGGCCGATACACATGGTTTGCAATGATCCCGTTCTTGCCGGGATAAACACCGGTCACGAGCGCCGTACCGTTTACCATCGTCGCGCTGGGATAAACGGCATGATGATTGCGAAAAGTGACTCCATCACGCGCGAGCTTCCAAAGCGCCGGCGTGTTTTGTTCGCTTACAAAATCCGGACGCATCCCGTCCCAGACGACCACCACGACGTGTCGCTCGGATTTGGCGGGTTGCGCTGCGAGACAATGAAGGCACACACAAACGACAACAGCAATGAGATGATTCGCAGCATCCGAGAACCATAAAACAAGGAGCGGCAGTCTCCAATCGGCCACGCAACAAAGAAGCGACGATCTGGACAGCCCCGAAAGCGTTCGGGGCCGGAAAGCCGTCATTCCTTGGGGCGGCGGACTGGAGACCGCCGTTCCTTGTCGAGCCAATCCAGGCATGCGAATTAGGTCTTGTGCAAAAGATCCGCGCCGTTGCCCTTTATTTCGTCACGATTGTCTCGGCAGCTGCCGCTCCCTTGATTCCGACTGCAGATGGAACCAGCTGGCGATACAACATGACAGAAGAAATCGGCAAGGGTCTTAATATTCCCGACGCCAAACCGGACGCCGATGGCAAGATTCGCCTGCCAGTTTTGTATCGCATCAATGGGACCGAGAACGTCGATGGGAAGGATCTTCTCAAGTTCGAAATGCACCGCGGCCGGTGTGATTACCAACACGGACCTTCTCACCGTGAATGAACATGGAATTATTTGCTGGGCGCGGATTAATCTGGACGGCGAGCTGGTTAAGTTTGATCCGCCACAGACGATGATCGCCATCCCGCTTCAGAAGGGTGCCAGCTGGGATTTCAACGGACAGGCAGGCGAAGTAAAAGTTCATCAGCATTACGACGTCGTCGGCGAAGAAGATATAAACGTGCCGGCTGGCAAATTTCATGCATTCCGCATTTATGGAGAGCAGACGTCACCGAGCCGCGATGACGATCGATCGCTGGTTCGCAAGCGGTGTTGGAATCGTCAAAGACGTGACGACGATGCGCGGCTGCCAATGGCGATTTGCTCCAGCGCATTTCGCTTGAGCTGGTGGAAGCGCCCCAAAATCAGTGCGCGACCCGAAGTGAAATCCAATGCACGGCGCCGAAGCAGCTCTCAGTGAGCCTTGCAAAGGATCAATTTGGGAAACCGGTGACGACTTTTTCATCCAATACACCGGAGATTTACGCGCGTTGGCAGGGACAGCGGTTGCGAAAAGGCGCAAAGGTCAAGGCCGTCTGGATCGCAGAGAACATCGGCGAAGATTTTCCTCAAGATTACAAGGTGGACGAAGTCTCCGCTGTCGCTGAAAGCCCAACCGCACACGGCGCGTTCACGCTGACACGACCTGAAGACGGCTGGACGCCTGGCGATTACCGCGTGGAATTTTATGTCGATGACGTTTTAGTGGACGCAGTGAAACTAAAGATTGTGAAGTGAACGGTGAGCGGCAGACAATCCTGTCTGCGTGTCCTCGTATTGGGAAAGCCAGGAACATCAAGTTGCAGGCAGGATTGCCTGCATCACTTGAATTTCCTGAATCCAAAACGATCCACCGCGCGCATCGTAATAAAAGAATCCTATTTCACATGAAGAAGATCACGATTGCATTTCTTGCCGGATGTTTCGCTCTCGTCGCCGGATGCTGGTTGCCTGGAGTTCGAGGCAACGGCCATATCAAAATCGACGAACGCAAAATTGGCGCGTTTGCCAACATCGACGCCAGCGGCGCATTTGTAATCAATTGGCAAAATGGACCCCCTACCCTGCGCATTAAGACAGACGAAAATCTTTTTCCCTACATCGAGAGCGAGATTTCCGGGAACACACTTCGCTTGCGCACCCGCGAGCAGATTCGACCAACGCACGGAATAACTGTGTCCATCGCAAGCCCTGCCCGGGAAGCGGCCAAAATCACGGGAGCAGTAAAGCTCGCCGCAAGCCAGCTGACGGGACCCCAATTTGCTTTGGAAGGCACAGGCGCATCGCGTATCTCGCTCGATGGCAGTATCGACCAGCTCCTCGCTGATCTGACCGGCGCAAGCGACCTAAAGGCAGCTGCTCTCCAAACCAAGACCGCTGAAATCTCCATCCAAGGCGCAGGGGACGCTGAGGTCGCGGTTGCTGAGAAGCTAAAGGTGGCGATCAGCGGTGCGGGAAAAGTAACTTACTCCGGCAATCCGCCAACGATCGAAAAACACATCAGCGGCGCCGGCTCAATTCGGCACAAAGATTAGCCGCGAAATCGTTGTAGTGACGGCAGTGGTGCCGCATCTCGCCTGAATCCCAGGCGAGAATTTTCTGCGCCTTCTTTGATTCGATGTTGGACGTTGAGCTGCCTGCTCGCGAAACCTTTCGGAGTTGGGCGTTTGCTGTGCAAATATTGAATCTCAACAACGGCATCATCAAATGCCCAACACAAAGTTTGTTCTTATCGGCAGCGGTTTGGCGGGTGGTTTGCTCGCCGCGTATCTGGGCCGGCGCGGGTACGATGTCGATCTTTACGAACGGCGTGCTGATCCACGCGAAGGAAACATCGTCGGCGGACGATCGATCAATCTGGCGATTTCGACGCGGGGCATTCATGCGCTCGAACAGATCGGCATCGCGCATGAAGCGTTGCAACACGCGATCCCGATGCGCGGCCGGATGATTCACGATAAGTCCGGCGCGCCTGCATTTCAGCCCGTACGACGTCGATCCCAAAAAGTGTATCAACTCGATCGGGCGCGCCGCGCTCAACACGACTGTCATCGAAGCTGCGCAGCGGTATCCGAACGTGCGCGTCCACTTCAATCACAAATGCATCGATGTCGATCTAGAGACGGCAACTGCTCAGTTGGAAACCGAAAACGTTAAAGTGACCGGACACGGCGACGCCGTCATCGGCGTCGATGGCGCGTTCTCCGCCGTACGCCAATCGATGCAGCTGAAGATCGACAATTTTCAATACGACGAAAGTTATCTCGCTCACGGCTACAAGGAACTGACCATTCCGCCCGGGCCGGACGGTTCATGGCACATGGAAAAGAACGCGCTCCACATCTGGCCACGGAAAAGTTTCATGATGATCGCGCTGCCGAATCCCGATGGTTCGTTCACGTGCACGCTGTTTTGGGAATTTGAAGGGCCGCGAAGTTTCGCCACCACCAAGAGCGATGACAATGTGCGCCGATTCTTCAATGAAGAATTTCCCGACGCCGTGCCGCTCATGCCAACGTTGCTTGAAGACTTTCGCGAAAATCCGACCGGCTCACTGGTGACCATTCGTTGTGCGCCATGGTTTTATCGGGACAAAGTTTGTCTTCTTGGCGACGCCGCGCACGCAGTCGTGCCGTTCTACGGCCAGGGCATGAACGCTGCGTTCGAAGATTGCGTCGTGCTCGATGAATGCCTGGAAAAATTTGCGGAAAACCGCGAGCGCGCCTTCGCTGAATATTTTTCCCGGCGGAAAGAAAATGCCGACGCGCTCGCGGACCTCGCGATTGGGAATTTCATCGAGATGCGCGATAAAACCGCGTCGAAAACATTTCGCGCAAAAAAGAAACTCGATCACCTGCTGGAAGCCGCGCTGCCGGGGATTTACCTTCCGCTCTATACCATGGTCACGTTTACACGGATTCCGTACGCGCAAGCGGCCCGTCGCGCGCGGCTGCAAGACCGAATCATCTATGGCGCTCTTGTTCTTCTCTCGATTATCTTGCTCGGCTTGTTGCTACGTCGGTCAATCGCGCGTTGACGGACAGGCGCGGCATGTGAACGTTAGCAAGCCCGCCGCGCGGCGGGCGAAACAAACGAAAACGGAGAAATCATTATGAGCGATACATATGTTCCACTGATCAGTTCCGGCGTTGCCGGGCCACTCGGCGTTCTGCATCTCCCGCGGCTTTGGCAGAAAGTCTCTCTCGAGGAAAAAGGTAAACTCGCTTCTGGTTACCCTGGCATTGGCCACGGTTTCGACGCGATGACGCTCGCCGCGCTCGGCCTCGAAGAGCAGGCGGTGCGCGATTACATCAAGCAGAGCAAACCGACCTATCCAGAGTTCGAGGCTTGGGTGAAGAAGAACGCAAAATCGCTAAATCGCGACGCGATCGAGAAGCACAACGCGGCCGTGCGCGGCTATAATCACGACGACGAGACGCGCAAGGGCATTCTAGGCGCATGCGGCATAACCGATGACGCTTCTGCACCGAAAGACGCGGTGAACCTGAACAATCTCGACGATTGGTACGAGTTTCACCAGGCGGTGTTGAAGTAGGGGCGTCAAGAAAACGTCGAACATCCAACGTCCAACGCCGAATATCGAACTGCACGGCGGTGGAAACGACATTCATACAGGATACTCGTTCGGATCATAGAAATCCGATTTTTCATCCAGCGTCTGGCAGTTAGAATGCAAAATCGATGCACGCGACGGAGACAAAAGCAGCGCCAGACTTCCGCAAAACGACTGAAACTTTCGTCGGCGGGAGCAAAAACGCTGCGCGCAGCAGCTACTTTGTTTCACCAGAGATTTTTGCGGAGGAGCAGGAGAAGATTTTCTCCCGACAATGGATCTTGGTCGGCCATCAGAGTCAGATCGCAGAAGCCGGTGATTATTTTACTCGCAGAAGTCGCGGGCGAAAGTTTGATCATTGTCCGAGATAAGCGCGGAGCCATCCACGGCTTTTACAACGTCTGCCGCCACCGGGGAAGTCGACTAATCGAAAACAGAAACGGACAATGCGCGGTGATTCAATGCCCGTATCACGCGTGGACGTACGGACTGGACGGAGGACTACTCGGCGCGCCGCACATGGATGAAACGCCGGGATTTAACAAAGCTGATTATTCATTGGGCCAGGCGCAGCTTGGCATTTGGGAAGGTTTTATTTTTGTAAATCTTGCAGACGCTTCGACACAGCGATCCAATCAGGGCTACATCTCGTTGGAGAAATGGTTTGTTCCCTTGGCCGGAAAATTTTCGCGCTGGAACCTGTCAGCACTGCGCTCGGCAAGACGGATCGAGTATGAGGTGCGCGCGAATTGGAAATTGGTTTTTCAAAATTATTCGGAGTGTTATCATTGCGCAGGTGTCCATCCGGAGCTTTCGAAAATTTCACCGCACGATTCAGCGGAGAATGATCTGACCGAAGGACCGTTCCTGGGCGGATTCATGCGAATCAACAAGAATAGAAGCCTGACCATGAGCGGCAACGCCTGCGGCCTGCCGGTAGGCGATTTTGGCAACGAAGATTTTCGACTCGTTTTCTATTATTCCATTTTCCCGAACATGCTGCTGAGTTTGCATCCTGATTATGTGATGGTGCATCAACTTCGGCCGGAGTCCCCGGATCGTACGCTGATCTTGTGCGATTGGTTTTTTCATCCCGACGCGGCCGGGGTCATCCCGACTAGTCGGGACTACAGATTCAATCCCGATGATGCCATTGAATTCTGGGACATGGTCAACAGGCAAGACTGGCACGTGTGCGAGTTGAGCCAGCAAGGTATCTCCTCGCGCGCGTATGACCCGGGACCGTACTCAGCGCGGGAAAGTATTCCCGCGGCATGGGACCGGTATTACGCACAGCATATCAACTAAAGAAAACGCCGAACGCCCAACGCCGAACGCTCAACGTCGAAGGCGGCCGACCGCGGAAGTCGGGGTACAGAATGTGGCCTTTTCATCAACCATCAAGCATCTAGTATCCAGTACTTGGAAGCCATGCCGCCGCCACTCACTTACGCCAGTTATCTCGATCTGGAGAAACTGCTCTCGCTTCAGAAGCCGCGCTCAAGTCCGCCGGAGCACGATGAGACACTCTTCATCATCATTCATCAGACGTACGAGCTGTGGTTTAAACAGTTGCTGCATGAGTTTGAGAAAATAAAAAGCGACTTTTCCGCAGGCGCTCTGTTTGGCGCTATTCACACGTTCAAGCGCGTGCGTACTATCATGAAAGTACTCGTCGCGCAGTTGGATATTCTCGAAACGATGACGCCCTCATCGTTTTCGAGTTTTCGCGACCGCCTTGAGACCGCTTCGGGATTTCAATCCGTGCAGTTTCGGGAAGTTGAGTTCGCGCTCGGGTACAAACGAGCATCGACCGTTGCGTATCTGAAGCCCGATTTTCCCGGGTACGGTCGGCTACAAAAGCTGCTCCAAGAACGCACGTGGTTGATCATTTCTACGATTTTCTTGCTAGCCGTGGGGCGCAGATTCCCGCTGACTTGAAGAATCGCGACGTGACGCAACCAAATGGGCCTGACGAGCGCGTGCAGAAGGAGATTCTGCGCCTCTACAAGAGTTCGCCCTGAATGCTCGATCCTGTTTGAATTAATGACCGATTTCGACGAAGGGTTGCAGGAGTGGCGTTATCGGCATGTCAAACTCGTCGAGCGAACCATCGGCGCGAAAAAAGGCACGGGAGGATCACCCGGCGTACCGTTTCTGAAGGAGTCGCTGTTCAAGCCGGTGTTTCACGATCTCTGGGCGATCAGACACGAATTGTGATCAGCTAGATGTCATTCCGACCGAAGTGGAGGAATCTCTGATCTTTCGTCTTCACGTCTTGCGTGCTGGCCGAGAAACTTCCAGAGATGTCTCGACTTCGCTCGACATGACAATTACGACGTTAGTCCGAGAAACTCGCGCGCGGTACCGGAAAACACGCGCGCTTTTTCTTTCGCAGAGAGCTTCATCGATTCGATGAGCTGGCCCGGTTTCGTTTCGCCAAGCGGAAAAGGGTAATCGGAGCCGAGCGCGACGCGTTGCGCGCCGAAGAGCTTGAGCAACATTCTCAGCGAATCGGCATCGTGCACGAGTGAATCCACATAAAACCGCGCCGGTGCGTTGTCGTGAGCGAGATAGTTACGCGGATTCGTGTTGTTCTCCGCAGCAACCAAATCCGGTCGCACATGAAACGCACGCTCGATGCGCCCGATGGTGAACGGGAATGCGCCGCCGCCATGAGCAAACGCAACGCGGAGTTTTGGAAATCTCTCGAAGACGCCGCCGAAAATCAGCGAACAAATCGCGAGAGACGTTTCAGCCGGCATACCCACCAGCCACGGCAACCAATATTTCGGCATCCGCTCCTTGCCGACCATGTCCCAGGGATGAACAAAGATCGCCGCGTCCACTTCTTCCGCGGCGCTCCAGACAGGTTGAAGAGACGCATTATCGAGATTCAAAGCGTCGATGCGCCCGGAATGCGGGTTCGGATCCACATGCGTGCCGATCTGCGCCCCGCGCAATCCAAGTTCGCGGACGCACCGTTGGAGTTCGCTCGCTGCCAGATCCGGATCCTGCATCGGAATTGTCGCCAGTCCCGCGAACCGTTTTGGATGATCACGAACGATCCCCGCGATGTGATCGTTTAGTCGCCGAGAAAGATCGAGGGCGTCGGCCGGTTTCGCCCAATAGCTAAACATCACCGGCACAGTCGAGAGCGCCTGCATGGAAACGCCATCGCGGTCGCATTCCTCGATGCGCCGCTCTGGATCCCACACATTGTCGGTGATCTCGCGAAATACGCGATCGCCAATCATCATCCGCGCGCAGCACGGCTTATAGTGATCAAGACGGACAAATCCGCTGTAGCCGAACTTCGCATCGAGGTCGGGCCAATCGTGCGGCAGAATGTGGGTATGCAGATCGATTTTCACTCGGGGAATTGTAGGGCGTTTCTGTGAACCCCGAAAGCATTCGGGGCTGACACGGACGCCCTACAGTGATTTCACCGGTTGCGGCTTCTCCACTTTCTTGCCGCATTTCTTGCAGATGCGGCGCGCATCGTCATTCCAGAAATCGAGCATCGCCTTGCTGAAATGCTCGACGATATCCGCGCAGTCGAAGTGGATGTCTTCCACCAATGCCCCGCAATTTTCGCAATAGAAGATGACGTGTTCTTTTTCCCCTGGCGGCCGACGCCGCTCGACCACTACACCTATTGTGTCCGGCGGCCGCTGCGGCGAGTGTGGCACATTTGGCGGGATGAAGAAGGTTTCGCCTTCTCTGACGATATGGTCCATAATGCGGTCGCCTTCGCGGATGCGCACTTTAATGTCGCCCTTAAGTTGGTAGAAGTACTCCTCCGAATCGACCAGATGAAAATCGTTCCGCGCGTTTGGCCCCTTGATGACCATCACGAAAAAATCCCGCCCGTCGTAGAGATAACGATTGCTTACTGGCGGTTTGAATTTTTCGCGATTCTCTTCAATCCAATTCTTCAGATCAATCGGCGGCTGCACAGTGGTCATGGCAAAGAGGGTATTTGGTGCGGCGCAAAGCGTCAAACCGGGAGAGTCCGGAGAGCGAACCTGCTACGAATTGTGGATAGAATATTTGAGTTGAAGCAGTCTGAAGACTGCACATAAATATCCGTTTCCATGAACCCTCGTCGTTTGTTCCAGATTGCGGGCGCAAGCCTCGTGGCACTCATTATTTGCAGTTGCGAGGAGTATCCGCCTTACACGCCGGGCATGTATCCTCGCGCCGCTGTGGCGGGTTGGTGGAATGATGAGGGCGCTTCCGGCCCGGCTAAGATCGTGGTGCACGTCGACGAACAGAAAGCCTACTTTTACATGGGCAAACGTTTGGTCGGCGAATCGACCGTCTCCACTGGTAAACCCGGTTTTTCCACCCCGCCCGGTCACTATACCGTTCTCTCCAAAGATGCAGACCACGTCTCAACTGAATTCGGCGATTACGTGGACAATTACGGCAACGTTGTTAGATCAAATATTGACGCGCGAAAAGACTCCCAACCAAAAGGTACGCATTTTGACGGTGCCCGAATGCCGTATGCGATGTTCTTCAGGGGCGGCTACGCGATGCACCAGGGATATGTTCCGCCCTTTGCCGCATCGCATGGTTGCATTCGTTTGCCGAAAGGCATGGCAAAACCGTTTTTCGAAAACGCATCCGTAGGAACACCGGTGACCGTCACAGAGTGAAGTTCATGGCTGATTCAAGCTTGCTCAGCTAATCTGTGCCCGCCAAATCGGTCCCCCTAAAATATAAGATCGTTTCTTATGTTGTGGCTTGGTTAGTCGCGCTTTTCGCGACCAACCCTAACGGCGGGCTCTGGGCCTTGGCCTGGATGTTTCCCCTCGGCCTTGCTGCTTTCATTAATCCGCACTGGGGCAATGATGGTGGCTGGGGAGTATTTGCCGCGTGCATTGGGATTTATCTTGCACACGCTTACTTCTACTTTCGGTCGCGAGCCCTTGCGGTCCACGCTCCTTCTGTTCGGCCTTCTCGCAATCCTTTTTACTTGCAACGTGTCAGGGTGCCGCGCCATGTACAAGCCTTAGTGCTTTTCGGCGATCACAGATCGCCGTTACAGCTTGGCTCGCTCGCAAGAACTTTGTGCTAGAATAAATCCAACAGCATGAAAGGAAGCGTCATCGATGATCAACGCGCCAGCGCGGCGCACTTGAGCACTGAGGAACTGCAGCGTTACTCGCGCCATCTCATCATGCCTGAAGTCACAGCTGAAGGACAGCGCCGGCTAAAGGCAGCGCGCGTTTTGTGCATCGGCGCCGGCGGACTCGGGTCCCCGGCCGCGCTCTATCTCGCGGCAGCTGGTGTAGGAACAATTGGCATTGTCGATTTCGATGAGGTCGATCTTTCCAATCTGCAACGCCAAATTCTTCACGGAACAAAAGACATCGGCCGCCGCAAATTGGAGTCGGCGCGGGACAGGCTTCGCGACATCAATCCAGAGATCGAGATCGAATTGCATCACTGCCGTTTCTCCAGCGAAAACGCTTCCCGAATTGTCTCCGATTACGACATCATCGTGGACGGCTCAGATAATTTCGCCACGCGTTATCTGTCCAATGACGTCTGCGTCTTTGCGCAAAAGCCGAATGTGTACGGCTCGGTATTCCGGTTCGAAGGGCAAACGACTGTGTTTGCGCCGCACTTGGGGGGACCGTGCTACCGGTGCCTTTTTCCAGAGCCTCCTCCGCCGGAGTCAGTCCCGAACTGTGCACAAGCTGGCGTGTTGGGTGTTCTGCCGGGGATCATCGGAATGCTGCAAGCGATTGAGACGATCAAGCTGATTGTAGGTATCGGCGAGCCCCTGATTGGACGCCTACTCCATTTCGACGCGCTCAAAGTTAAATTTCGAGAGCTGAACCTGCGGCGTGATGCGCAGTGTCCTGTTTGCGGCGAAAATCCAACAATTTTTTCACCGATCGACTATGAACAATTTTGTGGCGTGCCGGGAGACGAGACGATTTCTGCAATGTCCGCGCACGAGTTGAAGCGGAAGATGGATGCGCACGAAGCATTCGAGTTAATCGATGTTAGAGAACCGTTCGAGTATGAAATCGCGCGGATCGATGGCTCGAAGTTAATCCCTCTGGGAGAAATCGCCGAGCGGGCAGACGAGCTGCAACGTAAGCAGACAATCGTTGTCCATTGTCACAGCGGCGGGCGCAGCGCCGAGGCGGTTCGACTGTTACAGCAACGCGGTTTTACGAACGTTTACAATCTCGAAGGCGGAATCCATGCGTGGTCCGACGAGATCGATCCCAGCGTGCCGAAATATTGAAGAGCTTTGAGGAAGTCAGGCAGCTTTGCTTGACTCGGCGGCCAGGCTGCCAGCCTGGCCAAGCAGCCCTCCTATTCGGCAGGCAAGCTGCCTGCCGTCCGAGACAGGCTGGCAGCCTATCATTCTCACCCCGCGCCGAAGTTCTATTGCCATTGCTAGCAATTCGCCATCTCGCCCGGGTAAGAAGACGCCAAATTCTGTTGCCCCTTCAAAAAGAATTGAAGTGCGCGCCGGTTAACAAGTAAGCAAATTGGCAACGATGTCGTGCGCTGACAACCTCTGGTCTGCTCCCCCCCATTCAATTTTTCCATGGCGTTGGCCGACTGCGTTGCGTGCGTCGTTCTCGATCTTGTTCGTCTGCGCCTTAGCTGCTGGATGCGACCGGCTGGGAAATTCCCGCTACGCGCAGTTGACACGGGATGCAGATAGCAAAACAGCCAATGGAGATTTTGCCCGTGCGATCAACTTGTATGAAGCGGCGCTCGATGACAGTCCGCGCTGCGCTGAGATCCACTACAAACTAGCCCTTCTTTATGACGATAAATTGAACGATCCCGTCAGCGCACTGCACCATTTCAAACGCTATCTCGAGTTAAGTCCAAATGGTCCTCACGCGAATGAGGTTAAGAAGTCGATAAAGCACGACGAAATCGCCGCACTGACCGCGCTCTCTGGAGATTCGGTTATCCCGCGATCGGAAGCGGCCCAGTTGCGCAACGAAAATCTGAATTTGCGCAAAGAACTCGAAGCGCGCGCTGGATCTTTGCGCAGTGCTACGGAGAAATCGCAGGCGAACGGCACAAGCTCAAAGAAAACCGCCGTCGAGAAGGCAGACCGAACCTACGTTGTAAAATCGGGCGACACTCTCTTCTCCATTTCGCGAAAATTTTATAAATCATCCAAGCATTGGAAAGAGATTCTCCAGGCGAACAGAAAAAATATCCGCGACCCGAAAAAACTTACGGTCGGTGAGACGCTGGTTATTCCGTAGCGGTCACCGAACGCTGTGATTCGAAGCAACTGGCGCTACCATTGAACTAGCAACGAATCGGTGCGCCTTGGATCGCCCGCAATTGCAAGCAGCATGTTGCGCGGCGCAATGATGGCGAGCGGCTGCGAAAGTTATTAAAATCAATGTTGCGCCAGCAATCATTTGAAGAATGCTCGACATGTTTTGGTTGTCTCGCACATATGGCCGTCAAAAATTACACCGTCTCTTTACAAACGATTGGAAGCCGATCTCTAATGTCACTCCTGTGAGCGATGGGGTAATTAAGGCTGGCTGGTCGGCGTCGAATCGCAAGCTTCTCTGTGCAGCGCGATCGGTGCTAGGAGTGCTATACTGGATTGCGGTTCTTTCACTGTTTACCTACGCGGCGTTCTTGCGCTTTCGTCTTCCGCCGGAACCAATCCTTGACCCGGATACATACGGGTATTTATCGCCCGCGGTTGGCAAGCTGATTGGCACAGGTTTCGTGCATCACCTTAGAAACTACCTTTACCCTTCTTTCCTCTTTCTGGTTCTCAAGTGCTTTGGTGACTTTCGCGCAATTACGATCGTGCAGCATCTGCTCGGTTTGACCGCAGGGGCGATATTCTTGCTCGCCTGGCAGCGAATTCGCAGCTTCATACCACTGCCGCGTCTGCCACAACTTCTTTACGGGTTCATCGGGCTGATCGCGGCAGCGATTTACCTTACTGCAGAGGAACCCATCCGATTCGAAACAGACATCAGACCGGAGGGCATTGTTTCCTTTTTGATCATCCTTAACATATTTCTAATTCTTGAATTTTCATATCGCTGCTATCTCCGCAGCGTGCGCACGATCCCCGTGATGCTCGGCGTCTGCGCTGTGGTCAGTTCCGTCATTACGGCCTTGGCGAAGCCTAGTCTGGCAATTGCTGTGGCCGGCGCTCTCGCTCCTCTCGCCGCTGCGCTGTTCTACCCGTTCTCGCGAAGAAGCAAAGTAGCGCTGGTCATCGGATCGTTGGCGGCTGCAACGCTCCTGATCTTGCCGGCACAGCTGCCCGCACGACATGATCCAGCGAACCGAGCATTTTTGCCCACGCAACTGTTTGTGATCCACGCTGATTTGATTCGAGATCAAATTGCGAATGACCTCAGTGATGGAGCTGCGACGAAGTATTCAACAGAGCTTCTTCGGAGAGTTCACCAGATACTCGTCATCGAAATCAACAAAACTGCCACGTTCACAACGTATCCCGTTTTAGGTTTTCATCCGGATTACCTGATGTACAACCCGACTTCCCTCGACGCTCAAATGCATGCAGAATTCCGCGGCCGGACCGAAGAACTTTGTGCCTTCTATCGCTATTATTATAAGCGCGTGTGGCTGAAACAGCCCTATCGCATGGCAGGAAAGATTGCTCGCCAAATGCTGGTTTTCTATGGGCCTTTTTGCCCTGCATATTACCCTGGAAAGATTCGGCACCTCTCGAAAGAGTACAGCAGCAGTCTAGCTGCGATCCAAGCAGCTGATCTTCGTCACCAATGGGCGGGATACCAACCGCTTGAGAAACTGATCCGCAGGACCAGTGAGCTCGCGCAAGAGGGGCTTGAGGTTCCGGTGCCGCGCCTTCTGTGGCGTTCTCAGTGGTTTCTAGGACGCACTTACTTGCTAGCTGTTGCCTTTTCCGTAGTAGCGGTTGCGACTGTTCTACTCCCCCGGCAGCTTCGGTATCACTTGGGTTCCTTTGCGGGTGTAACCGCATTCGTGTGCTGGTATAACTTTGCTGCCTGTCTTGAGGTTGCCATCGTTCACACTCTGGACAACCGCCGATACAACACCATCCAACTGGTCTTTACTCTTCTGGCACAATTTACTGCATTTCTGTTGATCGGACGATGCGCGTTCGAAATCGGGCGATCCGTTTGGAAAACTCGCCGGACCTCAACAGACCCGCCTGCCGATTCAGCTCGTCTTTCGGGCTAGTCGCGCCAGAAGGCGAACGGCCGCTATCGACAAATCCATCTCTAGAACTTTACTACGAACGCCACTGCGCCGCCGAGATTAGCCACCTGGTAATCGAATACGCTCTGGTTAGACTGGTCTGCCGCGAACGAGCTTACGGCGCTTACCGTAAGATATTTATTCACTCGATAATTCGCGGTCAGCGCAAGAATTTCGCTGACGTCATCCCGACCTCCCTCCCAATACTGCCGCACCACGATGGTACCAACAGCGTTGATGAAGAAAGAACGCGTCAGAATCACGGAGTAACCGAGGTACGCGCTATACTCATTTCGGCGCGCTGAAATTGAGCTTATATTCGGAGGAGGAGGCTGGTTGGATTCCTCGGCTGCGGCGCTGATGTTCACGACGGCGCCTAAAGAAAGCTGTTGCGCGCGATCCAAGCGAAACGGAATCTCCGCGTTCAAAATAAAGGCATGGTTTTGGAAGAAAGCTGAGAAGCTGTTTTTCTTCGTCAGTCGATTATAATCGTACTCGAGGCGCAAAAGGAGATTATGCCATTGCGGCACGACGTATCTGAGGCCGGCTTCAACATCAAAGCTTCCGAAGTTGAAGTCGGTGAACCGGTCGTAATAAAACAACTGCTCGCGGACATCGATCAGTCCGTACAAGTTTTCCGTAATCCGCGGCTCGTAGAAAGCGGCAGCAGCGGGCGCCACCACAAAGTCGCTCTGCTCATTGTTCTTGGTCAGCGCGACATTTGATGTCCAATAAAACGGCACGCCCGCTGAGATGGTGAACGGCTGATATTCCTCCGCCCGCTTGAGGATTTGCTGCTGGCCGAGATCGGCATCGCCAGGCGCGGCCGGCACCTGGCCACCCTCCACTCCGCTGGGAGGCGCAGTCGGAGGAAAGGCCGACGGCGCCAGGTCACGCGTCGATTGCGCTTGGTTCGCACTCTGCGCGAAACCTTCGTTTGCCACGATGAAACGGAGCGCGCATAAGATCGCGACGAACCTGGTTCGACGAAGACGAAGGCCAGGCTTCACGCGCGCGACCCTTTTTTTAGGCCGCCCGCTTCATACCTTAAGCCTTTAATGTGTTTAGCGACGTCTAAATGCATGTTGGATCTCCAGCGAACCGGTCTCAATCACAGAATCCGCCGGTTACCCACGCGCGTAATACTGCGGTCACGCGTCTGCTGGATTAGTATTCGACGTGCTTCTCTTCGTAAAGCATTGATATCCGTCCGACTGGAATGTCTCAAGTCCCTCATTCTCTGAGAAGCTGGAACCGTGATCCTCCCATCGGGACCGACGGCGGCGCCATCGAGCAAGGCAAGCAACTCCTCCGTGTTACCGACATTGATTATGCCGCGGTTCTCAGCCGCCATGATTGCCGGATCTCCCATTAGGCCGCGAAGACGGAGCGCTACCGAACGGCGGCGCGTTTGCCAGCGGCTGTGGATTATTCGCGCCCGCTCCGGCAAACGTGCCGGTCCTCGTGCCGTTGCCACCGAAGCCTGTGTAATTGGCGTTGGTGGTGTAAACATCGACTGGAGTTGAGCCGCCAATCGTCACCACGACGTTGTCAAAAATGTTGATGGTATTAGCGGCAAGAATTTTTGTGAGAGCATCGCCGCCGAGCGTGACGTTAGAAAGGAAATTAAGCGTGCCGTTACTGCCCGATGCGTAAAGTTTCAACTCGGAATCAGCCGAAAGGATACCGCCGCCGATATTGAGCACACCGTTTGCCCCGAACACGCCGGCTTTGAGCACATCTGCGTGAGCGGTGGCATTGTTGAATGTGATCGTCCCGTTGCCGTCGATGTACGAAAGGAACGTCCCGCCGACATTATAACTGCCGCTGTTAATATTGATTGCCGCGCCGCCGACCGCGCCGTCGCTGCCGTAGATCGCAACCGTGGCATCCGTAGTCACCGTAGCATTGTTCGAAACATTCATGTTGATAATCGCGCCGCCCTCAGAACTCGCACCGATGCTGCCGCCCGTGTTATCGATCTCAACATCCAAAGAATTCGCAGTAATGTTATTAGCAGCGACCATGATCGTGGCATTCCCGCCGATTGTTCCGCCATTACTGTTATCAATTGTGAAGAGCGCCTCGCCCTGAGTGGTAAGAGTGCCGCCAATGCCGAAAGTGAGGTTGACGCCCGAACCAATCGACCCGCCGTTGCGGTTATCGATGACGGCATCAATGGAACCTGCGGTGAGGTCTTCTCCCGTCGTAACGGAAATATTTCCACCGGTCCCGATATGCCCACTCGGATTGCCACTGTCATCGTAGTTCTCAACGAGGAGACTTAGCTCGCCCTGCGTGGAAATGCTGCCGGCCACGTCGTTGAGCGTTATGTTGCCGCCGTTGTCGATCTGTCCGTTTGTATTTTGAACAATCAAATTAAAATCGCTGCATAGCGGTCAGATTGCCGCCGATGTTCACGCCAATATTGCCACCTGTTCCGATGTGCGCGCCTTCGTTTGTCACGCGCAACTGAGAAACTTCGGTAGTTGAACTGTTCATGTAATCGCCAGTGATGTTGAGTGCGACATTGGCCCCGTTGGCGACGGTGGTGCCGGGCAAAATCAGTGTGTTTAAATCGACCGCGCCATTGAGCAGGAGCGACCCGCCGATTTGAACCGTGAGATTGTTTCCGGCAGTCGCTTCGAATCCGCCGACGCTCATCGTGCCGGGGTTGGCAAGTTGAATCGATCCTTCTGCGGCAAGCTCGAGAATTCCGATATTGGAAATTGGGGAATTAAGTGTGAGGTCCGAACCCGCGCCGCGCGCGTACATGGCAAGCTCGTTGAGGTTTTGGAACGAGACGTCCGACGTGAGATTGATCGAACCGTTCACCGTGGCCAGCGCCAGGAAGTCAAGCCCAGTAAAAGTCAATGTGCCGCCCGATGGGCCGGAAGTGATTCCGTCCACACCGATCAGGGCGAGCTTTGTCACGCCATTGTTGCTCAGGTCGATGGTCGGATCACCGGTGAGCGAGAGGCTTTGGAATTTAAAAACGGCGAGCGGCAGATGGTTCGGGTCGAAGGTCGGGTCGAAAAACTGTGTATCGAGGTTTAGCGCTGTGTCGAACGCTGAAGTGGAACCGAAGGCCCACAGCGTGAAAGGTCCGTCATCCGTCGGGCCGCGATAGATTTTGCCGAAGTCAGTCACGCCATTGGTGGTGATCGAAGGATCGGTCGTAATCACTGTGCCATTCGTGATTAAATAAGGATTCGGTGAGGTGATTACTGCCGGTGTCCCAAACTTAGTCGGAGTTGGTACCGGGGTTACCGTCGGGCTTATTGTCGGAGACGGAGTTGCAAAAGTGTTTGCTACAACCACCGGGTTCGCGGTGGTGTTTAGACTGGTCACGTCGATCGTGTTGATCAAGTTCTTGATAAGCGGCTGACTGGTTGTCACTGCCACCTGCTGCTCCGCAACCTGATCGTTCATCACCGTCTGGATCAGCGGCAAGTTCGACAGCGGCGCAAAATCGGTAACCAGAGGCGACGTCTTCAGGACCAGTTTCACATCGAATTTTTCCGGCTTACTAGTGCGCCCGTGTTCGCCGATCACCATTTCGCCGCCGCGAACAGTCACAGCTTTTTCAGGGTGACCGAGGGGATAAATCGTGCCGGTTCCTTCGAGAACCATAAATTTTGTCGGCGGACCCGCTGAAAGAAGCGCCGTCCCGCCCATAACGGCCACGGTGACAGCTGTCGTGTTCGCCCTAACTTCGGGCGCCCCGGGCCGAACCTGGAGAAGAACCGCTCCCTGGGTCAACTCTGCCTGACGCGTTCCCGCAGTAAAACTGAAAATCGTGTTCGCGCCAAGCCGGGTGATAGTCAGATCGTTAAAAGTCAATTCCGCCCGCGATTCTGTTCCGGTGCGCACCGCCGACCCCATGGTGACTTTATCGTTCACCGCCGCGGGATGAGGCGCGGCATGTGCTTCCAACAAGCGCACGTCCTGAATTACCTGCGACACGCGCGCTTCTTGCAATTCGGCTGCGTTCGCCAATCGCGTTGGGGCAACCAAAATAAAGAGGACCCCGCAGACCGTCATCGGCTTGCTGCTAAAAGTTTTCGTCAAAAACTTTTTCATAGTTCTCTCCTACTGTGCTGCACTGTTTTCTTCCGGCGTTGAATGTGGCTTTGCTCCAGTTATCCGGCCCGCTGCATTGGCCTGGGCCTGGCCCAGGACGGACACGCGTGTTCCGCCGCCGAAAATAACAAGGTTGGTGTCGATCAAGGTCTTCTTCGATTTCTCTCGTTGCTGCTTCTGGCTTTCCGCCACGATCAATTTCTCACTGCGCAGCGCCGGAAGATCGACAATGAATCGGCTGGTCTTCACAAAACGCGCAATATCGAAGTCCGCCGGATCGCTCACCGCTGCGTTTGGATTGCCCATGACCAGTTGACCAGGGCCAACAAGAACTGAATCACCGATGTGTTCGGGCCGATACAAGCGCCCTGTGCCTTCCAACACGAGAAATTTGTAAACGCCGGGGCGATATTCCAGCATGCTAGTCGTCCCCGTGATCGCTGCCGACACCGCGACCGCACGAATCGTCGCGCCATTCGCCCGCTTCGGGGACTGAATCAGCACCGCGCCCTCTGTCAGATTCAAATCGCGCGTTCCATTTTTGAAACTGAAAGCGGTGTTGGCCGCAAGCCGCACAACTGTTTCATCTGAAAAGGTCAGTTCAGCGCCCGACGAGCTGCCAGTTCGTACGACGGTGTCTTCGTCAACGATGTCGTTGACCGACGCGGGGCGCGCCGCCGCCGTCGGACGCAGCAATTGCACATGATTGTTCACCCGCGTGATCCGCACTTCGTTGAGTGAAGCAGCGTGGGCAGCACTCGCGCCCCCGATCACAACCAATGCTGCGGACGCCGTCAACGCACGAAGACAGAGATATCGATTCATGTGCGCTTGTTCCAAAATTCGGTCGCCTTTTTGAGACTTATCTGCCTTTTGGTCAAGCAATTTTTACGCATATCGCCACAATTGAGCTGTCTCCGTTCCACTGGGAAATGATCGCTAGCAATTGTGGCAGGATAAATTTCCTGGCGCCGGACCGCTCGGATAGGTCGTGACGCTGGTAGTGTCTGAGGCCAGGAGGCGGAGTGGGCCGCGGCGCCGGGGTGACGCTCGGCGAAGCGGTAGGCGGCGGTGTTAAACGAGGAGGCGGGGTAGGCCGCACACTCGCACTGGGGTGCGGTCTCGGAGTGGGCGAGCATCTCCCACTGCATGGGGTCGGCGTCGGTGTAGGTGTAGGTGATGCTGTAGGTGTAGACGTTGGCGTGTGCGTGGCCGTTGGTGTAGCCGTCGGCGTGTGAGTAGCTGTTGGAGTTGGTGTTGGCGTGTGAGTCCCCATTGGAGTAGCTGTAGGCGTGGGCGTCGGCGTGTGATTACCTGTTGGAGTAGGCGTAGGTGTGTGCGTTGCCGTAGCTGTCGCAGTAGCCGCGGGCGTTCCGGTTGACGTCGGGGTCGGTGTGGGTGTTGGCGCGAAAGTGTAGAGCTCTGCGCTGGCAAGAATGTTGTTATTGCTATCTTCTCCGCCTGCGGCCAAGACCTCGCCTTTGGATAGCAAGGTCGCGGTGTGAAGATAGCGGCCGGTGTTCAGGCTGCCTGTGATACCCCAAGTCCCGCTCACCGGGTCGTACAGTTCCGCGCTCGAGTAACCGCCCACTCCCCCTGCAACCAGAACCACGCCGTTGGACAGCAGCGTCGCGGTGTGAAGATAGCGTGCGGTGTTGAGGCTGCCTGTGACGCTCCAGGTTCCGCTCGCTGGATCGTACAGTTCCGCGCTCGAGCCACTCCCCGCTGCAGCCAGGACCTTGCCGTTAAGCAGCAACGTCGCGGTATGCTGATAGCGTGCGGTGTGGAGGCTGCCTGTAGTAGTCCAGGTCCCGCTCGCCGAATTGTACAGTTCCGCGCTCGCGAGAATGCCGCTGGTGCCAAAACCTCCTGCGACGAGCACCATGCCATTGGGCAACAAGGTCGCCGTATGCGTATAGCGTGCGGTGTTGAGGCTGCCCGTGGTAGTCCAGGTCCCGCTCACCGGATCGTACAGTTCCGCGCTCGCAGAAGGATTGAGGTTGCTATCACGTCCCCCTGCAACAAGGACCTTGCCGTTGGGCAGCAAGGTCGCCCTGTGAAAATAGCGTGCGGTGTTGAGGCTGCCCGTGACGCTCCAAGTCCCGCTCACCGGATCGTACAGTTCTGCGCTCGCGGACGGATGGCTACTGCTATCAAGTCCGCCTGCAACAAGGACCTTGCCGTTGGGCAGCAAGATCGCGGTGTGATAGTAGCGTGCACTGTTCAGGCCGCCTGTGACACTCCAGGTCCCGCTCACCGGATCGTACAGTTCCGCGCTCGCGAGAACGAGAAGGCTGCTACCAGCCCCACCTCCTGCGACAAGCACCTTGCCGTTGGACAGCAAGGTCGCCGTGTGTACAAAGCGTGCGGTGTTGAGGCTGCCCGTGAAGCTCCAGGTCCCGCCAGCCGGTGTCGCGGTAGGAGTCGCTGTCGGGGTAGGCGTCGGAGTAAAAGTCGGTGTTGGGGTCGGGGTAAATGTGGCGGTCGCTGTTGGCGTAGGCGTGAATGTGGCCGTAGCTGTGGCGGTCGCTGTTGGAGTGGGGTCGGAGTAAAGGTGGCTGTTGCTGTGGGCGTCGGCGTGTGAGTGGCTGTTGGCGTTGGCGTCGGCGTGAACGTCGACGTAGCGGTGGCTGTTGGAGTTGGAGTAAACGTAGCGGTTGGAGTCGGAGTAAAGGTAGCTGTTGCTGTGGGAGTAAACGTAGCCGTAGCGGTTGGAGTAGGAGTATGAGTAGCTGTCGGCGTCGGGGTAAATGTAGCTGTCGGCGTTGAAGTAGCGTGGTGTGGCCGTGGCCGTCGCTGTGGTGGGGTGAAAGTGGCCGTTGCAGTAGCAGTAGGCGTCGGAGTGTGAGTGGCTGTTGGAGTCGGCGTAGACGTGAATGTGGCCGTAGCTGTGGCGGTCGCCGTTGCTGTCGGCGTCGGAGTGAACGTAGCCGTTGGGGTCGGTGTGTGAGTAGCTGTTGGAGTGGGCGTAGGCGTGAATGTCGCCGTAGCTGTGGCTGTCGCCGTAGGTGTCGGGGTCGGAGTAAACGTAGCTGTTGGTGTCGGCGTGAAGGTAGCCGTCGCCGTGGGCGTTGGAGTTGGAGTCGTGTTTGGGCTGACTACCAGCACGTACTTGGCATCGCTGGGAATGCCATTAGTAAAGACGGTCACCAAAGCTGGCCCCGGAGGAAAATTATTGACTGGCGTCGAAGTAAAGGCGGTATCGGACCAGCCTGCTGTTGGATCCACCGGGAGAAAGGCGACCTGGCTGTTGTCGATGTCGCGCAGTTGGACTACGGGGTAATTGGTCGATGAGTCCTGGACGTTCCCGCCGGAGGCTTGGGAGATTCCTTGAAAACGTGAGCCGGTCAGCACGAGGCTGCTTCCAAGTAGCAGCGGGGAAGTCGCGGTCGCGATTTGCGGCTGCCAATCCGGACGCACAAATCCCAGGCCGGTATCGTAGAGTTCCGCGCTCGCGGTACAAGGTCGTTGATGTCAAGACCGCCTGCGACAAGCACCATGCCGTTGGGCAGCAACGTCGCCGTGTGACGACGCGCGTGCGATGTTGAGGCTGCCGGTGGCACTCCAGGTCCCGCTCGCCGGATCGTAGAGTTCCGCGCTCGTGAGAGTCGTGCCGCCGCCAAAACCCCCTGCGACGAGCACCTTGCCGTTGGGCAGCAACGTCGCCGTGTGAAGACGCGTGCGGTGTTGAGGCTGCCGGTGGCACTCCAGGTCCCGCTCGCCGGATCGTACAGTTCCGCGCTCGCTAGAGCGATGCTGCCGTCAGATCCTCCTGCCACGAGCACCTTGCCGTTGGGCAGCAACGTCGCGGTGTGACCGTCGCGTGCGGTGTTGAGGCTGCCTGTGGCCGTCCAGGTCCCGCTCGCCGGATCGTACAGTTCCGCGCTCGCGAGAGATGCCGTTGTTACCTACGTTACCCGCTGCGACGAGCACCTTGCCGTTGGGCAGCAACGTCGCCGTGTGAAAATAGCGTGCGGTGTTGAGGCTGCCTGTGGCCGTCCAGGTCCCGCTCGCCGGATCGTACAGTTCCGCGCTCGCGAGATCGCCGCCGTCAACTAAAACCTCCTGCAACAAGCACCTTGCCGTTGGGCAGCAACGTCGCCGTGTGATGAAGGCGTGCGGTGGCGAGGCTGCCGGTGGCCGTCCAGGTCCCGCTCGCCGGATCGTACAGTTCCGCGCTCGCCAGAGAGGGCGCTGTTATCCTCCCCCTGCGACGAGCACCTTGCCGTTGGGCAGCAACGTCGCCGTGTGCTGATAGCGTGCGGTGGTGAGGCTGCCGGTGGCCGTCCAGGTCCCGCTCGCCGGATCGTACAGTTCCGCGCTTGCGAGATGGCGTTGACGGTGCCGTCGTAGCTCCGCCTGCGACGAGCACCTTGCCGTTGGGCAGCAACGTCGCCGTGTGATAGACGCGTGCGGTGTTGAGGCTGCCTGTGGCACTCCAGCTCCCGCTGGCTGGATCGTACAGTTCAGCTCCGGTGGAAGTAGTTACATTAAAATCCCCATAACCCCCTGCAACGAGAACTTTGCCGCTAGGCAGCAAGGTTGCCGTGTGAAAATTGAGCGCGGTGTTGAGGCTGCCGGTGGCGGTCCACGTCCCACTCGCCGGGTCGTACAGTTCCGCGCTCGCGAGAGCATTGTTGTTGATATCAAGTCCCCCTGAAACGAGCACCTTGCCGTTGGGCAGCAAAGTCGCTGTGTGCCTATAGCGTGCGGTGTTGAGGGTGCCCGTGACTGTCCAGGTCCCGCTCGCCGGGTCGTACAGTTCCGCGCTCGCGATAGCATTGGTAGTCGGGTTATCACTTCCCGCTGCCACGAGAACCTTGCCGTTGGGCAGCAAAGTCGCCGTGTGTACATTGCGTTCGCTGTTGAGACTGCCCGTGAAAGTCCAGGTCCCGCTCGTCGGATCGTACAGTTCCGCGCTCGCCAGAGTATTGCTGCTGATATCATTTCCCCCGGCAACGAGCACCTTGCCGTTGGGCAGCAAAGTCGCCGAGTGCCTTGCACGTGCCGTGTTAAGGCTGCCCGTGACCGTCCAGGTCCCGCTCGCCGGGTCGTAGAGTTCCGCGCTCGCGATAGCATTGGTGCTGGTACCTTGTCCCCCGGCAACGAGTACCTTGCCGTTGGGCAGCAAGGTCGCCGTGTGATGGTAACGAGCGGTGCTGAGACTGCCCGTGGCCGTCCACGTTCCGCTCGCCGGGTCGTACAGTTCCGCGCTCGTAAGAGCATTGCCACTGCTGTCAAATCCGCCAGCAAGCAGGACCTTGCCGTTAGGCAGCAAGGTCGCGGTGTGCCTCGCACGTGCGGTTGTGAGGTTGCCCGTGGCAGTCCAAGTTCCGTTTGCCGGGTCGTACAATTCCGCGCTCGCGATGGCGGTGTTGCCGCTAGTAACTCCCCCTGCAACGAGGATCTTGCCGTTTTGCAACAAGGTCGCCGAGTGCCTTGCACGTGCGGTGTTGAGGCTGCCTGTATTGTCAAATGTTGCGGTCGGCGTCGGCGAGGACTTGCACTTGCCGGCGCTGCCAGCGTTGTAGATGCCCTGAACTTCGGCTGCCGTCAGCGCGCGGTTGAAGATTTCCGCTTCGTCAATGAGACCGTTGAACAGTCGTGGACCGAAGGTGGGCTGGTTACCGATCTGCAACGGGTTGCCGCTTTGGCCGCGCGTCAAGTTCTGGACGCCGTTCGTGTTCTCCAGCACGCCATTGACATAGATCCGCAGACCGGTCGCATCCCAGGTGCCGGCAACGTGATACCACACGCCGATTTGAATCACGGTCGTCGAGGTGACGCTATTGCCTGCAGCAATGTAGAAGTGGAATTTATTGTCCGTCTCGGCTTGCAGGTCGAAATCAGTTCCGCCAGCGCCTTTGCCGATGATCTCCATAATGTGACCAGCAGCAGATGGCAGTTGATTGAAGAAGACCCAGGCGTCCTGGCTGCCGGCCATGGTCGGGTCTTGAGCGGCGTTGGCGGGCGCCTGCACGTAGGCGTCGCTTCCATTGAGGCTAAAGGCTTGGGCCACCATGCCGGGGGCAAAAATTGCGCCGCCTTGTAAAGTGCCGTTGTTTGCGGTGGAGCTGATATCGTTTGTGTTACCATCGCCCGGCCACCAGGAGACCATCCCAGAAGGAGGCGGGACGCAGCCCGGTGTTGGCGTTGGAGTTGGTGTCGGCGTAAATGAGGCCGTAGCTGTGGCCGTCGCGGTCGGAGTTGGAGTAAACGCAGCTGTTGCTGTAGGTGTGAATGTAGCTGTTGGCGTCGGCGTGAACGTTGCCGTTGCGGTTGACGAAGGCGTAAATGTTGCCGTAGGAGTTGCTGTCGCAGTTGGCGTAGATGTCGCGGTCGGTGTGGGTGTGGGCGCTGGAGCTCCTACGCAGTATTTCGCACCGGTGTTAGCAGGGGCGCCATTAGTGTTATATCCGCCCCAGACAATCATTTCGCTGCTGGCCCAGACGGCGGTGTGAGCATATCGGGCTTCAGGCGGGTTGATCAGGCTCGTCGCTATCCAACTGTCGCCAGTGGGATCGTATCGACCGCCGGTGTTAAGGTAATCAGTAGAGCAGCAGTCGACGTAACCATATCCGGCCCAGACAATCATCTGCGTGCCGTTCCAGACGGCGGTGTGATAGCCTCGTCCAAGCGGCGCATTGGTGGTGCTCGTTGCTGTCCAGCCATTTGTAGCCGGGTCATATCGCCCACCGGTGTTGCAATAACCGTTGATGCAGTTGCCAAGTCCGCCCCAGACAATCATCTGAGTGCCCGACCAGACGGCGGTGTGAAAGTATCGAGCCTCAGGCGCATTTGTCGTGCTGGTTGCTGCCCAGCTGTCTGTAGTGGGATTGTATCGCCCGCCGGTGTTAAGATAACCGCTGATGTTGCCAAGTTCCGCCCCAGACAACCATCCTATTGCCGCTCCAGACGGCGGTGTGATAGTATCGCGCCTCCGGCGCATTGGTGGTGCTCGTTGCTGTCCAGCTATCTGTAGTGGGGTCATACCGTCCGCCGGTGTTAAGATAGCTGCTGCTGTCAAGTCCGCCCCAGACAATCATCCTGCTGCCGCTCCAGACGGCCGTATGATAGTATCGCGCCTCAGGCGCATTGGTGGTGCTGGTTGCTGTCCAGCTGTCTGTAGCGGGGTTATATCGTCCACCGGTGTTAAGAAAGCCACTAATGTTGCCAAGTCCGCCCCAGACAACCATCCTACTGCCCGTCCAGACGGCAGTGTGATAGTATCGCGCCTCCGGCGCGTTGGTCGTACTGGTTGGCGTCCAGCTATCGGTAGCAGGGTCATATTGCCCACCAGTGTTATAGTAGCCAAAATAGCCTTGTCCGCCCCAGACAATCAGTTCACTGCCCGTCCAGACGGCGGTGTGATAATATCGGTGATCGGGCGCGCTGGCCGTGCTCGTTGCTATCCAGCTGTCTGTCACAGGGTCGTATCGCCCGCCGGTGTTAAGATAACCGCTAATGCTGCCAAGTCCGCCCCAGACAATCATTTCGCTGCCACTCCAGATGGCGGTGTGATAGTATCGCGCCTCAGGCACGTTGGTCGTGCTGGTTGCCGTCCAGCTGTCTGTAGCGGGGTCGTACCGCCCGCCCGTGTTCGAATAGCCGACGACGTTATCCTGTCCGCCCCAGACAATCATGCTGGTACCAGTCCAGACGGCCGTGTGATAGTATCGCGCAGTAGGCGCATCGGTCGTGCTGGTTGCCGTCCAGCTATCTGTAGCAGGGTCGTATCGCCCACCGGTATTCGCTAAGCCAAAATAGCCAGATCCGCCCCAGACGATCATCTGACTGCCAGTCCAGACGGCAGTGTGATAGTATCGTGCGCCGGGCACACCGATGGTGTTGGTTGGCGTCCAGCTATCGGTAGCGGGGTCGTATCGCCCACCAGTGTTGAGGTAGCTAGAGTCGTATCCGCCCCAGACAATCATCTGACTGCCCGTCCAGATGGCAGTGTGACCAAATCGCGCTTCAGGCGCAATCGTGCTGGTTGCTGTCCAGCTGTCTGTAGTGGGATCGTATCGCCCGCCTGTGTTAAGGTAACCACTGTTGCCATATCCACCCCAGACAATCATCTGACTGCCGGTCCAGACGGCAGTGTGCTCTTGTCGTCCCTCAGGCGCGTTAATCGTGCTAATTGCTGTCCAGCTGTCTGTAGCAGGATCGTAGCGCCCGCCGTGTCGCAATAGCCGCTGACGCAGGTGCCAGATCCACCCCAGACAATCATCCTGCTGCCGGTCCAGACGGCAGTGTGATAGTATCGCGCTTCAGGTGCGCTGGTTGTGCTGGTTGCTGTCCAGCTATCTGTCGCAGGGTCGTATCGCCTGCCGTCGTTAACGTAGCCTAACACAGGGGTATATCCACCCCAGACAATCATTTCGCTGCCGGTCCACACGGTGGTGTGAAGGTATCGGGCTTCAGGCGCGCCCAGAGCGGTTGGGGTCCAAGTATCTGCGCTGCACGTGGGGGTTGCCGTTGGCGTGGCTGTCGGTGATGGACTCGCAGAGGGAGTTGCAGTAGGTGTGGACGTGGCAGTTGGTGTTGACGTTGCCGTTGGTGTCGCTGTCGCAGTGGCAGTAGCGGTCGGCGTAAATGTTGCCGTAGAAGTTGCTGTCGCGGTCGGTGTGGGCGTGGGCGCTGGAGCTCCTACGCAGTATCTCGCACCGGTGTTAAGATAGCCGCTGTTGCCAAGTCCGCCCCAGGCAATCATTTCGCTGCCGGTCCAGACGGCGGTGTGATAGTATCGGGCTTCGGGCGGGTTGATCAGGCTCGTCGCTACCCAACTATCTGTAGCCGGATCGTATCGACCGCCGGTGTTCAGGACGCCGGAATTGCCATATCCGGCCCAGACAATCATTTGACTGCTGCTCCATACAGCCGTGTGAAGGTATCGCCCATCAGGCACGTTGGTCGTGCTGGTTGCTGTCCAGCTATCTGTTGAGGGGTCATACCGTCCACCGGTGTTCGAATAGCCGATGACGTTATCAAGTCCGCCCCAGACAATCATCTGAGTGCCGGTCCAGACGGCGGTGTGAAGGTATCGCGCAGCAGGCGCATTGGTGGTGCTCGTGGCTGTCCAGCTATCTGTAGTGGGGTCATATCGCCCACCGGTGTTAAGATAGCCGATAACGTTGTCAAGTCCGCCCCACACAATCATCTGAGTGCCGGTCCAGACGGCGGTGTGAACGTATCGCGCTTCAGGCGCGTTGGTCGTGCTGGTTGCCGTCCAAGTATCTGTGCCCGGGTCGTATCGCCCACCCGTGTTAAGGTAGCCGCTAACGTTGCCAAGTCCGCCCCAGACAATCATCTGAGTGCCGGTCCAGACGGCGGTGTGATAGTATCGCGCCTCAGGCGCGTTGGTCGTGCTGGTTGCTGTCCAGCTGTCTGTAGCGGGGTCGTATCGCCCACCGGTGTTAAGATAGCCGTCGCTGTTGCCATATCCGCCCCAGACAATCATCTGAGTGCCGGTCCAGACGGCGGTGTGAAGGTATCGCGCCTCAGGCGCGTTGGTCGTGCTCGTTGCTGTCCAGCTATCGGTAGCAGGGTCATATCGCCCACCGGTGTTAAGATAGCCGGTAAAGTTGCCATATCCGCCCCAGACAATCATTTCACTGCCACGTCCAGACGGCGGTGTGATAGTATCGGGGATCGGGCGCGCTGGCCGTGCTCGTTGCTGTCCAGCTATCTGTAGCAGGGTCGTATCGCCCGCCGCTGTTAAGGTAGCCGCTGTTGCCAAGTCCGCCCCAGACAATCATCTGATTGCCGGTCCAGACGGCGGTGTGATAATATCGCGCTTCAGGCGCGTTGTCCGTGCTGGTTGCTGTCCAGCTATCTGTCGCGGGGTCATATCGCCCACCGGTGTTAAGATAGCCGCTGTTGCCAGATCCGCCCCAGACAATCATCTGACTGCCGTCCAGACGGCGGTGTGATGTAGTCGCGCCTCAGGCGCGTTGGTGGTGCTCGTTGGCGTCCAGCTATCGGTAGCAGGGTCATATCGCCCACCGGTGTTAGAATAGCCAAAATAGCCATATCCGCCCCAGACAATCATCTGATTGCCGGTCCAGACGGCAGTGTGATTGTATCGTGCGCCGGGCACGGCAATCGTGTTGGTTGGCGTCCAGCTATCTGTAGCAGGGTCGTATCGCCCACCGGTGTTAAGATATGCCGCTGTTGCCATATCCGCCCCAGACAATCATCTGACTGCCGGTCCAGATGGCGGTGTGATAGTATCGGGCTTCAGGCGCGATCTGTGCTGGTTGCTGTCCAGCTATCTGTAGTGGGATTGTATCGCCCGCCGGTGTTAAGGTAGCCGCTGATGTTGCCATGTCCGCCCCAGACAATCATCTGACTGCCCGTCCAGACGGCGGTGTGATAGTATCGCGCTTCAGGCGCATTGGTGGTGCTCGTTGCCGTCCAGCTATCTGTCGCGGGATCGTATCGCCCGCCGGTGTTGAGATAGCCGCTGATGTGCCAGATCCGCCCCAGACAATCATCTGACTGCCGGTCCAGACGGCGGTGTGATAGTATCGGGCTTCAGGCGCGTTGGTTATGCTCGTTGCTGTCCAGCTATCTGTCGCAGGGTCGTACCGCCTGCCGGTGTTAACGTAGCCGAGAGGTAGCCATATCCGCCCCAGACAATCATTTCACTGCCCGTCCAGATGGCGGTGTGAAGGTATCGGGCTTCAGGCGCGCCCAGTGCAGTTGGGGTCCACGTGTCAACGCTGCAGGCACCCGACGGACTGGCTATCATCGGAAGCGTGTAGTTCGCGGTTATCGGCGCGGCCATCGTCACCGGCAGTCGCGTTTCTGCTTTCGCACGCCATGAATCAAACGGCTGTTTCATCCATGCAATCGTAGCCAGCTTCAACCGATCCGTGCCCTTAGTGATGACTGCTGTCGCGTAGTAATGGTCGTTATCTTCTTGCAGCGCACTTAAGACTCCGGTCTCGATCTGACCCCAGGCATCAAGAGTTTCGTCGTCCTTTTGCGGCGACGGCGCGCCCTCGCCATGGCGGGCAGGCTGTGGTCGCGCCCTAGCAGTTTTTGCCCTAGCGAACATAGCCCCTAGCTTTTGCACGTTTTCCGCCCATTCGCTGCCGGTAAGCTTCAAGACGTTTTTCTCCTCTTGCAGCCGTTGTAGGGCAGGCGCTTCGCCTGCTGACTGGGTATTCGGCTGGCTCGCCGGGGCGAGACCGTCCTTTGGCAACCCCGAAAGCTTTCGGGATTGCCCTACAATTCCAGATTCATCATTGCTTTTGGCCCACTCGATTTCGCTGTAGGTGCCACTGGTTTGTCGCATTTGCTGGACGCTTTGATGCGCAGCCAGCTCAGCCTCCGCGCGTCGTTTCAGTTCGCCGTGAAACCTTTCATCGTGCGCATACAATCTCCTGGCCAGGCGATCCGCCAACAACGGACGCGCCAGGCATTCGGCGATGACGTAGGGATCGTTGCCGAGGGCGGCAAAGAGTTCGCGCAACACCTCCGGCTGCCTCGTACGACGTGCCATGCGGTCCATCTCATCTTGTAGTTGCTCGGGAGTGATCGGCTTTCGCCAGTAATTCTCCAGCGCCTGGGAGTTGCGCAGGTAGTCTTCTACCTTTTTTTCGATCTGCGCCTGCGGCATGACCTGATCGAGCGATGGCTTGGCGCTGCCGTCTGTTGCAGGCCAGTCCCGATGACGCCAGTAAACTTCTTCAATCGCGCGTTGGTACGCGACGCGATCTGCAAACGTCAGTCCGGCAACTGCCGGATGGGAGACCTTCGACGGCGCTTCAGGGCGAAAAAAAGCCAGTCCCGACGTTAGCGGGATCGTTGCGACGATCCAACACGCGATTGCGCAAACAAGGAGTGCGCTTAAGACACCCCGACTAAAGAACCCGCCTTCGCCAAGCCGCTTTCGTCTAAAAATTACCAGCCGCGAGCTACGGCGGGCAGGTGCAGATTGCGAAGAGGAACTATTCTGTTTGTTTTTCAAGGGGGGGGTGGTTGGACGTCGCTGCAGTCGCTAGCCGGTGAAGCGACTCTTGTGAGCGCGCGCTCACGCGTCGCGTGCCTCCCGCCCGGATGTAAAGCCACAATCATTTCAGTAACGCCATCCCCGGGCGTTGAGCCCAATAAACGGCGCATTTCGTACAAAAGGTGCAACGCCGTCAAGCCATTTTTTAGGTGTTTTTCTGAATTTCTTATCAGCCCTCTACCTTATTGATGGCTCACCCTCCTTATACGGAAATTGTGGGCCGAAGTTTCGAAAAAACATGACGGGGTCATCACTCCTGATCGCCGCCCACGGCTAAACTCCGTTGCGCCCTCGGGCGCTTCGAACGGATACGATTTATTTAAACCCCTCTAAACGCCGAGCAGCTGACGTTGCCATGGAACCAGTAACGACTCTGCGCGCGCGCCGTCCGCCGCAATTGCCTCGAGCGCACTGCGCGCCGCAATGAATGATGGCTCCAAGCCGAGCTGTTCGGCCGTTTTGTCACGTCGGCGTCGCAGTTCTTCTGTGCGCTGCATCATGTCCGCAGTTGGTCTGGTCCCAAATCGCCGGCGCAACACCGGCCATTCCGATTCAGGTGCCTGTAATGCACTTTGTGCCGCCTCGCGAAATGCCCGACGTCGGCGGTGGGAAAAATGTTTGTAATCAGGCACGCTGCCTGAATCAAAACTTACCGCAGCGTTCAAAAGTTTCTCATTCTGCAAAATGTGAAATGGCGGGCGATCAACCATCTCCGCTTCTCTTTCGCGCCATTGCCAAAGCGCGCGCAGCACCGCAGCGGCGCGCCCGCGAAGCGCACCAGATCCGCGAATGCGCCAAAGTTCGTCCTCGTCGCGGACGCGCGCGACAGTCGCCTGCTCGATCGCGCGTTCACATGATTGCCGCAACCAATCCCGGCGCTCACAACGGTCTAAATCAGCTTCCAATTTTTCGACAAGCGGTAATAGATAATGCACGTCGTTGAGCGCGTATTCGGCCATTCGATCCGGCAAAGGCCGTTTTGCCCAGTTCGCTTTCTGTGAACCCTTTGGAAGTTCCAGGCCAAAGTAGCGTTTCACCAGTGCAGCCAAACTGAATTCGCGAATTCCAAGGAGACGCGCTGCAATCGTCGTGTCGAAGATTTTGTCGCGCGACGAAATTCAAGCCGCGCCGCAGCATGCGCAGATCGTAGTCGGCGCCATGCAACACAATCTCTCTGGGTTCGAGCGCTTCGCGCAGAGGCTCCAGATCGAGACCGGCCAGCGGATCGACGATGAAATCGTTGCAACCGCCCCGAAAGCCTTCGGGGTTGATCGCGGCAGGGCCCGCCTGCAACGCTGTACCACTGGGGGCAGGCACGCTGATCTGAAGCAGGCAAAGTTTTTCGTGGTACGAATGCAGACTGTCGGCTTCTGTATCGAGCGCGACGCGATCGGCGGCGTCAATCCTCTTCAGCACCTCAGCCAGCTGGGCATCGGTCGCAATGAAACCCGATCGTAATGACGAAGGAATGACGAAATCCGAATGACGATGAGCTCGCCTTAAGAGCCGCTTCGTCATTTGGTCATTCGGGTTTCCTTCGTTATTCGTCATTCGTGCTGCGTCATTCTGTCAGCGTAAGCCGCTGAGCAGCAGTTCCGCGTTCGTCTTCGTCACCTGCAGATTATCGATCAGTTTTTCCATCGCCTCTAGATGGCGGAAGCGCTGCCATGGTTTTGCGCAACATCAGCACGCGCTCCCATTCATCGGGATGGTAAAGTAACTCCTCGCGCCTCGTAGCTGAAAGCAACGGATGGATCGCCGGATAAAGCCGCTTCTCCTGCAACCCGCGATCGAGGTGCAGCTCCATGTTGCCGGTGCCCTTGAATTCTTCGAAAATCAGTTCGTCCATTCGACTGCCGGTTTCGGTCAATGCAGTCGCCAGCACCGTCAGGCTGCCGCCTTCTTCCGAATTGCGCGCCGAGCCGAAAAACTTTTTCGGCTTAATGAGCGCCTTCGCTTCCACGCCGCCGGACATGATCCGTCCCCTGCCCGTTTCCAGGTTATTGTATCCGCGTGAAAGCCGCGTAAGGCTGTCGAGCAAGATCACTACATCGTGTTTCATTTCGACAAGACGCTTGGCGCGCTCCAGCACCATCTCGGCCACCTGCACGTGGCGCTGCACGCTCTCGTCAAAGTTCGAATGATAAATCTGGCAATCGATCTCCCGCTCCAAGTCTGTCACTTCCTCCGGCCGCTCGTCCACCAAGAGCAGGATGAGCACAATGTCTGGATGATTTACGCGGATCGCTTTCGCGATTTCCTTGAGCAGGATGGTCTTGCCCACTCGCGGTGGCGCCACGATGAGCCCGCGTTGCCCGCGCCCAAGCGGCGTCAGCAAATCCACTGCGCGCGCGCAGATGGAGTTCGTCTTGGGATTTTCCAGAATAATCCTGCCCTGTGGAAATTGCGGCGTTAGCTTGTCAAAGTGCGTCGGTTCCGCCCACTCCTCCGCCCGTTGGCCTTCGATGTTTGTGACCTTGTCGAGCGAGAGGAATTTTTCGCGCTGAACCGGCAATCGTACCGTCCCGGCAACCTTTTGCCCGGGTCGCAGGTGATGCTGCTCGATGAGGTCGCGCGAGACAGCAACGTCCTCAGGCACAGGCAAAAAATTCAATTTTAGGCCAGCGCAACACGGCAAAGGAATCGCTGACTTGGTCGAGAAAACCCTCCGCACTGACCGTTCCACCGCCGGCCAACGTGGCACGGATGATATCGAGAATGTGTTGATGGCGCGACCGGGCTGGATGTAAAAACAAATCCAAATCGCGCGCCAATGCTTTTAATTTTTTTTCCGAAAACTCTTGCAGTTCATTTAAATCAAGCGCGCGAACTGTAGCCGGGGTCGACGACCCCGGCTCTTGGCTAACGTCCCCGGAAGATGCTAATGCCTCTACTTTTTCGTCCATGCTTGCTTTTGCCATAATGCGACCAGGAACTGCGCCTGCTCGGCAAGCGTCGCTCGATCACCGTTATTCCAGGCGACGTGATCTCCACGTCTGATTTTTTCCTCAAGTGGCATTTGCGATTTGATCATTTGCTTGGCTTCCGATGCTTCAACCGACATCCGCTTCATCAACCGGCCTACCTGCACTTCGTACGAACAGGCCACCACCACCACTCGGTCGCACAATGTTTCACCGCCGGTTTCATACAGAAGTGGAATATCAGCAAAGAAAAAATCGGGAGAATTGCGATGCTTTTTCGCCTCGGCCCTCCACTGGCTACGAATCCGCGGATGGAGGATCCGCTCAAGCGCACGTTTCTTAGTGGCGTCGCCAAATACTATCGCTCGAAGTTTCGCTCGATTCAAGTCGCCGACGCGTGAAAAGACGCCAGTCCCAAACTCGGTCACGAATCTCCTGTTTTACCTCCGGAAGCTCAACGAGAGCGTGCGCCGCTTCGTCGGCATTGAAGAATTTCGCTCCAGGAAGTGTCTCGCGCAGGCATTCGCAAAACGTGCTTTTGCCGGTGCAAATCCCCCCGGTGATTCCGATCGCAGGCATAAACGGCAGGCAGCAGAGTGTAGCGAAGACCAGCAGCTTTGCGATGCCTGAAATGCGCGTATCATGCAGGGCTTATGACGCAGCAAGTTTTGGCAGGAAAAATCGGGTTGGTGTTCGGCGTGGCAAACAAGCGCAGCATCGCCTGGGCGATCGCGAAGGCGTGGGCTGCAGCCGGCGCGCGCTTGATTTTTAATTATCAAGGCGAGCGGTTAAAGGAAAACGTCGAGGAACTCGTCGGCGAATTCGGAGAAAAAACGCCGTTCTTTCCCTGTGACGTTTCGAGCGACGATGAAATCAAAGCCTTTTTCGAAAACGTACGGAACGAAACTGATCGCCTCGATTTGATGCTGCACTCGCTTGCCTTCGCGCCACGAGCAGCGTTGGAAGGCGATTTTGTGAGCACCACGCGCGAAGCATTCCGTGTCGCGCATGATATCAGCGCTTATTCGCTCGTGGCGCTCACGCGCGAGGTAGCGCCGCTGATGACCAATGGCGGAAGCATCGTGGCGATGACTTATTACGGAGCGCAAAAGGTCGTGCCCCATTACAACGTGATGGGCGTGGCCAAGGCCAGCCTCGAAGCCAGCACGCGGTATCTTGCCTACGATCTCGGTCCAAAAAAAATCCGGATAAACTGCATCTCGGCCGGGCCCGTCCAAACGCTGGCCGCGCGTGGAATTAGCGGGTTTACATCGATGTTAAAGCATTATCAGGAGCGCGCGCCGTTGAAGCGGAGCTGCGATCCCGCCGAGCTTGGCGCCACTGGGGTTTTTCTCGCCAGCGACGCCGCTGCGGCCATTACCGGTCAGGTCATCTATGTCGATGGCGGTTACCAAATAATGGGCATGTGATTAGCCCTTCCTCTTGGTCTTACTCTTGCTCGGGTTCTTGCTCATGCTCCTGATCGAGCGAGACTGCGATCGCAAGTATGAGCACTAGTCTGGCCAACGAGTTGCGCGATTTGTTAGGCAACGACGTAGTCGTCGACGATCCGGATACGCTCGCCGCGCACAGCGGCGATAAATGGTTCGCGGTGCATCAACCGGAAGTTGTCGTTTTCGCGAGATCGACAGATGACGTAAGCAAGCTCCTTCGCTTCGCATCGCGTCAAAAAATTCCAGTAACCGCGCGCGGCGGCGGTTTTGGTTATGTCGGCGGGTGCGTCCCCATGCGTGGCGGAGTCGCTCTCTCGCTGACGCGAATGAACCGGATCAAAGAAATCAATTTTGCCGATGCGGTTGCTATTGTCGAGCCCGGTGTGTTTACGGCCGACCTGAAGGCGACGGTGCGCGCGCAAAAATTATTTTATCCGCCAGATCCGGCGAGCATGAAGGACTGTACCATCGGAGGAAATGTCGCGACGAATGCCGGCGGCCCGCGTTGTTTGAAATACGGCGTGACGCGCAATTATGTGATCGGTCTCGAAGTAGTGCTGGCGAGTGGCGACGTGCTGCGCATCGGCGGACGCGTCCACAAAAACAAAACCGGCTTCGATTTGATTGGTCTCATCGTCGGCTCGGAAGGAATGCTCGGCGTCGTCACTGAGATCACGTTGCGTCTGCTTCCGCTTCCGCCGGCGCGCGCGACATTGTCTGCTGCCTTCGCCGCGGTCACACAAGCGGCCGAAGCGGTGCAGGCGATTTTTGCGGCGGGATTCCTCCCCTCTTCA
This sequence comes from uncultured Verrucomicrobiae bacterium, assembly GCA_963840305.1. GTDB lineage: Bacteria > Verrucomicrobiota > Verrucomicrobiia > Chthoniobacterales > UBA10450 > Udaeobacter. The sequence goes on from CAWIYE010000006.1 coordinate 161,157, forward strand.
TTGGAGATCGCCGATCGTTTCACGTTGGAAGCCGCGCGACGCGATTCGGGCAAAATGATTGTGCCTGAGGGAAACGCACATCTGCTGGTCGATCTGGATGGACAAGAGGAAAGCGTCCGCAGCGAGTCGGCAGCGATTCGCGAATTGCTTGAGAAAAGAAAACCGAACGCGCTCGAATTAGCCATCGGCGAAGCAGATTGCGAAAAGCTCTGGGCGTTGCGTCGGGAGTTCAGCAATTCACTGCGCGCGACTGGTCTCACAAAGTTAAACCAGGATGTGGTCGTGCCGCGCAGCCGCCTGGTCGATCTGATGGAATTTGCGGAGTCGCTACAGGCCAAGCACGGATTCCCAATCGCGTGCTTTGGTCATGCTGGCGACGGCAACATTCACGTCAACATCATGGCGGACCGATACAACCGCGACGCGGCCGTGCGTGAAAAAGTCGAGCGTGCGCTCGATGATCTTTTCGCCCAAGTGCTGGCTTGGGGCGGCGTAATTACCGGCGAGCACGGAATTGGTCTCGCCAAAAAACGCTGGTGGGCGAATGCGACCAGTGAGGCGGTGCGTGAAGTGCACCGCCAGCTCAAACAAGCCCTCGATCCAAACGACATTTTAAATCCGGGAAAATTCGCCTAATTAGCTGAAGGGCGACCGCGAATCACGCAAATTAACGCGGATAAGTCCAGAAGTGAGAGGTCAGATTTCGCGCGAAGCGCTTTGGAGTGCCCTGCCCGCAGCAGCTTCGCGCAGCGATGCGGGCGCGGCGGCGACTTGGCGCCGCTTTTCATTTGCGTTTATTCCCGTTACTCACGTGTTAACCGCGATTCAGGAGTTGACTAGCCCCAATCTGCATTGAGATTGGGGCAGCTTTTATACGGCACATCCGAATTCGCCGCGGGCGGCGCGTATCTGCGCCATCGGAAACGAAACAAATAGGGAAGACACAAGTCTTCGTAACCCGCGCTGCGTTGAGGCGATACTAAATGAAACCTGGAAAATTTACTCACACGATCGCGGTGATCCTTTCGTCGATCACTTCCCTTTTCGCACACGGCACAGATTCCAAGGCGGAACCTGCAAAAACAAAATTCAGCAAAAAATCTTCGAGATCAGCAGACGACCGCTCGTTCGATGTGACTTCACTCGCGTTCACCCCGGGGCAGTTGGCCAGAAATGCACCTGAACCGGGACAGCGTTTCCCGTGGAAAAAGGACATCGTAACTACCATCTTTTGGATCGGCGAGAAACCAGCCGGTAACAATCCGATCCCTAATCGGACAAGCTCCTGGGACAAGGAATGGACAAAAAACTACGGCGGCATGGACGATCCCGAGCCCGCGCATCGCAGCAATTACATTCCCGTTAAATTCACGCCGCGATTAAATCCCTTCTACTGCGCGCTTCCTTACAACGACAAGGCGAAAGAAGGCCACCGCCCGGAAGCGCCACGAGTCGTTCCGTGGTTCAACGAAGCTTATCAAGGGCCGGCCGTCTCGACTTGCAAAGGCCGCTGGGTCGCGATTCGCAAAGGCAACCGGGTCGTGTACGCGCAGTGGGAAGACGCTGGCCCTTTTCGCACTGATCACTGGCAATACGTCTTTGGTAACGAGCGGCCAAAACCTAATCTCAACAAAGGCGCTGGTCTTGATGTCTCGCCTGCGGTGCGCGATTACCTCGGGTTAGAACCAACCGACGTGACCGACTGGCGGTTCGTCGATTTCAGTGAAGTGCCGCGCGGTCCATGGTCCACTCTTGGAGAAAACAACACATTTGTGATCAACGATCGCAAGAAAGGCGCGGCACTGGTGGAAAAGCTCGGGACCATCATTCCCCGGTAGGCGCTCCGGAACCCTGGGTAGCGCACGCGTTCCGCGTGCTGGTGTAGCCTGCCCTGAGCGAAGCCGAAGGGGCGTCGCGCCGAAACAATCTTTTGTGTAGATGGCGAAGGCGTGAAGAACTATGCCGTGAAGAAAGTCCGCGATCGCGGGACGCAATCGCTCCCGCAGGCGCGGGACGAGACGCGTGCGCTATCCAATCCACGCGACCCGATCACGCGAAGGGAAAAGCTCTCGGCGAATATGAAGATTTCGTAACGGGTTTCATTACACCTGAAGGCAAAGTCTGGGGCCGCCCGGTCGGAATCACTGTCGCCAAAGACGGCAGCCTTTTAATCAGCGAAGACGGCAACGGCACCATCTGGCGCGTGAGCTACGGTAGATGAAGCGTTTTTGTTTCCTATTTTACGTGGCTGGCATCTTCCCAGCGAAGCGCTGCCCGAAGCAACTCAGTCAGGGAACTAACTCCGAACTTTTCCTTCGCCCGCGCGCAATAGGCTTGGACCGTCTTCACACTTAGATTCAAGTCACCGGCAATCTGCGACGTGGTGCGGCCCTGACCGAGCAAGCGAAAGATCTCGAGCTCGCGATCGCTCAAACGTTCGACCGGCGAATTGGTAGCTACTTCGCCGGCTGAGCTAAGTGCTTTGGCGATCCTGCCCGTAACTTTCCCGCTTACATAAACGCCACCTTCAAGAATTCGACGGATTGAGGCGAGTACGTTCTTACTTGCCTCGCGCTTCATGACGTAACCTCGCGCGCCCGCGCGGAGTGCTCGTTCAGCATATAAGGCTTCGTCGTGCATGGAGAGAACGATTAACGCGAGTTGCGGGAACTGGCTTCTCAACTGCTTGACCAATTCCAATCCTGATTCGTTTCTTAGAGAAATGTCAATCAGGGCGACATGGGGCTGCGCCTTGCGGATTCTGTTGATCGCCTGGGTCGAATCTTCCGCCTCACCGCAGACCATGAGATCGCGCTGCGCGTTTATAAGATTAGCGAGCCCTTCGCGAACCAGCGGATGATCATCGACTAGAAAGACGCGACTTTTCCGCGCCACTGTTTCAGAAGGTTGAGCATTCATCGTGCAAAATTCAAAGTCATTGCGACTCAATATACTTAACTCGAAACGTGGCGATTGTCCCGCGCTTACCATTTCGCCGAACATCGAATGTCGCGCCGGTCATTGCCGCACCGTGTTGCATCAAACGAAGCCCGAGCCCTTCGGACTTCGGCGGGATGTCAGGAAATCCGATTCCGTCATCGACGATTGTCAGACAGAGGTCGGGGCCATCCTTCACGAGCCGAATATCAACTTGCTTGGCAGCACCATGTTTGACCGAGTTTGTCACCGCTTCCTGGGCGATTCGATAAAGCTGATTCGCAATCGTGCGATCGTGGATCAGAATGGACTCGTCGCCATCAAGAACGCAGTTGATCCGAAATCTCTCGCTTACACTTTCAGCGAGATGCTGCAATGCCACCATTAACCCTTCCGCATCCAGTTCCGGCGAGAAGAAGCCACGGGCAAGGCTACGCGTGAGATCGATCCCTTCGTCGACATAGCGGACGAGCTTCTCTGCTTCGCCCACTTCGGGCGCAGACCGTGCTGCAAGTTTTTCCTTTAATACTTGAGCTGCGAGAGCCGTGCCGGTCAGGTGTTGTCCGAGGTCTGTCGTGCAGATCCTGGCCCAAGCCGCCGTCGTTCACGATCCGCTACTCGCGCGATCTCTTGATCGAGCCGGCGTCGCTCAGCCATCTCACGTTGAAGCGCGGCCGTCCGTTCGTGCACGCGTCGATCAAGCTCGCGAATGACAGTTCCTAACTTCCATAGCACTCCTGCGAACAACACATAGAAGCCAAAAGACGTTGCAGTGTTCCAGAATCGTAGAGCTGGAATTCCAGCTGCAACGTCTGAAACCATCGATACCACCACGCAGGCGACGGCTATTGCCAGACCGAAGGCGAAGTTGCCAAACCACGTTGCCAGGGAAATTGGTATGAGGTAAAGGAGAAGCAGCGAACGCTCGTATCCGGTCAGATAGTCAAGATATCCGATTAAGCAGGCGAGAATAAGGCAGGCAACTGCCAAAGACCTCCGGGAAAATGTGAAGTGCGGAAAGTCCTGAAGCTTGGCTGTAACTCTGTCGAACACGGTGCAGCCTAAAAATTTTGCCCGAATCACACTCATTTACTCTCAGGATGCGCTTCAACCAAGCAAAAAATCCAATCAACCGCACATAAGGTGAAGCCCTACGTGAAAATTAGGCGCTACCCGACTAGACAAATTCGTGCGGGCTGCCCTAAAAAAGGAAGCGCCGAGCACAACTTCAAATGAGGAAACCAGGGACACAAATGGCCCTCAATGGTTTGTGAATCAGTGGATGGCAGTTTGTAGCCGGGGTCATCCGCCTTTGCCCCGCGATTGCGGGGCTACGGCGTGACAAGCCGACCCCGGCTGCAACTGCAATGAGTAACAAAGCTTGAGAAACAACTTAACAGAAGCAAGCCAAGCGATAGCTCCATTTCAACCAACTGACAATCTTCCTGAATAGTCGTTAGTAGGTATAAGGCGATGACTTACACAAAAATCAGACTGATAACAAAGCTCGCTCCACCCCGGATTCAGATCTTTTTTAGATAAGGGTTAACAACCGAAAGAAAAAGGAAAACTTTGAGATTTTCTGAAACTGCGCCCCGAAAAATCCGAAGAAGATGGTGATTAAAAGATCTGAATCCGGGGTAGGGTAAGAAAGCCCGCTCTCGGCGTGTTCCCCCCTCTTTCAGACCTGTGCAGTCGCAGGGTCAACCACCGAGAGAAGAAATTTTCAGATTTTTCCAAACTTCGGCGCGGAAAATCTGGGGAAAGAATGGTGAAGGAAGAAACACATGAAAACAAACCCCCAACTTCAGTTCAGAATCGTACTCATCGTTGCGTCGGCTGCTCTCGGGTCACTGGGCAGTCAAGCTCAAGCGCAATCGAATTACGAACCTTATTCCTTCGCAACCTTGGCTGGATTCCCTCCTGGCAGCGCCGATGCCACGGACCCAAGGGCAGCGCAGTTTAATGAGCCCTACGGCGTCGCGGCGGACACCAGCGGTAATGTTTATGTGGCCGATGCCGCTAACAACACGATTCGCAAAATCACACCCGCCGGCGTCGTGACCACGCTGGCTGGTTTGGCCGGCAACCCCGGCAGCGCCGATGGCACAGGCAGCGCGGCGCGGTTTAATTTTCCCAATAGTGTAGCAGTGGACACTAGCGGTAACGTTTATGTGGCAGATTCGAATAACCACACGATCCGCAAAATCGATTCCGGTGGAAATGTGACCACACTAGCCGGTTCGGTCGGCAACCCTGGCAACGCCGATGGCACAGGTACCGCCGCGCAGTTCAATTTTCCGGCTGGCGTGGCGGTGGACAGCGACGGTAATCTTTATGTGGGCGATTCCAGTAACGAGACCATCCGGAAAATTACTTCCGCTGGAGTTGTTACTACTCTGGCCGGCTCCGGCCAAGTTGGGAGCGTCGATGGCACGGGCAGCGAGGCGCAGTTCTGTAATCCCACCGGCGTGGCAGTGGACGCCAGCGGTAATGTTTACGTGGCGGATTTCTGTAACAGCACCATTCGCAAAATCACCATCACTCCCAACCCTCCCAACGTCGTAGTGAGCACACTGGCAGGTTCGGCCGGGACCGAAGGCAGCGCCGATGGCACAGGCACCGCCGCGCAGTTTAGTCTTCCCAATTCCGTAGCGGTGGATACCGGCGGGAATGTTTATGTGGCCGATGTGTTTAACGACACCATCCGCGCAATCACTCCCGGCGGGGTAGTCACCACGCTGGCCGGTTCGGCCGCGTTTCTTGGTGGCAACGTCGATGGCACGGGCAGCGCGGCGCGGTTTAATGACCCCTACGGCGTAGCGGTGGACACCAGCGGGAATGTTTATGTGGCCGATACGTTTAACGATACCATTCGCAAAATCACCACTCCCGGTGCAGTGGTAACCACGTTGGCCGGTCAGGCCGCCGGCAGCGGCAGCGCCGACGGGACGGGCAGCGCGGCTCGTTTTAATTCTCCGTTGGGCGTGGCGCTCGACAACGCCGGTAAGGTTTATGTGGGCGATGCCGGTAACAATACTATCCGCAAAATCACCGCTCCCGGTGGGGTAGTCACTACTGTGGCTGGTTCGCCCGGTGTCACCGGGAGCGCCGATGGCACGGGTAGCGCCGCACTTTTCAACGGTCCCTCCGGGCTAGCCGTGGACAGCAGCGGCACTATTTACGTGGCCGATTCCGGTAACAACACCATCCGCAAAATCACCTCTGGCGGAGTCGTGACCACGCTGGCTGGTTCCCCCGGCGTCACCGGCAGCGCCGATGGCACGGGTAGCGCGGCGCAGTTTAATGTTCCCAAAGGCGTGGCACTGGACAACGCCCACAATGTTCTTTATGTGGTCGATGGTCAGAACCACACCATCCGCAAAATCACCATTCCCGGTGCAGTTGTAACCACACTGGCTGGCCAGGCTGGCAACCCTGGCAGCGCCGATGGGACAGGCAGCGCCGCGCAGTTTAACACTCCCAGAGGCGTGGCGGTGGACAGCGCAGGTAATGTTTATGTGGGCGATACGTTTAACCGGACCATCCGCAAAATCGATTCCGCTGGAAATGTGAGCACACTAGCCGGTTTGGCCGGCCACAACGGCGATGCCGATGGGACGGGCAGCGCCGCACGGTTTGGTCAGCCGAGAGGCGTGGCGGTGGACAGCGCAGGTAATGTTTATGTGGGCGATTCCTTTAACGAGATGATCCGCAGAATCACACCCGCCGGGATTGTGACCACGCTGGCCGGGTCGGCCGGCAACGTGAGCGGCAGTGCAGATGGCACGGGCAGCGCCGCGATGTTTAATCTTCCATACGGCGTGGCAGTGGATACCAGCGGTAATGTTTATGTGGCCGATTTCGGTAACAATACCATCCGCCTCGGGAATCCGGTTGTGCCGCCAATAAATACGCCGAACGGCTCAATGGTAACTGTCCCTAGCCCCACGCCGGTGCAGGTCGGGATCGCCAGCGTTAGCTTAACCTTCCCACAAATTACTATAGCTGGCACTACCTCCGTGACACTTATTAATCCCGCTTCGTCAGGCTCACTGCCCGGCGGTTACCAGCTGACTGGAGCGGGCTTTGCCTACGAAATCTCTACAACGGCAGCTTACCCAACTCCTGTCCCAACTCCGCCCGGGATAGTTATTGCTTTTCAAGTGCCAAACGTAGACGCGAATACATTTTCGCAATTGCGAATTTTACACAATGAGGGTGGCACGTTGGTGGACGCGACGTGCCCCGATCCCAGACCTGGGCCCACTCCGGATTCAACAACTCAGACCATCTATGCAAGCGTGTCATCGCTAAGCCCGTTTGTGATCGCCAAAACGACATCCGCCGCGCACGTCCAGCAACCCATCAATTCAGATGGAACAAGTGTGTTTAGTGTTAGGCGCGGCGCCGTTCCAGTGAAGTTTACACTGACCCAGGACGGCGCCTCGACATGCACGTTGCCTGCAGCAACTGTCGCTGTAACGCGAACTGCCGGGGGAACGATAGGACCAGTCAGCGAATCTGTTTATCGCATGCCGTCGGATTCGGGTTCAAACTTCAGGATCGATAGCTGCCAGTACGTTTACAACCTGAATGCAGGGGCGATGGGAGTCGGCACCTATCGCGTGGACATCAAGATCAACGGCACAGTAGTAGGAAGCGGTGTCTTTAGATTGAACTAAGCGGTAGCACATGTGATTGCAAGGGTGCGCGCGAGAGGCAGGCATTTGCGCGAACGCAACGACGTTCTGACGCCGACAAAGAAACGTTGGCGATCAAGGCAACGCGTATCACCTCTTTGTGAGGTCTGGACTAGAGGTAATCCTTTGCATCCAAAATTCAGGACGCCGGTAGCCGTGGGCAATAGCTACAATCCAGATCGTATCTGCGCGTGTCACATACGCGATGTAATGCGGAAAGATCCGCAGATTTACTCGACGATAACCTCTCGGTCTCAGCCGCGGCAGTTCGGGATTTTGCGCGATCCTGTCTACCGCTGCGACCACTTGATCACGAAAGCCCAGTCCGAGCCCAAGCTCTTTTGTTTCGTAGTAACGAACAGACTCCGTGAACTCGCGCTCGGCTTCGCCAAGCGTTATGACTCTCATCGGTCTAGTTGCCGATCAATGTCTCGAACTACATCCGCGAACGGGCGGCCTTTGGCGAGTCCTGCATCAATGATCTGAATTCGACGCTCGATCTCTTGTTCCCAGGCGGCCTCCACGTCAACATCTCCAGTTGCCTCACTGCTCTCCAGAAGTGTTCGTGCCAGCTTCAACTGCTCATTTTGCGGCAACTTTAAAGCCTGCTCGGAAATGTCAGCCAATGTACGACTCATAATTTTTACCTGGGAAATTATTGCTGTTGTGATCATCAAGCAAACGACGGCTTCCGTTGCGGTGTCGTCGTCAGCTTGTCCCGCCGTTGCGATGTTGATCCGCCGCAGCACGAGAGCGCCAACGCAGCTCTCGAGAAGAAGCTGTTGGGCCAAGCAAAAGGCAATTGCTCGTCGCCTCTTCACGCATAATCTCCTATAGCGCAGGATGAAGATTGGTTTTGCTCAAATTAACCTAACCGTCGGGGAATTTAATGGGGAAAGGACAAACCAATTTTCATCCTGACAACACCGAATTGCCCGATTAAATTCCAACTATGAGCAAAGCCGAGATTCTGCAGCAACTGCCGAAGCTCACTAAGGAAGAGCGAAAGGAGATTCGTCTTAAGCTCGCTGAACTCGATCCCGACGAGTGGCTTGATGAGGATGATCCGCTGACTGACACCGAGAAAGCTCTGCTTGAAAAGCGCCTGGAAGATGTCGAAAGGCACCCAGAGAAATCCATTCCATGGGCGGAAGCGGAAGCACGGCTTAAGGCCCGATTCGGCACGTGAGTTGGCAGCTCGACATCCGGGAAGAGGCGCTGGCCGACATCGAAACCGCCGCTGATTGGTACGAGGAACAGCAGCCGGGCTTGGGAAAGGATTTCGCGGGAACTATCCGCGAAGCCATAAACAGCCTGCCTGCCAACCCGTTGATTCATCGCTTGCGTGACCGGCGACGCAACGTGCGCTGGTTCTTGCCAACCCGGTTTCCATATCGGATTTGCTACCGCCTGCGGGATGACCTGATCACTGTTTTCGCGGTCATTCACGCAGCGCGGCATGATCGGCATTGGAAAAAGCGCGTATGAACGACGAGCTTCCGCAAGAGTGGCGGGGGGTTGCCGCTTTATTTGTTGGGCATAATCTGCCTTAGCGAGTATGAAGATTGGTTTTGCTCAAATTAACACGACGGTGGGTGATTTGAGCGGTAATTGCGACCTGATCCTTCGCGCTTATGAGCGCCTCGCAGCCGCAGGGGCTGAATTGGTGCTGACTCCAGAGCTGGCGATCACTGGATATCCGCCGCAGGACTTGGTTTTTAAATCGCGTTTTGTCCCGGAGAATCTTGCCATTCTGGAAAAACTTCATTCTCGCGTCGGACAAGCAGCGTTGCTGGTCGGGTTTGTCGATCGTAACGAAGGACGCGGCAAACCGTTCCGTAACGCCGCTGCCTTGCTCGAACGCGGCAAGCCGATCCGCAAAGCTTACAAATCGCTTTTGCCGACTTACGATGTTTTCGACGAGGACCGTTACTTCGAACCGGCCAACTGCGTGGAGCCGTTTGATGTGCAGGGAAAAAAAGTCGGCGTGACGATGTGTGAGGACATCTGGACGGAACATTATCTGACGCGACCGCTTTACGACGTCGATCCGGTGGGCAAGCTGGTGGAGCAAGGCGCCGAGATCATCGTCAATCTGAGTTCCTCGCCGTTTGCCTTGCATAAGCCGGCGATCCGTTACGAGTTGGTGGCCGGTTCCGCCCGCGCGCATCAGCGTCCAATCTGCTATTGCAATCTCGTGGGTGGTAACGATCAACTCGTGTTCGATGGAAACTCTATTGCAGTAAACGCCGCTGGCAAGTTGATCGCGCAACTGGCGGCGTTTCGCGAAGACGAAAGAGTCGTCGATACGGATTCAACCGAAGCCATCGAATTTCACGAGGGTCCCGCAGGCGCGGGATCCGAGCAACTCTTTGCCGCGCTTTCTCTCGGAGTTTGCGATTATTTCCGCAAATGCAATTTCCATTCGGCCGTGGTCGGTCTCAGCGGCGGGGTCGATTCTGCGGTCACCGCTGTGATCGCTGTTGATGCCCTTGGCGCAGAAAATGTGACAGGAGTTTCCATGCCCAGCCAATATTCATCGCGCGGCAGCATCGATGATGCGCGCGCACTTGCGCGCAATCTCGGGATCAAATTTCTCGAAATCCCGATCACCGACGCCTTCGCCGTGTTCAAATCACAGTTCAAAGAAATTTTCAAAGGCCTGCCCGAAAACGAGACGGAGGAAAACATGCAGCCGCGCCTGCGCGCGATGATTTTAATGTCGCTTTCAAATAAGTTCGGCCATCTCGTTCTCTCCACTGGTAACAAGAGCGAACTGGCAGTCGGTTACTGCACGCTGTACGGCGACATGGCCGGCGGGCTCGCCGTGATTAGCGACGTGCCGAAGACGATGGTTTACGAGCTGGCGCGCTGGATCAATCGGGAGCGTGAAATCATCCCAAGATCAACCATCGAAAAAGCGCCCAGCGCCGAATTGAAACCAAACCAAAAAGATCAGGACACGCTGCCGCCGTACGAAATTCTAGATCAGATCCTTCAGCTTTACGTGGAAGAAAATTTAAGCGCGCGCGACATCATCGCGCGCGGATTCGATGAGAAAACGGTGCGCTGGGTGCAGCGTCGCGTTGATCTGAATGAGTACAAGCGCGAGCAAGCTGCGCCCGGAATAAAGGTGACCAGTCGCGCCTTTGGACTTGGTCGCAAAATGCCGATCGCACAAAAGTACTTCGATTGACAGATATGTCCCTAAGTGGAAAACACGCGCTGATCACCTCGGAGCAACCCTCCGCCTCTGTATTTAGTCAGGGCTGAAGACGTGCAAACGATCATCGCGCTTCTATTCTGCTTAGCACTAGTTGTCATGGTGCAGGCGCAGGGTTGGTTCGCGTTGCTGTGGCTATCACTTGGGTTCCTTATCAGCCTGTTCGTCACTGCTCGGATTGCGCTCCCAATACTGTTGGGCTTGCCTCGCGCGATTCACCTGGTGTCGAGCGGAGAGATGCGCGCGGCGATATATCGGCGTCTGCTGCTCACTCCAGTTCTTTGGATTGTGCTGTTGTCGGTGATCCTGTTCTTGGTCAGATTCTTCCGGCCGTCAGCGGCAGCGTGGTTCGAGACAAATGGCGCGTTGAGTGCCGGCGTGTGGCTTGGCGTTGTGGGTGTTCTGCTGTCAGCGCTCTCGAAGAGGTCTCGCGCAGATTTCCAAGCGGACTTTGACCAATCTTACAGGAAGTTTTACGTCCATCGCGACGCGCGTCGAAGACGTCATGTGTCTAGCTCTACCAGAGCATGAGGCCATAACGATTTGCCGTAACACTTCAAAGGTTTCAAGGCGAAGCGAAATCCTTAATTATCTGGTAGCGAACTATCGAAAATCCGAGCAGGGTAAGCGCCACGACTATGAAAACAATCACGCTTAAGCCGTTTGCTCTTTGTCTCGCCATTCTCGGACTTGGCGGAATCGTTTCTGCACAAAACGATTTGAACCTGCCTGATGTCAGTCAGGCTGCCGAGGTGAAACAGCGCGTTGCGCTGACGGATATTACGGTCAAATACCATCGCCCATTGGTGAACGGACGAAAGATTTGGGGCGGCCTCGTTCCGTACGGAAAAGTTTGGCGCGCGGGCGCGAATGAAAATACGACGATTGAATTCAGCGATCCGGTTTCGGTCGAGGGGCAACCGCTCGCCAAAGGAATTTATGGTCTGCACATGATTCCGAACCCGGATTCGTGGACGGTGATTTTTTCAAAAACCAACACGGCGTGGGGAAGCTACAGCTACGAGCAAGAAAGAGGATGCTTTGCGCGTGAATGTGAAACCGAGGCCACTCGCCGAGCAGAAAGAGGCGCTCGAATTCGAATTCGAAGATTTGAAACCGGATTCGACGGCGGTGACGCTGAAGTGGGAGAAGTTGGGTGTTCCTTTCACTGTCTCCGTCAAGGACGCGGACCAGACGCTGCAGAACATCCGGGCTCAACTAAAAGGTCGCGGTCAGTTTACCTGGCAGGCTTTGGACGAAGCGGCGCAATTTTGTTTGACCAGAAAGATCAATCTCGATGAAGCGCTACGCTGGGCTGACGCCTCGATTCAGAATGAGGAAAGGTTCGATAATCTCAGCACCAAAGCGGACATCCTCAAAGCCCTGAATCGTCCCGATGAAGCGAAAACCGTTTGGAATCATGCGCTCGAAATTGCCAAGGCACCGCAACTATATACGTATGGTCGGCAGTTGCAGAATCAGAAGAAGGGCGCTGAAGCGATGGAGATTTTCAAAGACGTCGCCAAACGCTTTCCGCAAGGCGTTTATGGATATCTCGCTCAAGCTCGCATTAAATCTGCAGCAGGCGATTTTGCGGGTGCGGCCAGTGACGCCAAGCAGGCACAAGCTGCCGCTCCGACGGATGCACAGAAACAGAGCATCCAAGCGCTGATCACCCGAGCTCGACGCCAAGCAGGATATCAACAAATAACACGGACTTCCCAGGACGTGGGACGATAGTCTCGATGGGACGTTCACAACCGGGAGTCCGATGTTGCACGTGACGCTTCACAGGATTGCGCGATCGGCGGTCAGAGACCGCCGCTACAGAAAACGCTGTTGGCGAGCAGCCGTGGCAGTGGCGATCCTCGCCGTCGTGTGCACGGCCAATTCGGCCGATGCGCCGCCGTTGTTGTCTCCAGAGCAGATGAATGCTGGCGAAGATTCGAGCTCGCACTGCAAAAGCTCAACGTGCTTGGCCGCGTTCTTTACATCGCGGCGCACCCCGATGATGAGAACACAAATCTCATGGCGTTCTGGGCGAATGGCTCGCTTTACGACAGCGGCTTATCTTTCGGTCACGCGCGGGGACGGCGGTCAGAATTTACTCGGGCCAGAATTGGGCGAGCGCCTCGGCGTGATTCGAACAGAGGAATTGCTCGACGCGCGACGCATCGATCACGCCAAACAGTTCTTCACACGAGCGATCGATTTCGGGTTTTCCAAAACGGCTGAAGAAACGATGCGCTTCTGGGATCACGACAAGATTCTTGCGGACGTAGTCTGGGTCGTTCGGAATTTTCGACCGGACGTGATGGTGACGCGCTTCAGTCCGGAGGATCAACTGACGCATGGCCATCACACGGCGTCAGCCATTCTGGCGCAGGAAGCATTCTCGGCGGCGGGCGATCCAAATCGTTTTCCGGAGCAACTGGCTTTCGTGAAACCGTGGCAGCCGACGCGGCTGGTTTGGAACACGTCACCATTTTTCTTTACAGAACCGCAATCTCCCTTTCGATCCAACCGGTCTGACCGTTTTGGAAGCGGGCGGTTACAATCCGCTTCTGGGAAAAGCCTACACGGAAATCGCGGCAGCCAGTCTGAGCATGCACAAGAGCCAGGGCGTCGGCAGCCCGCCGCGTCGCGGGGAGCGAAAAGAATATTTCAAACCGTTGGAAGGCCAGCCGATGACCAGCTCGCTTTTCGACGGCGTCGATACGACTTGGTCGCGCGTTCCCAATTCGGAATCGATTGCTGCGGAGATTGGTCAGATCATTTCGAAGTTCAATCCCACTGATCCGGCCGCGTCGGTGCCTGACCTTTTGAAACTACGACAGGCGATGAGTCGAATTCAGGATGACTCCTGGATCCCGGAGAAAAAAGCCGAGTTGGACAAGATCATCGCCGCATGTCTCGGCTTGCATGTCGAAGCGTCGACAGCGACTGAAACATTCACGCCAGGCCAAACGGCGACAATCAAGCTGGAGGCAATCAATCGCTCGAATGTTCCAGTCACACTGCAGGAAGTACGATGTCCCAACACCGGCGACTCGATGAAAATTGATGCGGCGCTTCCAGCGAACGAACTCGTCACGAAGGATCTGTCGTGCAAGATCCCGGACAATACGCCGTATTCGCAGCCGTACTGGCTTCGCAAACCGGGGACGCTCGGCACGTTCGCTGTGGACGATCAAAAGCTGATTGGTCTGCCCGAAAATCCGCCAGCTCTTCCGGTCGAGATAGTTTTGCAGGTGAACGGACAGGAACTGCGTTACATTGTGGACACGAAGTATCGCACCGTTGACCCGGTGGCGGGCGAAGTGCGACGGCGTTGGTCATTGCGCCACCGGCTTTCGCGAATGTCGCGGACAGCGTGTTCGTATTTCCGACGAACGAGCCAAAACCTGTTTCAGTGCACGTCACCGCAGCCACCGGTCCTGTAAAAGGAGAACTTAAACTGGCTGTGCCGCAGGGATGGGAAGTCTCTCCCGCGTCTGTCCCGATAGATTTGAAGTCAGCCGATGCCGAGACGGTAGGCACGTTCAGCGTCAAACCGCCGAACCAAAATAGCGAAGGCACGTTGCGAGCCATCGTTTCGATCGATGGCCGCGACTATTCGTTCGAGCGCGTGCGCATTTCGTATCCGCACATCGGCGTTCAGACGCTGATGCCGCCTGCGGAAGCTAAACTTGTTCGCGCCGATATCCGAAAGAAGGGCGATCGCATCGGTTACATTCCAGGCGCCGGCGATGATGTTCCGGAAAGCCTGAGACAGATCGGTTACTCAGTGAAGATCTTGAGCGAACCGGAGATCACAGCGAAGAACCTCGCGCAGTTCTCTGCCGTCGTGCTGGGCATCCGCGCCTATAACACGCAGGAGCCAATTTCCAACTGGTTGCCGGAGCTATTTGCTTACGTAAAGAATGGCGGAGTTGTGATCGCGCAGTACAATACCCTGGCGGAGCTTAAGACTAGCCAATTCGGGCCGTATTCCATTGGAAATTTCACGCGATCGCGTCACTGACGAAAATGCGGAGGTGCGTATTCTGGCGCCGAATCATCCGCTTATGACGACGCCAAACAAAATCACGTCGAAAGATTTCGAGGGATGGGTTCAGGAACGCGGACTTTATTTTCCTAACAAGTGGGATCCGGCCTGGACACCGATCCTGTCGTGCAACGATCCAAAGGAAAAGCCACTCGACGGTGGTCTGCTGGTTGCGAAGTTAGGCAAAGGTTTCTTTATCTACACGAGTTATTCCTGGTTTCGGCAGTTGCCGGCCGGCGTCCCGGGAGCTTATCGGTTATTCGCGAACATGTTGTCATTGGGAAAATGAACGCACGCGATAGCAACCCAGATGCGCGCTCGTGGCGCAAAGCGTATACCCTGGCGCTTTCGCTTTTTGCAGTGGAGGTAGTGCTCCTCTACCTCTTTACCGTCCGGTTTTCGTGAACCGGCTGGATTACTTTGTTCTCATCGCCACGATTCTGGCGATTCCGCTTTACGGTCTGTGGCGAACGCGCGGAAGCGCCTCGTTGCGTCAATATTTAAAAGGCGATGCGAGTATCGGTTGGGCCACGATTGGACTTTCGGTTCTCGCGACACAGGCAGGGCCGATCACATTTCTCTCGATGCCGGGCCAGGCGTATGAGAGCGGCATAGGTTTTATCCAGAATTATTTTGGGCAACCGCTCGCGCTGATTGTTGTGTGCGCGGTCTTCGTTCCGATCTATCAGCGGCTGAAAGTTTACACGGCCTATCAGTACCTCGGCCAGCGATTCGATCGAAAGACGCAGTTACTCGGCGCGTTTCTGTTTCTCGTGCAACGAGGCATCGCTGCCGGGATCACCATCTACGCACCGGCCATTGTTCTCTCCGCGTTGCTCGGGTGGCGCTTGAACCTGACCATCTGGCTCGCGGGCGGTCTGGTCATCATCTACACCGTTATCGGCGGGACGAAGATTGTAAGCATCACCCAACGCTACCAGATGATTGTGATTCTGGTCGGCATGGCGATTGCATTTGCGGTCGCGGTTTACCGGCTGTCGCCCGATCTGTCGTTTGAAAGCACGCTGTCGGTCGCAGGCAAAATGGGCAAGCTGGAGGCGGTCAACTTTCTCCGTCGATCCGCACAAGCGCTATACATTTTGGTCTGGCCTGATCGGCGGTTTTTTCCTCGCCCTATCCTATTTCGGAGCGGACCAATCGCAGGTGCAACGATATCTCGCGGGCGGCTCGCTCAAAGAGAGTCGGCTCGGATTGCTCTTCAACGCGGTGGTGAAGGTGCCGATGCAATTTTTCATTCTGCTGCTCGGCGCGATTGTTTTCATGTTTTACCAATTCGAAAAGCCGCCCGTTTATTTCAATCAACCTGCGTACGAGCGTGCGTTGGAGAACGGCTATGCGCCACAGTTAACGGAGTTGCAGACGCAATTCGATGAGGTGTTCACGCAAAAACGCGCTGCCATTCGCGCTCTTTCCAATGCGTCGTCAAACGAGCGCGACGCCGCGATGAACAAGCTGCGCGACACTCGAAGCGCAGGCGGGCGACTTACGCGATCGAACGAAGGCGGTTCTGGTGCAAGCGGGCGTAGACCCAAAGAGCAAGGAATCTGACTACGTATTCATTACTTTTATTCTTCAACAGATGCCGCACGGAATTGTCGGACTACTCATCGCAGTGATCTTGTGCGCGACGATGTCGGCGACGGCAGCAACTCTGAATGCTCTCGGTTCCACGACGGCGATCGATTTTTATCGGCCGTTGATTCGCCCGAATGCGAGCGACCATCATTATGTCGTCGCCGCGCAAGCGCTGACAGCCGCCTGGGGTTTGATCGCAATCGGCGTCGCTTCGTTTGCCAGTTTGGTCGAGAACCTCATCGAAGCAGGCAACATTCTGGGCTCGGTTTTCTACGGCAGCATTCTCGGTCTTTTCCTGGCAGCTTTCTTTATCCGTCGAGTCACCGGTTCCGCGGTGTTTTTCGCCGCGCTCTTTGCGCAAACGCTCGTGTTCGTGCTCTTCGCGACGACGAATATCGGTTACCTCTGGTATAATTTTATTGGATGCGCGGCCGTACTGATCGTGGCGCCGATCCTGCAGCAAACTGTGTTTCGCAGCGCGGAAGCTCCCGCCGGGGCATGACGCTCGTTCTGAGCCATGGATCAACCGATTATTTGTTTCGGCCAGCAACCGTGCGGATTTTTTCCGAAGCGATATTTGGTCGCTAAAATTCTGACGGCTCGACGTCTCCAAAAGGAAATCGGCGGAGAAATCGTCTTTTTCTTTCACGATAGCGATCATGACCCGCGCGAGACGATTACGATTTTGCGAGACCAACACAGCCAACGAGGAAGTAGCTCTAAATTTTCAGTTCGAGAATCGGATCCAAAAGCAGTTTTCGCCGCTCTACGCCAAACGTGTTCGTTCCGGAATGGCAGGAGAAAACTGCGCGCCAACTTCCACGTTACGTCTCGCCGATCTCTGGTCGCAGATTTCAAGGAGACCAAATCTTCGAACGTCGCCGACTTCTGTCTCGAGATGTACAGGCGAATGGGCTTGCTGGAAGGTATTCGGGTGGAGCGATCGAGCGCACCCGAGTTTCAGAGCGCGTGCTGTGGCAGTTTCAGACTACTTTCGTCGATACGCGCTACGAAGGAGAAATTGTCCGCGCGCGTTATCGCGACGGGAAATTCTTGCTGCACAAAGGAGGCGATCGATTTTTGGAAATTCCCGGAGGAGAATTTGGTCCGGAGCAAATCAGTCCGACCCGCGACACGCGTTTCTCTTGGATGCAATCAGTGATTCGATGCACCCACTACGTCGCAGGCGCGAGCGAGCAGCATTACATCAACAAGGCGGATGCTCCCGAGGTGAAGTTCGTCAAGCGCGACGAAATTTCCGACTCCGGCAAAGCTTATACCGAGTTGTAATGAAATCGGGGCCGCTCAAAATTGGGATTGCGTGTTTTCCGTTGATCGGCGGGAGTGGGATTTTGGCGACGGCTCTCGGATCAGAGTTGGCGCGCCGTGGTCATGAAGTCTACTTTTTCAGTTACGCTCAACCCGTTCGGCTGGACCTGCCGCAGGATAATCTTCATTTCCATCGAGTGGACGTTGCGCATAACCCTTTGTTTCCGTCTCCCGATTACACTCTGCCGCTCGCAGTGAAGATGGCGGAGGTGGCGCGTTCGCAGCAACTCGATCTTTTTCATGTGCATTACGCGGTGCCGCACGCACTCGCCGCGTGTTTGGCTTCGCAGATGTTAGGCCCGTCAGCTCCGCGCCTCGTCACGACTTTGCATGGAACCGATACGACTCTTCTGGGCCAGGACCCCGATTATCGCACCGCCATCGAGCATGCCCTCGTGCATTCCGATGCGGTGACAGCAGTTTCAGAAAGTCTTCGGAATCAAACGCAGGAAATCTTTCGCTTGAAAAGACCGATCGAAGTGATTCCAAATTTTTTCACTCCGAATAAACCGAAGCGAAGCCGCGCAGGAAGTTCGCAGCGATCTCGGTCTAACGGACGAATTTCTTGTGCTGCACATGTCGAGTTTGCGACCGGTCAAACGAATCGATCTTCTGCTGCGGACGATTGCCAAGTCGAAAAACCGGGAGCGCCTTCGATTGTTCATTCTCGCAGGCGGCCCGTTCGATGCTTATGAGCCGCTACTCGATGAATTAGGAATTCGGGATTCTGTCATTATTCGGCAAAACACAGCTGTGGTGGACGAATATTTGGAAGCCGCGGATGCGGGACTCTACACATCCGAATACGAAAGCTTCGGATTGAGTATTCTTGAGACGATGTTTTACGGGAAACCTGTCGTCGCCTTCCGCGTCGGCGGCATTCCCGAAGTCATAGGAGATTCTTGTCCTCTATATCCTTTCGGCGATGTAACCGCAATGGCTGCTGGATTAGACGAGTTGCTTGAATCTCCAGACTTGGCGCGAGAACTCGGCGAACGAAGCCGTAATCGCGCGCTCGAAAAATTCTCCGCAGATCGCATTCTCCCCAAGTACGAAGCGCTCTATCGCCGCGTAGTTGCCGGCAAAATGCACCGTGCAGGAATCGAACCTGCAACCCAGTGATTAAGAGTCACTTGCTCTGCCAATTGAGCTAACGGTGCCCAGAGCTAAATTCGAAATCCGAATATCGAAATCCGAAACGAATTGCGAGATCGAACCCCGATGCTCGAATTTTCGATTCGCGAGCGCCAAAATCAAGCCTGCGTGTGTCGGACGTAATGTCTCTCGACGCCTTTCGGCAGCAAACGTTTGCGACCGCGTTGGCGGCGGCGCGCAAGGGTCGCGCGACCGCCTTTGGTACGCATCCGGGCACGGAAACCGTGCTGACGTTTGCGTGTTCGCTTCGATGGCTGGTAAGTGCGTTTCATAAAGACCCGAATTAATAATGCTCCGATGCCCGAATAACAAATGAGCGGTGGTACATCGTGAAGTGATTGAGCAATGCTTACACTTTGTTCCGCAGACTTGCGACCGTGCACGCGTTAACCCTTCGTGCTGATTCAGTCAATTCGGGTTGAATGCTAGCGTTTACAAGATTGCCACCGGCTCGGAATTTTGCCATAAACACTGTAAACGATGAGCGAAAATATCGTAATCGAGCCAGCGACCGAGGCCGATTTGGACGAGCTGTCGGGAATGCTGGGCGAATTGTTCGCTCAGGAAAGCGATTTTCGGCCGGACAAGGACAAACAGCTTCGCGGGTTGCGGCTCATTTTCGAACAGCCCAGCCGCGGGCGCGTGTTCGTGCTGCGACGCGACGGCGCGATCGTGGGCATGATCAATCTGCTTTTCACCATCAGCACGGCCGAGGGCGGCTTCGTCATGCTGTTGGAGGACCTGGTGGTTCATAAGCAATACCAGGGCAAGGGCTACGGCTCGAAACTTCTCCAATACGCCATCGATTTCGCGAAACAGAAAAATTTTCTCCGCATCACTTTGTTGACCGATCGCCCGGAAAATGTGGCGCAGGCATTTTTCCGAAAACACGGGTTCGTTGAATCATCGATGATTCCGATGCGCCTGTGGATCGCGCCGCAGAATGAGCAGACGGAAAAAGAGTAACCACGAATTGACACCAACGAACACTAATCAGGAAAACCGAATTCGTGTCTATTCGTGTGCATTAGTGGTTAATTTCCTGTCGATCCAGGCGTTCAGTTGAGGCGCGAGGCGTTTCTTGAATTCCGCGCGGAACTGAATTTCGTCCACGACCTTTGCTACTTCCGGCGCGCTGGCAGGAGGCAAGTTCGCTTTCGCGTAGCTCTTTAATTCATCGGCGCGGGAGTCTTCAGAGAAAAAGGTAAACAGACTGGCCGCATACCGATTCGCGCCAGCCGCATCGGTCTTGGCGAGCAGCGTTTTCATATTTGCTTTCGCGAATTCCCAGGCAATCTCCGGGTGCCCGCTTTCGCGCGCGACCAGCGGGACCAAAAATATTGCACGACTAGTTGGCAGCTCGTCGGTGAGCGCGATGGAAAGCGTTTTCTTCACCAGCCTGGGGTCGATCGATTCCGCCAGCGCGCTGTAGTAATTCTGTTTTTCTTCAATGCTCGTCGTTTTCAGGCCTAGCTCGTGAAGTTTGCTCCAGGACTTCTCGTCTGCATATCGGCCAACTACGGTAAGAACTGACGGACGCAGATCAGGCGCAAGTGATGCGGGATTTGCGATGTATTTCTCGAAACGCTCGCGACAGCCTGCAACGATTTCGGGATCATTGAGATCTCCGAGAACGTTAATCAGGCTCGCGCGCAAGTTCCCGGCGGTGGGCGGCTCGCCCTCTTTCGGTTCCCAGCCCAGCGTCTCAAACGTTTGACGCAAAAGCGATCGGGCGTAGCGCTGAAATTTTTCGCCCTCCGGACTGTTAACAAGAAGCCGATTGATGAAATCCAGCACGTTAATGATTTGTTCGCGCTCTGCCAGTTCAGTCGAGGCAGGCAATTTTTCCACCAAACCAAAATAGAGCGAGACCGGCGCGCGACCAGCTTGCACAAACGCCCACGCATCACTCAAAAGATTGACGCGATCTTCAATGCCCAGCTTCGGCAGCACTTCGAGTAATAGCTTCCAAGAGGGTGCATCGTATTCGACCCGATAATTCCCCGCGCCATTTACGTTCAATTTGAGCGCGCGATCTGCGGGAATGTTTTTCAGGTTTTCGCTTTTGCCAGTCATCAACAAAGTCGCGGGTGCTTCTCCCGCCTGCGCCGAGGCTTCAGCGGGCAAGCCGATGACTGAGTATGTCAGCGGGATCTTCCACTGGAGCGGGGGCGCGTTTTTGAAATTCACCGTATAGCGCTCCTGTGTAAGCTGAACCTTTTCATCTTCTTCTCGCTTAACTTTTACGACTGGAAATCCGGGTTGCTGCCGTCCAGCCAGCTGCGATCTCGCCGATCGGTTTCTTCGAAGCTTCTGAGAGAGCGTTCCAGAGATCTGCGGTGGTCGTGTTTGAATATTTATGCGCGGCGATGTAACGGCGAATTCCATCGCGGAAAACGTCTTCGCCGAGAAAACTCTCCAGCATTCGCAGAAACGACTGCCCCTTTTTGTAAGTTATATCGTCAAAAGCGCTGTTGGCCTCCGCTTCCGTCGCGATGCGCTGCTGGATCGGATGCGTTGTCGATCGTGCGTCGCCCTCCATCGCGGCCTCCTTCGCGATACCGACACGCCGGGTAGGATCTCGCGGGACACTTCGTCGCAGCCAGACCTCCCATTGCGGGTTGAAATGCGCCGTGCACTTGCTGCCCATCCACGAGGCGAACCCTTCGTTAAGCCAAAGATTATCCCACCAGGCCATGGTCACGAGATCGCCAAACCACATGTGGGCCATCTCGTGTGCGATGACTTCGTAGATAATTTGTTTCGTTTCTGCAGAAGAGTTCTTTGGATCAAACAAAAGCGCTGACTCGTAATAAGTGATCCCGCCCCAGTTTTCCATCGCGCCGCCGAAACCGCCCGGCAGAGCGATCTGGTCGAGTTTCGGCAACGGATACGGCACGCCGAAATAATCATTGTAGTATTGCAGAATTTGCGCCGTCACTTCGAGTGCGTAGCGGCCCAGTTCCGCTTTACCCTTCGTCGCGATCACACGAATCTGCGTCTGCCCGATTCGCGATTCGATGAGATCGAGTTCACCGGCTACGAAAACATTTAGATAACTCGACATTGGCGGGGTGGCGGCAAAACGCACCTCTTTCCCGCCGGCGATTTTTTTCTCGCTTTCAATCGGCATGTTCGAGACCGCCAGCCAATTTTCCGGAACGACCGCGGTTAATTGAAAGCGTGCGCGAAAGGCCGGTTCGTCCCAGCAAGGGAAAAACCGCCGAGCGTCAGTCGCTTCAAATTGCGTGCCGAGCATAATGTTTTTTCCTGCGGCTGCCGGACTCCCCTGCTCTTGGTAATGCATGTAGAAAAGTCCCTGCCCCTGCTGGTTGATTTTCCCGGAGAAACTGAGCGCGAGCGTGTGATCTCCGGCCGCGAGCTCCAACGGCAATGCGAGAGTGAGCAGTTCCCTTTCCTTGTCGATATTGATTGCAGACTTCGGCAATGGTTTGCCATCGAGAGACGCCCCGCTGATTTCCAGCTCGAGCGCATTGAGCACCAGCTGACGAACCGGGTTGCGCACGCTCAGCTTTACCGTTTCCGTTCCGGTGAACGTCAACTTATCAATGTCTGGAACGATCCGAATGGAGTAATCCGTCGGAACAACATTTTTCGGCAATTTTCCCGGGGTGTCCTTGAAGCTAAATGGCTTTTCCGCAACTGACGGCGCCGGGAAACATAACAAAAAAAATAGCAACCAAAAAAAGGACGAGAGTTCGCATTTCTTGCGTTAAATAACTGGTTTTGGCAAACGCATCCAGCTTCGCCGTTTCTAACCAATCGCGCTCAGAGATTGCGATCCACCTACTGCACAACTAATACCAGAAGCAATTGTCCGCTGCCGACCTGCGGGCCTTTGATGACCAACGGGCTGCGTTTGCTCAGCTTGGTGTCGGTCTCAAGCAAGAGCTCTTTCTCCTTGTAAAGTTTCAGGTTCAAAACGTAGCCCGCTTCGGTTTCGCCTCGCGCATCAACATGCAGCCCAAAAAATTTGCTCGTTGCAAGCCAGTCTTCCTGGCCGGTCTTGAGTGTCTTTTGCGACTGGCCAATCACTTGGAATTGGTTGTAGCCGAAAAATTTTTTCAACGACCCTTCGATGCGAGTTAATTCCGGTGGAATCGGTTGTGGCTGGGGGACGTTCTCCGCAATGACAAGTCCACTCCAGACCGTCTCCGCTCCCTGCAGCCAGGGACGACGCGCCTATCGTCAGGGCAATAAAGAGAGATTAAGAACGCCGGCGAGCGACCCATGAGCGGCTATTTGGCTGCGTAGTCCGCGGGCAAGCTTTGTAATCCCTCTGTCCAAAGCACCGTTACGCGGTCTTGTTTTACCTCGAAGATCGAGACGGTCGCATTCGGGCTGACGACCGGATCAACGCGAGCGTTCAGAATTTGGGTAAGGTATTGAGATTCCTCGGCCGGATTTTTCTCGTGCATGACGACAACGGTGAAAACCAAAAAAACAGCGAGCGACGCAGCGCCGGTCCACAACAGGCGAGGAATTGTCCACCAGGTCGATCTTGTCTCGCGCGCCTGTCGGCCGCGCGTCTCGTGTAGGCGGGCGATGCTTTCGCGTAGTTGATGATTAAAAAACTCTTCGTTCGTCAGTGTCCGCGCGCTTAGCTCCCGCTTCAAAAGCTCGCCAAGTTTTAGCGCGCCCGCTTTTTCCGCTTCAGCGGCAGCTTTGTCCGGCAGCGAGGCCTCGAATTCAGATAGTTCTCGTCCGCTCAGCTTGCCGTCCACCCACGCTGTCCATTTTTCCTCAAATGTTTTCATAAACGTCGCTCAACAAATTTTGCAATTTCTTGCGTGCATAAAACAGGCGCGACATCACCGTGCCGATGGAGCATCCCAGCGCTTCTGCAATTTCGTGATATTGCATGCCTTCGATTTCTTTCATCAAAATGACTGCGCGCTGCTCGGGCGAAAGTTGAGCAATCGCCTGATCGATCCGGGCGCGGATCTCGCCTCGCTCCATTGTCTCGTAGGGCAACGGTTCCGCTTTAGGAACGGTTTTGGAAGCTGGATCAACTTCCTTAAGCTGTATTGCGTCGTCGAACTCGGCGCCTGCGCCTTTGACATGCTTTTTGCGCAGCCAATCGATCGTCACGTTCATAACGATCCGATAAATCCAGGTGTAAAATGACGACTTGCCGCGAAAGCGTTTGATCGATTTCCACGCCTTAAGAAAACTGTCCTGAGCGAGGTCCCAGGCGTCCTGCTCGCTGTGCACCATGTTGTAAATCATGCTGAATACTCGTGTTCGGTAGCGGGTTACCAACTCGTCGAATGCTTCGGTGTCGCCGGCCTGGCATCGCCTTACCAAGTCCAGTTCCGAGACATCGGCCTGAGCCAGAGTCGCTTCCGTTTGCATGATTGGACGGAGCCCGTCCTTATTTCATTCAACGCCGATAACCTTCGGAACCGAACCGGCGACGCCATTCAGCGCGGTATTCGCCCATCAGGGTAATGATGCCGTCCCGCACTTGAAAGAGTCGCTGCTGCAGGACCGAATGCTGCGTGCCATTGAGCAGCTTTTCCGACAACAGCTGCGCCGCCGCGTTCATGGAAATCGTGATCGCCTTCAGCGCTCTCTTTAAGTATGCAATGGTCATCCCAATTTCATCGACATCGTCGCCGCTCAGAGCCGCCGCCAGCTTGGCACTGGCCAATGCAGAGTGCGTAGCCAATTTTATCGCGGCCGGCTCATTTTGGAGTGACGGCTTTTGATCGAAGAGTTCGTCGATCCAAATTGTGAGAGCAAACGCTGCTTGATACAGGTGGTGCTCCTCAAATGTCGCAGCTGCTAGCGACGGCCCATCCGGGTCGAGATCATCATCTTGCTCGCTCGTCTTCATCAAAAAGCGCATCGACTTCCGCACTCCAATCTTTCGCCTCCAGCAATTGCGTCCAGCCCATCTCGCGCGCGATGATTTCGTCCCGTTGCGGATCGTCGAGGTACGTCTCCACCAGCTGCATGTACTTCTCGGTCTTTTGGTCCTGTTCCTGAAGAAAACGCTCCCAGTCGTACTCGTCCCACATGCGCTCGGACCCGCCCTCGTAACCTGCCATATTCGACTAAACGTCAGCTTCGCGGCACGTGCAAAGGATTTTGCACCTACAATCTTGCATCACACGCTCGCGAACTCTTCACGCTTCATTTGTAATCGCAATTGGCCGCAGGCCGCATCGATGTCGCCGCCTTTCTCGCGACGAAGCGTAGCCGGAATCGAGTGCCTATGCAGGATCGACAAGAATTTTTCCTGACGATTCTGCGACGGACGCGACCACGGCAAACCCTGAACCGTATTGTACGGGATCAAATTAACTTTTGCTGAGAGCCGTTGTGCGTGGCGCGCGAGAAGATGCGCCTGCTCGTCGGAATCATTGACGCGGGCGATTAGAATATACTCGAATGTCAGCCGCTGTTTCTTTCGCTCCACGTAGTAATCGCAAGCCGAGAGTAAGCTCTCCAGGTTGTAGCGGCGATTGATCGGCATGATTTGATTGCGCACTTCGTCAGTCGCGCCGTGCAACGAAATCGCCAGGCGAATTTGCAATGGTTCGTCAGCGAGCTTTCTAATTTGCGGCGCGAGGCCACTGGTTGAGACCGTGATGTGGCGGGCGCCAATGCCGAGGCCCCACGGCGCGTTAAGAATTCGAATCGCGCGCATTACGTTGTCGAAGTTTGCCAGCGGTTCGCCCATTCCCATGAAGACGATGTTGTCGATCCTTTCGCCGCTCGCACTCTCGATGGCGATGATTTGATCGACGATTTCGTTCGCGCGCAGGTTCCGAGAAAAACCGTCCAAACCGCTCGCGCAAAACTTGCAGCCGTAGGCGCAACCAACTTGTGTCGAAACGCACGCTGTCCGCCGATCCGATTTTTGTCCATACAGCGCAGGCGACGCTGGAATCAAAACCGACTCGATCAAGTTCCCATCGCTCAGACGGAAAAGAAATTTCCGGGTCGTGTCACGCGATCCAAGGACGCGGACGACGTCGAGCTTGCCCATGGACAAATTCTCAGCGAGCCGCGCTCGTAACGCCTGCGGCAAATCGCTCATCTCCTCGAATCGGCTGGCACGCTTTTCATAAAGCCAATTCATGATTTGCCCAGCGCGATAAGAGGGCTCGCCGAATTGGCGGAGCTTCTCCTGAAGCTCGGAAAGCAGGAGCGATTTGATCTCGCCAAAGTCGGCGCGGCGACCAGCCGCGGCTGTCCTCCGGGCACGATGCAGATCGATGTTTCCCGTCACTGTCATGGGAAAGCCTACCGGACGGCAGAGCTTGCATCAACCGGGCTGCAGGTTACGTTCGCCTGCTGTGACCAAACGCTTTGCAATTCCAGCAATTTTGTTTCTCGCAATCACGTTCCTCATCTCGGCGATGCGTTTCACACGATGAGGAGGTGAGCGAGCGATCCGGCTTGCAATCCGCCGCAGTTCCGGGCGAGAAAATCCCCGATGAGGGCACTTATGCTCCAGGCGCTCCCGGATCCGCCGGAAGCGTGCGCTGGTAACTGCGCCGTTCGCGCCGGCTCACGGCTGAAGTTAAATCGTTAAAAAAGTTACAACGTTAAAAAGGTGAGGCGCAGAGCCAGCGAGAACGATTTAACGATTCAACCCGTTTTAACTTTCGACTTTTTTAAGCTTTTACCTTCCGCGAAATAACGCAGCGCTTCGTGCACGCCCGCGCCGTGGTCTTTCTGCGCGACGTAACCGCCGGCGTTACGCACCGCCTTTTGCACTTCGGGAATGGCATTGGCTGGGCACGACGGCATTCCAGCAACTTTCCCGTCCAACATCGAGATGTCGTTATGATGATCGCCTGAGGCGAAAATGTTTTCGCGCGGGACTTCCAACAGACGCGCCAGTTCGCTCGAGCGCCGCGCCCTTGTGGTAATCAGCGTGACAAAAACGCAGCCAGACCGTGTTGCGCTGGTAATCCAATTTCGGATGCTCGCCTCGCGCTTGCTCGATAAATTCGGTTATGCGTTCCATTTCTTCATCATTCTCCGCGACAAGACCTTCTAGTCCGTCCGAATTGTAAATTAGACGCGCTTTGGTTTCCTGGGTTACGAAATCCACGAACTCTGCGATGAACTGACTCAACCGAAGAAAATAACTCGGCGTGATCGCGGGCGCAGCGCTGGTTCCAATCGCCAAACGGCTCCCATTTGTCTCCATTTTGCCCGGGACGAAAAACATCACGCTCAGTCGTGAGAATGAAATCTGGCCGGATCGGGAATGCGAAATCGGCCAGACCGGATTCGAGCAGATCGACTGAACGGCCGGTGTTGATCGCCCAGACGGCACCGGCGTTCTGCAATTCGCGAATCAATTCCATGCACTGCGTGTCGAGGACTGGTTCGCTAACTCGCGATACAAGCGTGCCGTCGAAATCGATGCTAAGCAGTTTGATTGGTGAATACACTAAGACAATTTAAGAATTGATTTCCGACATGCAATGCGTCGATTGGTTTGGTAGGGCGCGACCGCCGGGCGCGCCGCTGCAAGCAACAGTGAGTCCAAGATTCAGAGGAAGAGGAAGAGTTTAATATGAAATCGGCTTACGAACTTGCGATGGAACGGCTCGAAAAGAGTTCGCCGTCCGTCTCGCTCACTGAAGACCAGAAGAAAGAAATCGCGGAAGTGGATTCCGTGTACCGGGCGAAGATCGCCGAGAAAGAGCTTTTCTTGAAAGATCAGATTCGCAAAGCACAAGTCGCCGGCAAAATTGAAGAACTAGAATCGCTGGATAAGCAGCTTGTGTCAGAGATCCGGCGATTACACGAAGAGTGCGAAGCGAAAAAAGAAAAGCTGCGCGCGAAATTCGGAAGAAATTTGTAGGGCAAGCGCTCCGCTTGCCATTTGCGATTCAGAAGGCAGGCGATGCGCCTGGCCTACAATGTCGCTTTCGCCGGTTCGGCCTTCGCATCGCGCTGCCCGCGCTTTGGCAAATCAGGATCGAGGAACCCGAGCATATGCGCGCGCCTGATGGTGCGGACGCCTTCCCGCTTCTGCAAATCGGCGATGCTTCGGCGAAACTTTTCCATCTTCGTCCAGTGCACTTTCGGGCGGAAATGGTGCTCGGCGTGGTAGCCATTGTAGAAGAACAGCCAGTTATAGATTTTTCCGTAGCTGCTCACGCCCCAGGCAATCGGTTTGTCGGGGTTCGCGCCGTAATGGCGGTAATACCCGTTCAAATAACTGAAGCAGTGGCCGAGATACCAGAACGGCAGGAAAAACACGATGAACCGCCAGTTGATGAAGTGAATCGGGCTCGTCGGGACAATAATTGCCATCACGAACAGCGTGGTAGCGAACGCCGTTAGCTCGAGATTTCCCCAGAAAACATCGCCGTTATTGCGCTTCCGCAGTTCCCTGCGAATCGCGCCCACATCATCACGGAAAAAACTGAGGAAGACATAGCTCCACGGATTTTCCGCTTCGCCATCGTGACTGTGCCGGTAGATCGACAACCAATCGATCGTGTCGCCATGCTCATCCTGTTGATCCGAGTTGCCCTTGTGGTGCTGCATGTGAACGGCGTCGTACATGGTCTGTGAGAAACAGCATCCGATTGATTGCGTGATTCCAAACAGCCGGTTCAGACAATTTCGATCGGAAAAACGGGTTATGAATGAAATTGTGCCCCACCCCGTTGATGTTCGCGTTGACCATCAGCGAGTAAATAAACCCGAGGATCAGCATCACCCACAGCGGCGCATGCGGAAAGAGGAGGTACAGTCCCAGGAAATACGCCAAATGAAAAAGCC
The DNA here is from genome assembly GCA_963840305.1 of uncultured Verrucomicrobiae bacterium. Lineage (GTDB taxonomy): Bacteria > Verrucomicrobiota > Verrucomicrobiia > Chthoniobacterales > UBA10450 > Udaeobacter. The sequence continues at coordinate 189,931 of CAWIYE010000006.1, forward strand.
CCGCTGCGGTCGGGACAACATCCCAGCGCGTGTGCGCAAACAACTTTGAATTGGTTGTCGGGCGTTCTATTCGGATTGCGTCGGCACTCATCGGAGAGATCCTCGAACACTAAAACTATTCGCCACAGAAATGACCATTCGCAAGTTTTGAAGATTGCCAACGCGGTTGCCGCGCGCCTAAGTTAGACGCTTCCCATGTTTGCGCTTCAGCCAGAATTGAAAAGTTTTCAGCCGGCTCGGCCAATCGCGATTTGGCCGAGCGGATCTGCAAATACATCGGTGTCCCGCTGGGACAGGCGACGATCAGCTCGTTCCCCGATGGCGAGACTTACGTGAGGATCGAGGAGAATATTCGCGGGCACGACGTTTTCATCATTCAGCCGACTTCTCCGCCGACCAATCAGCATTTGATGGAGTTGCTCATCATGGTGGACGCAGCGCGGCGCGCCAGCGCGGACCGGATCACGGCCGTTATTCCATTTTTTGGATACGCGCGCCAGGATCGCAAGGACCAGCCGCGCGTGCCGATCACGGCGAAGCTCGTCGCGAATTTGCTGCACGCCGCGGGCGTAAGTCGCGTGCTCACCATGGACCTGCACGCGCAACAGGTGCAGGGCTTTTTCGATATCCCGGTGGACCACCTTTATTCGCTGCCGGTGTTGATCAAGTATTTGCGCAAACGACTTAAGGGCAAAACAACTGTGGTTTCTCCCGATCATCGGCGGGCCTGAAGATGGCATCGGCTTACGCGGAAGCTCTCGGCGCAAACCTGGCCATCGTGGCCAAGGAACGCAAAAGCGCGACTGAAACTGAAGCGGTCTATCTCATCGGCGATGTGGAAGGTTCGGATGTGCTGCTGGTGGATGATCTCACTGAAACCGCCGGCACGCTGACATCGGCGACTGAGCTCCTAAAAAAACGTGGCGCGCGCGATGTTTATGCCGGGGTGGCGCACGCGGTGCTCGTGGATGTCGCCATTCAGCGGTTGCAAAAATCGAAAATCACGGAATTAGTTACCACCAACAGCACCCCGGTGCGCACCGTGGACGGATTTAAGATCACGGTGCTCTGTATCTCCGAGCTTCTCGGGGAGGGCATCAAACGAATTCACAACGACGAGTCGGTATCGTCGCTGTTCAACATCGAGAAGGAAAAAAATGGCAAAACAAGTTAAGCTCAAAGCGGAACCGCGAACCAACGTGGGACGCTCCGCTGTGCGCAAACTAAGAGCGCGCGGACTGATTCCTGCGGTCATCTACGGCGGCAGCAATAAACCGCAGCCATTGCAAGTCACCGCGCGTGATATCAACGCGATGATGAGCCAGGCTTCCGGCGAAAACGTTTTGGTTGAACTGGAGATCGCCGGCGAAGGATCCAGTCGCACCGCGCTCGTGCAGGAAGTGCAGCACTCGCCCGTCGGCGGCGATATTCGTCACGTAGATTTTCACGCCATCTCCATGGACGAGATGATTCAGGCCGAAGTTCCTCTCGAAGCGACGGGCATCGCCATTGGCGTTAAAACTTTTGGCGGATTGCTGGAGCAAAGCTTGCGTGCGCTGGCAATTGAATGTTTGCCGGCAAATTTGCCGGACGGATCACAGTAGATGTTTCGCAGCTGAACATTGGCGATTCCATCCACGTTCGCGACATTCAATTTCCCGCAGGGAGTAACGCCCAAGGTGCAGCCCGATCTGACGGCATTTTCCGTCGTTGCGCCTGTAGTTGAGGAAGCACCGGTAGTCGCCGAGGCGGAAGCGGCGGCTGGACCGGAAGTGATCACCGAGAAAAAGGAAGAAGGCGAAGCTGCTACTGCGCCCGCTGCGGCTGCGAAGGAAAAGGCTCCAAAGGAGAAGGAGCAGAAGAAGTAAGCTGGTAAATTGTGGATTGCGGATTGAAAAGCGGTGTCAAGCCACCGCACTCCAAAGCGGCTCCGCCGCGAAAACCAATCCGTGTAATCGTTGGTTCTCCGGATTCCGGAGTGGGAATTGTGGATTAACCGGACGTGGAAGAATCGGCTCAACAAATTCGGTTGGTCGCGGGTCTCGGAAATCCCGGCCCCGAATACGTGGCCACGCGTCACAACATCGGCTTCATGGTGGTTGATCAGTTCGCTGCGCAGTTTGGATCGACATGGGAAAGATCGGGAAAGTGGGACGCGCTCTCAACAAAATGCGGCCCAGTGCTGCTGATCAAACCGCTGAGTTTCATGAATCGTAGTGGCTATCCACTTTTCGCGGTTGCGCAGTTTTACAAAATCGCGCCGCAAGAAATTCTGGTTGTGCTCGACGATTTTTCGTTGCCGCTGGGTCGCCTTCGGTTGCGTGCGCGCGGCGGATCCGGCGGCCACAACGGCCTTGAATCGATTATCGTGCAGTTCGGAACCGAGGAAATCCCGCGTTTGCGCATCGGTATCGGCGCGGCGCCGCGCGAAGGATCAGTCGATTACGTGTTAAGCCGCTTTTTTGAGGAGGAGAAACCTTTGGTTAGATCCACAATCGATCGCGCAGTGGAAGCGGTGAAATGCGTGGTTGACAACGGGCTCGTTTCCGCGATGAACAATTTCAACCCCGAAAACTGGCGGGATAAACAAACCGAAAAGATATGAACCACCGTTACGAAGCGCTGCTTGTGCTGAACGCTCAGGGAAAAGAGGACACCATCAGGGAAATCATCGAGCGATTGGAGTCGGAGTTTCAAAAGGAAGGCGCTCAGATCGAACAGGTCCAAAAAATGGATAAGCGTCAATTCTCCTACGTGGCCGGCCCACTCGATTCCGGCTATTATGTTAATTTTATCTTCAGCGCTGATCCGGAATCGATTGAGAAGGTGCGCGCCAAATTTAAGCTCGATCCGGAAGTGTATCGCCAGAGTTACCAGCGTCTCCCCGACAAGAAGGAGAAACCGGGGAAAAAGCTGGCAAAAGCCAAATAAGTTCGCTATAACGCGGGCATGGCCAGCTTTAACAAAGTCATTCTGCTTGGAAATCTCACCCGCGACCCCGAGGTGCGTTACACGCCCAAGGGCAGCGCCGTCTGCGACCTCGGCATTGCGGTCAATCGCGTTTACACCACCGACAGCGGAGAAAGACGCGAGGAAGTCACGTATGTGGATGTCGTCCTTTGGGCGCGTCTCGCCGAGATCGCTGGTGAATATCTCAAAAAAGGAAGGCCCGTTTTCATCGAAGGGCGTCTGCAAATGGATCAGTGGGATGATAAGCAAACGGGACAAAAGCGCACAAGGCTGCGCGTGGTGGGCGAGAGCATGCAGTTGTTAGGCGGTCGTCCCGGTGGGTCCGGTGCTGCCGAGGGCCCTGGCGAAAATCGACAAGCAAGCGGTGGCAAGACAACTGCGCCGCCGAAACCATCAGCACCAGCTGCGCCGGACGAAGACGAGATCCCGTTTTAAAGGTAGCGGCGGTTCACCGAACCGCCTCGGGCGATTGAGGTCAATCGCCCCTACCTAAGTTTCGGATTTAGAATGAACGCGACCGAAGCCTGCATCGCGCTCAATATGCTGCCGACCGTTGGACCGGTGCGGCTGCGCAAATTGCTGGAGGTTTTCAAGGAACCGCAACAAATCCTCGCGGCGAAGCGCACCGACCTTCGCAAGGTGGAAGGAATCGGCAACGAGGTTGCGGACCAAATTTCCAACTGGCAATCGACTGTCGATCTTGCCGCAGAGCTCAAGCGCGTCCGCGCTTTCGGTGCGACTGTGATAACGCAGGAGTCACCATCGTATCCCCGGTCACTGCGCGAGATTCATGCGCCACCGATCGTTCTCTACGTTTGGGGCGAACTGCAAGAGCGCGATCATCACGCCATTGGAGTGATCGGCGCGCGACGCACCACGCATTACGGAACGGAGTCGGCAAAGAAGCTGTCCTACCAACTGGCTTATGCCGGACTGACTGTAATCAGCGGACTCGCGCGCGGGATCGACACCGCCGCTCACCAAGGCGCGCTCGCGGCGAAAGGGCGCACGATCGCAGTAATTGGCGCTGGGTTAGCAAGGCTCTATCCACCGGAAAACGCTGCGCTCGCCGACAAAATCCGCTCTGGAAGTGGCGCAATCGTGTCCGAATTCTCAATGGAAATTGATCCAGATCGACAAACTTTTCCGATGCGCAACCGGATCATCTCCGGGTGGAGCCACGGCATCCTGGTGGTTGAAGCCGGCTTGAATAGCGGCGCGCTTATCACCGCGGCGCAGGCGTTGGAGCAAGGCCGGTCGGTGTACGCGGTGCCCGGCCACATCAACGCGCCGAGCGCGATGGGATCGAATCGCCTAATCCAGCAGGGCGCCAAGCTTGTCATGGACGCCAGCGACATTCTGGATGATTTGCAGATTCTTCTTCCCGAGACGAAACCATCGCCCCACGCCGCTGCGCGCCCACTGCCGCCACTCTCGGAGGCAGAGCGCCGCGTCTATGACGCAATTGAGGCGACCGAAACGTCCATTGACGATATCACCACAAAGAGCGAGTTGCCGAGCGGAGCCGTTTCATCGACATTGTTGCAGTTGGAGCTGAAGCGCCTGGTGAAGCAGTTGCCCGGAAAATATTTCGTCAAGCTAGGCTAAGCCAGAGATTTTTGGTGGGGCGCGTCACAGCTTGCCCTGAGCGGAGTCGAATGGGTGCGCGCCGAACCAACGAATCACGCAGAGACTCCCGCCCTACCCAGGCGCAAAAACTGCTCTGACTTGCAAAGACGCCCTAACTGGGTTCGATTCCTGCCCCATGTCCAAGTCCCTCATCATTACCGAGAAGCCTTCGGTCGCTAGCGACATCGCTAAAGCGCTCGGCGGCTTCAAGAAAGGCAAGGACTACTTCGAGAACGAGCGGTACCTGATCTCGTGGGCGGTCGGTCATCTTTTCCAGCTCGCCGTACCTGCCTCGATGAAAGAACAGGACAAATGGGACATGAAGAAGCTGCCTATCATGCCGCCGGAATTCGAGCTTGAGCCGGCGGACAAGATGGGAGGTCGCGTCACCACTCTGCGAAAACTCATCAGGAGCAAGGATGTTTCCGAGATCATCAACGCGTGCGACGCCGGCCGTGAGGGCGAGTTGATATTCCGTTACATTGTTCAGTACGCGGGCACGAAAAAGCCTATCAAGCGTCTCTGGTTGCAATCGATGACGTCAGAGGCCATCCGCAACGGGTTCGCCCGACTACGTAGCGACGACGAAATGCAACCGCTGGCAAGCGCGGCGCGAAGCCGCAACGAGGCTGACTGGCTGGTCGGCATTAACGCCACGCGCGCATTTACGCTACGACTCAGCGGCGGACGCGGCAGCACTGTCACTTCGCTCGGCCGAGTGCAGACGCCTACGTTGACCATTATCGTCGATCGCGAGAGCAAGATTAAGGAGTTCAAGCCCCGCGAACTGCAATGAGATCATCGGCACATTCCGTCCCGCGACTGCGGGAGCGGAATATCCAGGGCGATGGTTCGACGAAGCGTTCAACAAAGAAGAAAGCGAGAGCGAGAGAACGAGAAGACTGCTCGCGCGCCTTCGATTGAATCTGCCGGATGCCGAGCGACGGCTCGATCCCGCGAACGGGTCGCTCTGGGATGAGCACCGCGCTGCGCCTCGCCTGTGGCATCGCGAAATAGCCGACGCCATTCAGCGGAAGTGCACGGGCAAAGAAGGCGTCGTTGAGTTGGAGGAAAAAAAAGCTAGCACGCAGATTGCGCCGCCGCTATACGATCTTACTGCTCTGCAGCGCGAAGCAAACAGCCGCTTCGGTTTCTCCGCAAAGCGCACCTTGCAAATCGCACAGGCGCTGTACGAGAGGCACAAGGCCATCACTTATCCACGCACCGATTCTCGCGCGTTGCCCGAAGATTACATTCCGACGGTAAAATCGACCTTGGGCAAACTCGAAAATCCGTTTGCTCGCAGAGTGCTCGACAACAATTGGGTCAAGCCTAACAAGCGGATTTTTAACAACGCGAAAGTCGGCGACCATTTCGCGATCATTCCAACCGACACCGTGCCCCGGTCCTTGGACGATCACGAGCGCGCGCTCTTCGACATGGTGACCAAACGTTTTGTGGCTGTGTTCTTTCCGCCTGCGCAATACGAGAACACGACTCGGATCACGCGCGTGGAGGGTGAGCCGTTCAAGACGGAAGGGAAAATTCTGGTAGCGCCTGGTTGGCTGGAGGTTTACGGGCGCGAAGGAACCGGTGAGAAGCCAGAGGAGAATTTGCCGCGCGTGAGCCAGGGCGAGCGCGTTGCCACCGTGCGGGTTGAAATCAAAACAGAACAGACGAAGCCGCCGGTGCGTTACAACGAAGGGACAATTCTGAGCGCAATGGAATCGGCGGGGAAACTGGTCGAAGACGAAGAACTGCGCGATGCGATGAAGGAGAAAGGGCTCGGCACCTCCGCGACACGCGCAGCCATCATCGAGACATTAATCTCAGCGCATTATCTGGTGCGACACGGCAAGGAGCTTCAGCCGACAGCCAAGGCGATCCAGACCATCACTCTTTTGAAAAGTGCGGTGCCGGAATTGACCAGCCCGGAACTGACTGGCGAATGGGAATTTCGCCTGCGCGAGATCGAGCATCGGAAGCTGACGCGCGACGCCTTCATGCGCGACATCCGCGAGCTCACGAAAGAAATCGTCGGTAAAGCCAAACATTTTCATCCCGACGAGCACATGCCCGACACCGAGCCGTTCGGCCAATGTCCCAAGTGCGGTTCGCCCGTCATCGAACGATTCAAGAGTTTTACCTGCACAAACGAGGAATGTGATTTCACGATTTGGAAAACGATCGCCGGCCGGTTGCTGAGCCGTGACGAGTTCGAGACTCTCGTGCGCGACAAGCAGGTCGGTCCATTAAGCGGCTTTCGCAGCAAGAAGGGCAAACGGTTCGATGCCATGCTCAGGCTAGGCGACGAGTTCAAGGCAGAGTTCGATTTCGGACCAAACGGTCAGGAGAATCGCGCAGGCGCGGGACAACCTGTGGATTTTTCAGGACAAGAGTCGCTCGGCACATGTCCAAAGTGCGGCGGACGCGTGTTCGAATTCGGAATGAGCTACATCTGCGAAAATTCAGTCGGCCCAAATAAAACGTGCGACTTTCGATCGGGCAAAGTCATCCTGCAACGATCGGTGGACCGCGAGCAGATGAAAAAATTGCTCGCCACCGGCAGGACCGATTTGCTGGAACGTTTTATTTCGCGCAAGGGCAGACCGTTCAAAGCGTTTCTCGTGGTGACCGACAAAAAAGACGTTGGTTTTGAATTCGAAAAGCGCGAGCCGAAGCCGAAAGGAGAACGCAAGGTCAAGTCCGCTGCGCCAAAGCTTGATTTCACCGGAAAGGAATCAATCGGCACATGTCCGAAATGCGGCGGAAAAATTTTTGAGACCGAAAACAGTTATGTTTGTGAACGTTCACAGGCGACCAAAAGCCCGTGCAAATTCAGATTGAGCAAAACGATTCTCGGCCGCGACATCCCAAAAGAGCAGGCCCAGAAACTTCTTACCACAGGAAAGACCGATCTCCTCGACGGTTTCATCTCAAAACGCGGACGCCCATTCTCCGCCTATCTGAAATTAGAAGACGGAAAAGTCGGTTTCGAATTCCCTGAGAAAACGGCAGAACCCGCAAGACGGTAAAAAAAAATCGAACTGAGTTGTTCTTGCCGTGGTGCTCGAATTACGCCGGCGGGATAGATCGGATCAGAGAGTGACGGCTTCCCGGTCTCGAAATTCTGGACGCGCAAAAACATTGCGGCGGACTGACATCATGCGCCGCCTCGCGCTAGGTAGGCGGAAAATCAGCTGGTAGCCAGAGGCGCCTTCACCAACGGTTGTGCCGTTGTCCACGGCTGCATTGAATAGAGCTAACGCTCTTCGGAACAACTCGCTTTTTCGATCAAGGAACGACAGACGCATTGCATACCCACGATCGCTAGTCGGCCATTCAAGTAAAGCTAGATCGCCTTCGCGCGGGACCGGCTTGTTTGCTTCTCGAATATCTGCAGCTAGCCTTTTCACACCTGCCGGGACGAGCATGCGAACATTGCCATGACCGGTTTCGCCAGGGATGAATCCATACGCCATTATGTTCGTCTCCATCCGCGGAGCTGAAATGACAGAGGACCGGCCGAGGTAACGAATGTCTAAGTCAAATTCAGCTCGCGGACGTGGATATTGTCCCGGGAAAATCCCAAACCGGAAGGTGTTCAACGAGCAACTGGAATACTGATGTTAGCTGTTCCTGGTCTCCCTTCGAAATGACGTGCGCTATCTCGGTTAAAGCGAACGATCAACCCGGCAACGTCTCTGGGTAAAGCCGAGCCAGATAACGCAGACGCTCCACGAGTCGGAGTAGTTTCTCCTGGAGCGAAACAAGAGGTACTGTGGGAAGTCCGAGCGCGGCGTTGCGGGGACAATGATCCTTCGCAGTTCAACTGCTTCAGTAACTGCCTCCACTACTTCTTGTCCCGGTAAGAAAAGCCGCGGAAGAGGAATTAGTGGCCGCAAACCGGGACGCCTTGCCTGCTGCTGACCAGACGCTCTTGCCGTTTGTGCCGGCCGCGGCGGCATCACGTCGGTCAGAACACCATCGGCAACAAGTTGCTGAATATCGTTTGTTGATGTGACACGACAAAGGCCCGGTCGGTTTGCGTGGAACCATGCATCTACTCCAGTCTGCGATCGCGTCCAATACCTCGGGAGGATCACCTTCGCGGGTGTCTAAAACTACACCTGCCTCAACGTGTAAGGAAGATACGCCGCTACCAGTGAGATTAGCCGAACCGACGTAGCTCGCCTGACTGCCGTCACCGCGTTTTACATGGAAAGTCTTTGGATGGAAGTAGCCGACTCCGAAATTCACTACCCCAAGCAGCGCGTGTTGTCTGGGTATTCCCAGAGTTGAAACCAAAGCTTCTACATCAGCGCGCAGCGTTGCACGATCATTCGAACCAATCAGCGCGTGGACGGGAAGTTGCTCGCGAGTAAGTCGCCTCAGTGGTTCTTGTATCAAAGCAAGGCTGTCGGAGCTAAAGAACCCGGACTGCCACCGAATCTCCTCCGAGTTCTCCGCAACCGCGGTTTCGAGCCAACTGCCGAGTGCTTGTGCGCGCTCGCGTGCTCCTGAATCTATGTATCGCATGGGCGTCTGACTAATTCACCGCTGCTTCTCGCCCAGCTGAAAAATCGTGAGATCTTCGGAACGTATAGAGTTCTTTTTGTGAAGGTCGTATCGCTGATACGTTTGCAAATTGATACGATCAATCACGCGAAATCCCGCTTGCTCTGCAATTGCAGCAAGAAGATTCGGTGTATCAATCTCGAAACGGCGCCCGCCGAGCGTGGTGTGATTCGAACCTACTACGAACGCTACAGGACACTGTTTTTTCACGCTCTGCGATAACACCGTAAAAACATGCTTCATATCTGCGAAGTATCGATAAACGACTGAAGGAGTGGCTTGCCGTCGAAAGCCATCATGGGACGCGACTGCACAGCGCAACTCGTTACAAAACGAGAAAACGTCGTTCGGTAGGTTGTCCGTATTATTCTCGATTCTTTTATTCCAGTTTGGCTCTGCTCCGCGTTTTTCTCTACTTCCAACGGCTTCACCTTCGAGGCGTCGCACTGCAGCGACAGAACATAATTCAAGCCAAACTAAGCTTAGTCGCTGCGTGTCAATGTAAGGGAGAGCTGTTGCGTAAGGTGGGCTGGTGATCACGCAATCGGCAGCAGCGTTATCTAACGCATTGCTTACCGTCGCAACACTCTTGGAATCCCCAACCATCGCTTTACCGTTCGGTCGAACCAAGCCAATAGCCTGCTGCGCAGCGGCGAGACTCTTGATGAGCTTCTGAGCTTTCCTCTTGAAAGCTAAAAGCAGCGGCGTGTCCGGCATCGGCGATATGCGTCGTCGAATGCGTAAATCTGCCGGCTCTTGGAGCGAATAGTCCCGCAACAAATCGCTCACGAGTGCTAGGAAAATGTCTCGTGTGCGCCGCGCACTCTTTAGAATGCACTTCCGTAACGCTTCGAGCACACCTAACTCCTGCTCGCGAAACCACAGAGCCAAATACGACTGGCGTTCGTCCGGCTCGAGTAAGATTAACTGCTCATACCTGAGAGAATCGTCGAATGCCATAAGCAGGTTATTGAGCGTGGTAGTGAGCTCGTCGGCCGGTATTGCGAGCGCACGAAGCTTGGCGTTGCTGATGAACACAGCAAGCGGATTGATATCGATTCCAATGGCGGCAATTCCGCGGATTGCCGACTCCACCAGCGCAGTTCCGCTTCCGCAGAATGGATCGAATACGATGGCGTCAGAGCGAACCCCAAGGTAGTTGAGAAGGAATCCGACTAATTGCGGATTGAATCGTCCTTTGTATTCGTGCAGTGCATGTGCCGAGTAGCGTGTCGCCTGACGGCTGCTGGTTTCGCCCGACTTAACGTTAGATGCTTCGAGGTCGTGTTGAATCGTGCGCGTCGTCTTGCCACGAGCGACGATTGACGCGAAATAGGTTAGCTTGCGAAGCTGTTCGATGTCGGTGTGGCCGGTAAGAACCAGCCCACTAGCAGAGCGGGTAAAACTGCAACGCGGCGCGAGTTGTTGCACCTCGCGTTCCGCCAAATCCCGCTCGTATGGAAAGTAGCGGTAGGAGTGAAATAAGAGCCTGACCGGCGTACCGTCCCTATACTCAGGAACGCCAGACGAGGACGTGTTCCCTCTTGATCCTCGCGTGGTGAAGGTTGAATGATTTTCGGTTGGCATTGATTTCTCGATCTCTCTTAAAGACTAATTGAAAGCCGCTCGCACTAGCAGCCGATTCTAGGTGGGCAGAGTTATCGACGATTTCACCATGAATCTTCGAGTCTCCGACCAGGAAGCAACAATACGCATCTTTCCGCATCACCGAACGGAGTAGAGCAAAGACCTTCGACATCTGTTCCTCGAAGTTTTCGAGCTTGCGACGGCCAGAGAAGAAGTGCGCCCGCGCCCCAATCTCTCCACTTTTGACGGCGATCGGATCAAAGCCAAGCCACCACATTCGGTACTATGGGTACAGCCAATATTCGTAGGCGTTCGGGTATGGTGGTGACGTCACAGCCAACCCTACTTCTGTAGGTAGTTCTTTCGGCGTCACATCGAAGATACTCTTGTTGATGATCGTCGTGGGCGGTTTTTCCCACAATTCATCGCCTGGCGATAGACTTGCTAGGCTGCGGCCCGTCTGCCGAAATGCTTCATACACACGATCCGCCGAGACGTTCTTCTCTACTGCTGCGTAGCGAGTATCACTGTCTTGATTAGAGACGCGAACAATAATGCTCGAAAAAACTCCTTCAAGCGCCTGTCGCACACTAGCATCCGGGACTGTTTTAATTGACTCGCGAAGTCGTGTCAGAGTTATAGCGACCTCAGAAGTGAACCAGTGCTGCACGTGCGGAATTTCAGGAACTACCGGTTCAGGCATCGCAAGCGCTCGCGTAATGCACAACTCAACCGCATCTGCGAAATCATCAGGCAGCGGAGTTGTCTTGATTTTTGCGACAAGGCATCCAATTGGGTTCAAATCCACGCCAACGCTCGGGTATCCCGCAGACTGTGCTTCGACAAGCGTCGTACCACACCCGCAGAATGGATCGAGAACTACCGTTCCCGGCGGCGGTGGCAATTCTTGGATCAGGGCTCGAGGTATCTCAGGGATGAAGCGCGCTGGATAGCTATGGAACGCATGAATCGATTGCCGGCCAGCATCGGCATCTTCGAAGTCCCAAGATATTGCAGCTAACGCTGATTGAACGTCGGACGCTGGGACTGGTGGAAGTTGTTCAACAACGCGCACGAGTTCATTTACTCGTACACCTTAAACGAGGCAACGAAATACCATTCCATCTTGATGCCAGGCCTTTTCGCAAATGCTGCACCTAGGCGAAGGTGGAGCAATGCAGTGGCGCTTATCCGTGAAGCAATAGAAACAGACACACTACAGCGCAAATTAAGGCAGCAGCAGATAATGAAAGCGCAATCGCAACGCGGGCCGTGAGTATTCGTGCGCCAGACACGACCGTCGATAGGTCAGTCGTAGTTCTCTCAATTACTTCTACGGCCTCTTTCAAATCGGCCTGAAGCTCACCGACGTAGGTCTCGAGTGCTGCGATTTTTGCCTCAGGTGATGAATCGGCACTGGCCCGCGGAGACTTGCGCTTACCAATCTTACTCAACAGCTTTTTCGTTTCTTCGATCGCGATAGGGAGAGCGACCTTGAGCAACTTCTCCCAAGGTATCTTGCCCGCGGCCGTTCTAACAATTTTCCCGACCATGAAGCGCGGAGAATAGCAGAAACAGAAGAAAGGATGAAGGAAGAAAATGCGCTAACGCGCAATCTCAGATATCAGATGTCGGATGTCAGATGTCAGAGGGCGATGCAGAGATCAGTGATCCGTAATCCAGCCTACGTCGAGGCTTCCGTCTCCGTCTGACTACGACGTGACGAGTCGGCGGGACCTGCCTTCGTGAAACTACTCCGAAAGTGTTCGCCCGCCGCGGCGGGTAAACTGAGCGGGCGGCATGGCAAGCGAAGAGCGGCGGAGATCAAGACGTCTTTTCTTTCCGGTTACCGTAGCGTCCCGGTTTTTCTTGAACAGCGGTTGCTTCGCGAAATCTGGCACCGCGAATGGCGACGGCGCGTTCATGCAACGCGTCAAGCATCCGCAGCTTCTCGATAATCGGAGCAGTCGCGAGTCGCTGGCGCAAAGCGCGTTTGCTTTCCCAAATGCGCTCGAAATCGTACGTGGTCTTCATTCAAGAAATTGTCGTTCGAACTCGCGCCACTTATCGGTTAACCCGTGACGTTTTACTAACTCTTCGAACTTCGTGCGGTCAAGCGCGTGAGCTTCGATGAATTGCAGCAGGCGCGCCTTGTCTTTGGCGCGTCCAGTTTGCAGTGCAATCGCGGCGAGGTATTCGGGGGTAAAGACGCGAGCAGAAAGTCCGTTGACGTCCACTTCGGTTGCGTTAGCCAGCGCTTCCGCGGCCAAAGGACTTGGCGGCGGGATGAACTGGACCGGCCAGCCACTGATAAGAATGTGTTCGCCTTCCATCGTGCAACCGCGATCCCGAAGATAACTGAAAATCGAATCGAGAGTAAGAAGCACAGAACCCGGCGTAGCGTGAAGCTCGATGAAAATATCAACGTCGAGAGTCGAGACAGGTTCGAGGTAGAATGTGGCGCCGACTGCACCGCCGATCGCATAACGCTCAATAACGCCGTCGGCTACCATTTGGTTCACGACGTGGATGACTTCCAGAATCTTCATGCCGCGCGGGTCCGTCTCAGATACGCATCGACAGACAAGCCTTTGGGAAGATTGCCCTTGCCGCGCCACTTCGTGACAACATCGTGAGCCACTTTTTTGCTGGCAACCAGTTTTCCATTTAGCGCTTGGAATTCCAGCACAGCACCGGGCAGCAAACCGAGCTTTTCCCGCACCGGCTTCGGAATCGTGATCTGGCCTTTTTTGGAGAGGACTGCGGTCATACCGCGTAAAGTAGGAATTCTTACCATTCTATCAATCACCACCTGCAATCGAGGTGAGACTGCGCAGTACGTTTTGCCTGCTGGCCTAACGAGGATGTGCCGGCTCGATCTGTTGTTGCACATGATGCACCATGGCGACGGCGGCGATCAGAACGATGGCCGCAATTACCTGGTGCGGGTGAAGGCTGGCATGGAAGAAGCCCCATGTGATGCACACCGCAGCGAGGGTTTGCATCATCTCGAAGTAACCGGCTGTTGATGCGCGCGTGAGATGCAGCCCTTGAAAATAAATCAAGAGCGGAACGCCACCTGAGACTGACGCGAGGAAAAAGAGCAAAACGATTGCCTTTGTCGTGTGGGCCTGCGCAGCCGCGGGCCAGAGCGCTGCGCCATTGAGTTTTCCATACGCCAGAAGAATCAGCGTCATGCAGGTGAGTCCAATGACGATGCGCATGCTGGAGGCGAGTCGAAGCGACATGCCGATCATGACGCCGCGTCCAGCAACGGTTGAGAGACCCCAAAACAGCGCGCAGATCAAAGCGTAGCCCGTGCCAAGATTTAGCCCGGCGCTCTCGAACGAGACACCGATCATGGTTGGATGCGCGACAGAAACGAAAATGCCGGCAATGATCGCGACGCCGGCGTAAAAGAAAAAGCGTCGGGCAAGCCGGTCACCAAAAAGCAGAAACGCGCCGATGGTTGAAATAACGGGCTGGATATTCAGGATCACGTTCACCACCGTTGGGTTGCCGTATTTCAGCGCGAGCGTGAAGAAGATGGTGCCGACAGCAGACCCTGCGAATCCGGAGAAGAGAATGTAGCCCCACGTGCGCGCGCTGACTTTAGGAATCTCGTTCACGCGCGAGATCAGAATCGGCAGGAACATGATGAGGATGAAAACGTGTTCCCAAAAAACGATCACCTTGGCGTCGAACAATTCATTGAGCGGGATGCGCCACGCGCTTTCCGTGCCCCAGAGCGCGGCGCCAAGGCCGACCAGCCACGGACCATAAGTTGTGGTGCGCGTTTTGCGGTTATGCATTTCGAAATGCGTGTAGCGTGCGCGACTTGCTAGGTCAACGCTCTGCTTGTTGTAGAGTTCCTCGGCGCGCCCGGCGGTCGCGCCCTACCAAAGGGCAAGAAGATGGAAGAAGAAAACGGAAAGAAGCATTGACGCCACAACTTATAGTGTGCTAATTAGCGCCTCAACACTATGCGTTGCCCCAAGTGCGGGTCTCGTGATGACAAAGTCATCGATTCCCGTCAGTCGCGCGATAGCTCCAGTATCCGTCGTCGTCGCGAATGTCTGAAGTGCAAATTTCGCTTCACTACCTATGAAGAAATCGAGCGCTCGGACCTGCGCGTGGTGAAACGCGATAGAACGCATGAACCATTTGATCGGCGCAAACTTGCCTCCAGCATCGCGAAAGCTTTTGAAAAACGTTCCACCAGTCTTCTTACATTGGAGGATATGGTGGACGCGATTGTGCACGAGCTGGAAACCAGCGGACGCGAAGTTCCTTCGTCGGCGATCGGCGCCAAAGTGCTCGAAAAACTCCGCGCGATCGACGAAGTGGCCTATTTGCGCTATGCGTCGGTGTATCAACAATTTCAGGGTGTCGATGAATTTGTGGATGCCATTCACACGCTGGGGCGTCGCATAAAACCCAATGCGCTTCAGCGGGAATTGTTTTCGGCTGAGACCCCGCAAAGTGCCACACCAGCAACGCGCAAAATTTCGACGAACAAGCATCATGGTCGCGTTTAAAGAAGAATTTCCATATCTCCGCACGGAGTCCGGCCAACTTTTCGAATTCAATCGCGATTGGCTTCATGCGGCGATCACGCGGGCCGCTGACGAAGCCGGTTATCCCAGCTGGTGGCTCACCGATCATGTGACCGAAAGCATTGCGTTTTACCTGCATCTGCGAAACGACGAAAACGTGGTCGCATTCAGTCAGCTCTCGCAGACTGTGCGTTACGTCCTGAAAGCAATCGGTTACAAGGAGATCGTGCCGCACTTTGCGCCGTCGCCGCCGCCCATTTCGGTCTCGTTGCTCGACATCGCGTATCACGCTGGCACAGGTTATGAACTCGCGTTTTTTGATCTTTTGGAAAAGCGAATCAGCAGCTTGATCGAAATCGGCGCCGATAATCTTCAGCTGTGTTCGCTTCAATCTTGTGTAAAACAGCTTCGCGGCGTCAAAACGTGGACGCGCGCCTGCGATGCACTCCGCGAGGAAATCGTTTGCTTCGTACGCGAACGACTAACAGCCGCGGCTGATTTTTCACGATTGGATTGTTCGCTGCGCTAAATTGCCGTAATCGGACAATTGGGAGCCACCCCGAAGCGAAATCCGAAATCCGAAGCTCGAAACAAAACCGAATATCGAAATCGGAATTACAAAAGCCGTGTTCCGGATCATTTGTCACCTCGGTCGCGGATTCGTCACTCGGGCTTCGTCATTCCTTCGTCATTCGTCATTCGTGCTTCGTCATTCCGATGCGACTCGTCAGGTTGAGATCCAACAGCTGGTTAAACAAATACGCGGCCACCCCGCAGTTGAGGGCTACAGCTTTCGCATTTGAATTAGCGCCAGATTGCGCAGATTTACAGCGACCCATGACTATTTTTGAGAAAATCATCAAACGAGAAATTCCGGCGAAGATCATCTGGGAAGATGACGATGCAGTCGCTTTTCATGACGTGAATCCGCAGGCGCCGGTCCATGTGCTGATCGTGCCAAAAAAGGTCGTTCCGCGGTTGACGGACGCGACCGACGATGACCGCGCGCTGCTCGGCAAATTGCTTCTCGTCGCGCGCGACATGGCAACGAAACTAGAATTATCGAACGGCTACCGTGTTGTGATCAATTGCGGACCCGATGCGGGTGAAAGCGTGCCACATCTGCATCTCCATCTGCTGGGCAAACGCGCGCTCGCCTGGCCGCCGGGATAGGCGACAGGCTGTAGAGTGCGCTGTCCTCAGCGCATTAACCCAGAGCGTCGAAGCAAAAATCCGCTGAGACAGCGGACGCTACAGCACTCGCGCGACTACTCACGAACAAGCGCCCAATCGATTCCAACGATCCGCTTGTTTGCAAAACGTTTCAGCGATTTTGGAAAAACCAAATATCTCGCATCCTTTTTTTCTTTGAAGCCAACGATTCCAAAGTCTGTTCCGCTCTCGCTTTTTTGAATCGTCACGACGCGGTTGTTTTTTAGCTGCGATTGTAGATGACGATCGGTCGATGGTTTTTGCCAAAGAGTGTAAACCTGCGGCCTACCGCAACCTTCGACGACCTGCGCGAAACGAGCTGTTTTGACTTTGAGAAGTTTCATTTGCGGATCGCCAGGCCGGCGCGCACCCATTCGACTTCGCTCAGGGCAGGCTTAGGACGCGCCCTACTGGTCAAAAAGTCCGCCAGAGAACTACGGCAAGGAGGATCAGTACTACCGTTGCTGCATTCCTGCCCTGGCGGGATTTGTAAGTCCTCAATCCATAGCCCCTGACGGAGAGCAAATGTTCTCGCAGGAATCGCAACGCGCAACTGCGAACGCTTTCAGGGATGCCCGGACGGCGCAGCGCGCCGTCCCCACCCATTTAGCCGAATGGGAGATTCGCCTTTATCCGCGCTACATCGGTACTGTCCACGAGCGCTGCTTTGCCCAGATGGCGTTTGCGCTTTGCACGCTTGGAAGACAACAAATGGCGTCGCGACGAGTGCGCTCGCAACACTTTGCCGCGCGCCGTGATTTTAAAACGCTTCGCTACTGCTTTACGTGTTTTGCTTCGCGCAATTGGCTTCGGCATAAGGCGCGAAAGATAGCACAATTAGCGATTTAGCGAATTAGAGATGTTAACGACTGGCTTAAATCGCTAAATCACTAAATCTTTAGTCGTAAAATGAACTCGAAACCGCACGTCATCATTGTCGGGGCGGGGTTTGGCGGGCTTGAGGCTGCGAAAAAGCGGCGTGCGAAGAAGATGTGCGCGTCACAGTGATCGACCGCACAAATTACCATCTCTTCCAACCTTTACTCTATCAGGTCGCGACAGCCGCACTCTCACCGGCTGATATTGCTGCGCCGGTGCGCGCAATTTTGAGCAAATGCAGAAACGTGGAGGTGATCCTTGCCGAAGTGCAATCCGTGGACGTCGAGGCAAAAAAAGTCAAGATGGTCGATTTGGAAATCGATTACGACTATCTGATCCTCGCGACTGGCGCGCGACACTCCTACTTTGGACATAACGAGTGGGAGAAATTTGCGCCCGGATTAAAAAGTCTCGAGGACGCGGTGGAGCTGCGCCGCCGGATTCTTTTGGCATTCGAATATGCCGAAAAAACTACAGATGAAGCCGCGCGGAGGGCGGCGATGAATTTCGTCATCATCGGCGGCGGCCCGACTGGTGTTGAAATGGCCGGAGCGATCGCAGAAATCTCCCGCTACACGCTGTCCAGAGACTTTCGCCACATCAATCCGTCGGAGGCGCGTGTCATTCTGATAGAAGGCGAGCCGCGTCTCCTGGCTGCTTATCCGCCGGATTTATCGGAGAGCGCGCGGAAACAGCTCGTGGATCTGGGCGTGGAAGTGCGCACAAGCACGCGGGCAACAAATCTCACTGAAGCCGGCGTGCAGATTGGCGACGAATTTATTCCTTGCCGCGTTAAGATTTGGGCGGCCGGGAATAGTGCGTCGTTCGTTGGAAAAACGCTCGGCGTGCCGGCTGACAGGGCCGGCCGCGTCATTATTAACGACGACCTTACGATTCCCGGGCACCCGGAAGTCCAGGTGATTGGCGATCTGGCGAATTTTACGCATCAGACTGGACAGCCTTTGCCGGGCATCTCGCCAGTGGCAATGCAACAGGGCCGGCATGCAGCGCGCAACGTACTGGCAATGATACAAGGGCGTAAGCCGCAAAGATTCCGTTATTGGGACAAGGGAACTATGGCGACGATCGGGCGAAACAAAGCGGTCGCCGATTTAAAGTTCATGCACCTGAGCGGTCGCCCGGCGTGGCTGGCGTGGTTGTTTGTGCATATCATTTTTTTGGTCGGTTTCCGCAACCGTTTGCTAGTCCTGTTTCAATGGGCGTGGGCGTATCTAACCTTCAACAAAGGCGCACGACTCATCACGCGCAACTTCCAATCTGAGCAGAGACCGCCGGCGTAGTGAATTGCCAATTGCCAATTGCGAATTGCCAATTACTTGCCGCGCGACGCGGATTTGCGCGACGCTGCAAGAATGGCCGTCAGTTCTCGCGCTTCCTGGTGCAGGTCCTTGAGCCGGTTCGCGGGTACAAGCTTATCTTCACAGATCAGCTCCAGCCAAAACTGGACTTCGTCAGCTTCCTCTTCGGCGATACCGATCTTTGCAATAAATTCTCGGCGCGAACGGGCTTTGCACGCTGCCCGGTAATTTGCCGCAGCAGAAGTGCCAGCGCGTGCAATTTGATCCGAAAGGACTCTGCCTTTAACGCCTCGCGGAAGTTGGTCTGCCAAATTCAGAACGCGGAGAGCGAACTTCTTCGTACGGTTTTTTAATTCTTCAGGATTCATACGTGAATCGTTCGCCACAACGAAAGGACGGGAAAGCTCAAATTGGCAATTGGCAATTGGCAATTGCCAATCCGTCAGGCCCGCAGATCAGCGTCCGTAATCGTCAGCGGAAAATCGCAGTCAACGCGGCCGATCTTGAGAAGTTCGCGCGAGCGCGCGGTGCGCTTTTGCATAAAAATTCGCGCAAGCAAGAAACGGACGGACTTGAGGCAGATTGCAGGAAATTTTCGTCTGGCTCATTTCCGATCGGCGGATGGCGCGGTTGCATCGGCAGTTTCTCGGGCAAACGGGACCGACTGACGTGCTGACGTTTCAACACGGTGAAATTTTTATCAGCGTCGAGACAGCAAAACGGCATGCCCGTATGTTTGGAAACTCGCTTATGCGCGAGCTTCAGCTGTACATCGTCCATGGCCTTTTACATTTGCACGGATTCGACGATCGCACGCCATCCGGTGCGCGGAAAATGAGAAGAACGCAGGAAAAAATTCTGAGCGTACTGTAGCGACGCTCGTATGAGGGCCGAAAACGCAGCGCAACTTTCTGTAATCTGCAAACCGACCTCGGCGGTCAGCAGACCGCCGCTACAGTTTGAACTGAGGGCGGCGTATGTTAGCCTTTTAGCCATGAGTTGCGGGCCACGGCGGGACGGCGGATGCCTGGCGCAGATCAAAGACATCGAAGGGATCACTCATGTCTCAAACGAGAAGGCGGGAACCATAACGACGGCGGAGCCTACGATCGAAAAAGAAACGCGTTCGGAAGAAGAACTCGATCTTCCGTGGCAAGTGGTGGTGCACAACGATCCGGTGAATTTGATGAGCTATGTGACCATGGTTTTCCAACGGGTCTTCGGCTATCCGCGCGAGAGAGCGGAAAGACACATGTTGGAAGTGCATCATAACGGGCGTTCGATTTTGTGGAGCGGCATGCGGGAACGGGCCGAGCTTTATGTGCAGCAACTGCACGGTTATCTCCTGCTGGCCACACTGGAAAAGGCAGGTTGATATGGAAATTTGCCGCCGCAAAGGTGCGATCGAGATCTCGGAACTGGACCCGTTTCTTGCCGAACTGCTTCGGCAAATTCCGGCGAGCGCCAATCCTGATGGTGCGCCGGCTGCCGAACAACGCCTCTTCAGTGCTCCAACAAACGGAAAAGAAACCGAGCTTTGCGCGGAGTGGAAGCTGTATGTCGAACCCGAGCTGCGGCGTCTCTTTCAGTCGGCAACGGAGACGGTGGCGGGCGATTTGGAGCAACTGAACGGTAACGAAAAAACTTTCGCAAACCGCACCCTGCGCATTCCCGCCAAACACTCCGATGCATGGCTGAGCGCGCTGAATCAGGCACGCCTCGTCATCGCCGCAAAAAATAACTTCACGGAAAACGAGCTGAACGACCACTTTCGCTCACCCATCGGATCGCGCCGGGACTTGAGTCTGTTCCAGGTAAACTTCTACGGTTTTCTCCAGGAATTTATTCTGCGCGAGTTAGAGGATTGAGAGAAGGCAGGTCCGGCAATTAGGCTTCCTTCTTTGCTTTTACCATCGCCATGAGCCGGTCTTTGATTGCGGCGGAGGCCTTCGCCGGGCGCAGGCTCAGAGCAAATGCTTCGTGCAACGCGTAAGATTTAGTAATGAAGTCTTCGCCCTTTTTCCCGAATTTCTTGCGGGCTTTTTCGAATTCCTCCAATTCTTCCGCCTCCAGTGCGCCGATGACATAGAGCCGCGCCTGATTCTGGAACTCGTTAAAGTTCATCTTTCAGCTCCTTGAGGCCGTCATAAATTTTTTTCAGTCCCAGTTCAAGCCTCGTCTTTCACCGTGCCTAATGGTGTATTCGTTTTGGCGGCGATTTCGCGCTGGCTCATGCCTCTAAAAAATGCGAGATCGATTGCCTGCTGCTGGGCCGGTGGCAGGCTCTTGATTACCTTGCGGATGAGGGAGCGCGTGTCGCTCAGCATGATTTCTTCTTCGGTGGCGTTATGCACCCAGGCATCGGGCTGCTGTTCGGTTTCGTTTTGCAGGCGTTCCTCCGCGCGCGCATAAGCCTGCTTCTTGCGCAGGCCGTCGATGGCCCGTCGCCGGGCCAGTGTCACCATCCAGCCGAGAGGTTTGCCCTTTTGCGCGGAAAAATTTTTGGCCTGATTCCAAATCTCCATGAAGATCTCCTGTAAAAGATCGTCGGCCTCAGCTTCGTTGTGGATCACCCTCAGGATAAGCGCCTTCAAAATGCCGTTGTATCGATCGTAAAGCTGAGAAAGCGCATCGGGGTCCTCGGCTTGGATTCCCTGCATCAAGTCCAGATCACTGGGCGCGCCGGGTTCGAGTTGCGGCGCAACAGTGAGCGGTCGCGCTCGCGACTTTGGCAGGCGCACGCGTTTCTTTGGTTTACGGCGGCGTGGAGGCAATTAGTTTGGATGTTCCCATGTGTGGTCAGGAATTGCAGCAATTAGAAAGAAGATCGAGCGCGGAGTCGCAATCGCGTGTCTTAATCTGCGCAGGCGACTTCGTCCACCAGTTTTCCGGGTCCGAAATCGGTTGACCCTAAAAGCGTTCGGGATTGATTGCGCACCGCGTTTTATACGTCAAAAGTTAATCGCATGGCACAGGGGCCTGATAATACATCTGTCGATCCGCTTTGGTACAAGGACGCCGTCATCTACGAGCTGCACGTTAAAACTTTTTGCGACAGCGACGGTGACGGGATGGGCGACTTCCGCGGTCTGATCGACAAGCTGGATTATCTCCAGGAGCTGGGGATCACCGCCATCTGGCTGCTGCCATTCTATCCGTCTCCTCTGCGCGATGACGGCTACGACATCGCCGATTATTTCGACGTCAATCCGAATTTCGGGACGCTCGATGATTTCCGCGCGCTCCTTGACGCCGCACATGAGCGTAATCTGCGCGTCATCACCGAACTGGTAATCAATCACACGTCCGATCAAAATCCCTGGTTCCAAAAATCTCGACGCGCTGTAGCCGCAACGGGAGTCGGTGGCTCCGGCCGCGCAGGATCGAGATCGCAGGCGGCGGCAACGACCCCGGCTACAGCGATGACCTCGCTTACAAGGACTTCTATGTCTGGAGCGACACTCCGGAGAAATTCAAGGACGCGCGAATCATCTTCAAAGATTTCGAAACATCGAACTGGGCGTGGGACCCCGTCGCAAAAGCGTACTATTGGCATCGGTTTTATTCGCATCAGCCGGATCTGAATTTTGATAATCCGGCCGTGCACGATGCCGTGGAGAAGGTGTGCGACTTCTGGTTGTCCATGGGCGTGGATGGACTTCGTCTCGATGCCGTCCCGTACCTGTACGAACGCGAAGACACGAACTGTGAGAATCTGGCTGAGACGCATGAATATCTCCGGAAGCTGCGCGCGCACGTCGATGCGAAATTCCCGAACCGCATGCTGCTTGCAGAGGCCAACCAATGGCCGGAGGACGCGGCCGCTTATTTCGGCAAAGGGAGACGAATCGCACATGAGTTTCCACTTTCCGCTCATGCCGCGCATGTTCATGGCGCTGCAGATGGAAGATCGCTTTCCGATCATCGACATTCTGGAGCAGACTCCGCCGATCCCCGAGAATTGCCAGTGGGCAATGTTTCTGCGCAACCATGACGAGCTCACCCTCGAAATGGTCACGGATGAAGAGCGCGACTACATGTATCGGGTTTACGCTACCGATCCGCACGCGCGGATTAATCTTGGTATTCGGCGGCGGCTTGCTCCGCTGCTCGCAAACAGCCGCCGCAAAATCGAGCTGCTCAACACGCTGCTATTCTCAATGCCCGGCACGCCGATCATTTACTATGGCGATGAGATCGGCATGGGTGACAATTTTTATCTGGGCGACCGCAATGGTTGCCGCACCCCAATGCAGTGGAGCCCCGACCGCAACGCCGGATTCTCCAGAGCAAACCCGCAGCAGCTTTATCTGCCGGTCACGATCGACCCCGAATATCATTACGAAGCTGTCAACGTCGAGAACCAGCAGAAAAATCTCTCCTCGTTGCTGTGGTGGACGCGGCGGGTCATCGCCATGCGAAAAAATTTCAAGGCGTTCTCACGCGGCTCGCTTGAATTTCTTTATCCGGATAACCCAAAAGTTCTGGCGTTCCTTCGCCGGTGGGAAAACGAAACCATAGTGGTGGTGGCGAATCTTTCGCGGTTCGCGCAGTCGGTGGAGTTAGATCTTTCGCGGTTCGCCGGCTGCGTGCCGATGGAAGTTTTTAGTCGCAATCTGTTTCGGCCGATCAGGAAGTCACGCTACGTCATCACGCTCGGCCCCCATGCGTATTACTGGTTTGCGCTGCAAGCATCAACGGAGCCTCGCCGCCCGCAGAAGAAACGGTGGTGCCGACATTGAAAGCGCCAGCTCAGCTGGAGGTCCTGCTTCGCGAGTGTCGCGGAACAGGTCGAGGGCGAAGTCTTGCCGACGTACATCCGCAGCTGCCGGTGGTTCGGTTCGAAGGCAAGAACATTTCGCCATCTGAAAGTGATCGAGCAGCTTCCCATTTCCGCGCACGCGGATGGCGCGCAGCTCTGGTTCATTGAGATTAGCTATCTGGATGCTCCAACGGAAACGTATGCCATTCCGATAAAGATCGCTGCGGGCGACGTGGCGCGTGCGGTTTCTCAGAACTCGCCGCACGCGATCATTGCAAGTTTCGCGGCCAGCGATGGAGCAGTTCTGTTCGACGCGATCTGGGACGAAACTTTTCGCTCGCAATTGTTCGAAGCGATCGTGGGGGGCCAGACGATGAAAGCGAGAGCTGGCGATTTTGTCGGCGTCATCGCCAGCCGCTTGGAGTCAGATCAAGCCGTTATCTCTGCTAATTCAGAGGTGGTAGGCGGAGAGCAGAGCAATTCGTCAGTGCTCTTTGATAACAAATTTTTCCTTAAGCTCTATCGCAAGATCGAGGACGGCCTGAATCCCGATGTCGAAATCAACCGGTTCCTGACAGAGCATACGGATTTTCCAAATGTGCCGGCATTCGTCGGCTGCGATTGAATATCGCCGGACAAAAGCTGAACCGACTGTTGTCTGCGTGTTACAACGCGCTGCTCCAAATGAAGGCGACGTTTGGACACGGACTGTGGACGCAGTGGGTCGCTATTATGAGCGGGTGCTCGGACGCAAAGCCGATCTTCAGAATGAAAACGCGCCCCTGGGCACGCTGCTCGATGAGCTGATCGGCGGCGTTTACCCTGAAAAAGTGAAGCTATTTGGCCAACGCACCGGTGAATTGCATCTCGCGCTCGCCTCCTCCGCAAATGATCCTGCGTTCCGGCCCGAGCCATTCAACGCAATGGCGCAGCGTTCTGTTTACCAGAGTATGCGCACATCGTTGCGGCGGACGTTTGCTCTTCTCGAAAAGCGATTGCCCGACCTCTCCCGCGCATTTCGAGATGAAGCGAAGGAAGTGCTCGCCGCGCAGCAGGAAATACTCGCGCACGAAAAGCGGCTGCTCGATCGCCGCACCAACGCCGCGAAAATCAGGATTCACGGCGACTACCATTTGGGGCAGTTGCTTTATACCGGAAAAGATTTCGTCATTCTCGATTTTGAAGGCGAACCGGCGCGACCGCTGAGCGAACGGAAACTGAAACGCTCGGCGCTGCGCGATGTCGCCGGCATGATGCGTTCGTTTCAATATGCCGCTTACAGCGCGCTTTGGCAGCCGGCCATGCGCAAACAAGACGTCCCTTTCCTGGAGCGCTGGGCCGACCTCTGGTATCGGCAGATGAGCAGCGTCTTTCTTCAGAGTTATCTGAAGACGACTACCGGCGCGATCTTCGTCCCGAAAAACAGCGAGGACCTTCAAATTATGCTCGAAGCCTACCTGCTCGACAAAGCGGTGTATGAAATCGGTTACGAGCTAAACCATCGCCCCACCTGGGTCGTCATTCCCATCCGCGGTATCAAACACATTTTGAAATCGGTCTAAGCCTAAGCCACGAATGCGACACAGATGAAACACAGATGAAGGATTCTGTTTTCCGATTTGTGAAAATCTGTATAAATCTGTGGCTCTAAACTAAGACACTACATCATGAAGATATATCTGGACAAAATCGACAAAGAGATCGCGCAGAAGCATCTCTTAAAACATCCGTTTTATCTTGCGTGGACGCGCGGGGAATTGAGCAGAGGAGCGCTCACGGATTATGCGCGGCAATATTATTATCATGTCGCGGCATTCCCGACGTATCTCTCGGCGGTGCACGCCAAGTGCGAGGATCAAGGCACGCGGAAACAATTGTTGAACAACTTGATCGATGAGGAAGCCGGCTCGCCGAATCATCCCGAGCTTTGGCTTCAGTTTGCTGAAGGCGTCGGCGTTTCGGATGTCGAGGCTCGCAACACAACAAAAGAACCGGAGACGAAACACTTGATCGACACGTTCCGATCAGTTTGTAGTAACGGATCGACAGCCGAAGCTCTCGCAGCTCTTTACGCATACGAGAGTCAAATCCCGGCGATCTGTGAATCGAAGATCGAGGGACTGAGCAAACACTACGGCTTCAGCAATCCGAAGCATTACCAATATTTTGCGGTTCACATCGAGGCGGATCGCGAGCATTCCGCAACCGAACGAAAGATGCTTGCTGCGTACGTCGACAAGCAAAATTTCGAATCGGTAAAGGAATCAGTGAACCGCGTTCTGGACGCCCTTTGGGAGATGCTCTCGGGCGTTTGCCGCCGTCACGTGTCGCGTGCTGATGGTGCTCGCCGCGGCGAGCACCGCTACACTCAGCGCGGTCGCAGGACTAGAAACGAACGGGCCCGATGGCGGCAAACGGATAAGACTTGCGGCTGCCTCGAATCGAGTCCGGCAGCGATCTCGTTGTAATCGGAAACTGATGTAACCGGCTGCTGATTGATTTCTTCAATCACATCGCCTTTTTGCAATTCCGCCACGCCGCTATCGGGATCGACTCCGGTGACCAATACGCCTTGCACATTGGCAGGCAGATCAAGCTGACGCGCCGTCTCCGGCGTCAGCTCGCCGACATGAATCGAAGCAAGAGGACTGCTGGCCGCTTCTTCTTCGCCAGGTTGTTGCGGAGTTTGCGGCTGTGAAGGTGCTTGCCTCGGCAGCACGCCCGAAGTCTGATAATCTTGGGGCTGCTCTTTGATCTGAGTGGTCACCTTCAACGGCTTGCCGTCACGCACGATTTCCAGGTCGACGTTCTTGTTCAGCTCGGTCTGCGCCACGATGTTTCTGAGCATGCCGATGGTTTCCACATCGCGCCCATTAAACTTGCGAATAACGTCGCCTGGCTGCAGCTGCGCCTGTGCGGCGGGCGATCCCTGCATTACTTGATCGATCACCACTCCTTCGTTGTCGCTCCCATTCTGTTGCTCCGACTGCAGCGCGCGACTCACGATTCCCAGATAACCGCGAATTATCCGGCCATGTTTCAACACGCTCTCGAGCGCTGTGCGCACCGTGTTGGATGGAATCGCAAAGCCGATTCCTTGCGAGCCGCCGCTGCTGGAAACGATTTGTTCGTTGATGCCAACAACTTCCCCTCGCAAGTTGATTAACGGCCCGCCGCTGTTGCCCGGATTGATTGCGGCGTTGGTCTGAAGCAGGTCACCGCGAAAATCCGTGCTGTTCGGTCGTCCTTTCCAGCTAATAATCCCGTCTGTCACGGTCTCCTGGAGGCCAAACGGATTGCCGATGGCCAGAACAAAATCTCCCGCTTGCACCGTGTCGGAGTCAGCGAGTTTCAGCGGCTTAACGCCAGGGTCATCGATCTTGAGCACCGCCAGATCCTGCTGCGAATCGGCGCCGACCAACCGGGCCTTCTTGGTGCGGCCATCGCTTAGCTGCACCTCAATCTCGTCCACCTGATCGACCACGTGATAGTTGGTGACGATGTGACCTTCGTTGGTGACAATCACGCCAGAGCCGAGCGAGTTTTGCACCAGTGTCTCTTCGCGCGGGCTGCGAGACCGACGCTGGTTGCCGAAAAAAAACTCAAACGGATCAAGCCCATACTCGCGCCGGACGCCGACCCTTTTCGAGGTCTTTATGGCAACAACGGAAGGGACCACGCTGCTCACCAGCGCTCGCCGCTCCCGATTCAAAGCCTCCAGCGATGCGACTTGCTTGGAGTCCACACTGGGCTGCGAGGCCAGCGTGTACTTTTCCGGCTTTCGCGTAGAAGGAAGATTTAGCCCTCCGTGCTTAAGGCGATAATCGTAGAGCAGGGAAATTCCTGCGCTGACCAACAGGACAAACAGCAAAAATTTTGCGAGATTTTTCATTAACTGACGTTGGAAAAAGTGCGTCCGTGTTTTTCGACAATCAAACGCCGGAAACGTTGATTCTCAGGCGATTCCAGCCGCGGATCTGCCTGAAAAATTGACATGGCTGCCGCGCGAGCGCGCCGCATCAAATGCGAATCTGTCTTTAAGTTACCGATCTTAAGCGCGGGCAAACCGCTTTGTGCCGTCCCGAGCAAATCGCCCGGGCCACGCAGTTCCCAGTCCGCTTCGGCCACTTCAAAGCCATTACTGGTTCTTTCCAAAACGGCCAGCTTTGCCGAAGCCTCCTTCGCCTGAGCCGAGGTCAGCAGGATGCAATATGATTTATGCTCGCCGCGGCCGATTCGCCCCCGAAGTTGATGCAATTGCGCCAGACCAAATCGCTCCGCATTTTCGATCAGCATCACACTGGCATTGGGGACATCGACGCCGACCTCGAGTACAGTGGTGCTGATCAACGCGTTGGTCTGGTCGCACCGAAAACGTTTCATGATCTCCTGCTTCTCCGGCGCTGGCATTCGGCCGTGAAGCAACTCGCAGCGAAACGGATGCAAGCGTTCTCGCCACAACTCATACTCCGCTGCCGCCGCTTTTACATCCAATTTTTCACTTTCATCGATTAGCGGATAAATCACGTAGAGCTGGCGGCCCTTTTCCAATTGACCACGCAAGAAGGTCAGGACCTCTGGCAGCTTCGACTCATCGCGCACTGCGGTGACGATTTTCCCGCGGTTCCGCGGCATCTCATCGATAGTTGAAACATCGAGGTCGCCGTAAATCGTCATCGTCAGCGTGCGCGGGATCGGCGTGGCGGTCATCACCAGCACATCGGGCGCTGGTTCCTGCGCGGTCAATCGGGCGCGTTGCGCTACTCCAAACTTATGTTGTTCATCAATAACCGCGAGCCCGAGATTGGAAAACGACACGTTGTCATAAAGCAACGCGTGCGTCCCGACGATGATCTGTGGCGTATCGGCGGAACTCTGGGGAGCGCACGCTTGCAGCGTGCTGGTCGCCGCATTTTGCGGCGACGAACTTGTGGAGGCGCGGATTTCATCCTCCGCCGTCCAGATCCACGGATAATCTTCATTTTGTCCAGCCTCCCCCGCATCCCATGGATTTCGTAAAATATAGTGAAACTTTTCGGCAAGATCGCGATCAGATCGAACATAGCGATCGAACGTTTCTTTCTCCCAAACGGGTCCCACCTTTCCCTCGGCGCGATTGATCTCGCGCGCGGTGAACGATTTCAACGAACGCGTCAGTTCGGTCAATGGCCAGAATTGATGCTCCTTGGCTGAAGCGTCGTTCTTTGGCCAGGGCTGAAAAAGCGCGTGCACATGATCGGGCATGACGCAGATGGCAAAGAGTTCGTAACGCGAATTGTGGAAATGACGCCACGCATTGAGAACAACGGTTCGCGCCTTCACACTGAGGCTGCGCCGATGCACCGTTGTTATTGTCACCGCATAAATTGCCCATGGTTTTTCGAAATGTGGAAGCCGACGACGCGAGTAATGAGCGCCAGGTGTAACTTCAGACTCGAGGAAAGTTCGCGATGGCAAAATGCCATCGCCAGCACGCTGTAAGCGTGTGCTCCCCAGATTTTCATTCCGCGCGAACAGCGGCAGCGGCCCGCTCTCTTCCTGTCGCGCGGCCGTTCGTAGTGCGACGCGTACACCCAGCGGATCGAGCCAGCGCCGCAACACATCGTAATGTTGCTCAGCCAGAATTTGCGTCGGCGCCATCAGTGCTGCCTGATATCCGGCTTCAACTGCAAGGAGCATCGCCGCTATCGCGACAACCGTCTTGCCTGAGCCAACGTCGCCCTGCAGCAAACGATTCATCGGATGCACAGCCGCGAGGTCGCGCCGGATTTCCGCGATGACTTTTCTCTGCGCACCAGTCAGTTCGAACGGAAGCGACTTCAAGAATCTGTCGAGCAACACGCCTGGCCCGCAGTGCGCCTGGCCAGTGCGGCTCGATGCATCGGCCCGCCGCGAACCTATCAGCATTTGCATCGCGAAAAATTCAGAAAGCACCAAATGCTCACGCGCCGTATCCCGCTTCTCCCAAGTCTCGGGGAAATGAATGGCACGAATCGCCGCCGCCCGCGTTATCTCGCCGTTCATTAGCGCGCGCGGCAATAATGTTTCGAAAGAGTGATCGGCAACTTCATTTAAAAGCCGATAAACCATGCTGCGCAACACGCGCTGCGAAAGCCCTTCCGTCGCGGGATAGATCGGCGTGATTCTGCGAAAATGGATCGATATTTCTTCATCGTTCTCGATGATCTCAAACTCCGGATGATCCATGCAGATTCGCTTTCCCCGCAGACGCGGTTTTCCGAAGACGACGATGCGCTGGCCGGTCGCGATCATTTTTTGCACGTAATGCAGGTTGAACCACCGGCACACCAGCGGCTCGCTCAGAGCATTTGCCTGCGATTCCTGGAGCGTGGCTTCAAAGATTTTTTTCCATCCGCCAAAACGGCGCAGCGAAGTTTTTGTCACCTCGCCACAAAGGCATACCGGAATATCGCTTTCTTCGCGCGGAAAACGCGGGAACTCAGTCCGATCTTCGTGGCGTCGCGGAAAATGAGTGAGTAAATCTTCCACCGTCTCAATCCCGAGACGCCGCAGCGCAAGAATTTTGGCGCGAGGGATCCAGTTTAGCTCTTCGAGCAATTGCGAAATTCGGGGAGCGCACGCGCTTCGCGTGCCAGTGATGGCGCCCTCGTCACGACCTTTTTCTTCAAGCACCTCGCTCATTTAGCGTTCCGCGTCTCGCACCGCTTCGATGTGCATGGCAACTAAGGTTTCACCGTTGTATTCGTCCGCGCGAATTCGGAACGCGACGTCCCACGGCGGCGGCGGTAATTGATTTGCGGCCCCGTTAAAATAAACCGCGCGGCGATGGCGATCGCCCTGACGCAAACGAAAGAGCAGATGTTTTTCATTCATCACGCGCGGGGGCACAACCGGCTCGACTTCGCGGGCAAGGAACAGCGGCTGCGGATTTCCATTCCCAAATGGCTGCAACATTTCGTGCCAGCGCAGAGAATTCGACGCCGACCTCGGCGAATGCCAGCTCATGGTCGAGTCGCAGACAAGGTTGCAATGCTTCATCGGAAAGAAGCTCACGCGCAACGTTACGAAATGCTTTGGCAAAGCCATCGAAATTTTCTTCGCGAACCGACATGCCGGCCGCCATTGCGTGGCCGCCATATTTGTCGAGGCTGCCGGCGCAATGATTAAGCGCTTCGACCAAGCTTAATCCTTCGATGCTTCGTCCGCTTCCTTTCCCGATTCCGTTCTCGTCGAAACCGATCACGATCGCGGGCCGATGATATTTGCGAACAAGCCGGGACGCTACGATGCCAAGCACGCCCGGGTGCCAGCCGCGCGCGCCAGCCACTATGGCAGCATCACGCGCGGGATCGAACTGCCTGTCTATCTTCTCTATCGCTGCGTCGAAGATTTGCTGTTCGACCTCCTGGCGTTCGCGATTTTGTTGGTCGAGTTCTTCGGCGAGCACCGCCGCTTCGCTTTCGTCCTGGGTAAGTAGCAGGCGCAAAGATTTCTCCGCCGTGCTCAAACGCCCTGCAGCATTCAATCGCGGGCCCAGCCGAAAACCAATGTCCTCTGGCAAAATCGGTGGGTGCACTCCCGCGATTTGCACCAACTTCCTCAAGGCCTATGCGCGGTGTCCGCGCAATCTCGATCGCGCCACGCTGCACGAGAACGCGGTTCTCGCCGCGCAGCGGCACGATGTCGGCGACCGTGCCGAGCGCCACGAGGTCGAGCTTCGTTTTCAAATCGAATCCGGGAATTGGCCGCGTCTTCAGTAGTGCATGACAAAGTTTAAAAACGATTCCGACCGAGCACAGATACTCCATACCGACAGCCTCCGATCTTCGGATTCACCATCGCAGCGCAATCGGGTAAGTCGGACTTCGGTTCATGGTGGTCCAGCACGATCACGTCCGCACCGCGTCTCCTAAGCTCGGCGATCTCAGTGTACTGACGCGGTGCCGCAATCAACTGCGATCAGCAATTGGGGCTGATGTTGTTCGAGACAACGCTCGACACTTTCCCGGCTCAATCCGTAGCCTTCCTCCATGCGCAACGGCAAAAACAGTTCCGGCGCGCCGCCGTAGGCGCGCAACATTTCATTCAGCAACGCGAGCGAAGTCACCCCGTCCACATCGTAATCGCCGAAGAGCACGATACGTTCGCGTTGATCCAGCGCAGCGAGAATGCGAGCAACCGCCGCGTGCATTTGCGGCAGCAGAAACGGATCGCTCAGTGAGCCAAGACGTGGCCGCAGGAAATTTTCGACTTCCTCCGCGGAGTGAAATCCTTTTCGCAAAAGCAATCGCGCGATGCATTCTGACCCGCAAATTTCGCTCCACGAAATCGCGCCGCCATTCAACTCCTCACGCGGCGCTAGAATCCATCGGTGTTGCACCGATCATTTTATTCGGGCGGGAGTTCCTGACAAGACGCTCCCGTTCTGATTCACCGGCTTGAGTTGCCAGCTGAACGATATAGACCACGCGCTGAGCGGGACTGCAACCTAAGCAGCCCGGCAACAAGGGCAGATCGATTGCCCTAGACGAGATCGAGCGCGTGATCACGCTTTTTAAGCAGACCGTGCTTCGCACAAAGATCTGCGAAAGTTCGCAAACCCTTCTTTTCTTTCTCTCCAAGGTTAAAGCAAAGATTTTCGCGGTAATAGCGGGCACAGAATTGGTGATTGAAATCTTTTTCGTCCGCAATTAACCGGTCGAGATTCGCAAGGTTCTTGTTGCGCAAGGCGCGCAGGCGATTCGCGATGGTTTTTGCATCAGGCACTTCGGGTCGAACGAGCCAGAGCGCATACACGAACGGAGAACCGACAAGCTTTTTCCATTGCTCGCCGAGATCCCAAAAATGAAATTCTCCGGCGTGATCTTGGCGAAGGCGAATAGCTTGATCGCCGATCAGGAGACAGGCTTTCGTGTCCGGCAGGCTGCTCGGCGCGACGGACTGGCAGCCTGTGCTTCCTGGAGCGCGTCGAATCAAACGTGGACTGAATCCGAGTTCTCCGAGCAGACAACACAGCAGACTGACCCCGGTTTGCGACGCAGGATCGAGCTCGATTTCTTTGATCCCGGAGATGTTCCCGTGATGCGCGACAAGAACGCTGTAAACCGGGCCGTCTGATGAAATAGAAACGTCGTCAACGATTTGATAAATCGGGTTGCGCAAAAATTCGAAACTGGAGACAAGCGCCACATCGACTTCGCCATTGGCCAATCGTTTGCACAGCGCCGACGGGTGATCAAAGTGCACTTCGCCGGGCCAGCCGCGAATGAGCGGACGCGCGTTTAGATATTTTACGCAGCCGATGCGGAGCATTCGTCCCAAGCGCGCCCGGCGGTCGCGCCCTACCATTCACGCACAGACCAATTCGCGCTCGTTAGGCCTAATGGGTCGCCCAGCGCCGTTCAAATGCTGATAATAGCTGTCGCGTTGCACAGGCACGCGGCCGGCCTCCTGGATCGCGTGCTCGAGCGCGGCCACGGTTTGCTGCTGCGGTGTCGTCGCGCCTGCCATATGGAAAATTTTTTCCTCCAAAATTGTGCCGTGCAAGTCGTCCACACCGTAGCTAAGCGAAACCTGCGCGAGCGGCAGGCCCAGGCTGACCCAGTAAGCGGTCAGGTGATCGATGTTATCCAGGTAAATGCGACTCACCGCGAGATTGCGAAGCTGTTCGAATCCGGAGGCGCGTTTGATGTTAGCAAGGACTCCGTGGGATTGGGAGGGCTCAAAGGCAAAGGGAATGAACCCCGTGAAGCCTCCGGTCTCATCCTGCAATTCGCGAAGTTGGCGCAAATGATCGACGCGTTGAGTGAGCGTCTCGATGTGACCATAGAGCATCGTGCAAGTGCTGCGGCCACCCATTTGATGCCAGGTGCGATGCACATCAAGCCATTCGGCGGCCGTTTCTTTGCCGCGACAGACTTGATCACGCACGGCGGGATCGAAAATTTCGGCGCCGCCGCCAGTGATCGAACTGAGACCAGCTTTGCGCAGAGTCTCCAGCGTATCGCGGATTGGCATGCGAAAGATCCGTTCAGCAAAATGCCGCACTTCAATTGCGGTGAAAGCTTTGACATGAAGATCGAGATCAAGTGCGCGCAGACGCCGCAAGAGATCGAGATACCACTCCTTCTTCAGCGTCGGATGCAACCCGCCGACCATGTGGACTTCGGTGATCCCAAGAGGCAGCGCCTCCCGGACAGCGCTGATAATTTCATCAATCGCATATTCGAACGCGTGTGCATCGCGCTTTTTCGCCGCGAACGCGCAGAACTGGCAGGAAAGGATGCAGACGTTGGAGTAATTGATGTAACGATTGTGGATGTACGTCGCGTAGTTGCCGTTTTTTCGCTCGCGCAAAACGTTGGCGATCATTCCCAGCGCGTTCAGGTCATTCGATCCGTAAAGCGCAACAGCATCGGCATCGGAGATTCGCTGGCCTGCTTCAATCTTTTCGGCGATGGGCCTGAGGTCTTTCGGGATGAGCTGGTAATTCATGCACACACTGAGGATAAATCGCTCGCCAAGCATGCACAGGCCGCTTCCCGCTTGCAACAAAAACCGTGGAATCAATGGAACATAGATCTCAAGGTCTCTGTGCCCTGCGGAGCTTGTACCTCCGCTCAAGCCCGAATAGCCCCCAAAGCGTTCGGCGCTGGGCGCGCACGCTGCAACCCATGTTCCAATTGCCCCGTGCAAGCGAAGTCGCAATCAACGGACATTTGTTGATGACAACGAAGGATTCAGCACAATTTTCGCAATGTGCGCCCGATGCTACCGTCTAATTGAGCGATGGCTGCTAGCGATCCAGGAAATCAAGGGAGATCGGAGGAAGACGCGGAAGACGTGCGGCTGATGCGGCTGGTGGGCCGGGGCGATACCAACGCACTAGAGGAACTGATCGAAAGGCATCAAGCGTTGGTGGCGGGCACGGTGGCGCGGATGCTGGGCAGCAACTCGGACGTCGAGGACATCGCGCAGCAGGTCTTTATCCGGGTCTGGAAAAGCGCGCGGCGATACGTCCCGCGCGCCAAATTCACCACGTGGCTTTTGAAAATCACGCGCAATCTGGTTTTCAACGAGCTGCGCCGCACAAAGCGTCACGCGCATGTCCCGCTTCAGCCAGAACCAGGCACCGAAGATCCGCCTCTAAAGGATGAGGCGAACCTCGCGCCGGATGCGTCTCTTTTGGAGATGGAACTTCAGCGAACGATCGAGGAAGCGATTCTGCAGCTACCTGAAACCCAGCGCCTGGCGCTGGTGTTGCGCAGGTATGAGCAGCTTAGCTACGAGCAAATCGCCGAGATCCTCGATCTCTCCGTTCCCGCCGTAAAAAGCGTACTCTTTCGCGCGCGCACCGAACTCCGCTCGCGGCTAAGCAAATATCTCGCGTAACCAAAACGAACTCGTTACCTTCGATGGCGCTCTTCCTCTTCAATGACCCGGCCCCGGACGCGCCGTATCTGAGTATGATGAGTTAATACATGCACGCGCCCGTCGGTCCCACGGAAAAACGCGCTCAAAATCCAGCTAACGATGCTGATGACGATTGCGCCCCAGAACGCACTCCAGAAATGATCCACGTGGAATCCGACCACCACGCTCGGCACTACAAGCAGCAATAGCCCGTTTAGAATCAGAATGAAAAAGCCGAGCGTTAACAGAATCAGCGGCGCACTGAGGATTAACAAAAAAGGGCGAACAAACGCGTTAAGAATCCCCAATAAAAGCGACGCGCCGATCAACGCCGCAACGGTGTCATAACGGATTCCGTGGATAATCGACGAGGCCACCATTACGGCGATTGTTGTGATAACCCAGCGGAAAACGAAATGTCTCATGCAAATACGTTTCCTTAATCTACTCCTCTATTAAAGAAGGCGAGAAAGCACTTGCCAACCCGTCGAAGCGCGTTAAACGAATTGAATTCATTAACACTCTTCAATCTGTGCCGAAAAAGACCAAAATTGTCCAAGGCAAAAATCAAGCGCCTACAGAAGCCGGTAGACCGACTTCCGAAGTAAAGCCCGCTAAAGTACCTCGGCTACGTCGCGCAGCAACGAGCCCAAAAAAATCGGCGGCGCGTGGTAAAAAGATTGCGGTTCCGCAGCAACAAAAAATTTCAATGCCTCCAGAGGCCGGAACACCGGCCGAGCCATCGGATGAACAAATTCGTTTGCGCGCGTACTTCATTTCCGAGCGACGCCGCAGATTTGCGCTGCCAGGTGACGCCGAGTCGGATTGGCTTGAAGCGAAGCGACAGTTGCTGTCCGATCTCAGTTCGCGCTGATAGGCCAATATTGTAGGGCATGCGCTCCGCTTGCCCTCCTGAACGCCGGCAGGCGAAGCGCCTGCCCTACAACGCTTCAAGCTTTAACGGAGCCTGTTGATTCGTACGCATTAGCGCTTATTCGTGGTGAAATGCAAAACGCGATTCTCGATCTGACTGACGCTCTACGGGAGCGCCTTGCAGTCATTCGAGATGAAGAAAGCCGGCGAGACGAGGCAAAACACATCGCACGATTGAAAGCAGTCTCGGAAAAGATCGACAGGTTGCACGCGAGCACTTCCGCAACCAGGTGACCCCAGACTGGCACATTATCTCCAGCGCAAAAGTTACGATAAAGCGCTGGAATACCTCGAAGCTAACGTAGCGGCGGTCTATGACCGTCGACCGCCGCGCGGATCCGATTCGGCGCTCACAGTGCGCCGCTATAGTTACCGTGAATACAGCTCGACGATGAGCTGTTCGTTCACGATCGGTTGCATCTCTTCCCGGGACGGGATGCGCGCAACTTTGCCGCTGAGCGCATCGCGATCGGCTGTCAGCCAGTCGGGCACGGGAACAATTTGTGTAAGATCAAGGTTTCGCAGCACCAACTGGCGGGATTTCGGTTTATCTTTGATCGTGATCTCATCGCCCGCTTTCACATTGTAGGAAGCGATATTCACGGTGCGCCCGTTCACCAGCACATGGCCGTGCGACACAAGCTGGCGAGCAGCGCTGCGGGTATTAGCAAGGCCAAGTCGGTAAACGACATTATCGATACGTGTCTCCAATAGTTGAAGAAGTGTTTCACCTGTCACACCGCGCTTCTTCAGCGCCTTCTCGAAAATCCTCCGAAATTGCCGCTCGAGAAGCCCATATTGATAGCGCAGCTTCTGTTTTTCGCCGAGCGCAATCGCGTACTCCGATTGTTTGCGCCGGGAACCTCTCGGGCCGTGCATGCCGGGCGGGTAATTTTTCCGCTCCAGTGCCTTGGAGGAACCGAAAATCGGCACCCCGTAGCGCCGGCTCACTCTCGTTTTTGGTCCTGTGTATCTGCCCATGGGAAAAAGTTAAATGGTTAAATCGTTGAATAGTTGAAAGGATAAGTGTGATTGCCTGCCGGTATTTTAACTTTTTAACTATTCAACCTTTCAACTTCAGACTCTGCGTTGTTTCGGCGGACGACAACCGTTGTGCGGCACCGGCGTGACATCGCGAATAAGCGTGAGATCGAGTCCGATTGCCTGCAAGGCGCGCACCGCGGATTCGCGTCCGGCTCCCGGCCCTCTGACTAATACTTCCACTTCTTTCAGTCCGTGGCCCATCGCCTGCCGGGAGGCGTCCTGCGCGACCATTTGCGCCGCATACGCGGTACTCTTGCGCGAACCTTTGAAACCCACCTTGCCAGCGCTCGACCACCCAATCACGTTGCCTTTCATATCGGTGATGGTCACGATGGTGTTGTTGAAGGTCGCAAGCACGTGCGCAATGCCTGAGTGAACGTTCTTGCTGCCCTTGGCTTTGACGATCTTCGGCTTCTCGACTTCGGCGGCGGAGAGCGAAAGATTCTCCGGAGCTGCCGCAGCGGGAGCTGGCTGTTCCTTTTTTTGCTTTGAAGCTTTTTTCGCAGGCTTCGGAGGCGTTTCAGCCTTCGCCGCCGGCGCCTTCTCGCCTTCCTGCGACTTTAAAGCTGGCGCCTTCTCCGCTTCCTGCGAAGCCAACGGAGCCGGCGTCGATTTCGGCTCTTCGGCTTTTGGTTCTTCCGGAGTTGGGTTGGTTGGTTCCTCTGACTCAGCCATAATTTTAATTATCCGTTAAACTTTGCCGGCTTTGGCTTCCGGGTTGCGGATCACGCCTACGGTCTTGCGCGGGCCTTTGCGCGTCCGCGCGTTTGTCGAAGTGCGCTGGCCGCGCACGGGCAGGCCTTTCCGGTGACGGATGCCGCGATAAGAATTGATCGCCTGCAGACGTTTTAAGTTACTTTGTATCTCGCGACGGAGATCGCCTTCGATCTTGATCTTGTTGTTCGTAATGGCGTGAATGATTTCGTTCAACTGCTGCGGCGTAAGATTTTTCGCTCGGATGTTCGGGTCGATGTTCGTCTGCTCAAGAATGCGCCTGGCTGTGCTAAACCCGATTCCGTAGATATAGGTCAGGGACGCTTCGATTCGCTTGTCTGCTGGAATTTCAACTCCGAGTAATCTTGGCATGGAACTAATCATGTCTCAGCTAGATTATCCCTGGCGCTTGTTTATGGCGCGGGTTTTTGCAGATCACGCGCACAACGTTCTTGCGCTTCACGATCCTGCAACTGGCACAAAGTCTTTTTACTGATGGTCGTACTTTCATAAATCCGCGAAATGGAAAACGCGGGGCAGCCGCGTCAGTCATTTTTGGCGATAAGTTATTCGCCCTTTCGACAAATCGTAGGGTGAAATCTCTAGCATAACTTTGTCTCCTGGCAAGATCCGAATGAAGTGCAAACGCATTTTCCCGGAGATATGCGCCAGAACACGATGACCGTTGGCCAGCTCAACCCGAAACATGGTATTAGGCAGCAACTCGACGACTGTGCCTTCTACTTCAATTGCGTCTTTGCGCGCCATGTCAGAATTTCCGGGTCATCCTTCGTAATCAGGACGGTGTGCTCAAAGTGCGCCGAGGGCATTCCATCTGCTGTGCGCACGGTCCAGCCGTCGTCGAGCAATCTTACGTCGGAAGTGCCGATGTTAATCATCGGCTCAATCGCCAGCGTCATGCCTGCTTTCAGTTTCGGGCCGCTGCCGCGTTTGCCGTAATTGGGAATTTGTGGTTCCTCATGCATTTTTCGTCCCACCCCATGCCCGACAAATTCGCGCACGACTGAAAAACCAAAGCGGCGCGCTTCATCCTCGATTTCGGCGCAAATGTCGCCTACTCGCCGGCCTTCGCGGGCGACCCCGATTGCACGCGCGAGCGCATTTTCGGTGACGCGCAGCAATTGATCGGTGCGTTCGTCAATGATTCCAACCGGAACAGTCGTGGCGTTATCGCCTACCCAGCCATCCTGAATGATGCCGATGTCCAGCTTCACAATATCGCCATATTGAATGCGCCGTTGGCTTCCGATGCCGTGAACGACTTCGTCGTTGAGCGAGATGCAAATGTTGCCCGGGAAAACACGGTGCCCCAACCGATAACCGAGAAACGCGCTTTTCACGCGGGCCTCGCTCATGAAGTCCGCTGCCGCTTCGTCCACCTCTTTGGTCGTAATTCCGGGATGAATTAAATCGCTGACCCGGTCAAGAATGTCACTCGCGGTGCGACATGCCTGCCGCATCTTCTCAATTTCCCGGGCGTTTTTGATCGGAATCATGGCTTGTCTTCAATCAGTCGCGAGATGTCGCCAAAGACCGCTTCGCGATCGCGATTACCGTCGATCCGATGCAAGATCGACATGTTTTCATAAAAGGATGCGAGCGGTTCCGTCTTGGTGCGGAATTCCTTCAAGCGGGTTTGCAACACGCCAAGATCATCGTCATTGCGCCGCTCTAATGGACCATCGCAATAGGGACATTTGGGACGGTTGGCAAACTGCGCGCTCGAGGAACTGGTGGTAAAACCACATTCGCCGCATTGAAGACGGCCAGCGATGCGGTCAAGCACAGTCTGCTCTGATACCTCGAGCCAGATCACCAAATCCAATGCGGAGCGTAACCTTGCCAGAATCGACATCAAACTTTCGGCCTGCGGCAGTGTCCGCGGGAAACCATCGAAGACGAAGCCGTGGCCTCCATGCAAGCGCAACCAGTCCTCGATCAGTTCAATGATGATTTTGTCCGAGACGAGTCCGCCGCTTCGGAGCACTTCGGCAGTCTCCTGGCCCAAAGGCGTCCCGAGATCACGTTCACGGCGCAGGATCGCGCCCGTCGAAGTGACTGGAATGCTGAACTGGCGCGTAATCATTTCGGCCTGGGTCCCTTTGCCGGAACCGGGCGCGCCAAGAAGAACGAGCCGCCTTTTCACCTATCGCCCGTAGAAGTAGATCGCGACACCGGCAATCACGATCACGGCGATGCCCACGTAGAGCCACATCAGGGTGCCGCTGGCTGCTGCCTCGCCGCGAGCGTAAGATGGCACGATCAAATGCTCGCCCACGAATCCGGCCCTTGCGCAAAAAGCCGTCGTAATGCCGCTGAATCAGGTGCGTCTCCACCTGGCGCATGGTATCAAGCATGACGCCCACAATGATCAACAAGCTGGTGCCGCCGAAAAATTGCGCAGTGATGACGGGCACATTCAACCACTGACTGAGAAGACTCGGAAAGACTGCGATCACCGTCAGGAAAACCGCGCCGGCAAACGTGAGTCGCGTCATCGTGAAATCAAGAAAGTCGGCAGTTGGTTTTCCTGGCCGCACGCCGGGAATGTAACCACCGTATTTTTTAAGATCGTCGGCGATTTGCGTCGGTTGAAACTGCGTGGCAACCCAGAAGTAACTGAAAAAGAAAATCATTGCCGCAAGAACGACATAATGGAGCCAGCCGGTGGAGAGCGCCGCGGCGATCCGCGCGGCTGTAGGGCTGTTTCTGAATCCGTACTGAACAATGGTCGCTGGAAAAAGAAGCAGCGCCCAGGCAAAAATGATCGGCATCACGCCGGCGTAATTCACTTTCAAAGGCATGTACTGCGTCTGGCCGCCGTACATTTTGCGGCCGACCACCCGCTTCGCATACTGCACAGTGATCTTGCGCACGCCTTGCGTGATCGCAATCACCGCAGCGATGACAACGATCAAGAGGAACACGAGCAATACAAGGACCATCGGATTGACCTGGCTCGAACCTGTTTGCGCCGAAGGCACAAACGTTTTCCACGCCTGTGCGAGCGCAGCGGGCAGGCGCGCAACAATGCCAATCGTAATAATGAGCGATATTCCGTTGCCAATCCCGCGCTCGGTAATTTGATCGCCCAGCCACATCAGCAAGAGCGTGCCGGTCGTCAGGGAAATCACCGTTATGATTCGAAATCTCCAGCCAAGATCATCTACTAGCGGAATGCCGAGTTTCTGAATGGTGTCGGTGATCCCCGGCAGCATGGTATGATACGACTCTGGGTGCTGAAACGACAGCGCCAGCAGATAGCCTTGGAAGATGCACAGCCCAACTGTCGTGTAGCGGGTCAGCTGCATGATCTTTTGCCGGCCACCATCTTCGCGCGCTAGTCTGCCAAGTTGCGGAATCACCGCGGTCAGCAACTGCATCATGATCGATGCGCTGATGTAAGGCATGATGCCCAGAGAGAAGACTGCGCAGTTTTCAAGTGCGCCGCCGCTGAACAAGTTAAAAAGTGCCGCCAGACCGCCTCCAGTCCGCTGGCTCAGCGACGTGCGAAACCATTCCTGCAAAACGCCCTGGTTGACTCCCGGAGTTGTGATCGCAGCTCCCAAACGCACAATCACCACCACCGCCAGCGTAAACAAAATGCGCCGGCGCAATTCCGGTATCTTGACTGTGTTGAGAAACGCCGAAACCATCCGCTAAATCTGGATTATTGCCTGCCGAGACGCTAGCTCTCCTGAGATGTTTTCTTCTTTGCTCGCGACTTCACTTTGGCCGGCATCCGCCTCGACGATTTTTTCTTCCCTGCTGCCTGCAAGACAGGTTCAACGGATCCTTCGCCCGCCGAGGTTCCAGCCTCTCCGGCGGCATCGATTAGACCTGCTTTCGGTGTTCGCCCCTCACGCAGCGTAATCGTTCCCCCAGCCTTTTCGATTTTTTCCCGGGCTGCCGCACTAACTTTGTCGGCTTCTACCTTCAGGTCATGCTTCAATTCGCCGTCACCAAGGATTTTTATTCCCACGAAATGACCGCGGACAAGATTCGATTCACGCAGCACTTGTTCATTTACGACGCTTCCGGCTTCAAATGCATTGAGGTCGTCGAGGTTCACAATTGCATAACGCTTGTGAAAGGCCGCATTGTTGAATCCGCGCTTCGGCAATCGTCGAATCAGCGGCATCTGCCCGCCTTCGAACCCCAGTCGAATGCTCCCGCCCGAGCGCGCCTTTTGGCCTTTATGACTCCTTTGCCGCTGGTCTTTCCGTGCCCTGAACTTTCACCGCAACCCAGGCGTTTGACGCGATGTCGCGATCCCGGTCGCGGCCGCAGATTATGCAGACGCATCATGTTGGTCTCCCTTTCCATCGCTAAAGTGAATTCCGCGCGCTTTAAAAATTTCGTCCCGCCGGCGAAGTGATCGCAACGCGGCGATCGTCGCCTTCACTACGTTGGCGTGATTACTTGATCCGAGCGACTTGGCCAGCACGTCACGAATACCCGCCGCCTCAGCTACAGCCCGCACGCCTCCACCGGCGATGACGCCGGTTCCCGGCGATGCGGGACGCAACAGCACCCGTGCTCCATCGTATTCGCCGATCACTTCGTGCGGTATCGTGTTTTCATTCAATGAAACTTTTTCCATCGATTTGCGCGCTGCCTCGGAGGCCTTTCGAATAGCCTCTGAGACTTCGTTCGCCTTGCCAAATCCGCATCCCACTTTCCCATCGTGATCTCCAGCCACGATCAACGCGCTGAAACTAAAACGTCGACCGCCCTTCACGACCTTGGCGCAGCGGTTGATGAAAACGACTTTCTCGGTCGTATCACCCTTTGCTGCCGGAGCTTTATCTGTCCTGCGCGAGTCTGGCCGCCTGCCTGAAGTTGTCTGAGCCATGAATTAAAATTTTAAGCCGCTTGCGCGCGCTGCTTCTG
Source organism: uncultured Verrucomicrobiae bacterium (assembly GCA_963840305.1). Taxonomy (GTDB): domain Bacteria; phylum Verrucomicrobiota; class Verrucomicrobiia; order Chthoniobacterales; family UBA10450; genus Udaeobacter. Next base: position 232,422 of record CAWIYE010000006.1, read on the forward strand.
CTAATGCCTTCACTTTTCCGTGATAAAGAAATCCGCCGCGATCAAAAACGACGCGCTCGAGTTTTTTCGCCAGCGAACGTTCCGCGATTGTCTTGCCGATCAATTCTGCCGCTGCCTGATTCGCAGCCGCTTTATCTTTGCCAAGCAAGCGATCGGCTCTGTAGTTGATGCAGCGGCCAGTGTCCGTCCGGCATCGTCATCGATCACCTGGGCGTAAACGTGTTTGCCGGAGAAATGAACTGCCAGCCGCGGTCGTTGCGCCGTGCCTGCGACTTTTTTCCTGATCCTTCGATGAACGCGCTGCCGCGCTGCCTTACGAGTCGTCGCCATACTATTGAACGGTCTTGCCCACTTTGCGACGAATCTGCTCGCCCGCGTAGCGAACGCCTTTGCCCTTGTAAGGTTCGGGAGGGTAAAAGCGACGGATGTCCGCCGCCACCTGGCCGACCAGTTTCTTATCGGCGCCCTGGATTGCGATCTTCGTGTTGTCCGTGACTGTGATTTTAATGTCCTTCGGAATTGAAAATTGAATCGGATGCGAGAAGCCGAGGCTTAAGTTAAGGGTCGATCCCTGCACGGCAGCCCTGAAACCGACTCCTTCGATCTCGAGTTGTTTGGTGAAACCTTCGCTCACTCCCTGCACCATGTTATGCACGAGGCTGCGAGAGAGCCCGTGCAACGCTTTCACGCTGCGCGTTTCCGCTTCGCGCATCAGCGACACCCGGTTCTCCTCGACGCTCGCGCGGATGTCGCGCGGCAGTTTCCAGTGGAGTTTTCCCTTTGGCCCTTCCACCGAAACCGCTCCGTCACCGCCGATGTTCACCTTGACCTTGTCGGGAATCTCGACCGCTTTATTTCCGATTCGTGACATAAAATTTACCAGACGTAGGCCAGCAGTTCACCGCCCACCTTTTGCTTTCTCGCTTCGCGCCCCGACAAAATGCCGCGCGAAGTGGACAGAATCGCCAGGCCCATTCCACCAAGAACTCGCGGGATTTCATCCGCGCCAACGTAACGGCGCAATCCGGGTCGGCTCACCCGCCGCAACCCTGCGATGGCGCTCGATCGGTCCACAAGCTTATTCGTTATTTTGATGCGCGGATGCGCAGCGCTCGTGTCGATCGAGTAGTCGGTGATGTAGCCTTCATCTTTCAGGATGCGTGCGATCTCGGCCTTGATTTTCGAGTACGGAATGAGCATCTCCGGTTTTTGCGCGCGCGTGCCATTGCGGATACGCGCCAAAAAATCGGCGATAGGATCAGTAACAGTGCTCATCAAAAAATCAGGCGGGTTGCGCGGCGGGCTTCCTTGCCCGGTCGCTAAACGGCATGCCCATTTCGCTCAACAGCGATTTGGCTTCCTCATCCGTTCGTGCCGTGGTGACGATTGTAACATCAAATCCGATGTTGCGCTTGATTTTATCAAGCTCGATTTCAGGAAAAATCGATTGATCCGAAATTCCGAGGGTATAGTTGCCGTGGTTGTCAAAACAACGCGGTGAGACGCCGCGAAAGTCGCGAATGCGCGGCAACGCGGCCTTGATGAAGCGCTCGAGAAATTCGTACATGCGTTCTCCGCGCAGGGTCACCTTCGCGCCGATGGCCTGACCTTTTCGTAATTTGAAATTGGAAATGCTTTTCTTGGCCAGGGTCTCCACCGGGCGCTGGCCAGTAATCAACGCAATCTCGGCTTTTGCTTCTTCCAGCGCCTGCTTCACGTCCGATTGCGACCCAATCGAGGTGTTGATCACCACTTTTTCGACCTTCGGAATTTGGTGAACGTTTTTGTACCCGTGCAGCTTTTGCAGCGCAGGCATCACACGCTCTTTGTAATAGCGATGAAATTCGTTTTCCATTTTCGACCAAAATGGTCATTCGGGTGAAGCGAATACTTGGATCTCACGATCGACGTCTGCAGGCTTGCTTTCAAGCGCGAACACGTCCGTCACAGCTCCGGAATTTTATCAGCGTCATCCGTGTTTCCTCTTCTCCATCATGCCGCTTTTTTCTCCGCTCTCGCGTTTTCGGCTTCTTTTCTTTCGCCGCTTTTTTCTCGCCGTTCTTCTCGCGCTCGATCAATTTCACATTCGAAATATGAATTGGGCCCTCGCGCTCGGCGATTTTGCCGCTCGGATTGTCCTGCGATTTCCGAAGGTGCTTCTTGATAATGCGTACGCCTTCAACCAAGACACGCTGTTTTCCCGGAAACACCGCCAGGATCCGCCCTGAAGAGCCGCGGAAATTACCGGAGATGACCTCGACCTGATCGCCTTTTTTGACGTGACACTTGATTCGGTTCATAAAACTTCCGGCGCGAGCGAGACAATTTTCATGAAGTTGCGCTCGCGCAACTCGCGGGCTACCGGCCCGAAAATGCGCGTGCCACGGGGATTCAAATCTTTGTCGATGATCACGATCGCATTGTTATCGAAGCGAAGCAGGGAACCATCGTCGCGTCGGATGGGCTGTTTCGTACGAACAAGAACTGCGCGCACCACTTCGCCCTTCTTCACTGTTCCGGTGGCGCTTGCTTCCTTCACGTTGGCAGTAATCACGTCGCCAATGCCGGCATAGCGAGTTTGCTTGCCGATCACGCCAATCATGGTCGCCATGCGCGCGCCGCTGTTGTCCGCCACATCTAATCTGGATCGAAGTTGTACCATCGAAATCTTTCTTTTCCTCTTAGTCCTGCTCTTGCGCTTACTTCTGAATAACCTCCACGAGACGCCACCGCTTTAGCTTGCTCAGCGGCCGCGTCTCCATGATGCGGACGGTGTCCCCGGTTTTCGCCTGGTTCTGTTCATCGTGCGCATAAAACTTTTTCATCTGCTTGACGATCTTTCCAAACTTGGGGTGCGGCACACGCGAGACTGTCCGCACCACGATCGTCTTGTTCATGTTACTGGAAATCACTTCCCCGGTTCGTGTCTTGCGTGAACCACGAGTCATGGAGCTCGGGTTGCTGTGAAGTAGCTGACGAAGGTTCTTGCTCGGCCATAATTTATTTTTTCTCCACCTGTTGTAGCGCGCTGCGTGAGGACTGTTTCGAGCCGGGCAATATCGCGCCGCAGTAGGCGTAATCTGCTTGGCTGCTCGAGCTGGCCACTCTGCTGTTGCAAATGCAGGTGCAAGCTTTCCTGACGCAAGTCGCGTCTCTTGGTCAGCAACTCGTCCGTGCTCAACTCGGTGATCTCTTTCATTTTCATCGTTTTTAAGCAGCCCTGACGTGATGACGTGTAAGAAACTTCGTGCGAACCGGCAACTTGTCTGCCGCAAGACGCAGAGACTCCCGGGCGACCGATTCCGGCACGCCATCCAGCTCAAACAAAATGTTGCCAGGCCGCACCGTGGCGACCCAGAATTCGGGTTGGCCTTTGCCCTTGCCCATACGCGTTTCCGGTGGGCGGGCGGTTACGGACTTATCAGGGAAAATGCGGATCCAGAGTTTGCCTTTGCGCTTCATGTTGCGAGTGAGCGCGACACGCGCGGCTTCCAATTGCGTGTTAGTAATCCAAGCTCGCTCGAGTGTCTGCAACCCGAACTCGCCAAAATCGATTTTGAGATTGCGCGAAGCAGTTCCCTTCCGGCTTCCCCGCTGGGACTTTCGATACTTCACGCGTTTTGGCATCAGTGGCATAAATTGTCTCCTTAGACTTCAACCGGCTCAGGTGCCGGTGGTGGCGGTGGCGGCGTAGCCGACTGAGGGGCTGGCTCTTCCTTTTTACAGATCCAACATTTCACACCAATCTTGCCATAGACTGTGTTCGCCTCGGCGAAGCCGTAATCGACCGATGTGCGCAAGGTGTGCAGGGGAACTTTCCCCTCCCGATACCATTCCGAGCGCGAAATCTCCGCGCCATTCAGCCGACCCGAACAGCGCAGACGAATTCCTTCCGCGCCAAAATCCATCGCAGTCTGCACCGCTTTTTTCATCGCGCGACGATACGCAATTCGCCGCTCGATCTGGAGCGCCACATTTTCGGCGACAAGCTGCGAGTCGAGTTCCGGCGTTTTGATTTCCTGGATATCGATCTTGACCTGTTTGCCCTCGGCCATCTTGGAAATTTCTTCCGTCATCTTTTCGATCTCTGCTCCCTTTCGTCCGATCACAATCCCAGGACGCGCGGTGTGAATGGTGACCCGAATGGAATTCCATGCGCGCTCGATCACAATTTTCGAGACGGCGGCGAACTGCAGCTTCTTCTTCACGTAATTCCGAATCTTCAGGTCGCTGTGCAAAAACGACGGAAATTCCTGCTGCGAAGCGTACCAGCGCGACCGCCAGTCACGGTTCACGCTTAGGCGAAAGCCAGTTGGATTAACTTTTTGTCCCATAAAAATTATTCTTTCGCCTTTGTGCTCTTCTTCGACTTCGCCGGTTTTTTCTCAGCCACAGATTCCGCGTTTTCACTCGCCTCGTTCTTCATTTCCTTCTTTGCCGATTTCTTTTCCTGTTCCCGTTTCGCTTTTCGCGTTTCTCGTGTTTCAATTGGAATCTCATCGGATAGGACGATGCGAATGTGACTGGTGCGTTTCTGGATGCGGCTCGCGCTACCGCGGGCGCGCGCCATGATACGCTTTAGCGTTGGCCCCTCACCGACAACCGCTTCTTTCACCACCAGCCTATCCGGTTTCAGAGTTGGCATTGTTCTCCGCATTGGCGATTGCGCTCTTCAACGTTTTGCCAATGAGAAACGCCGCCTTCTTCGGAGTGAAAGTCAGCAGATCGAGTGCTGCCGAAACCGGCAGACCCTGGATCTCACGCGTGACTTCGCGCGCCTTAAACGGCGAAATCCGCGCATACTTATATATCGATCTGACTTCCATCGCTTCGCGAAGTTAAAAGATTAAAAAGGTTACAACGTTACAAAGGCAATCTCTCTTTCAACCGTTGTAACCTTGTAACTCTTTTAACATTTTTAACTCTCTTTCATTTCAAACTCACATCCCCCCGCGCATCCACCTGGAGGCGGTCCCCTACTTTTATTTTTTCTTTCTCAGAATCCATTTCCTGAATCACCGCACCACAAATCTTCTGTCGCACATCAACTACTCTCAAGGTGGCGATCCGTCGATCTCCCCGCATCACCCGCATCGGCATCCCAATTTTTACTCCTTGTTTTTCGCCAAGGTTGCCGACCACAAACGACCACTCGTCCTTCACGCTGATCACGCTTCCATCCATCAAGCTAGGCTCAGGCGTGTCTGGAGCGCTGGAGGATTGTGTGATCAACGTATTTATGCTGCGCAGCTGCGCCTCTACATCCATTCGCGCTTTCGCATCGCTGGCCTGCGACGTTTTCAAATAACACAATACCGCTTCATTGAGGCGCAACATCTGATCGCGATACTCGTCGCGCTCTTTTTGCGCCAGTTGAAGATCGCTGACCGCCGCCAGCAAACGTTGCTCCAACTTCGTCCGGTCCTTGTTTGCGGAAGCCAATCCCAGCGCTTCCATTCGCAATTCCAAATCGGAATACTTGCGTCGAAGCTCTTCCGCTGCCGCATTCGATTCCGCGAGGCTGCTCGTCAACGCCTTGAGCGATTCCTGCGAAATGGACAATTGCTTCTGCAATTGTTCGTTTTGCTCCAGCAACGGTTCAGCCGTCTCCGTTTGCGCCGCGGCATCAATTTTAGATTCTGACAAAGAACTGTTCCCCTGCGCCTGCGCGCAAAACCGCAATTGCAACATTGCAAATTTAAGATTGCAAAATGCGCGAGCCCGCGGCGTAACCGCGAGCTGCCAATTTGCAATCTGCAATCTGCAATCTGCAATTATTTCGTCACCTTCGCCGTATGCGAACCGTGTTTCTTAAACACACGCGTGGGCGAAAATTCGCCGAGCTTGTGACCAACCATGTTCTCGGTGACGAAAACGGAATGAAACGTCTTTCCGTTATGCACCAAAAACGTGTGGCCGACAAAATCCGGCGTCACCATCGAGCGCCGCGACCAGGTTTTGATCGGTTTCTTAGCGCCCGAGCTGTTCATCTTGTCGATCTTCTCCAGAAGATACGACTCGACGAAGGGTCCTTTCTTTAATGATCTAGCCATAATTTGCAACTGAAATGTGATCAGTGATCCGTGAACGGTAATCGAATACGCGCCAGTGACTAATCACCGATCACGTTGATTTCTTTTTGGGCCTTCTCCTTTCCAAAATGAAACGATCGCTCGGTTTATGCTTGCTGCGTGTCTTAAATCCTTTGGCCAGTTGTCCCCACGGACTGACTGGATGATGACGGCCGCCGCCGCCTTTTGATTTGCCCTGACCGCCGCCCATTGGATGATCGATCGGGTTCATCGCCATGCCGCGCACATGCGGCCGGCGCCCTTGCCAGCGAGTGCGTCCTGCTTTTCCACTTGATACATTCATGTGATCGACGTTTCCCACCTGGCCAATCGTGGCGAAGCAGTTTTCGTGAATCCGTCGAATTTCACCTGAAGGCAGTTTCACCAGGGCGTAGCCCGCCTCGATGTTGGTCAACGTCGCCTGTTGCCCGGCACTACGCGCAACCTGGCCACCGCGACCCGGAATCAATTCGATGTTGTGAATGTTAGTGCCGAGAGGGATAGCGCGAAGCGGCAGCGCATTTCCCAATTCAGGCGCAACGTCATCTCCGGCGGCAGACGGTCGATCCCACTCGAAGTCCGTTTGGCGCAAGAATGTAACTCAGTTCGCCATCGGCGTATTTGATGAGAGCAAGGCGAGCGGAGCGGTTCGGATCGTACTCGATCACCGACAACCTCCGCTGGAACACCGCGCTTGCGTCGCTTAAAATCGACCTTGCGATATTTCTGCTTGTGACCGCCGCCGATGTGCCGTGACGTCAGCCGGCCATAGTTGTTGCGGCCACCGGTTTTTTTCTTCGACTCAAGGAGGCTTCTTTCAGGGCGCCACTTCGTGATTTCGTCGAAGGCAGGCAGCGACTTGAAACGCAGCGTCGGCGTGAGTGGGCGAAATTCTTTTAGTGCCATGGCTAAATTAGATGAGGTCGATCTTCTCGCCTTCTTTCAAGGTCACGATGGCTTTCTTCCACCGCGGCCGTCGTCCCAGAGGTCCCCGCACACGTCTCTCCTTGCCGGCATAATTACAAGTGTTCACGTCCACGACTTTCTTCTGAAACAGGCGCTCAACCGCGTCCTTGATTTGGACCTTGTTTGCCTTCGGACTCACGCGGAAGACGTATTTGTTCTGCTTTTCGCTCATCAACGTCGACTTCTCAGTCAACGAGGCGGTTTGAATGATCTTGTGCGGCTCGTTCATTTTATCCTCTCCGCCAATTGTTCGAGTGCTTTCTGCGTAACCAGGATTTTTTGAAAGTTTAGCAATTGTTCAGTGTTGACGTCTGAAGCGGTTGCGAGCTTCACCGGTTTCACGTTACGCGCCGATTTGAAAGTATTCTCGTCGAACGAATCGGAAACGATCAGCACCTTCTCGGCATCCGTTTGTTTCCTGAGCAGATCGACAAACAATTTCGTTTTCAATTCAGGCACGACAAATTTGTCGATCGCTAACACGTCACCTGCTTTGATCCGCTCGCTTAACGCCTTTCGAAACGCGAGACGGCGCACAGATTTGGAAATTTTTTTCGAATAATCACGCGGCTTTGGTCCGAACACGACGCCGCCACCACGCCAGATCGGAGACGATTTGTAACCGGCGCGCGCGCGTCCGGTTCCCTTCTGGCGCCACGGCTTTGCGCCCGAAAGATCCACTTCTGCTTTGGTCTTGGTGTTTGCCGACCCCGAACGGCGCGCCGCGCGCATGGCAACAACTACTTCGTGGACAGCCTGCGTACCCCTGCCATCCTCGATGATGTCGATTTTCGCTTCCTTCGCTGCGGCCTTAGTTAAAACTTTGGCGCTCATTTGTTCTGGCCCATTTCACGTAGCGTTTTCGGCTTCTTCGCCTTCTCGTCTTCCTCGTGTTTTCGGTGTTCAGCATGCAGCGCCAGTAAACGTTCAGGATCCTTAACGGCTGGCCTAACGATCACGTAACTGCCGTTCGCTCCCGGCACAGCGCCACTAACCAAAATGATTTTTTCCGATTCGCGCACCTGCATGACTTGAAGATTCTGAATAGTGACGCGCTCATCACCAAGATGACCTGGCATTCCCTGGTTTTTCCAAATGCGGCCTGGTGTAGAACGATTGCCCACGGCGCCGATGCGGCGGTGCGTTTTAGAACCATGCGCCGCGCCTTGCCCGGCAAAGTTATGCTTCTTCATCACACCTTGAAAACCTTTTCCTTTCGATCGGCCGATTACATCGACGTAATCGCCTGCCTGAAATTGGGTCACGCTTAGATTGATTTCCCCTTCGGGGAGATCGTTTGCCAGGCGAAACTCGCGCACAAATCTTTGCGGACCGACCCCGGCCTTCTTGAACTCACCGAGCAACGGCTTAGTCGCGCGCGATTCCTTCTGTACACCGAACCCAACCTGCACTGCCGAATAACCCTCGTTTTCTTCGGTCAAACGGCGCAACAAAACATTATCGCCAGCCGCTATCACGGTCACCGGACGCAGGCGACCACTGGCGTCGTAAACGCTGGTCATACCGATTTTTTGTCCAAGAAGTCCGATGCTCATGACCGTGCGATTGCAAATCTTTCAGAAGCGCCTCCGCTTAAATCTTAATCGTAATGTCAACGCCCGCAGGCAAATTCAATTTCTTCAATTCATCCACCGTCTTTGCCGTCGGTTCAATAATATCCAATAGCCGTTTGTGCGTGCGAATTTCAAATTGTTCCATCGACTTTTTATCCACGTGCGGGGAACGGTTCACCGTAAACTTTTCGATCAATGTCGGCAGCGGAATTGGCCCGGCCACGCGCGCTCCGGTGCGTTTGGCGGTCTCTACGATCTCCACGGCCGATTGATCCAGCATGCGGTGATCGAACGCCTTCAATCGAATTCGGATGCGCTGGCCATTGCTCATTTGGCCTCTTTCTGATCGAGAATGGCCGCAACCAGGTTGGCTGGCACCGGTTGGAAATGCGAGGGTTCCATCGAATAACTGGAGCGGCCCTTCGAAAGCGAACGGATGGCAGTCGCGTAACCGAACAACTCGGCAAGCGGAACCTCGGCATGAATAATGGCGAGATTACCCCGTGTCTCGATATTGTGGATGCTGCCACGGCGGCGGCTTAGATCGCCGCAGATATCTCCCTGGAACTCATCCGGCGTGATGTTTTCGACCTTCATGATTGGCTCCAGCAGAATCGGTTTGCCCTGTTTAAATCCGTCTTTCATAGCGAAGATCGCGGCCATCTTGAACGCCAGCTCGCTTGAATCGACTTCGTGGAATGATCCGTAAACAATATCGACCTCAACATCGACAACAGGATAACCGCCGAGCACGCCGTTGAGCACTGCTTCTTGAATGCCTTTTTTGACGGCAGGAATGTATTCGCGTGGAATGATGCCGCCGACGATTTTGTTCTCGACGACCAGGCCTTTGCTGCGCTCGGCTGGGCGCACGTCCACTTCCACGTGTCCATATTGGCCGCGGCCGCCTGATTGCTTAATCAACTTGCCGACGCCGTGCGCACTGGCAGTGATCGTTTCGCGGTACGCAATCTGCGGCTTACCCGCGTTAGCGTCCACTTTGAACTCGCGAAACATCCGGTCGCGGATGATTTCCAAGTGCAACTCACCCATCCCGGCGATGATGGTTTGGCCGGTGTCTTCGTGCGTATAAACCCAGAAAGTCGGGTCTTCTTCTGAGAGGCGCTGCAACGCAGTCGCCATTTTTTCCTGATCCAGTTTTGTCTTCGGCTCAATAGCCATTGAAATCACTGGGTCAGGGAAAGACGGCGGCTCGAGAAGGATTGGATGGTCTTCATCGCAGAGCGTGTCGCCAGTGGTGATATTTTTAATACCTACGATGGCGGCGATATCGCCGGAGTAGCAGGTCTCAAGTTCTTCGCGCTTGTCTGCTTGAATCTGGATCAAGCGCGAAATCCGTTCGCGCTTATTAGTGCGCGGATTGTAAACCGTGTCGCCCTTGCTCAGCGTGCCGGAATAAACTCGGAAGAAAACCAGCTTCCCGACGAACGGGTCGCTCCAAAGTTTGAAGGCCAGTGAACAAAAATTGCCGTTGTCATCCGTCGGCACTTCCACCGGCTCGCCGGTATCCGGGTCTTGGCCTTTAGCCGGCGGAATGTCGAGCGGGCTCGGCAGATAATCGACCACTGCATCGACCAAATACTGAATGCCAATGTTTTTCAACGCGGAGCCGCCGATGACCGGGACGAATTTGTTGGCGATCGTTTGCCGCCGAATTGCAGCCTTCAACAACTCCGGCGTGACTTCGTGTTCTTCGAGTACCGCTTCTGCAACTTCGTCGTCAAGATTTGAAATCTGCTCGACCAAACTGTTGTACGCTTTCGCGACAACGTCGGCATACTCCTTCGGGACATCGGTGACTTCGTACGTCGATCCAAGTTCATCATCCTCGGAATAAATGATCGCCTTCTTATTAATTACGTCGAGCTGGCCGCGCAGCTGATGTTCGCTGCCTAGCGGCAACAAGATCGGCCACGCGTTCGACCCGAGTTTCTTATGGATGCTGTCCACCGACATCTCGAAGTCCGCACCGACGCGGTCCATTTTGTTGATGAACGCCAGGCGCGGCACATTGTACTTCGTCGCCTGCCGCCAGACTGTTTCCGATTGCGGCTGCACTCCGGCCACGCCGTCGAAAACTGCGATCGCGCCGTCGAGCACGCGCAACGAACGCTCCACTTCCGCCGTGAAATCAACGTGCCCTGGCGTGTCAATAATGTTGATCCGCTCCTTGACGCCTTCGAAAATTTTGTAAACGCCTTCTTCCTTGCGTTGCGCCCACGTGCACGTGGTCGCGGCCGAGGTAATGGTGATTCCGCGCTCCCGTTCCTGTTCCATCCAATCGGTGACGGTGGTGCCTTCGTGCACCTCTCCCATTTTGTGGATCATGCCCGTGTAAAAGAGAACACGCTCGGTGATCGTGGTCTTACCGGCGTCGATGTGCGCCGCGATCCCAATGTTCCGCGTACGTTCCAGCAGGAACTTGCGATTCGGCGAATTTGGACTTTTTGCCGCAGCCTTTTTCTGTTCCATTGTCGCCGTCGCCATAATCGTCACCATCTAAAATGCGCAAACGCGCGATTCGCCTGCGCCATTTTATGTGTGTCTTCGCGTTTCTTGATCGCGTTCCCCTGCCCGGCGGCAGCGTCCTTAATCTCCTGGGCCAGCGCCTCCGCCATCGCCACTCCTTTACGATTGTCCGCATATTGGACAATCCAGCGAGTAGCGAGGGAAATTTGTCGTGCAGGCGTCACCTCCATCGGTACCTGATACGTTGCCCCACCGACCCGGCGCGATTTTACTTCCAGCCGCGGACGAACGTTTTCGATCGCTTTGTTAACTACCTCCAGCGGATCGATTGAATCAGAGCCTTCGCGCGACTTGTCGATCGCGGTGTATACGATTCGTTCCGCGAGCGATTTCTTGCCGCACTTCATCACAGTAGTAATGAGCCGGGCCACCGCCGGACTCCCATATCGGGAATCGACGTGCTCTTCCTTTTTGTAAACTCTCCTTCGTCGCGACATTGTCGATCTTCTCTTTCAAATTTACTTTTTCTCTTCTTTGGGCGCCGCCGGCGCTGCTTTCGCCGCGCCGCCCCCACCGGCCGCGCCACCCTTCGGTCGCTTCGCTCCGTACTTTGAGCGACCGCGCCGGCGTCCATCGACACCGAGCGCGTCGAGGGTGCCACGCACAATGTGATAGCGAACGCCAGGTAAATCCTTTACGCGTCCGCCGCGCACGAGCACGATGGAGTGCTCCTGCAAATTATGCCCCTCGCCCGGAATGTAGGCAATCACTTCCTGGCCATTCGTCAACCGCACTTTCGCCACCTTGCGCAGAGCGGAGTTCGGCTTCTTCGGCGTGCGCGTCATCACCTGCACGCACACACCGCGCCGCTGCGGACAACCGACCAGTGCCGGTGACTTCGATTTCACCGACACCTTCCGGCGTCCTTTTCGAATCAGTTGATTAATCGTGGGCATATTCCAAATACAAAGCGTCGCCACAAACGTCGTGCTCCGGGCGACAAAAAAACCCGCTTCAGGCCGCGCAACAAACTCTCTTACGCGCCTGATGCGGTAGGTCGCGAACATAGAGGGAAAAGCGCGATCCGCAAAGAATATTTTACACCGCGTTTGTCATTCCGAGCGAAGTCGAGGAATCTCTAACTCGGATGCAGAAAAACTTTGAACTTGTGGCGTCCGATCGACTTTCAAAAGCGCGACGTGGGCGGCTAACGACAGCGCATGGCGTGGTCGATACACCGGCGTTCATGCCGGTGGGAACGCAAGGTTCTGTGAAAGGCGTGAGTCCACGCGAGCTGCGCGAGATGAACGCGCAAATCATTCTCGGAAATACCTACCATCTGTTCGTTAGGCCGGGCCTCGGCGCGATCAAGCATTTCGGCGGCCTGCACAAATTCATGAATTGGGATGGGCCGATTCTGACCGACAGCGGCGGGTACCAGATTTTTTCGTTGGCGAAATTGCGGAAGATCACAGAGGACGGCGTCGAATTTCAGAATCACATCGACGGACAGCGCGCGTTCATTTCGCCCGAGGTTACGATGGAAATTCAGGCCGCGCTGGGGGGCGACATTGCCATGGTTCTCGATGAATGCGTTCCGTATCCATGTGAGTACGATTACGCGGCACAGAGCGCGGAGATGACGACGCGCTGGGCGAAGAGATGCAAGCAATGGAGAGAAGAGAACGCTCAACGTCCAACACCCAACGTCCAACGTCCAACCGAAACGCTGGAACAATCCGCAATCCGCAATTCGCAACCCGCAATCCAGCGTCAGCTTTTGTTTGGCATTGTCCAAGGCGCGACGTTTGAGGATCTGCGCAAGCAAAGCGCGCAGGCGATTGTGGATCTTGATTTCGATGGCTACGCGATCGGCGGCGTCAGTGTCGGTGAGCCCGAGGAGGAAATGATGCGAGCGGTTGAATCGGCCGAACCATTTTTGCCGAGAGACAAGCCGCGTTACGCAATGGGGCTGGGCACGCCGCCACAACTGCTGGAGATGGTCGCGCGCGGGATGGACATGTTTGATTGCGTGCTGCCGACGCGCCTGGCGCGAAATGGAACAGCGTTCACCGCGATGGGCACGCTCAATCTAAAAAACGCAGAGTTCGCGCTGGACAAACGTCCGATAGAAGAGAACTGCGCGTGCGAAGCATGCCGTGAATTTTCACGTGGTTACATCCGTCACCTCATCAAAGCGGAAGAGATTCTCGGGCTGCGCCTGATCACGCTGCATAATTTGCATTTTTATTTAGATTTAATGAACCGAGCGCGCAGTGAAATTGATGCGGGAACATTCGATCAGTTTCGCAAAGAGTTCGTCGCAGAATACAAAACGCGCGATGCAATAGCGATCGAATGATTCGGCTATCCTTCACCAACTGCACGCGGTGCTGCGCGAAGATCGGCGACGAAATGCTCGTATTCGCGCTGGCGCGATGCCTCGTCGGGCTGGCGAAGAAGAGACGATGGATGCACGGTCGCGAGCACTCTGGGAGCAAGTTTGGACGATAATACTTTGCCGCGTTCGCGAGTGACTCGAAAACTCGGGCCGAAAATCGTTTGCGCTGCCGTCGCACCCATGGCGACGACGAGCTTTGGCTTAACGATTCGTAATTCTGCTTCCAGCCACGGACGGCAGGCTGCGATCTCGCGTGAATTTGGTTTCTGATGGATACGGCGTTTCCCGCGCGGCTCCCACTTAAAATGTTTCACCGCGTTCGTGACGTAAACTTGAGAACGATCAATTCCAGCTTCCTCGAGCGCTTGGTCCATGATTTTCCCGGCTGGCCCGACGAACGGCCTACCGGCGACATCTTCATAATCGCCTGGTTGTTCGCCAACCAGCATGATAGAGGCGCTCTTTGGGCCTTCTCCAAACACGGTTTGCGTCGCGCGTTCGTATAAGTGACACGCCGTACAGTGACCTGCTGCTTCGCGCACTGTGGCCAAGCTTGATGTTTCCGGCGGTGTCGCCGGTCGCGCATATTCTTCGTCAGTTGGCATACCGATTATGAATCGCAACTCGTCGAGCATTCGTGTTCATTGGGTGAGTGGCCGTTCTCGAGACAGTTCGTCTTAGTCTTCGCCCCTTCCGCGAGGGAGATATCGATCGTCTAGCGGAACTAATGGCGAACCGCGATTTCATGCGCTTTTCGCTGGGTCCGTACACGCGCGAGCAAACTCAAAATGTTCTGCGGAAATTTCTCTCTTGGGAGAACGCTGGCTTACCTTCGCCGTTCGCAGTTGTTCTACGCGAGACTAAAGACGTTCTTGGTTATTGCGGGTTTCTTCATCATCCTGAAGTGCCGGAGGAGACCGAGATCGGTTACCGGCTCGACCCGTCGTATTGGAACCGTGGTCTGATCACAGAAGCCGCGCGTGCGGTGCGCGACTATGCATTCGAAGATCTAAAATTGCCGCGCGTCATTTCACTAATTCATCCAGAAAATATTCCATCACGTCGCGTGGCGGAAAAAAACGGAATGAAAATCGAGAAGGAAATTACGTTTCGCGGTTTTCCGACGCTGGTGTTTGCGATAACGCGGGAGCGCTGGCTGGCGCAGCGTGGCGCTGGATGAACTCGCGGGCGAGGGCCCGATAAGCTTGGGCGGCAGGCCCGCTCGAAGCGTATTCCAGGATCGATTTCCCAAAGCTTGGCGCCTCGCTCAAACGCACACTGCGCGGGATCACAGTCTCGTACACGCGTTCGGCGAAATGCTCGCGTACCTCCGCCACGACTTGTTCGCTAAGATTGGTGCGCCCGTCGAACATTGTCATGACGATACCATTGAGCTCGAGGCGCTTGTTCGCGCCCGAATCGCGCACTTGCTCGATCAGCCGTACAATTTTTACTAATCCTTCCAGCGCGAAATACTCGCATTGTATCGGCGTCAACAGTTCGTCCGCGGCGGCAAGCGCATTGCTCATCAGGATTCCAAGCGACGGCGGACAATCCAAAAAAACAAAATCGAATGCCTCATCGGCGTGCAACGGCTTCAACGTTTCCGCCAGACGCGTAAGATGATCCGGCATGCGCGCGATTTCGACTTCGGCCCCGGCCAAATCGAGATCGGCGGGCACGATGAACAGGCGATCGCGGCTCGTGGGAAAGATTTTTTCCGTGATGGAAGCTTCGCCGAGCAGAGGCTCGTAAAGACTGATGTTCTCCACTCCTTGCAAACCAAACGAACTGGTCGCGTTCGCCTGTGGATCAAGATCGACAAGCAAAACGCGATGACCCGTCTCCGCCAGAGCAGCGCCGAGATTCACGGCTGTGGTCGTTTTGCCAACGCCGCCTTTTTGATTTGCGATCGCGACGATTTTCATTTTGGGGAGCGCACGCGCCATCGCGTGCCGGCGATGGCGCCCTCGCCATCGCGAACTTTTTCTTCTGGATGTGCGTGACGTGGTAATCCAAAGGTTTCGGCGGGGGCGCCGAAACCAGCACGCGAGGCGCGTGCGTTCCCCAGATGATGAGCAATCGCAACCATGTTCATACCGCAGCAATTCTGCTAGATGATGTTGCCGGTTGCTGGAAACGAAAACTAAATTTTTCGAATTTCAGATTTGGAATTTCGGCAGTAGCCTTTACCAATCCCTGCTTGTGAAAGCCTCTCCAATTACAATTCAACCGACACCACCTTCGAAGACAATCGAGGCGGAAGAGCCAGTCGTTTTGCGCAGTCAGGACTCGCGCGGCGTGGTGACGTTGACGCTGAACCGGCCACACGCCTTCAATGCTTTGTCCGAAGCGACTCTCACAACATTGCAGCGTGAGCTGGACGCGATTGCCCGGGACGAATCGGTGCGGGTGCTTGTCCTCGCTGCGGAGGGCAAAGCCTTTTCCGCCGGTCATGATCTGAAGGAAATGCGCGCAGCGCCGTCACTCGAATATTACGAACGCCTTTTTGCACAATGCTCGAATATGATGCTTGCGATCCAACGATTGCCCGTGCCTGTGATCGCGCGTGTCCAGGGCATCGCCACTGCGGCGGGTTGTCAACTGGTGGCGATGTGCGATCTCGCCGTGGCATCGAGCACCGCCCGGTTTGCCGTGAGCGGTGTAAACGTCGGCCTTTTCTGTTCCACACCCGGCGTGGCACTTTCGC
The DNA here is from genome assembly GCA_963840305.1 of uncultured Verrucomicrobiae bacterium. GTDB lineage: Bacteria > Verrucomicrobiota > Verrucomicrobiia > Chthoniobacterales > UBA10450 > Udaeobacter. The sequence continues at coordinate 248,634 of CAWIYE010000006.1, forward strand.
GAAATGTTTTACGCAAAGCAGGCGTTCGAGATGCTCGTGACCGGAGAATTTATCAGCGCTCAGGAGGCAAAAGCGCGCGGCTTGGTCAATCGCGTTGCAGAACCTGAACAGCTCGATGCAGAGGTCGAAAAGATGGTTGCGACTATTGTAGCCAAACCACGTATCGCAGTGGCGATGGGAAAGGAATTTTTTTACAGGCAAGCCGAATTGGGTATCGCAGCCGCTTATGAAGCAGCGAGTCAGACAATGGCTTGCAACATGATGGACGAGGCGGCGCTGGAAGGCATACAGGCCTTCATCGAAAAACGTCCGCCGCGCTGGCATCAAAAACAATGAGGCGGCAGCAAGCAGTCTGGAGAGCGCATGCGTCTCGCGTGCTGGCGAGCGCGTCCTTCCGATCGCGGACTTTCCATCTGACTCGTTGGTACTCTGCGCGAACGATTAATCCAGAAAGATTGTTTCGGCGCGACGCCGAAACCAGCGCGCGAGACGCGCGCGCTCCCCGGAACTAACAGTTTAACGCTCTAGTGAGTTTCACACTTCAAGACCTAGCGAAAATGTCCGGTGGCGAGCTAGTCGGCGATCCATCGCTGCAAATCAGTGGCCCGGCGTCACTGGCGGAAGCGACTCTTGGGGAAATCAGCTTTTTCGGAAACCGAAAATACATTGGCCTGCTGCGTAAAACGCGCGCGTCGGCAGTTTTCGTTCCGGCCGATTTCGCTGAAGCGATCACGCCCGCTCAGATTCGCGTTTCAAATCCAACCAAGGCTTTCGAGCAAGTCGTGCTCAAGTTCGCGCCTAAACCGATTACATTTGCGCCTGGTATTCACTCCAGCGCGGTTGTCCACCCAAGTGCTCGGCTCGGAGAACGCGTTTCGATCCAGCCTTGCGCGGTCATCGAGGCCGGTGCACGAATTGGCGATGACACGATCATCGGCGCAGGAAGTTACATCGGCCATGAGACTGTGATCGGATCCGCTTCTCTTATTTATCCGCGAGTCACCATTCGCGAGCGAAGTCGCATTGGCTCGGGAGTAATCATTCACAGCGGCGCTGTTATCGGAGCTGACGGCTTTGGTTTCGAAATGGTGGATGGCCGCCACCAAAAAATTCAGCAACTCGGCATCGTCCAGATCGACGACGATGTCGAAATCGGCGCGAATACAACTGTCGATCGCGCGCGCTTTGGCCGGACGTGGATACAGCAAGGCGTGAAGATCGACAATCTCGTGCAGATCGCGCACAACGTTGTGATCGGCAAGAATTCGGTAATCGTGTCGCAGACTGGTATCTCCGGCAGTGCGCGCGTGGGTGAACGTGTCACGATGGCCGGACAAGTCGGCATCGTCGGTCACGTTGAAATTGGCGACGGCACAATCATCGCAGCGCAGAGCGGCGTCTCCAAGAGCCTTCCTGGTGGCGTTTGGTTCGGTTATCCCGCAGTTCCGTTTGCGGAAGCAAAGAAACAGTTTGCCTGGGTCCATCGGCTCGGAAAACTCTTCGCGCGAGTAAAGGAAATTGAGAAGAAAGTGGGATTGTAAAAGGCGCGCTTAGCCACAGCCCTGTGGGTCGTCTCACAAACCTGAAGGCCGACGCCAAACACAGACCGGCCACAGGCTGGGGGCTACAAAATTCCAACATCACCTAGCGTCGGGCATCAGCAATCAGCTCCCGCAACCCATCAGGCGAAATCCATTCGGCGCCGCACGCGTGCACGGTCTCGGCCTCCATCGAATCGGAAGTGGCAACCGTCAGCTCAAACCGTTTGGCGTACTTGCTCGCCAATCGCTCAATGATCGCATCTGCTGACTGCCCGCTTCGCGAATAAAAAATTTGCACATCGCCAGGGTCAGAGATTGCTTCGACCTTTTTGCCTTTTCCATCGAAAACGACGACGACACGCACCCCGGTCCAATCCTGATAATCGAGCAACTGCTTGACCAACGCTTCGCGCGCCAGCGAAGAACGACGCGCCTGCATTTTGTGTAACTCCGGCCAGGCAAAAATAACGCTGTGCCCATCCACGACGAGATAACGGGGACGCTCGGGCATCGTATGCTCTGTCTAGCGCCAAAGGCGCTAGCTCGAGCTAGCCTGAGGCAACGCCCCGGGAATGGGTTCCGGCTCTTTCTTTGGCCGCTGCTTGGCTGGCGTGGTCCGGGCTGGACTGGTTCGCAGCGCTGCCTTCTTGCGCTGCAAGTAAGCTCGCCGTCGCTTGCGTTTGTCTCGTACACGGTGCTTTTGTCCCACGGCATTGTCTATCGGTTGAAACATTGAAAAACGCAATCTGCTTTAAACTTTAACCGGTCCTGCACACGCCGAGCCAAAATTGTAATTGCATCCGCGCACGATTCGCTGTTAAAAAGCACGCGTTTATGACGCCCAGGGGATCGGCGGTCTTCGGAGTCACGGCAAAAAGCGTGAGCGGACTTGCCATTGCGTTCCTCGTGTTTGCGGCATTTTTTGGTTTTCTAAACATCCAAAAACTAAAGGCCATTCGCGCCAATGCAGCGCATGTGCAGGCTGGGCAAGCCACAATTGCTGAAGTAAAAAATGGCGCGGCAAAAGTAGAAGCAGACCTGGCGCAGGCCCAGAAAGAAAAGGCTGATCTGCAAGCCAAATTAGACGCTAGCCAGCAAGAGATGGCTACGCTGCAAAAGCGCGTGGACGAATCTGAGAAGAACGTGAATGCGTCGGTCGATGATCTTCGCCATCAGCTCGACAGCGCGGAAAAGGAAAAAGTTTTCCTTTCCGAAAAACTTCAGGATGCCCAGGGGCCAACGGCCCAGCCGAAGGAAGGAAAAAAGCGGCGGGAAACCGTCAGCACGCAGGGCGAAAACGTCAGCCCGCATCGCGCGGGTGTGCGCGGCACCGTGCTGGCATACAATCAAGTTTACAATTTCGTGGTGCTGAATCTCGGCGCCCGCAACGGAGTCGAGTCGAACTCCGAGATGCTCGTTCTGCGGGAGGGAACGTTGATTGGAAAAATTCGCATTTCTTCAGTTGAACCGGCAACGGCTATCGGCGATATCATCCCCAGCAGTTTGGCTCGAGGCGTGCAGGTGCAACCTGGAGACACTGTGATTTATGCTGGCACAAGCCCGTAAGCATCGAAGAAAAATCCTCATAGTCCTGTTCTGCGCAGTCGCGATTACTTTCGCCTCGTGCGCGAGTCAACACGAGTCCGTAAAAGTGGTTGATGACCCGGACGATCACGGCGGCTCAGCTATGCCTTGGAGTCACCAGGAAAGATGGGAAATGGCCCCGGATGCCAGCGCGCTCGGTCCAACGGCGTCGAGCGATTCGCGCCGATAGCCCGGCGAGGCGTGGAGCAGGTTCTGGGTAGCCAAACTCTTTCTACTTAGCACATCTGCGCGATGCGCGTTCCCAGACGGGGATTTAAATCCAGAAGCCGGCTGGGATGACGGCATTTTTCGGGATCACCACGATGCCGTCCCGGATGAAGTAATTATCTCCATCCAGGTTCGACGGTTTGCCTTCCGGCGTAATTACAACGCCGTCGCTGATGCGCGCGTTTTTGTCGATGATGGCGCGATCAATCACGCAATTGCGCCCGATGCCAATGGCCGGCTGCGACGGATCAGTTTCGCCCAGTTCAAAATAATCCGCGCCCATCACGATGCTGTTCCGGATGGTCGCGCCGCTCTGAATCACGCTGCGTATCCCCACCACGCATCGCTCCAGATGCGCATCCGAAATGATGCAGCCATCGGAAATGATCGCCTGGCGCAGAGTGGCCCCATTGATTTTGCTGCCTGGCAAAAAACGCGGATGCGTATAGATCGGAGACTCCGGATCGAAGAAGCTGTACTCTGGCACGACTTCAGTGAGATCCAGATTCGCCTCGTAAAAGGCGCGAATCGTTCCGATGTCTTCCCAGTAACCCTTGAAGATAAACGCGCTGACATGCCGATCTTTGATCGCCATCGGGATAATATGTTTTCCGAAATCGACCAGGTCGTTTTCCAAAGATTCTATGAGCACGTTTCGGTTGAAGACATAAATTCCCATCGACGCCTGAAATAGTTCCTCGTCTTCGTTGGAGCCGATGGCGCGCAGCAGTTCCCGGCTCATTTTCATTTCCTGCAATTCAGTTTCATCCGTTGGTTTCTCGATGAATCCCGTGATCCGGCGATTAACGTCGCTCTGCATAATGCCAAACTCGGAGACCTGATGCTGCCCTACTGGTTTGGTGGCCAATGTGATGTCTGCACCTCGTTTAATGTGCTGATGCAGAATTTCCCGAAAATCCATTCGGTAAAGCTGGTCGCCACTCAGGATGAGGTAATAATCGTACGGCCGCTCAAGGAAGTAGCGCATGTTTTGCCGGACCGCGTCGGCAGTTCCCTGATACCACTGCGAGCCGGCGGGCGTTTGTTGCGCGGCGAGAATGTCCACAAAGCTGCGCGAAAAATTATCGAACTTGTAGCTGGCCTGGATGTGCCGATGCAGCGACATGCTGTTGAACTGAGTCAAGCACATAGATCGAGCGCAGTTGGGAGTTCAGACAATTGCTGATGGGGATATCGACGATGCGATATTTGCCGCCGAGCGGCACCGCCGGTTTGGCGCGATCTTTCGTGAGCGGAAACAAGCGCGTGCCCGCGCCGCCACCCATGACGATCGCCAGCGTCCGCTGCATCGTGCCCGGTGGCAGCGCAGCGGGAAGGGCTGCGGAACTTTTTTGAAGTAAGTCGCGCTTCGCGTCGCTTTGCATCGCGGTCAATCAACCCCGAACCGTTTGGCGGTCAATAACCTTGCGGTCGCTCTATAAATGACGAATGACGAAGCCCGAAAGAATGACGCAATCCGAATGACAAACGAACGTTGACATGCTGCCTTGTCATTTGGGTATTCGAGCTTCATTCGTCATTCGTCATTCATGCTTCTCATTACTTTGAGCGCGAACCACGGCGCTCACGCGGCGAATCTTGCGGCTAACGACAGCCACAATTACAGTGGACGAATCATGTGTGGAATTGTGGGCTACGTTGGGCGAGCTGAGGCGACGCCCATTTTACTCGATGGATTGCGTCGTTTGGAATATCGCGGCTACGACTCCGCCGGGCTCGCTGTCGTCAACGGCGGACGGTTGGAAACGCGTAAATGCGCGGGACGCATCTGCCGCGCTCGCAAAGCGAGTGCGGAAACAACCGGTGTCAGGTTCGTTTGGGATCAGCCACACACGCTGGGCCACGCATGGCGGAGTGACCGATCAAAATGCGCATCCGCATTTCGACGCCAGCGGCAAACTGGCGCTGGTGCACAACGGGGTGATCGAAAATTATCAGGCGCTCAAAGATGAACTTATCCGCGATGGCGACACGAACTTCCGCTCCGAAACCGACACGGAAGTGCTCGCGCATTTGATCGGAAAACTCTACGACGACTCGTGCGCGAGCACGGTGGACGCTCACGGAAAGAAAGCCCGGCTTTTTGACGCTGTTCGCACGGCGCTGCGGCAGGTGATCGGCACATATGGCATCGCACTGGTGCACGCCGATGTGCCGGATTTCATGATCGGCGCGCGCCGTGGAAGCCCGCTCGTGCTCGGCGTGGGCAACGGCGAAAATTTTCTGGCCAGCGACGTGAGCGCGATTGTCGCTTACACTCGCGACGCAGTTTACCTGAACGACTTCGATGTAGTCGCAGCGGGGACGGACAAGTTCGAAATCAGTTTCACTCGCCGGAGACAGCACCGAGCATCCTGTCAGCAAAGTCGAGTTCACCGCCGAGGACATCAAGAAGGGTGATTTTCCGCATTACATGCTCAAGGAAATCTTTGAGCAGCCAAACACGGTGCGCGACGCGATGCGCGGCCGTCTGAACCACGAGGAATGCACCGCAAGATTGGGCGGCTTGAACATGGCTGCTCCTCAGTTGCGCGATGTCGGGCGCATCGTTCTCACCGGTTGCGGCACCGCGCTGCATGCCGGCAGAGTCGGCGAATACTTGATCGAGCGGCTGGCGAACATCCCGACCGAAGTCGATTACGCCAGCGAGTTTCGCCATCGCAATACGCCGATGACTTCGGAGACGCTGGTCTTCGCCATCAGCCAGAGCGGCGAAACTGCGGACACGCTCGGCGCATTGCGCGAAAGCCGGCGCAAAGGTTTTCGCACCCTGGGGATTTGCAACAACGTCGCGAGCACGATCGCGCGCGAGAGCGACGGCGGGGTTTACATGCACGCCGGACCGGAGATCGGCGTGGCGGCCACCAAATCGTTTACTTCGCAGCTTGTTATTCTCACGCTGCTCGGGCTGCTCTTCGGGCGGATGCGTAATCTTTCCGCGGCTGAAGGAAGCCGCGTGATCGAAGCATTGGAAGCATTGCCGGAACAAGTCGAAGCCGTTTTGGATCTCAACGATCAGATTAAGGCGATTGCCAAAAAATATGTCAACGCAAACGGCTTTTTGTTCTTTGGGCGCCAGTTCAATTTCCCCATCGCGCTCGAAGGCGCGCTGAAAATGAAGGAGATCACATATCTCTTTGCGGAAGGACATCCGAGCGCCGAGCTCAAGCACGGGATCATCGCGCTGATTCGTTCCGATCTGCCTTCCGTTTTTATCGCGTCCGGATGATTCGGTGTTTTCAAAAAACCTGAACAACATCGAGCAAGTGAAAGCCCGCAAGGGGCCGATCATCGCGTTGACCAGCGGAAATTGCGCGAAGCATCTCAAAGGAATTGCCAACGAAATCATCGTGCTGCCGGAAGCGCCCGATTACGTCATGCCCATCCTGACTGTTATCCCGCTTCAGTTGCTCGCCTACCATCTCGCCGTCGAGCTGGGCCGCGATGTCGATAAGCCGCGCAATCTCGCCAAGAGCGTGACCGTGGAATGATTGGTTAGGGACCTCGCGCCGCGATGTCTCCCGAAAACATTCGGGAACAGCCCGGTCCTACTCACTGCGGCTGGAAAATCACGCAGTTTGCGGTAAACTGTGCGCCAGCAGTTTCCACCAGTGCAACAAAACGAAGACTACGTGCTCAGAGTCCTCAGCGATGTAGGACTTGTCTCGCGCCAGCAGATCGATAGTGCGCGCTCGCGTCTCAACGGCGAGTCGGGCGTAATCGATGTTTTGGTCAATGACGGAATTGTGTCGGACGCGGACGTCTCGCGCACACTTGCCGCGCAAGCGCAGATGGACTGGATCGACATCTCCACCATGGTGATTCCGCCGGCCGTCATCAACCAGATCCGGAGCGAAGATGCGCGCCGGTTCAAAGTGATTCCGGTCGCTTTCGGCGAAACCGGGCTCGTGGTCGCAGTGGGCAACCCGCTCGACATCGATACGATGGATAGCCTGAGTTTCCTCCTGCAACGCGAGCTGGAACTGGTCTGCACCAGCCCCAGGAAAATTAATGAAGCGCTAATCAAATACTACGGCACGGCCGACGAAGCGGCGGACATTCTGCAAAAAGAAATTGGAGAAGACGTCGATCTCGGTTTGGAATTTGGCGATGGCGCAGAACCGATTGCAGTCGATGAAGCAGATGCGCCGATTGTCCGGCTCGTTTCCATGTTGCTGATCGAGGCGCATCGCGCTGGCGCGAGCGATATTCATCTCGAACCGCTGGACAAAAAATTTCGCGTCCGATTTCGGATTGACGGCGTGCTACAGGAAATGCAAGCGCCACCGAAGCGTCTGCAATCAGCCATTATCAGCCGGCTCAAGATCATGACCGGCTCGATGAGCATCGCCGAGAAACGCTTGCCGCAGGATGGGCGAATCCAGGTAAAGATCAAAAAGAAACCCATCGACCTGCGCGTCTCCACCATGCCTACCAATCACGGCGAGAGCATGGTGTTGCGGATACTGGATAAATCCAGCTTAAAGCTCGGTCTGCCGGAGCTTGGATTTTTTTCTGATGACCAGGAAACCCTTGAGCGCCTGATCAGACTGCCGGACGGCATTCTCCTTGTCACCGGGCCGACTGGCTCCGGCAAGACGACGCACGCTTTACGCCTGTCTCAATTACATCAACAAACCGGACCGCAAAATCATTACTGTTGAAGAACCGATCGAATATCAGATGACCGGGATCAACCAGGTGCAGGTGAACACGGAGATCGGCATGACGTTTGCCGCCGCTTTACGCTCGATCCTGCGCCAGGCGCCGAACATCATCATGATCGGTGAAATTCGCGATCTGGAAACTGCGACCATTGCCACGAACGCCAGTCTCACCGGCCATCTTGTCTTCAGCACGCTGCACACCAACGACGCGCCGTCTGCTGTAGCGCGCCTGATCGATATCGGCGTGCAACCGTTTCTCGTTGCGTCCTCCGTCCGCGCGGTCATGGCGCAAAGACTCGTCCGGAAGTTGTGTAACAACTGCAAACAATCTGGCGAACTCACTGACACCGAAATGCGCGCGCTGCGAATCGAGCCCGGCCAGCTCGCCGACGCGCAGGTAATGAGACCGAAGGGATGCGAGGAGTGCCGTCAAATCGGCTACAAGGGACGAACGGGAATATTTGAAGTTTTTGTGATCGACGATGAGGTGCGCCACATGATCAACAAACGCAGCTCGAGCTTTGTCCTCCGGCAGCGAGCTCGCGAATTGGGCATGCGAACTTTGCGCGAAGACGGCGTACGCAAGGTACTGGCCGGCATCACTTCCGCCGACGAAGTCATCTCTATCACCGTCGGCGACGTGAGCTGAATCGGTTAAATCGTTGAATCGTTAAATGACGGATAAACAGCTAGCCGAATTTTTCGTGGAGCAGCGCGTGCTTCAGCCTTCGCAAGCAGAAGACGTGCTAGGCGAAGTGGAACTGAACGGAAAGACGGTCGCACAGGCCATGGTCGACGGCGGCTTCATCGATGAGCCGGGCTTTTATCAAACAATCGCCAGTGGCGCTCGGCACCGATTTCGTCGACCTGACCGGATACGACGATCGCGCCGGAAATTTTGCACCTTATTCCCAGTGGGCTGGCTCGATTGCAGGGCGCCCTTCCAATTGAAATGAGCGGAACCACATTACGAATCGCGCTGGTCGATCCGTTTGATCTCCATGCTGCGGACGACCTTCGTTTCGCGCTCGGTAAAGACATCCAGATAGTGGTTTCGCCGCCCGAACAGATCGAAGAGCTGATCAAGCAGTATTACGGCACCGACACGACGAGCATGGAGGAAGTTCTCAAGCAGCTCGGCGAAGCTGGCGAACTTCTGCAATTGCGCGAGGGCGACGGCGAAGCTGTGGTTGAAGCCGAGGCGAACGCGACGCCGATCATTCGCTTTGTCGATCTTATCCTTTATCAGGCGATCCAGGACCGCGCGAGCGACATTCACTTCGAGCCGTTCGAAAACGAATTCAAAATCCGTTACCGCGTCGATGGCGCACTTTACGAAATGTCGCCGCCGCCGCGCCATCTGGCCCTGCCTGTGATTTCGCGCGTGAAAGTGATGGCGAACATGAACATCGCCGAGAGACGGCTACCGCAGGATGGCCGCATCCAGAAGCATATCGCCGGGCGCAATGTCGATCTTCGCGTTTCAACGTTGCCAACGCAATTCGGCGAGAGCCTGGTGCTGCGCGTGCTCGATCGCAGCATTGTGAATCTCGATCTCGAGGCGCTGGGAATGCCTGATTACATTTACAATTTTCTGCTCGAAATGATCGAGCGACCGAACGGCATTTTTATCGCGACGGGACCGACCGGCTCGGGAAAGACCACCACGCTTTACTCCTGCCTGCGCAAGATCAACACGATCGATTCAAAGCTGATTACCGCGGAGGAGCCGGTCGAATACGATCTGGAAGGAATCGTGCAAGTGCCGGTGAATGAAGCCATCGGCCTTACGTTTGCGCGAGTGTTGCGCTCGTTCCTGCGACAAGACCCGGACCGCATCATGATAGGCGAGACGCGCGACCTTGAGACCGCACAGATTGCCATTCAGGCCTCGCTCACCGGGCATCTGGTTTTCACCACTCTGCACACCAACGACGCGCCTGGCGCGATCACGCGCTTGATCGACATGGGCGTGGAGCCATTCCTGATTTCGTCAACGCTGGAGGCCGTGCTCGGTCAGCGGTTGCTGCGCAGCATCTGTCGCCAATGCCGCGCAACGTATCAGCCCAGCGAAACGTTACTGGGCGAAGTTGCGACTTTCGCGGCAGGACATTGGCGACAAACAATTCTTCTACGGCAAGGGTTGCGACGCTTGTAACAACACAGGCTACAAAGGACGAAAAGGGATCTACGAGCTCCTGAAGATCACCGATCCGCTACGCGAATTGATCAATGACCGTTCGCCTACGGTTACGATAAAACAAAAGGCGATCGAGCTTGGAATGGTCACGCTGCGCCAGGACGGCTTGCGCAGCATCTTCGCCGGCGACACCACCCTCGAGGAAGTGCTCAGATATACGTGAGCGATGTTCGTAAATGACGAATGCCGAATGTCGAAGGAATGACCGAATGACGAATGTCGAAAAAATCGTGAGGGCTGGAGTTCGTCATTTGGGCTTCGTCATTAATTCGTCATTCGTGCTTCGTCATTTGAAGCATGCTCGACATAATAACCCGATGTACTTACAATAGCCCGCATGGCACGTTTTAACTACGTAGCTCTTGACACTCGAGGGCAAGAGGCGACCGGCTTGGTCGAAGCCGTTTCTAGCAATGCCGCCATCACTCAATTGCGCCAGGCCGGCTATTTCCCCACCAGCGTCATCGAAGAAGCGATAAGTGGTCGAGACGGCAAGGAAGCTCGCGCTCGCGCGACGACGGCACGCACGACGAAGGTGCGCGCGAAAAAGGGCATCGTTCTTTTCCAGCGCAGAAAGGTTAAGTCAAAGGTTCTGATGATCTTTACTCGGCAACTGGCGACGCTGATTGATTCCGGTTTGCCACTGCTGAGAAGCCTGAACGTTCTGGCAAAACAGGAGCGCGACAAGCTGTTGAAAAATACCATCATCAAGCTCGCCGACTCCGTGCAAGGCGGCAGCACATTCTCTGACGCGCTGGCCATGTATCCACGGATCTTCAGTGATCTGTACGTGAACATGGTAAGAGCCGGCGAAGTCGGCGGTGTGCTCGAGCTGGTGCTCAATCGGCTTTCGGAATTTCAGGAGAAGGCCGCAAAGATTAAAAACAAAGTCATCGCGGCAATGGTTTATCCCGGCATCGTGATGACGATGGCCTTAGGCATCATGACTTTTCTTCTCATCTTCATTGTGCCGAGGTTCGAACTGATTTTCCACGACATCCTCGGCGACAAACCGCTGCCGCCTGCGACCAGGTTTGTTATCGGAGTAAGCGGCTTCATGCAGCACCATGGCCTGATCCTTTTCGGTATGATCGTAGCGGTGATAACTTTCTACAAACTGATTGGTCGCACGCGTCGCGGGCGATTGCTCATCGACACCTTCAAGCTGCGGATGCCGCTATTCGGCAATTTAAATCGCAAAACCGCGATCTCCCGTTTCTCGCGCACGCTAGGAACACTGGTCACAAGCGGTGTTCCGATCTTGCAGGCACTAAACATTACTCGCGAAACTGCTGGTAACGCTGCCATCGCTCGCGCCATCGGGCACGTACACGACAGCGTGAAGGAAGGCGAATCGATCGTGCAACCGCTGGAAGCCAGCAAACAGTTTCCGCCAATGGTGGTCAGCATGATCGATGTTGGCGAGGAAACCGGTAAGCTTCCGGAAATGCTTTTAAAGGTCGCCGACGTCTATGACGACGAGGTCGATAACGCGGTGATAGCTCTGACCTCGGCGCTCGAACCCATCATGATTGTGTTCCTGGCGGTCGTCGTCGGCACGATCGTGCTCGCTCTCTTCACGCCGCTCATCAGCATCATCACCGGCCTGCAGCAGCAAACATGATCCGCCTCGCGGCGGAAATGACGAAGCACGAATGTCGAATGCCGAAGGAATGACCGAATGACGAATGCCGGAAAAATCAAGGCCGCTGGAATTCGTCATTCGGGCTTCGTCATTGATTCGTCATCCGTCATTCGCTGCCACGCCGTAGCCAGCGAAGGCGGGTCATTCGTCATTTCGCGCCAGAGGCGCGTTCACTCTTATTGAGCTGGTCGTTGTCGTCGGACTCATCCTCATCCTGACTGGATTAGTTCTCAGCACAGTTGGCTATGCCCGGAAAAAAGCCGCCCGCGCCCGCGCCGAAACCGAAATCGCCGCCATGTCTGCGGCGCTGGAAAGTTACAAGTCGGATAATGCGAGTTTACCCGACGCAGCTTCAGATACCATCACGATCGCACTAGACATTCCGGCAGAATGTCACGGACACTCTCAACGCCAGACATACGTGCGATCCAACGTACACTGCGAGCCTCTATGGTGACAGCAAGCTTTACCTGTACACGCAGCTGAGCGGTGATCTGCACTGGAAACCGCAACCACGCAGCGAAGACGCTATTTCACATTCAAGCCCAACATGCTTTTTCCGGCGACATCAGACCCAGTAACGTGCAGTACATTCACGATCCATTCGGAAACAGCTACGGTTACTCGACAGCCAATCAGGCGAATCCGACGCCACGAATGGCTACAATCCCACTTTCGATCTCTGGAGCACCGCTGGAGTCGCAGCATCGCCCACGCCCGCTCCTCCTGCCACGCATCAGGATCTCAGTGGATCAAAAACTGGTAGCCTAGTTTACGACGCGCGACTTTGTAGGGCGTCTGTGTCAGACGCCATTCCCGATGCGGCGTTTCACAGAAACGCCCTACAATTTCGCCGAATCGAAACCGCCGCTATCCTTCGCTGGTGTGCACCACGACTTCCACACGGCGATTGGGGCTTTGCTCTTCGATTGAGCCGCCCGGTGATGCGCGGAATTTCGTCGGGCCGAAACCGTGCGTTTCGATTTGCGCCGGATTGATCCGCATTGCCTCGACAAGGTATCGCTTCACGCTGTCGGCGCGGCGCTGGCTCAGATCGAGATTGTATTCAAAGGTGCCGAACGAATCGGTGTAGCCTTCCACGGTAAATGTCGCTTTCGGGTTGCGCTGGATGAGAGTGCCAAGCTTTTGCAGTTGCGTGATGGCGCTCGTTTGCAACACGGCGCTGTCGTATTCGAAAAGCTGATCGTCCGGCAGGCGCAATTTTGTCCCTGACCCGAGCGGACCTTTTTGCGCCAGCAACTGATCCAAATCGCTAAAACCGGGAGCGTGCCCTTTATTTGGGCCGGCGCTGTCGCCGGGCAATTTACTCGTGAAGGTGTTTGGCCGCTTGATCGCTGTGCTCGTGGCAAGCTCTGTTCCGCTCAGAGCCGGCTGCGGACGGCCGGAGACCGAAGCTGTTGTTAAGCAAAGATTGTTCGTGCAGCGCGTTTGGGTCGTTTTCGAGCGACTGCGCCGTTGAGCGTTCGATTTCATTGAGCACGGAATTGACTTCGGGTTGTTCCACTTTCGGTTGATCCGGCAAAACATCGCGCATGTCGTCCGGGAGCGCCGCGCTTGCCTGAACGTCCTGCATTAATTTGTCGAACGATTTCTTCTCGTCCGGCAATTGCACATCGGTGTTGTCAGGGTTCGGTTTCGCGGCCGGATTTGTTTGATCGACGCTGCTCTTGTCGAGGTTCGATTCAGTAATGCTCCTGACCTTGAACGTGGGCGTTTGCTCGCTTGGGGTGAACAACGTTTCCGTAGACTGAAAACGCGTCCGATAAAAATAAGCGCACAGGCCAAAGTGTATTGCCAGCGAAACAACCAATCCGAACCAGAGCCAGTTGCGTTCTTTGCTGCCCGCGAGCAGACCCTCGGTCTCGAACTGATCAAAATCCTCGAAATCGGAGACCCTCATGTGACTTGCAAACATATCACATTTCAACACGCGAGCGACGCTGATCTGGTCTTAACCTCTCAGTAAGACCGGATTCCAGTCCAGTGTTCTTCGGCCGGGAAGATCGAGCGTACCAGCTTCCCTGCTGCACCTGACTGAAGCCAGGTATTAATGAAACCAGTGGGGCTGAAATGTGAATTAAAATATCAAATGTTGTCGCTGCTCTTCGTTCGCTCGATAAAGGCTCTGGCCGCTCGTCGAATCTCCTCCCCCACACGCGCCTCCGGAGAAACAAACTTCGGCGTAAACCAAGGAAACAGACCGATCAAATCGTGCGTGACGAGAATCTGTCCGTCGCAATGCTCGCCAGAACCAATGCCGATGGTCGGGATCCCAATCGCGTTTGTGATTTGCTTCGCAACGTCGGCGAGCACAATCTCCAGCACCACGGAAAATGCTCCAGCTTTTTCTACTGCGCGCGCATCAGACAGAAGAGCTTCGGCTTCCGACTGTGTTCGGCCCTTGATCTTATAGCCACCCTCCTGGCGCACGCTTTGAGGCAGCATCCCGATGTGCGCCATAAACGGGATGCCTGCTTCTGTGATCGCTTCAATCTGCCCAACGTGACTCGCACCGCCTTCGAGCTTCACCGCTTCCGCGCCTGCATCGACAAATTTCCTGGCCGTCGCCACGGCCTGCTCCGGCGTGTCGTAGGTGTCAATTGGCATATCGGCCACGAGCAATGCCTGTTTTACCCCGCGAGCCACCGCGCGCGTGTGATGCAACATCTCTTCCAGCGTCACACGGGTGGTATCCTGATAACCAAGCACCACCATGCCTAACGAGTCGCCCACGAGGATGATGTCGATGCCGCTTTCATCGAGCAAACGCGCCGTGGGATAATCATAGGCGGTCAGCGCGGTAATTTTCTCACCGCGTTGCTTCATTTGGCGAAAATCTTTCATCGCGCTTGCCGGAAGATCGACCGCCGATTCGAGAACGCAAGCGTACCCGGAAAGCGGTGCGAGACCGCCGCGCCCGGTGATCGGGAGCGTTGGCGATCAACGCGATCCGGCGTCGAATTAGGCCGCAGCAAAAAAGCTAAAGAAAAGACTTCACAAGAGCCATAGCGCACACTATAAATGCGGCCATGAACATCCAATGCCGCTTTATTTCACTCGTCGCGCCGGTCGGACTCGCCCTGGCGAGTTGGCTACCAGGCGGGGTCGCTGCCGCTGAGCTCGAAGAGGCGCAGGTTACGCAAGTCGTTCAGGACGTTAAAGTGGTGCCGTCAAATGCCGCGGCCCGTCCCGCGGCCGTAAACGAGACGGTTACCCACGGCACGGCAGTGCACACCGGCGCCCAGTCTCGGAGCGAGTTGACGTTTAAGGATAAAACGATCACGCGCCTGGGCGAGAAAACAATTTTTAACGTGGGACAAGGGTCGCGAACAATTGAGATGGGCAGCGGACAATTTTTGCTTTACGTGCCAAAGAAAGCCGGCGGCAACAAACACAAATCAAGATGGGCCCCGTAACAGCGGCAATCACAGGCACAACCGTGCGTGGGAAACGTCGATCCCAGCGGGATCGTGGAATTTACCGTGCTTGAAGGAAGCGGGTGCATCAGTTACGGCAGCATGGGGCAGAGTATATTCGTGCAGGCAGGTCAAATGGTTGTTTACGATCCGATCGCCCAGAGATTGGAAAACCCGGTTGAGGTTGATCTTCAACAGCAACTCTCTTCTCCTCTTATCAAGGACTATCGCCAGTTGCCCAGTGCAGGCGCTGATTGAGGAGACAATTCAAAGTCAGCGTCAAGTTGCGGCCCCGAATAGTGATTTGGATCGCGCGGTCAGAGCAGCGGGAGCGGCCAGCATTGCCACCGCCACCCCCGACCAGTTTATGCAAGGGTTCAACTCGGTCCTTATGAGTTACCCTCCGAGCCAGGTTCGCACGCTTGTAGCCGGAGCGATACGAGCGCGTCCCGATCTTGCAGACAGGATCACAGCTGCTGCGACGGCGGCGCGGCCAGTGCGGGTGCGGGGCTACGGGAAAGACGGAAAAGACTTTAAAGAATATAAGGGCAAGGAAGTTGCGCTTCCAGAGTGTCCGCCGACAAATCAGTACCAGCAGCCGTACATATTCACTCCGATTACTCCACAACAACCGCCAGTTTCGCCGGAGCAACCACCGACGACAGGCGGCGGTTAGTAAGCGGACCATAGGCAAAGACAGCCTTCAGCGCGCCCGAAGGCGCGTGTGACATTATCGGTAGGACGGCGTTGCGGCTGAGGACAGCCGCCTCTACAGTTTGCGCCTTATGCCGTACAAAAATGTTGCTCCGCCTGCCGGAGAGAAAATCACCAGAACCGACAGACTGAATGTGCCGGATCAACCGATCATTCCGTTCATCCGCGGTGACGGGACTGGGCCGGATATTTGGGCGGCAAGTGTCCGAGTGTTCGACGCTGCGGTTGAAAAAGCGTACGCCGGGAAAAAGAAAATCGCGTGGTTTGAGGTGTTCGCCGGCCAGACCGCGAAAGACAAATTCGATGAATGGCTGCCGGACGACACGGTGGAAGCGTTCCGCGAGTATCTGGTCGGAATCAAAGGCCCGCTGACCACACCGGTAGGCGGCGGAATTCGTTCGCTTAACGTTGCGTTGCGGCAGCTGCTGGATCTTTTCGTTTGTTTGCGGCCGGTGCAGTACTTCAAAGGCGTCCCCTCGCCCGTCAAGCATCCCGAGAAAGTGAACATGGTGATCTTCCGCGAGAACACGGAAGACATTTACGCCGGTATCGAGTACGCCGCCGGCACGCCTGAAGCGCAAAAGATCCTCGATTTTCTGCAAAAGGAATTTCCCAAGCAATTCGACAAAATCCGTTTCGGCACAAAACAGAAAGCAGCGGACTTTTGGAAAATGGTCGGCGCGCCGGAAAGCGACGAGGTTTGCGTGGGAATCGGGATCAAGCCGGTCAGCCGTTCAGGCAGTGTGCGCCTCATTCACAGCGCGATTTCCTATGCGATCCAGAACCAGCGCAAGAGCGTGACACTGGTGCACAAGGGTAACATCATGAAGTTTACCGAGGGCGCGTTTCGCGATTGGGGGTTTGACATCGCAAAGGGATATTTTGGCGCGGAAGAATTCGATGGCGGTCCCTGGTGCAAAATTCCCATGGGCAAACCCGGCGCGGGAATTGTGATCAAAGACGCAATTGCCGATATCACGCTTCAGCAAGTGTTGACGCGGCCGGAAGATTTCGACGTCATTGCGACGCTCAATCTAAACGGCGATTACTTGAGCGATGCGCTGGCCGCGCAAGTGGGCGGCATTGGCATCGCTCCCGGGGGAAACATCAATTACATCACGGGCCACGCCGTTTTCGAAGCAACCCATGGCACCGCGCCGAAATACGCCAATCAAGACAAAGTTAATCCCGGCTCGGTGATTCTCTCAGGCGAAATGATGTTCCGTTACATGGGTTGGACGGAAGCTGCCGACCTGATTCTCAACGGATTAAGCGGTGCGATCGCGAGCAAACGTGTCACGTACGATTTCGCGCGTCTGATGGAAGGCGCAACTGAAATCAAGTGCTCGCAGTTTGGTGATAACGTAATCGAGCACATGTGAGCGCGGCCGCTCCGCGACCGCTAAATGACGAAATCCGAATGACGAAACGAAGTGGACGTTGCCTTTTGGATTTCTTGCTTCGTCATTCGTCATTAGCCATTCGTCATTTAGGTTAGCCCCCATGGCCACTTCATCTCTCTGGCAGCGGTTCCAGCGATATTTTTTGTACTACCGCGATCTCGATTTTTCTCTCGACATCAGCCGGATGAAATTTCCGGAGGATTTTTTCGAGAAAATGCAGCCGAAGATCGAGAAGGCGTTTGCGGCGATGCGAGAATTGGAAACGGGGGCAATCGCCAATCCGACCGAAAAGCGAATGGTTGGCCATTATTGGCTCCGCAATCCTGCGCTCGCGCCGACTGCGGAAATTCGGAAGGAGATTGAAGACACCATCAAGCGTATCAAGAGATTTGCTGAAGATGTTCATGCTGGAAAAATCACGACCGAAAATGGAAAACGCTTCAGGCACGTGCTGCTGATTGGGATCGGCGGCTCGGCGCTGGGGCCGCAATTCGTGGCAGACGCGCTCGGGTCATCACATGACCCCATGGACATCTTTTTCTTCGATAATACAGATCCGGACGGGTTCGATCGCGTTTTCGACAGAGATGGATGATCTGCTCTCCGAAACGCTCGTCGTTGTTGTCTCGAAATCCGGCGGAACAAAGGAAACACGAAATGGAATGCTCGAGGCGGAAGCAACGTTCACGGCGAACGGACTTCAATTCGCCAGGCACGCCGTCGCCGTAACTGGAATCGGCAGCGATCTTGATCAATATGCCGAAAAGAACGGGTGGCTCGCTCGATTCCCGATGTACGATTGGATTGGCGGACGCACTTCGGTGATGAGCGCAGTCGGGCTTCTCCCGATGGCGTTGGAAGGCTTCGACATGGACAGTTTTCTCGCCGGCGCGGCGGCCATGGACGAGCGGACCCGCGCACCTGATGTGGCACAAAACGCGGCAATGCTTCTGGCGCTCATGTGGTACTACGCCGGCAATGGCAAAGGCGACAAAGACATGGTGATCATTCCGTACAAGGACCGGCTGGCCTTGTTCGCCAAGTATCTGCAGCAACTCGTCATGGAATCGTTAGGCAAAGAAAGAGGACCTCGACGGCAAGATTGTGCATCAGGGCATTGCTGTTTATGGCAATAAAGGCTCGACCGACCAGCACGCTTATGTTCAACAGTTGCGCGACGGCGTCTTAAATTTTTTCGTGACCTTTATCGAAGTGCGCAAAGATCGGCGCGGTAAGCGGTTTGAAGTCGAGGACGGCGTCACAAGCGGCGATTATCTTCAGGGGTTCTTGCGCGGGACGCGAAGCGCGCTGTACGAGAGCGGGCGTGAATCAATCACGATTAGCATTTCCGAGGTGAACGCGTTTAACCTCGGAGCGTTGATCGCGCTTTATGAGCGTGCGGTGGGTTTTTACGGCTCGCTGGTTAACGTCAACGCGTACGATCAACCCGGCGTTGAGGCTGGAAAAAAAGCGGCGACAAGACTGTTGCAGCTTCAAAAACAGGTGATCGCGAAATTGATCGTCGGTCGCGGCCAAACCGCCGAAGAAATTGCGCGCTCCATCGACGCGGACCCGGAAGACGTGTTTCATGTGCTGCGACATTTGGCGAGCAACGATCCGCAGATCAGGGTCGCACCCGGCGAGGAACCGTCGGAAGACCAGTTTTCACTCGAACAATAGCGGTAGCGTATCGCTTATGGCAGAGAAGGCTTCGCAGGATGCAAAAGATTCTCCAAGCGTTCCGTGGAGCGACGCAATCCGTTTTGTCCGGCAACTCAGTCACGATCTGCGCAACGATTTAAATGCGATCGAGCTGCAGTCCGCTTACATCGCTGAGCTGGAGAAGAACGAAGAACTTCAGGGTGAGATCAAACGATTGCGTGAAATGGTCTCGCGCCTGGCCTCGACTTTACAACGGCTTTCCAGAGACGTCGGCGAGGTTAAACCCACCCTGATCTTCTTACCGGGCTACCGATTTCATGGAAGACCTGCGCAGGAAAGATTGACCACGATTTCCCAAAGCAAAACACCGAAATCACCTGGGAGATTCAGCCTGGCAACGCGATGTTGAACGTTGATCCACAACTTTTGCAGGAAGTATTTACCGAGCTTTTCGCCAATGCTTTCCTGCCACGACCGCGGCAAAGGCCCACTTCTGGCGAAAGCCAAAATCGACAACGACCGGTTCCTTTTCACTCTCCATGAACCAAAGGATCGTTTTGACTTACCTACGCAAAATTGGGGACGCGAACCGATTCGGAAAATCAGTCTGCGCCATTATGGTCTTGGTCTGAATCGCGTGCGCGCTATCGTAGAGGCGCACGGCGGCAAACTGCATGCTCAATATCATCCGAACGTTTCGGCGCTCATCACAACGCTTACGCTTCCCGTGGCAAGCGAGGTCTCTGATTAAGCTTGAAACGTCGATCATTTCTCACCGTTTGAAGCAACTGGAGGCCACTGCTTCGTGCGTAGTACGAGCAGCGCAATTGAATGAAAACAGAAAATCACCGTGTCCTGATCATCGATGACGAGCGGCCAGTGTTGATGACGCTCGAGGCGCTGCTGAAGCGGCATGGTTATCAAGTCGAGACCGCGCCAACTGCTGCGCAAGGACTCAAGGTGCTGAAATTGAAATCGCCGACGCTCGTATTGCTCGATCTCCGACTGCCCGACGCTGACGGATTAGAAATGCTTGATCGGATCAAGAGCGAGCTACCCAAAGTGCAGGTGATTATCCTGACAGCGCACGACTCGTTGCACAATGCCATCGAGTCGATCAAACGCGGCGCCTACCATTTCATTAGCAAGCCTTACGCGCCCGAGGAACTGCTCAGTCTGGTGGAGAAGGCATTGGAAACACAATTCCTCTTACGAGAAGCGAAAGAACTCCGGGCGAAAACAGAGCAACTCGAAAAACGCCTCGAGATCGCGGAGGCGAGGCCGACGCCCATTTTTAAGAGCAAACCAATGCAGGAGATCGAGGAATTGATTGAGGCGATGGCACCCTCGGATGCCAACGTCCTGATCGTAGGTGAAAGCGGCGTGGGCAAGGAAGTGATCGCCAACGCCATTCACACCCGGAGCCGGCGCGCGGGACAACCGGTGGTGAAGCTCAATTGTGCGGCGTTCCCTCAAACGATGATCGAGGGGGAACTTTTCGGTTATGTGAAAGGGGCGTTCACCGGAGCGATGCAGGATTTTCCGGGAATGATCGGAGCAGCAAATGGCGGCACGCTTTTTCTAGATGAAATATCCGATATGCCGGTAGACTTGCAGACGCGTTTTTTGCGCGTGCTCCAGGAGCGCGAGTATCGGCCGCTCGGCAGCACGCAAACAATGAAAGCAGACTTCCGCGCGATCGCCTCGACCAATCGGCCCATTGCCCAGGCGCTCGCGGAGAACCGGCTGCGATCCGACTTGTACTACCGGCTAAACACATTCCAAATTGAAGTGCCACCGCTCCGGAAACGCAAAGAGGACATCCCACCGCTGATCGCGCAATTCGTCAGACAATTTTCTGAACAACTCGGCAAACCGGAGCCAGATATTTCGCCGGACGCGTTTCAAAAGCTGCTTGACTACTCTTGGCCGGGAAATGTTCGCGAATTGCAAAACGCAATTGAATACGCAGTAGTGCTGGCGCGACAGGGCGTCATCGACGTAAAAGAGCTCCCGACAGAAATACAGTTGCCTCCCGAGCTGCAACAGGTCGAGCTCAGCGCGCTACCGCGCAGCGGCGTACAAACTCTCGACGACCTCGAGCGAACCGCCATTCTGCAGGCGCTCGCAGAGTGCCGCGGTAACAAGAAGAAAGCAGCCGAACTGCTCGGCATCCAGCGCCCCACCCTCTATAACAAGATGAAGCGCTACGCCATCGAGTTGTAAGTTCAAGGAACGATGGCTGCCGGACCTGTCGTTCCTTGCTATTTGCCGCGATAAACGCAGCGCGCTGTCGGTGTTTCGTGCACGATGATCTCGCACAGGCCAGGACATTGTGGTTCCAACTTTTTCCAGAACCATTCTGCCATGTTTTCAATCGTTGGGTTTTCCAGTCCTTCGATATCGTTGAGATACTTGTGGTCGAGCATTTTCAGCAGCGGTTTCATTGCGTCGCTGATCGCCGCGTGGTCGTAAACCCAACCGGCTTTGGGATCGACGTCGCCTTCGATTGAAACTTCGACTTTGAAACTGTGCCCATGTAACCCGCGGCATTTGTGTCCCTCCGGCACATTGGGCAAAGTCTGCGCTGCTTCGAAAGTGAAATCTTTCGTCAACCGTGCGCGCATCGATTAGGAAAATACCATTGCTTTGCTCACGTTGTCATCCCGAACGAAGTGAGGGACCTCCCATAAACTCGGAAGATCACTCAGCTACTGTGCGTGACCGATCGCCCTTTGTGAGATCCTTCGCTCCGCTCAGAATGACCGCAGAGGTTCGCGTGCGCCATCGATTAGACTCCGCGCTGTGTCGGGCTCCAGATGAATTTGTGCATCTGAAGTTGAAACCGAACGCTAAGGTTGTCTGCTAAAATCCATTCGACAATCTGGCGAGGATCGATCCTGCCGAAAATCGGTGAGAACAGCACGGCATGACAACGCGAAGGAAGATTGTACCGCTTCACCTTATCGCGTGACCATTCGTAGTCTTCGCGGGATCCCATTACGAATTTCACCTCGTCGCGCATTGTGAGATGCTCGATGTTCGACCAAAGATTCTTGTCCACTTCGCCGCTGCCCGGCGTTTTCAAATCCATGATCCGGTGAACGCGCGGATCGACTTTCGAGATTTCGTGTGCGCCGCTGGTTTCGAGCAGGACGGTGTGACCTGCGTCACACAAGATCGACATCAACGGCAGCACGTTCTTCTGCAACAGAGGCTCACCGCCGGTGATTTCGACCAGGGGACAACAAAACGCCGCAACGGTGTCAACAATTTCCCGCAATGTTTGCTTTTTTCCTTCGTAGAAAGCGTACTCCGTATCGCAATAGTTGCAGCGAAGATCGCAGAAGGTCAGCCGCACGAACACGCACGGCGATCCCACCCAGGTGCTCTCGCCCTGGATCGAGTGATAAATCTCGTTAATGGTCAGCGTCTTTTCCGCCTCTGACATATTGCTGGAGGTTTCAAGCATTGTTTCACCTATCTGTTAAAATCTTACGCGAACGATTCCAAAGCAAATTTGACCGTCGAATCCGCGTCGTCGCCAGACATGGACAACGACGCAACAGCTTGAAAATGTGCCTGTTCGTTTAAGTGACTTTAATGGTTTTTTTTGATTGACGGCTTTCCGGCGGCATTCTACTCTCGCCGCAAATGTGCCCGGGTTACGCCTTGACCGTTCACCGTTTTGCTGCATTTCCGCTACGCACCGCCGGTGCCCGGCTTATCCGCCGGCCCCGTCGTCGCGTTCGTTGCGAGCATTTTCTTTGTGGCTGTTCTTGCCGCGCAAGCGCAGGAGTCAATTGAGCCGGACATCCTGCCTTCGCTGGCTGAGCCGCCGGCCTCGTCAGTAGAACCACCGCCGTCAACTTCAGCAGAGCCATTGCCGGCTGTACCTCAATCGTTACCCGCCGCTCCGGCGGAGCCATTGCCCTCGTCAGAATCGCCGTTGCCTTCTTCCGAAGAGGCGTTTCCGTCTTTACGCCAGCCGCTGTCGTCGTCAATGAACTACACTGGAGGGTACACAACCGTTGTTCCGGCGCCGGTGGCGACGGGTCCAAACGGCGTATTTCCAGGTGGCGAACCGGTTGAGTCAGGTGAACCACGTCGCATTTACTACAAATTCGGTGCTGACAGTGCGAGGTGTATGGGATGACAACATCTTTATCAGCCATACCAATCGGGTCTCAGATTATTATTTCGCGATTGAACCCTATGATCACCGTTGGAGTCGGCGACATCGAGGGACGCAACAAGAGCTATCTCCGATTGGATTACATGCCGAGCGCTATTCTGTTTGTAGACCACTCAGATCAAGACGCATTTAACCAGCTGATTCACCTCGAGGGCGGGTACAGTTCTGGCCGATGGACGTTTAGCTTGGCCGAGGATATCGCGCTACTGGAATCGGCAAACCTCAACAGCTTCTTCGATACGACAGGGCTGTGGGCGAACACGGATGCGAGCGGGCCCACGCGGGTCAACGTCTTCAATACGCGCGCGCGGGCAGATTATCAGCTAACCGGGAAAGTATTTCTGCAGGGTGAGTTTGATTCCTCGATCTACTTCTATCCCGATCAGATCAGCTCCTATATGATTTCTACCGGGCTGTACGTTTACTACAATTGGCTGCCAAAGGTGTCGGTCGGCATTGGCGGCACCGTCGGGTACGATTGGGTGGACGATCCGACAACTAACCAAACTTTCGAACAGGTAAACGCGCGCCTCAATTATGAGGTGACAGCCAAGTTTTTCTTGTATGCTTCGGCCGGTGTTGAGTTCCGCCAGTTCGACGGCAACCGCGGCACGTACACCTCGCCGGTGTTTGAAGTCGGGTCGATTTATAATCCCTTCAGCGGTACCACTATCACGTTCGCGGCTGGCCGGCGGATCTACAATTCCGGATACCTTGCTAATCAGGATTTCGGCGGCACATACGTTGTGGGCCGGTTTCAGCAGCGTTTATTTCGGCGCCTTTATTTAGGCTTGGGCGCCGGCTATGAAAATTCAGACTATATCGCCACTGACCGCGACGTCAGCGCACCGCGGAATGATGATTACTGGTTTATCGAACCGTCGCTTGACGTGTTGATTACCAGGTGGTTGAGCGCCGGGGTCTATTACCTGCACCGCGAGGATAGCAGTAATCTCAATTCCTTCAGTTTCTATGATAATCAGGTGGGCGTTCGGGCGACGGTCAGGTTTTAAAGAGGGATTCAGTCGTTTGCGAACTGGGATGCGGGGGCGCTGCTCGCTGATTGTAGTTGCGTTCGGGTTGCTGCCAGGCTTTCTGTCAGCCCAAATCGCGCCCACGGCCAGCGGGTCGTCTCGGCCGAGCACATCGATCTCTAACCAGTCAGCGGCTGTTTCATCTTCTGCCTTCAGCGGGGGAGCGAGTGCGCCGGCTGGTTACATTTTGAGTCCGAACGATCAAGTGGGCGTCGAGGTTTTCGGCGAAGATGATTTACGCACAAACGGACGATTGAACCCGGAGGGCAACTTGAGCGTGCCATTGCTCGGCTCGAGTCCATTTGGCGGGACTGACCCTGACCCAGGCAGTTTCAAAACTCACAGAATTGTACGGCCGCGATTATCTGGTCAACCCAAAGATCAATGTCGTGCTCCTAAGCTACGCAAAGCGGCGTTTTTCGATATTGGGCCAGGTAAATCGGCCCGGCAGTTACGAAATGCCCGATAGCAATCCAGGCGGTATCGACCTACTGGAGGCGGTCGCCATGGCTGGCGGATATACGCGCATCGCTGCGCCGGAAAGAGTTACGGTGCGACGACAAAAGACTAGTGGCGATCAAATTTTCAAAGTGAATGCCAAGCGCTTCACAAAGGGGAGCGGCGGAGGTTTTCTTATCGAGCCCGGCGATACCATTACGGTCGGTGAAAGTATTTTTTAGCTGAAAATTTTGCGCCTTCGCCTTTCCGAGCGCACTGCTTGAGTGTAAGCTTCGAGCCAATAATTTGCCGTGATTGATCCTGCCTACTCTGTGAGGGGAACGAACGTTCCCACAAATTCCGAGAAACCAGCCGTTTCTCTAACCGGGCATTACGCCGAGGGACTACAGACGTTTGATTTTCGGCGCTATTGGCATTCTTTCGTCGAACGTATTTGGATCGTTGCCGTCTGCGTTCTGGCCGGCCTTTTTCTAGCGCTGGGTTACCTCGCGCGGACGCCGAAACTTTACCAGGGACACACAGTCCTGCGAAGTGGATTTCCAAGAGCCGACTGTCATCGCTTCGGACGATGCGGCTCGCATGCGCTCCGCGTTTCTGGCTAGCCAGGAAGCACTGCGAACCATCGAACAAAATCTAACTAACCAAACTCTTCTTTCCCGAGTCGTGCGTTCGGAAGGCTTGGCGGAAGACGGTGGACGCGCGCTTCTGGGTCAGAGCATCGTGACCGATAAGACTTCCAGCTCGGCGCAGCGCAGCGATTCCGTCGCAGGCTGCAAACAAGACGCAAGAGTGCGACTGGCGTCACAACATTTACGCCGCTCGAAGAAGGATTGGGGCGAGCAATGGTCGGCATGGTCAAACCCATAATCCGCCGCGGGACACGCCTGATCGATTTATACGTGACGCACCGCGATCCAGCCATGGCACGGCGGCTGGCCGAAGCAATCGGTCGCGAGTACATCCGTACTTCGATCGAGCAGCGCGCTTCGTTCAGCGAGGAGCGCATTGCGTTATTTGCTGGAAGAAGAACAACGATTGAAGGCGAACCTGCAAAAAAGCGAGGCGGCCGTCGCCGAATATAAGGCGAAGAATCCAGATGCGTTGCAACTCGGCGGCGGCACAGCCGCAACAGGCTCACAGGAGGGATCTGGCGCTGGCGCTGGCGGATCTCGCGGCGGCTTGGTGGAGGACAAACTACAAGATATAAACAGCAAATTGACGGCAGCGAAAGCCGATCAGATCAGGCTTGAAGGCGAGCTTCAGCAAGTTGAACAAGCCGGCAACAACGTTGACGCGTTGCTCGCGATTCCAAGTATCTCTGCTGCCGGACTGGTGACTGAAGCGCGGCGCAGTGTTACTCAGATGGAAGCGGCGATCACCACCTACGCGCTACGATACAAAGACAAGCATCCCAAAATGATTACGGCGAAGGCTTCGCTGGCCGAGGCCAAAGAAAAGCTTCGCCAAGCCGTGCTGGAGCAACCAGCGATTCTGCGTAACGCCATCGAACAAATCAAAACCACCGAGGCCAGCTTGCAACAAGCGTTGCAAGACCAGCAGGGCGTCGCGGTCAATCTCAACCGCACAGCGATCGGCTATCAGGAATTGGCTCGGCAAGCTGAAACCGATCGTGCGCTGTACGAAAGCGTCCTTCGCCAGATAAAAGAGACAAACTTAACAAAAGACGTGAAGACGAATGCGGTCAGCGTCATCGAACATTCCCCGCTTCCCGGTTCGCCTGTGAGCCCGCGTCCAACCAAAACGATCGTTTGGGGACTTCTTGCAGGTCTGGCTGTTGGGCTGGCCTTCGTTTTTGGCGCCGACGCACTGGATCGCTCCATCAAAACCGTGGACCAGGCAGAAAGTACACTTGGATTGCCTGTTTTTGCAGCTGTTCCCGAAACCACCGAGGAAGGTCCTGTTTCCAAGCCTAAAACGGCGGAGCAAAGTTTTGGGAGATTCGAACTACCGCGTGGTCGTGGAAACACCTGAAAGCCCCGCGGCGGAAGCATTCCGTAATTTACGCGCAGCACTTTCCTTGTTAGGCCCCGAAGTTGAGCGCAAGGTTTCACTTTTCACCAGTGCTCTGCCCGGCGAAGGAAAGAGTTTCACCAGCGCCAATTTTTCGCTGGCGCTGGCTCAGCAAGGCTATCGCGTCCTTCTCATCGACGGCGACCTGCGCCGGCCAAACATGCACAAGATTTTCCGCTTCCCGAATGCGTCGAAATAATTCGGACGAAGACAGCCCGCCGGGAGTGACGGATTGCCTGGTTGGTGAAGCGGATTTAGCCTCGGCAGCGCGCCAGATTCCGGCCGGAGAAATTCAGCTAGTCGACGAAGACATTGAACTAACGGGGAAAATTCTCACCGCCACAGGAGGCCAGCTTTCCGTTCTCGCAGGTGGACGACGCGCGCCGAATCCGGCTGAGATCCTTGCCGGGCCATTCTTCGGCCAGCTGATTACTGAAGCTGCAAAACTCTTTGATCGCGTGGTGGTCGATAGCGCACCCATTCTGGCAGTCAGTGATACTCTGCTCATGACTCCACACGTCCAGACGGTGTGCATCGTTGTTCGAGCAGCAAAGACACCGCGGCCTGCAATAGGCCGCGCAATTGCCTTGCTGACAAAGTCAGGAATTCGGCCGGCTGGGCTGGTCCTAAATCGACTGCGGCGGAGCCACGGGGTTGGCTATTATTACTATTATGCTTCGCACGGTTACGGCGAAGGCGAAGGATCGTATTCTCGGAGCTATCACCGCAGCTACGGCTATAGTCGCCGCTCGAAGCCCGACCACGAAGACAACGGATCATAGGGAAGCGATCAGTTCTGACTTCGGACTTCTGACCTCCGGCGCCGAATGGTGGCAGCAACTTGCCGCAGCTTCGGCCGACACAAAGCGCCGCGCTACAGCTTAAGGAGTCGCCCGTCATTGAAGGCGCGCTGCTTGTTTCATCTATTCTCCGGCCAAATTTGTTATGCCAGGCGCAAGACCTTTGAATCCTGTGTCGATTCGAAATCCTTGGCGAGCTTACAGACGCTATTGCCAATCCGTTTAATGCGGCTTTTCCATTGCTGCTGGCGTTGTATTACTCCCGGGTTTCTGCGGCACAAACTCGGCCGCACGTCGCTGAGCTTTGGCTATTGAAGACAAAAGTTACTTACCGAACACATAGGCGTGATTTTCAAAATTTTTCAGATTGCCGAAATTTCCACAATTCTTATGAAACCGAAGCCGAAAACCCAGCGCTTCAATTTTAGATCGGAGATCTGCATCTGTATTACCCCATTGCCAGATGGGATGGATGTCCTTCCACGGCCTATCATGGTCAGGGTTTTTTTGCGTCAGCTTCCGAAATAAATCGTCATAATGCGCTTCGGTCGGAGTGTGCGGGACATTCTGGAAGTAATCTTTCTCGCCAAGCTCTAAAAGTCTGACAGTGCGATTGGACTGTATCCACTGCGGATTGTAGATGGCTAGGCATTGCGCCTGACGCGCGTACATTTTGATTACTGCATTCCAATTGGGAGCGACCTGATGGAGGAGAACATCAAAAAGAAATATGGCGTCCACTTGTCCAACGTCGCCACGCGATTTCCTTGCTGGCAAAGTCAGGAATTCGGCCGGCTGGTCTGGTCCTGAATCGACTGCGGCGGAGCGGCGGGGTTGGCTATTATTACTATTATGCTTCGCACGGTTATGGGGCAGACGAAGGTGCGTATTCTCGCAGCTACCGTTATCGATCTCGATCCAAGGCCGATCACGAAGTTAATGGAGCGTAATGCTCACATCCGACGCGTCCGACCTCTCTGACCTCCGCCTCCTGAGTTCTGACTTTTCGTGCCACGAGGCGCTTCCCCAGCAAACACCCAGATAAGTTGCCACGTACAGCTGGATCGATTCGATTTGAAACGGGAAATCAACCAGCGCGTGCAGCGCCACTCCTACAAGTGCTATGATAACCAAAGGCTGCAGCACGCGTCTCCGCGGCGTCCAGTCTCGCCTCGCATACTTGTTGTAACTACGAATCCCGATAGTTATTGCTCCGAAAAAGAGCAAGGCCCACAGAGCGCTTCCCATCCAGCCCCATTCCAACAGAGTCTGTAGGTAATCCTGGTGCAAAAATCTCCAGGTTCCGGGAACCGGATCAACCGACCCGATGTTGTAGCCCGGAAATACAACGCGAAAGGTTCCTGGCCCAAACCCGAAGAGTCCCGCGTTGGGCAGCGCTGCTAACGCGATGTGCCAAGCCTGCCAGCGCGCATCGGTGGAAATTCGCTGACTCTCCGCCTGCCAGCGGGTCAGCGGTTGCTCCAAATGAGTCGCCTGAGCAAGCGCAACCAGCGCCAAAATAATCGCGAGAGCGCCTGCCAGGGCGACGCTCTTCTCTGTGCCCGACAGTTTTCGCACAAGCGCCGGTCCGAATTGGAAGCAGATCGCAAGCAGCAAGACGACCGCGAGCAGCTGAGCCATGCGTGAGGTATTCGCCAGCACCCCGGCAATCGTCACGATAAAAAGACTAATCCAAACCGCGCGCATAGCAGGATGATGCCGTCTGCTAAACGCCCGGATAACGAGCCCGGCACTCAATGGCCACGACAGATTCAAAAATGCGCCGGCATTGCCGTGGTAATAATATGTCGCAAAAAAAGTGCTGATTCGCAGGTCCTCCCGCGCCGGCGGCGCCTGCCAGAAAATCATCTGCGCGCCGGTGGCTTTCTGGAGCAAACCGAGAAACGCGATCGAGCCGGCGACCAGACCAATTGCATACCACAGCCGAAGCAACCACCGGTTACTCTGAGAAAGATCGGCGACGAATAAGATCGTCCCCAGCAGCAATGCGCCTCGAATGATCCACACCGCGCTGATCGTGTAATCAACGGAGCCGACCAAAGGCGGCGCGAAGTTGCGTAGCGGGACGAAAACGAAAAAATCCGAGTCGTAGACTGACTTGGCGTTGAAAGCCATCCAGCCGCCGACACAGACCAAAGCCAGCGCTAAAAAAAATAGAAGGCGCGGAAATCGCGGCGTTCGCCTGCTAACAAGCAACTCAACGGCCCAAAGGACGAAGGCAGCCAGCAAGATCCAGTTGGTTATTTGGATGCTCAGCGACGTTGTCGCGCCATACGCCCACGGGGCGTAGATAAGGGCAGCAAGAAATATCCAGCGGGATGCGGCGCGAAGGAAGTCAGATATCACACGTCAGAAGTCGGCAATTAGCAGTCCATGCAGCGGGTCGAAGCATTTAGGAGGAATGCGCGACTCTTTAGCGAACCACTCCGGTCGGCCCGCCTGATCGCGAATCGCTTTCGCAATCGCGCGTGCTGACCTCTGACTTCTGACATCTGACATCTGATTTGCTATCGCCCTTTGCCAAAAAACATCGTGTATACGGTTTTCAGTACGATCATCGCATCCAGTTTCAGTGAGTAATGCCGGATGTAGTAGAGGTCGTATTTGAGCTTCTCCACTGCGTCCTCGTCGCTCTCGCCGTAGGGATAATTCACTTGCGCCCAACCGGTGATCCCCGGTTTGACCAAATGCCGAAAATGATAAAACGGGATCGTTTGCTCATAGCGTTCGGCACATTTGCTCCACTCCGGGCGCGGCCCAATCAGGCTGATGTCGCCTTTGAGTGCATTCCAGAGTTGGGGCAGCTCATCGAGCCGAAGTTTTCGCAGCCGACGCCCCACGGACGTAACGCGACGATCACCTTCGCGTGTGTAAATGTCTTCGTTCGTCTCATCGGAGCCCAGGCGCATTGTTCGGAATTTGAAAAGAATGAAACGTCTGCCGTCGCGGCCTACTCGTTCCTGCCGGAAGAAAATCGGACTGCCGTCGTATATCCATACGAACAGAGGAATAAGCACGAAGAGCGGAGCGCAAAGGACCAGGGCTGTCGCGGAGGCAACGATATCGAACAGGCGCTTCAGGTAATGATACGGAGAAATGCGAGCCAGTTGGAAACCAGTCTGGAGCGGCCAGAACGGATCGACAATTCCCAACGGCAGATAACGCCAATGCGTTTCGTAAAATGACTCCAGCGTATAAACGCGCGTTTGCTGAAACTGCGCGCGCACCAGG
Source organism: uncultured Verrucomicrobiae bacterium (assembly GCA_963840305.1). Taxonomy (GTDB): domain Bacteria; phylum Verrucomicrobiota; class Verrucomicrobiia; order Chthoniobacterales; family UBA10450; genus Udaeobacter. The sequence goes on from CAWIYE010000006.1 coordinate 279,507, forward strand.
TGCTCCAGCAGTTCGATGCTGAGCGAACTCGCTCGTTCGGCGAGAATGATGCCGCTGTAACGTGGATTGTTTAACTTGGCGGCGAGGTTTCCCTGCACAATCGGCGATCCTTTGCCGGCGATAAGCCGGCCCACGCGCTTCTCGCTCGGATCTACAAACTCAAGCGGCTCTCCGTTCGGTGACTTCTTGTAGGCTTCGTAAAAACGCGTGGCCCTCGAGCCGGCGCCGATGACCAGGAACGAGCGGCCGGCGCTGCTGGTCACCACATATTGCCGAATCCACCGACGGTAAGCTAGCGATACCGGGAGGAAAATTGCAAAGCTCAGCAGCAGCACGCCGCGGCTCGGCTTCATTGTCTGATCGAATGTCGCCGCAGAATAGATCAGCATCGCACTGACTGCGCCCGCGGCGATGATGGCAAGAATATGTTCGGCCGCGTAACCGAGAGTGAGTTTCTCCACAGTCCGATCGTAGCCGCCGATAAAGTAAAGCGCCGCCACAATCACCCCGAGTTGAATCAGATTGATGATGAAGAACTGAAACGGAGTGGCATAAAATGCGTCGTACCTAAACCAGCCTGCGATTCGGTAGATCGCGATCCAACTTACCACGTCCAGAAAAAGATAGAGCGCGGCAGCCACCCACTCGTGGCGGAGAAAACGCGACCAGAAACCAACACTGCGCGCAACCGTGACGACGGACTCGCCGGCGGGCGTTGAATGCTCCTCTTCAAACGCAAGAAACTGCTCAGAAATCGTCTGCGATTGTTCCCTGTTCGCCATGAGGCCGCCCATTATATGCTCAACAGCGGCGAAGCGAAAGATCGCTTTCTTCGAGGGCGTATCCGCCAGCGGGGCGCCCAAGGCAGTGACGCGGACGCATGCGCCATGCTTGACGCTCCAAGCAGCGTTCATAATCTGAGACGCGTGCGCCGCTCCGCCGGCGCAGCTTCACACGGTGAATATTTTATCGGCTTTTTATCGCTCCTCGGTTGGAAAAAAAATCATCGTCGCCGTCACCGGCATCATTTTGATCCTTTTTGTGATCGGACATTTGTTGGGGAATTTGCAGATTTTTATTGGACCGGATTGGATCAACGGTTACTCGCAACATCTGCACGATCTGGGTCCGCTTCTTTGGCTGATTCGAGCTTTTCTGCTCATCACCGTTGTTCTTCACATTTACTTCACGATCTTGCTCGCGATTGAGAATCGTCGTGCCCGGCCCGAACCGTACATGGACAAACGCTACGTCAAAGCAACGTTTGCCTCGCGTCATATGGTCATGAGCGGGCTGATCGTGCTCGCATTTATCGCTTATCATCTTGCGCATTTCACTTTTCGCAAAACCGATCCGCGCTTTGCGTTGCTCAAGCCTGATCCTCTCGGCCATTACGACGTCTATTCGATGATGGTTTACGGGTTCCAAAATTATTTCGTGTCGGGTTTTTACGTGCTCGGGCTGTTTTTGCTCGCGCTCCATTTGAGTCACGGTTCGTCGAGCTTTTTTCAATCGCTGGGATTGAACGACAAAAAACTGACGCCGCGTCTCGCACTCGGCGGCCGAGTTTTCGCATGGCTACTCTTTGCCGGCTACACCTCGATTCCCCTTGCCATCCTGTTGGGACTCATCAAGCCGGCACAACAACTATGATTGGGACGCTCGATTCAAAAATTCCACCGGGGCCGCTCATTCAAAAATGGCGCAGTCATCGAGACCATTCGCGATTGGTGAGTCCAAACAACCGGCGAAAGCTTGAGATCATTGTGGTGGGCAGCGGTCTGGCAGGCGGCTCGGCCGCGGCGACGCTGGGTGAACTGGGATATCGAGTGAAATGCTTTTGTTTCCAGGATTCGCCGAGGCGCGCGCATTCGATTGCAGCGCAAGGCGGCATCAACGCGGCAAAAAATTATCAGAACGACGGCGACAGCGTTTACCGGCTGTTCTATGACACTATCAAGGGCGGCGATTTTCGTTCGCGCGAAGCAAACGTTTACCGGCTGGCTGAAATCGCGAACAACATCATCGATCAATGCGTGGCGCAGGGCGTGCCGTTTGCGCGCGAATACAGCGGGTACCTGGCGAATCGTTCCTTCGGTGGCGCACAGGTGTCACGGACCTTTTACGCGCGCGGCCAGACCGGACAGCAACTTCTGCTCGGTTGTTATCAGGCGCTCTGTCGTCAAATCGCTGCCGGTACAGTGCGGATGCTCCCGCAAACGGAGATGCTCGATCTGGTGACCGTGGAGGGACAAGCCAAGGGAATCATCACGCGCAGCCTGCGCTCGGGAAACATCGATAAACACGCGGCCGACGCAGTCGTGCTCGCAACTGGCGGATACGGAAACGTCTATTATCTCTCGACCAATGCGCGCGGCTGCAATGTCACAGCCACTTATCGCGCTTACAAAAGGGGAGCGCTTTTTGCCAATCCATCCTTCACGCAAATTCATCCCACGTGCATTCCGGTCAGTGGCGAACATCAATCTAAACTTACGCTGATGTCCGAGTCGCTGCGGAACGACGGACGCGTCTGGGTTCCCAAACGCAAGGAAGACCGCGAAAAAGCGCCGGGCGAAATCCCCGAGGCGGATCGCGATTATTATCTGGAACGAAAATATCCCAGCTACGGCAACCTTGCGCCGCGCGATATTTCATCGCGTGCAGCAAAGGAAGTTTGTGACGAAGGCCGGGGCGTCGGCCCGGGCGGGCGCGGCGTGTATCTCGATTTTGCGGATGCGATCAAAAGACTGGGCGAAGAAACGATCCGCGAGCGCTACGGAAACTTGTTTGAAGTCTATGAAAAAATTACGGGCGAGGACGCCTACAAAGTGCCAATGCGAATTTATCCGGCGGTCCATTACACGATGGGGGGTCTGTGGGTCGATTACGATCTGATGAGCAATGTGCCCGGTCTGTTTGTGATCGGCGAAGCGAATTTTTCCGATCACGGCGCGAACCGCCTGGGGGCCAGTGCGCTTATGCAAGGTCTGGCTGATGGTTACTTTGTTTTGCCTAACACGCTGCCGAATTATCTCGCTGGGCAAATGGGCAAACGGCCCGTCGCCGGATTCTCCGGAGTTTAGAAAAGCTGAGCAAGATGTGCGCGTCAGAATTGAAAAACTGCTGAATGTGAATGGCACCCGGTCTCTTGATTCGTTCCATCGAGAACTCGGCCTGCTTCTCTGGGAGAAATGCGGAATGTCGCGCCACGAAAAGGGATTGCGCGAAGCGCTGCAAAAAATTCCCGAGCTGCGAGAAGAATTCTGGTCCCGCGGCCGCGGGGTCCGCGTGCTGGGCAGGGACGAAGATTTTAATCAGTCTCTGGAACGCGCCGGGCGCGTCGCCGATTTCCTCGAATTCGCCGAGCTGATGTGCGAGGACGCGCTTGAGCGCGACGAATCAGCCGGCGCGCATTTTCGCGAGGAACATCAAACGCCCGACGGCGAGGCGCTCCGCGACGACGAGCGTCACGCGGCGGTGTTCGCGTGGGAATTTCAAGGCGACGGACAAGCCGCCAACATTGCATCGCGAACCGCTACATTTCGAGACGGTGCATTTAACGCAACGGAGCTACAAATGAGCAAGCCAATTGTAGGGCAGGCGCTGTGCCTGCCGACCCGAAGCCGGGCAACCGATGCGCTTGCCCTACAATTCTTGTTACTATGAACTTTCGCTTAAGAATCTGGCGGCAACCGAATGCGAAATCGCCCGGCAAACTCGTCGATTACGACGTGCGCGATATTTCACCGAACACGTCATTTCTCGAAATGCTCGACATTCTGAATGAAACGTTGCTCGGACGCGGCGAGGAACCGATCGCGTTCGACTCCGATTGTCGCGAAGGAATTTGCGGCACCTGCTCGCTCACGATTAACGGCGAAGCACATGGACCCGATCATCCGGGCGCGGTATGCGAGCTTTACATGCGCAAGTTTCGTGACGGCGCGACGATTACAGTCGAGCCATTCCGCGTAGGATCTTTCCCGATCGTAAAGGATTTGGTGATCGATCGCAGCGCGCTGGATCGCATCGTCCAAGCCGGTGGGTTCATTTCCGCGCGCGACCGGCTCCGCGCCTGAAGCGAATTCGATTCCCGTTCCAAAGCACAACGCCGATCTGGCGATGGAAGCGGCAGCCTGCATCGGCTGCGGCGCGTGCGCAGCGGCATGTCCCAACGGTTCGGCCATGCTCTTCACTTCTGCGAAAGTCTCGCACCTCGCGCTTTTGCCGCAGGGACATCCCGAACGAGAGAGTCGCGTCCTTAAAATGGTGCAGGTGATGGACGCGGAAGGCTTCGGCAATTGCACCAACACTTACGAATGCGAAGCGGTCTGTCCCGCCGAGATCAGCGCCAGTTTCATTGCCAAACTCAATCGCGAATACGCGCGAGCGAGCTTTCGCCAGCGCATGGGCGACTAGCTGGATCGCGTTCTCCGTACCCGGTGTTCTGGGTAGTCCGCGATCGCGAGGACGCGCTCGCCAACACCCGAGACGCGTGCGCTACCCAATCGCTTCGCATTCGCAAAGTCCACAACTCGGGATCGAGTTCGGCCTTTGCGCGCTCCGCGATCATGTTGGCATCTGCATTTTCTCGCAGCACCGCGAAAATAGTTGAGCCGGAGCCGGACATTAGCGCAGCGCCTACCTCCGCTTGTTCCAACAACCACATTTTCATCTGCGCGAGAAAAACAAATTTTTCGAAAACCGGGCGCTCGAGATCGTTCACGAAAGTTTGTCCGGCGAATTCCTGCGCTTGATAACGAACCCCTGGAATTTCACGAGAATGTTGCCAGCGCGAGTACGCCCATGCTGTTGAGACGCCAAAAGCAGGTTTCAATAATAGAATCGATAGTTTCTTTTTCAGCTTCACAGACGCAACCAGTTCGCCGCGCCCCTTACAGAGCGCGGGCGATTGGAAAATAAAAAACGGAACATCCGAGCCGATTGTCTCCGCTATTTTCGCAAGGGCTTCACGTGGCAATTTCGTATCGAATAATTCGTTAAGTGCGAGCAGGGTCGAAGCGGCGTCGCTGCTGCCGCCGCCAAGTCCGGCGCCATGTGGAATTTTCTTTTTCAGCTCAATCGAAATCGCCGATTTCAACTTTGTCGCGGCAAAGAAACTCTTCGCTGCGCGGACAATCAGATTGTCCTCACCTGCGGGCACTGACGGATCATCGCAGTGAAATTCGATCTGCTTGCTGCTGTCGCTCTGGCCGATTTCGATCTCGTCGCACAGCGTAATCGGCGCGATCAGCGTTTCAATTTCATGAAAACCATCGCCGCGCCGGCCTAAAATTTTCAGCGAAAGATTGATTTTCGCAGAGGCGAGGACTTGCATACCATGCAATTTGTTCTGTCATTCCGAGCGAAGTCGAGGAATCTCTTGCTGTCATTTAGAAATACTGAGATGTCTCGACTCCGCTCGACACGACAAATCGGACATCGAAATGACAAACGCGCGACAAAATCATTGTCGCGCTGGACGTGGCGACAAAAGAAAAAGCGCTCGAGCTCGTCAGGGGACTGCGCGACCAGATTTCGTTTTTCAAAATCGGACTGCAACTTTACACAGCCGAAGGCCCTGAAATCGTGCGCGCAGTTTTGTCCACCGGCGCAAAAGTCTGGCTGGACCTCAAGCTCTACGATATTCCGAACACGGTCGCCAGAGCAGTGGAATCCGCGATCAATCTTGGCGTGCACATGCTCACCATTCATTTGAGCGGTGGCAGCGAAATGATCCGCGCCGCGATCATGGCTCGGCCAAACAACATGTTGTTGCTGGGCGTGACTGTTTTAACAAGCGCAACGGAACAAACACTGCGCGAAATCGGCGTCTCTGGCCAAGTGGACGATCAAGTCTTGCGCCTGGCCAGATTGGGTGTCGAAGCAGGAATCGACGGAGTTGTAGCCAGTCCGCACGAAATCAAAAAGCTGCGGGCGGAATTTGGCGAGAAAATCAAAATTGCTGTTCAGGGAATTCGTCCGATCTGGGCGGAGCCGGGCGATCAAAAACGATTCATGACGCCGCGCGAGGCGCTTGAAGCTGGCGCAGATTACATCGGCATCGGGCGCCCGATCACCGCGCACTCGCGGCCAAGCGAAGCGGTGGCGAAGATTTTACAGGAAATCGGGCATTGAAGCACAACCATTGTAGGGCAGGCGCGTCGCCTGCCGGGCAACCGGAGCGGTTGCCCTACAATTCGAGAGATATTTTCGCCGCACTGGATGCTTACCACGACGACACCGCGCATTCGGCGGCGATGAACATGGCCATCGACGAAGCGCTGCTCGAACATGCGGCGGTTCCATCAATTCGTTTTTATCGATGGCACTCCCCTGCTCTGTCGTTTGGATATTTTGGGAAGTTTGCCGATGTCGCAAGCTACGCGGGCAAACGCGATTTAGTTCGGCGTTGGACCGGCGGCGGAATCGTTTTTCATGGAGATGACCTTACATATGCGATTGTGATTCCTGCCAGCGACGCAGCCTTCAGCGAATCATCGATGTCGATTTACGAAAAGATTCATCGCGCTTTATGTGCAGATCTTGAATGCAATTGGCGAACGCGCAGTTGTAGCCGAGGGCGCTGACCCCGGCTGCGGGTTTGCAAAGGCGAGCCACCGTCACCGCCAGCGGCTACAATTGTTTCGCGAATCCGGTGCGCGCGGACGTGATGATTGACGGCCGAAAGGTCGCTGGCGCGGCGCAACGCCGGACGCGCCGCGGATTGCTACAGCAAGGGAGCATTCAAGGGGTCGATCTCGAAAATAATTTGGCTGAACGATTTGCACACGCTTTGTCGAACAATTGCAGTGAGCGCAAGATCAATGAAGAAATGTTGAATCGGGCGCGAGAATTAGCTCACTGCAAATACAGAACCACTGCCTGGCTACATAAGCGTTGAGGATTGTAGGGCGTCTGTGTCAGACGCCTGCCTATTCTCGGCGTTTCACAGAAACGCCCTACAATGTTTGTGCAGCCTTTGCATTATGTTGCTTTGACAAGCTCCAACCCACCCCGCTATTCTCGACAGCGTGGAAGTCTCTGCACGCTCAGCCGGGTCGGGCACCGTGGGTCTTAGCCCGCTGGCTCACGTGGCGCGACTGGTTCAGCCGCATCTCGAAGAAGTGGAAATGCGCATTGCCCAACAGGCGGCCGCTTTTGATCCGGCGCTGGAAGGCTATGTTGTCTATACGGTAGGCAGTCGCGGCAAACGTCTTCGCCCACTTCTGGCTCTTCTGGCCGGCGGCGCCACCGGCCAGATCAATTCAAACCATGTCGATCTTGCCGTAATCGTGGAGCTCATCCACATCGCGACGCTTGTGCATGACGACGTGATGGACGAGGCGGAACGCCGTCGTGCGCAACCGACCGCGAACGCGCGGTGGGGAAATTCGCTCAGCGTTTTACTGGGCGATTGCCTCTTCGCGCACGCGCTGACGTTATCGACAAATTTCGAAAATGCAGATATCAGTCGCGCAATCGCGCGTACCGCGGCGACGGTTTGCTCTGGCGAAATGATCCAGACGCAGCGCCGGTTCGATCTCACTCTGACGGTCCAGGATTATTTGCGCATTGTTGAAATGAAAACGGGATCGCTTTTCTCCGCCGCAGCGGAATTGGCCGCCGATCATCAGCGATGCCGATCCCAAAGTGATCGAAGCGTCCAGGAATTTCGGAATGCAAATCGGAACTGCGTACCAAATTTACGATGATTGCCTCGATCTTGCCGGCACTGAGAGCGCGACCGGAAAAACGCTGGGGACCGACCTGCGCAAAGGCAAGTTTACTCTGCCGGTTTTGATTTTTCTGCGCTCCGCCTCGGAGTTCGAACGGCAACGCTGTTGCCGGCTCGTTCTCGAAGAACAAATCGAAGAAATGATTGAGCTCCTGAAAAATGGCGCGACTAACGGAGCACTAAACGAATCAATCGCGGCCGGCAGCGATTTAATTCGCGAGGCACAAGGCACTCTGGATGGGATCGCGTCGAATCCGTACGCCGATGCGTTGTTCTGCCTCGGTGACGCGTTGTGCGAAATGTTCGATCAACTTCGCGTCTGATGTTCGCGGCGCTAAGGCCGCTTCCACATTCATGTCGCAGCTTAAAATCCGCGAGATGCCGCAGGACGAACGGCCGCGAGAAAAGTTACTCGCGCGGGGCCCCGACGCCCTGACCAACGCGGAATTGATCGCGATTTTGCTGCGAACGGGCCGGCGTGGAATGAATGTAGTGGAGGTCGCGCGCGAGCTGCTCGACAAATACAAATCATTCGCGGAGTTGAGCCGTTGCTCTGTCAAGGAACTCAGCGAAATCAAAGGAATCGGTCCGGCGAAAGCGTTGGAACTGGTCGCGGCATTTAACCTTGGCAAGCGTTTCGCCCAGGAACCATTGTCCCAGCAAAAACTCGATTCGCCAGAATTGATCCACGAATTGCTGGGCGGCGAAATGCGAATGCTGCGCACCGAATCGCTGCGCGTTGTCTTGCTGGACACTCGTTACCGTTTGATGCGCGTCGAATCGGTGTCCACCGGAAGCATGAACGAGAGCATCGCTCATCCCGCGCGAAATTTTTCGGCCTGCAATCACTTACTCCGCCTACGCAGTGATCGTCGTGCACAATCACCCGTCAGGCGACTCGTCGCCCAGCCAGACGGATCACAGCCTGACGAGACGTCTGGCCGAAGCTGCGGAGCTGTTGCAAATCAAATTGCTCGATCACATCATCATCGGCGCGCCCTCGGAGGCAAGCCCGGGATATTTCAGTTTTAAGGAGGCAGGCGTGTTGTAAAAACGGAAAATCCGAAATCCGACTTTCGAAATTCCGAAACCAGATGAGCGACCGTGAAAATTCATCCCACAGCAATCGTCGATCCGGATGCAAAAATCGGCGCCGATGTGGAGATCGGACCGTTTTGCATCATTGGGCCGCAGGCAGTAATCGGTGAAAAAACGATCGTGCAATCACACGTCGTGATTGAAGGCGAGGTCGCAATCGGCACCGGCAATTTCATCGGGCACGGCGCGATCATCGGCGCGCCGCCGCAGGATGTTTCATTTTCGCCGGAGCGAAAAACGAGCGTGGAAATCGGAAACGACAATATCATTCGCGAATACTGCACCATTCATCGCGGCAGCCCCGATGGCAGCGCCACAGAAATCGGCGATAAGAATTTCCTGATGGCGGGCGCGCATGTCGGACACAATTGCGTTATCGGAAACAACGTCGTCATCGCGAACAATTGTTTGCTGGCCGGCCACGTGCGCGTGGATGACGGCGCATTTCTCGGCGGCGGATCAACATTTCATCAGCACATGCACGTTGGACGACTGGTGATGGTGCAAGGCAGCTCTGCGTTCGGGAAGGATCTCCCGCCATTTGTGATCGCAGCGGAACGCAATTTCGTGTTTGGCTTAAATGTGATTGGGCTTCGTCGCGCCGGATTCAGCGCAAAGGACCGAGACGAAATCAAGGCTGCCTTCAAACTGGTTTACCAAAGCGGACTGAACGTACAACAGGCGCTTGAAAAAGCAGCGACGATGAAGTTCGGCGCGCCAGCGCGCGAATTTCTCGACTTTGTCGCGAACGCAAAAAAGCGCGGCATTTGCCCGCTGAAACGCGGCGCCGGCGAAGAGATGTCGATCTAACGAGAATAAGATGAGCCACCGCGAGCGAGGGCGCGCGTCGCTGCGAATTGACGTGTTGAACTCATGTGAAGCTGGATAGTACGGCGGATCGCGGTCGGCTCCATCGCATCCTGTTCCGCTGCTGGCAGGAGCGCACCCCTTACGACGAACTGCGCTACCTCAGATCACTGCAAAAACGCCACTCCTCTTTGCTGCAATACCTCGCTCAATCAACCACACAAGCCGCCTGAATAACTTCCACTCACAACTATTGACGGACTACCTCAGATGTCTGGTCAGGCTTCATTACTATTTCATGCGGAAGGCATCATAGTTTTGTTCGATATTGTGAATGCGATCTTGGTCGACAATCTGGAAATCGCCCCGCCAGATTGGAATTTTCTGATCGTCGAACTGAACCTGCAGTCGGAAAGTATCCTTCGACAGCCTCGTAAACTCCCAGTGTCCCTCAATAAGAACCTTTTGGTTGCCGATAAACTGCGACCCGATAAACTTTCCATCCGTTTCATAAATGATCTCCGACCCGCCGGTAGCTGAAAGAAGCGATTCGCCGCTGACTATGCCAACCGTCTGTTCTACCTGCCAACGACCGACAATAAAATCGCGCGATGCCTCGAATGAGCGTGGTGGCGCTTCTTTGGAAGTCGCTCTCTTAAACAGGGCAACAGCGGCGGCGGCAATGCCACCGACCGCAGTAATGATGGCTACTAGTACCGGTGAATCCATAATTTGGAGTTTTTAGCTAATAAAAAGGTAAAAGGCCTAACGAGAATTAGACGAAGGTTCGTAGTCAAATGCGAACATTTTTTCGTCTAATTCGCAATTGTCGGGTCGAGTCCAATCAACGCGAGCATGCGGCCGGTTTTTCCTTTCTCGGCACGATAGGAGTAGTAGCGATCCAGATCGCAGGCGGTGCAGATGCCGGAATCGTGAATTTCTTTCACGCCGAGCGCGCGACATTGCCGGACAATTTCCGCTGCGAAATCGATTTCGTAGTGCGGCGGGCGAATGCAGGGGCTGAGTTGCACGATCATGTTCGCGGGATCAGAGCCGAAGCGATCAATCATTTGCCTGATTGCATTCGTGACGACACCGAGCTCGGTGCCTTTGCGCCCGGAATGCACCAGACCGATCGCCGGCGTCTTGGGATCGACAATGTAAACAGCGCAGCAGTCGGCGACGTAAACGCCTAGCGCGATGCCGCGTTGGTTGGTGATGATGCCGTCGCAGCCGGGGAATTCGCGGCCTACAGGGCCGCGGCTACAGCTATCGACAACAGCGATTTTGTTTCCGTGAATTTGTTGGGCGGTGAAAAGCGGCCAGTCGCCGACGCCGATGGCGTCGCGAATTTCGCGATGCGCGGCATCGAGCCGCTTCAACACTTCGGCTTTGTCATGCCCCGCAGGCGCGGGGTCGATGCCGGGAATTCTTTGAGTGAAGACGTGACGACAGATTCCCATCGCGTTCAGCGCCGGAAATTGCTCGAAGGGAAGATCCATCACTGCGTAAGCTCCAAATCCCAAATCCCAAATCCAAACAAATCGCAAATCACCAAATCTCAAAAGGCTTCGGCAAGCGAGGCGCTTGCCCTACAACAGTCAACGCACAACACCAGTTTGGAACCTGGGAGTTAAGAATTGTTTGGAATTTGGAACTTGGGATTTATTTGGAATATGAAGTTCGCGTTCTTCCAGATGAAGTTCGCAGCGCATCGTCACCGTGTTTTGGCTTTCCCTCGGCGTCCACGCTGCTGCCAGTGTAATAGGTCTTCGTTTTGGTGGCGCGCGGTGTGAGGCTCCGCGAACATTTCAGTGTAGGTGCTCTGCGCACCTGTGGCTCGATCGAATTCTGCCAACGAAGAATTGTATCCGAAGAGCGCCTGCAACCGCGTCGATTGCGCAGTGAGCAATTGCACTTGTGCGTTGAGCACGTCCAGTTGAACTCCCGCGCCGGCGTCCAGGCGCGCCTTGGCAAGACGCAGCGCCTCCTCGGCTTGCTCGACGTTTTTCTCCTGGCTTTGGATGAGCTCGCGGTTTTGCTGCAAATTTGAATACGCCTGCTGAATCTCCAACTCAACCTGGCGGACGTCATCGTCGTACGTGTTTTTGGCCTCAAAAAGCAGCGCGCGCTGTTGAATGACCTGGCCAGCGATCGCGCCACTGTCCCAGATTGGGATACTGCCTTGCACTTCTGCGAGCCAACCCTTCGAGATATCGCCAAAGCTGGAGTTGGTCGGCGAACTCACCCATTCGCCGCCGCCGGTGGCGGTAACAGTGGGAAGCCACTGACCCGCTGCCGCGCGTACTTGCTGTTTTTGATTGAGCACGTTTGCCCGCGCCTGTTTGAGAAATGGGCGCCGTTCTTTTCCCACCTCGATGGCACTAGCAAGGCTAATGGTGCGCGGGATGTATGGCATTTGCCCAAGCACTTCCAGCGGCGGATTTTCACCGAGCCCTGGTTGAAAATCGAGTCCGAGTGTCTTGGCAAGCGTAATCTTGGCAATTCGCAGGTTGTTCTGGGCGGTGATGAGGAGTGGCAGTTGATTATAGAGCGCCACCTCCGCCTGCAGCACGTTGAAGCGCGGAACTGTTCCCGCTTCAAAACGATTCTGCTGGTCCTTCAATTGAGCTTCCAAAAGATGCACCGATTGCTCGTTTACGCTGACAAGCTCCCGGTTAACCACAATCTGGTAAAACTGCGTTTTTACTGTCGCGATGAGTTGGTCCAGAATATTGCGGAACGCGAAGTAGGCGCTGTCGCGCTGGAAAAACGTGCCGCGAATTTGCGGGAAACTGGTGCCATTAAAAATCAGCTGACTTCCAAGCACGCTGATGGCGTAGGAGACATCGGTCTGCTGCACATTCCGGATCGGTGTCGCTGTCGGGGCGGCCAACGGCGTCTGAATATCCCTCACCTGCGACGGCGGCGATTCGAAAAGGGACGCAGCCCCCGTTGCACCGCCCGGCGTTGTACCTGTCCCACTCGTCGTTGTTCCGAAAATCCGCGCGCCTTGCAGGTTTGGATCGATCCAGTCATAATTTGCCCGCGCGTTGACCTGCGGCAAGACTTGCGCACGGATCTGAATGATCACGCCTTTGGTCCGTTTGATCTCTTGTTCCGCATTCAGAAGAGTAGGGTTACGTTGCAGCGCGGTCAGAATTGCCTGGTCCAAAGTAAAGGTGGGCACCTTGCCTCCGCCCCGAGACGTCGTTGCGCTGCCGTATGTTCCCTCACTGCCGGCAAAACCCGGCTGACCCAGGACGCTGAACGCTACAAAAATCCCCAGGGAAAGAAAAAATTTTCTCATAGACGTTTAGCTGTTAGATGCGCGAAAGCCGATGTGCGGATTCAACGCAGTCTCATAGCACCGCCGCGAAACAAATGGAAGTCATTTCGACTGGCAGTAATCGTAAATTTTACCGTAGATCTGCAGCCAGGCCTTTTGTTCGTCGGGCGTGAGGTAGTTCAGTATTTTCATCAGGTTGCCAACCATTTCCTCGCGAATCCGGCGGACCAGGGCCGAGCCTTTCGGCGTGATGCAGACCATCACTTTGCGGCGATCATCCCGCGCAACCGAGCGCACCACGTAGCCAAGATTCTCCAGGCGCGCCACCAGACCGCTCGCTGCCGCGGTGGTGTGCCCCATCTTCTGCGCAATCGCAGACATGGTGAGCACTTCCTTTTGATCCAGATAACCGAGTAGAAAAAATTGCACGAACGAAACGTTGCCCGGCGCGAGTTCCTTGCAGAGGTGCAGCATAAAGCAACGCTGCATTTCCAAGACAATGTAAGAAAGCCGCTCGGCATCCGCACGAATTTGATCGCTCGAATCTCGTGCAAACGCAGTAACGCTTCCTGTATTCAAGGCAAGTAAGCTAAAAATGCGCGCCTGCCCTGTCAAACATACGTCGCATCCGTCCCATAGGTCCGATGCGAGTAACGGAACTGTATGAGGCGCATAGCAGGAGCGGCTACTCTAGCAATTCCACCTGCACTAACGCGCCGCACTGGATTTTTTCGCCGACGGCGATCCGCAGCAACGCATTTGATTGGCTCAAACCGAAACAGCGCGTGTGACTCCTGGCGACCAACCGGAGTGAACTTTCCGTGTTCGAATTTCCCGCGAATGTAATGCGCTCGATCACCGTCGTTCGTTAAATCGACCGCCAACTTCGCCGGCACTTTGGGCAGATCGAGATTCGTTGCTCCCATCATTTTCAAAATCGCCGGCCGCACGAATTGTAAAAACGTGACAAACGCCGACACCGGATTGCCCGGCAAACCAAAGACGGCGCACTCGCCAATCTTGCCAAACAGAAATGGCTTGCCTGGTTTGATCGCCACTCGCCAGATGTCGATCTGCGCGCCAAGGCGGCGTAACGCATCCTTCACCAAGTCATGTTCCCCGACAGAAACACCGCCACTGATGATCAGAATGTGACTCTCGATTCCGCGCTTGATTGCTTTAATCAACGACTCGCGTTCGTCGCGACAATGCTCCACGGAATCTACAACGGCACCGCAGCGTTTCAGCAATCCATCAAGTAACACCGAATTGCTGTCATAAATTTGTCCCGGTTCAATTTTCTCGCCCGATCTCACTAGCTCGTCACCTGTGGAAAGGACCGCGGCTTTCACTTCGCCGCCGACAGTCACTTCGGCGAACCCTTGAGACGCCAGCACAGCAGCCGTTGCGGCGCGAATTCGCTCGCCCTTCGCAAGTATCCGCTGTCCCTCCGCCAGATCGCAACCGCGCTGCCTAATGAATTCGCCAGCTTCGACGTCTGTGTTGATGACAATCTCATCACCATCGCGGGTTACGTCTTCTTGCATTACAACGGCATCCGCTCCAGCAGGCACCGGCGCGCCCGTGAAGATCCGAACCGCTTCACCACGAGAAATACGAAGTTGCTTGTCACGACCAGCCGGCTGTTCGCCAATCACACGCAGCCGTTGGCCTTTTTGCACGAACTCGCCACGACTGCATAGCCATCCATTGCGGAATTATCGAACGCCGGCAGCGGCAGCCGCGCGAAATGATCTTCGGCTGCGAAAAAGATCCAGCGATTTTGAGATCGACAACTTTCGCGCCGGCAAAGGCCGAACCGTCTCGAGAATTTTCTTTCGCGCTTCTTCCTCGCTGATCACACAGACTTAATCAATTGGCAATCAAGCCTTGGCAACTACGATAAAATCGCGAGCACGCGACGCAGGTCGGTGTTGGCAACTCCGGAAATCGCGCACACGACAATGTCGTTGGCATGCAATTCTCGCGGTATTGCATCTCTGTAGCCACGCGCCTGTGGCGCGTCCCGCAACGCCCCACAGGGCCGTGGCTACAATTTTTGGTGAGGTGGCTGAGTGGTTGAAAGCAGCGCTTTGCTAAAGCGCCGTAGCCCAAAAGGCTACCGAGGGTTCGAATCCCTCCCTCACCGGTTCCCTCGTAAATCGGGCGAGAGAGGCCAAATGCATAACCGTTTAGCATAACAAACCACCGATTTCCGTCTGTGTTTATCGTTGTCCGCTGATGTCGTGCGGCCTATGATCAAGCGGGCTGACGTTGAGCAAACATCGGCGTGCATTGCCTCATAGCGGCGATTCGCATTCGGGCCGACGGCTACGGACCAAATGCCAGGTCAAAAGGCGCCGACCCTACATTAGCAATTGTGTCAGAGACGGTCAGCGACGGAATATCAATAACCGTTACAGTGGTGGCGCTGCCGTTGCACACGTACAGTTTCATATCGTCTGGGCTGGCCAGGATAGCCCAAGGATGGTGTCCGGTGGGGAGCGTTGCGATGACCGTATGCGTGGCGGTGTCAATGGCCGAAACAGTGTCGGAGTTTCCATTTTGTACGAAGGCCTTCGTTCCATCACGCGTAATTACCACTCTCTGGCAAAGGTGTCCGGTACGGATGGTCGCGATCACAGTCAATGTGGTGGTATCGATGACAGAAACTGTGCCATCATGCTGGTTGGTCACGTAAACCTCCTCGCCGTTGGGGGTAATGGCAATTCCCATCGGTTTTTGTCCAACAGGAATTGTCGCGATCACTTGTTGCGTCGCCGTGTCGATGGCGGATACGGAGGCGGCCCCGTTGTTGGTGACGTAGACGCGGTCACCCGCGGGAGAGATGCAAAGACGACGGGCAGCACCCGGGGTGTAGATACGGTTTACATGGTAGGTGCCGGTAGCAATCACGTCCACTTCTCCCTGGGAAGTGTTCGCGACATATGCGAAGCGTCCATCCAGCGTGAACAAGATGTCTTTGCACTCATGCCCGGGGAGAAGGACAGTGGTGATGACTAGATTGGTTGCCGTATCAATGACGGCGACGGGGCAGTTTGTGGTACCTCGAATGGGAGCTTCATGCACGACCCAAAGTTGTCCACCGTCCGGCGTGATAGTGCTCTCTCCGGGTACATTGTACACCGGGATGGTGGCAATGTTCGTGTGCGCCACCGTGTCTAGAACCGAGATGCTTGAGGAAAACCCGTCGGAAATAAATGCCTTGCTTCGATCCAGTGTCGTCGCAATACGAATCGGGAAAGCGCCCACGGGGATTTGGGTGACTACCTGGTTGGTCAAGGTGTCGATCACAGCAACCTCATTGGAGTATCTCGCGGGGACAAAAAGGGATTGGGCCAAAGCCGAGGAAGCGAAGGCAAAGGCGAAAAGTATTGTCATTATTAGTGTTTTCATGTTTGGTTTACTTTCTTTATTGGAGCGCTCCCTGCTGGCGCACGGCATGCACACTTTTCGCTGCGCTCGTACTAACCTCACGGCCCCATTCTTGATCACTTTGTGGCGCTGGCGTTGCAGCAAAACGGCGAGCAGTCCGCTTTGCGTAAGGGTCAGGTTTGATTTTGTGATAACGTAGTTTTTTCTGTTTTTCATAAACGTCTCTTTACTTGACGTTGATTGCCCCAAATCCGCGCGGAACGAGGAAACTTCTTCAGGGGGCGCTTTGAACAGCGGTCTCGCTTCGGAAGTCTCGGGGTTTCAGTTGGATTTGGGGAATCGCGCTAAACGGTGTCTCAGCGAAGGTCCAGCCCCATTTCTTCATCCCTGCCGAAGATGCGTTGAAACGTCGGATGACTTGATCAAGCGCGTTTTTACCGACACAGCGAAAATTTGTCGAGCTTTATTTTTACGGGTTCAGCGCCCGTGTTTCTTCTCACAGAATCGCTGCTTCAAGTTCCAGAAACGCAGTCAGCTTTTCGTCCGCCCGCACAACGAAACGCTTTCCGTCGTCGCGATGTTCGTCAGGAACGAGAAGTCTTGACATCTTCGGCGCGTTTCGCCCCCATTGAAGAATAAACTTCAGCGTGTTTGCCACGGCACCCTGCCGTGGCTTATCTCTTTCTCGTTAAGCTTTGGAGGCACATGAAGCTTCTGTCAGCGCAAACGGGTATAGGGCGTAAACGGAAGCTAGTTTTTTCCAGGAGGGGCTTCAATGGCAGCACGTGATTGCTCAACTTCGCTCCCGATGCTGATTCCGAACACGGCTCCTATCTCCGATATGAATCCCTTGTGCTGATCTGGACAAATTCGACGCCATTCCGCCAGCACCTTGTCAAACGTGCTGTTTGAGTCCGCCAGGTGCCAAACGCTCTGCCATCCTTGCGGCGAACTTTGAAAGAGCGGTAGCAAATGTACAGCAATCAATCCAGTCAGTGAGCGCTCGTAAGGATTTGCACGCAACGCCGGCTCGTTGTCTCGAAGCCAGTCTCCAAGTGTGATGCCATTAGGGAGTCGATCCTGTCGGACGACAACTTCATCTGCGTATGCGTTGAGGCGAGGCGCGTCATCACGCCAGTTCGGATACGGTGCAGCAGTTGGCCAGGAAATCGCCATCAAAAAGATTCTTTGTTGACAACGTTTCGGGGCTTGCGCTCTAATTGCGACACATCCCTGTTACACAACGCAATCGAACACACTTTGTAACTTGTTGATTTTGAGCGGGTGAACTGTTGGAGACAGTGACTCCCTCCCTCACCGCGTTTTGCGCCTGGCAAAACGCGAGAGGGAAATCCACAAGCGGGCACACTATCGGATGCACTAGCGGGAGCGTAATCCCTCCCTCACCGGTTCTTCGTGAGCCGCCAAGGAAATCAGGTAAAAGATATGCACCAAGCCCCGCGCGCTGAAGGTGACGATTGATTGTGAATCACAAGTATGCGGCTTGCTTTCGTCCCAATTTCTCGAAATCGTCGCCTTACTAATTTGATGACAATCGGCCAAAGCACCCTATGACTTTGATTTCGCTGTTGCCGGTGGCGGTCCTGCTGGCACGTCCGCTGCCATTTCGCTACGGCAGCGTGGTCATTCGGTCGTTCTCTTTGAGCGTGACACGTTCCCCAGATTTCATATCGGCGAGTCGTTGCTGTCGACTGCCAACGACGCGTTCGCGGCTTTGGGTGTGACCAAGAGGATCGAGGCCGCATGTTTTCCAGAGAAGTGCGGTGCGCGCCTCTATACGCACGATGGCCGCACCGGCCGTTACGTTGACTTCACCGACGTGCGAGAGGTTACGAGGGCTCAGACGTATCAGGTGTGTCGGCAGGAATTCGATCGAATTCTGTTGGAACGGGCCCGCGAAGTCGGCGTTGACGTTCGAGAAGAATGCCAACGTGATCGAGTGCGAGTTTACACCGGACGCGGCAATCCTCGATGTCGTGTCCCGCGTTGATGGCTGCGACCAGACGTGCGCGTGTACGCGCACTCGTCGATGCAACGGGCCGCGGAGGGTTAATCGCTCGAAAGTTTAATCTGCGCACCGAGGAACCCCGGCTCGCGAACATAGCAATATTCTCCCATTACACGGCGTGCCGCGATTGGAAAGGGTCAGCGGCCCGATGATATCCGACTTGTTGCACGCAGCGATGCCGGATGGTTCTGGCTTATCCCGATATCTAAAGAGTTAACGAGTGTTGGAGTGGTTCTACCGAAGCTGCTTTACCGCAGATTGGCCAACGGTTCAGCGGAGGAGTCGCTCAACCGCACGATCTCCGATACTCCGATTGTCGCCGATTTAATGCGCGACGCACGACGGGAGTGGCCAGTACGCGTTGAAAAAGATTTTTCGTACAGCGCTTCGACTTATGCGGGCAATCGCTGGATCCTCGCAGGGGACGCAGGAGCGTTTCTCGATCCGGTATTCTCGACCGGCGTTTCAATCGCAATGGAATCAGGCATTGAAGCCGGTGCGGTCCTTCATCGGGCGCTCCTGAGAAATGACTTCTCGGCTGCGAGCTTTGCTGCGTTTTCGCGTCGTCAGCGCAGGCGATTCCGAAGGTTCCGCCGGTTTGTAGTGGGATTCTACACACCACAATTCCGCGACATCTTCTTCAGCCCGGAACCACCGAGACTCATCTTTCGCTCGGTTGCCACCATTCTTGCGGGCAAGTGGAATGCGAGTTTACAGACCCGCTTTTTGAACCACGTGTTTTTCGGCTTGGTGTCGATCCAAAAGCGTTTCAATGTAACAGGCTTGAACTTCCGGCGCGATCCAGACGCGGGGTACCCGACTGAAACGCGCGCCAAGGATTAAGGCTGCGTGATTCGCTGCTAATTGTTATGACACAAATACTGGCTCGCATCCGCAATTTCATCGACGGCCAGTTCGTTGAGCCGATCGGCGGCAAATATCTCGACAACATCGAGCCGGCGACTGGCAAGCCGTATTCGCAGGTTGCGGACAGTGATGCACACGATGTCGATCTTGCCGTCGCTGCAGCGGAGAAGGCCTTTCGCGATTGGTCGAACAAACCGGCAGCCGAACGCTCGCGTTATTCTGCTGCGGATCGCCGATTTGATCGAACGCGATCTGGAGAAATTTGCGCGCGCGGAATCAATCGACACCGGCAAGCCGATTTCGCTCGCGCGCTCGCTCGATATTCCGCGCGCCGTCGCCAACTTCCGATTCTTCGCAACCGCGATCCTGCATACCGAGTCGGAAGCGCACATCACCGACAACGTCGCGTTCAATTACACGCTGCGTCAGCCGCGCGGCATCGCCGGATTGATTTCGCCGTGGAATTTGCCGCTGTATTTGCTCAGCTGGAAAATCGCGCCGGCGATCGCCGTCGGCAACACGGCCATCGCAAAACCGAGCGAGCTGACGCCGATGACGGCTTACATGCTGTGCGAGATCGTGCGCGAAGCCGGTCTGCCGAATGGCGTGCTCAACGTTGTGCATGGCACCGGACCAAATGTCGGCGCTGCGATCACCGCGCATCCGAAGATCAACACGATTTCGTTCACCGGCGGCACGGTGACCGGACGCAAGGTAGCCGAGGCATGCGCGCCGTTGTTCAAGAAAGTGTCGCTCGAGCTCGGCGGCAAAAATCCAAACATCATCTTCGCAGATGCAGATCTCGACGCGGCAATCGACGGCAGTGTGCGCTCGTCTTTCGCAAACCAGGGACAGGTTTGCCTGTGCGGTTCGCGCGTATTCGTCGAGCGCTCGGCTTACAAGGATTTCGTCGATCGCTTCATCGAAAGAACGTCACAGTTGAAACTCGGCGATCCACTCGACGAGAAAACCGAGCAGGGCGCAATCGTGAACAAGACGCAGCTCGAGAAGATCAAGTTCTACGTCGATCTCGCCCAGAAAGAAGGCGGCAAGATCGTGCTCGGCGGTTCCACGCCGCAACCGCCTAACGAGCGCTGCCGCGAAGGATATTTTTTTCAGCCAACGGTTATCACCGGTCTGCCGGTGTCGTGCCGCACAAATCGCGAAGAAATTTTCGGCCCAGTCGTCACGATCACGCCATTCGACAGCGAAGAAGAAGTGATCAATTACGCGAACGATGTCGACTACGGCCTCTCGTCGAGCGTCTGGACGCAAAACCTGAGTCGCGCCCATCGTGTCGCTGAACAAATTAACACCGGCACGGTCTGGGTGAATTGCTGGCTCGTGCGCGACCTGCGCGTCCCCTTCGGCGGCATGAAACAGAGCGGCGTCGGCCGCGAAGGCGGCACCGAGGCGTTGCACTTTTTCACAGAGGCAAAGAATGTCTGCATCGCTCGATAAAAACACTCACGAGAAGAAGCGCGGAGCCTGTCCGCCGTAGCTTTAGCGAAGGCGGAGTTTTTCACTGAGCCAAAGAACGTCTGCGTTGCAAAGTGATCCCGATCAGACGAATCAGAATTTCATCCACAGATTTCACAATTTTGCGGAAATCAAGACTCAAAACATCTCTGTAAATCTGCGTAATCTGCGGATAAGAAAAGCTTGGAGATCAGGAAAGCCATGGCTCAATCGTATATCTTAATAACAACCTTAACTCTCACTGCTCTGCGAATCGCTTCGGCGCAGTCCGACAAGTCGATCACGATTCATCAAGAAATCGAGTTCAACGCCACTCCCGAGAACCTGTATGAAGCGCTGCTGAACAGTAAGCAGTTTACCGAATTCTCCGGCAGGCCGGCAGAGATCAATCGCGAAGTCGGTGGCGCGTTCTCACTCTTCAAAGGCCATATCATTGGCCGCAACCTCGAGCTCGTTCCGAATCAGCGAATCGTTCAAGCGTGGCGCGTAGTCACCTGGCCTGAAGGCGCGTATTCCATTGTCAGTTTCCAGCTGAAGCCGAATGGATCGGGAACGCACCTCATGTTTGATCACATCGGTTTTCCAGAAGGCTTACACGACCATCTTGCTCAGGGCTGGGAAGAGAATTATTGGTCGTTACTCAAAAAATATTTTCACTAGTTTGAGGCGCATAATATGAAACCAATTACCGGTGGCTGCGCCTGCGGCGCGATTCGTTACGAGGTAACCGCGGAACCGATTGTGACGTTCAATTGTCACTGCCGCGACTGCCAGAAAGCGACCGGCGGAGCGTACACTCCTGTTTTTTACGTCCCGGCGAACGCATTCAAGATTACCAAAGGAACGCCGAAATACTTCGGCACAACCAGCGAAATGATGGGCGACAATGTGCGCGGTTTTTGTCCGGAGTGCGGTTCGCGATTGTTCGGGGGCAAGACCGATTTCGGACAAGGCATCGCTGCTGGGACTTTAGATGATCCGAGTTTGTATAACCCTCAGCACGAAATCTGGACGTCCGATGCGCAACCGTGGGACACGTTGGACCCCAACTTGCCAAAGTTCGAAAAATACGCGCCGCGCGAATGAGCGATACATTTGAAAGCGCACGCGCGCCTGAACCGGTAGGCGCGTTTCCGCATGCAAAGCGCGTGGGCGAGTTGTTGTTTCTTTCCGGGATCGGCCCGCGCAAGCGCGGCAGCAAGGAAATTCCCGGCGTGACACTCGATTCCTCTGGGAACATCATCAGTTATGACATCGAAACGCAATGCCGCGCGGTGTTCGAAAACGTATGCCTTGTGCTGGAAGACGCCGGAGCGACGTGGCAGGACATCGTCGACGTCACGGTGTTTCTCACCGACATGAAAAAGGATTTTCCAATCTATAACCGGGTTTACGCGGAATATTTTGCTGGACCCGGCAAACCAAATCCCACGCGTACGACGATCGAGGTCGGTGCGTTACCGACGCCGATCGCGATCGAGCTCAAAGTGATCGCGGCAGTGGGATAAAATTGTCATCCTGAACCGCGAAGACGGTGAAGGATCTCACTCAGCGGGCAATAGGCACGCAAGTTAGACAGTGTGACCGGCAGCGCGGATGAGAGGTCCCTCGCCCCGAAAGCGTTCGGGGCTCGGGATGACACCGCTTTTGAATTGAACGTTGGACGTTGGACGTTGAGCGTTGGACGTTCGTCTTGCGGTTACGATCACGAGCATGAGCACCGCTACGCATAAGCTAGGCGCAGCGAGAATAATTCTTTCACATCATTTCCGCAGACCATACCGGCATCACCGTTTCAAATCTCGAACGGTCGCTGGCGTTCTGGCGCGACGTTCTCGGATTCGAGCTTTCGCATACTGCTCATCAAACCGGCGAACTGGCCGAAGAGATCACCGGAGTCGCCGGAGCCGAGATCAAACTCGCAGTCGTGAAGACACCAAGCGGCCACAAGATCGAGCTGCTCGAGTATCTTGCACCGACTGATCGAAAACATGCCGATCTTCGTCCGTGCGATGTCGGACACCTTCATGTTGCTCTGCTCGTTGATGATCTCGATGCGATCCTGGAAAAAATCGGAGGATCTCGATGGAAATCCGCTGGCAAACCTCAAATCCTCAAAACGGGACCGAACGCCGGGAAGCGCGTCGTTTACGTGCGTGATCCGGATGGCACGACCATCGAGTTCATGCAGCCGCGCTAACTGAGTAGAGACGTTGCGTCGTTGACGTGTCCGAGACATCGCCAGGGCGGACGTCCCTACATATGAATCGGAATCGCCCCGCGCGCGACGTTCTTGTAAACGACGCCGCCTTTCATGACGAAAACGACGCGGCGCACCGCAGTGATGTCTTTGAGAGGATCGCCGTCGAGCGCGATGATGTCGGCTTCGTAGCCGGGCGCGACGGAGCCGATGCGGTTACCCATGCGCATGGCTTCGGCGGCGAGCGAGTTCGCGGAGACCATGGCGCTCATCGGATCAACTCCCGCATCGCGCACGCGATCGATGAACTCCTCGGCATTGCGACCATGCGCGCCCGCGACCGCGTCCGTGCCGAAAACGACTTTTAGTCCGGGAATCTTGACCGCGTGGCGGACGATATCGTGATCGAGCGACAAGGCCCGCTCCATTGCCGCGAAACCTTCCTCGGTGTAACCCTGCGTGCCGAGAAAGCGGTCCTTGTTGGCGAGATAATTCTCGATCACGAGTCCAGCTTGCGGATCGAAGTATGTCCCGTGCTCAGCCAAAACTTTGAGGTCGTCATCGGTTGCCATCGTGCCGTGCTCGACCTCGAGTACAGCCAGCGAGCGCGGCAGCGCGCACCGCGTCCTTGTAGGCGTGAACGAGCGTGCGCAATCCCTGTTTGTTCGCCTCGTCGCAAGCGGCGTTGAGTTGCTCTTGTGAAAGCGTCATGCCGCCGCCCTGACGTATGGATGCCGAGGCGAAGATCTTGATGAGGTCGGCGCCCGCCTGTTTCTGCTTGCGCACGAAGGCGCGAATTTCATCGGGTGTGCCTGTTTTTTCGCCTTTGCCTTCCAGCGGCTCGATGGCTGTGAGGATGCGCGGACCGGGAATCGCGCCTTTCGCGATCGCGTCGCGCAAGGGAACATCCGTTGGCGAGCCGACGCTCTGCACGGTGGTGAAGCCAGCCATCAACGTCAGCCATGCATTCGATGCCGACTGATATGCGGCGAACTGCGTTGTCTGCATCAGCGCCTGCATTCTTACCATCCGGGCCGAAGCTCCAGGTGATGTGAACGTGCGAGTCGATCCAACCGGGCAGGACTGTGAATCCTCGCAGGTCATAGTCAACAGGCGCGGCCTTCGGATCGAGCGCCACGATCTTCGAGCCTTTGACAACGATGCGCGTATCGCGCGAAACGTGCCCGCGGCCATCGAGCAGCGTGCTCGCGGCGATAACAATGCCCTTCTTCTCTGCCGACGCGCTTGTGGTGTTCGCATGCGCGTTCGCAGAGACGATGAGGATGGGTAAAACGCAGAGCGCGGTTGTTGGACACGCGGCGAAAATCGCCATAGTTGAACACCGTGTTTTCTTCTGCCGAAACATTTGCGCGTGAAATGGACGCGCAGGATCCGCTGCGCGTTTTCCGCGAACAATTTTACCTTCCGCTCGGTAAGGATGGCAAGCCGCTAATTTATTTTGCCGGAAACTCGCTGGGCCTGATGCCGAAATCGGCGACGCGCGTCGTCGAGGAGGAACTCGACAATTGGGCGAAGCTTGGCGTCGATGCCCACCATGCAGCGGGAACGCCGTGGTATTCGTATCATGAAGCATTGCGCGAGCCGACGGCGCGCCTCGTTGGCGCAAAACCGGTGGAAGTGATCTGCATGAACAGCCTCACGGTCAATCTTCACCTGATGATGGCCACATTTTATCGGCCGACCGAAATCGCGTTTCAAAATCCTGATGGAAGAACCGGCGTTTCCTTCCGACACGTACGCGATCAAAACCCAGATCGTGCATCATGGGCTCGATCCGAAGGACGCTCTCATTCTCGCGCGGCCCCGCAAAGGTGAGTTCACCATTCGAACCGAAGACATTCTCGATCTCATTGAGAAGCACGCCGATCAACTCGCCGTCGTCATGATCGGTGCCGTGAACTTTTTCACGGGGCAACTGTTCGAAGTCAAAAAGATCACCGCCGCAGCGCGGGAACACGGCATCATTGCTGGATTCGATCTCGCCCATGCGATCGGCAATGTCCCGCTCTCGCTTCACGATTGGAACGTCGATTTCGCGGTCTGGTGTTCTTACAAATATCTCAACGCCGGCCCCGGCGCGGTCGCCGGCGCGTTCGTGCACGAGCGCCACGCAACTAATACGAAGCTGCCGCGACTCGCAGGCTGGTTCGGGAACGATCCGAACACACGCTTCAGGTTACATTTGGAGCCGGATTTCATTCCAGTCGCGTCAGCGGATGGCTGGCAAATCAGCAACCCGCCGATTTTTTCGATGGCGCCTTTGCGCGCTTCACTTGCAATGTTCGATCAAGCGAGAGGGATTGATCCGCTGCGAGCGAAATCGACCCAGCTGACTGGCTACCTTGAATTTCTCCTCACGGAAATCGGCTCGAAAAAATTTAGTGTTATCACGCCGCGTGATCCGGACCGACGGGGTTGCCAGTTATCCATTCTAGCGCACCAGCATCCAAAGGAGTTGCATGACGAGCTTGTCGGCGCTGGAGTGAAGTGCGATTTCCGCGAACCGAACGTGATCCGGGTGGCCCCCACCCCGCTCTACAACACCTTTCACGAGGTCTGGCGGTTCGCAAAGATTCTCGTCGAACATCAGTAACGTATCATCAGTAACGTCCGTGATTTTTGGTATAGTTTACGTTTAATTCTTTACCGATTTTGCCAACGTGACTCGACCGATTGTTTTAATCATTGCGTTCAGCCTTTGTATAAGCGCTGTTTGGGCGCGGGATGAGAAATCGATCAACAAGTTGCGTAACGCGCTGGTGGCGCTCGCGCCTGATGTGGATCCGGGCGAAGCCGAGCTGCTCTCGGTAACGGCGCACACCGCTTCGCGCAGCCTTGCGCGCGAATATGGCCTCGTGTTGTCCCCGATATTTCAGAATTTCCTGATCCAAATCGGCAAGCGACAACGTGGCTGGTGCGGCCATTATGCGCGCGACATCGGCGAACGCCTGAAAGAGCTCAAGCTCAAGACGCTGGTCCTTCACTGGGGCGCAGCTTCTGCGGGAACAGACGACGAGAGCAATTGTCTGGTAGTCACCGCACGCAATCAGCCTTTCGAAGACGGCATTGTCCTCGATGGCTGGCGCCATGCCGGCCGATTATTCTGGTGCTCAGTCAAAAAGGACTATGATTACGACTTAGCCCAGGATGCAGAGTTGAGAAGGACCCGGTCGAGCGAATTATTTCGAGCGCAACGTCCAGAACATCAACCCGACCATTACGGGATCACGACATGGAAAGAAGACTCGCTCTACACCGCCTGGCTACAGGACTACAAAGAAGGTTGGAAATGGCAGCCTACGGGACGGTGATTTCGCGATGGGCCAGCACGCCTGGCTGTGAGCTTATCTTCAAGAATTGCGCCTAACGCCGGGTGCGCCCTGCATCAGTAGAAACATCTGTGATTTTGCTATGATTCGCGCTTAATTCTTTACCGATTTTGCCAACGTGATTCGACCGGTTGCTTTCATCATTGTATTCAGCCTTTGCGCAAGCGCGGTTTGGGCGCGCGATGAGAGATCAATCAAGAAGTTGCGTGACGCGCTGGTGGCGCTCGCGCCCGATGTGGACCCGGGCGAAGCCGAGCTGCTCTCGGTAACGGCACACACCGCCTCGCGCGACTGTGCGCGTGAATATGGACTCGTTTGGACCCCGATATTTCAAAACTTACTGATCCACATGGGCAAGCGACAACGTGGCTATTGCGGCCATTATACACGTGATATCGGCGAACGCCTGAAAGCGCTCAAGCTCAAGACGCTGGTGCTTCACTGGGGCGCTGCCTTTGCGGGAACCATCGACGAGAACAATTGTCTCGTAGTCACCGCGCGCAACCAGCCTTTCGAGGACGGCATCGTCCTCGATGGCTGGCGCAGGGGCGGCCGATTATTCTGGTGCGCACTCAAAAAGGACTCTGAATACGACTCAGGAGTGGATGCACAGTATAGGGCAACTCGACACGGCGCTTACGGGGTCACGGCATGGAAAGAAGACCCGCTCTACACCGCCTGGCTACAGGACTACAAACGCGCTTGGCAATGGCAACCAAGGCACGGTGATTTTGCAGGTGCTGGCTCACAAGCGAATGCAAACCGTCTCTGCGAAGAATCGCGTTGATGGAAAATTTTGTCTGCGTCCAATGCGGAACGCAGTTTGCTGAAAGTGCACAGCCGCCGCCAAGCTGTCCAATTTGCGAGGATGAACGGCAATTTGTTCGTCACTCAGGCCAGGAATGGACGACGCTCAAACGGCTGGCGGCTAATCATCGCAACCGTTTCGAAGAGGAAGCGCCACATCTTCTGGGGATCGGCACAGAACCGGAATTTGCGATAGGCCAGCGCGCTTTGCTCGTGCAATCTCCCGGAGGAAATCTGCTCTGGGATTGCATTGCTCTCCTGGACGACCAGACAGTTGCCGAAATCGGCGCGCGCGGCGGCGTCCGCGCGATTGCAATTTCGCATCCACATTACTACACAACGATGGTCGATTGGGCCGAGCGCTTCGACGCACAAATATTTTTGCACGCTGCCGATCGCGAGTGGGTGATGCGTCCCGCGAACGCGGGATCGCGCATCCAGTTTTGGGAAGGAACAACGCTCTCGCTTTGGGATGGTATGACTCTGATCAATTGCGGCGGGCACTTTGATGGCGGCACCGTGTTGCACTGGCCAGCCGGTGGGAATGGCAAGGGCGCGTTGCTCACGGGCGACATCATTCAAGTCGTGCAAGATCGTCGATACGTGAGCTTCATGCGCAGTTATCCAAACCTGATTCCACTCGGGCCGGCCGCGATTCAGTCGCATCCTCGAAAGAATCGAACCGTTCCCATTCGAACAAATTTACGGCGCGTGGTGGAAAGCGAACGTCCTCTCAAATGCGAAAGCGGCAGTCGCGCGTTCTGCCCAGCGGTATTTGCGGGCGATCAGTCGCTAGAGGTTGCAAGACACTTTCATGCCGCGCAGCGCCGTAGATTGTAGGGCAAGCGCCCCGCTTGTTGACCATTGGTTTGGCAACCGATGCGGCTGCCCTACAACTCGCGTCAGGGACATCGCGTCAACGCATTAACAATACGCGGCATTGCAACCGCAGCCAGCTCGCGTACCAACTGCGTTGCAAATTGTGAGAGCGGCGTCTCTTCAGGATTCACTTCAATCAACTCGCCATCCGCGGCGCGCCCTCGCAGTGCCCAATCGATGATGTATCCAAAGGTTGCCGTCGTTCCTGCAACGATCACAAGGTCGCAAGGTCCGCGATCGAGATAATTTTCAACTCGCTGTGCTTCGCTCAAAGGCAGTTGCTCACCGAACCAGACGACACCGGGCCGCATGAGCGTATCGCATTGCGAACAACTTGGGACGTCATCATTTTCCGCCAAGGTAGGGGCGATTGACCTCAATCGCCCAGGCCCAGGCGGTTCAGGTGAACCGCCCCTACCTGCGTACGAAAAATCACAGTGCGAACATTTGGTAACGAAAATGTCTCCGTGAATTTGCACCATCTTTTCCCTTGGAAGTCCGGCACGCGCATGCAAGTCGTCCACATTCTGTGTGACAAGCAGAAACTCGTCTGCGTGTTTGGCGAGTTTCGCAATCGCCGCGTGAGCTGCGTTCGGCTGCGCGTTGCGGATACGCTCGCGGCGCTCGCGATACCATTCCCAAACCAATTGCGGATCGCGCGCGAATGCTTCCGGCGTAGCCAGCTTTGCCGGATCAAAGTTCCGCCAGTAACCGTCCTTCCCGCGAAAAGTCGGGATGCCACTTTCAGCCGAAACGCCAGCGCCTGTGATTACGAGAACACGCATTTTCGAAATGCGCGTTGTAGCGGCGCTTGTGTCAAGCGCCGATGGATTTTGCTTAAGCCTCAAAAATATCCGAGAGCTTACATTTCAGTCCCTTCATGATCTGTTGGAGCCCGCGAAGGGTGATGCTTTGATCGCTATTCTCGAGCCGATGCAGCGTGGAAGGTGGCAGACCGAGCTGCCGCGAGAACTGCGCATACGTCATTTCACCGCGTCGTTTGCGCAGAAATTTACCGAGTTGGCGTTCGAGCGAGCCGGGCACATAGCCAGCCTGCCCAAGCAATCATTCCGGATGTGGAATATTTTAGGGGATTTCACGCTTGACAGGCGTCTCGATTTTTGAGAGCCTCGGCATCCAACGGAAAACACAGAGCTGGATTGGCCGAAGGCCGATTTCTCTCGGTAAGGCTTTTGGCCTTTTCAGAGGTGCAATCCCAGGATTAAGCGCCGAGAGAGGAGGAAGGAAATATATGAACCAGCACTCTGAGTCTGGCTTTCTCGGTTCGCGCGGCTTACTCATTCTGCTTGTTTGCGCGGTCGCATGTTCCATCGTGATCCCGGCATTGTCGGGACTGGCTTTCTTTCGTTCCGAAGCGCCAGCTACGGTTTCTCATCCCGCAGGCGCGGGACTCACATTCGCAGAGCGCGTGGCTTACCAGCGAGCGATTGAGGAGGTTTACTGGCGTCACCGGATATGGCCAAAGGAGAACCCTGATCCCAAGCCGTCGCTGGATGCGGTGATGTCTCAGGCGCAACTCGAAAAGAAGATCGAAGCTTATCTGCCGCGAGTCGCAGAGCGCTGGAAGACTCACTGGCAACAAGCCAATTACCGTCGACCAACTGCAGGCCGAGATGGACCGCATGGCGCGGAACACAAAGCGGCCGGAGGTGCTACGGGAAATGCTTTGCGGCGCTGAGGCAACGATCCCTTTATTATCGCGGAGTGTCTGGCCAGGGCGATTCTGGCGGAGCGTTTCGTCGCCGATGTGTTGACCCAAGATCAGAACTCGGTCGCCGTGAGTCAGCGCGAAGCTGCTACTTGGAACAACTCAGATCGGACCGACGAATCGACTTCAGTTTCGCGAGCGCGGTTCAGGTGAACCACCCCTACCAGCTTCCTCGTATAATAGCTGGTGCCTCGATTACGGCTGCACCGATGACACGTGGACAGCGACGAGCACGTTACCAACGCGCCCGCGGCCCGACTACGACCACACGGCGGTATGGACCGGCAGCGAAATGATCGTCTGGGGCGGAGCCGCGGTAATACGAGCTTACTTGAACACCGGCGGGAGCTACGATCCGAGCACTGACGAGTTGGACAGCCACCAGCACCACCGACGCGCCCGACGCACGAACAGTTTCACAGCGGCGGTATGGACTGGCAGTGAGATGATTGTCTGGGGCGGAGACGATTTGAACAGCACTTTTCTTAACACCGGCGGCCGATACGACCCGAGCACTGACAGTTGGACAGCCACCAGCATCTACCGAGCGCGGCCAGTAGCCAGAGATCCTGCACACGGCAGTCTGGGACGGGCAGCGAGATGATCGTGTGGGGCGGATCTGGCGAGGGCAACGCCAGCTTTTTGAACACTGGCGGACGCTACGACCCGAGCACTGACAGTTGGACAGCCACCAGCACCACCGACGCGCCCGAAGCCCGAGAGTCTCACGCGCGGTATGGACGGCAGCGAAATGATTGTCTGGGGCGGAGACGACTGCAACGATCTTGGCCTCAACACCGGCGGCAGATACGATCCGAGCACTGACAGTTGGACAGCCACGAGCATCACCGACGCGGCCAGTGGCAGAGTTTTACCACACGGCAGTGTGGGAGCGGCAGCGAGATGATCGTGTGGGGCGGATTTCACAACGGCGCGGTTTGAACACCGGCGGGCGCTACGAGTGCCGAGCACGGACAGTTGGACAGCCACCACTCACTACAACCGCGCCCGGCGCCGCGATACTCTGCATACGGGAGTTTGGACCAGCAGCGAAATGATCATTTGGGGCGGAGTTGGTAGCGGCGCCGATTTGAACACCGGCGGCAGATACAATCCGACCACCGGCAGTTGGACAGCTACGACTAACACCAATGCACCCGATGCTCGATTCAATCACACGGCAGTGTGGACCGGCAGCCAAATGATTGTCTGGGGTGGGCAGGTTGCGAGTATTGTCCAACAACCCAGCGGGTTACCACTGGCGGCTACACACCGTCAACGGTGACGAACACCGGCGGCAGATACTGCGCGAGTTGCTACGCCACGCCTCACCGACGCTAGTCGACGGCGGCACCAGGCTACGCCGACAGCGACGGTAACACCGAGGCGCACACCGGCTCCGCGAGTTCGGCCCACTCCGGCACCGCGTCCATAGCTTAGGCCTGAGTTGAACTCTCAGTCATCGCCGCAGATCCAAAAATGCTTCGTGCGAAAGTCAAACTGACATCTGAATTCTGAACTCTGACATCTGATTCACTCCCAGCCGATCTGGCGGCCTTTGTTTTGTTCTTCCAGCCAGCTCATCAGCGGTTTGAAGTAATCCATCATCGCGCGCGTGGAGATGTCTTCGCCGGTGGCTTCCTTCAAAACTTTGCGCCAATCTTCCGTGCCGCCTTTTTTCAAAATGTTATTCAGCCACGCGCCGACTTCCTTGTTGTTGGCGTAATTACATGATTGCGGCGGTTGATGCAGAATTTTGCGCGCGATGTAGTCGTGCAACTGAAACTTGAACACGGTGGCGAACGCATAGTTGTAATAGTAAGCCGGGTTATCGTTGATGTGCGTCTTTGTCGCGGCATCGCAAAATTCTTCGCCGCGCGGCGACGGCGGCTCGATGCCTTGAAAATCAGAAACGTACTTCCACCAGCGCGCGTTCCATTGATCTGACGTGAGATTGTGCGCGTAGATGTCCGCCTCCCAATGCGGCATCACGCCGCATGAGAAATAAATAAACGGAACCGAGCGGGCCAGCGCGTCATCCAACAGGAACGCGGTCTTATCTGCATCGAATTCGAGAGGCAACACGCCGCGTGATTGCAGATATGGCACCTGACTGGACGCGAGCGCGATCAATTCGCCGACGCCTTCGTGAAATCCAGGCGCTGCGCCGAGCCGCAACAAATACGGAACCTCCGGCCGCGAGTAGGCCAGAAAATAATGGCCGTGCCCTAACTCGTGGTGCGCGGTGAAAAACCAGCGTGCGTTAGGTTCGATGCTTTGCAGCGAGCGAATGTCGTGCTCGAGATCGATGTGCCAGCAGGATGCGTGCGTGTTTTTCTTGCGCTTCGAATCTGGTGGCACGGGATACAAATCCGATTTTTGCCAGAAACTTTCCGGCAACGGCGAGAAACCGAGTCCGGTGTAAAATTGCTCGGCAGTCTTGATGATCCATTCCGGTTTTCGTCCTTCGAAGTACTTGTCGATGTTCGCCGCTTCGACGAGGCCCGGCCATTCCTGGCCCCAACGATTATTGATCCAATGCGCCGGAATTTTTTTCGGCACGGGCTGATGATATTTCTCGGCCAGTTTGTATTTCGCCCAGGTATGCAGTTGCAAGTAAAGCGGACGCAGCGTGGTCATCCAGTCTTCCAGCATCTTAAGCATCTGGTCGGTGGTCATCCCGTAAGCGGCGACTTCCAACGCGAAGTAATCCGGATATTTCATCTCTTTGGCGACGCCGTTTCGCAGATCGCGCAACGCGACGAGATTGTCCTTGAGCGCGGGACCGATTTCCTTTGACGCTTCCCAGACCGCTTTGCGCTCGTTGAGGTCGGTGCTCTTCTCAAGTTTGTCGTCGATTTGGTTGGCAGTGATTTTCTGGCCGTTGAGTTTGTATTGGAACCCATTCATGAGCGACGCCTGCTTTGTCTCGGCAGCGACGCGTTTCGCCACAAGATCGGGATTCGTCATCGGCCCTTCGGCCGCGTTTAAGAGCAGCTGCTTTAATTGGCGAACCGTCAGCTCGCTCAGTTCCTTCTCATGCGTGAGCAGCTCGCGCGCCTGATTGATGATCGCCGGGTTCCCATTAAACGCTGCGTAAGCTTTGCCGGCAGCTTCAGCTGCGGCATCGTGCTCGGGCGTGACATCGGTGACGGCGGCCCACTGCGCTTCGCTATTCACGCGATACAGCGCCTGATAGCCCGCGTTCGCGAGCGCGAGAAAACGATCCGCACGTTCCTGAACCGGAGATGCGGCCCGCAAAATAAGCGGGGGCACAAGTAAAAGTAGAGGCAAAATCAAAAAGGATTTTTGGCAACGCATAGGCGGCAAGATTAGTCGAAACGAATGTTGTAGGGCAAGCGCTGCGGCAATTAAGCCGATGATGAGAAAGGTGAAGAAATAATTGCCAATGAAAAAAATTATGATCGACGAGGAATTCGATGAGTCCATCGAAAATGAGCCAATCAAACGAAATTTGAATCGACAAGCTTACGATTGGCAGTATGATTTCGGGCAATGAGTGCTGACATATCCTGTTCGATAGACGCTGCAGAAGGCTTGCAGTCTGTCTCCGCGTCGGCGCTCGGAGTCTGGCGCTAAAAAGCGACCGTTCCTCGACGGGCGCTGACTGTTCTCTCTTCTTTCCAGAGGGAGATTTCGTGTCCGCGTCCACATGAACTAACCCAACCCTTTTGAAAATATGTTGATTGTAATGAAACCGAGCGCCACTGCGCGGGAGATCGATGCAGTGGTCAACGTCATTGAGGCAATCGGCTTTCGGGCGCATGCGATGCCCGGAGCTACCCGAACAGCTATTGGCATCACGGGCAACGAAGGTCCTGTCGATAGCCGACGTTTCGAAAATCTGGCTGGCGTCGCGGAAGTGATCCGCGTTACCAAGCCATACAAGTTAATCACTCTTGATCTGCGTCCCGATAGAACGGTCGTGCGCGTCGGCGATGCGACCATTGGCGATAACGAGCTCGCGATCATCGCCGGGCCGTGTGCAATCGAAAGCCGCGAGCAGGCGTTCGCTGTGGCGGAAGCAGTGCAACGGAGCGGTGCGCGTTTCTTTCGCGGATGCGTTTGGAAACCCCGAACATCGCCTTACACGTTTCAAGGCCTGGGTGAGAAAGGCTTGGGAAATCATGACCGCGATCCGCGAGGAGTTTGATTTAAAGATCGTCACCGAAGCTGTTGAAGAATCGCACGTCGACCTGATCGAAAAGTTTGGCGACGTGATTCAAATCGGTGCTCGCAACATGCAGAACTTTTCGCTTCTAAAGCGCGCAGGCCGATCCAAGTTGCCGGTGCTGTTGAAGCGCGGGATGGCTGCAACACTCGAGGAATGGTTGCTCGCAGCCGAGTACATCATGGCCGAGGGCAACTACAACGTCGTCCTTTGCGAGCGCGGGGTGCGCACGTTTGCGCAGCATACGCGTAACACACTCGATCTTGCCTCGGTGCCGGCGATTCGACGCATTTCGCATTTGCCAGTGATCGTCGATCCGTCGCACGGAACTGGCACCGCGTACATGGTCACACCGCTCGCACGCGCCGGCGTCGCAGTCGGAGCCGACGGTCTCATGATCGAAGTTCACAATCAGCCCGGAGCTTTCTCTGTCGGATAGTGCGCAGGCGCTAACATTTTCGGAGTACGCGCAGCTCATCGAAGAAGTTCACGCTATCCGTAATCTTATGGCGGCGAACGGCCATGGGCCATTGAACGACGACTTGAGAGAGCCGAAACAATGCTTCTGCTAATCGACAACTACGATTCCTTCACTTACAACCTCGCGCAGTATTTCGGCGAGCTGGGCTGTGATGTTCTGGTCAAACGAAACGATGAAATCTCAATTGATGAAATCGCAGCGCTAGCTCCAGGGCACATTTGTATTTCCCCTGGCCCGTGCACGCCGCGCCAAGCGGGCATCAGCAAGGAAGTTGTTCTAAAGTTTGGCCAGCATGTTCCGGTTCTGGGCGTTTGCCTCGGTCATCAGTGCATTGCCGAAGTGTACGGCGGAAAGGTAGTCCGCGCTGATCGCCTCATGCACGGGAAATCGTGCATGATCAGGCATAACGGCAGACGCGCTTTTTTCAGATTTGTCGAACCCGTTTGATGCGGGCCGGTACCATTCGCTGATCGTCGAGCGAAATTCATTTCCTGATTGTCTCGAAATCACCGCCGAGAGCGACGACGGCGAAATCATGGCGCTCCGCCATCGCGAATTCCCAGTGCAAGGAGTGCAATTCCATCCTGAGTCAGTTCTCACCCCCGATGGTAGAAAAATTCTGACCAACTTCCTTTCGCATTGAATGAGAACGCTAATCACTCCGTCGCTCGACGAATTCCTGCAAGCTCGCAAAACAGGGCAATGTGATTCCTGTTTTCGCAGAGTTCGTTGGCGATTGCGAAACGCCGGTGTCAGCGTTCAAAAAATTTAGCTGACGCGCTTACAGTTTCCTTTTTGAATCGACAGAAAAAAATGACGTGTCCGGTCGATTCTCATTCGTCGGATTTGACCCACGACTGGTCATTCAAAGCTACGGGCGCGAAATCCGTATTCGTGCGAAACGGCGTCGAGGAACGGTTCAGCACGACCACCGATCCTCTCGATGAGGTGCGCAAATTGATGGCGCGGTATCGATTCGTTGCGCGCCCGGAGCTGCCGCGGTTCGCTGGCGGCGCCGTCGGTTTTCTCGGCTACGAAGCGATCCGATTTTTCGAACCGAAAGTTCCGCCAGCGCGTGAGGACGATCTGCAATTACCGGAGATGCTTTTCATGCTCACCGGTAACGTCCTGATTTTCGATCATCGGTTGCGCAGTTTGAAAATCGTCGTCAACGCATTCCTCGATGGTGGCTCGGCAGAAAAAGCCTATGCGCGCGCTGTCGAATCGGTGGAGTCGATTATGCAACAATTGGCGGAGCCGGTCGATCTGCCGCTTGTCCCGATTGCGGTGAATGAAAAACAGGCGCCGCCTCGCAGCAATTTTCGTCGCGAAGAATTTGAGCGCGCAGTGGAGCGAGCGAAGGAATACATTCGCGCGGGCGATGTCTTTCAGGTCGTCTTATCGCAACGATTCGAATCGCCGTTCGACGGAGAGCCGCTCGATTTTTATCGCT
This sequence comes from uncultured Verrucomicrobiae bacterium, assembly GCA_963840305.1. Lineage (GTDB taxonomy): Bacteria > Verrucomicrobiota > Verrucomicrobiia > Chthoniobacterales > UBA10450 > Udaeobacter. Next base: position 315,304 of record CAWIYE010000006.1, read on the forward strand.
GCCTTCGCTTCATCAATCCTTCGCCGTACATGTTTTGCCTCAAGTTCGGCAACGATTTTGCGCTCGTTGGCAGCTCGCCGGAGATGCACGTCCGTCTCGTTGGCAGACACCGTCGAGATCCGGCCAATTGCAGGAACGCGCGCTCGCGGCGCAACGCCTGCGCAAGATGAAGCCAACGCTGCTGAGCTTCTCGCCGATCCGAAGGAACGCGCCGAACACATCATGCTTGTCGATCTTGCGCGAAATGATGTCGGCCGGGTTGCCGAATTCGGCACTGTGCGTGTGACGGAATTCATGGAGATCGAGCGTTACAGCCATGTGATGCACATCGTTTCCAACGTAACCGGCCATTTACGCAGCCGGCTGTAGCGCGTTCGATGTGGTCCGAGCGACATTTCCCGCCGGCACCGTTTCCGGCGCGCCAAAAATCCGCGCAATGCAAATCATTAGCGAGCTGGAGAACACCCGACGCGGCTGTTACGCAGGGGCAATCGGCTATTTCGGATTCGACGGCAATATTGATTCGTGCATCGCGCTGCGATGCGCAGTGTTGAAAGACGCGCAAGGCATATTTCCAAGCTGGCGCAGGCATTGTCGCCGATTCGGAGCCAGAGCGGGAATACGAAGAAACGCTCAGCAAAGCTCGGGCAATGATGAAAGCGCTGGCAATGGCGAGCCAGATGAAAGCCGTATGAATCCGCAATGCATCAAAAGCGAAACCGGCAATCTCGAACTTCGCCAAATGACGATGCGTCTCATGCGCGGAGAAAATCTTTCACGCAGCCGAAGCGGCAAATTTTCTCAGCGCGCTGCTTAATCCGGCCGCGACAGATGCGCAGGTGGCGGGCGCGCTAGCTGTCCTGGCTGCCAAAGGTGAAACGGTCGAGGAACTCGCGGGAATGGCCGAGGCGATGCGCAATCGCGCTATTCCAGTGCGTTCGCGTCACGCGCGTTTCATAGATACCGCAGGAACCGGGTCGAGCGCTGCGAAGACTTTCAACGTCTCCACAGCGGCGGCTTTCGTGATCGCCGGCGCGGGCGTGCCTGTAGCAAAACATGGCTCGCGAGCGGTGACCTCGGATTCTGGAAGCGCCGACGTGCTCGAAGCGCTCGGGGTCAATACGGCTTGCCCGCCCGAGACTGTCGAGCGCTGCCTCAATCGAGCACGGAATCTGTTTCATGTTCGCGCCGACTGTTTCACGCAGCAACCGCCCGGGTCGCACATATTCGGCGCGAGCTCGGCGTCCGCACCACATTCAATTTGCTGGGGCCACTGACGAATCCCGCCCGTGCGCCGTTTCAGATTCTGGGCGTGTGGCATCCTTCCCTGCTTGAGCGCGTCGCGGCGGCGCTATCTCTGCTCGGCGTCGAGAAAGCATGGGTGGTGCACGGGGCCGACGGCCTCGATGAAATAACAATCACCGACAAAACTTTCGTCGCTGCCTGTTTGTCGAATCGCAGCGTGGAAACGTTTACGATTTCACCTGAGGATTTTGGATTGAAAAGGCAAAGCCTCGACGGATTTGGCGCAACGAACGCGCGCACACACGCAGAACTGATCCGCGCAATTTTGGAAGGCGAAAAGACCAAAGCAAACGGCCGCCGCGCGCGATCTTGTGATCGTAAATGCCGCCGCCGCTCTTCACGTGGCGGGCTTCGCGCGACGATCTTTCCGAAGCAGCGGCCTTCGCACGCGAAAGCATCGATAGCGGACACGCGGCGTCGAAGCTGGACGCGCTTATTCGCGAAACAAATCGAGACCGATGAGCAGAAATTTTCTCTCTGAAATCCTCGCGCAAAAGCGCGAAAGCAGTAGCGCGGATGAAAGCCGAGCCTTCCTGCCGATCGCCTTCGCGATCGCGCGCTGGAGATTCGAAAAACGACCGTGCCGCATCGCTTGTTGCAAGCATTGAAGTCGGAATCGCCGTGTCTGAAGATTATTGCAGAGTTCAAACGCAGGTCGCCGTCCACTGGAATCATTCGTGACGATCGTTCAGCTGAAGAAGTGGCCCGTCGTTACGAACGAGGCGGCGCTTGCGCGATTTCCGTCCTTACCGACGAAGAATATTTCGGCGGTTCGATTGCCGATCTTCGCGCCGTTCGGTCCATTACGAATCTGCCGATTCTGCGCAAAGATTTTATTATCGATCCGATCCAGATTTACGAAGCAGCCGTTGCCGGGGCCGACGCCGTTCTGTTAATCGTCGCCTCATTGGAGCGACGCTGTGTTAGGTGATCTGCGCCGAAGTTGCCGAAGACCAACTCGGACTCGATGCACTCGTTGAAGTGCATACATCCATCGAGATGCGCCGTGCGCTCAATGCTGGCGCCAGGATCATCGGCGTGAACAACCGCAATCTCCAGACGTTTCAGGTTTCGTTGGAAACAAGCGAGCGTCTGATCGCCGAAGCTCCGCGCGACAGAATCATGATCAGTGAGAGCGGATTGCAAGATGCGGAATCATTGCGTCGTCCTCGATATGCTTGGCTTCCGCGGTTTTCTCATTGGCGAAACGCTGATGCGCGCGACCGATCCGGAAAAAGCGCTTCGAGATCTAATCCATGCGGCATCAAAGGTGGACGGCGCACAGCGCCGTGGCTACAAGTCATTCGGGCTTCGGCATTAATTCGCCATTCGTCATTCGAGCTTCGTCTATTTTCACTATGACTCCAATACAAATCAAAATCTGCGGCATCACGAACGCAAGAGACGCCAAAGCGTGCGCGAAGCTCGGCGCGGCGTTGATTGGCCTTAACTTCTATTCGCAAAGTCCGCGCTACATCGAACCGAGCGTTGGACGGAAAATTGTCGAGGCACTGCCAGCCGATACTGACGCAGTCGGTGTTTTCGTTGACGGGAACGCCGAGGAAATTCGAAAGACTGCGATGACCGCGCGAGTGCGAAGCGTTCAGTTGCACGGGAATTTCTCGCCCGAGACCGCGCATGAACTGGCCAGCGCGTTTCGCGTGATTCGAGTGTTTTCGACTCATGCGCGATTTCGTCCGGAAGAAGCGTCGCTATTTCCGGATTGTGACGTGCTCATTGATGCACATCATCCGCAACTTCGCGGCGGCACCGGCCAGACGTGCGATTGGTCTGCCGCGCGAGCAACGCTGGCCTTCGCACGATTCCTCATTCTTTCTGGCGGTCTAAACGCGCAAAATGTCGGCCGCGCCATCCAAGCGGTTATGCCACACGCTGTGGATGTTTGCAGCGGTGTTGAGAGCGCCCCGGGCGTGAAAGACCATCGCGCGATCAAAAATTTCATCACGAGTGTGCGAATGACGGAACGTTCACTCGATACAACATCAACCTACAAGGCACTTCACAATGTCATTCTGATCCCGCAGGCTCGGGAGAAGAATCTCTGATCATTTGTGAACCGATATGCCAGTAAAGAACAGAGATGTTTCTCCCGCGACTGCGGGATCAACATGACAGCGCCATTATGATTATCAAAAGTGAGCCCGACGAAGAGGGGCATTGGGGAAAATTCGGTGGCCGCTATGTTCCGGAAATCGCTCGTCGCGCCGCTGGAGGAGCTGACGGAAGAGTTTACACGCGCGCGCCAAGACAACAACTTTTGGCGTGAACTCAATCATTTGCTACGCGATTACGCTGGCCGCCCGACTCCATTGTTTCATGCGCGACGGCTGACAACGCACTCAGGCGGAGCACAAATTTATCTGAAACGCGAAGATCTTTTGCACACTGGCGCGCACAAGATCAACAATGCGCTGGGACAAGTGCTCCTGGCACGACGCATGGGCAAACGCCGCGTCATCGCAGAGACCGGCGCAGGCCAGCATGGCGTCGCGACGGCAACGGTGTGCGCATTGTTTGGATTGCGCTGCATCATCTACATGGGCGCCGAAGATGTACGGCGGCAGGCGCTCAACGTTTTCCGAATGCGATTGCTCGGTGCTGAAGTGATAACCGTCAACGCTGGCACGCGCACGTTGAAGGACGCGATTAACGAAGCGCTGCGCGATTGGGTCACAAACGTGCACGACACTTATTACCTGCTGGGCAGCGCGCTTGGCCCACATCCCTATCCGCTCATGGTGCGCGAGTTTCAGAGCGTGATCGGGCGCGAGGCGCGCGAACAAATTCTGTCCGCCTCGGGAAAGTTGCCGCGTGCGCTCATTGCGTGCGTCGGCGGCGGCTCCAATGCGATCGGCTTGTTTCATCCCTTTATTGCAGACGAACAGGTCAGATTGATCGGCGTGGAAGCTGGAGGGCGCGGCGATTCGTTGGGAGAACACGCCGCGAGATTTCACACTGGCGCGAAGAGCGGCGGCGGCCGTGTCGGCGTCTTGCAAGGCACGATGTCGTACGTGCTCCAGGACCCGAACGGTCAAATCGCGACGACACATTCGATCTCAGCCGGACTCGATTATTCGGCGATCGGGCCTGAGCACGCATTCCTCCACGACAATCGACGAGCCGAATACATCAGATCGAGCGATAGCGAAGCGCTCGAAGGCTTCGAGCTTTGCGCCAAAGCTCGAGGGAATCATTCCCGCGCTCGAAACATCGCATGCAATTATGCCTGCGATTCGGATCGCTCGCGAGCTGCCACGAGATGACGCGATCATTGTGAATTTGTCCGGTCGTGGTGATAAAGACGTCCAACTCGTCGCCGACTTGAAAACCGGATGAGTCGAATCCAGCAAACGTTCGCTTCCCTGAAACGCGCTGGCCGCGGCGGGTTCATCCCATTCATCACCGCAGGTGACCCCAATCTTGCAACCACTGAGCGCTTGCTCATCGAGCTTGCCGCCGTCGGCGCTGACATTATCGAGGTGGGTGTTCCCTTCAGCGATCCCGTCGCGGACGGCGAAACCATTCAGCGCGCATCCGAACGCGCGGTGCGCAACGGCGTGACGCTCCGCGATGTACTCACCTCCGTTGCGCGTGCAAAACAGACAGATCGATGTCCCGATCATCCTGTTCAGCTATTTCAATCCACTCTTAAGTTTTGGCAGAGACAGGCTGGCGAACGACGCAAAAGAAGCCGGCGTGGACGCGGTTCTTGTGACCGACCTTATTCCCGAAGAAGCTGAGAGTTGGACTGAGACATTGATTCAGTTCGACCTCGACCCGATTTTTCTTGTCGCACCGACAACGTCAGACAAACGACTGAAACAGATTGCACGGCAGGCGCGCGGATTTATTTACGCCGTTTCACGTGCGGGTGTAACTGGCGCACGAGATGAAATGACGGGTGACGCCGAAGCGCTCGTGAAACGTGTGCGGTCAGTAAGCGATTTGCCGGTGGCGGTTGGGTTCGGCATTTCAACAGCGGAACAGGTGCGCCAAGTCTGGCGCTTTGCAGATGCCGCTGTGATCGGCAGCGCGATCGTGAGGCAAATCGAAAGGCTGGCTGACTCGTCGGACTTGGTAAATCGCGTTGGCGAATTCGTACGATCGTTGCTTGCACCAGAAGAAGCCAATTAGGTTCGCAAAATGCTGACGCAGCAATTTTACTCGTAGCGTGGCCGATGAATACGACGCGGTAATTGTTGGATCGGGGCCCAACGGTCTTGCCGCCGCGATCGCGCTGGCGCGCGCGGGATGTTCGGTGCTTGTCTGCGAAGCAAACGCGACAGTTGGCGGCGGCGCACGCTCGGCAGAACTCACGTTGCCGGGATTTGTGCATGATGTTTGTTCGGCTGTCCATCCGCTAGCTGTCGGGTCGCCGTTTTTCAAGACGCTCCCGCTGGAGCGATTCGGCCTTGAATGGATTCAGCCCGAAATTCCATTGGCGCACCCGCTCGATGACGGCACCGCGGCATGCCTGTATCGCGATGTCGATTTTACGGCGGAACAACTCCGCGGCGATTCAAGCGCTTATCGGCGCCTGATGAAACCGCTCACGCGCAACTGGGAAGAATTGGCTAATGAATTTCTGCAGCCGATGTTGCATTTGCCGCGACATCCGATCGCTCTCGCGCAATTTGGAATTCCCGGCGCTTTGTCCGGCAACTTTGCTGTCAAAGATTCTCTTCAAGCATGAACCAGCCCGCGCATTGTTCGGAGGGATCGCGGCACATTCGTTTCTCCCCTTGGAATCGATCGCTTCGTCCGCATTCGGTTTGGTTCTGGGAATGGCTGGACATGCTGTGGGCTGGCCCATTCCGCGTGGCGGATCGCAAGCCATCGCAAATGCGCTTGCCAGTTATCTGCGTGAGCTCGGTGGAAAAATTGAGACCAACCATCGCGTCGAAAATCTGAACGACCTGCCAAAATCAAATGCGGTTCTTCTGGATGTTTCCGTTTGGGAATTTTTGCACATCGCTCGCGAGCAATTGCCATCTGCGTACAGGCGTCGATTGGAATCATTTCGACACGGACCCGGGATTTTCAAAATTGACTATGCACTGAGTGAGCCGATCCCTTGGAAAGCTGAAGCGTGCCGCCGCGCCGGCACAATTCATCTCGGAGGCACGATGGACGAAATGGCTGCTGTCGAACGCGACGTCGCGCGTGGAAAAATTCCCGAGCATCCGTTTACGCTGGTTGCGCAACAAAGTCTGTTTGATGAAACTCGCGCGCCACGCGGACAACATACGCTCTGGGCCTACTGCCACGTTCCATTTGGTTGCGACATCGACGTGTCGGATCGCATTGAATCGCAGATCGAGCGATTCGCTCCCGGCTTTCGCGATTGCATTCTTGCTCGTCACAAAATGGGCGCAGCCGATTTGGAAAAATCGAATCCGAATTTAGCCGGAGGCGACATTAACGGCGGCGCGGCCAACCTGATGCAGTTGATTGCGCGACCAATTTTCAGTCCGACGCCTTATCGCACGCCGTTGTGCGGCGTTTATTTGTGTTCCGCATCCACTCCGCCAGGCGGCGGCGTCCACGGGATGTGTGGTTATCACGCTGCGCGATTGGCATTGCGCGAAATTTTCGGGAAGCACTAGCAGATTAAATAATAGTGTAGCCGCGTGAAGCGCCGGAGGCGCGGAAGAGTGTAGCCCCGGGCGTGAGCCCGGGGTTTTGGATATTAATCAGAACCAGCCCCGGAGGAGCGAAAGGAGTCATCGCACTATTGCGTGTCTTCTGTCGCCCCATCCGGGGCTGATACGTATGGAGACGCCAATCCCCGGGCTCACGCCCGGGGCTAATAATCTGTTGCGCCTCCGGCGCTTCGAGTGGCTAGAGATTTCCTTAAAATGCACTAGCAGCATCCGAGAGAGTTACTTGCCCGGTAGACACGACCAGCCAACCTTTGAGACCCGTCTATAAGTTGATGGGAGATCCACGAAACGCCGCTCACGCCAAGAAGGTCACTCAAGAGAAGCATCACAAAGCGAAGCAAGCTCAAAAGAGTGGTGCGCCTCAGCCGACCAAGAAGCCACAGATCGAGGAAGTGAAATCGAGCGCAGCCCACCAAAGCGCAATCGCAACGCCCGAAGCCGAAAAGCCGGCCCACTCACCAGATTCAGCGCGACTGGAGAAATCGCTTGCTGTTCTCTCCACGCTTAAGGATTTGGAGTTTCACTCGCGGTCGAATATCGAAAAGCTGGCTGAGCTAAGCTTAACAATCGAGGAAGAGCTCAAACAAAAAGCGTTCGCTGAAGCCATCGGCACGGTTTACGCGGCGCAGGATGCATTCCAATCCAAAATCCTGAAATTAATTGCGGATTACGAAGCAGAGTGCGCGCGGTTGCCGGGTTCGGCCTGACATGCGCTAATCAGTTCAGACTTTGATTTTTTGGCAGTCTTTTCCTCGCCAATAAGTACTCAATTTCGAACGGTACTGAAAAGCTAAGAGTCAAAACTTAACAGACATGAAAACGAAAAATCTATTCACAATAGCAGCGGTTAGCGCCGGCCTGGCATTCGGCGTGACCGCACAAGCAAACGAAGAAAAACACGAAGAACAAACCATCAACGGTTCTGATGTCCCTACCGCGGTGCAGCAGGCTGCCAAGGTCGAGGCAAAAGGCGGGACCATCGTTCGCTGGGAAAAAGAGGGCGCCAACTTTGAAGCTGTCATCGAGAAGAATGGCAAGCAGATGGGCGTTGAAATGGATGCCAACGGCAAGGTGCTAAGCAAGCACAACGAAGCTAAAGAGCACAAGGCAACAGGCACAAAATACTAGTCGTGGGTAAATCGCGTTGTGAGCAACGCGATTAGGGGTGAAGCGCGGCGAAGAGCGATTGTTTTTGAACATCGTCTTCGCCGCCTTCCCGCATAAGTGTGTAGCCACCGGCCTGTGGCCGGTCCAACTGAGCGTTACCAGCAAGCAGACGGCCCACAGGGCCGTGGCTACAGTTTCATGAAAGCGCGCGAATGCTCGCGTAAATGATTCCGCCGAGCATTGCGCTAATAGCTACCAACGCAACATCCCGCTTCAAAAAGGCGATCAAGAGAAACGCAACGACCGCGATAGCTAGAGTTGGCCAGTCAACCAGCGCTTGAGGGATTAAATCGAGAGATACGACCGCGATCACGCCGACGACCGCGGCACTCACGCCCGCGAGGAATGCCTGAATCTTCCCATTGTCGCGAACTTTTTCGATATAATGCACACCGGCAATCACGAAGAAAAACGAGGGCAAAAATACAAAGAACGTAGCTAACACCGCTCCAGTAACTCCGCTGGCCAGGTAACCCACGAACGTCGTGAACAACATGAACGGCCCGGGGGTAGCGACACTCAGCGCCACACCGTCCAGCAACTGCCCATCACTCAGCCAGTGGCATTGCGCAACTGCGCCGCGCTGCACAAAAACAAGCGAAGCATACGCGCCGCCAAAACTTAGCAGTCCCGTTTTGAGAAACAGCCAGGCGATCTGAAACAAACGCGAGTCAACCAACGGAAGCAGTAGGCCAATTCCACCGATCATCGTCGGCATTGTCGGCGAAGTTCTCCCAAGCAGTGGCCAACCCTCGAAGACCAGATTCAATAAGCCTGCCATCAGCAGAATCAGCAGAAAGTTGATTCCCGCGAAACGCATTCCCACAAACGCGCCCACGAGCAGCACTGCCAGAAACAAATTCCGAATTGCAGCGCGACCGAGTTTGATAATCCCGGCAGCGATAATACCGAGGACCGCGGGCTTGAGAACGTAGAGTGCGTCTATGACCTGGGGCAGTTTGCCATATTTCACATACAGCCAGCTGAGAACGATCATCACTACTGCGCCCGGCACAATGAAAGTGATGCCGGCCAGAATGCCGCCCCACAGTTTGCGCTTCAAATAACCGACGTAGATAGCTAACTGCAGCGCCTCGGGCCCTGGGAGCATATGGCAGAACGCCATGATTTTGACGAAGCGATCCTTCGATAACCATCGGCGCTTTTCCACCATGTGGTTAAACATCATCGTGATCTGCGCCACCGGCCCGCCGATGTTGACGAAACCGAGGAATAGAAAATAAAGAAACACTTCGCGCCACGGGGGCATCTGATCGGCGGGTTCTCTGCTATCCTGATTGGGCATGACTAAGAAAACCTGTTGGTATCGGTCGATCTTCGCCCGTTTGGAACTATTGTCCTAAACAAAACCGCATCCGCGTTCTTCCAGGTGCGGAAACCGATTAATTATCGACAGAAAGCTATGAAACGAAACCTTATTGCTAGCGTAATCGTCAGCGCGCTTGCTCATGTCCTTTTGGCCGCCGGACTCGATACGGCACGCATCGACGAGATCACCGGGCTCAAAGGAAAGTTCAATGAGAAAGAAGGAGTCTATCGAGTCACCTTCCCGCGCAACGACGTGAAGGTCGCTGTCGATGGATGGACGATGCCGCCGTTTATGGGCCTCGGCACTTGGGCGGCGTTTACTGAGGCTAGCAATGGCGCAATGGTGATGGGCGACACGGTTTTATTCGAGGATGAAGTCAATGCCGCGATGTCGGCTGCGCTGGACAATGGGCTTAGTGTGACAGCCCTCCACAACCATTTCTTCTTCGACCAGCCCAAAGTTTTCTTTATGCATATCGAAGGCGAAGGCGCGGTTGAAAAGCTTGCGAGCGCGCTCAAAAAAGTCTACGACGCAACCAAACAGATTCGAGCCACAAGTCCCAAGCCGAAAGACTCTTTCGGTGCTCAGCCGTTGCCGGAAAAGAGTTCTATTGTCGCTGCGCCGCTTAACGAGATCTTGGGAGCGCAGGGCGAATCGAAAGACGGGATGGTGAAATTCACGATCGGTCGTCCTGCAAAAATGCACGGCGTCACGATCGACAAGGACATGGGCGTGAACACATGGGCGGCATTCGCCGGCAGCGATGACAACGCCGTAGTCGATGGAGACTTCGCCGTGACGGAAGATGAATTACAGCCGGTTTTGAAATCGCTCCTTAACGACAAGATTAACGTCGTCGCCATTCATCAGCACATGACACACGAAGAACCGCGCATCATGTTTTTCCATTACTGGGGACGCGGCCGGGCGAAGGATTTGGCTCAAGCAGTCAAAGGCGGACTTTTAGTCGGTGGACTGCTTAAGGTCAGTTCACCACTGCACGATTGAAGCTTTCGCAGGATATGCGCACGCTTCATCGGCCAGCGCTTGCGGCGCTCCTGCTCTTGGGAGGCTCCAACGTGGTTAATCCACAAAGTTTCTTGAAGACTGTCGCCGATGTGTCGCTGCCAGGTGGGACGACGCGCTTTGATTACCAAAGCCTCGATCCCAAGACGGGCCGTCTTTACCTCTCGCACATGGGAGATGGAACTGTGGTTGTGTTCGACACGAAGACAAACAAGGTCGTGGCCAATATTCCCGGGTTTCCGGTGGTGACGGGAGTTCACGTAGTTCCGGCGCTAAAAAGCGTTTACGCCAGCGTCACGCGCAATCACGAGGTCGCTGTCCTCGACACAGAGAAGCTGACGGTGAGCAAGAGAATCAAGGACGGAAAGTTCCCCGACGGTTTGGCGTATTCTCCTGAGACGCACAAGGTGTTTGTTTCGGATGAAGCGGGCGGAGTGGAGACCGTCATCGACGCGCAACGGAATGAACGGGTGAATACAATCCAGATGGGCGGCGAAGTAGGCAATACGCAGTATGATCCCGTTTCACACTTGATCTATGCCTGTGTGCAGACTCGCAACGAGCTCGTCGAAATCAACCCTGAAGCAGACAAGATCCAGGCCCGCTACCATTTGTCCGGCGGAGAGCACCCGCACGGTTTCTACATCGACGATCAAAATGGAAAGGCCTATATCGCGTGTGAAGGCGATAACAAATTGCTCGTCTTTGACATGAAAAATCATTCTGTCGAGAACGTATTGCCGGTTGCAGACGGCCCGGATGTCCTCGCCTTTGATCGCGGCTTGCAACTGCTCTACGTCGCCTGTGAGTCAGGCGCGGTGTCTCTATTTAAATACTCAAGTGGGAAGCTGGAGAAAGTCAGTAATGTCAAGGTCGGCCCAAACAGCCATTCAGTGTCAGTGGATTCGGAGACGCACCGCGCCTATTTTCCGCTGAAGAACGTGAACGGATCGCCCATCTTGCGAATCATGACTCCCGCTGATACTGGAACTGAATAATGCAAAGAATTCAACGAATAGCGGTCGCGTTTGCTTTAACGTGCGTGTGCGGCATCGCCTTTGGCAGTGACGAATATCAATTTGTGAAGGAGATCCCAATCGGCGGTGAAGGCGGTTGGGATATTTTAACGGTCGATCCGACTGCATATCGTCTCTATCTGTCGCATGCCACCAAAGTCGTCGTTCTCGATCTAAACAAGAACGCGATCGTCGGAGAAATTGCGGATACGCCCGGAGTTCACGCGTTCGTTGCGGTTCCGGAGTTTCAACGCGGGTTTTCCTCGAATGGAAAAGAATCGAAGTCGAGCGTGGTCGATTTAACAACGCTGAAAACTATTTCCAAGATCGACACCGGGCAAAATCCCGACGCTGTTGTTTACGAACCGCGCCATGGTGAAGTGTACATTTTTAATCATACTGGAAATTCGGTCACAGTTATCAACGCAAAAGACGCGACGGTCTCAGCGACGATCCACCTTGAAGGAACCCCCGAATTCGCGGTCGTAGATGAGACAGCAGGACGCATTTACTGCAACATCGAAGATAAAAGCGAGGTCGCGGTCATTGATGTGAGCAAACACGAGGTCGTTGCGCACTGGTCGCTTGCGCCTGGAGAAAATCCGAGCGGAATAGCGTTGGACGCGCGGCATCACCGCCTGTTCTCGGGCTGTCACAACAAAATGATGACGATGCTCGATACGGAAAGCGGAAAGGTTATTGGCACTGTTCCGATCGGCGCGGGGGTCGATGGCTGCGCCTTCGATGATTCAACACAGCTCGCGTTCGCATCCTGCGGTGATGGAACGACCACGATCGCGAAAGAAGAGACGCCGCAGAAACTGACGGTCGTTCAAACATTAAAAACTGAGCGTGGTGCGCGTACGATGGCGCTCGATTTGAAAACGCATCGAATTTATTTGCCCACCGCGCAGTTTCAGGCGGCGCCAAGTCCGTCGCCCGGAGCTTCGCCAGCGCGACCAACCATTGTCCCAGGCACACTGAAGCTTCTGGTTTACGGTCCGGCGAAGTAGTGTGCATCGCCTAACGAGAGCTGTACTAACTGCGCTGGTGGTTTGTCTGGCGCGACTCGCGATGGGGCAGGGCGGTCCCCCCATGATTACTGACGACCCGGGCACGCCGGGCGATGGTCATTGGGAAAATAATCTCGCCATTGCCTTTGATCATCGGCCTAACGAGTGGTTGATCGATACGCCGCAACTCGATCTGAATTACGGTTGGGGCGATCACATTCAGCTCAACCTGCAAACTGCGCTCACTATTTTGAAGCGCAGCGATCACGGCGGCGTCGCCGGACTCAGCGGCACGGAGTTGGCGGTAAAGTGGCGTTTTCTCGATGAGGAACGCAGCGGCTTCGACGTCTCGACTTATCCGCGCGTGATCTTCAACGTCACACAATCATCCGTGCACCGCGGCATCGCGGAAGACGGCACACAGTTTCGTTTGCCCTTGGAAATCGCGAAGAGATTTGGCCGGCTCGAGCTCGACACTGAGATTGGCGCGCTCCTGCGCACGGTCGGCCGCAGTGAGTGGCTTTACGGAATTGTCGCCGGCACGGAAGTGACGAAGAAGACGGAATTGATGGCGGAGTTGTACGCGACTGCGCGCAGCGATTTCAGCCGCGATTCGCTCGTTCTGAACTTCGGCTGGCGTCACAAGCTGAACGAGCACGCAATCTGGATCGGCTCGTTCGGCCACGAACTGCGTTCGCCGGACCCGCTCGCCTGGATCGGCTACTTCGGCGTGCAGCTTGTTTACTGATCAGTGCGCTTTTGAAGCGGGCTTTTGCGGGAAAATCAGAATCAACGCGACGATCACGACCAGCAGCGCAAGCGATGCGGTGTACCGACTCAGAGCCAAGCCGCCTTCGGCGATCGGCTTGTCGAGAAAATCGCCAAGCGTCGCGCCGAGCGGGCGCGTTAGAATAAATGCAGCCCAAAATAAAAGGACGTGGGAGAAGCTCGTGAGGTAGTAAAGGAGAGCGGTCAACAAGAGTAATCCGCTGAAAACGGCGGCAGCGCCCAGGTAGCCCATTTGATTTGTGTCGGCCACCCAATCGCCAAGTGCCGTCCCCAAGGTCTGCGAAAACATGATTGTCACCCAGTAAAAAATTTCGACCTTCGGCGTACTCACCGTTTCGATCGATATGCTTCCGGTCGACCACCGCCAGATTAGAAGCGATGCAACGACGCAGATAAGCAAGATGGTTGAACCGCCGGTGTAGCCGATGCCGAGCGATCTCGTGCAATAATCGGCCAGGGTTGTGCCGACGGTCGTCGTCGCGACAATCGTCAGCCAGTAAATCAACGGGTGAAATTTTTTGGCCCTGATCTGCACCAAGACCGCGATGATGAAAATGACGCTGAAAATTGCCGTGCCAATAAGATATCCGGCGCTCTTCGCGTTGGAGGTCGTTTCGCCGAGCCACGACATCGTCACGGCGTCGCCGCCGGTTTCGCCGAGCGTCGTGGCAAGAATCTTAATGATCCAGAATAGAAGTGTTATCTGTGGTACTTTAGCGACGAGTTCCGATTTCTCTTCGTCCATTCTTGTCGTCCAAAAACCATGGTGTCCGCTCGGTAGATCAAGACTTGCCGGACTTTGTTCTTTATTCATAGCGCGCTTGTTACAGAGTAATCGTGCGCGCCACGATCAGTGCGCTGGCCGCGATTCTCGCACTAATGCCGCAGCAAAAACAAACCAACGATCGCAAACGCAACGCCGACTATTCTTTGCCACGATGGTGGTTCGCGAAAGAAAAGAATCCCCGCGATGGCCATGATTGCCGCGCCGCCCGCCAGAATGGCCGGAACAGAAGAGAGTGGGCCGCCTTTTTGAAAAAGCAGAAAGAACACGATCGTGCCCGCGCCTACACAGATGCCGGTGAGCAGCGAGTAATTAAAACCGGCCATACTGAATTTCTGGCTCCAACGTCCACCAAGCCAGAGAAACGCGAGATAGATGAGAATCGATAACGCGGCGCTGGCTTCGACCACAAATCCGCCGAGCCCTTCGCCGATGCGTTCGGCCGCAAGTCGTGTAAAGATTTGATGAGCGCCATAGAGAATGGCGGCGACGACTGCATACCAGAACCAAGCTGCCACGAAACAGAGAGTCTAGTTCATGAAATGGATCACCCGCGAGAAAATTAAAGTGGACCGAGTTGCGTGCCCGTGGCTTATCAAAAACTTCATCGACCGGGACGCGGAGTTTGTCTTTCTTGCCGCGCGACACTGACTGGACAAGCGATCGCAGACGGAATCGTATTCGACGTTCCGAATTGCGAGCTCGGACATCACGGCGAGGACGTTTCGTTCAATTCGATTTTGAAAAAATACAAGCTCACCGATCCAGCGTTCGTTTTACTGGGTGAAATCGTGCGAGCTGCCGATTCGCGCCCGCACAATCCGCATGCGGCTGGAGAAGGTCTGCGGTGGATCGCCAGCGGCTTCGGCGCGCTCGGACTAACCGATCAAGAAATTCTCGAGCGCGAATTTATCGTTTACGACGCGCTTTACGCAGAATGCAAACGTCAGGTGAGCAAAGCGTAAGTTGGAAGCGGCAGTTCGCGGATTTCTTCGGACTCAAAAGAAATCTTGTCATTCTGCTCATCGCCATTTTTGTGATTGGCGCTGGCGAAGAACTTTGGATGCGTTTTGTGCCGAAGTACCTGCTAGCGGTCGGCGCGACAGTTTTCGTGATCGGTCTTTACGATGCACTGCGCACTTTGCTCGGCGCAGTCTACGCGTACCCCGGCGGCGTGCTCGTGGACATTTGGGGACATCGCCGGGCCTTCATTATTTTCAACGTAGTCTCAATCGGTGGCTACGCGCTGGTCCTGCTTGTTCCGCATTGGGGCGCTGTGATCGCTGGGATGTTTCTGTTCCTTTCATGGACTTGTTTTTCCCTGCCGGCGACATTTTCCCTGGTCGGAACTGCGCTCGAGGCAAATCGCCATTCCATGGGTGTGGGTGTTCAATCGGTAATCAAACGCTTGCCGATCATGATAGCGCCAATTCTCGGCGGCATGTTGATCGATCGGTTTGGGATCATCAACGGCGTGCGCGTTGCGCTTATCATCTCGATCTTTCTCTCCGCCCTCACAATTCTGGTGCAACGGCAGTTGCGCGAAAAACCCGAAGGTGAGGCGGAAGCAGCCGCCGCGACCGCCCCGTTGCCGGAACGCTGGAATTTCTGGCGAAGCCTGCGCGAATTCAATTCGCCGATGAGGCATCTGCTCTTGAGCGACATCTTGATTCGCTTTTGCGAACGAGTGCCCTACGCCTGGGTCGTAATTTTTGCGATGGATTACATCGGCGTTAGCGGTCGACAAGTGGGGATCCTTATAGCCATAGAAATGCTCGCCGCCAGCGTATGCATCATTCCCGCATCGCATTATGCGGATCGCCATGGGCGCCAGCCTTTCGTCATCGTGACCTTCATCATGTTCACGCTTTTTCCGATTAGCTTGCTGTTGTCACGAAGTTTTTCGGCGCTGGTCATCGCATTTGTGATTCGCGGCTTGAAAGAGTTCGGAGATACATCACGCAAGGCCCTCGTCATCGGATACAGCGACTCCGACCGACGCGGCCAAATGGTCGGCACGTACTATCTTGTTCGCGATTTGATCGTCAGCACCGGCGCAATCCTTGGCGCGTATCTGTGGAAACTCGGGCCGGGGCTGAACTTTGTCGGAGCAGCGGCTCTCGGCGCCGCTGGGACGATTTTCTATGTGAAAACGATTCGGCAAAGCCGACAATCAGCATTGAACGATTTAAAAAAGCAGTTGGAGATGCGTCGAAGTCGCTGGAGATAACAAGATGTCGGTTTCGTTGTTTCGAATTGCAGCCGGGCTCTGCTTCCTGGCCGTGGCGCTCGGAGCGTTCGGAGCGCACAGTCTGAAATCGACTCTCGAACTGCGTGGCATGTTGGATGTCTGGAACAAAGCCGTCTTTTATCATTTTATTCACGCAATCGCGCTGCTGGTTCTCGCGCTTTACGGGACCGTCAATCGCGGTGCGTGGTGGCTGCTCTTTGCTGGAATTTTTCTTTTTAGCGGAAGTCTCTATCTACTGGCGTTGACAAATCTCCGATGGCTCGGAGCAATTACGCCTATTCGGCGGTCTCTGTTTCCTTGGCGGGCTGGGCGTGGTTGATCTCGTGCCGACGAAGTAAGGTTCGCTTTGGGTAGGGACGCCGCGCTGCGGCGTCCGGTCGGCGCAGCGCGCCGACCCTACCTTCGGCAGGCGAAGCGCCCGCCCTACAGCTGCTTTTACGGGTTTTTACGAGAAAACTTCCAAGCGAACTGCTTTCTGATATACTTCGCCCCTGATGTTCGACGCCGTTTCTGAAGCAGAGCGAGACGCCATCACGGTGATCGTGTTTGTCGGGACGTTTTTCGTCGCCGTCGGGATTGGCCGGTTTTTGAAACGTCGCGCCGGTGTGCCGATTGGGCTGCTGTTTCGGCTCTTTTGTTTAACGCTGGCATTCTACGCCGCCCTCGCCGTGTACGGAGTCCATGCGCCCTGGCGCAATCATGTCGGCGCGGCGGTGATTTTGTTGAGCACGGCGCTGATTGTTGCGCTGATAAATCGCTACGTTTGGGATTTCTATTTCGAAAAGAAACGGCAGACACTGATCCCACATTTTCTGCGTGAAGTTGTAGCCGGCATCATTTTCTTGATCGTACTGTTACTTGTCCTGAGCTACGGCTACCATGCCGAAACTCAACTAAAGGGATTGCTCGCCGGCTCAGGGGTGGCCGCAATCGTCGTCGGCTTTGCTGGACAGAATCTTTTCGCCGGCATCATTGGTGGCATAGCGATCCAAATTAACCGGCCTTATAAGGTCGGCGACTGGTTACAAGTAGGCGAGCGGTTTGCCGAAGTGATGGAGATTAACTGGCGTTCGACGCGACTGCGCACCAACGACAACATTTATCTCGATATCCCGAACAACGAGATGGTGAGCCACGAGATCGTGAATCTCCACTATCCGACGGAAGTCCACGCGATGCGGATCCGCGTTGGAGTTGAATATAAAAACCCACCCAGTCTGGTGAAGGATGCATTGTACCGGGCAGCCTCTACGGCTAAAAACGTTCTGGCACAGCCAAAGACAAAGGTTTTCCTGGTCGATTTTGCCGATCACGCCGTGATCTACGAGATCAAGTACTACATGGGAAATCACTCCAGGATCAATGAGACCAATGACGCCGTTCGCACGAATGTTTGGTACGAGCTAAAGCGCCAGGGTATCACCATTCCCTTCCCGATCCGCACATTGCACGTCGAGCGCAAAGCGGTGCCTCCCATTCAGGACGATCAAGCCGAGGCATTGTCCATTCTGCGTGGCGAACCACTCTTCGAGTGTCTTTCCGACGAACAACTCGACCATCTGATCAAGCAGGCGCGCCTGAACATTTTCGGTCGCGGCGAACCGGTGATCGAGGAAGGCTCGCCGGGCGATTCGATGTTCGTGCTGCTGCGCGGCGAAGCGAATGTTTTGGTCTCAAAAAATGGATCGACAATCCAAGTAGCCACGCTGAACTCGGGCGATTGCTTCGGAGAAATGTCGCTGCTCACCGGCGAACCGCGTAGCGCCACTGTGCGCGCGGATCGGGACTGCTACGTGATGGAAATCGGCAAACCCACCATGGCGGAAGTGCTGCAGAGCGAGCCCGGGTGCCTCGTTCAACTGAGCGAGCTGCTTGCCCAGCGAAAAATGGAAACCGAAGGGATTCTGAAGGAAGCTACCCGCACCGGCGAACACGTCTTAAAGCAACGCCAATACACGGCGACGTTCCTGCATCGGCTGCAAACATTTTTCCAGCTCTGAAATTTTTCGCCCTAGTCTCCGCGCAATTCCATTTGAAAGCGAAGAATCGCAGGTAGCTAACGACTAGGAGCGGTTTAAATAAAACGGTAGCCGCTGTAGCCACGGCCCTGTGGGCCGTTTCCCTGGTGTGACAATCAACGCTTGGGCAGACCGGCCGCAGGCCGGTGGCTACAACACTTTTTTTAACGGCTCTAGGAAGTTCGACCGATCATCCGGGGAGACGGGCGGGCTGCTCTCCAGAACGCTTCAATTTGTTCCAAAGTGCGCCCCTTGGTTTCCGGAACGAGATAATAGGCAAAGAGCCATGACGCCACCGACGCAAGCGCGTAAAGCAAAAACGTTGAGCTGGCGCCCAGTTTCTCGACCAACGTCAGAAAAGTTATCGAGACAACGAAATTCGAGCCCCAGTTGAACGTAGCTGCCGTGCCTTCCGCAAGGCCGCGAATTTTTAGTGGATAAATCTCGGCAATCAACAGCCAGAAGATTGGCCCAAGACTGATCGCAAACGCAGCAACGTAACCCATCAGACAAATCACAGCGATCCACGCGAGGTGCCCGGATGGATTTGAGATCCGAAAACTCAAGCCGAGCAAAGTAAGCGTGACGATCATTCCGGCAATGCCGACAAGCAACAGCGGCCGCCTGCCGGCACGATCAACCAAAAACATTGCCACGATTGTCATGCCGACATTTACGACGCCGACACCCACGGTCGCCAGAATGGCGCCCGAAGCTGAGCCAAATCCCGCGGTCTGAAGAATTCTGGGCGCATAATAAATCACTGTATTGATGCCGGTAATCTGCTGGAAGACGGCGAGGCCCAATCCAACAAGGAGCGCTGGGCGCACTTGTCGACGCAGCAAGTCTGTCCAACGGCCACTTTCAGTTTGCTGCGCCAAGCTCAGCTTGATCTCTTCGATCTCAACGTTGACATCGGCCAGCCCGCGAATGCGCATGAGAACGCGATGCGCAACTTCATGTTGTCCCCCACGGATGAGCCAGCGCGGAGTTTCCGGCAGAAAAAACATGCCGGTGCCAAAAACGAACGCAGGAACGACAGCGAGGCCGAGCATCCATCTCCAGCCCCCAATTCCGGCAAAAGCATAATCGGTCAGATACGCAGCCACGATGCCGACGGTAACGGCAAGCTGGAACAGCGATACCACCCAGCCGCGCGCATGCGCAGGCGCAACCTCTGATAGGTAAACCGGGACGTTCGTTGAGGCCAGACCAATCGCCAAACCAAGAACCACGCGGCTGGCGATCAAGATCGCGGGTGAAGGCGCCACGGCGCTGGCCAGCGCGCCGATACCGAAGATTGCCGCCGTCACGAGCAAGACCCTTCGCCTCCCAAAAAGATCGGCTGCTTTTCCACCAGCAATCGCGCCAATGGTTGCGCCCAACAAAACGCCGCTGACAACGATTTCCTCGGCTGCAGTCGTTAGGCCAAATTCGCGTTTGATAAAAATGAGAGCGCCGGAGATGACGCCAGTGTCGTAGCCAAACAGAAGGCCGCCCAACGCGGCGAATAAGGCTGCGACGTAAACGAACCTCGCGCCGCGTGGGTGTGTATCATTCAGCGCCGCATTCCCCTTGTCTGGCATAACTACCGATCTTACTCCCTAACAGGACGACGAGAAGCCTGCGTGTGATATCGGAAAGAAATTGGACGGCGCGGCAATTCAGGTGTACGGGTTTCCCCGGGGAACGGCGACAGATGAGCGAAGACCGGACGAGAGATTCCTATTCAGGCAAGAGTTTGCGTATTCTGGTGGTCGAAGATCACAGCGAGACGCTGCAAGCGTTGTCACGTCTTCTCAGTCATTTCGGCCACGAAATTTCTGTGGCTGATGGCGCGCAGAACGCGCTGAAATGATTTCGGACTCGAAAGAATTCGATGTTCTTTTGTGTGACATTGCTCTGCCCGATGGGAACGGCTACGACTTGATTGCCGAAGCCAAACGAAAACGACCCGTTAAAGCCGTAGCGATCAGTGGCTTTGCCGCGACTGAGGACATCGAGCGCGGCAGAAAAGCCGGATTCGATTTTCATCTCGCCAAACCGGTGGATTTTCACGAACTGCGGTCTGTTCTGGGCCAGATCGCCGCGTAGAAACCGAACAAATTGTAGGGCATGCGCTTCGCTTGCCCGACCACGACCCTGGCAAGCGGTGCGCTTGCCCTACAGCGGCAAAATATTTGCGTTTGCCCAATTGATACATTAAATTGTGTCAATTGAATCAAAACGCCGGACATATGAAAACTGCGCCACTCTAGAAAAGAAGATGGTAACTGCAAAAGCAATGCATCCCACCGAATTGATTCGGCAAATTCAGAAGGGGCTGCGTTTCTCCGAGCTGAAGACTTTGCAGGACAGTATCGGCCTGCCGTTTGACCAGCTCGCAGCAAAACTCTGCATCTCAAGATCCACTCTGCAGCGGCGCAAATCAGCAGGGCGGCTGTCGCCGGATGAATCCGACAAGGTGATTCGTTTTTCGCGATTGCTTAGACACGCGACAAGAGTTTTCGGCGACATCGACAGGGCGCGAGCATGGCTGAAGCACCCACAGTTCGGCCTCGGCGGCGCAGTTCCGCTTGATTATGCGAGAACCGAGGCAGGCGCACGCGAAGTGGAGAATTTGCTCGGCCGCATTGATTACAGCGTTTATACCTGATGCCGTCGGCGTGGCGAATTGTTCGCGCGGCACGCGTTAACAGCGCATTCACTGGTGAAGGCGCGCGCGCATACGGCGGACGCTGGAACTCGCGCGGCACGGCGATCGTTTACGTAAGCGAACACGAATCGCTTGCAGCTCTTGAATTGTTCGTCCACACAATGCCGCCTGTTCTTCGAGCGAGCGATACGTCTCATTTCGGCTCGAGTGGGAGGACAAACTCACCGAACATTTTCCGGTCGAAAATCTCCCACCGGATTGGAACGTAGAACCGCCCACATTCGAAACCATGCAAATCGGTGACGACTGGGTCCGCCGCGGAAAATCCGTCGCTCTTGCAGTTCCCAGCATGCTAAGCACAAGCGAGATGAACTTCCTCTTGAATCCCAAGCACTTCGATTTTAAAAAAATCAAAATCAGCGAGCCAATCCAGTATCGCTTCGATCCGCGCCTACTGAATCGCTAATGATTAGGAAGGCAGGACGTGACGCAGACAATCCTGTCTGCGTGTTTGAGGACGCAATCCGAGCAGGCAAGATTGCCTGCTTCACGTCGGCGGCCCTTGGAAATAGAACAAAACGAAACGACTCGCGTCGAAGAGTCCGTGCGCGATGATCACGAGCCAAAGATTGCGCCCTGACGCGAGAACCAGCAGTCCCAGTAACACGCCCAGCGTGCCGGTGATCGCGATGCCGAGAGGATTCTGATAAGCGTGGGCTATTCCGAAAAGCGCTCCTTGCACGATACACGCCACGATCCACGCACCGCGGCTTCCACCGAAAAACATAGCCAGACCCTGCATAAGAAATCCGCGAAACGTGAATTCCTCGTAAAAGCCAGCTCCGATGAGCGCATAAAAGACTCCAAGAACTGTAAGTTCAAGATTTCCTTGCATATCCTTGAACTTGCTCAGATCGCGGCGAAACCCTGCCTTTTCTGAAAAATACATCGCGATGAAAACAATCGCCGCCAGTCCAATGCCGATTATGAACGTTCGCAGCCAACTCGCCGTCCGCTTTAGCCCAATGTCGGACAACTTTTCACCACGTAACAAAACCAGTCCGCACCCAACTCCGACCAGCAGCATTTTCCCAATCGCGTCCAAGACAAATCCAATCTTCAAATTGATCGGCACATGAACAAAAGCATCGAGAACAGCGTCGAGAACGAACGTCGCCACCACGAGCACGACGATGTCGATCAAATAACGCCACCGACGCGGTCGCGCTAAAACGACCAGCTCTTGTTGATGCATTGCAGATGAGATGCGGTGAATGCCCAATCTGGATTCGAAGTTTTTATCATCCTCCCACCGTTCCCGGCGGGAATGGAGCCGACGGGAGTCGATTTAGTTTTTGGGTGATCCTCAAGAGTTAATCATTTCCGCGCAGGGCCACGAAGTGCAATCTCATGTCCCAATTGCGACGGTTAGATCCCGTATCGACAATCCGAATTTGAAACCTGATCTCTGATATCCGATATCTAACTCCTGAATTGTCCCAGATTGAATCCAAAAATATCGGTTTGTAATCTGGCCTAAAGTGATATTCTACGCGGCGAAGCGCGAAGTCATTCTTTGCTGCTTCACACAGTGTTTGAATGGGCCTGGATTCGAGAAGTCATGGGGAAACGCTGCCCACTTGTCTCTTTTTGTTTCGCGCTCTTGATCGCGTTTGATCCGGCCCTTGCTGCTCAAAGCGAAGCGGTCGCTGGAAAAGATACGCCGCTCGTCAAAAAATCGTCCGCCCCTCAGCCTGCGCGGCAGTACCCGTGGAAAGTAAATATTGTAACGACACTCTTCTGGATAGGGGAACAGCCGGGCGGCCACAATCTCGTCCCGAATTGCACAAGTGCGTGGGACAAACAATGGACGAAAAGCTACGGCGGTTTTGATGATCCGAATCCTGCCCGTCGGAGTAGGTACATTCCGGTAAAATTTACGCCGCGGCAGAACCCATTTTACTGCGCACTTCCTTACAACGACAAAGCGCATACCGGGCATCGGCCGGAAGCGCCTCGCGTTGTTCCGTGGTTCAAAGAGGCTTATCAGGGACCGGCTGTTTCCACTTGTAAAGATCGATGGGTCGCAATCCGCAAAGGCAATCGAATCGCTTATGCACAATGGGAAGACGCGGGACCATTCCTAACGGACCATTGGCAATACGTTTTTGGCAATGACCGTCCGAAACCCAGTCTGAATGGGGGCGCTGGCCTCGATGTCTCCCCCGCTGTGCGAGATTATCTCGGGCTGAAGCAAACGGACATAACCGATTGGCGGTTCGTGGAGTTCAGCGAAGTGCCGCGCGGGCCGTGGTCAGGGCTGGGAGAAAACAATACGTTCGTGATCAACAGCCGGAAAAAAGCCGTGAAGCTCGCTGAAGCATTGAGAGCAAAGAAAGCGGAGTGATCGCTCGATAGACAGCGATGGATCCATCTGACCGGAACCAATGACCAATCGAATTTCACAGTTGTGCCTGCTATGCGCGGCCCTCATGAGTTTGAGCGGCTGTAGCACAATGAACGACATGATCACATCGAGCCTGCCGGAGAGCCATTCCGGGCGGCCGTCGATCGTCGTGAGCTTGCAGGCGCAGGAAGCCTATCTCTATCGCGGAACGTATCGGATGCATCGTCGCGGATATCGAGTGGTCGTGAAGGATACCGCACGCCTGTTGGTCGCTTTCAGGTTATCCGTAAGGACGAAAATCATCGGTCCAGCCTCTATGGTGACTATGTTGATGATTCGGGCCAAGTGGTAAAAGCCAACGTGGATGCGAGGCGTGACTCCAAACCGCCGCATTCTCACTTCGTGGGCGCACCGATGCCCTACTTTCTCGAGTTCTCGCCCAGGATACGGATTGCACCAGGGTTACCTCCCGGGAGTGCCCGCCTCACATGGATGCATTAGGATGCCCTATTGGAAAGCGCGCCAGTTTTATAGCGCCGCTCACGTCGGCACACTGGTGGTCGTAAAACCCTAGCAAAAACGCGCTCGGCAGCCAGCTGACGCGAAACAGTCTTCGTGAAGCGATTCGCAACGCTAAATTCTGTAATTCACAATCCGTGATCGACAATCCAATTTGAAATCTGACCTCTGCTATCTGATATCTGAAGAATGTCCCCGTAGTTCAACGGATAGAACGGAGGTTTCCTAAACCTTAAATGTGGGTTCGATTCCCGCCGGGGATCAATTTACAATATCGGAAAGCGGATTGCGCAGACCGGAGAAATGATTGCGGCCTTCTATCCCTATCGCGCGACTCCCGTAGACCTGAATGCTCGCCAGGGACGGCCATGTCAGGATGCTGCGAAGCGAACGCTACTCGAATGACGCGACGCCAGAGGCGGCAGATCCGCTGAAATACATCCACCAAACGTTGACATACGGTTACTCCAAGCAGTCGCTCGCGGAACCTGGCGAATGATGGCTTCTCGATAGTCGTCGGCAAGTTCCGCGCTCCGTTCCGCGTGATAGATTGACGTCATCGCGGTATGGCACACGCAGACAGCTCTGCGCCTTTCGCGTAGCGACATCTGGCGCATGCGAGAGTGACTCAGCGTAACGGGTCGCTCGTCCGAGATAAGTGACTCCGACTAAAACTTCGCGCGAAGGTGGAAGAATATCATCTCGATATCGACCGCCTAACGGAGGCCATTCGGACTCGTGATCTCGATCGGAACCGCGTTCCGAGGTTGGGACGCGACCCAGAAAATCAGCTAGGCTACCGTGCTTATTGTCGTACTGTTTGCCCCAAACCCGCAGCTCTTGTCCCACGATTCCGTTTTCTTTTGGCCCGAAGAATTCGGCAATTCTTACGTTGTCGAATTCGCCTGAGGCGACCTTAATCTTAATTTCGGTGCCCTCGCCGATTGGGTTGGCGGTATAGAAGAGCCCGTGGTCGTCGGTTTTCCAATCTGCAGCGCTTACAAGCGTCACAGATAGGAGAATGATGGCAACTATAAGTGAGGGATGTTTTGGTATTTTCATTCTCAGATTATTCTCCTCCGCATGATGAGGTTATCGCAAACACGAACGGCCAGATCAAATACATTGGGTTTGTTGTGTCACCCGTTGTGTCACCCGACGGGCTAAAAATGGGCAGATTCCTGATTAGCTGGGATGATCGTAACAATTATTCAACACGTTGGAAGGCAGTCATTTGTTCACTGCTGATGAGACTAGCGAAGTCCAGCAAAAATGCCGTTTTGGCCTTAGGAAACCTCCGTTCTATCCGTTGAACTACGGGAACGGGATGAAGGCAAAAGTAAGAAGGATGAAGGAAGAAGTCCAGAAATCAGATCTCCGGCGTGGCGAGTGAACACGCAACGCGACGATTTACTGCATCAGCGTGACTAGCCGAGTGCGACTGGGCACTTCAAGCTTGCGAAAAACCGCGTGGAGATGCTTTTTCACCATCGGCAAACTTAGACAAGCGTTATCGGCAATCTCCTGATTGCTTCGTCCTTCGCAGGCAAGCTGCGTAACTTCCTGCTGGCGCCTGGTGAGTCCGGCCAGGACCGGCAAATGAGAATTCGCCAGCCGCGCAGACCCGTCGGTGTCGGGAGACAGATTCTCGAACCTGATTAGGAAATGCGGGCGAGCTACACCAGCAGACTTGAGCTGTCTCAGATGAATCGTTGCTCTCAAATGCGGCAACTTAGGGTGATGCACCTGCTGCTCATCCAAGCTGGTCTGAGCCGCGTTGGCAGGTGTTGCGTCCACCCACTCTTGCTTGAGCAGACGGCATCGATCCAAAATCTCAGAAGGAATCGGGGAAGCCGCTTTCGTTCGTCTTGCTTCCTCGGGTCCTTTCTCCCACACCGCACAGAAGTCGCGCGCGGCCCGGTTTTGGTAAACCGGTTTCAAAGTCCAGCGCAAGACGATCGTCGGCAACGGCAACCGGCCCATAGATTCTTCCAAGCCCATTAGCACTGATCGTTCGCGCTCAAGCGATTCGAGCCTGCGAAGCGCCGCCAAAAACTGCGGATAAAGCTGGCGGAGCAATTTCATCTCTGCCGACGACAAATCGCCCTGGGCTGCGGTGCGCATGATTGCGATCACACAAACAAGCCGTTGGCCCTTCCAGAAGAATAACCCAGCGGCGTGCGCGCATTTTTGCGGCGCAATGTATTGGCGGTAAAAGGCCGATTTTATAAAACTGTTGCGATTAGGGAAAAGATTACCGAAACGAACAAATTTTTTTCGCGGTCGTCTGGCGACGTAACTCTGAAGTGGTTCCGCAGCGAAAAAACCTTTCGGCATTGGCCGAGTCCATCTCGCGATCATTGGCAAAACCGGATTGTGCTGAAGGGTGAGACCAATCACACGATTTGGTATCGCCGCGGAGAGCAACTGTTGAACGGATTTCCAGAACGATCGGACGTTCATCGCGCCGTGCAGTCTGAGCAAAGGCCTTTCGAGGGCTGGATCGATCATCGATATTGGTTTCCTCCCGGTTTTAAGAATCCCCTCCGCCTCTGCACGTGCTGTGTCCCCGTCTGCGCGAAGTGCCGTTCGTTGTTCCACTCTTAGACAACGTTCAGTTGCTCAAACGTTCAACAATCGAGAAAGAAAAAAGGCAACCTAAGTTACCTCGCGATTATCAAGCGGCGCGCGAGAGTAACGCTTCACAAAGAGAAAAGAAAAACAAAAAACAGAAGGGAAAAAGGGAAATGAAACTAGAAATCAATGTGCCGGTCAGCGGGCTCGACCTAGCAAACCTGCTCGACGGCGAACAGGGGTTGTTCCTCTGTCAGAACAGAGGACAAAACTACATCACCGTCGCCAAGGCTGGTCACTCGATCGCCTTCGGGCCGACACCAATCGGCAAGGTCATCCAGGAACAGCCACAAAGTGCGCTCGGGCCAGAGCCCTGGTTCGTCACGAAGATCAGCAACTCAACTGAGTTGGCCGAATTTCGTGGCAGCTTCAGAGAAGCGCGCTGAAAACGCGAAGCAAATTAGGAAAAAATGAAACTCGAAATGAATGTGCCGGTGAGCGGGCTCGATTTGGCAAACTTGCTCGAGGGCGAACAAGGTTTGTTCCTCTCTCAAAACAGGGGACAAAACTACATCACGGTCGCGAAGCCTGGCCACCCGATCGTCTTTGGCCCGATGCCAGTCGGCCAAGCGGTTCCGGAACAGGCGCCAACTCTCGGGCCAGAGCCCTGGTTCGTCACGAAAATCAGCAACTCCACTGAGCTGGCTGAATTTCGTGGCAGCTTCAGAGAAGCACGCTGAAAACGCTTCGCCCGTAAGCCCGGGTCGTGACGAAAATATCCAAGCGCACTGACCTTGGCGAAATTTCGGGGTGAGCAGCCCCGAAAGGGTTCGGGGCTGCAAAACAAAGCCTCAGTGAGCAAAACTTACTGAGGCTTCTGTTTTTTCTAGAGCGTTCTAAATAACCGTGGCCGCTGTAGCCACGGCCCTGTGGGCCGTCTTCCTAATGTGAAAAGCAACGCTTGGGCAAACCGGCCACAGGCCGGTGGCTACAACATTCCTTAAACCGCTCTAAAGGGGCAACGGCTTCCCAGCCGTTATTTTTCTTTGGACGGCTGCCCAAGTTCGCCACGGCCAATCCGTCCTGCGGCGGACCGTCCCTCCTTGATTATTTTTTCCAGCCGTTGCCGTTTCCGTCCCCCGCCAGCGCCGGTGCGTATTCCGGCGTGAGATCGACATCTTGGGCGACACCCTCCAAGTCTGGGTCCATCAGAGATTTCTCGTGATGTTCCTTCGCGATCAGCATGTAAAGGGATGGCACAATGAAGAGCGTGAAGATTGTTCCAATCGTCATTCCGCCAACGAGCACGAGACCGATTGAATTTCGTGCCGCGGCTCCCGCGCCGGTGACAAGTGTGAGCGGAAAATGGCCGGCGACAGTTGCGACGCTGGTCATCATGACCGGGCGCAATCGAATTCGCGCGGCTTGGGCAACGGCGGCAAGCTTGGCCATGCCCTGCGCGTTGCAGTTCGATTCGCGAATTGCACAATAAGAATTCCGTTTTTGGAAACGAGGCCGACCAGCGTGACCAAACCCGACCTCGGAATAGATGTTGAGCGTCGTCGTGAAATGGTCGGTGAAAAACGTGCCGAACGGCATTTTCAGAAAACGTGAAGACCAGCGCGCCGAACATCGCGAGCGGGACCGAACCGAGCAGAATGATGAACGGATCGCGGAAGCTGTTGAACTGCGCGGCCAGAACCAGAAAAATCAAAACGACGGCAAGAGTAAAGACCGCTCCGAACTTGCTGCCTTCGGTGTGTAACTGACGAGATTCACCCGTGTAATCGACGATGTAGCCCTTCGGCAAAATTTTCTGCGCTTCGTCCTCGAGAAATTTCAACGTTGTATCGAGCGAGCGTGTGGGGACACCGCTGAAGGCTGACGGCGTTGAGCTGCTGCATGCGGTTAAGGGACCGCGCGACGGTCTTGTGACGGATTGAAGCGACCGTGCTCAACGGAATGAGCTGATTGTTCGGACCAGTGACGTAAATGTCTTTGAGCTGCTCCGGATTCAAACGATCGATGCGCTTTACTTGGGGGATCACCTTGTAGCTGCGGCCCGACGATGTTGAACCAATTGACATAATTGCCACCGATAGCGGCGGACTATGTCGCTGCCGACCTTCTGCATGTCCAGACCCATCGACGCGACTTTGTCATGGTCGAAAACGATTTCGGATTGCGGCTGATCGATCTTGGTGTCGATGTCTGAAAACTGAAACATATGCGCCTGCATTGCCTTGCCTTGGAGCTCCTGGGCAAACTCGAGAATTCGCTCGGGATCCGCGGTCGAAGTGATAACGAAACTCACTGGAAAATTATCGGCACCGGGAAGAGCTGCGGGCATCACCGGGAACATTCGAATGCCTGGAATACCTCCAAGCTTTTGCTGAATGAGTGGCAAGTAATTTTTTGTCGGTGTCTTGCGCACGCCCCATGGCTTCAAGACCATTCCGCCAAAACCATTGTCTGGAAATGTCAGTTGAAACGTGAACCGTACGTCCGGAACGTCGGCAAAAATTTTGCCGGCGGCATCGGCGTAGCGAATCGTGTCGTCGATCGTTGCGTTCGCCGGCGCAGTCATGATGCCAAAGATGACGCTTTGATCTTCTTGTGGAGCTAACTCACGCGGCGACATGTACCAAAACAGCGCGCCCAAAAGCGACAGGCCGATCCAGACCGTATAGACGGCCGGACGCGCGGCGAGCGTGCGATCGAGATGACTGCCGTACCAATCGCGGAACCGATCGAACGTCCGAGTCGACGAAACCGCTGAAGCCGGTTTCCACGTGTTCCGCGCGCAGCAAGTTCGCCGACATCACTGGCGACAGAACGAGTGCGACGACGCCCGAAATGAAAACGGCGCCGGCGAGCGTGAGCGCAAATTCGCGAAAGAGTGCGCCGGTCAATCCACCTTGCAGCGCAATCGGCGTGTAAACGGCTGCGAGAGTGATCGTCATGGCGATGATCGGGCCGACCAGTTCCCGCGCGCCGACCAGCGCCGCATTCATGCGCGACATGCCTTCACGCATGTGGCGCTCGACGTTTTCGACCACAACGATCGCATCATCGACAACCAATCCGACCGAGAGCACGATCGCGAGCAGTGTCAGCAGGTTTAAGGTAAAACCGAACAGCTGCATCAAAAAGAGCGCGCCGATGAGCGAAATCGGAATCGCCACGACCGGCACGAGAACGGAACGGAAGGAGCCAAGGAACAAAAAGATGACGACCATCACGATGAGCAATGTGGTCGATCAGTGTCTTTACGACTTCGTGAATGGCGTCGTTGATGTAGGCGGTTGCGTCGTAGGCCATTTCGGCCTGCATGCCGGTAGGCAATTCCTTCTTGATCTGGTCCAATTCAACGCGCACACGTTTGATCACGTCGATCGAGTTCGCGTTTGGCAGTACCCAGATGCCCATGAACACCGCTTTTTGGCCGGAGAACCGGACTTCGGTGTTGTAATCCTCCGATCCGAGCACGACGTCGGCGATGTCGCCTAGCCTAACGAGTGTTCCCTTGTCCTGCTTAACCACGAGTTGCTTGAATTGATCGGCGGTGTGCAAATCGGTGTTTGCCGTGAGATTGACCTGAAGCAGCGAACCTTTCGTGTTCCCGACAGCGGCAAGAAAATTATTTTTCGTCAGTGCATCGCGAACATTGGTCGGTGAAATATTTAATGCGGCCATTCTCTCCGGTTTCATCCAGATCCGCATCGCGAACGTCCGACCGCCCAGAATGTCGGCTCGTTGCACGCCACTAATTGAAGTCAAACGAGGTTGAACAAGTCGAACCAGGTAATCAGTGACCTCGTTAGGCTGAAGAATATTGGAAGTAAAACTCAAGTAGGCCGAGGCGATCTGCGAATCGGCCGGAATAATCGTAATCACCGGAATTTGCGACTCGGGCGGCAGAAAGTTGCGGACCGAATCTACTTTCGAACTGATGTCGGAGAGCGCTTTGTTCGCGTCGTAATTTAATTTCAGACGCGCGGTGATCGTGGAAACGCCCTGCTGACTTTGCGATTGGATGTAATCGATGCCGTCAGCGGCGGCGATTGCGCGCTCGAGCGGTGTGGTAATAAATCCGCGAACCAATTCCGCGTCCGCGCCTACGTAGATTGTCGTCACCGTGATCGCAGCGATGTCGCTACGCGGATATTGCCGCACGTTGATCGTCTTCATCGCCTGCAAACCGGCAATGAGGATCACAAGGCTTACCACTATGGCCAGCACCGGGCGTTTAATGAAAAGATCGGTAAACGATTTCATGTCGATCTTATCACGAATCTTCCGGCGTCGGATTCATCTGAGGTTTGGGCGCGAGCTCGTTGTTAACCGTGACCGGTGTGCCGTTACGGAGTTTGAAGACACCGGTGCTGACAATCTCGTCGCCGGCCTTCAATCCTTGAGTCACTGAAATAAAATCACCTCGCGCCTCGCCGATTCGGACGAAAGCCTGACGTAACGTCTGCGATTCCTTGCCCGTCTTCGGGTCTTTCTTTTTCTCGATCACGAAAACCGAATCCCCGTACGGCGCATAAGAAACCGCGCTGCCCGGAATCACGAGCGTTTTGCTTTTCTCCGGCAACACGACGTCGACTTTCACGAACATTCCCGGTTTCAGTGCGTGGTCCGGGTTATCCAGCGTTGCCTGCAAAGTCACATTGCGCGTCACCGTGTCGACCATGGAATTTAGCGCGGTCAACTTGCCCTTGAACTCCCGGCCCGGCACCGCATCTGTGCGCACGTGCGTTTCCAAGCCCGGAGCGAGTTTCGACAATTCCTGTTGCGGCAGCGCAAAATCGACAAACACGGGATCGAGCGCTTGCAACGACACGACCTGCTGCCCCGGGTTGATCATTTGTCCGACGTTGACCTGACGAATGCCGAGCTGCCCGTCGAACGGCGCATGCACTTGTTTTTTCGCAATGAACGCGCGCATGTTGTCCAGAGTGCCTTGTTTTTGACCGAACGCCGATTCAGCTGCATCCAACTCCTGCTTGGAAACGACTTTGCGCGCAGCGAGATCCCGCTCGCGTTGCAAATTCGCGCGCGCAAGTTCCAAGTCAGCTTCGGCCGTGTGCAACTGCGCCTCCTCAGAAGAGGTATCGAGTTTCAACAGCACATCACCTTTTTTCGCTTCTCCGCCATTTGGAAAACCAATTTCGGCCACAACTCCGCCCAGCTCAGCGGAAACAACCGCGCCTTGCACGGCTGAGACCGATCCGACTGCCGAAAGCACCGGCGCCCAATCTTCTTCCTTCACCGTTGCGCTCGCGACCGTGGTGGCGGGCATCATCATCGGTGTCGCGCTCATCTTGAAGAATTGAAGAAATTTTACGTCTGCCAACACGCAAACCAGCGCGAAAACGGCAAATAAAGCACCGGCGGTCGGTCTGCTTAATTTGAATCTTCTGATGGAAATCAGTGCAAACAGCAGCGCGCCTGTAGTCGCGGCGACTATTAGAATCGTCAGTGTTGCGAGCCGAAAGAACACCAATGCCGCGACGCCGAGGGCAACGAGCAGCACCACACCAATTATTGGCAGAATGCCGCGCTTCGATCTTGGATTCATTGCTGTTGCGTCAGGTTTCGCCACGTCATGCATACGCTGGTTCGCTCTCCGTTTTAAACAAGAGCGTCCAAAGCCGCCGTGTCACTTCCAATTGGCGCGCGCGTCTTTCCGCGGCGGTCATTTCCTGCGGTTGCAGAACGTCCCGCATCAACATTCCGCGGGCTACGGCAAAGATTAATTCTGACTGTTCGTTTCGGCGCCAGACCGTGCGACGCATGTTTTGCTTCAGGCGAGCGCGCGATCACGTCAGTCACGCCATCCATCGCCGTTTGTAAAACGTCGCGCACCAAATCGGCAATTTGCGGATTGCGCGACGCTTCCGCGTAAAGATCGACTACGAACGCTGAGACAACTTGCGGCGCGTCTTCACAGCAATGCGCAGTGAACAAGGATTTCGAGCGACTCGAGCAGCGTCGGCGCCTGCCGCGCCCGTTCCAGCACTTCGCCGATCTCTTTCTTGTGACGGTCCGCCATCGCGGAAATGACCGCCTCTTTGTTTTCGAAATAGCGATAGATCAGGCCGACGCTGATGCCGGCTTCGGCGCTGATGTCGTGCATGCTAGCCTGGTGAAATCCGCGTTTGGCAAAGCAAACCAAAGCTGCATCAAGGATTTGTGAACGTCGATCTGGATTGGAAGATTCTATCTGGGGTTGCGACATAGGTTTGGAAGATGAATGAACGTTCATTCATTGTCAAGCCCACTCGTGCACAGCCACGGGATATTGATCGGTTTGCTTTGCCACAGGCCAAGTTCTGCTGTAGCCACGGCCCTGTGGGCCGTCTCGTCGATTTCACACTCTGACCGGCCACAGCCCGGTGGCTACACCAAGCTGAAATCTCAAGATTTCGTATCGATGACTGCTTCCGCGGCGTGTTGCGACATGACCGGCGCCGGTTGCTCTGGCGCGAACTCATCCCCGAATGGAGTTGGGGTCGGTTGCGCGATGAATTGGCAGATAGCGGCGACCACGCTCAGAATGCACGTCGCATATACTGCTGTTTCCATCCTGCTCCGGCCCTTTTCCTCCGAGTCGACCAGAAGCGCTGTAGATCGATTGAGCTTCGTTGTTCATAATTTTAGGACGCTGCGGAGTTCCCGCTTTGTCTAAGATTGGTTGATTATTCATTATTGCTTTTGAACATTGGATGCCGTGCCGCCGTGAATTGGATTCAAATAATTGTCATGTTGAGCGGCCTGCCACGCCGTAGGCTGGGCGAAGCCGGGAGCGAAACATCTCTGTTTGCGTCTGCCACGCGTTCGACCAGATGATCAGAGATTCTTCGCTCCCCGCAGAATGACAGGAAAACACTCGTGAAACCACCAAGCATCAGCCCGCGACTAAGTCACGACTTTCCTCCGGCCGCGCGCTATCTCATCGGCGTCAGCGGCGGGCGCGATTCCGTCGCGTTACTCCACTGGCTGACCAATCTCGGTTACAAGAAGCTGATCGTTTGCCATTTGAATCATCAATTGCGCGGAAGATCCAGCGACGCCGATGCCCGCTTTGTGCGAAAGATGGTCGAACGCTACAACGAAAAATTTGTAGGGCAGGCGCTCCGCCTGCCGGGCCGCCGAGTGAGCAAGCGAGCCGCTCGCCCTACAATGCACGTCGATTTCGAGCTCGGTTCGGCAAACGTTCGCGCGCTCGCGAAGAAAAAAAAGATGTCGATCGAAACCGCAGCGCGCGAAGCCCGCTACTCATTCTTCGCCAAAGCCGCGAAGCGCCACCGTTGCCGCACGATTTTTCTAGCACATCACGCGGATGATCTTGTTGAGACCTTCCTGTTAAACTTGATCCGAGGCGCTGGTCTCACTGGTCTGGCTGCAATGCGTGACATCTCCATGCGCCGCGTTGACAGGGTCGACTTGACGTCGTGCGCCCGATTCTCTCAGTCTGGCGGACTGAAATCGACGACTATGTGCGCGAACATCGGCTGAAATTTCGCGAAGACGCGTCCAACAAAAATCTCGCGCCGATGCGGAATCGGATTCGCAACCGTATTATTCCGTATCTGGAAAAAACGCTTGGCCGCAACATCCGCCAGAACATTTGGCGAACAGCAATGATTGCTGCCGAGGAAGAGAAATTGGATCGACAACGAGGTGCCAGATTCAACCAACGCAGATCTTTCGGTCGCGAAAACTTCGCGCACTACCTGTTGCACTCCAGCGGCGCGCGATTCTGAAGTGGCTGCGCGCGCAAAATACTTCTGAGGTTGGCTTTGATGTGATCGAGCACGTGCGCTCGCTACTCGACCCGGACGCGCGCGTCGCCAAGGTAAATCTCTCGCAAGATCGACATGTCCGCCGCCGCGCCGGAAAGCTTTTCATCGAATGACCTGTAGAGGCGCGCGCTGACACAGCCGCCACTACAACATCTGTGAAAATCTGTGTAATCTGTGGCTAATGCCTTCGGATATCCGCGTTCGTTTCGCCCCCTCGCCTACTGGCTATCTGCACATCGGTGGAGCGCGCACCGCGCTATTCAACTGGCTGTTTGCGCAACATCACGGCGGGAAATTCGTGCTGCGCATCGAAGACACCGACATCAAGCGCAACACCGAGGAAGCCATGGCCGCGATTTACGAAGGGCTAAAGTGGCTCGGCCTGAATTGGGACGAAGGCCCGCACGTCGGCGGTGATTTCGGACCGTATCTGCAAAGTGAGCGCACAGAACTTTACGAGCGCTACCTGAAAAAACTTCAGGACGCCGGTCACATCTTCGAAGACGCAGGGCGCGCTACGCTTTCGTTCGCCGCGCGAGCACGTCGTGGTCGACGACCTCGTTTGCGGCAAGATCGATTTCGATTTGTCGAATCCGAAGAAACGCACCCCGACATGACCATCCGCCGTCCCGATGGCTCGTGGATTTTTCATTTCGTAAACGTGATCGACGACTTGGAAATGAAAATCTCGCACGTGATCCGGGGCGAAGATCACCTTTCCAACACGCCGAAGCATATCGAGCTAATTCGCGCGCTCGGCGCAACACCACCGCAATACGCGCACATCCCGCTGATTCTCAACCGCGACGGATCGAAGATGAGCAAGCGCGACGAAGGCGCGCGCGTCGAGTATTACATCCGGCGCGGTTATCTTCCCGAAGCCGTCCGTAATTACTTGTGCCTGCTCGGCTGGTCGCCCAAGGACAACCGGGAGAAAATGGACATCGACGAGATCATCCGGATTTTCGACTTGAAGAACATTGGGCGCAGCTCCGCCACATTTGATCCTGACAAATTGCATTGGCTAAACGGCGAATATGCGCGCGAGCTTAGTGATGCTGAGTTTTACGATTTGGCCGTGGCGAAGCTGAAGTCGAGCGGGGTGACGTTGGACAATTACCCGGAGAAATATGTCCGCGCGGCCTTGCAAACCTGCAAAGGCAAGATCAACACATTCGATGAACTCCCCTCGTATTGCGGCTTTTATTTCACTGATGATTTCGATTACGATCCGCAAGGCGTAGCGAAACATTTCACTCCGGAGAGCAAGCCACGGCTCAAAGCGGTTCGCGACGCACTAAGCACGCTGGAGAAGTTCGATGCCACCGAAATCGAAGCGACATTGAAAAGCACCGCGTCAAAGCTCGGCGTAAAAGTCGGCGCGATCGTGCATCCCACTCGCCTTGCTGAGACGGGTAGCAACGTGGGCCCGAGTCTCTATCACCTACTGGAAGTTCTCGGAAAAGAAAAAGTCCTCGCACGTATTGACCGCGCGCTGGCGCTGTTCTAGTGCCCGGCAAGCGATGCGCTTGCCCTACAACGGCTGCTCGTGCGTTCGGCCATATTCGCGTTGTAGGACAGCGCTCCGCCTGCCGGGCTTGTCAGGTTCGTTTCGCCTCCTTCGCCCAAGTATCTCTCAGCGTAACCGTGCGATTCCAGATTTGCTTTTCGGGTCTGGAATCCGGATCCAGCGCGAAATAGCCGAGCCGCTCGAATTGATAGCGCTCTTCGGGACGCGCGCTCCGCAACAGCAGGTTCGCATTTTGCAGTTGACGACTTCGAGCGAATTCGGATTGATGAACGACTTGAAATCGCCGCCCGAGTCGGGCTCGGGAACAGTAAACAGCCGATCATATAATCGAACTTCCGCATCGATAGCGTGCGACGCACTCACCCAGTGAATCGTCCCTTTCACTTTACGACCCGCAGTCGGCCCGCCTGATTTGCTATCGAGGTCAACGGTGCACCGGAGTTCGATCACGTTGCCAGGCTCATCTTTCACGACTTCGTCGCACTTGATGATGTATGCGTATTTCAGACGCACTTCACCGCCCGGTCGTAAGCCGAAAGAATTTCGGCGGGGGCGTTTCCATGAAATCGTCGCGCTCGACATAAAGCTCGCGACCGAACGGAATCTTGCGCGTCCCAGCATTTGGGTCTTCCGGATTATTGATCGCATCAAGTTCTTCTGTTTTTCCTTCGGGATAATTCGTCAGCACAACTTTGATGGGCCGCAGCACGGCGAGGCGCCGCGTAGCGCTGCGATTGAATTCATCGCGCATGGTGTGTTCAAGCAGTGCCATGTCAGTCATGCTCGGATATTTCGTGATGCCGATGTTGTAAGCGAACGTGCGCAACGCGCTTGGCGTGATGCCGCGCCGCCGCAAGCCTGAAATCGTGACCATGCGCGGGTCGTCCCACCCGTTCACAAGTTTCTCGTCACGAGCTGGATCAATTTGCGCTTGCTGATGACCGAGTAAGTGAGATTGAGCCGGGCAAATTCGTATTGATGCGGGCGGGCCTCTGGCAGTTCAAGCGCATCGAGTATCCAATCGTAAAGCGGCCGATGCACTTCGAACTCGAGCGTGCAAATCGAATGTGTGATCCCTTCGACGTAATCGCTGAGCGTGTGCGCCCAGTCGTACATCGGATAAATGCACCATTTATCACCGGTGCGATGATGGGACGCGTGCCGAATCCGATAAAGCACCGGATCACGCAGCCAGACGTTCGCCGCGTTTACGTCGATCTTCGCGCGCAGGGTGCGCGCGCCGTCTGCAAACTCACCGGCTTTCATTCGTGCAAAGAGATCGAGATTTTCTTCGATCGGGCGCTCACGAAAGCCGCTCGCCTTCCCAACTCGGCGATATTCGTCCGTCTCCTCGCGACTCATGTCATCAACGTACGCGTTGCCTTTACGGATGAGCTCTACTGCATACTCGTAAAACCGATCGAAATAATCCGACGCATAAAAGGGCGCACCGCCGACATGTTTATCCGCCCACCCATCGATCAACCAATGCACGTCAGTCATGATCGACCTGACATACTCGGCTTCCTCTTTCGTCGGGTTGGTGTCGTCCATGCGAATGTTACAGGTGCCGCCAAACTCGCGCGCGATACCAAAGTTGAGACAAATCGATTTTGCGTGGCCAATGTGCAGATAACCATTCGGCTCGGGCGGGAAGCGGGTGCGAATCTGTTCGTATTTTCCAGCGCGAACATCCTCCGCGACAATGTCGCGAATAAAGTCCGAGGGTCTGTCCGTTTCAGTCGTCATCGTAATAGGCGAAACTATCGGCGAAGGCACAAATCGACAACTTTGAGAAGCATGCGGATTGGGTAGCGCACGCGTCTCGCGTGCTGGTTTCGGCGTGGCGCCGAAACGAACTTTTGTATGAGCTCGTTAGCTCTCGACGGCCGAAACATCACCGAAAGTTCGCGGACCCGAGGCGGCTCCGACAACACACCAGAAGCGTGCGCTACCCGGACATCGAGCATTCGCTCTCGGGTACCGTGGTAGTATTCTCAATCGATTGTGAAAGATCAAAAAACTACCGAGCGCTATGCCCTGGCCGATCTCGACAAGTGGACTAAGATCGCGCGCGATGTCGATCCGCCCATTCGGCTCGGTGTTTTCGGCGATCCGATTGCGCACTCGCTCTCGCCGCACATGCAAAATGCCGCGCTGGCGCGTGCGGGATCAAGGCGCAATATGCACGTTTTCACATTCGCGCGAACGAGCTGCGCTCGGCGCTGCTGTTTTTGCGCAGGCTCGACTTCGTTGGAATTAACCTGACCGTCCCGCACAAGATCGCGGCCCTCACGCAAGTCGATGAGGCGGACGAATCCGCAACTCGCACCGGCGCAGTAAACACAATTCGCGTTCGCGATGAAAAACTGATTGGTTCAAATACGGACGGTGAAGGATTTCTGCGAGCGATTCGCACTGAATTCTCGATCGATCTGCGCGATCTGCGCATCATGATCATTGGCGCCGGCGGCGGAACCGGACGCGCTCTAGGCTGGCAATGCGCGCTGGAAAACTGTGAGCGTCTTGTTCTGGTCAATCGGACTCTGGAAAAGGCAGTCGCACTGGCAGAGCAATTGCGACCGTTTTTTTCCGGGCCCAGGGTGTTAGGCCCGAGCGCGCGGATTGAAGCGGTAGCTTGGGACGAATCGGCAATGCGGACGCAACTCGCGGACATCGATCTCATCGTTAATGCCACGCCGCTCGGAATGAACCCAAGCGATCCCACGCCGATCCCGGCGCGGTTGATTGCGCCGCATCATATTGTCTTCGATTGCGTTTACGGTTCGTCCAAGACGGCGCTGCTTCGCGCGGCAGAGGCGGCCGGCGCGCGCGGCGCGAACGGGTTGTCCATGTTGCTCTACCAAGGCGCGCGCTCATTTTCCATCTGGTTCAACCGCGAAGCGCCGATTGAAGCGATGCGCGCAGCGCTCGTGTTGTAGCGGCGCTCGCCGCGGCGAGCGCCCGGCGGCTGACACAGCCGCGACTACAGCGTCCCCATATTTGTAAATTCCCTGGAAACCGCCATATTAGCCGATGGTAAGTGCAGGCATCAACTTCGGTGCTCCGAGTCACGTCGGCATTGATCTTGCCGAAGAACTCTTAGAGCTAAAGCGGCACCGAAATGCTGTTATTCTGGCGCATAACTATCAGGTGCCGGAGCTACAGGACGTCGCCGATTTCGTTGGCGACTCGTTAGGGTTGAGTTACCAAGCAGCCAAGACAGACGCTGACGTAATCTTGTTTTGCGGTGTCCATTTCATGGCTGAAACAGCCAAGATCATCAATCCGACCAAGCGCGTGATTTTGCCGGACCTCGATGCCGGCTGCTCGCTTTCTGAATCGTGTCCGCCTGAAAAGCTGGCGCAGTTTCTGAAAAAACACGCAGACAAGAATTATTATGTGGTCGCCTACATCAATTGCAGCGCAGGTGTGAAAGCGCTAGCCGATGTGATTTGCACGAGCGGTAATGCCGACAAGATTGTGCGCGCCGCGCCCGCTGACCGAAATATTCTGTTTGTCCCTGACCAAAATCTCGGCGCATGGGTAATGGAGCGGACTGGGCGCAAGATGGATTTGTGGCAGGGCACTTGTTATGTGCACGTTGAGTTCACGGCGCGCAGCATAAACAAAATTCGCGAGGAGTATCCAGATGCGCCGGTCGTTGCGCATCCGGAATGCACCTACGCAGTGCGTATGCTGGCTGATGAAGTTTGTTCCACCGAAAAGATGGTAACCTTTTGCAAAGAATCGCCCGCGCGCGAGATCATCGTCGTGACCGAAGCTGGCTTGCTGCACCGGCTATGCAAAGAAATCCCCGGCAAGACTTTTATTCCCGGTCCAACGAACAATTGCTTCTGCGGCGAGTGCCGGTTCATGAAGATGAACACCTTGGAAAAAGCATACGAGGCGCTCCTCAACATGGAACCAGAAATCACTCTGCCCGAATCAGTGCGCAAACGCGCGGAAACGCCAATTCTGCGCATGCTCGAACTGAGCAAATAGACTGGTCCGCGAATCACGCGAATTAGCGCGAATCATTGAGTCCCAGCTGTTCCGTTCCCGTTTATTCGCATCCGCCGCCTTGCGCAAACGCTGGATGATTAGCGGACGGCAATTTCTCCTTGTCAAAGCTGACAAGAATTTGTAGCCTCGGCGCAAGGAGGAGCCCATGAAAAATCGGAACGGTGACACGCGAGACAAGACCAAGAAAAAGAAAGAGAAAAAAGAGCTCAGAATCCAGGACCTCAAGCCAGCAAAAGATGCTAAAGGCGGGTACCCGCCGGGTCCATGCGGTCCGGGTGGCAATCTACCAGCAGTCCAAGGCCCGGGAGGCAGCCACTAAAAAAGAGCCGCACTGTCCTTCCATGCCGCGGTGCGGCTTTTTGTGTACACATTTGGCAGATTCGCCAAAGGCGTTTGTATCAAGGGCCCAATCTCACGAGGCGGCGTTTCACAAGAGCGCACTACAGTTTCGCCAACCGACAGGCCTGCCCCCAATGGCGAACACCACTACATCGGACTTCGCGCCGGTCGACCTCGGCGGTCACAGACCGCTGCTCCGGAATGACATGAAAGAATCCATCGAAGAACGAATCGACCGGCTACACGCCGGCGGGATCGTCGATTTTCACTTCGATCTGCTGATCGATTTGTATGAAAAACGTGATCGGCCAGGCACTCTCGTCTCGCATTTTTTGCCGGAATTTGAAGCCGGCGGTATCGGCGTGCTCGGCGTGGCAATTTACGTCGAGGACCGTTATCTGCCGGAAATGGGTTTGCGTGTTGCGCTCGATCAGGTCGCACGACTGTATGCCGAGGTGGAGCAGACGGATCGGTTCGCGATTTGCAAAACGTTTGCCGAATTGAGCAAGCTCGCGCGACAAAATCGCGCTGTTCATCACGATGGAAGGTGTGGAACCGTTGGGTGAAGACTTAAATTTGCTCCGCGCGTTTTACGAACTCGGCCTGCGGTCGGTTGGCTTGACGCACGCGCGCCGCAACGCCGCCGGCAGCGGCGGGATTTTCAAACCAAGCGGATCGCCGCGCGATGGCCTGACGAATTTTGGTCGCGACGTCGTGCGCGAGTGCGAGCGCCTCGGCATCCTCATCGATCTTGCTCACATCAATCCAAAGGGATTCGAGGACATTGTTGAGCTAACGAGCAAACCGCTCATCGTTTCGCATACGAATGCGCGAAAGTTTTACGACATCGAGCGCAACATCAGCGATGAGCAAATCAAGATCGTCGGTCAACGCGGTGGTGTTGTCGGGGTAAACGCGATCCTCGTTAGTCGGGATGCGAAAAACAGCACCCTCGATCGTTACGTCGATCACATTGAGCACGTGATAGGTCTGATCGGAATCGACGGCGTCGGAATCGGTTTTGATTTTTGCGAGTATCTCTTCGAGCAATTGCCTGAAAAGGTGCGGACCGAGCTCGCTGCAAAGTTGACCACGCCGCATTTCATTCCCGACCTGACGAACCATTCGCAGACGCGAAATTTGACCCGAAAACTCATCGAGCGAGGCTTTTCCAACCAGGAAATCGAAAAAATTTTGCGCGGAAACTGGCTGCGCGTGCTCAAGCAGACGTTGTAGCGACGTTTGTGTCAAGCGCTGAGCCAAACAAACGGCGTTTGGCACAACCGCCTCTATAACGCTCATACAATCATCCAACGCCTTCGCCGATAACCATCGTCTTCGGAGAAGCCTATCCCACC
Organism: uncultured Verrucomicrobiae bacterium; assembly: GCA_963840305.1. GTDB lineage: Bacteria > Verrucomicrobiota > Verrucomicrobiia > Chthoniobacterales > UBA10450 > Udaeobacter. Next base: position 356,908 of record CAWIYE010000006.1, read on the forward strand.
TTGAGCAGCTTTCTCCTTGATTGGGCGGCGTTTTAACGCTTCAACGATTCAACGCTTCAATGAAGTGAAATTCATTAATCTCACCCGCCGCACGGAGATCGGCGCAAACTCGTATTATCTTGAGATTGGCCGCCACCGGCTGTTGCTCGATTGCGGCATGCACCCAAAGAACACCGGGGAGGATGCGCTGCCTCATTTGAAGGCAATCGCCGATCGGAGAATCGACGCGATTCTGATTTCGCACGCCCACCAGGATCACATCGGCACGCTGCCGGTGGCAATGCGACGTTTTCCAAGCGCGCGAGTTTTTATGACGGAGGCCACGGCTGGTGTCGGCAATGTGCTTTTGCACAACTCGGTCAACGTGATGACCCGCCAGCGCGAGGAAATCGGAGAAAGGTCGTATCCGCTTTTCACCCATCGCGAAATCGATAGAGCATCGGAACACTGGCGTTGGTGTCCGATGCGTCAACGCATTTCCATTGGCGGCGAGCGCGCGCCCCAGCGTGAAAGAAATGCGCTGACGTTTGAGTTCTTCGACGCAGGGCATGTGCTCGGCTCGACAGGAATTTTGCTGCGCGCCGAAGGCCAAACTGTCTTTTACACCGGAGACGTCAATTTCGACGATCAAACAATCATGGAAGCGGCGATTTTTCCTGAAGAGAAAATCGACGTCTTGATTATGGAATGCACGCGAGGCGATCACGCGAAACCTGCGGGGTGGACCCGCGCCGGTGAAGAGCGAAGGCTTGCCGAGGCACTCGAGGACGCTTTCGCGCATGAGGCATGCGTGCTCATACCGGTGTTCGCGCTCGGCAAAACGCAGGAGATCCTGGCCATGCTTTACAAGTTCCGCCGTGAGTCCCGAAAGGTTTCGGGAGAGTTTCCAATTTATATCGGCGGTCTTAGTTCGAAGTTCACAGACATCTATGATCGCCGCGCGCGTATGACGCGTCGGCAATTGCCGCACCTGCAACTCATGAGAGACGTCGCGCCGTTCATTTTGAATGATGAAACGGTACGGGATGCGCCGCTACGCGCTGGACGCGTTTACGTTCTCTCCAGCGGGATGATGATCCCCAAAACGCTTTCCAATGTTTTTGCACGCCGACTGATCGAAAACCCACAGCACTCGGTCTTCTTTGTCGGTTACGCCAATCCCGAATCGCCTGCCGGCCTGCTCCGGGACGCAGGCCTGGGCGGCGAGGTCGCACTTGATCCAGACAAACCGCCCCAAGGGATCCGCTGCAACATCGAACAGTTCCAGTTTAGCGCGCACGCTACGCGGGAGACGTTAATCGAATACGCGAAGAAACTTTCGCCCCGCAAGATTGTTCTTGTCCATGGTGACCCGTCGGCAGTGGAGTGGATGCGGGCGACATTGTCAGCCGAGCTTCCCGACTCAGAGGTGATTATGCCAGCGCCGGGAGTGGAGATCGAGTTGTGACCAGTGAGAAGTGAGTGGTGGGAAGTGGTCCACATAAACGATGTCTCGATCATCACAAAAATGATTTCCCCCGGGTCATCCCGAACGAAGTGAGGGACCTCGCAATTGCGCGAATGGTCACGCAGATTAGTTAGTGTGATCTATCAGCAACTGGGAGGTTCTTCGCTTCGTTCAGAATGACGCGCTATGAAAATCGCCTCGTGGAACATCAACTCTCTGCGCAAACGGCAGGATCGCCTCTTCGCCTGGCTCGAAGCGGAGAAGCCGGACATTGTTTGCCTTCAGGAGACGAAATGTCCGGACGAATTATTTCCAGCGCTCGCCTTGCAAGCTGTCGGTTATCGTTCGGCTTATCACGGGGAGAAATCGTATAATGGCGTGGCGATTCTCGCGAAAACCGAGCTGCGTGACGTACGTTCGTCGCTATGTGATGAAGTGGTCGATCCGCAGGCGCGGGTCATCGCTGCGACTATTAGTAACGTACGCGTGTTCTCGATTTACGCGCCCAATGGCCAGGCAGTCGGCTCGCCGGCTTATGAATATAAACTGCATTGGTATCGCCGCCTTCGCGATTGCCTTGCTAAAGAAAAATCCAGCGAGCTACTCGTGTGCGGCGATTTCAACGTCGCGCCGGAGGACCTCGATGTCTACGACCCAGACCTCTGGCGCGGAGCCATCATGGCCTCGGAGGAGCGAACGCGCCGCGTTTCGAGAATTATGCGAAATCGGGTTGCGGGATACACTGCGGATCCACCACAAGGAAGGCGAACTTTTCAGTTGGTGGGACTATCAGATGCGCGCGTTCGAAAAAAATCGCGGCCTGCGAATCGACGCAGTTCTGGCGAGCGAACGAGCTGGCAAGAAAATGCGTTGGGTCCGGCATTGACCGAGACATGCGCAAAGGCAAGGAGCCTTCCGATCACGCGCCGGTATGGGCTGAGTTTGAGGATTAAGGAAAACGTCAGCGAACGTTCAGACGTCCAACACCCAACGCTCAATGCAGATTCTGAATTGGACGTTGAGTGTTGAGCGTTAGACGTTGGAAGTTGATGCCTAACAAATCGCATTTCCGCGTTTCCAATCCCCCGCCGAAAGCGCTGCTGATCTGGGACGGCGAATGTCATTTCTGCCGGTTGTGGATCGAGCGTTGGCGAGATATCACCGCTGGTAAAGTCGATTACGCCACTTATCAGGCGGCAGCGCATCAGTTTCCCGAAATTCCAGCCGAACAATTCAAGCGCGCGATGGCTTTGATTGAACCGGACGGGAAAACGTTTTTGGCTGCGGAAGCCGTCTATCGCTCGTTGCGATATCGATCTTCGAGAAGATGGCTGGCGTGGAGCTACGATCACGTTCCAGGGTTCGCGGCCATTTCCGAAATCGCTTACAAATTCATCGGCTCGGCATCGCGGGCTCGGCTCGACGCTTACTCGATTGCTGTGGGGAAACGACCTGCGGCCGCCAACTTACTTTTGGGCGCGCCGCTGGTTTCTTCGTGCGCTCGGACTTACTTATTTGATCGCGTTCGTATCGCTTTGGGTACAGGTGGACGGTCTTGTCGGAAGCAACGGAGTCTCGCCTCTCGACCAATTCTTACCGGCGGTTCACGAACGATTCGGCCGGAGTGCTTACTCCCTGCTGCCCACGCTTTGCTGGTTCGATCCGAGTAACGGCTTTCTGCATTTTCTTTGCGGTGGCGGCGTTGCTTTGTCCTTGCTTTTAATTTTGGGGATCGCGCCTGCGGTTTCGCTCGTTGTCCTTTTTGTCTTCTATCTTTCGCTCACAATAGCCGGACAAACTTTTCTCAGCTTTCAATGGGACATTTTGCTTTTGGAAACTGGCTTCCTCTCGATCTTTCTCGCGCCATGGCGGCTATGGCCAAGGGAGTTGATGTTGTGGCCGGGGTCAGCGCCCCCGGCTACAGCTTCGCCGGTTTCAGGCGCGGGTTTGTTTTTGCTCAAGTTTCTCCTCTTTAAACTGATGCTGATGTCGGGCGTGGTGAAGCTGACCAGCGGAGACGACTGCTGGTGGAACCTGACGGCGCTTGATTACCATTATTGGTCGCAACCGTTGCCCACAGTGTTCGGTTGGTGGGCAGATAAAAGTCCGGAATGGTTCAAGCATTTTTCAGTCGCATTTTGTCTTGTCGTAGAAATCATCGTTCCGTTCTTTATCTGGGCGCCCCGTCGGCCGCGGCTCATTGCAGCGGGATTGTTGATTTTTCTCCAACTCCCGATCGCTATCACCGGGAACTATTGCTTCTTCAATCTGCTAACGATCGCGCTGTGCTTATTGCTGATCGATGATGCCGTGGTAGGGTCGGCGCGCTGCGCCGACCGGAGCCCGCCGTGCGACGTCCCTACCTGGCGATTATCGAGCTACGCTGCGATCGCTGTGATTATCGTCACGCTACCCATCAACGCGTGGCTCATCTTCACCGCGTTCAAACCGGACGTCGATTGGCCGCGACCGCTCGTTGCAGTTTACGGCCATTTGGAGCCGTTTCGGATTGTGAACGGCTATGGTCTCTTTCGAGTGATGACCAAGGATCGCGATGAGATTGTGATCGAAGGCAGCGCCGACGGAATTGACTGGCTACCCTATGAATTCAAATGGAAACCCGGCGACGTGATGCGTGCGCCGGGCTGGTGCGCACCGCATCAACCAAGACTGGACTGGCAGATGTGGTTCGCAGCGCTGGGGAGCTATCGGGAAAATCCGTGGTTTGGCAGGTTGATTGTGAGGTTGCTGCAGGGCTCGCAAGATGTGAGCCGATTGCTCGCGAAGAATCCCTTCCCTCAGGAACCACCACGCTACATTCGCGCGATGTTTTATCGCTATCGTTTCACGACATTGCGTGAACGGCGCGAGACCGGCGCGTGGTGGAAACGGGAGCAACTTCGGGAATATTTGCCCACCGTGTCAGCGGATCAGTTGCGGCAACCTTGAGAGGCACGCGTTCGCGCGTATAGTCGCCCGCCATGGCGAAGGAAGGACCGATCGTGACCGAAGGCACGGTAACGCAAGTGTTGCCGGGCACGATGTTCCGCGTCGATCTTCCCGGCCAACGAAATGTGCTTGCACACATCTCCGGCAAAATGCGGAAGCATTTCATTCGCATTGTCCCCGGAGACAAAGTCTCGGTGGAGCTGTCGCCGTACGATTTGACAAAAGCCCGCATCATTTTTCGCGAACAGTGATTTCGCCTTTCGCCGTTAAATCGTTACATCGTTGCATCTGAGCGTTAAGAATCGTTACTTCGAGTAATTGGTAGTCAAATAGCGTGATAAATTTCAGTCGTTTCGCGGCAAACCACTATCCGTAAACGGTGAAGTGCTAGAGCGCTCCGCTCAACATGACAGACGAGAAATCTTTACGGGCTAACGCAACTCGGCGTTTGCCCATTTAGCGAAGCACGCGGATAGTTACCCTGAAAATTAACTGGAGATTACCAATGGCAGAAGAAAAAAACGCAGAAAAGAAAACATCCGCCACCAACGAAGCGCAGGATAAATTGGGAAGCAGCAGGGAACATGCGCGCAAAGCAGCGGAAGATTTGAAATCGGCCGCGGGCGCTTTCGCAGAAGAGTACCGCGGCAAGGCAGAGCAGGCCTGGGGTGAGGCACGCGGCAAAGCAGAACAAGCATGGGGCGATGCCAAGGATCGGGCTCGGACGTTCCAGGAAGACGCAGAGCAATACGTCCGTGAAAATCCAACAAAGGCGATTTTCACAGCGCTCGGAATTGGGTTCGTATTGGGTCTGATCTTCCGGCGCTAACTCCGAACCGCTTCGGAGATGATCAGCGAGAGCTCTCGGTCCCGCAATCCCGCGGGACATGCCGGTTTGCTCGAGAACCTGCTGGCGCTTTTAACCGCGCTTGCGGAGTTTTTTGAGAGCCGCTTTGCTCTTGTTGCCCAGGAATCGAAAGCGGCCGCGGTGCAAGTGCTCATACTGGCTGGTTGCCTGATTTTTGCGCTACTCCTCTGCGCGCTGGGATACGTTTTTCTCATCACCGGCGTGGTTGTGGGGCTGGCCCACCTAGCTGGGGTTTCATGGCCATGGATCGCGCTGGCCGCTGCGGCGGTGCATTTCATTATTGCGCTGGCTTTGCTTGTGGTCGCGCGCAGTCGCATCACGAAGCCGGTTTTTCCTAACACGCGGGCTGAATTAAAAAAGGATCGTAAATGGCTGAAAAATCTGGACGCAACAAATCAATCGACGAACTGACGACGGAAATCGCGCAGTCTCGTGAACGCCTGGCGCGCGATTTGCGCGGCTTGCACTATGAATTGGATTTGCCCGCGAAATTCCGCAGATCATTTCGGGAACAAACCGTCTCCTGGCTTACGGCCGCAGGCGCTGTCGGCGCATTGATCGCATTGGCGCCGATGCGGAAGAAAAAAATTTATGTCGATGCAAAGACCAGCCGGAAATCAAAAAAGAAGCTCGCCCAAACCGGCGTTGCCTTGGCTGTGCTAAAAATCGCAGCAGCTCTGGCCCGGCCGGTGGTTGTCGAGTTTGTCAAAAGTCGGCTATCCGATTTTGGTGGGCAATCGCGCCGCAAAACATGAGCGACATCCGCCTCATGGCTCGCACGTGTCCCAGATGTCCTATGGGTCTCCGATCAAGCAGTTCGTTTTAGCATTTACGCGCCCTGCTTGGCCAGGTAATCATTCCTGCAGTTCGCAATGGCCCCAGAGATTTCAGCTCCACCGGTCGCGTCGCATCCGCTGCCGCACGTGGATGATTATCTCGAGATCGCCCAAAAGGCGGGCGCCTCGGACCTTCATTTGGGCGTGGCCGCGCCACCGATTTGGCGAGTAAACGGGTCCCTCGAACCGATGTGGCCGGATGCGCCGCCGCTGACCACAGAGCAGGCGTTGGCTTTGGCAGAAACGTTCGTGCCGGAAATGTACACGGAGGAACTCAATTCACGCGGTGATTCTGACTTTGCCTATGAAAACAAGTTCGCCCGCTATCGGACGAGCGTGGTCCGGCAGCGCTTGGGAATCGAGATTGTCTTTCGCGTGATCAATACGCACGTCCGGACGATGGACGAACTCGGATTGCCCAAGTATCTGAAGCTGCTCACCCGCTATCAGAATGGCCTGATTCTTATCACCGGTTCGGTCGGCACCGGAAAATCAACGACGCTAGCGGCCATGGTTCAGGAGATAAACATGGAGCGGCACGACCACATCATCACGCTCGAGGATCCGATCGAATACGTCATTCCATCGCAAAATTGCCACGTGACTCAGCGTGAAGTGTTCACTCATACTGAATCGTTTGCCACGGCATTGCGGGCCGCGCTTCGAGAAGATCCCGACGTGATCATGGTGGGCGAAATGCGCGACTTGGAAACGATTTCACTCGCCATTACCGCGGCGGAGACCGGGCACCTTGTTTTGGCAACGCTGCACACCAGTAACGCCTCACGCACACTTGATCGACTATTGGATGTGTTCCCACCAGAGCAACAGGAACATATTCGGGTTATGGTGGCGGAATCTTTGCGCGGGGTGATCAGCCACCAATTGATGCCGAGAAAGGACGGAACTGGCCGCGTGTTGGCGCTGGAAATTCTCACTAACACGCCGGCTGTCGCCAATGTCATTCGCGAAGCGAAAACCTACATGTTACCGGGCATTATCCAGACCGGAAAGAAACAAGGCATGCGCTTGATGGATGACACATTGATTGACCTCTACGATCGCGGGCTAATCAGCGCAGAAGAAGCCTACGAGCGCGCCGATCAAAAATCCGTCGTGCGACCACAATTGAAAATGTAACCGCGGTTTTGAAATGCCCTACATCGATCAATTTCTTAACATCGTCGTCCGGCAAGGCGCGTCCGATTTGCATATTGCCGAGGGGCAACCGCCAAAAGTACGGACGCATGGTGATATCATGCCTATCCGAGATGAACCGGTTTCGCACGAAGAAGCCACGCGCATGTTGAGTGAGGTTTGCGGCGCGCAGAATTGGGAGATTTTCCAACAACACGGCGATCTCGATTTTGCTTACCAGATGGATGAGCACTCTCGATTCCGCTCCAACTACTTTAAGCAGTCCGATGGGTACGGCGCGGCTTTTCGATTGATTCCGACAAAGATCTCGACCCTCGAAGAGTTGGGAGTCCCGGTGATAACCAAAGAATTTGCATATGTGCGCGGCGGACTTCTTCTTGTCACCGGTCCGACGGGTTCTGGTAAAACAACAACCCAGGCGGCGCTCATCGACTTCATCAATCAAAACTTCTCGAAGCACGTCGTGACAATCGAGGAGCCAATCGAATTTGTGCACAACAACAAGCAAAGCATCATCACTCAGCGGGAAGTGCCGGGCGATTCAATTACGTTTGCAGCCGGGCTCAAGGCCTCGCTGCGAGAAGACACCGATATCGTGCTGATAGGCGAGATGCGCGATCTAGAGACGATTTCCCTTGCCCTCACCGCGGCTGAGACCGGTCTGCTCGTGATCGGCACGTTACACACCAACAATGCGCGTAAGACCGTGGACCGTATGGTGGACGCATTCCCCGCCGACCGCCAAGCGCAGGCGCGCGCCATGCTCGCAAACTCACTGCGCGGCGTTGTCGCCCAACTGCTTTTGAAAAGGTCGGACCGACCCGGGCGCATCGCCGTGAACGAAATTCTCATCGCGAATGCAGCCGTCGCCGCCATCATCCGCGAAGGCGCAACCCAAAAACTCCAGGACGTGATCGTTTCCGGTAGAGCGCAAGGAATGCAATTCATGGATGACGCAATTTGGGCGCTTTTGGAAAAAGGCATCGTTTCTTCGCACGAAGCCTTCATGAAAGCGATCGACAAAAACCGGTTCAAACCGCTCCTTTCGCCTGAGGAAGAAGCGCTCGGTAATGCGGCCGGTTCCGTCCCGGACGATGAGAAGCGGCTTCCAGGAAATTTTGTGAAACAGTTCGCCAGTCGTGCTCGGGCGGGAACCCGCTAAAGTCTGGGGCGTGCTCGACGACCGCAAATTTCTCTCGACAAGCCGCGGGAACGTCTCGGAGACTCCGGCACATTATGAAAACCAGCATTCAATTCCTTGTCATCGTAATCACGTTCCTTTTTTTGGGTCTTTTACCAAAGATACAAGCGATTAGTCCGGCACCGGACGGGTGCTATCCCGGGTTCACGACAGCCGAAGGCTGCAATGCGCTGAATTTCCTCACCACGGGTGCTGGAAATACAGGGCTTGGTTGGTACTCGCTCTATATCGATACCACCGGCAGCCACAATACCGGTGTTGGCGCTGGAGCGTTGGTGCTCAACAACGCGGATTCCAATACAGCGGTGGGCGCGGCAGCGCTTTTGCTTAACACCGCCGGCACAGAGAACACAGCCGTCGGAACTGACGCGCTCGTCTTTAACGACAGCGGCTCGGGCAACGCCTCGTTTGGCGCCTTTGCCAACATCAACAACACTGCCAACAACAACACAGCGATCGGTTCTAGAACGCTCCTAAATAACACAGGAGGGGACAGCAACACGGCAATCGGACATGCTGCGCTCTTGAACAACGTTACCGGTGGCAGCAATGTCGCCATCGGCGTTCAAGCGCTAGGTAACAACACCTCCGGCAACAGCAATATTGCCTTGGGCAATGTCTCCGGCGCAGGCGTCAGCACGGCCAATGGCGTGATTTGTATCGGTAACGTAAGTGGCGTCGACGTCGACAACACAACCTTCATTAGCGGTATTTGGGGGGTCACAACGCAGTTCGCGAACGCAATACCAGTGTTGGTCGACGAAGCTGGTCAACTGGGCACAGTAAGTTCCTCGCGCCGGTTTAAGAAAGAGATTAAACCGATGGACAAAGCCAGCGAAGCGATTCTAGGGCTTAAACCCGTCACCTTTCAGTACAAGAGCGATAAGACCCACACACCGCAGTTTGGGTTGATCGCCGAGGAAGTAGAAAAGGTGAACTGCGATTTGGTGGTGCGCGACAAGGAAGGAAAACCGTTCACCGTGCGCTATGAGCAGATCAACGCAATGTTGCTTAACGAGTTCCTCAAAGAGCACAAGAAAGTCGAGGAGCAACAGGGGAAAATTGAGAACCAGCAAGCGACTATCGTCGAGTTGAAGTCAACAGTCGCGCGACAGCAAAAAGGGATGGAGATTCTCACCGCCCAGTTTAAAGAGCAGGCCGCGCAAATCCAGAAGGTGAGCGCACAGGTGCAAGTGAACAGTTCCGGGGGGCAAGTGGTTGCAAATAAACGCTAAACGCGTGCAGTGTGCTTTCTGAATCCGAGGTGAGGGTAAGAAGCCGGTCCTCGGTGGCTTCTTCCTCGCTTTCAGAGTTGCAGCCACATGGTCAACTTCGCCGGGGTAAAAGAAAGGAACAAACCATGGATCCGTTGACTCATTTCAGAAAAGCCACCTCACTTCTTGCCACTATCGTACTTGCCTGCTTTGGGCTTTCACCGCAATTACAAGCAGTCAGTCCAGTGCCGGACGGATGCTACCCAGGCTTTACGACAGCAGAAGGCTGTAATGCGCTTAATTCCCTCACCACAGGGGCAGGAAACACGGGAGTCGGTTGGTATTCGCTCTTCTTTAATAGCACCGGCAGCTATAATACCGGTCTTGGCGCTGGAGCACTAGCCATCAACAACGCGGATTCCAATACCGCAGTGGGCGCGGCAGCGCTTTTGCTCAATACCAGCGGCACAGAGAACGTGGCAGTCGGAACTGACGCGCTCGTCTATAACGACAGCGGTAACTCCAACACCGCGATTGGCACCTTTGCGCTCTTTAACAGCACGGCGATTTGCTGCAACACCGCAGTTGGTGACAGGATCCTCTTTAACAATACGACCGGCGACCAAAACACGGCAGTTGGTGACTTCAGCATTCGGTGGAGGCCCCGCACTTTTTAGCAACACCGTCGGCAGATTTAACACCGCCGTCGGCGGCGCTGCCCTCTCTAGTAACACCGACGGCAACGACAACACGGCCATCGGTGCTGGCGCACTCAATGCCAACGTACATGGCAGTGAGAACGCGGCTGTCGGTCTTAATGTACTCGTTAACGTTACCGGCAGCAACAACGTGGCATTGGGTTCTAATGCTGGCAACCAAGCCGTCGACAGCGACAACGTTTATATCGGCTACAACATGCAGGGGAGCCCTGGGGAGAGCAACGCCTGCTACATCAAGAGCATTTTTGGCCAAACCAATAACCTGGGAGTCGCTGTTTTCATTGATGCAAACAGCAAACTCGGTACGCTCACTTCTTCAAAGCGCTACAAGGAAGACATCCAGCAGATGGGCACAGCCAGCAAAGCCCTCTTCGCGCTTAAGCCGGTTACGTTCCATTACAAAAAGGAGATTGATCCAGCAGGCAAACCGCAATTTGGACTCGTGGCCGAAGACGTGGAGAAGGTCAACCCCGACCTCGTGGTACGCGACAAAGAAGGAAAACCCTATAGCGTGCGCTACGGACAGGTGAACGCCATGCTGCTCAACGAGTTTCTGGAAGAACATCGCATCGTAGAGCTACAACAAAAAGAGATTGACCTCCTTAAAACGGAACTAAAAGAACAGCGAACGCTCATTCAAAAGGTGAGCGACCAAACTGAGTGGAAGAGCTCGCGGCCACAGGTAGCAGCTAACAATCAGTAAAGATTGTAGGGGCGTCTGTGTCAGACGCCAATCCGTAAGACTATAGTGTCCGCTGTCCTCAGCGGACTTCTGGAGCGGGTGTAACCTGTGCGCTGAGGACAGGCACGCTGCAGCGCCATTGCGCTCCCGACTCGAGTTGCGTCATTTAGAAATGGTTAGCACCGCGGTCACGCTGAGTTTGCCGGCACGAAATCGATCAATCGCAGTGTTAGCCTCTTCGAGCGGGAATGTTTCCGTCGTTGTTTGCACCGGAACACGTGGCGCGATGTCGAAAAATTCTTCGACGTCGCGCCGGGTCAGGTTTGCGACCGAGGTAATGACGCGTTCCTCCCAAAGATCGGTATAGGGAAACGATGGGATATCGCTCATGTGAATTCCACCGCAGACAACGATGCCGCCCTTAGCTAGCGCGCGCAGCGCCAGCGGCACGAGCGGGCCGACCGAGGCAAAAATAATCGCAGCATCTAGTTTTTCCGGCGGCATCTCGTCGGAACCGCCTGCCCACTTAGCGCCTAACGCTTTTGCGCTTTGCTGTGTTTTCGTGTCTCCGGGTCGCGTAAAGACGAAAAGGTCGCGCCCTTCGTAAAGCGCAATCTGCGCGATTAAGTGCGCGGCATTGCCAAAACCATAAATGCCGAGCCGGCGTGCGTTCCCCGTTTTGCGATAGGAACGATAGCCGATCAGCCCCGCGCAAAGCAGTGGCGCAACCGCGACATCATTGTAGCGATCAGGCAGATGAAAACAGTAGCGCGCGTCGGCGACCGTGAACTCGGCATAACCGCCGTCGATGGTGTAGCCGGTGAAGCGGGCGTTATCACAGAGATTTTCCCGGTTAGATCGGCAATAAGCGCATTCGCCATCCGTCCACCCGAGCCAGGGAATGCCGACGCGATCTCCTATCTCGAATTTCTGATTTGAAATTTCAGATTGCAGATTGCTGTCCTCGCCGACTTCTTCCACTCGCCCGACGATTTGATGTCCTAGAATCAGGGGCAGCTTTGGATTCCGTAGCTCACCATCGACTACATGAAGATCAGTGCGGCAAACGGCGCACGCATTGACGCGCACGAGCAATTGTCCCCTGGCCGGCTTTGGCTTTGCCACATCGCGTAGTTGCAGCCGTTGCGCTGGCTTCTCTAGAACCATCGCGCGCATGGGCTAAACAGTGTTACTCCTGCTCCTGCTCCTGCTCTTGGTCTTACTCGTGCTCATGCTCTTTCGGAACGTCTCAGAGCAAGAATAAGAGCAGGAGCAAGAGCAGGAAAAGAATCAATGGACACCCGCCGGCTCGGGCCGCAACTGTTCTCGAGCGGGTTTACCTTCGTGCTCGTGGTAGTGCGCGCTGCGGAGGAACGGCACCTTGTCGAGCACGTGCTCCTGGAACCATTCGAGCCAGAGATAGATGACTGGTGTGACGAATAACGTCACCATCTGCGAGAAAATCAGACCGCCTACGATGACCAAACCCAGAGGGCGCCGTGACGCCGCGTCCTGACCAAAACCGAGGGCAAGCGGGATTGCGCCCATTAATGCTGCCAGGGTTGTCATCATGATTGGCCGAAAACGTTCGACGCTGGCTTCATGAATTGCTGACCGTAAGTCCCAGCCTTCATCGATTCGTTGCAGCGCAAAATCGACGACCATGATTCCGTTCTTCTTTACGATGCCTAACAAGAGGAAGAGCCCGATCACGCTGTAGAGCGACAAGGTCGAGTGAAAGATCCAAAGCGTGGCCAAGCCACCGACCACCGCGGGCACAATTGCCGGAAACAAAACCGTGATCGGATGGACATAGCTTTCGTAAAGAATCCCGAGAATCACATACATCACGAAGACTGCGCCGATCAAAAGCAACGGCAACGCCTGGAACAGCTGACGAAACACGAGCGCTTCACCCTGGAACGTCGATTGCACGCTCGGCAATTCCTGATGCACTTGGGCGAACGAATCTTCGATGAACTTAGTTGCGTCGCCGATCGCCTCGCCCGGCAACAAATTGAAATTGATTGTGACGCTGGTGAACTGATCGAAGTGGTTCACTGCCTGCGGCCCGACCACCTGGGTCGTAGATGTAACCGCCCGCAACGGCACCAAATCGGACGCAGTTCCCGTGGTGGTGGTAACTGCACCGCGGCCCGTACCACCCGACTGAGCAACCGTGTTTCCGGTATTGCCCCGCACGTACAGGTTGTTGAGGTCCCCGGGTATAGATCGCTCGTTATCTTTTACTTCGAGAATGACCTGATATTGATCGTCCGGCTGCTTGATTAAGTAGACGTAGTTTTGTGAGTAAGCGTTTTTTAACAGACTTTGAATCGCGGAAGTCGAAACGCCGTAGGTCGCCGCGCGCTCACGGTCGATGTTCACGGTAAGATTCGGGGTGCTGTTGTAGTAATCGGAACGCACCGAGGCGAATCCTTTGAAGGTGCGCAGCTTCGCCATCAATTGGTCGGTCGCCTTGTAAACATCTTCCGGAACGATCCCGCTAAGAGTGTAGGCGTACTGTCCCTGGGTTTGGTTGGTCGCGCCGACATTGATTTGCAAAACCGGACTCGGCGAGATAACGGCAGTCAGACCTGGAATCGTGCTGATCGATTTTTGCAGTCGCAACAGACATTGCTCGATCGGGTCGCGCTCCTCACGCGGTTTGAACACCAGAAACACGATTCCCTGCGAGAGTGCCGTTCGCGATGCGGTTCCGACGTTCGTGAAAAATTGCGCAACACTCGGTTCGGCCTCGACTTTTTCATTCACCAGTTTTTGAAACGCGCGCATCTGTTCGGGCGACGTACCCTCCTGGGCAATGAAAACGCCGCGAGCGAAACCGCTGTCACCAATCGGCAGCAGAGTGAACGGCAAATGGGTGAAGAAAAACCAAAGCCCAACGATGCAAACGAGAAGGATCGGCACCGTCAGGTAGGCGCGATCAAGAAATTTGTCGAGAGCAACACTGTACCAACCAATCACGCGCTTGATGAAATCGCCGGTCCATCTTTCCATTCGCGCCTTTTTGTGGCCCGCTCTGCGCTCGCCGAGAATGCGCGCGCACATCAAAGGCGTGAGGGTCAGCGAGACAAGACCGGAGGCGAGAATCGCCACAATGATCGTGATTGAAAACTCCTGAAAAATTCGCCCGAGCAATCCAGGCAAAAATACAAGGGGAATAAAAACCGCAGCCAGGGAAAGCGTCATCGACAGAATCGTGAACGAAATTTCGCCAGCCGTGTTGTAGGCCGCCTTGAGAATCGACTCGCCGTTCTCAGCGCGCCGGATCACGTTTTCTAGAAAGACAATCGCGTCATCGACCAAAAATCCGATGGCCAGAGTGAGCGCCATCAAAGTCAGGTTGTTGATGGAGAAGCCGAGCATGGACATTACGGCAAATGTGAGCAGGAGCGAAAGTGGTAGCGCGACCGCCGGAATCAGCGTGTCCGTCGCGCGCCCGAGAAAAACATAGATCACCATCACGACGAGCACGAACGCGATCATCAGGGTTGCCCGCACGTCGTGCACCGAATTGACGATTGTTTGCGAACGATCGAACACCGGGAGGAAGGAAATCGATCCCGGCAGACTCGCGCGGAGCTCGGGAAAGAGAGCTTTCACCGAATTCGCAACTTCGACTGCGTTCGCGCCCGCTTGCCGCGAAACTGCGAGGACAACGGTGGTTCCGGGCGGCCGCTTGAATCCGCGCACCCAGAAGAAGCGGGAAGTGCGCTCGTCCTGTACACTTTGTTTTACTTCAGCAATGTCGCGCAAATAAACCGGCGAATTGTCCTTGTTTCGCGCGACGATCAGATTTCGATAACCCTCGGCCTCGTCGATCTGGCCATTCGGTTGCAAAACGAAGGTTCTGTGCGGCCCGTCGAATTGCCCGGCACCCGAGTAAACGGTTCCCGCTTGAATCGCATTCGCAAGATCGTCCATGGTCAATCCGCGGGCAGCGAGAGCGGCCGGATCGGCTTTGATTCGGATTGCACCTTGAACGCCATAGATATTCACTTGCGAAACACCGGGAAGAATCGCCATTCGCTGAGCGACCACCGTGGAGGCGTACTTATATAGATCGCCATCCGTGAGCGTGTCGGACATGAATCCGACCAGATAAACTGCCTGATCGTTCGGGTTTGTCTTGGTGAACGTCGGTGGACTGGGCAGATCGATCGGCAACTTGCCGGTCGCGCGTTGGATGGCAGCCTGCACGTCCGTCGCCGCATCGGTGATGCTCTTACTCAAAACAAATTGGAGCGTAAGGGAAGTGTTGCTCTGCGTGCTGGAACTGGTGATGATGTCGAGGCCGGGGATTTGCAGAAACTGCTTTTCGAGCGGCGTCGCAATGTTGTTTGCCATCGTCACCGGATCCGCGCCCGGATACTGGCACGTGACCTGAATGATCGGATAATCGACTGCCGGCAAATCGTTCACCGGCAATTTGCTGAAGGTCGCGACGCCAGCCACGATGACGAACAGCGTTAACAACACGGTCATCACCGGGCGGCGAATAAACGGACCGGAGAGTCCGGTGCCTTTGATCGGAACCAATTTTGGCGACTGCGGCGTGCCACCCTGCGCGGTCGATCCTAGACGATTCTCGTGTTGCGATTCGCGTTCGCCGTTGCCCGAATCGTCATGTTCACCCGAGTGGTCCATGGAAAATTACATCGCGTTCTTATTAGATGAGGCGTTCGGATCAGCTGGCGAGTTTGGTGCGTACGGTTTGGGATCGATTTTTGTTCCGGGTGCCAGCGCGAGCTGGCCGGTTACAACCACCGTTTCATCCGGCTCAACACCGCTTTCGATAACGGTGAGATCGCCATCCTGCCGCTGGCCCGGCTTCACAGGACGAAGATCGACAGTGTTGTCGGCTTTCACTACAAAAACGAACGGCCCGCTTTGGCTAATCTGCACCGCTTGGGCCGGCACAAGGCGCGCATCCTTAATGTTATCGAGAATGAAGCGGACGCGCACGAACTCCGACGGCCATAACGCGCGGTCTGGATTTGGAGTAACCGCACGCGCTTTCACTGTTCCCGACCCTGGCTGAACCGCGTTATCGATGAAATACAAATCACCCGTACGGGGCGCAATCTTAGCGTCAGGCGACCAGGTCTGCACTTTCACGTTCGGTCCTCCCAGATATTTTCGAACCAGCGCCAGATCGGTTTCGGCTACGGTGAAGTCGGTGTAAATCGGATCGAGACCTTGAATGGTAACAAGCGGGGGAGTCGACGGTCCAACCAAGTTGCCAACGTCAACGTTGCGCAGACCGACTCGTCCGTTAATCGGTGATTTTATGTAGCACCAGTCGAGGTTCACCTGGGCAGCCTCGGTCGCGGCCTGAGACTTCTGTGCGTTCGCCACAGCAGTGTCGTAGTCCTGCGGCGATATGACCTTCCTCGCGCTCAGGTCCTCCTGGCGCTTTAGCGTCGCCTGATCTAACGCGGCCTGTGCTTTCGCCTGGTCAAGAGCGGCCTGATAGGGGCGCGGGTCGATTGTGAAAAGCAAGTCGCCTTTCTTCACGTCGGAGCCATCCTGAAAATTGCGCGTGATGATTACGCCGCTCACCTGTGCCTGCACCAGCACAGTTTCGTAAGCCGCGCAGGTGCCGATCTCATCCAGGTAAACCGGCACATCTTTTGTGATCACTTTGGCCACACTCGCCGGACGCGCCGCCGGCTGAGCAGCCTTAACCTCGCCGGCCCTGTGTTGAAGGATCCGGTAAGTGACAAAGGCTGCCAGAATGATGAAAAGCAAGTACGCCCACTTGGGAATCCTCTGATTGCTGGCGCGGGTCCGTTTCATTTGAGATTTCGTTGAGGGCTTGGAACCGCCGTGGTCCAATGTCTTAACATCGCTGAGCTCCGTGTTAAGTTTCATTTGAAGCCTCCGCCGCGCCGGGAAATTGCCTTCTTTCTTGGAATCGAATGTGTCCGTTTAGTCTGGCCGTTCGGCTCGGCAAAAACGCGAGCCAGACGCTGGCGCGTGCCGGACTGGCCGCTGTCGTTTTCCTCTGCCCGCTGCTGGACCCGCGCCAGCACTCTCATGCACGCCTTGAGATCGGACTCTGTGATATCGGCCAATAGTTCGTGACGAAGTTTGTCGGCAGTTGTGGTGATCTGCCCAATTACCCGCTGGGCGCGCCGGCCGAGCAGCACCATTTTGCAACGGCGATCGTGTGGAGAATTTGTGCGCGTGATCCAAGCCTCCCGCTCCAGGCGGTGCAATAACGTCACGACGGTTGGCTCTTCGACGCCCAGACGCGCTGCAATCTCCGCCTGCGTTAGCGCGTCCTGCGCAATCGAGAGATGCATTAGCGTGCGCCATTTGGCCTGACTCAGGCCCATCGGCTTGAGACGCCCATCTAGCTTTTGCCGCCATGCACGGGCGGTACCGTGGAGCAATTGGCCGAATGTCTCGTCATCGGACATAGTGCAGATCAATTGGTTAGCATACTAACCAATTCTGGTTTTCGAGTCTGTCAATCTGCTTTCGCGGGGTGCGCATAGATCCGAACGCAAATGATTGCTACGGAAAGGAACCAGAATCCCAACGTCGCAAAGGACAACCTCGACTTGGCCACTGTCACCAAATAAAAGCGACCGGGCTCGGCCGCGAAAGCAATCAGCTTTAGATTCCCATGGAGCCCAGCAGTGCTAATATCGCTTCAAGGTCCGACCTCAAAGAGGATCATCTCGCGCTTGGTATAATCCGTCGCGCGAGCGATCGGATGCGCTTTGCGGGGCGCCCACTTTTGAGTTGACGCTGCTTCCGCTGCTTCCTTTTCATTGTCGGCGCGGACGAGGAAATAATGTGTTTCCGTCGGGCAAGTCCGCGACGCTGCTTACATACTCGAGCGGCGCTTTGATATAGAAAAGCACCGGCACATAGCGTGGATCGACTGCGTAAACTATTTCGTTTCCCGGCAAGGCGGCGTTAATCGTAGCGGCGGCCTTTGTCACCTGCTGCCTGCCCCGCAGAGCAAACGCGGTGAGCGGATAGCCGATCCCGCCAATCACGAGTCCAAGTCCGACGAAGGCAGTCACCACTCTGGCAAACGGCTCCTCGTTGCCTACGCGTAATTGGCCGGGCCAATGCAGCGCACCATCGGCATAGCCCATCGCCAAAAGCCACGAGGCCGGAACCAAATACGGCATACTGTAGCGGGCAATCCCTCCAGGCACGAGGTTTACAACAAGAAACGGTACCGCGATCCCCCAGACAAGCGCGCGAGCGAGTTGACGCTGCTCATCATTCTGAAATCTTGAAAATCGCACAAACGGCAACAGAATAAGCCACGGCAGGAAATACATGAGACTGCGCGGGATGTTCAGGATCCAGTTCACAAATTGGAACTCAGTGCCTTGCAGCCGACCAGTGAATTGAATCGACCAATTGTGGATCGCCGCCGGGATCGTCATCGTCCTGACAAACGGAACGGCCCACGCAGCAAAAATGCCGAGCATGATTACCAGCGCGACGAAATGCGCAGGGTGAAAGCAGTAGTCGCCAATTCTTGTTCTGCCAAAGGACAGCTAGCACGATCGCATAGAAAAATACAAGAAGCGTGGGACCCTTCGCGAGCATGCCAAGCCCGAGAAAAATCGAGGCCGGAACCCAAATGAGCCATGCGGACTTGTTTTGAGTCGAAAAACTTAACCAACAAATGATGGCAAGCCCGCAGAGAGAAACGTAGAGCCCCTCGATCTCGATCAGGCGGCCTTTTTCAATCATGCCGATATTCGTCAACCAGATCAGCGCTGCGATCATCGATCCCTTGGGGCCGAGACTCGCGCGCGCGACGGTGACAAACGCAATCGCCACCGCGAGCACAGCAAGCGCTGAAGGCAGGCGGGCCGTCCATTCATTTCGCACGCCAAAAATTTTAAACGACAGCGCCACCAGCCAGTTCACCAGGGGCGGCTTTCGGAAATAAGGATTGCTGCCAACTTGCGGCACAACATAATCGCCGGTCTTGAGCATCTCGATAGCCGGCAAAATCCGGCGACCTTCTTCTCCCTTGATGGCCAGTGAACCGAGCGCTGGAAGATAAACCACCGCCCACACCAGAAGCACGATCAACGAAGCTTGGATCCGCGAATTCATCGAATGCTGCATGTTGGACATGGCGAGTTTGACGTCAAATTAAACCGCGCACGCAGCTTGACGAGCAGACCTCACAAAGTTATCCTTAGTGCCTAGTCCGCGCGCTGATCGGAGTGGGAACTGGCGTCCCACTCTTTTTAGTCTGCGGGCTGCATGTTTTATGAACGCGGAATTTATTGCCATGCTCGACTACCTGGAGCGGGAGCGCGGAATCAAACGCGAAATCCTGCTCGAGGCGGTTTCGAACGCGCTGCTCTCGGCTTCCAAAAAAAGCGTCGGCGCGTCGCGCGATCTGCGCATCGATATTAATCCCAAGAGCGGCGAAATCCGGGCGCTGGCCAACTTGCTGGTAGTCGAGGATGTCACAAATCCGCAGGACGAGATCGAGCTTTCGAAAGCGCGCAAGATCAAACCGGACGCGAACATTGGTGACGACTGTGGAAGTAGAAGTCACACCGAAGAATTTTGGGCGCATCGCGGCGCAGACCGCAAAACAAGCCATGATGCAGCGGATTCGCCAGGCCGAGAAAGAAATGATTTACGAGGAGTTCAAGGATCGCGCCGGGCGAGATCGTGAGCGGAACCGTGCGGCGCTTCGATCGCTCCGATGTCATTCTCGATCTTGGAAAATTTGAAGCCATCATGCCGCAGCGCGAGCGAGTCGTGGTGGAAGATTACAACGTGGGCGACCGACTGCGCGCGTACGTGGTCGCGGTCGAAAACGGCGTCCGCGGCCCCGAGATCATCGTCTCGCGCAGTCATCCCAATTTCGTGCGCCGGCTTTTCGAGCTTGAAGTGAGCGAAATCGCCGATGGCACGGTGGAGATTCGCGGCATCGCGCGAGAAGCCGGTTATCGCACCAAAATCGCAGTCTGGAGCGCGAATGAGAAAGTGGACCCTGTAGGCGCATGCGTCGGCATGCGCGGCTCGCGGGTCAAAAACATCGTGCGCGAGCTCAATAACGAAAAGGTCGACATCATTCGCTGGAGCTCCGATCCGAAGGAATACGTTCTGGAAGCGCTCAAGCCGGCGAAAGTGAAAAACCTGGTTTTCGATACGGAGAAAAAGAGCGTGCAGATTTCTGTCGATGAAGATCAGCTTTCGCTCGCGATTGGGAAAAAGGGACAGAACGCGCGATTGACCTCGCGATTGACCGGTTGGGAAATCAATATCGGTAAGGATACGTCAGCGACAACCGTGGTGGAACAAAAGGTGGCGCAAGCCGCGCAGACACTTGCCAGCTCGCTGCCTGTCACCGAAGAGCAGGCGCTCACCCTGGTAAAATCTGGCTTTACCAATTTGGAAGGATTACGCGATGCGGACGTGCAGGATTTGGTGGATATTCTCGCGGTCGATGAGACAAAGGCGCGGCGAGATTTACGAGGCAGTGCATCGGCAGGAACTCGTACAATAACGTGGCTCTGCTTTAAGGGCTTGAGCCATGAGCGAAATTTTGAAGGAACAACGATGGCAACGAAGACGAGCAGCAAAACTGCAACGCGTAAACCGGCCGCAGACGCGGCCGCGCGCAAGACGACTGCTCGTCAGCCGGTAACCGCGCAGAAAACAAAGGTTCTCAAGAAAGAACTAAAGCGAGACGTCGCGCCGGAGCACGCTGATGCGGCAGCTCCGGCTAAATCGCGCCCGGCTTCGCCAAAAGTGGAGCCGCGAACTACTCCAGCGCCGAGCCACGAACACGAGAGCGTCTCGCTCATCGACAGGAAAAAAGCCCGCAAGAAGTCAGAAGATGGCGAGGTAAAAACCAAGCGGGACGTTTTACCTCCAATCTCGCGCATCCGAGCGTCGCTGGAGGCAACTGTTGCTCCGCCAAAACCTGCAGCACCGGCGGAGGCGCCTGCGGAAACGCCTCCGACTCAAGCGCCGATCGACGTCCGTGAGCAGCCTTCTGCTGAGGCAGAAGCCGAGCCGCAGAAGATCATCCTTATCAAGCCTCCAATTGTTGTTAAGCAGTTAGCAGCCGAGCTTGGCTTAAAACCGCATCAACTCATCGCCGAGCTGATGACGCACAACATTTTCGCCAACATCAACCAGACAATCGAGCCCGACATCGCGGCGAAGATTGCGGAGAATCACGGATTCGTTCTGGAAAAAGAGCGCCGCGAAAAAGGCGCCGGCGTTCACAAGGTGGAACAGCCGGTTGTTGCACCGCCTCCGCCGGTAATTGAAAAGGAAGAAGAACTCAAGCCGCGCGGCCCCATCATCACGTTCATGGGCCATGTCGATCATGGCAAGACCACGCTGCTGGACGCGATTCGCAAGACGCGCGTAGCGGCGGGCGAAGCTGGTGGAATCACGCAACATATCGGCGCTTATAGCGTTAATCACAATGGCGCGACACTTACTTTCATCGACACACCGGGCCACGCCGCCTTCACCGCCATGCGCGCGCGGGGCGCCAATGTGACCGATATTGTCGTGCTGGTTGTCGCGGCCGATGATGGCATCATGCCGCAAACAATCGAAGCGATTAATCACGCCAAGGCCGCGCCGCACGTGAAGATCATGGTCGCCATCAACAAAATCGATCTCCCGGGTGCGAACTTGGATCGGGTCAAGAAACAGCTTCAGGAGCAGGGTCTGATTCCGGAAGATTGGGGCGGCGAAACGATTATTTGTCCGGTTTCGGCAACGAAAGGAACTGGAATCGATCAATTGCTTGAGATGATGACGCTGCAGGCGGAGGTGATGGAACTCAAGGCCTCGCCGAGCGCCAGACCGCGCGGCACTGTCATCGAAGCGCAAGTCGAAGCGGGACGTGGCCCCACGGCCACCGTGATCGTGCAGATGGGCACATTGAAAATCGGCGACCCGTTCATCTGCGGCGATTACAACGGCAAAGTAAAATCGCTTCTCGACGATCGCGGCAAACCGGTCAAGAAAGCCGGGCCTTCGACGCCAGTGAAAGTGCTTGGCTTTACCGGCCTGCCTAATGCGGGCGACGAATTTCTCGTCATGGAATCAGAGCGCGCAGCGAAACAATTGAGCGACGAACGGCTAGAGGCAAAGCGGGCGAGCAAGTTGTACGTTCCGCAACGCGCTACGCTGGAAAGTCTGCTCGAAACTGCCGAAGGCAAAAAAGTGTCTGCGCATCGTTTTGAAGTGCGACACGCACGGCTCGCTCGAAGCGCTGGTCGGCGCGTTGAAACAGATCGAAAGCAAGAAGGTCGATCCTGGAAATCATTCACTCTGCGGTGGGACCAATTTCGGAATCGGACATTCTGCTCGCAAGCGCATCGGACGCGGTGGTAGTCGGTTTCAACGTAAAGGTCGAGGCGATGGCGGTGCCCGCTGCGAAACGCGAAGGCGTTCAGATCAAGCTTTACAGCATCATTTACGAATTGCTCGATCAGATCAGAGACGCCATGGCCGGGCTACTCGAACCCGAGCTTCGCGAAACAGTCATCGGACATGCGGAGGTGAAACAGGTTTTCCAACTAAGCAAAGGCATCGTCGCTGGTTGTCTGGTCACCGATGGCCGTATCGCCCGCGCTGCGCGCGCCCGCGTCGTGCGAAAGCGCCAGCCAGTTTACGACGGCGGGCTTTCGACGCTGCGCCGTTTCCAGGACGACGTGAAGGAAGTGCGCTCCGGCTTGGAATGCGGGATCAAGCTGGGCGACTTCAGCGAGTATCAAGTGGGCGACGTGATCGAGTGCTACCAACTCGAACAGTTTGCGCAGAAACTTTGATTCGTTAAAGCGTTGAAGCGTTACAACGGAATCCTTCTGGCCGCTTCAACGCTTCAACGCCCTTCAACGACCATGAAACATCGGCAACTCCGCTTAAACGAACTCGTAAAACGTGAGCTGAGCGCGATCATTGCGCGCCAAATAAACTTCGAAGGCGTGCTGGTCAGCATCAATGCTGTCGATGTTACGCCCGACCTGAAGAACGCGCACGTCTTCGTAAGCATTCTTGGCGCGGCAAACGGGGCGAGCGTGATCGATAAACTGGAAGCGCATCGTCCTGTACTGCAAGCTGAACTGTCCCGCCACGTCGTTTTGAAATACACGCCGCATCTAATTTTTCATATCGACGATTCCATCGAGCGCGGCGCGCGCGTCCTTGAGATTTTGCAGGATCTCGAAAAACCCCGCGACGCGGACGAGTGAATGCTGTAGCCACGGCCCTGCGGGCCGTCTAAGGTGGAGCTTTTGGAATCGCCCATCCGCCTACGCCGAAAGGCTACGGCGGGATAAACAGGGCGGTGGGTACAAGATGACCGCTTCAACATTTGATGAAATTGGCCAGGCCCTGCGCGATCATCAGCGCTTCGCGATCTTGAGTCACGTTCGCCCCGATGGCGACGCGCTGGGCAGCCAGCTCGCGCTCGCGCTGTCGCTTCAGCAACTTGGCAAGGACGTTCGCGTTTGGAATGAAGACGGCATGCTTGAGAAATATTCATTTCTGCCGCGCGCGGAATTGTTGACCAAGCCGCCGTCCACCGCGGAGGACGTCGATGTTGCTATTGCACTCGACACGGCAATTCAAAATCGGCTGGGAACCGCGTTCGCCGCCGTTGGCAAGGCAAAAATCTGGATCAACATCGACCATCACCGCAGCAATCCTGGCTATGGCGATCTGGTGATCGTTGATCCCAGCGCGCCGGCCACGGGAGAAATCATTTTCAACCTGATCAAAAGCCAGGGCCTGCCTCTCAATCACGACATCGCGGAAAATCTTTATGCCGCGATCTCCACCGACACTGGCTCGTTTCAATATCCGAAAACCAGCGCGCGCACGTTCGAGATCGCAGCGGAACTCGTGCGCGTTGGCGGTCTCGACGTTGGCCGAATTAGCCAGCAATTATATGAGAACTATCCCCGGCGCCGGCTGGAATTGCTGCGGGAATTGCTCCGGACGACGCGCTTCGAGTTCGGCGACCGAGCAGCAAGCTTCAGTCTCACCTTAAAAACCGCCGCGGATCTGACTGTTCTACCCGAAGACAACGAAGGATTAATCGATCATCTCCGGGCAATTCGCGGCGTCATCGTCGCGGTCTTCTTTGAAGAACTGGCTGACGGCAAAGTGCGCGTCAGCATGCGTTCGAAAGATGAAGCAGTCGATGTCTGCGCGATTTGCCAGAAATTCGGCGGCGGCGGGCACACACTGGCCGCGGGCGCGCGTGTTCGCGGAAGCCTCGCCGAGGTCGAAGAAAAGGTTCTGGAGGAAATTCGTGAAGTCCTTAAGCGCAGATCCTGACGGCGTGCTGCTGGTCGATAAGGCCGAAGGGATGACGTCGCACGACGTTGTCGCCCTATCGCGGCGAAAACTCGGCATCAAGAAAATCGGTCATTGCGGCACGCTTGATCCGATCGCCACCGGATTGCTGCTGCTTACCGTTGGGCGCGGCACAAAGGTTCAGGATTTGCTCATGAGCGAAGACAAGGAGTATGCCGGCACATTTGTGCTCGGCGTGACGACCGACACGCAGGATCGACAAGGCGAAGTAATTCAACAGCGGCCGGTCCCCGCGCTGGATGAAAATCAAATTCGGGCTGCGTTTGAAAAGTTCCGGGGCGATTTTTATCAATTGCCGCCGATGGTCTCCGCGAAAAAACACGCTGGCGTGCCGCTTTACAAACTCGCGCGCCAGGGAAAAGTGGTCGAGCGCGAGCCGCGCCTGGTGCACGTCTATCGCTACACAATTGACCGGATCGCGTTGCCCGAAATCGACTTCAGCGTCCTGTGCAGCAAAGGGTTTCTATGTTCGCACCTACGTGCACGACATCGGCGAGGTCCTCGGCTGCGGCGCCCATTTGAAATCGCTACGCCGGACAAAATCCGGCCGGTTCGACGTGGCCAACGCGATCACGGTCGATCAAATCAAAAACGGAACGCGCGAAGAAATTCTCCGCCGGATGCTGAGCCTGCCGGAAGTTTCCAGGATGCGCGGAGCGTAGGAACAATAACCAAATCCGAATATCGAAATCCGAAACAAACTCGAATGACCGAAGCACGAAACAATGATGAGCAGGCGAAACTGGTCGTTTTGAACATTCGAATTTTGAATTTGCTGCTTGTTTCGAATTTCGAATTTCGGATTTCGGATTTCATCTGATGGAAATTCTCCGTTCCATCCCCGAATTATCGCGGTTGCCCGGTCCACTCTTTCTCGCCATCGGCGTCTTCGACGGCGTGCATCTCGGTCACCAGGCAGTTATCTCGACCTCCGCCGAACACGCCCGGGCGGCGAACGGAACGCCTGTCGTGGTCACATTCGATCCGCATCCAGAAAAAATATTGCGACCGGAAGCCGCGCCTCATCTACTCACCGCCACTCCGCACAAGATCGCGTTGATTCGTGATCTTGGCGTCGGCCATCTTCTGATCATCACGTTCGATAAGCAGTTTGCTGCCACCGAGCCCGAAGATTTCGTGCAGCAATTAGTGAAGCATTCGAAACCGCTGCGCGAAATTTGTGTCGGCCACGAATGGTCGTTTGGAAAAAATCGGCGCGGCAATCTCGAACTGCTCAAGAAACTGGGCGCACAGTTTGACTTCAACGTCGTCGGAATTCCGCCGGTGAACGTGAATGGCGAAGTGGTGAGCAGCACGACGATCCGTCGGGCCGTAGAAGCAGGCGATCTGCAAAAGGCGGCGGAAATGCTTGGCCGCGAATACACAATTCTGGGCACAGTTGTGCGCGGCGATGATCTCGGAAAAAAGATTGGATTTCCAACCGCAAATTTGAGCGCCCACAACGAGCAGTTCCCGCCAAACGGCGTCTATTTCGCCGAAGCGAAGCTGGATGGAGCTGGTTATCCCGGAGTGGTGAATCTCGGTTATCGGCCAACGGTGAGCAGCAGCAAAACCGAGCGCATTCTGGAGATTCACTGCTCGACTTCGACCGCGATATTTACGGCAAGGACCTTGAAGTGCGCTTCATCCGCTATCTCAGGCCGGAGAAGAAATTCGAAAATGTCGATGCGCTCGTGCACCAGATCGAACGCGATGTAGCAGGCGCGCGAGCAGTTATGCGGCGTAACCGAGGCGCCGGTTTCAAAACGACAGCCGGGTAAGATCGCGCACCTCTGGCGTCTTGCGGATGGCGAAGATGACAGCGAAGGCGCCTACGACAAGGCCGCAACCGAACGCGAACACGAGCAACAGCCAAATCGGGAAGTTCGACAATTGGATCACGCCTTCGCGGATGAATCCGCCGGAAAGCACGTAAGCGATGCCGCTTCCGAGGATTGCCAGGCCGAGCAGAATCATTGCGCGCAGCCAGCGAGTCTCGCGCCGCGCCGCGGGCAAATTGGCCATAACGCGCGCGGTGAAGCCGTCGTCGTCGATGTACGGCGCCGCTTCGCGGAGTTGTCGGTCCAGTGTTTCGTCGTCGATCATTGCGTTCATTATATCAATTCGGTCCCCACGCGGCCAGTGTTCGTTTCAGTTTTTCGCGGCCACGCAAAACGTTCGTCTTCACGGTGCCGAGCGGAATATCGAGGACGCGCGCGGCTTCATCATGCGACAAACCGTTTTGGCAACAAAGCACAACAGCCGTGCGCTCGTGCAATGGAAGTAAATTCAGCGCATGCATAAGATCGTGTCTCAAACCAGGATCGACAGTCTGCGGATCGTGCTCTGCCTGCAACAGCTCCTCATCCACGCCGACGAGCTCTTTGCGTTTGCGCGCATCCTCGCGAAAACAGTTGTAAGCGATTCGGTAAAGCCATGTGGAAAATCGCGCTTCACCGCGAAAGCTGCGGATGTTCTTGTAAACGCGAATAAAGGTTTCCTGTGCGAGATCGTCGGCCAGGGAAACGTCCGTGCGTGTGAGTTGCCGAAGCAGACCGCGCACGCTTGATTGGTGCCGCCGCACCAGCTCGCCGAACGCGTGCTGATCGTCATCGGCAAGAACTCGCGCGATAAGGTCCGCATCAGTGAGCTCCACGGTTTCAATACTATGGTCCTGGCGGAGGAGGAGGAACGTTCTTTTTGCCCTCCAATTTCCACACCAGGAGATAGCCGAGTCCGATCAAAAATGGAATAAGCCCGATCGACCATACGCCGCTCTTCCCACTCGTTCACGGCGCCGAAGAACACCATCGCCCCAAGTCCGATCATGGCCCAAATAACTCCACGGCGCACATCCGACCGCTGCCGCATTGCTCTCGTGTGCGGTGCAAGCAGTTCTGCGGGGCACCGGCTGACCTTTCTCCACCATCATTCGGATGGTGCGTTGCCGCGAGCGGCTCACTAAAAGAGCAAAGATTCCTATTGCAATCACGATCAGGACCGGCGCGCCGAATATCGTCAGAAAAACGATTCCAACGAGCGGGATCACCATCGCCGGAATGTCCTCGTGTGAATTTTCGAGATCGACGGCGCCTTCGTCGTGATCGCCCCCGATGATGATCCCGTGTTTGCCGTGTTTGCCGCCAAACTTTTTCTCCAGTTTCTGCTGAATTCTATCGGCGAGATCCGACGGAGAGGCGATGGCGGCTGTCGTTGCCATTGGTGCTGCTGTTGCTGCGGCGGCTGCTGGGCTAGCCATCGGCGATGCCGTCGGGGCCTGCGCAAACAAGCTCGCAGCCAGCGCCGTGGAGCAAATACAGAGGAGGATTAATTTTTTCATAGAGTTGCTTTGTCCATAGGATGCGCTCAACGCCCAATTTGGATTCAACAATCTCAAGCCTGTGGAAGCAATTAAAAGGTTGCGCCGCGCAGGTCGCTGGACATTATTGTTTCCCTCTTAAAACTGCGGGTGTAGCTCAGTGGTAGAGCACCTCCTTGCCAAGGAGGACGTCGCGAGTTCGAGCCTCGTCACCCGCTGATTTTTGTAGCTGCAGCAAACAGTATGGCGCGCCCCCATTCGACTTCGCTCAGGGCAAGCTCGGACGCGCCCTACCTCAGCTCCGCGGTCGCACCGGTTACCTTCTTCCACGGTTCCGCCCGACCGCCGAGATGCTTGGCGAGGAACTCTTCAACGCGTCCATAGAAATCGAACTGGTTTTCCGGTCGAGCGAAACCGTGCCCTTCGTCCGGATAGACCACGTACGTCACGTCGCGTTTCGCTTTGCGCAACGCGGCGACCATCGCGTCAGCATTATCAATGGTGACTCGAGGATCGTTCTTGCCCTGACCGATCAGAAGCGGAGCGCGAATCGCATCGACATGGTAAAGCGGCGAGATTTTTCGATTCCAGTCCTCGTCGTGATCGACATCCCCCTCACGCCGACGCCAACGAGCTATGATGTTTGACCAGTATTTGGGAAACGAACGCAAGCCCATCCCCTCGTCTGTTGGCCCAAATTCATCAACGCCGCATGCAAAGAGATCACGGTCGCATTTCCAACGCGCGCAGCGTAGCGAAACCTCCGCCCGACCCACCCATCGCCCCGATCCGCTTTGGATCAGCGATCCCTTGCTCTATAGCCCAGCGCGCCCCATCAACGACGTCTTCCACAGTGCCCAGTCCGATCTGAAGGTTTCCGGCATTGAAGAACTTGATCCCGAAACCGGTCGAGCCGCGATAGTTCACTTGCAGAACGGCATAACCGCGGTTGGCGAGAAACTGCGCTTCGGGGTCGTAGTTGTCAGAATCCCGGTCCCATGGGCCGCCGTGGATCAGAAGAACCAGAGGCAGTTTTTTCGGCTCGACTCCCGGCGGAATCGTAAGATAGCTGACCATCTCCAGCCCGTCGCGCGCCTTGATGACGACCGGTTTCTTTGGCGCGAGCTTGAATTTCTCCAGAGCAAGATTCTCGGTAAAGAGCTGACTAAGTTTTTTCGTCTGCCGGTCGTACTTGTAAAAAGTGAGCGGCGCGTCACTTCGACGCGACGCGACGATCCAGACGCGATCTGCATTGTCGCGACTAACGAGATCAATAAAGCCCGGGGCTTTGCGACTGATCGCCTCAAAATCTGGCTTTAATTTTGTATCGACAAAGACCCATTGTCGGCTGGTGTAGTTGAACCCAACCGCTTGGAGCGCGTCCGTGCCGGGATGCAAAAGGACATATGGCTCCATTCCCAGGCGACCAACATCGACAAACTCGACATCGCACTGCGGATCTTCGGCGATGACTTCAAGCTCGTGACCGTCCTGCAAATCGACTCGTACCAGTCTGCCCTTGTCCGAATGCAGCGCCGAATCGATCAACAGGCTTTTGCCGTCGGGATCGAAACCGACAACTAGCGAGCCGTTAACGACCTGTCCGGCAAAGAGTGCCCGCTCAAACGGCATTACCACAAGGTCACGCCACGGTTTATCAGCTGCATCGCGCACGCGGATGATCGTGCGACCACTTTTCCCGTCGAAGGCAGTGGCGGCGCGAATGACGAAATTGTTATCGGCCCTCCATGTAAGGACGTCACCGGGATTCGTAGCTTCAAGAGTAATCGCGCCGGTTTCGAGGTCCACACGGTACATGTCGAAGACGTTTCGATCTCGCAGGTTGAGTGCTACCAAGGCAGTGTCAGGATGTCGGGACTCGGTGAGTACATTTTGCGCGCGCACACCGCGGAACGGTGTCAGATCACGCACATTGCCGTTCGTGAGGTCGGCTGAGAAAAGATGTGGAATCTCGTCGCCGGCGTTGTCGTGGAGATACAAGACGTGTTTCCCGTCTGCGGCCCAGGTGTACCATTCAATCGGATCGCCCGTCTCGTTGGTCACGCAATGCGCGTTCCCACCATCGAGGCCGCTCGTCCAAACATTTAGCGTGTTGCTTTTGTCCGGCGCCAGCCAACTCAGTTGTGAACCGTCCGGCGAGATTTTGGGGTCCGTTCGCGTCGGATTGGCGAACAAAATTTCGCGCGGGATAAGCGGCGGCAATTCAGCTTGCGCGAAACAGAATGCCAGAAAAAGCGCGGCAAAGTAAAATCGCTTCACGACAGGTAATCTTTATATCCAAGACGCCGCCAAGTGCATTTTCTGTCTATTCTCGCGCCGCGTTGTATTGGGAGAAGAATTTTGCGGCGCTCGTCGACCGCCGCTAGAGTAACATGAATGCAAACTGAAGAGCTTGCCTACGCCATTGTCACCCCGTACTCGATGCGCAAATCGCGCACCGGCGGCATGGTTGGCCGACTGATTTCCCGCACAGGCCTCGATCTGGTTGGCGGACGAATGTTTGCGCCGGGTGCCGAGTTAACCCAGCGCTACGCCGACACGATCGTAACCGAAACCGACCCGCGTCATCGCGCGACGCAGGAGCTACTTCGCGAATATGTCCTGAAAAATTTCACCGGCGAAAAGAACGGGCAGCAAGCCCGTGTTTTGTTCCTAATTTTTCGCGGGCCGGATGCGGTGGAAAGGATTCATAACACTGTGGGTCACATCGTGCATGAGCGCACCAGCGGCGAAACGATTCGCGACACGTACGGCGACTACATTACCGATGATTCAGGTGGCGTAACTTATTTTGAGCCCGGCGTGCTGGCGGCTTTCGATTCAAAAACAGTCGAACGCGACCTGAAACTCTGGGCCGAGTTTTCCGATTCCGATGGCGGCATCCTCGATCGCAGCGTCCGCTTTTCCGCGGACGAGCAAATCGAAAAGACACTCGTCCTGATCAAGCCCGATAATTTCAAGTTCCCAAATCTGCGGCCAGGCGGGGTCATCGAAGTGTTTTCGCGGTCGGGCCTTACCATCATCGGCTTTAAGGTGCACTGCATGAGCGTAGCCCAGGCGGAAGACTTCTACGGACCTGTGCTCTCAGTTCTTGAGAAAAAACTCGGCCCGAAAAGCGGCCGCGAAAACTGGGAAAGCATTATCGAATTCATGGCCGGCCGAAAGCCAAGTGAATGTCCACCGGAGGAACGCGACGCTCCTGGGAACGGAAAAATCAATCGCCATTGTTTATCAAGGCGTCGACGCCGTGCGCAAGATTCGCGATGTGCTTGGTCCAACGGATCCGGCCAAAGCCCCACCAGGATCAATTCGCCGCGAATTTGGCCAGACGATCATGATCAATGCCGCGCATGCCTCAGATTCCATTGAGAACGCGAAACGCGAAATGACGATCATCCAAGTTGACGAGAATAATTTCAAACCTCTGATTGAAAACTTCTATCACCGCCAATAGTTTGCGCTCCCATTTTGAATAAGCTTACAACCATGGAAATTTCCGAACGCGCCGCTCAACTGACTCCTTCTCTCACTCTCTCGATTGATAGCAAAGCCAAAGCCATGAAGGCCGAAGGCATTGATGTGTGCGGCTTCGGTGCAGGGGAACCGGATTTCGATACGCCCGAACATATTAAGAAGGCGGCGATCGAGGCGTTGGAGGCTGGTTTCACAAAATACACGC
The DNA here is from genome assembly GCA_963840305.1 of uncultured Verrucomicrobiae bacterium. Lineage (GTDB taxonomy): Bacteria > Verrucomicrobiota > Verrucomicrobiia > Chthoniobacterales > UBA10450 > Udaeobacter. The sequence continues at coordinate 388,384 of CAWIYE010000006.1, forward strand.
CCAGCGCCGGCATCCCGGAGCTGCGCCAGGCGATTGCTGAAAAGTTGGCGAGCGACAATGGGCTAAGTTATCGCGCTTCCCAAGTCATCGTAAGTAATGGCGCAAAGCATTCGTGCTACAACGCTATCCTCGCAACGTGCCAGCCCGGCGACGAAGTCATCATCCCGACGCCGTACTGGGTCAGTTACCCGGAGATGGTCAGATTAGCCGGCGCCGAACCGGTGATCGTGCCCACCAGCGAGCGCAACGCGTGGAAAATGCGCGCCGAGGACTTCGAAAATGCGATGACCCCGCGCACCAAGATGCTGATCATGAATAGCCCCAGCAATCCGACTGGCTCCGTTTATACCCGCGAAGAGTTGCAGGCAATCGTCGATGTCGCCGCCGAGGAAGATATTTACATTTTGTCCGACGAAATCTACGAGAAACTCGTTTATGACGACGCGCAACATGTGAGTATCGCGTCGCTCTCGAAGGAAGCGTACGATCTCACAATTACTGTGAACGGCTTCAGCAAAACATACGCCATGACCGGCTGGCGCCTCGGTTATCTGGCGGCTCCGGAGGCAGTGGCCAAAGCGGTCGATTCTATCCAGAGCCATACCAGTTCGAATCCGTCTTCCTTCTCGCAATATGGCGCGCTGGCCGCGCTAAGAGGTGATCAACAATCGGTCGCCGATATGCGCGAGGAATTCGACATGCGTCGCAATTACATGTTCGACCGCATCTCGAAGATCGCTAACGTGACCGCGATCAAGCCGCAGGGCGCTTTTTATGTCTTGGTCAACATTAGTCAGCTCGGCCTGACTTCTCAAAATTTCGCCGACCGCCTGCTTAGTAAAGCCAGCGTCGCCGTAGTTCCTGGAGCTGCCTTCGGCGACGACCGCACCATCCGGTTCAGCTACGCCACCAGCCTCGACATAATCAAAAAAGGTCTGGATCGGTTCCAAGACTTTTGCCGCACCCTTTAATCTGTCGTCCCGAGTCGCGCAGACGACGAGGGACCTCGCAGTCGTAGGTGGTGCAATTCTGGCGTCGCAAAAAGTTGCGCGCACGATGAAGATTCGCGCGTTGTCGTTCGTTTGATCAAAGAGCTTTCGAGGGGTTCCTCGCTTGGCTCGGAATGACAGAGTAATTGTTTTGTAATGCCTGGCCATCTCTCCCTCATTCTCCACGCGCATCTTCCCTTCGTTCGCCATCCCGAACACGAGCATTTCCTCGAAGAAGACTGGTTCTTCGAGGCGATAACGGAGAGTTACATTCCGCTGCTACGCATGATGCAGCGTTTGGTGGACGACTCGGTGCCGTTCAAACTCACGATGTCGTTCACGCCAACGCTGTGCGCGATGCTCGAGGATCAGCTTTTGCGCGAGCGTTATGTGCGGCACCTCGACGGCTTGATCGATCTCACTGCGCGCGAACAAAGCCGGAACCGTAAGCATCCCCACCTTCGCGAACTCGCCGACTTTTATTTCGAGCTGTTCTCGGAGAACCGCCGTCTCTTTGTCGATGAAAGGAAATGCGGTTTGCTCTCTGCTTTTCGGGAACTACGCGAGACGGGTGTGCTTGAGATCATCGCCAGCGCGGCTACGCACGGCCTACTTCCCATTCTTCAACGGCAAGCGCCTCAAGCAGCGCGCGCGCAGATTTTGATCGGAAGCGATGTGTATGCCGATCTCTTCGGTACCCCGCCGTGGGGATTTTGGCTGCCAGAATGTGGGTACGCGCCGGGCTTGGAAGCAATCTTCCAGGAAGCGAATATTCGCTGGTTCGTTCTGGACGCACACGGCCTGCTATTTGGGAAACCGCGCCCGCGCCGCTCAATTTATGCGCCTTGTTATACGCCTGCAGGGCCGGCGGCGTTTGCGCGGGACCCCGACACAAGCCGTCAAGTCTGGAGCGCGCACGAGGGTTATCCGGGCGATCCAATGTACCGGGAATTTTACCGCGACATCGGCTTCGATCTTCCCATGGAACACCTGAGTCCGATCGCGCGCGGGAGCAGAAAATTCTCCGGTGTGAAATATCACCGGATAACCGGAGGAGGCGGTGAGAAACAGTTGTATGACCGCGCGGCGGCGGAAAATGCAGCGGCGAAGCATGCGAGTCACTTTCTGGAACAGCGCCGCCAGCAAGCGCGCGAGATCAGCGAATTCGGTTTCGATCCAATTGTTGTCGCTCCCTTCGATGCTGAATTATTTGGTCATTGGTGGTTCGAAGGACCAATTTTCTTGGAGCAGTTCATCCGACAGGCGGCAAGCGAACCGGATTTGCGCCTTACCACACCGAGCGAATATTTGGCGGCGCACCCTATAGAGCAGATCATTGAGCCTGCCGCATCGACCTGGGGCGAGAACGGCCATCTTGCAATCTGGCTCGATCCCGCCAATGGGTGGATTTATCCGCATCTGCACGCCGCAGCGCAGCGAATGAGCAATCTCGCGCGGCAACAAACCGATACTGTTGTAGGGCAACGGCTTCGGTTGCCGGGCCAAAGACTGGCAGGCGGAGCGCCCGCCCTACAATTTACTGAGCGCATTTTGAAACAACTCGCCCGCGAACTTTTACTGGCTCAATCCAGTGATTGGGCATTTTTGATGAAAACCGGGACCGCGCGTGAGTACGCCACCAAACGCACGATCGATCATCTTGCTCGCTTCAACCGTTTACACGATCAGTTTGTCACCAATGACGTCGATGACGAATTTCTGCGCGATTGCGAATGGCGCGACAACCTGTTCCCGAACGTCAATTGGCGGTACTATGCTTAGCCCACTTGTCATTCCGAGCGAAGTCGAGGAATCTCTCGACATTCTCTTACCGATTTTCCGATAGCGAGAGATGTCTCCACTTCGGTCGACATGACAAAACGAGCTAATTTCGCGCTTTTAATCGCTCTAGCATCGATCTGCCCAGCGGCCGCGCAGGAATCACCCGCCCCGGCGTCTTCGGCGCTACAGGAGACATCTCCTTCTACTTCGATTTCGTCTGAGTCGCCCACGCCCGCGCCCGCTTCAGAACAAACACCTTCAGTTCCGCCTGGGAGAAGTGCGCGAATCAGTTTCGTTCCACCGCCAATGGAAGGGACCATCAGTCTTGGCATTTATGATAGCACCGGCAAACTGATGCGCGTTCTGCATCAGGGAGCAAAATTAAACGAATTCGCCATCGGCGCGGATGGGCTCGTAACGCAATGGGACGGCAAGAACGATAAGGATGAAGACGTGCCCGCTGGAAAATATCACGCGCACGGCTATCTGGTGGGTTCGCTTAAGGTGGAAGATCTCGGCGAGGCTTCGGCAGGGGCAGTAGAAAATAACGCAGCTCGCACCGTCAAAGTGAGACTCGTCCCAAATCCTTTACGCAATGATAAAAGATTGATCGTTGATATCGGTATCGGATTTGATGGCGATGGAAGCTATTTGAAAACAAATGATCAACTGCCGCTGGTTACGGTGAGTGAGACCCCGAATTTGACTCGCGTAGGCATCACAAAGAAAAGCGAGAATGCGGTCGATGTTTGGCAGGATAATGGAACAACGGTGCGTCAATTCCGCATCTCGAATGTGGACAAAATGATGGCCTTTGATTGCGGAGAAATCGAATTGAAATGAGATGCTCTCATTAACACCTCGCTTCAGCGAGGTGTGCTTGGAGTAACGAATGATGCGAACCGCTTTAGCGGTTTACCGGATGGAGGCGGACTGAAACCGCCAAAGCGGTTTTGAGCCTGCAATGGGCGTGGTAACACCTTGCTGAAGCAAGGTGTTAATGAGAACCCGCGCGCAGTAACTGGTCAGTCGCGACAACATCTGGCCACAACGCAAAATCTCTGCTAGTTAAGCGTACATGGCCTCTACCCCTGAGCTTCAACATACTGTTAGCAAGACCGCCAGTTTGAGCGGCACATCTCTGCACACAGGCGAAAAGGTCACGCTCAAACTTCATCCCGCGCCAGCGGATCATGGAATTAAATTCAAACGCAGAGATTTGCAGGACGAGCCGACCATCGATGCAAAGATCGAGAATCTGAAGACAGTCGAGCGCGCCACGACGATAGGCGAAGGCCCCATCCGCGTACACACGGTCGAGCACGTGCTGGCCGCGCTGTGGGCGATGGGCGTGGACAACGCCATTGTCGAAATGGACGCAAACGAACCGCCGATCGGCGACGGCAGCGCGCAGGCCTACGTCGATCTAATTAGGAAAGCCAGCGTGACCGCCCAGGAAGAGCCGCGAAAATTTTTCGATGTGCGCGACACGATGCACGTGGAATCGAAAACAGGCGCGTTGCTGATTTTGTTGCCGGATGACAAGTTCCGCATCTCGTGCACGCAAGCCGGACCAAACAATCGGTTCGCGCAGTTTTTGTCGGTGGAAGTCACGCCGGCAGTTTTCGAACGCGAGATCGCTCCTGCCCGGACATTTGTTTTTTACGAAGATGTGAAGCCGCTGATGGACAAAAATCTCATCAAAGGCGGCAGCCTTGAAAACGCGATCGTCGTGCGCGGGGAGGCGGTGCTGAGCAAGGAACCGTTACGTTTCCCTGACGAATTCGTCCGGCACAAAATCCTCGATATCATTGGTGACCTCGCTCTGGTCGGACGACGCATTCGCGGCCACGTGGTGGCAGTAAGGCCCGGTCACGCCAGCAATGCGGACCTCGCCCGCGCCATCGTCCGCGAGCAGACGCGACGAAGCGCTGTGGCCGCGCCGCGAACAATCCCGAGCGGCGATGGTGGGCTCGATACCGATCAGGTAATGCAGATTTTGCCGCATCGTTTCCCATTTTTGATGGTGGACCGCATCATCAGCTTCGAAACTGAAACCAAATGTGTCGGCGTCAAAACGGTGACGATTAACGAGCCGTTCTTTCAAGGACATTTCCCCGGTCATCCGGTGATGCCCGGCGTGCTGCAGGTGGAAGCCATGGCACAGGTAGCCAGTATTCTGTTGTTCAAATTAACGAAGACGTCGAGTCGTGTCGGCTACTTGATGAGTGCTGACCAGGTGAAATTTCGCAAACCGGTTTTCCCTGGGGACACGATTTTCATTCACGCGGAACTAACAAGAGCGCGCGGCGATCGCATGGCAAAAACGAAATGTTATTGCGTCGTTAACGATACCGTCGTCTCGGAAGGCGAACTGATGTTCACGTTTTTGGATAAATGAAGGGAATGACGAAGCGCGAATGACGAATGACAAAAGTTTTTCGCCGCACACATTCGAGCTTCGAGTTTCGTCATTCGTTCGTCATTCGTCGGTCATTCGTCATTATGTCTGATGTCCAGATTCATCCGACCGCGATCGTTGATCCCGGAGCAGAAATTGGCGCGGGAACAATCATCGGGCCGTACTGCGTGATCGGACCCGATGTTGTGCTCGGTCCAGATTGCTGGCTGCAGCATCACGTCACTCTCTGCGGGCCAATGAAGACCGGCGCGAAAAACAGGTTTTACGCCTATTGCTCAATCGGCCAGCAAACGCAGGATCTAAAATATCGCGGCGAACCGACGTATCTGGAAATCGGCGACGAAAATACATTTCGCGAATTCGTAACAGCGCACCGGAGTACGACGCCCGAAGGCAAAACGAGAATCGGTAATCGCGGAAATTTTCTCGCTTACAGTCATATCGGGCACGATTGCACCGTGGGCGATCAGGTCATTTTCTCCAACAACGGTACACTGGGTGGCCATGTCCGCGTGGGAGATCATGCCATGATGGGCGGGCTCACCGCTGTCCATCAATTTTGCCGGATCGGCCGGTTCGCCATCACCGGCGGCTGCTCAAAAATCGTGCAGGACGTTCCACCGTTCATGATCGCCGACGGCAACCCGGCTGAAATTCGCGGAATTAACCTGGTCGGTTTAGAACGCAAAAATTTTTCGCCGGAAAGCGTCAAGCTCATCAAAGAAGCGTTTCGCCTGATTTACCGCTCGAAATACAACACGCGTCAGGCAGTGGAGGCGATGCAGAAAGAATTACCCCAGACCGAAGAGATCACCGAAATCATCCAGTTCATCGAACAAAGCGAGCGCGGCATTATTCGGTGAGATCTTCCCGCGGATTATGCGAATGAATGTTCGATATCAATCTTGGTAGGGGCGATTGATCACAATCGCCTGGGCTATTCGGAAGAACGGCCCGGCGGTTTTCAAGAGTTGAAAGTTGATTGCTGACGGTTTGAAATCTTCAAAATCCTGACTCTCAACTCTCAGCCATTAACTTTCTCGAATGTCCGCTGTTCTGACTCTGCTGCGAATCAAAAATCTCGCTCTCGTGGAAGAGCTGGAGTGGCAAATCGGGCCGGACTTTATCGCTGTCACCGGAGAGACCGGCGCGGGGAAGTCGATCATCATCGGCGCGCTACAACTTTTGCTGGGCGAACGCGCGGATAAATCGCTCATTCGCACCGGAGCTGATCTTTGCACGGTGGAAGCAGTTTTCAGCGGAGACGATCTGCAAAAACTAAATCCGCAACTTAACGAAGCGGGAATCGAGCCGTGCGAGCACGATCTCATCCTGAAGCGGACCCTCTCCTCAACCGGAACGAATCGGCAGTTCATCAACGGTTCGCCGACGACGTTGTCGGTCCTGAAAAATCTTGGCGATGAGCTGGTCGATCTTCATGGGCCGCACGATCACCAATCTTTGCTCTCGCCAGAGACGCAATTGAGCTTGCTCGATTCGTTCGCGCGCGCTGAAGAGCAAGCTCGAGGAATATCGAAAGCATTACCGGCAATTACAGACATTGCTTGCGGAACATGCTGCGCTGAATACGGCGGAAACCGCGCGCGAACAGGAGCTCTATCTGCTTCGTCATCAGGTTGCCGAGATTAAGTCGGCGAACCTGGTTGCGGGCGAGGAAGAAGAAATCGAGAAGCGCTACAAACTGGCCAGCAACAGTAAACGGCTGATCGAACTGGCCAGCGCGATTGCCGACAAGCTTTCCGAAACAGAAAACTCCGTTCTTTCGCAACTTGCAGAAACACAACGGTTGTTGCGTGAACTCGAAAAGATCGATACCTCGATCACTCAGTTTTCGTCGGCGCACGCCGCCAGTGTGGTTGAGCTTTCTGAGATCTCGCGCGCGCTTTCCGCTTACGCAGAAAAGCTGGATCTCGATCCGGAACAACTCTTTGCGCTCGAGCAGCGCGTCTCGCTCTTCGAAACCTTGAAGCGTAAATATGGCGGCTCGATTACGGAGGTGATCGCGTTTGGTGAGCATGCGGCAGAGCGGATGCGGAAGATCGAAGATCGCGATGTGGAGTTGGAACGTCTCGCGAAAGAGATCGAGAATGTTCGCGCGAAAATGAACCGCGCCGGCGAAACGCTGCGCAAACTTCGGACAAAAGCTGCGCCGAAACTTTCCGAGAACATCCGGCGTAATCTACGCGATCTCGGGTTTCGCCAATCCGAATTCGAAGCGAAACTCAGCGCGCTCGATGAGCCGCGTCCGAATGGATTTGATTCGGTGGAATTACTTTTCTCGCCAAATCCGGGCGAGCCGCTGAAACCGCTTCGTGCAATTGCATCGAGTGGTGAAATCTCGCGCCTGATGCTGGCGATTAAATCAGCGCTGGCTGCGCACGACGCGATTCCCCTGCTCGTATTCGACGAGATCGACACGAACGTGGGCGGAGAGATCGCGCATGCGGTTGGCGCGAAGATGCAATCGCTGGGGCAAAATCATCAGGTGATTTGTATCACGCACCTGCCGCAGGTCGCCGCGGCCGCCTCTTCGCATTTCGTCGTGAGCAAGGATGTCGCTCGCGGCCGCACGTTTTCCAATCTGCATGAGGTGAACGGAAAAGCGCGCCAGGAAGAAATCGCCCGGATGCTCGGCGGCAAAAGCGACTCGGCTTTGAAACTCGCGGCGAGCCTCTTAAAACAACACTAGCCCGCGAATCACCCAGCCTTCGCAGACTACGGCGCGGCGGGCGCGAATGAACGCGAATGGATTCAGAACGAACTCTCTCTTTCGCGTCAATTCGCGTGATTAGCAGGTGGAAATTACTTCTCCATCGGGCCAAGCGGCAGAACGACTTTGCCGTAGATTTCGTTGAGCACTTGCGCGAGGCCCGCGTAGATTGCCGAGAAACCGCAGAAAATTCCTTCGTAGCCTGTGAACTGCCTGAAGCCGGGACTTGCATTGATGAAATCTCCGATGGCGAGGAGAAAGAAAAGGATCGTCAACGAACCGAAAACGACCTGGCCCGCGACGTGCAACCGCAGCGTGCCGACAAACATCGCTGCGGTAAACAAACCCCACATGGCTAGATAAGCGGCCATCGCGGTTTCGTTGGAAGCCGTGCCCCAGCCAAGTTTCGGCAAGATGATCAGCGTCACCAGCGACAGCCAGAACAAGCCGTAGGAAAGAAATGCCGTCGTGGCAAATGTGTTGCCTTTCCGCCATTCCATGATGCCGGCGACAATTTGCGCCGCGCCACCGTAGCAAATTCCCATCGCCAGAACCATGCTGTTAAGTTCGTACAACCCCGCGTTGTGGAGATTCAGCAATACGGTAGTCATGCCAAAACCAAGCAGACCCAGGGGCGCCGGATTCCCTGTTGTGTCCTTGAGTTGAGTAACGGATTCATTCATGGCGCAGCGAGTCTGCCGAAAGAAAGATCGAAATGGCAACAATAATATCCGAGGCGAACGATTTAGCTTGTCGAAGCAGGAGGGCTGAAATTATCGTGTGTTTTCCCATATGATTCGGCGTGATTATCTTATCGTTGGTGCCAGCATTGCCGGAGCGAGCGCATGCGAAGGCATTCGCAAATACGACAAGCGCGGCTCGGTGACATTGGTCGGCGCCGAGGTTTTTCCGCCTTATAAACGCTGGATTCTGTCCAAGAGCTTTTTGCGCGAGAAGGAGCCGAATCTCAAAAAACTGCAGGAACCCGACGAGCGCTGGTTTCAAAAGCACAAGATCGAGACGCGCTTTGGCACAGTCGTAACGCAGTTCAATATCGAGCGGCGTCTGGCTGTGCTGGCCAACGGCGAAAGCATCGAATTCAACAAAGCATGCCTGGCGATGGGAAGCCGGCCAGTCCGCCCGCCGGTCGCCGGAGTCAATCTTGGCAACGTGATCTACCTGCGAACGATTCGCGACGCACTTGCTTTAAGAGAGATGTCGAGCGTGGAACGAGGCATCATGGTCGTGGGTGGCGGATTACTTGGCTGCGAGGCTGCAGCAAGTCTGCGAATGACGAAACTGAAGGTTGGTCTGATGCATCGTGATCCGTACTTGTTGAACCGCTATCTGGATCCTGACACAGGCACCTGGCTGACCGATTACTTCGCAAAACATGGAGTGGTTCTCTCGATGGGAGAAGCTCTCAATGGTTTTGAGGGCAAAACCGTTCTGCGCAATATCCAGACAAAAAGCGGCAACCGATTCCCGATCGGTCTGGCTGTGGTTGCCTGCGGCGCGGAACCGAATCTGGACCTGGTTCGCAACACTCCATTAGCAGGTCCACACGGCTCGCCGGTCACCGAATATCTCGAGACCGAAGAAAAAGGAATTTATGCCGTAGGCGACCTGGCGTTTTATCCAGACCGGATCATGGGTGGCGTGCGACGCCAGACGCATTGGGAAAACGCCCGTAGCCAGGGCTTGATTGCGGGCGCGAACATGACAGGCAAGAAACGCATCCGCTACGAGCAAGTCCCGCACTTTTGGACGGAGATGTTCGATTTGCGCATGGATTTTGTCGGCGATTTCAGTGTGCTGCCGACGCGTGTCGCGCTTGATGGCACGTACGCGAAGAAAAAGTTTATCGCCCGCTATTATCTGGGCGAGACACTCCGGGGTATTCTACTTTGCCAGCAAACGCAACGCGAGGTGGATTCTGCCAAGACGCAGTTGCGTCAAGCGCTGGCAAAATAAAACTCTAGCGGCGCTCTGCCTGCCACGCCGAAGCTTTGCGAAGGCGGGCGACCGTCGAAAGACTGCAGCCTTAATAAATGTCGGCCGGAATCTCAAACGCCGAATTGCTCACACGCACCAGTTTCCAATCCCATGGCTTCCCCGAGACGCGATGCCACTCCAACTCGAACGGTGCGGGCAATCTGTTGACGCGTTCGTCGAGCACTTCCATCACGCCATCGTCGCTGCTATAGACGGTGATTTTGCCGGTCCAGATCGCGCGCCGCAATTCAACCCGCACAGCAGGATTGGATCCAAGGATCTTGGATCCCGGCACCCAGCGAAAACCTTCCCGCATGCGTTCGAGAAGACGCGTCTTATCGTCGCCCCACTGATCCTGATAATTGTTGCCAACAAAATCGGCGACAGCTTCCCAGTTCCTGTGGTCAATCGCGTGAAGGAAATTTTCGGTGTGCAGCCGGACCTGATGTTCAGGCCGCCAGAGCCATACCAGGTAAAGCCCAATGCAAACCACCAGGGCCAGCCCGCCAAAGAATGCTCCGCGATACGAAATTGTCACAAGCGAGACCTTATTTTCCCTGAGCAGTCAAGCATACGCAAAACGTGGCTGGGGGCGGAATCGAACCGCCGACACGTGGATTTTCAGTCCACTGCTCTGCCAACTGAGCTACCCAGCCGTGTAGCGCCTCTCGTTCGAGCGGGCTGCTTAGTAAAGCAGAAAACGTCCAACGCTCAACGTCCAACGCTCAACGCTCAACTTATCCGTGCCATTCATTGTGCGCATTGGATTTGCAGTTACAATCGCGCACATGAAGAAGATCATTTCCACGAACGAAGCGCCAGGCGCGATCGGCCCCTACTCGCAAGCGGTGCGCAGCGGAAATTTCCTCTTTTGCAGCGGCCAAATTCCGCTCGACCCCAAGTCGGGCCAAATTGTTTCCGGCGATATCGCGGCGCAGACGCGGCGAGTGTTGGACAACATCGGAGCCGTTTTAAGAGCCGAGGGACTGACTTTTGATGACGTCGTTAAGACAACCATTTTCCTCACTGATCTGGGAGATTTCCAAACCGTAAACGAAGTTTATAGCTCGTATTTCAAACAAAGTCCCCCGGCCCGCTCCACTGTCCAGGTCTCCGCGCTGCCCAAGGGAGCAAAGATAGAGATCGAAGCTATTGCGAATGTCCCCGGGGACGCCGAGCAAACGGCGTATGACACTTCTGGTTGAGATGATTCTGCTTCTGGGGAGCGCACGCGCCCCGCGTGCTGGCGGGGGCGCCCTCGCCATCGCGGACTTTGTCTCACTAACTGACTTAATGCGTGTCGCTGCCTGTGAGTCGTTTCGGCGAGGGCGCCGAAACGTGCACGCGAGGGCGCGCGCGCTCCCCGGATGAGCGACGATCTTCTCGCGATTTTCCGCAAGACCGGCGCGCTACTAGATGGCCACTTCGTCTTGCGCTCTGGCCTGCATAGTCGCCAATATTTCCAGTGCGCAATCCTCTTGCAGCACACCGACATCGCTGCGCAGGTGTGCGGACACCTCGCCAACAAACTGCGCGAGTTTGATTGCGACATAGTCATCTCCCCCGCTCTCGGCGGAATCATTGTTGGCCAGGAAGTTGGCCGCTCGTTAGGCAAGCGTCACATCTTCGTCGAAAAAGAAGAAGGGAAACTTGTCTTGCGCCGTGGTTTTCAAATTTCGCCTGACGAAAAATTCATCGTGGTCGAAGACGTCGTTACCCGCGGCGGACGGGTGCAGGAAACAATCGACATTGTTCGCGCGCGCGGCGCGAGTGTTTCCGCAGTTGGCGTGATTGTCGATCGCAGCGGTGACAAGAAACCGGATTTCGGCTGTCCGTTCGTGAGCCTGATCGAGATGAATGTCGAGACTTTTCCGGCGGACAATCTCCCGCCTGATCTGGCGAAAATTCCTGTCGTCAAACCCGGGAGCAAATAGCCATGGCGTTGTAGCCACCGGCCTGTGGCCGGTCTCCAGCGCTGACACGACCCGCGGACAAGGTTACCAGACGGCCCGCAGGGCCGTGGCTACAGAATCGGTTTCCCAAAAATACAATTATTCGACGAGCAATTTGGCGAGTTGCTTTGGCATCGGTCACCGGCGCTTTGCAGGTGAAATTTTCGCAGACGTATGCAGCCGGTTTGCCTTCCACCATCGACATGGCGCGGATCGCTTCGTTTTTCTCGCCGAGATATTTCTGGCCTTCAGCGCCATCGGCCAGAAGCAGGATCGTCTTTGGCAGAAAATGACGATGCACCTCTTTAAGAAGCGCCTTCGTTTCCGGAGCGTCTTTCTTCCCGGCGATCACGATTTGTCGCGGCTTGCTTAACGAATAATCGAGCGCCACCAGCATTTGCGGCATGGCGCTGGGGAAATGCGAAAGCGTGGTTGCAAATGCATCGATCGTTTTTCTCGCGCGCTCCGCCATCGTTTTGGATCGTCGCGGAGTTGCGACAATCGCAAAAGATTCAGCGCAGCAACCGAGCTCGCAGCCGGCTCCGCGCCGTCGTTGTCGTCTTTCATCCGCAGGAACACGCTTTCATCTTTGCCGCTCGTGCTGAAGTAGCCGCCGTTCTTCTCGTCGAAAAACAAGCGGTCCTGCGTCTCCTGCAACTCGACCGCAAATTTCAGCCACTCGACATCGAACGAAGCTTCGTAAAGATCGAGAAGACCCTGGATCACAAAGGCGTAATCGTCCGCGAAACCTTCAATATCGCTGCGGCCCCCGCGATAATTGCGATAGAGCAATTTGCTCTTTTCTTCATAAAGATTTGTCCGCAGGAATTTTGCCGCGCGCGTCGCGATTTCCAGGTAGCGCGCAGTCGGGATCCAGCACCTGCGCGGCGCGGGCGTAGGCAGAGATCATCAGGCCGTTCCATGCAGCGATGATCTTATCGTCGAGATGCGGGCGCGGCCGTTTACTGCGAATCGCCAACAATTTCTCGCGGCTCTGCGCAAGAGATTTCGCAATTTGCTCTTCGCTCTTCTTAAAATGCTCAGCAGTTTCCGCGATCGTGTGGCGTTCGATCAAAATATTTTTGCCGCGAAATTCATCGTGCGGATCGCTTCCTTCCGGCGCGTTGCCGTGCGGTTGCACGCCGTAGTGGAAATCGAAAATCTCAGCGGCATCGCCAAGCGCTTCGTCGATTTCTTTTTTTGTCCAAACGTAGAATGCGCCTTCGGCGGTCTTGCTGTGGCCGGGATCGGCCGATCCCGGCTACAACCGGGCTGTCGGCATCTTCGGCGGAGAAAAATCCGCCTTCTTTCGACGTCATGTCGCGAGCGACGTAATCGAGAATGTCGCGCGCGACTGATTCGAACTCGACCCTCACCGGCGCTTTCGCGTCCGCCTCTCCCTGGCCAGGGAGAGGATTGAGGTGAGGGTCGCGAAGATTTGAAATGCGTCCAGATAAGCGACTGCGAGCTGCGCCTGATCGTAGAGCATTTTCTCGAAGTGCGGCACGTGCCAGTAACGATCGACCGAGTAACGGTGGAATCCGCCACCGATGTGATCGTGCATTCCTCCCGCCGCCATTTTGCGCAGCGTGAATAGCGCCATTTCGAGCGCTTGTTTGCCAGCATCGCTCTTGGGATCGCGCGCGTAGAACCGGGTGAGGAAATTGACCGTCACCGGCCGCGGAAATTTCGGCGCGTTACCGAATCCGCCTTCCTTCGGGTCGTAACTGCGATCGAGCTGCTTGTAAGCGGCATCTAAGAATCGACGCGTCGATTTTGCCTTCACTTGTTGCGCCGGTTTGCGGCGGACTGGAGACCGCCGCTCCTTGAGATTCGCGCAGCGCTCAACGATCTGGCCGCCTTGCTCGACAATCTTATCGTGATTTTCCTTCCAGGCGGTTGCGACTCTTTCGAGCACCTTCTTGAAGCCCGAGCTGACCGTATCGGTCTTCCGGCGGAAAATAAGTTCCGCCGACAAACGGTTTCAAATCCGGCGTCAACCAGACACTCATCGGCCAGCCGCCACCGCCGGTGGTTGCCTGCACAAAAGTCATGTAAACGCGGTCAACATCTGGCCGCTCTTCCCGGTCCACCTTAATGTTCACGAAGTCGCGATTCATGATCGCGGCCACTTCTTCATTTTCGAACGATTCGTGTTCCATCACGTGGCACCAGTGGCAGGTGGAATAACCCACCGAGAGAAAGATCGGTTTGTTTTCCTGTCGCGCTTTGGCAAATGCTTCCTCTCCCCATGGATACCAATCGACCGGATTATGCGCGTGCTGAAGAAGGTAAGGCGACTTCTCATGCGCGAGCCGGTTCGTGTGCTCGGGACGCGCAGGCGCGGACTCAGCAAAAGTATCGCTCGCGGTCACTAACCACGTTAACGCGAGAAATCCAAAGCGGAAGAGCTTCGCCACGTTAAATGGTTAAACCGTTGAATCGTTAAAACGTCAATCCGCTGTAACGGTGTAGCGATGTAACGAACCACGGCAGTTCTTGTCATTCCGAGTGAAGTCGAGGAAGCTCTGGCAGTTTTTGCCGGGCGGCGCTGACTCTAAGAAGAATTCGAGATGTCTCGACTCCGCTCGACATGACAAAAGATGGACACAACGCATCTCGTTCTTCTGTTTCTCGCCATCGGCGTGATCGCGTTGCTCTACTCATCGGTCGGTCACGCAGGTGCGTCGGGTTACATCGCGACGATGACGCTGTTCGGAATAGCACCGACCGTCATTCGTCCGACGGCGCTCGTGCTTAACATTTTGGTCGCATCCATCGGAGCATTTCAATTTTGGCGCGCTGGTTATTTTTCGTGGCGACTGTTTTGGCCATTTGCGCTGCTTTCCATTCCGGCTGCTTATTTCGGCGGTTATTTGCAACCGTCCGCGTCGATTTTGAGGATCCTCATCGGAATTGTGCTCCTTTTCTCGGCGGCGCGACTTGTGTTTCGGCGAAGCGATCCGCCGCAAACGTTCCCTCCTTCACGACCGATGGCGCTCAGCGTCGGAGCCGGTCTCGGATTTCTTGCAGGACTGACGGGAACCGGAGGCGGAATATTTCTCACGCCGCTGCTGTTGTTTTGCCGATGGGCGCACATCCGGCAAGCCGCCGCCGTTTCGGCGTTGTTCATTTGGGTAAACTCAATCGCCGGGCTGGTTGGCTACTTTACAAAAGTGCATTCCATCCCTTCGTTAGGCCTGATTCTTGCAGCGTCTGCGATTATCGGGGGCATCGTCGGCTCACATTTGGGGAGCAAGCGTTTTGCCGTGCGAGTGATCTCGCTGTGTCTGGCGACGGTCCTGCTTATTGCGGGAACAAAACTGATTTTCACTGGGTAGGGGCGAGGAGTGACGGCTTCCCAGCCGTCACGCTGGGTTCGACGGCTGCCCAAGCCGTCGTTCCTTGTTTTCGGATCGCCGATCCTACATTAATTCCAGTTTCGGCGCGGCCTGTGGTGACCACGGATTGGTTTTGTAACCGGACGCGACGATTTGATCGGTGTATGCGCGCAAGAGTTGGCAAAGCGCGGCAACATTTAATCCGTGATGTCGTGGAGCGAAACTCGACAGGTTCTTATGTGCGAGTTGAAACAAACGCGCCGCGGGCGGCAAGCGTTTGCTATGCTTCGCGTGGGACGGGTGTTCGAATCGCTTCTGCAAATGCACAAACGCGCCGGCAGCCTGGATCAATCCCTTAAAAAAATCCGCATCGCGCGATTTGGTTTCGAGCCAGAGCTGCTCCAGGACATCGTGCGCTTCGTAGTAGCGTTGTTCGTTCCAGCAGTGGAAAAACGCGCGGTAAAACGGGTGCTTTGCGACGTCCGTCTGTCCGGGATCGACATCGCCATCACCCAGCTCAGCCACAAACTGTGAAATCCTCTCGCCTTTGTTCATGGAAAGCTTAATTTGATGGCAGCTCAGAGAATGAGCAAACCAGCATTCAACAGCTTTCCCGTGGGAAAAAACCGCCTGCCTCAGGCCGGTGAACTCTGGCAACAGGCTTGGACGCGCTACCATAAAAGATGACTGGCCTCACTTTGGCCGTTTTGCTGGCCGTCATCGCAATTTTGATTTTCTGCTCCGCGCTCTTTTCCGCAGTGGAAACGGCGCTCTTCCTACTCAAGCCGCATCAATTGCGCCGCCTGGAAGTGCATCATGCCGGGCTCACTAAATTCATACAACTTTTTCGCGAAAATCCGCGTCGTGTTCTGAATGTTCTGCTGCTGGGCGACGGACTGGTAAATGTGGTCCTGGTCGTGTTGTGTCTTTTCTTTTTGTGGGAGGGTCCGCTGGCAGGACGCGTTCCTCAGTGGCTGACTGGAATTGCGATCTTTGCCATCGTGGTGTTGCTCTGTGATTTAATTCCGAAACTCCTCGCGCTTTCGGCGCCTTACAGGCTCTCAGCGATCAGCGCCTTCACCTTGAAGATATCGATGCCGCTGCTGGACCGCATGGGTCGTGGACTTGAGACGGTCAGCGCTTATGTGGTCGATCTTCTGACGCCTGGGCATCTGCGCACTCGTGCGCGCTTGAGTGACGACGAACTAGGAACGCTAATTGAAATGGGCGAAGAAGAGGGCGCGTTGTATGAAGGCGAGGCCGAGATGATTCAGGAAATCATCAAGCTGGGCGATAAAACGGCAAAGGACTGCATGACGCCGCGCGTTGATAGTTTCATGCTGCCAGATGATTTGACGAATGAGGATGCGATCGCGCGGTTGAAGGAGAACCGTCATCGGCGCGTTCCAGTTTATGTCGATACGCCCGATCAAGTTCTCGGGATCATCGATGTGAAACTGTTCCTGCTCGATCCGTCGGAACATTACACCGAAAAACTCATCGCTCCCTCGTTTGTGTCCGAGACGATGGCCGCGCTGGAGTTGCTCGAGCTTTTTCTGACTCATCCTCAGGGACTGGCAGTAGTGGTTGACGAATTTGGCGGGACCGAAGGAATCATTACCATGGACGATATCGTGGAAGAGATTCTTAGCGACGCAGTGCCCCGGGGCGATGTCGCCCTTTACATCGAGCCGCTCGGAAACGGCAGATTTCTGGTTAGCGGCAACGCGCGCCTGGACGATTTACGCGAACATCTTGGTTTTCGAATCGACGCGGAAGGGATAGACACGATCGGCGGACTTGTCTTTACGCGTCTGGGGTATTTGCCGCCCTCCGGCACAAAGCTCGAGATTCCGCGTCTTGCCATTACTGTGCGTCGCTCCGGCCGTAAGAGAATCGAGGAAGTTCTGCTGGAGAAAACAACTGCGTTCGAGGCTGCGGCATGATCGTGGGGTTCATCATTTTCTGTTGCTGGATTGTTTCGTTTTTCTTCAACGGAATTGAGAGCGGACTGCTCTCGATCGATCCGGTGCGGTTGCGGCAGAACGTGAAGCACCGCGTACCCGCGGCCCGGCGGTTGAATCGTCTGCTCAAACACCCGGAGCGATTGCTCGCGACGGTTCTGCTCTTTACGAACGCGGCCGATATATTGGGTTTGCTGCTGCTGACCAGCCAATTCGTTCGATGGTACGGCCACGCCGGATACTTGTTCGCTCTCGCAATCGCGCTTCCGGTTTATCTATTCCTACTCTTGGTCTTACCGAAATCGTTGTTCCGGCGATTTCCCTTTCGCGCGTTAGCCCGCCTTGCCGGCGTGCTTGAGTTCGCGGTGATGTTATTTTCACCTGTGCTCGAACTTGGCGCACGACTTGGCAAGCTGGTCCTGCCGGCTCGCGCCGCGAAGCGTGCCCGGCTTTTTGCAGCCCGCGACGAGCTAAAGCAGATCACTACGGAAAGCGAGCGCG
This sequence comes from uncultured Verrucomicrobiae bacterium, assembly GCA_963840305.1. Taxonomy (GTDB): domain Bacteria; phylum Verrucomicrobiota; class Verrucomicrobiia; order Chthoniobacterales; family UBA10450; genus Udaeobacter. The sequence continues at coordinate 406,061 of CAWIYE010000006.1, forward strand.
AAGGTGCGCTCACTCCGATCGAGCGCGCGATGATTCATAACGTCGTGGACTTTAGCAGGGTCAAAGTTCGTGACGTGATGCTGCCCGCGGCCAAAGTCGTCGCGTTGCAGCCGAGCGCGTCAACTCAGGAAGCAATGGAGCTCTCAGCTGCTTGCGATGTTGATCGTCTGCCGGTAGTTCCGCCGGGAGGGCAACCCTCCGGACTAGTCAACGTCCTCGATATTCTGCTCGACCAAAACGGAAACAAACCACTCGACAATTATGTCCGGCGCATTGTGACAACCACGGAGGAGGAGCCTGCCTACCGAATCGTGCAGCAACTCCGCGCTGCTCGGCTTGGTCTGGCTGCCGTCGTGGATCAAAAGAAAAATTTTTGCGGAATTGTTGCTATTGAGGATTTGATTCGGCGGCTCGTTTCTTCCAGTACTGCTTAGCGGCAAAGGCGCTGTTAAACAACCGACCGCAGTTCGTTTGGAGTCCCGCCTTCAGGCGGTTTCCCCAGGAGCCACATAAACGCGGAACTCCTAGCGTTGCCAAGCGCAGGTTTAATCCTGTCCAATCGGCAATACGTCCTCATCGGCGAGAAGTCGCGCGCAACTTACCAGCGCAACGTGCGAGAAAGCCTGAGGAAAATTGCCCAACTGCCGCTTCTGGCGTGGATCGTATTCTTCCGAGAGCAGTCCCAGATCGTTGCGAAGATCAAGCAGTCGCTCAAATAATTCCCGCGCTTCTTTTTTCCGGCCGAGGAGATGCCAGCAATCGGCCAGCCAAAATGAGCAGGGGAGAAATACTCCTTCGGTACCCGGCAATCCATCGATGCGTTCTTCCTGTGGTCGATAGCGCAGCACCAAGCCGTCTTGCATTAGTTCGCGTTCAATTGCCTCAATCGTGCTGCGGACGCGCTCGTCCGTCGCCGGGAGAAAGCCAGTGAGCGGCATCGTAAGGAGACTTGCGTCAAGAGCATCGGACCCATAAACCTGTGTGAACGCCTTCTTCTTCCGGTTGTAGCCGCGCTCGCAAACTTGCTCGTGAATTTGATCCCGAATTGTTTGCCACCGGCCAAAGTGCTCGCTTGCCGCGCAGTCACATTCTTCAACCAGTTTGATCGCGCGATCGAACGCCAGCCACGCCATCATTTTCGAGTGCGTAAAATGCCGGCGGCCGCCGCGCACTTCCCAAATTCCTTCGTCCGGTTCCTGCCAGTGTGCTTCCAGGAATTTCATGATCGCGACCATGAGCGCCCAGTCGGGTTCGGTCATTTTGATTCCGGCATGATGACCCTGCCACGCCGCTGCCAGGATTTCGCCATAGACGTCGAGCTGAAATTGATTTGAAGCTGCGTTACCGATGCGCACCGGCCTGGAGTTTTCATAACCGGATAGCCAGGGAATCTCATACTCGTCGAGACGGCGTTCGCCGCGGACGCCGTAGATTGTTTGCATTTGTGCCGGGCTGCCCGCGATGGCGCGCAGCAGCCATTGCCGCCAGGCTGTGGCTTCCTCGCGATAGCCTGCGCGCATTAACACGAGCAAGATCAACGCCGCATCTCGCAACCAGCAGAAACGATAATCCCAGTTACGCACGCCTCCGATTTGCTCTGGCAACGAAGTGGTAAGCGCAGCGACCAGGCCGCCAGTAGGCGCATAGGTCAGACCTTTCAACGTTATCAGTGAGCGCACGATTGCTTCGCGCCATTCACCTTTTGTTTCAAATCGCTTCGCCCAATCTGTCCAAAATACCTCCGTATCGCGCAATGCGTGATCGGCATGGATCTTTCTCGGCGGCTCTAGGTGAGAGGCGAACCATGTCAGCACAAACGGAACGCGGTCGCCTTTCGCCACACTGAACTCGGCTACGGTAGTTAAATCTTTCCCGTGCGTTTCAACCGGCGTTCGCAAGATCAAACCATCGGGGCCAGCGATAGCTTCAAGACCATCGTGTCGTTTGCGACTCCGCACCCACGGCACGATCTGTCCGTAATCGAAGCGGATGATCAGTTCCATCTGCATCGAGACCTTGCCGCGCAACCCTTCAATGATCCGGATGATGTCCGGATTCTCGCCACGCGGCGGCATGAAATCGATCACGCGCACCACGCCGCTCTTGGTTTCAATTTCCGTTTCAAGAATCAGCGTGTCGCCCCGATAGCGGCGGCGAATTGTTTCAATTTTTTCTTCCGGGAAAAACCGCCAGTGCCCGTTTTTACTGTCGCCCAGCAGCGAGGCAAAACACGCGCCAGAATCGAATCGAGGAAAGCAAAGCCAATCGACGCACCCATCGCGACTCACTAGCGCGCCCGTTTGCGTGTCACTGAGAAAACCGTAGTCCTCGATCTTTGTATTTTCCTTCGCCACTTGATTCTTCTCTTCCTCTACCTCTTTCTCTTCCTCTTAATCTTATTCGTATTCCTACTCGTGCTCGGTGCTGTAGCCCCGAAAGCGTTCGGGGCTGTCTCAGCGCATAACGTCACGCGCGCCGAGAATCCGCTGAGGACAGCGGACACTACAGCACATTCTTGTTCTTGTTCTTGTTCTTGCTCTTGATCATGCTCTTGCTCTTACTCTCCTGCTCGCCGCAGCCTCGTCGAAGGCGAGTGCCCTTGCTTTAGCTATTCGGACTTCGCGAGCTTGGCGATCCCCTCGCGCGTCAATCGAAACACAGTCCACTCATCCAGCGGTCGTGCACCTAGGACGCGATAAAACTTGATCGCCGGTTCGTTCCAATCGAGCACCGCCCATTCCATCCGGCCGCAGCCGCGATCACGCGCAATCTTCGCAAGCTCGACAAGCAACGCGCGACCATAACCCTTGCCGCGCTTTTCCGGCTTCACGAACAAATCTTCGAGATAAAGCCCGGGCCGGCCTAGCCAGGTGGAAAAATTGTGAAAGAAAACTGCGAACCCGACTGGCGATTCTCCTTCAAACGCGAGAAGCACCTCCGCTGCCGGCCGTTCTCCGAACAAAACATCGACAAGCTGTTCTTCGGTCGCCGTGACTTCGTGGGGCGCGCGCTCGTACGTCGCCAAATCGCGAATGAGTTCCAGGATGATTGGCACATCTTCCACGCGCGCGGGACGAATCTTGAAATTTCCAGGTGCGTTCACTCTGGTGCTGATTGTCCATGACACGCGAACAGACGCAACTGGTACGGGTAATCTAGCAGCCATCGCATAAAATCTGTACGCCCTGTTGCCACGGCGCTGTGCGCCGTTCGGGGACGTGGTGCTTCACCCCGCGGTTTCTCAAGAGAACAAAGAAAAAAGTCTCGACATTTTCCTGCCATCCTATCTAAGATCGAGGCTCGGCTCGCAAATTACCGTCATGAAAAATTACATTGACCACATCACTCGAGCGCATCTTCTTCGAGGCACGCTTTACCTGCTTCTTCTGCTGGCCGCCTGTCTAGTCCCATTCACATTCGGCCAGCGGCAGCCGCGTGCATCATCATTAAAGAAGAACCCAAAGCATCGCGCGTATGACCTGCCACTGGCTCCAGCTGGTGGCGTGTATGCAGCATGGATCTCTACCTATAACGGCGGCGCAGCCCAAGCCATCGCGGTTGATGATTTAGGTAATGTCTATGTGACGGGAGCGAGCGGCGGTTACGTGACCATCAAGTACGACTCGGCCGGGCAACAACAATGGGTCGCGCGCTACACTGGACCGCTGTCCAGCGGTCGAAGCCAGAGCTATTGCCGTTGACAAATCAGGCAATGTCTATGTGACGGGAGAGAGCACCGGCATAGGCACCGCAGAGGATTACGCGACTATCAAATACAACTCTGCTGGACAAGAACAGTGGGTCGCCCGCTACAATGGACCAGGAAACTTCACTGACGTTGCGTACGCCATTGCTGTTGACAGCTCAGGCAATGTCTATGTGACGGGACAGAGCGATAGCGGCGGCCAGGGTTCTAATTACGATTATGTTACGATCAAGTATAATTCCGACGGGCAACAGCAATGGCTTGCCCGCTACGACGGGCCGGGAAACGACGGAGACGCAGCTTATGCGATGGCTATTGACGGTTCAGGCAATGTTTATGTTACGGGCGTAAGCATCGGCTCAGGCACCGGAGCCGATTACGCCACGATCAAGTACAACTCGGCCGGGCAGCAACAATGGGTGGCACGCTACAATGGACCGGCAAATGGAGATGACTATGGCTACGCAATTGCTGTTGATAGTTCAGGCAATGTCTATGTGACCGGATCGAGCCGTGGACCAGGCACTGACTTCGATTACGCGACGGTCAAATACAACTCCGCAGGGCAACAACAGTGGGCAGCTCGCTACGTTGGCCCGGGGGGCAGCTTTGGCGAAGCTCGGGCCATTGCTGTTGATGGTTCAGGCGATGTCTATGTAACAGGACACAGTCCCGGAGCAGGCACAGCAGATGATTATGCCACCATCAAATATGACTCCGCCGGGCAACAACAGTGGGTCGCCCGCTACAATGGTCCCGGGAACGGCGGTGACGAAGCCCATGCCATTGCTCTGGATAATTCAGGCAATGTCTATGTAACTGGCCAGAGTTATGGAGAAGGCGGGGATACCGATTGCGCTACAATTAAGTATGACCCCAAAGGGCAAGAACAATGGGTCATACGCTACAATGGACCGGGAAATCCCTATGACTTCGCATTCGCCATGGCTGTTGATGAATCAGCGAATGTCTATGTCACGGGAGAAAGCAATGCCGATTACGTGACGATCAAGTACCTGCAGGGGCCCACGCCTACGCCCACTGCATCTCCGACGCCCACAGCAACGGCAAGCCCTACACCAACCCCAACGTTTCCACAAACGACACCCTGCACCGTGCAAGGCTGGCAATCGGGGCCGGACATGCCAAGTACCGGCGTGCGAATGGTTGGCGTCTATTTCCCGACCCTTGGGAAGTTTTACGCGGTGGGTGGGCGCAGCATGGACGGAGTTGGCACCGATTTCGCGCACCCGTTTGAATATGATCCGGGATTAAATACTTGGACGATCAAGTCAGCAACCTTTCCCGATGATCAAGTCAGCGATATGGCTTGCGGCGTTCTCACCGACTCGGGCACGCCTTACATCTACTGCGTAGGCGGCTCGGCAGGTGGACAGACCACGGCTACTCCTCGCGTGTTTCGTTATAATCCCTTTACCGATTTGATGGAAACCGTTGCTGCTCCGTGGCCGGGTGACGCTGACGGGATAACTCTGCCCGGTGGCTTTTCGGTTTTTAACAACAAGCTCTATATCCTGGGCGGGTTCCGGATCAACACAGCGATGACCAATCAGATTTGGGAATTCACTCCCACCACCAACGTGTGGGTGCTGAAGAACGCCGTGCTGCCCGTTCCTCGTGGTTATATACCGACCATGACTTACTTTAATGTTATTTACACCGCTGGCGGCAGCGACTGGGATGGCACCACGCTTGTCGACACGAACGATTCATTTCGGTATGATCCGGTAGCCGATTCAATTACCACGATTTCAAATATACCAAGGGCGACAGGCGAGACCCGCGCGCTTAAGTTCCTAGGCCAAATATGGGTCATGGGCGGCGGCAGGACTCCCCCGAATCCGTCTAACGAAGTCGACTCGTACGATTCCTTTGACAACAGATGGACAACCGGTACGCCATTCGCTACCGCGCGGCGCAATTTCCCGGTCGACGCCGACCCCTACGGCATTATTTTCGGCACCGGCCATCTCTGGCTGGCAGGCGGCTATGGCAGCGACGGCGCACCGCTGAGTTCGATGGAAATCTACTGCTACACCGTGCCGACGCCCAGCGAGCCGCCAGGCACGCCAACATCAACGCCGACATTTACTCCCACGTTAACCGCTACGCTAACGCCGCCAGCTACAGCTACGCCAACGCCAACCGCCACCTTAACGATAACGCCTCCACCGACTGCAACTGCAACGGCTACCTTTACTCCGCGCCAACGCCTACACCTAGTGAGCACCCACCACCCACTCCCCGTCCCAACCCAACACCAAGGACAAGGCCCACGCCACCGCCGCGCCCATAACTCATGCCTATGAAAACAAAACAAACTGCTCAATTGGTTATCTGGGGTCCGTGCGCTCTGATTTGGTTGTCGCTTGTTTGCGCCCTCGAGACAGCGGTTTATGCAGACGTCATCACGGTCACTAACACAAATGACAGCGGCCCTGGCTCATTGCGCCAGGCGCTCGCCGATGTCAACGACGGCGACACAATTAACTTCGCAATTAGCGGCACGATTGCTTTGACCAGCGCTGAGCTTGTAATCGATAAAAGCGTCACTATCAGCGCCCAACCGGGGTCGATCACGGTGAGCCACTCACAGGGCACGCCGGACTTTCGGATCTTCCATGTTATGCCGGGCCACACTGTTACCATACAAAGTCTCACGATTAGCTCCGGCTATCTTCCTTTTGACAATGGCGGTGGAATCTTGAATGAGCAATCGACCGCGACAATAGCGGACTGCTCCTTGACGAACAACTATACCGGGAACCGCGGCGGTGCTGTCTATAGCGACGGCTCCGGCGGTGGCGCGATGCTGACAGTTCTCAACAGCACTATAACCGGCAACACCGCGGGAAACGAACAGCACGGGGGTGTCGGCGGAGGCCTCTACAACTACAGAGGCACCCTGACGATCAGTAGCAGCATTATAAGCAACAACGCGGCCTGGATCGGTAATGATTTTTTTGGCGGCGACGGCGGCGGCATCATTAACGACAACGGAACGCTGGAAATAAGCAACACGACAATCGGCAGCAACCTAGCGGGAGTCAGCGGCGGGGGGCATCAATAACTCCGGGTCGATGACAATCACCGACAGCACTGTCAATGACAATGGCGCCGGTATCTACAACCCCCCGACCGGTATGGGGGCGGTATCAGCACGTACGGCACGGCGATGATTACCAACTCTACTATCAGCGGAAACTCCGCCAATGGAGACCTTCAAAGGCGGTGGCCAAGGCGGGGGTATCTACAACGGCGGGTCAGTTGACATCGGCAACAGCACGCTCAGTGCCAATCAAGCAGACGTTCATGGTGGCAGTATTTACGGCGGAACATTTGGCATCGGGAACAGTATCCTAAATGGAGGCGGCCCTGAAAACATCTACGGCGCGACCGTCACCTCGCAGGGGTAGCAAATGTTTGTAGTGATAACGGAGGCGGTTTTTTAAACGGGCCGGGAGATCAGATCAATACCGATCCGATGCTTGGACCGCTTCAAAATAATGGAGGACCTACGTTTACCCACGAGCTGTTGAAAGGCAGTCCTGCGATTGACGCAGGCGATCCAAAGTTCACTCCGCCCCCTTACTACGACCAGCGCGGCCCAACTTATTGGCGTGTCCGCAACGGTCGTATAGACGTTGGATCGTTTGAAGTGCAGACGGGAGCATCTACGGCCACTCCAACACCCACGGCCTCACCCACGCCAACGCCTACGCCCACAGCTACATTTACTCCGACTGCAACAACAACGGCAACAGCCACGGCTACCTTCACGCCTACACCTACTCCAACAGCTACGGCTACAGCTACTCCGATACCCCCGCGTTCTCCCACGCCAACACCTAGACGGCCTACTCCACCACCGCGACCCACTCCGCCACCACGCCTCACACCACCGCCCACGCCTACGGGCTCGCCGCGTCCTACTCCGCCGCCGCGCCCGTAGCTTTTGCCTATGAAAAAGAAATCCACTACTCAATCTGGTCTGTTCAATCTTCGCATGCTGCTTATCTGCGCAGCCACATGTTCGATAGTTGCCGGAACACTAATGGCGTTCGTCCGTTCGGACACGCCGACAAAGATTTCCAATAGAACGCCGACATTTGCAGAACGCGTCTCGTATCAGCGCGCGATTGAAGAAGTTTACTGGCGTCACCGCATATGGCCAAAAGAGAATTCGAAGCCTAAGCCCTCACTCGATGAGCTGATGTCTCAAGCGCAGCTTGAAAAGAAGGTGACAGATTACCTGCGCAAGTCACAGGCGCTGGAAGATTACTGGCAGAAACCTATCGCTCCCGAGCAACTCCAAGCGGAGATGGAGCGGATGGCCCGGAACACAAAACAGCCAAAAGTCCTGCGCGAAGTGTTTGAGGCTCTTGGCAACGATCCGTCTGTTATTGCTGAGTGCTTGGCCAGGCCAGTGTTAGCGGAACGCCTGGTCGCCGATTTATCTGCCCACGACAAAGGCCAGCGCTTTGCCTTGCTACGAACCGAAGTCGCCGGCAGCAATCCTAGCATCCCAACGTTAGGCAAAACTACCTATGCTCTTCCAAAGATTGATCCGTGCACCGATGACACGTGGACGCCAACGAGCCTTATCAACGCGCCCTCTGCGCGAGAGCAGCATACGGCGGTCTGGACAGGCAGCGAAATGATTGTCTGGGGCGCGACAGGCGACAGCACCGGCGGGAGATACAACCCCAGCACGGATAGTTGGACAGCCACCAGCACCACCAACGCGCCTGGTCAGCGATCCTATCACACGGCAGTGTGGACCGGCAGCGAAATGATCGTCTGGGGCGGCACGGGGCCGGGCAGTCTTCTGAATACCGGCGGGAGATATAACCCGAGTACCGACACTTGGACGGCCACAAGCACTACCGGCGCACCCGATGGCCGAGAGCTTCACACAGCAGTCTGGTCGGGGAGCGAAATGATCGTATGGGGCGGACTTGTTAAGGGGATCCCTGTGAACACCGGCGGAAGATACAATCCCAGCAGCGACACGTGGGCAGCCACCCCCACCACCAACGCGCCCTCTGGACGATCCTTTCACACGGCAGTGTGGACCGGCAGTGAAATGATCGTATGGGGCGGCGGCGGTCAGTCGGGCGAATTGAACACCGGCGGGAGATTGGGCGCAGGCGGTTGGACAGCGACTAGCACCGCCAACGCGCCCACTGCCCGACAGGAACACACTGCGGTGTGGACCGAGAGTGAAATGATTATCTGGGGCGGGGGCTACAACAACACTGGCGGGAAATACAACCCGAATAGCGACACTTGGACGGCCACCAGCACCACCGGCGCGCCCACTGCCCGAAGCCGTCACACGGCAGTATGGACCGGCAGTGAAATGATTGTCTGGGGTGGAATTTATAGCACCGAATTGAACACCGGTGGGAGATACAATCCAGGTACAGACAGTTGGACAGCTACCAGCATCACCAACGTCCCCTCCATCAGAGAATGGCACACAGCAGTGTGGACCGACAGTGAAATGATCATCTGGGGTGGCTACTTCTTTGGCGGCGCATTGAATACCGGCGGCAGATACTGCGCGCAATCCAGCGCCACGCCGACGCCAACACCCACTCCAACCGCGACAGCAACTGTGACGCCTACAGCAACTGCGACAGCCACACCCACACCGACTCCAACGCCGACGCCGAGACCTGTACCGACCCCGAGGTCTCGACCAACCCCGCCACCGCGTCCGTAGCATATGCCTATGAAAACAAAACAGACTGCTCGATCCGCTTTTTTGAGCCTGTCTATCTTAACTGGCACGGCAGTCTTCTTTTTCGGACTCCTTTTGCCGTTATTGGCCACGGCACATCCGCAGACATCAATGCATATGCGCGCACGTAACCTGGACCCGCGTGCGTACGCCGGTGCGCCCGGGGCAACACCCACCGCGACGCCTTGCGCGTCGGTCGGCTCCTGGACCGAGCAGGCGCCCTACCCCATCGCGGTCTCCGGGCACGCTGTGGTTTCGGTAGGTGGCAACGTTTATAGTTTCGGCGGAATCGTCAACAACAGCGCTATCACGAACGCTTACAAGTACAGACCCGACGAGCAACACCTGGACGCCTATCGCTCCGCTGCCGCAAGCGCGTGGCTGGTTCAGCGGCGCAAGCGACGGCACCTATATCTATCTGCTTGGCGGCGTGGACCAAAACTTCAACACCACGGCTACGCTTTGGCGCTACGAGCCAGTAAGCAATACCTATAACACGAGCCTCCCATCTTATACCATTCCTACCTACTTTCACGCCTCTGCCTATCTCAACGGCAAAATCTACCGCATTGCAGGCGCTGCTATCGGCACCGATTTTCACGTCGAGGTTTACGATATTGCCACAAATACCTGGTCGATGGCTGCAAACTACCCATTTGCCAACCACAACCTTATGGCAACTGCGTTGGGCAACTATATTTATGCGGGCGGTGGCAACGCCTCACCTAGCAATGCCTGGCGCTACGATCCAAACACGGACACCTGGACGGCGATTGCCGATCTTCCTGAGGGACGCTCGTCTGCTGCCTCCGGGAGCCTACAACGGCAGATGGTTACTTGCCGGAGGCGACGTCAACTTCGCCACGAGCAACAGCGTGATCGCCTGGGATTCCGCTACCAACACATGGAATAACCTGCCAAATATGGTGCAGCCCCGCGACAACCTCGAAGGTGCAATCGCAGGCCAATCCTTCTACGCTGTCGCCGGCGACTTTGGCCCCGGCAATCCTACCAATGACAACCAGCAATACACTGAAGTCCCGTGCGGCACACCCACACCCAACACCGACGCCTACACCTACACCCATACCCATCGACTGTTCCTTATTTGAGAACTTCGACAACGTAACTCCACCAGCCCTACCTCCCGGTTGGATAGCGGGCAATGTGATTGACCCTGATGGGATATTCTGGCAAACGTCTAATTCCGGAAATCCAACTCCGCCTGCCGACTCGCCGCCAAATGCCGCGTGGGTTAACGATCCGGCTATGATCAGCGACAAGCATCTCGACTCGCCGCCTATCGCGATTGATTTCCTCGAAAATGCGGAACTGACTTTCCGCAACAATTATGCTCTAGAGAATACCTTTGATGGCGGCGTGCTGGAAGTCAGCATTGACGGCGGTCCATTCCAAGACATCCTCGCGGCCGGCGGCTTCTTTGACCGAGGTGGCTACAATGGGACGATTAGCACCTGCTGCGGCAATCCCCTCGGTGGTCGCAATGCGTGGACAGGTAGCTCCGGCGGCTTTATCGAGACTGATGTGTCCATGGGGGCATTTCAGGGTCACACGTTCGTGCTACGCTGGCGCATGGGGAGCGATTCGAGCGGTTCCGGTGAGGGCTGGAGGGTCGATAGTCTTATCCTTATATGCGAGAGGCCCACACCCACACCTACAGCAACAGCGACTGCTACAGCAACGGCGACTGCTACAGTAACCACGACTGCTACAGTAACGGCAACCGCCACAACCACGCCAACAGCAACGGCCACAGCCACTCCTACGTCCACAGCCAGGCCAACGCCTACTGCAAGGCCCAACGTAACACCGAGGACACGGCCCACCCCGCCGCCGCGCCCGTAACTTATGCCTATGAAAAAGAAATACACTACTCAATCAGGTTTGTTCAATCTGCGCGCCCTGCTACTTTGCGCAGCCACGTGTTCGATAGTTGCAGGAACAATGCTGGCTTTCTTTCGTTCCGAAACCCCATCGACGCCGTCTCAAAGAACGTTGACGTTTACGGAGCGCGTAGCGTATGAGCGCGCAATCGAGGAGGTGTACTGGCGTCATCGCATCTGGCCGAAAGACAATCCTGATCCCAAGCCATCGCTGGACGCCGTGATGTCTCAGGCGCAGCTCGAAAAGAAAGTCGCAAACTATCTGCGAAAGTCTCAAGCGCTGGAGGATTACTGGCAACGGCCGATTACTACTGAGCAGTTACAAGCTGAGATGGATCGGATGGCGCAGCACACAAAACAACCCGATGTGTTGCGCGAACTTTTTGCAGCGCTCGGTGACGATTCTTTTGTCGTCGCTGAATGCTTGGTGAGACCCGTCTTAGCGCAACGTCTAGTCACGGAGTTGAAGAACGAAGACCGTGTCCACCGGATTCGTAATGCAATGCTGAGCCACGAGTGGCAACTACACACTGCCCAGAATATCGGAGGGGCCGAGCGGATGCGTTGACAATTGGACAGCAACTAGCACCATCAACGCGCCCTCGGCACGATTTCGCCATACGGCAGTCTGGACCGGCAGCGAGATGATCATCTGGGGTGGATACGGCGACGGCACCGGCTTGAATACTGGCGGGAGATACGATCCTACCACTGACAGTTGGACTGCTATCAGCACGGCCAGCGCGCCCGCTGCCCGGCAAACTCACGCTGCGGTGTGGACCGGCAGTGAAATGATCGTCTGGGGCGGATTTACCTCGAACTACTCGAACACCGGCGGGCGATACAATCCTGTCACTGATAGTTGGACCGCCACCAGCACTACCAACGCGCCCGCCGCCCGAGGCTATCACACGGCAGTTTGGACTGGCAGCGAGATGATCATCTGGGGTGGATACGACGGCACCACCTATTTGAATACTGGCGGGAGATACAATCCCAGCACAGACAATTGGACAGCCACCAGCACCACCAACTCGCCCGATGCACGACAGCAACACACGGTAGTGTGGAGTGGCAGCGAAATGATCGTCTGGGGCGGATCTGGCTTCCCGAGCTCTTTGAACACTGGCGGGAGATATAACCCCAGCACGAATAGTTGGACAGCCACCAGCACAAACGACGCGCCCTCTTCCCGATCCGATCACACGGCAGTCTGGACCGGCACCCAAATGATCGTCTGGGGCGGAGTTGGCTTCCCGAGCGTCTTTGATCACTGGCGGCAGATATGATCCCAGCACCGACAGTTGGACAGCCACCAGCACCATCAGCGCGCCGACTGGCCGCGCCCTTCACACGGCAGTGTGGACCGGCAGCGAAATGATCGTCTGGGGCGGAGAGGACGTTAACAATACGTTTAACACCGGCGGGAGATATAATCCTGACACGGACAGTTGGACAGGCACCAGCACCGCCAATGCGCCTGAAGCACGAGGATCGCATACAGCAGTCTGGACCGGCGCTGAGATGATTATCTGGGGCGGAGGTGAATGCTGCAGCTACCTTAACACCGGCGGGAGATACTGCGCCCAATCTGGTCCAACGCCAACGGCAACCCCGACACCCACTTCAACCGCGACACCAAGTTCAACTGCAACCGCAACAGCTACGCCTACGGCGACGCCGAGGCCTTCACCGACGCCAAGGTCTAGCCCGATCGCTACGGCCCCGTCCTACACCAGCACCACGCCCGTAACTTATGCCTATGAAAACAAAACCCACTGCTCAATCCGCATCTGCCCACCGTAGCCTCGGCGAAGGTGGGTTTCTTAATCTGCGCACGTTATTGACTCTGCTTATTTGCTCGGCTGCAGCCTGTTCGATCCTAAGCGGAGCGCTGCTGGCTTTCTTCCGTTCTGAAGCGCCAACAACGATTCCTCATCCGCAGCACGCTGACGTTTGCAGAGCGCGTAGCTTACCAGCGAGCCATTGAAGAAGTTTATTGGGGTCATCGTATCTGGCCCGAACGGAGCGACATCCGATGCTAAGCCATCGCTCGATACGGTGATGTCTCAGGCGCAGCTGGAAAAGAAAGTCACAGACTACCTGCGCAAGTCTCAGGCGCTGGAGGATTACTGGCAACGGCCGATTACCGCCGAGCAGTTACAGGCTGAAATGGATCGCATGGCAAAGTATACCAAGCAGCCGGAGGTGTTGCGCGAACTATTTGCGGCGCTCGGGAACGATCCATTTGTGGTTGCCGAATGCCTGGCGCGACCAGCACTAGCCGACCGCTTGCTGAGAAACTGGTACGCTCGTGATCAGCGCATTCATGGCGATCTGAAGAAGCGCGCCGAGGCTGATTTGCTGGCGCATCCCGCGGGATCGAGCAGATGAAACACATTAGCGGGACATACAGCGAAATCGAATTCGTAAGAAGCGACAGCTCACGTGAGGAAGCTAGCCGAGGTGCTGAACACGATGTGAAGTTGAACAGCCACGAGTGGGACGAAACCGTGCAGAAATTGGCGGCAATATTTTATAACCGTGGCGCAGCTTCCCAAACCTATGAAGCCATACCCATAGGCGTATCAAGCCGGTTGCAAGAAGATGAGACGTGTTACTACGCGACGGCGGTTATCGCGAAAAGTGACGACCATTTAAAACTCGGCACAATTGCGTGGCACAAGGAGCCGCTGGAATCGTGGCTAGCCAGGGCGGAAAAGCAACCCGCTATGACGGTAGCAGCCGGTGTTAGCTATTCGCTTCCCAAAATATCGGATACGGCAGATAGCTGCATTGATGATACTTGGACAGCTTTGCCTGGCCCGCCCGATGGCCGTATAGAACACACGGCAGTCTGGACTGGCAGTGAAATGATTGTCTGGGGCGGCAACGAGAACGTTTTAAACACAGGCGGGAGATACAATCCCAGCACGGATAGCTGGACACCCACCAGCAACACGAACGCGCCGTCTCCCCGAACCTATCACACGGCAATCTGGACTGGCACTGAAATGATCGTTTGGGGTGGATCTGATGGTTCGAATGACTTGAACACCGGCGGGAGATACAATCCGACCACGGACAGCTGGACAGCCACCAGCACTAGCAATGCGCCAGCCGTTCGAGCCGTTCACACAGCAGTGTGGACAGGCAGCCAGATGATCGTTTGGGGCGGAAGTAGCAAAAGCGGCTATTTAACGACCGGCGGGAGATATAATCCCGGCACCGACAGTTGGACAGCCACCAGCACCACCAACGCCCCTGCAGGTCGAATTGAACATACAGCGGTATGGACTGGCAGTGAAATGATCGTCTGGGGTGGGTATTTTTACGATGGTACCGGCCACTAATTGAACACCGGCGGGAGATACAATCCCAGACACGGATAGTTGGACAGCCTACCAGCATTACGAACGCGCCCGATCGGTCGAGACGCCCACACGGCAGTCTGGACTGGCGCTGAAATGATAGTCTGGGGCGGAGAAAGAGCTTTCCTTGACTTCTTGAACACCGGCGGCAGATACAATCCCAGTACCGACAGCTGGGTGGCCACCAGCACCACTAATGCGCCTGAGGCCCGAGCTTTGCACACAGCAGTTTGGACTGGCAGTAATGAAATGATTGTCTGGGGCGGTCAAGTTAATGAACCCGGCGGCCTTACCAATAGTGGCGGCAGATATAATCCCTCCAGTGACAGCTGGACAGTTACCAGCACGATTAACGCACCTATCGCACGGGACAGCCATACGGCAGTGTGGACTGGCAGTGAAATGCTGGTGTGGGGTGGAGTTAACGATCAGAGCCCCCCTTTTTCGGATGACGGCGGGAGGTACGATCCTGCCACAGACAGCTGGACGCCTATCAGCTCCGGCAATACGCCCGCTGACCGATTCGGGCACACGGCAGTATGGACTGGAACTGAAATGATCGTCTGGGGCGGGCAATTTGGCTACAAATCTTATCTAAACAGTGGCGGAAGGTACATCCCAAGTATCGACGACTGGTTAGCCACCAGCACCACCGACGCGCCCTCCGCCCGAGGCCTTCACACCGCAATCTGGACCGGCGCCGAAATGATCGTCTGGGGCGGAAACGAGTCCGGACGCCCTTTGAACAGTGGCGCAAGAAACAAAGCACAATCCTCCCCATCAACTCCGACTCCAACTCCACCAACAATTCCCGCTACCGGCGGCAGATACGATCCGATTACTGATACTTGGAGAGCTACCAGCACCACCAACGCGCCCAACGTCCGCGAGGCGTCACACGGCCGTCTGGACTGGCACTGAAATGATTGTGTGGGGCGGGAGTTGGACTGACATGTATAAGAACCGCTATTTTTTCAATAGCGGCGGCCAATACGACCCCATTACGGACAGTTGGTCGGGAACGGGCGGCCTCGGCGTGCCCGATCCCCGAGATTCACACAGCGCAGTCTGGACCGGCACTGAAATGATCGTCTGGGGCGGGTATGATGGCTCCAGCTATTTGAACACCGGAGGAAGATTCAATCCGGTCACCGGCATTTGGACACCCACAAGTCCGACCAATGTCCCCACTGCCCGTCGCTCTAACACCGCGGTCTGGACTGGTAACGAAATGATTATCTGGGGTGGATACGACGGTACGAGCTATTTGAATACAGGTGGTAGGTACAATCCAAGCATTGACGGTTGGACAGCAACTAACACGGCCGATGCGCCCACTGGTCGGCTGGACCATACAGGAGTTTGGAACGACAGTGACATGATCATCTGGGGCGGCGTTGACTCATGGTCTTCGCCTTGAGTTTCAACACCGGCGGACGATACAATCCCGGCACGGACAGTTGGACCCCCACTAGCGGAACTGGCGCGCCTGCCGCTCGATCACTTCACACGGCAATATGGACTGGTAACGAAATGATTGTCTGGGGTGGGGAACTTATGGGATTCCAACGACTCACACCGGTGCGAGATACTGCGCACAATCTGGCCCAACACCTACGCCTACAGCGACTGCAACCGTTACACCCACCGCCACACCGATAGCTACGCCTACAACGACTCCTACGCCGACAGCCAGGCCGAACGTAACACCAAGGACACGGCCTACGCCGCCGCCGCGCCCGTAGCTTGACTCTATGAAAACGAAACACACTGCTCAACTCCGACAAAGGGTCGCGAGCACGCGAAGAATTTCGGTGTCCGCACCTGACCGCCGTAGCCTCGGCGAAGGTGGGTTTTTAATCTACGCTTCTTACTGGCTCTGCTTATTTGCTCGGCTGCAGTCTCCTCAATTCTAAGCGGAGCGCTGCTGGCTTTTTTCCGTACTGAAGCGCCTACGAAAACTGTTCATTCCGCAGGCGCGGGACTGACCTTTGCAGAGCGCGTAAATTACCAGCGAGCAATTGAAGAGGTTTACTGGCGTCATCGCATCTGGCCTAAACAGCGACCCGATCCCAAGCCATCGCTCGACGCCGTGATGTCTCAGGCGCAGCTCGAAAGGAAAGTCCATGACTATCTGCGCAAATCACAAGCGCTACAGGATTACTGGCAACGGCCGATTACTGCCGAGCAGTTACAAGCTGAAATGGATCGCATGGCAAAACACACCAAGCAGCCCGAGGTCCTGCGCGAACTGTTTGAAGCGCTTGGTAACGATCCGTTTGTTATAGCTGAGTGTCTGGCCAGGCCGGTACTAGCTGAGCGCGTTACTCAGCTACGATGCATCAAGCAACGGGCAGGTAGAGTCACGGCCAGCGAGGCGGCAAATCAGCTGCACTGTCGACTGTTAACTACACGCTGCCCCGATAATATCCGATGATGCCGAATGTGCGATGATGCTTGGACAGCTACGGCTGGCCGCGCCTGATGCCCGATTCGGTCACACTGCTGTTTGGACTGGCAGCGAAATGATTATCTGGGGCGGATATGACGGCAGCAACGATTTCAACACCGGTTATAAATATAACCCAGCCTACAGATACGTGGACCGCTACCAGCATCATCAATGCACCTGATGCGCGAGAGTATCACACAGCAATCTGGACGGGCAGTGAAATGATTGTGTGGGGTGGGTCCGTTCACGATATTAGCTACCCGAACACTGGCGGGAGATACGATCCAAGCACCGATACTTGGATCGCTACCAGCACGACCAACGCACCGACTGGCCGAACGGCTCACACCGCGGTCTGGACAGGCAGCGAAATGATCATCTGGGGCGGGTACGACGGCTGGTGTTTGAATACGGGCGGCAGATACAATCCCAACACGGACAGTTGGACAGCCATCACTAACACCAATGCGCCCGAGGCCCGATTTTATCAGACGACGGTCTGGATTGGCAGTAAAATGATCGTGTGGGGCGGGTACTCTGTGATGCCGCCAGTGAGTTGAACACCGGCGGAAGATATGATCCCGGCACCGATAGTTGGACACCTACTAGCATCGTCAACGCGCCACAGGCGCGAGACTATCACACCGCAATCTCAACCGGCAATGAAATGATCATATGGGGCGGGCACAACAACAGTATTGGCGAGTTTAACACAGGCGGCAGATATAACCCCAACACGGATACTTGGATACCTACCAGCACAACCAATGCGCCGAGTGCCCGAAACTCTCACACGGCAATCTGGACTGGTAGTGAAATGATTATCTGGGGCGCGGCTGCCGATAGGACTGGCGGCAAATACAACCCGGCGACAGACAGTTGGACTTCTACCAGCATTACTAGCGCGCCGGCTTTTCGATTTTATCACACGGCAGTCTGGACCGGCAGTGAAATGATCGTTTGGGGCGGCGGAAGCAACGGGCCTTGGAATTTAAACACGGGTGGTCGATACAATCCCACCACGGACAGTTGGGTACCTACGAACATATACAATGTACCTACCGCTCGACACTCACACACTGCGGTATGGACTGGAGCTGAGATGATTGTTTGGGGAGGGATGACTTTCGGCTCGCCTTCCATTTACTGGAACACCGGAGAGACCTACAATCCCAGTACCGACAGCTGGTCAGTGATTAGCGTTACTAACGCACCAGAGGCACGAGCATCTCACACGGCGGTGTGGACTGGGACTGAAATGATCATCTGGGGTGGCGGCTTGAATACGGGTGGCAGATACAATCCCGCCAGCGACAACTGGATAGCGACCAGCACCATCAATGCGCCCTCGGCCCGATCCCTTTATACGGCAATTTGGACTGGCACTGAAATGATTATCTGGGGCGGATTTGATAACATCATCGGCTATACGAATACCGGCGGTAGATACAACCCCGACGCGGATAGTTGGACAGCTACGAGTATAAATAACGCGCCCTCTCAACGAGATGGACACACGGCAGTCTGGACAGGCGCTGAATTGATTGTCTGGGGCGGATTTTTTTCTCAAGGAATTAACAACTATTATCTCAACACCGGCGGAAGATACAATCCCGTTACGGACAGTTGGACATCCACCAGCACGACCAACGCCGCAGCAGGTCGTATCGGCCATGAAACAGTTTGGAGCGGTAACGAAATGATCGTCTGGGGCGGATACAACGATACCAATGGCGATTTGAATACGGGCGGGAGATACAACCCCAGCACAGATAGTTGGACCGTTACGAACGTGACCGACGCACCGTTTCCCAGGCGCTCTTCCGCAGCAATTTGGACTGGTGACGAAATGATAATCTGGGGTGGAATGAATTGCTGCACTTCTTTCAATACGGGTGGAAGATACAATCCCAACACCGATAGTTGGAGAGCTACCAACACAACCACATCCCCCGTAGGACGAGAGTCGCACACCCTAGTGTGGACTGGGAGTGAAATGATCGTATGGGGCGGAGACAACAACCCCGGCAGCGATCTGAACACCGGTGCGAGGTATTGTGCGGTTTTCGCTTCTTCACCTACACCCACAGCAACTGCAACACCTACGGTAACACCGAGTGCTACAGCTACTGCTACGCCCACGACCACGCCCAGTGTTACGCCAACAGCTACTCCTACCCCTGCAGCCAGGCCAACGCTTACTCCACGTCCCAACATGACACCCAGGACGCGGCCCACCCCGCCGCCACGCCTGCAGCTTGAGTTGTAGCCACCGGCCTGTGGCCGGTCTTATCAGTGCCCCTTTTTCGCAAATGCGAGACGGCCCGCAGGGCCGTGGCTACAGCTAACGTTCGTAGCGTAGGCGATTGAGGTCAATCGCCCCTACCCTAACGCGCGACCGATTCGGCTTAGGCCTTCAGCGAACATTTCCGTGTTCACTCCCATGCCAATGCGGAAGTGATCAGGGATTTCGAAAAACCGGCCAGGAACCGCTGAGGTGTCGAACTCTGATCGCAGGCGCTCCAGGAAGTCATCCATGTTCCCATTCCGTAGTCGCACAAATGAGGTCGTGCCCCAGTCGGTTTCCACTGCAGAAATGCCGCGTTTTTGCGTCAGAAAGTCGCGAAGCAATTTTCGATCAGCTTCCACGATCCGGCGCGCTCGTTCACGAAGAAGATTAAGATGCTGGAACGCAGCGACGCTGAGCAGCTCGCCGGGAAAAACCGGCGTTGCACTATAAAGATCATTCAGGCGGCGCATCTTCCAGGCGAGATCCGGCTGCGCCAGAATCCATCCGCATCGCAGACCGCTGACACCGTAAACTTTGGTCAAGCTGCTGGTCACGACGAACTCCGGGCCGAGGTGAAATGATGTGCGAGGCGTTTCCTCGTAAACAGCATCGAGATAAACTTCGTCGACCAGCACGAACGCGCCGACGCTGCGCGCGATATCGCCGATCTCGCGCAGAACTGATTCCGACGTAAGCGCGCTCGTCGGATTATGAAGATTCGTGATCACGACGAGGCGCGTCTTTGGAGTCACGCAGCGCCGAACGTCTGCAGGATCGATCGCCCAGCCGTTTTCTTCGGCGCGCGCGAAAGCGTTTTACGTTCGCTTCCAAGTACTGTGCTACATCGAGAATGGGCTCGTATGCCGGATGCTCGATTAGGACTTCATCGCCCGGTTCGATAATCGCGGCCATGGCCAGATGATTCGCCATGGATGTGCCGGCCGATTCCACGACGCATTCCGGATCGACTCCGTGATGCGCAGCGATGGCTTGCTGCAACGGCGCGTAGCCGTAGTCGTTAGTGCCATTAATTTCGAGCTCCTCCAGGTTGATCGGCAGTTCGCGAAGAGGAAATGGCGCCACGCCACTCGTTGCGAGATTGAACCGCGCGCGGCTCTGCGTCTTCGACCAATGCATGTAATCGGAATGCTTGTGTCTCATGCTGTTCGGTGAAAGTTTTCGCAGATTTGCAAAAACTTTCATCCTCGTCCTCGTTCTCCTCCTCGTCCTCGATGCGGAGTATTGGTAATTACGAGGACAGATGGAGGAGGATTCAGTTGCGGCTTCGCCGCCCACTGTGAATTCGCTCGGCCGAATCTGTTCCAAAAATAATAAACTGGCAGCGCGGCCAGCATGATGCACAGCGCGATGGCGCTATTGTGAGGCGAAGCGATAACTGCGCTTACGACAATCCCTGCGCATGACAAAACAAAGAGCGCGGTCGTGAACGGGTGTCCGGGCACGCGATAGAGTCAGAGGCGTCCGAGCCGATGCTGCGCCGGCGCAAAATGAACAGCGCTGCCGCCGTCATTCCAAAAAAGATAAAATCGACAGTCACTTCAAAATTCAAAATCTCGCCGTACGTGCCAGAACAAGCGATGATAATTGCTGCGAGGCCTTGAAGAACAATCGCCACCACCGGCGCTCCCGACTTTCCGAAGACTTTGCCGACACTCTTAAAGAAAAGGCCGTCGCGCGCCATCGCGTAGTACACGCGCGGCGCTGTGAGCATGCTTTGGCTGAGGAATCCGAGAGTGGAAATTGTAATTGCGAGGGCGATCCATTGCGCTCCGCGCTCGCCAAGCGCGATCCGCATCACATCAGAAGCAGGAGTCGTTGTCGCGTCGAGCCCGCCCGAGCCGAGCACGCGCAAACACGCGAGATTAACTGCAAGATACAGAGCCACAACACCGCCCACGCCGATCAGCAGTCCGCGTGATAAATCGCGGCGCGCGTCTCGCATTTCACCCGCAACGAAAGTGGCCGTCTGCCATCCGCCGTAGGCAAAAGCGATCGGGACCATCGCTGCGCCGATACTTTTCAAGAGACCAAATGAAGCCGGCTGTCCAAGCAGTGCCTCCGATTTAAGTCCCGCGGCCGCGGGATGGCCAACTGCAAATCCAATTATCACCAGCGCCGCGATCGCACCAATTTTCAGCAACATGAGAGCGCTTTGCACATTGCTGCCTGCGCGCGCTCCAAAACAGTTGACCCCCGTCAAGGTGAGCAGCGCGATTGCAGCGATCACGCTGTTGTTCCAATCCGCTCCTGTGAGCGCGCGAAAGTAAGACGCGAAAATCACCGCCACCGCGGCCATGCCGCCAGTTTGCGTGACCAGAAGCAGTCCCCATCCGTACATGAATGCGACTGCCGGATGATACGCCTCGCGCAAGTACACGTACTGCCCGCCCTCCGCAGCGGGCAGGCGCGTCGCAAGCTCGGCCCAAATAAACGCGCCGCACATCGCGATCAAACCGCCGAGCACCCACACGCCAAGGATCAGGAACGGCGTGTGGACGCGATGCGCCACTTCGGAAGGATTCGCGAAGATTCCCGCGCCAACGATCCCACCCATCACGATCATCGTAACGTCGAACAATCCAAGCTGACGGCGCGGCTTTGTGAGTGTTGTCATTCCGAGCGGAGCGACGCGAAGTCGAGGAATCTCAAAATGTCATTCTGAGGTTTCTGGACGCCGCGCCAACCGAGACAAACAGAGATGTTTCTCCCGCGCCTGCGGGATCAACATGACAGGCAGTCTTTTTCATCTTGTTCCACCCGCCAGTTTGTAAATTCTAAATTCCGCGGTCGCTTCCATCAGCTTTGCGGTTTCGGCCAGATGCTGTGCGAATTCAGGATAATAATTCAGCCACCAAAATGTGTTGGTAGTGAAAACGAAATGCGTCGCGCCGCGGCGACGCAGTTGCTCAAGATCGGCAATCGCCTCCTGACTGTCGCTCGGAGTGCCAGCGTAAATCGCGTCTCTCTCGAGGAAGTGCCAACCCTTGCGCTGCGCATAGTAAAATATCGTCGGATCACCCATGTCCGCGGCAACGATCAGCGCGTCGGGCGCCGTAATTTTGTTCAGTTCGAGACCGGCATCGCGAAGTTGAGCGCCGGACGGTTCATAAAGTGGTTGCACGAAAACGTAAGCCAGCAGTGCAAACGAACCCGCAAGCAATATCGACAACGTAACGGCAGCAACACTCGATGATGCGATCTTCGATCCGACGAATGCGCACGCGGCACCGGCAAAAGCGGCTGTGATCGGCACGAGCGGCAATTGATACCAGCGATGGCGATTGCCGTAGCCGACGATGATGATGAAAAGAAGCATCGCAGCCAGCCACCAATGGAATAAACGTCGATATCTTGATCGGGGTGTGACAAATAAACCAACCATCGCCAGGATCGAGAGAATCGGCGTCAGGCTCGATGTCGCAGTCTGTCCTGCGATGTGCCAGTACCATGAGAGATTTTCGATTCGAATTCCGCCGGCACCGAAGAAATGATGCGGATAAAATCTCTCTGCCACTCGATGCGCGTGCCAGTACCACGCGG
The DNA here is from genome assembly GCA_963840305.1 of uncultured Verrucomicrobiae bacterium. Classification (GTDB taxonomy): domain Bacteria; phylum Verrucomicrobiota; class Verrucomicrobiia; order Chthoniobacterales; family UBA10450; genus Udaeobacter. The sequence goes on from CAWIYE010000006.1 coordinate 429,112, forward strand.
CAGAGGGCAGCAGCGTGATCGCAGCGAGGACGAGCAGTTGTAGCCGCGGACGTTGACCGCGGCCGGCGCTTGCAAGACGACGGCCACCAGAGCCGGGGTCAACGCCCCCGGCTACAGCCAAATACAAAAGCGGCGCTGCGATAACGATGCTCGTGATTTTGATCAGGAGCGATAGTGAAATCGCAATTGCGGCCAGAAAAAGCAGCAGTCCACCTTCAGTGGTTAACGTCCAGCGCAGAAAAAGATATAGTCCGATGATCGCGAGGCTAAGCGATGGAACATCCGGCATGAACGAGCGCCCAGCGAAAACATTCAAGGGCGCAAAACTGAAGAAAAATGTCGCCCAAACTGCTGCTGTGCCGCTGAAGATTTCGCGGACGAGCAAAAAGAAAAATGGCAGCGAAACGGCGAAGAAAATTACGGCCTGACTGCGTCCAATCCATTCGTGGATGCCAGCGATTTTGTAACAAATCGCCGCAAGAAACGGTAAAATCGGAAATTCCGTTCCGACGTAGCCGGTCGCATCGCCAGCCCAATCAATCTGCGGATAAGCGAAATGGAAATCTCGTTCGCTAAAAGTTGCGTGCAATTGCCGCGACATCGCTTTGCCGCCAGCTCCAGTGATCGACGTAGGGCTGATTAATCCAAATCAGCCGTACCGCCACGGCTAGAATCCACAAACCCATCAGAAGGGCGCCGACGTAGTCGGTCGCTGCACTGCCCTGAAACTTTCCGCGGCTCGGCGTGCATCTCCGGGGCGCATTGATCCCCCTCTCCCCTCCGGCGAGGGGAGAGGATTGAGGTGAGGGGTCCCGAACATAGCGCGATCCGATAACAACCCTCACCCTATCCTCTCCCTTGAGAAGGGACAGGCGCCAATTACCGTGAAACAGCAGGTACGATTCGCGCTGTGGTGTGCGCATCCTGCAAGCGTCTTGACAGCCGAGGTAAAGTCAATCGGGTACAGTAATCCCGAATCACGCACAGGGGGCTAGCTAGCATGAACTTAACGGCTCGGTTTTGTTCGCCGGCACACGCCGGATCTTTCGTGCTACCCTTGCTTATCGGCGTTGCGCTCGGGATTGCGCATGCACAGAACGAACCGATCCTCGTGCCTGACGCCGTCGATTATCAGAAATTGCTTCCCATTTTACCGGAACCGCCGCAAGGCTGGACGGCTGACAAAGCGGAGGGTTCCACGGAAGACGTCGGTGGATTCAGAATCACAAACGTGCACCGCGACTATCACAAAGGCGAAGGGGAGAATGCGCCAACCGCGGCAATTAGCATACTCGATTCTGTTGCCAATCCAGACTATGTGAGTGCCACCACCGCTGCATGGAATAGCAACAGCGAAACCAGCGAAGGCTACGGCAAATCCGTCACCATCGATGGCAACCCCGGTTTTGAAGCATTCGAAAAAGAAAGCAAGCACGCCACTCTATGGGTGATGATTGCCAATCGGTATTTCGTCCAAATCGAGTTGCAGAATCAGGACCCGAAAGAATTACAGGAGTGGATCAAGCGCGTCGATTTGAAAAAGCTTGCGGCGATTAAGTAACTGAAATGCAAACATCGTGTGATAAGGAGCTGATAAAAAAAGAAGTTGGTCGCGCACGCGGTGACGTTTGGGATCGGCTTTATCGCTTGAACCGGTTCATTTCAAAGTTTCCGCGACCACAATCGGCCGACGATGGACACGCCGTACGAAAAGTTGTTGGCAAAGCTCGCCCGGGCTGAGGTCAAATTCATTATCGTGGGCGGAGTGGCCGTTGCTCTGAACGGTTTTGTGCGCACCACCGAAGACGTGGACATTCTAATCGAATCGTCTGCCGAAAACGTCACGCGACTGCTCAGTGAACTCAGAAATTTCGGTGAATGGCACGCGCGCGAGCTAAGGATTGATGATTTCAGCGACAGCGAAGGCGCAGTGAGGATCATCGAAGATTTTCCCCTGAACATATTTACAATACTGCGTGGCAAACGTTACGCCGATCTGGTTGGCTCCACGAAACCAACGCGAATCGATGATGTCGCTGTGCGCTATCTTGACGCCGAAGCACTCATTGCTCTCAAAACGGGTTCGCAGCGGGACCAAGATCGCATCGACGTGTCAGCGCTGCGATCCATTCAGGATCAGGAAAAGAAATAGAGATCGCTTACTTCTTCTGCGCTTCACCCGCCATCGGCACGAAGCGCACCGGCAAGCTGACGCTCTCCTTTAGCTGGCCGTTTTTCTTTTCGAGCAGGTAAAGCTGCTGAGCAAATCGTTCGCCGACGGGAATGACCATGCGCCCGCCATCTTTCAGTTGATCGGTGAGCGGCTGCGGAACCTTTTCGGGCGCACAGGTCACAATGATCGCATCGAACGGCGCCGCCTCCGGCCACCCTTTGTAACCGTCGCCGACTTTTACGTGCACATTTTTGTAACCGAGACGCTGCAATGTCGCCTCGGCGTCTTTGGCGAGTGGCTCAACAATTTCAACCGAATAAATTTCCGAGACTAGCTCTGCGAGAATCGCAGCCTGATATCCCGAGCCGGTGCCGATTTCCAAAACGCGATCGCTGGATTTCAACCGCAATTGCTCAGTCATAAGCGCCACAATGTATGGCTGTGAGATGGTCTGGTCGTAACCAATCGGCAGCGGTCCATCTTCATAGCTGGCATCGCGCGACTCCGGCGGAACGAATTCTTCACGCGGCACTTTGCCCATCGCGGCGAGCACGCGCTCGTCCTTGATCCCGCGTCCCTTCAGCTGTCGCTCGACCATTCGCTGGCGCTGCGCTGCGAACTCGGAAGCCGGCGGTCGGTCTTTGCCGCACCAGTCGCAGTTCGCAACAAGATCAGACACTGCGCGCTCGCATTCCCAAGACACGCCGAGTGCTGCGAAAATGCGTCGTTTGCAATTCTACCGTGCAGCCGCGACAGCGTTCATGTGACGCAGCGATCAGCGAGCGTTTTCATCACGTGCGTGGCAAAGTGCGGCGTCTGCTGAACGAGAAAATGGAACCGTCGTCGGTTGCTTCAGCCGGTGACACGGGCTTGCGACGCGTGGCAGCGTTGTCATGAATCAGTGCCATCTCCCCAATCAAGCGCCTGCCACGTTCGAACAATCGCAAGCAGATCTCGACGGCACATCGAACGTGCTCTCGCCATTTCGCGTCTCGAAACGGAATCGCTGGCGTGTTAGCTGTCGGTTTCTCGAGCCCCGAAGGTCTTCGGGGTCGAGAATGGAGCGGTTGGGGAAACCGCGACATGCAAGTTACGATGGGGCAGGGCCGAGAGGCCGAGCGAGTTCTCGGTCTGCGAGCGAGTCGGAAATCTCACCACTTTATGCCTGAGGAACGTAAAACTTTAGAGCAGCGCGAACAGATGACGGACTTGGAACGTCTGCGTCATTCGGCGTCGCATGTGCTCGCGACGGCGATTTTGAAGATTTGGCCGGAAGCGCAGTTCGCTGCGGGGCCGCCGGTGGAAAACGGTTTCTATTACGACGTCGATCTTCCGCACCGGATTTCGCCCGAGGATTTCGAGAAGATCGAGGCGGAGATGAAAAAGGAGATCAAAGCGAATCATCCGTTCGAGCGGATGGAAGTTTCGCGCGATGAAGCGCTCGCGCTCGGAAAGAAAGGCCGGCTCGCCGCGCTAAGCGAACGTCCCGAGCCGAGCAAATTCAAGCTCGACATCATCGAGAACATTCCGCCGGACGAAAAGATTTCGCTCTATCGCAACGGCGATTTCATCGATCTCTGCGCCGGCCCGCACGTGATGCGCACGGGAAACATCGGCGCGTTCAAGCTGACCACCGTGGCGAGCGCGTACTACAAGGGCGACGAAAAGAATCCGCAGCTCCAGCGCGTTTACGGCACCGCGTTCAAAACCAAGAAGGAACTCGACGATTACTTCGCGATGCTCGAGGAAGCGAAGAAGCGCGATCATCGCAAGCTCGGGCGAGAACTGGAGCTCTTTGTTTTCGACGACGACGTCGGCCCGGGTCTGCCAATGTTTCTGCCGCGCGGCGCAGTCGATCGCCGAAGAACTGGAAAAGCTCGCGAAGGAAACCGAGTTCGCCGCCGGTTATCAACGCGTGCGCACACCGCACATCGCGCGCGAAAGCCTGTACAAAAAGAGTGGTCACCTCCCCTACTACGCCGAGTCGATGTTTCCGCCGATGGAACTGCAGAGAAATCGCGAAACGTCGGAAGAAATTCGAGCTGCGAGACTGAAGGCACATGCTGCAGCTGCGAAGCATTGGACGAGAAATTGCAATGACCGTTGAACAGAGCTTCGACTCCGCGCTTGGTAACGGAGAAATCCAGCGCACAGAGCATTTCGTCAGAATGAGTCTTCGAGAGCGTCGATCGAACATCGAGCAAAGCAGCGATCGATAGATCTTAATGCCAGACTTGGATGATAGTCGCCGATCTGTGGCGACTGCCAACGCCGGATCGCTACTACCTCAAGGCGATGAATTGTCCGCATCATCACAAGTTGTTTGCGGCGCTGCCGCGCAGTTATCGCGATCTGCCGTTGCGACTGGCGGAATACGGGACGGATTATCGCTACGAGAAGAGCGGCGAGTTGTTCGGACTCATGCGGGTGCGCTCGCTGCAGATGAACGACGCGCATCTTTACATGACGCCGGAGCAGTTCGAAGCGGAGTTCAACGCCGTGAACGAAATGTATCTGAATTATTTCAAGCTCTTCGGGATCGACAAATATCTGATGCGTTTCTCGACGCACGATCCATCCAAGCTTGGCCAGAAATTTGTCGATGAACCGGAGCTTTGGAAAAAGACCGAGGAGATGACGCGCAACGTTTTAAAGAATTCCGGAATCAATTACGTCGAAGTGCCAAACGAAGCGGCGTTTTACGGACCGAAGATCGACGTGCAAGCGTGGAGCGTGATCGGTCGCGAGTTTTCAATCGCGACCAACCAGGTCGATTTCTCGCAGCCGCGCAATTTTGATCTTCGCTACAAGGACCGCGACAACATCGACAAGATCCCGATCTGCATTCATCGCGCACCGCTCGGCACGCACGAACGTTTCATCGGATTTTTGATCGAGCATTACGCCGGCAATTTCCCGCTCTGGCTCTCGCCCGAACAGGTGCGCATCCTCACCATCGGCGACGATCCGAAGCTAATCGATTACGCTCGATCGATTCTGAACGAACTGCGCGCTCATCAAGTCCGCGCGGAAATCGACGAAAGCACCGACAAGATCAACGGCAAAATCCAGCGCGCCGAGCAAATGAAAGTCCACACCATGTTCGTGATCGGAAAGCGCGACATGGAAGCCGACGCCGTGAGCGTTCGCGTCCACGGCAAGGGAAATCTCGGCGCCAAACCGCGCGCCGAAGCAATTGCGGATATCCTTAGAGCGATCAAGGAGCGTCGCGCTTAGAAGCGTGCATTATCAATCTCACCGTCGCTAGGATCGCGTCATGAAACGCTGCCGCATCGTGAGAATCGCGATGGCGATCTTGCTGCCGGTTTCTGTTTACGCGGCGAATCCGTTTCTCGACGCGAAAGATGACAAGCCGGTGTCCGCTAGATTCCGAGGAACGGAATGGAGCAATGACACTTCGAATCAGGAAATTCCGTTAACGGCACGTGTGATTACGACGCGGCTCGCCAAAATGCCCTGGGGCGCGATCTTCAAAATCGAATTTACCGATCTAAAATCGCGCGCGGGAAAACGCCGCGAAATTCCACCCGACTACTTCATCGTTACTGACGAGCGCATCGTGCTGCTAAACGAAGAGAATAATGACGCCGCCGTTAAGAAAATTTCCGCCATGGACAAGGCACCCGCATTTGAGGAGGGAGATGTCCGCGGAATCAGCAGCGGAAAGTTGGACCATGAAGAGGGCCCGTGGACGATGAAGATCGAGGTCAAAGGCGACAAGTGCACTTATCTTGCCAACCATAATTCAGGTCATTTCGCAAAGATCGTCTGGAAAAAAGGCGTTGGAGTCATTGAATATGCGATGGGTTACGGCGCGATGGCGGACGGTTTTCGCCTGAAGCGGCAGAAATAAATCAATCTCGGCTCTGGCGAGCCATCACCCCCGACGAGACCAAAATGGATCTGGCCCTACCACTAAAGAAGCATTTCGGGCACGACCAATTCCGGCCATTGCAGCGGGAGATCATTCATGATGCGCTCGCGGGACGCGATGTGTTTGTGTTGATGCCGACGGGCGGCGGCAAGTCGCTCTGTTTCCAATTGCCAGCGTTGGTGCGCGATGGGCTCACCATCGTAGTATCGCCGCTCATTTCGCTGATGAAAGATCAAGTCGATGCGCTGCAAACCAGCGGTATCCCTGCGACATACTTGAATTCGACCCTGGGTCGCGACGACGCAAAGGCGCGCTGGCGAGGCCTTCACCGCGGGGAATACCGAATGCTCTACGTCGCGCCGGAGCGGTTGATGCTGGAGACGTTTTTGGAACGCGCACTCAACTGGAACATCGCGCAGATCGCTATCGACGAAGCGCATTGCATCAGCGAGTGGGGTCACGATTTCCGGCCGGAATATCGTGAGCTGAAAAAATTACGGAAGCATTTACCGGAGGTGCCGGTCATGGCGCTCACCGCCACGGCGACCGAGCGGGTGCGGATCGACATCATTCAGGAATTGCACCTGCGCGAGCCGCGCTGCTACGTCGCCAGCTTTAACCGGCCGAACCTGACCTATCGCGTCGTTCCCAAATCAGCGCCCTACGAACAACTGCTGGCGTTCATCCGCAGCCGGCCTAACGACAGCGGCATCATTTATTGTGCCAGCCGCAAGAGCACCGATTCGCTGGCGCGCAATCTCAACGAAGACGGCATCAGCGCGAAACCGTATCACGCAGGTCTAACAAGCGCAGAGCGCACAAAACATCAGGAATCGTTTCTGCGCGACGATGTCCGCGTCATCACCGCAACCATCGCGTTCGGAATGGGCATCAATAAGCCGAACGTGCGTTTCGTCGTGCATTACGATCTGCCGAAAAATCTCGAGAGCTATTATCAAGAAACGGGGCGGGCCGGCCGTGATGGTTTGCCGAGCGAATGCGTGCTGCTGTTCAGCGCCGGTGACGTTGCCAAGCAACTCCATTTCATCGACGAAAAAAGCGAAAAGGAAGCGCGGATCGCTCGGGCGCAACTTCAACAGATGGTCCATTACGCCGAGACGCGCGAATGCCGGCGCGCCACGCTGTTGGAATACTTTGGAGAAACATTTTCGCAGCGACCATGCGACGGTTGCGACAATTGTTTGCAGCCGCGCGAAACTTTCGACGGCACGTTGCATGCGCAGAAATTTCTTTCCTGCGTCTATCGCATTCACGCCAGGCACGGATTCGGCTTCGGCTTAAATCACGTTGTCGATATTCTTCGCGGGGCGGACACAGAAATGATCCGTCAACGGCGGCACAACGAACTTTCCACTTATGGCATTGGCCGCGACTCGAAACGTGACGCCTGGCAGGCGATCGGACGCGAGCTTTTGCGCCTCGGACTCATCGAGTGCGCGCCGGGCAGATTCGCGACGTTGACGCTGACGCCAGCGGGTCGCGAAGTGCTGCGAAACCGGACACCGATCACGCTAACCAAGCAGATCGACATCGCCGCACAGAAAGAGAAGCCGCGAGCAGGCGCGATCGAATGTGACGAAGTGCTCTTTGAACAACTGCGCGCTTTGCGCCGCAAACTTGCAGATGAGCGTGACGTGCCCGCCTACGTGATTTTCTCCGACGTTTCGCTCCGTGAAATGGCGAGAAATTATCCGACGACACCGAGCGAGTTTCGTCGCATTCCCGGCGTCGGCGAACAGAAGCTAAAGGATTTCGCCCAGCCGTTTCTCAGCGAGATTAAAAATTATCTCGCGACGAATCCGCGCCGAACATTTTTGGAGTGCGGCGATCCCGCGGCTGCGGGACCGCTTCTGAAAGCGCGGGCACTTCCGAGCACTCCAAAACGCCGGTCCCGTTTGAACGACAGTGAGGCGGAAACGGTGCGGCGGTTTCAGACAGGCGAATCAGTCGATGAAATCGCGCGCGCGCGCGGGTTCGTGCAAAGCACCATCTACGGGCATCTCACCGCGGCCATCGAGTTCGGCAAACTCACCGAGCGCGACCGGTTCTTTACTGCAACGCAGGAAAAAGAAATTGCGGCTGCGTTTCGCCAGGCACGCGGCGCGGGACTGGTCGATGTCGCCACGCTCCTTGGCAACAGATACGACATCGGGTTGCTGAGAATTTTTCGCGCATTTGCCGCGCGCACGACGCTGTAGCCGGGTCGAGACCCCGGCGGGTCTGTGCAGCATCGTTTCGTCCGCGAGCGCGGCGTCAACGCCCCCGGCTACAGAAGACGATTCTTTTCTCTCGACAATGGATGGCGATTTTGGCGAGAACCTCAGAGGGGCACATGCAATTTCTGCTTAATTTACCGCCGCCGGTTTCGTTTTTTATCGTCTCGGCAATTACCACCTCCTTCGCTCTGCTTGGACTTCACTTGGTGCGAAAGAAGTATTCCGCGGACGTGCTGAAGGAGAACCACGAAGTGGCGGCGATCATTTTCAATGCCTTCGGACTCTTCTACGGTGTGATGGTGGCGTTTGTCGTGTTTGTTACGTGGAGCGGATACGACGACGCAACGAAAAATCTGCAAATGGAGTCTAGCGAGGCTCTGGATATTTTTCACAGCGCCGAATCATTTCCTGACCCCGCCAAGAGAATAGTACAGCAGGCATTACAGGATTACCTTGCTGCGGTCTACAACGACGAGGTACAGAGGATGGCACAGGGAGAGATAAGCCTTAATGCGCGCGGAGCTCACGCCAATCTCAGAATATTGTTCTCTCAAATGGACGCGACATCGCTTCCCAACAGAGAGCTCTACGCCGAATCGCTGCACTGTTTAAATAATCTGGCTCAGTATCGTCGGCTGAGAATATTTGCCGGGAACAACACGATTCCACCAGTTATCTGGCTGGTCTTACTTGTTGGCGGTCTGTTCGCGGTTTCCTACACTTTTTTCTTCGGAATGAACAACATCAAGGCGCAGTACCTGCTCACCACTACGCTAACGATCATGATCAGTTCGATCTTGTTTTTGATCTATGTGCTTGACCATCCCTTTACCGGGGCAAGCAAGGTGAGCTTGGAACCCTTGAGACAGGCGATGGCGACCATGCAAAGGCAATGAGCATTTCTAGACGGCCTTCTGAGAGGTTGGCATATCTCTAACGCCGCTTTTTCTTTGTCGGTTTTCCTTTGCGCTTGGTCTTGGCCATTTTGCGCAGCTCGGATTTGCTCATCGATTTGTACATCCCCCGCGAAGCACCTTTGAGCGACGACACCGAGCGTTTATGACGCTTCGCCGCAAGCGCTGCACCAGCTGCCATTTGTTGTTTCTTTGATTTTGCTGGCATACAAAAACAATTCGTATCTCAACTGCGAGATTGGATTCGTTGCAGCCGCGACTTTGCGCCAGAAGAAATAAACGGGCACGCCCGTCAACACGATGAGCACACCGATCCCGGAAGTGGCGGGCGCGAGACAGGCAAGATCGACAATCAACAATCCGGCAAGCACAGATCGAGATAATTGGGACGATCGGATAACCCCAAGTGCGGTACGGGCGCTCTGCGTCGGGTCTTTTGCGTCGCAAAACCATCAACGCAGCAACCATTAGAACGTAAAAGAGCAAATCGGCCGAGACGATGTATTCGAGCAGTTGATTGTAGACATTTCCGTAAGCGACCTCGTGCGTCGCAGCATTGATTGTCACTGTGCGCGGCAATGTAAGAAACGCCGTCCAGACTGCCTGTGCCACCAACGCCGCCGCGGGAACGTGAAAGCGATTTGTCGTCGCCACTTTTTGGAAAAACAATCGATCGCGCGCCATCGCGTAGTAAACGCGTGCACCAGAGAGAATCAGCCCGTTATTACAACCAAACGTAGAAATCATGATCGCTGCCGCCATGCACATCGCGCCCGGCATGACCGAAGACAGCGTTCATCATCGCCACGGCTACGCGATTTTGCGGTGCGTGCTGGATTTCCGGAAACGGCAGCACGGCCAGGTAAGCGACATTGGCGAGCAAATACAGGACAACTACAATCCCGCAGCCTACCACGAGCGCGCGCACAAGATTTTTTCCGGGATCGCGCACTTCGCTGCCGACAAACGTGACATTCGTCCAGGCAGTCTGCGCAAACAGCGGACCGACCATCGATTTTCCAAAAAGCAGCGCCAGAGCAAGTCCACCGACGAACGTAAAACCAGGCTGGGCAATCTGCGGGCTCCAACCGTTGGCCCACGAATTCCACCACGACGCACTCAGTGCCGCGCTGGCCGTGTGCCAGCCTAACGACAGACCGATCACCACCACCGCGGCGAGGGCGGCCGTTTTTGCAAAGGTAAATGTGTTCTGGACAATCTTCCCAATTTCAAGCCCGCGCGTGTTCGTCCACGTGAGCAAAGCGATCAACCCAATCGCGACCAGTTGTTCCGTGGACAAACTGATCGCGTATCCGCCGAGCGAGATTGGCGTGATCAGATAATTCTCCGATGAAACTCCTGCAACAAAAACGCCGAGAAATTTTGCGAACGCAATCGCGACCGCAGCGATGGTCCCCGTCTGAATCACAAGAAACAGTGTCCAGCCGTACAAGAATCCGATGGAGGGTCCGTATGCTTCACGTAAAAAAACGTAAACCCCGCCTGCGCGCGGCATCATGGTCGCAAGCTCCGAGCAACACAACGCGCCGGTGATGGTGAGCAAACCGGCAACAGCCCATGCAAGCAGCAGCCAGCCTGGTGCGCCACCCAATCGCGACGATTCCGCCGAGGTAATAAAGATGCCCGACCCGATCATCGAGCCGATCACAATCATCGTCGCGTCGATCGGTCCCAGCGCGCGAACGAGGCTGGACTGCCTCTCGCGCTGATCGGCATCGGTTCGGTCATGATCGAACTGCCGAGTCAGCGCTGGCGCGATAGCTCATGCCTGCACTTCGTTCGCGAAGCTTTTGGAGTGCGACGCGTCTCTCGCGTCGCTTTTGGGGTGACGGCCGCAAAATGCGAAAGCGGTGCGAGGGCGCCCCGCACTCCGAAAGCACTTCGTGCGAAAATCTACTCACAGCGAACTCTTCGGCGCGCTTATTCTCACGCCTTCACGTTCGAGTTGCGTTCGCAATTCACGCGCGAACTCGACTGCGCCTGGCGTGTCGCCATGAACGCAAATCGTTTCGCCGCGCACATCCACATCGCGGCCTTCGACAGAGCGCACTTTGCCTTCGCGCAACATCCGCAGGACGCGCTGGGCAGCTTCTTTTGGATCACGGAGCAATGCATCCGGCCGCGTGCGCGGAACCAGCCATCCGTCATTCAGGTAATTGCGATCCGCGAAAACTTCGCGCGCGATTTGCAAACCATGCGCCTCGCCGGCGCGGGCAAGCTCAGTGTTGTCCGGCGCGAACAGAATTAACTTCGGATCGACCGATGCGATGGCGCGCGCGATTGCATCGGCCAGTTTCTCGTCGCGCACGGCCATGTTGTAGAGAGCGCCGTGCGGTTTGACGTGGTTCGGTCGCACGCCGAGCGGCGGAGGCGATCGCTTGAAAAATTCCGAGCTGATAAGCCACGGCATCGAACACTTCTTCGATTACTTATCTTCAATTCCTTGCGTCCGAAATTTTCGCGATCGAAAAAACTCGGATGCGCTCCGACAGCGACTCCATGCTTCTTCGCCGCAGCAAACTGCGGCGTGCATCGTATCGGAATCGCCGGCATGAAAACCGGTTGCGATATTCGCCGAGCTGATGAGCTCGAACAGCTTGTCATCGTGCCCCGAGCCTTCGCCGAGATCGGCGTTCAGATCGACTGATAATTTCATGAGCCTTGGAGACTGAGACCGATGCGGAAACGCTCGAGCTCACGCTCGCGCTCCAGCAGAGAGCCGGTGCGCATCGGCCAGCGAGACTCTCGGAAAAGCGAACGTGATCGCCGGCGCGAAGTTGCGCCGCGATATCCAAGATCGACTGTGATCACGTGCGCTATTTTCGGATAACCACCGATGGTTTGGCAATCTCCCAAAAGTAAAATCGGCTTTCCGCTTGGCGGAACCTGGATCGTACCCGGCGCGACCGCTTCAGACGTAAGATCGACATTGTCCTCCCGTTTCAATTCTGGACCATCGAAGCGCACGCCCATTCGATCAGAATCGGGCGAGACTGCGAAAGTTTCACTCGTTAGGCGTTGAAGCGCCTCGCTCGCGAAAGCTTTCGAGTTGAAGCGTTAAAGCGATTCCAATCGACGCCGCGAACGAAGCGCAAAATCGGATCGCGCTTTGCTGGACTTACCCAATCGTGCGGCGCAGTCCACGAGGAAATTCCTGTAGCCGGGGTCGGTGACCCCGGCCGAGGGCCCAGCGGAATAACATCGCCGTCACGCAGGGTGCGTCCCTCGAATCCACCAAAATTGGCCCGTAAATCTGTGGAGCGACTGCCGAGCACGAGCGGCACGTCGATCCCACCCGAAACAGCCAGCCAGCGCGGCAACCAATTTGAGGCCCGCCGAATTTCAATTCTTCACCGGCGCGCAGGAAAGCAGTGTGACCGGCAGGCAACGCGGTCGATCCAATGTGCACATCAAATTCACCACCGCACCAGGCCACGATTCGCTCGTCATCAAAGCGCAACTGCAAACCGCCGAGTGTAATTTCGAGTCCAGCCGCGCCTTCGTCGTTGCCGACGAGCAGATTCGCCACGCGCAATGCAAATGAATCGAGCGCGCCACTCGTCGAAACACCAAACTCGCGAAAACCGGTGCGGCCAAGATCCTGGACCGAAGTGAGAAAACCCGCGCGCTTTACAATCGCACTCATGGCATTGTCATCCTGAACGAAGTGAATGATCTCTCGCAAGATTGATTGATCACGCTGATTTGTTTGTGTGTTCGCTGCTCCGAATGTGAGGTCCCTCGCTCCGCTCGGGATGACCGCCGCTTCACTGCTTTAGCAAATCCTTGGCCGCCGTAGCCTCGGCGAAGGCGGCAAACTCTTCCCGCGTAATTGCGCGAAACCGCACGCGATCCCCCGCACGCAAAAGCGAAGGCGGATCTTTTTGCGGATCGAACAAACGCAATGGCGTTCGACCGATTAGATTCCAGCCACCAGGCGAACGCAACGGATAAATTCCCGTTTGCGCGCCGCCGATTCCGACCGAGCCGGGAGGAATTTCCTTTCGCGGGGTGTCCCGTGCGCGGCGTCGCTAATTTCTTCGCAAGACCTGCCAGAAACGGGAAACCGGGGACGAACCCAATGCAGGCCACTCGGTATTCTGCTCGGCTGTGGAGATCGACCACTTCACTTGCGGAAAGTCTTGTATGTTCACGCCACGCGATCGAGGTCGAGACCAAATTCGGCATCGTAACAGACAGGGATTTCAACGATTCGAGGCAGCGCTCGCCTACCCAAGGAGCGGCGGTCTCTAGTCCGCCGTCCCACAGCGGCCCGGACGCGCATCGCCAACCAATCGAACACTTCGTCCGGGCGTTCCACTCGATTTCGCGACGGCGATCGGATCGAAGAAAAACGCGACGGTAGTGTAAGCGGGCGCAACCTCGATGACTCCGGGAATGGCAGCGCTTCGAAGCTGCTGAAATGTTTGCAGGACCTCGTCCAGTGTTTCCTCGGGCGCGTCTTCGAATTGGTCGCGCACCCGCACAATCAGCGCGGAATCTCCAAGGGGAATAATTTCCATGAGCTTATTCTGTCATGTTGAGCGGTGCGAAACATCTCAGCTACTTCAATTGCCTGCCGCATCTGGTTTCGATGGGAAACGCGACTGACGATTTATCATACGAACGGAAATTATTGAATTGGTCGAATTACCTGGATTCTTCGCTTCGCTCAGAATGCAACGCCAATGGCGTCGAGCGCATATCATTCTGCGCGCTTCGCTTCGATCTCGATGTTGATCGCCACCGTTTGGCTGATGCCGGAGATTGACTCGGCCGCTGGCGCAAACATCAAATTGAAGTCGCGACGCGTGATTGGGTCGGTCGTCACCGACCAGCGCGTCCGACTCGTGTCGCTGATCGGCGTCAGCAGTTTCACGTGAAGGGTGATCGGCTTCGTCACGCCGTGCATCGTGAGGTCGCCGAGAATGTCGCCACTTTGCGGCCCGGTCCGTTTCACGCTGCGGCTCTTGAATGTGATCTGCGGAAATTTCTCCACGTTAAAGAATTCCGCACTGCGCAGATGATCGTCTCGCTTTTTGATGCGCGTGTCGATGCTGCGCACGTCGATCTGCGCCGTGACCGAGGAATTCTCCGGATGCTCACGATCGATTTCGATCTTCCCGCTGAACTTCGTGAATTTTCCATGGGTGGTGCCGAGAAATTGATGCACCGCCGAAACCAATCGTCGAGCCGGACGGATCGAACTTGTAGGTCTCGTTCGCCGATGCGGCGGAACTCAACGCGGCGATTGCGACCGCAGCGACAGACTGCGCGAATCGCTCTCATAAATGGCGCTGTCATGTTGAGCGAAGCGAAACATCTCTGTCTTTTCCGTGGCGAAACGTCCAGAAACGATCAGAGATTCTTCGCTTCGCTCAGAATGACAGTGCGCTGTATCATTTCGAACTTCTTTTCGCCTCTGCAGCGAGCGTTTTCAAGAGCGGCGTGCGGGAGAGCGGCAGTCGACCGAACAAATTTCCCGAGCGCAAACGCCGGATCGGCTTTCAGTCTTCGTTCATATCGTGCACACCGGCGATGCGCGCCAGCTCGGTCTCGAAATGCGCGACCGCGCGCGGCGTCGGATCGTTCGCATCGAGATAACCGAACGCCCGGCGCAATAGTCCGAACAATTCCGGCTCACGATGATCCCGCTCGGTGCAGATCTCAATGAGCTCAACAAAATAAGCCGCGGTCTGCGTGCGGAGATAATTGCTGCGAATGCCGACAAACGGATTTTTCAGCATCACTTCAGTAAGCGTATGCAGGTCCGATTTGCGGCTGTGCACGATGGAAATTTCAGCTTCGAAAAATAAATCCAATTTCCCAGCAAACGAACTCTTGGGACGACGCGCGCCCTTGGCGACAGTTTGAACGCAACCAAATGATTCCGTGCACCACGACACGATCAGGCTCGTGTCGCTGAATTTGCGTTTGCGAAGAAGAATTGCCTCTGTGGTTTCCACTTCAAACTATCCCATGGGATGTCATTCTGATCCGCAGTCGCGGGAGAAGAATCTCTGATCATATATGCAGTGAGTCCTCATTTACTTGGAGACTAACTCCGCCGATGCCGTTGTCGCGCTTCTTGCGCATCAGAGTGCAGCGATAAGGTCATTTGGAACCATCGCTGCTGTGGCCTCTTCGATAAAAAGGCCTGGCGCCACTTCGATTGGCTCAGCCCCTGGCAAGAACCATGTGCACTCCTGAGCGCGGCGATAATGCTTCGACATGAGCTCGACGCAGACTTCACCCTTCTCGCCGGACGCATAGTCGTGGGCAGCGAAAATCATGTCGTTGCTCCCGATCTCGTTTAGGAATGCGATCGCGTCACTCGATACCGCAACATCAGCGAACACCATGTCAATGATGGCACCCTCCTGCCGCAGAACGCGTAGCGCATCGCGATCGGTCATGTTGAGAAAGCGGATACCTGGCGTCAGGCAGCCATAGTCTTTGGGATCGCACGTCGTAACGTGACCCCCGGCCATTGCCATGGCGACGGCAGATGTCCCGACGTAGGTGCCGATCTCGAAGATGGATCTGCGCGCGAAGGCTTTTACGAGCAGGTAGAGAAAACCGCAATCCGCGGTTCCAGTCGAGCCTCCAGCGAGCCCGTGCCGAGCACGCGACGTGAGGTTGTGATAGCGGATGGCAGTCAACTTCTCCATCAGCCCATCCCCGTGGCGGGTGTAGAGGTGAGTGACAAACTCCCTGGTTTGCATGTGCCTCTTATACCACAGGGCTACGCGCGGTGAGTACTTCAACGGGGCTCCTCCAGCCTTCGCCTCGCGGTCGCGGGGCTACGGCTTGGCAGGCGACTCAGCTCGGAATGACATTCTCTTCCAATCTTGATTTTGCAGTTGTCTCTTTCACCAGCCATGATGACTGATGCCGACAACCCCTACCGAAACGGCGCGTGTGCCGGAGGACATCAGTGGCCGACAACGCCGCATACCCGTGGGCGGCATCACGTGGCGGCACACTTTTCGCGCGCTACGGCATCGCAATTACCGGCTGTTCTTCTGGGGCCAACTCGTTTCGCTCATCGGCACTTGGATGCAGCAGACAGCAATGAGCTGGTTCGTTTACGAAATTACGAATTCGAAATTTTTGCTCGGTGTCGTCTCTGCCGTCGGATCCGCGCCGATGGTGCTTTCGTCAGTCTGGGGTGGAACGCTCGCCGATCTACATCCCAAACGCTCCATTCTTGTCGCGACGCAATCTGCACAGTTGGTCTGTGCGTTTCTACTCGCGACAGGCGTGTGGCTTGGTTTTGCCACGCCATCGTTCATCATCATCGTTGCTGCGCTCAACGGAATTGCGATGGGCTTCGACATGCCCGCCCGGCAAGCTTTCACGGTCGAAATGACAAATCGCGAAGATTTGCTAAACGCGATTTCGCTCAACAGCTCGATCGTAAACGGCGCGCGCGTGGTTGGTCCTTCAGTCGCCGGGCTGATGATCGGCGCGGTCGGTGTGGCGATGTGTTTTTTCCTGAACGGTCTGAGTTTTATCGCGGTAATCGCAGGATTACTCATGATGCGATTGCCGCCGTTCGAACCGAAGGTTCATGTCGCCTCTGCAGGCGAGCACGCGTGGAACGGTCTTATGTATTCGATAAAACACCCACGTGTCCGCATGATCCTTGTTCTATTTCTCGCCGTCGGCGTGTTTGGCTGGTCGTACGCTGTGCTGATGCCGGCGTTTGCGCGCGACGTGCTTGGCCGCGGCGCAAATGGCTACGGGATCCTGATGTCGGCAAGCGGACTCGGCGCGTTGGTTGGCGCGCTGATGGTGGCGACGTACGGCCATCTTTTCACACCGCGCAGACTCGCGCTCGGCGGCGTCTGGTTGTTCTCGGCAGCGCTGTTCGCAGTTTCTTTCACAAAAAACTTTGTGCTCGCGCTCGCGCTCCTGTTCGTCGGCGGCTTCGGTATGCTGCTGTTTTTCTCGACGTCGAACACCGTGCTGCAAACCATTGTGCCAGATGAAATGCGCGGCCGCGTCATGGGCGTGTGGTCACTCGTCTTCGGCGCGATGATTCCCCTTGGCAGCCTCGAAGCCGGCGCTGTCGCTCACTTGGCTGGGCACACCTTTCGCGCTCGGGTTCGGCGCAATCATCTGTGCCGTGTCCGCGTTCGTGACGCTGTTCGTTATTCAGCGGCGGGAAGCAAAAAATGTGAAATGATTTGAGCATTGCTCTCGGCGTTCGCCGCGGCGAACGCCGCTACAACATCAACGATTGATGATGTGCAATGCGCGCTTCTCGACGTTGAGCGCGGCTTCCCGGACGGCTTCGCTCAAGGTTGGATGCGAGTGAGAGGTGCGGCCGATATCTTCGGAGCTGCCGCCGAATTCAATCACAGATACGGCTTCGGCAATTAATTCCGAAGCCATGTGGTGCAAGATGTGGGCGCCGAGGATGCGATCGGTTTTTGCGTCGGCAACGAACTTAACCATTCCTTCCACGTCATCACTGCAAAGCGCGCGGCTGTTTGCGCGGAACGGAAATTTGCCGATGCGCACATCGATCCCCTGCTCTTTGGCTTGGTCTTCGGTGAGACCGACGCCGGCGAGCTCGGGATTCGTGTAAATGATGCCGGCGATGGCTTCGTAGTTTACGTGCCCGGCCTTGCCCGCGATGATTTCTATGCACGCCATCCCTTCGTCTTCGGCTTTGTGCGCCAGCATCGGTCCGGCGATCACATCGCCGATGGCATAAATGCCTTCGACATTTGTGCGGAAATGTTTGTCCACTTTGATGCGCTTCTTTTCGTCGAACTCGACCCCGACTTTTTCCGCGCCCAAGCCGTCCGAGAACGGGCGACGCCCAACTGAGACAAGAACCTTATCTGCTTCGAATTTCAGTTCCTGGCCGTCTTTGGTCGCGGTAACAGTCGCGCGACCATTGTCGACCTTCACCGCGCTCACTTTTGCTTCCAGGTGGAACGTCATGCCCTGAGCGGTGAGCAAACGCTGAAGCAGGTTCGACAGCTCAAGATCGAAGCCGAGTGCGATGCGCGGCAGAAATTCCAGCATCGTCACTTCCGAACCGAGCCGGTTCCAAACGGAACCCAACTCCAGGCCCACCGCGCCAGCGCCAATGACGACGAACTTCTTTGGAGGTTCGGC
This sequence comes from uncultured Verrucomicrobiae bacterium, assembly GCA_963840305.1. Lineage (GTDB taxonomy): Bacteria > Verrucomicrobiota > Verrucomicrobiia > Chthoniobacterales > UBA10450 > Udaeobacter. The sequence goes on from CAWIYE010000006.1 coordinate 447,487, forward strand.
GAAGGTAAGTGCTTCGGTGCTGCTGACGATTGTGTTGCCGTCAAATTTCGCGAACGGCAGTTCTACGGGAGCGCTGCCTGTCGCTATGACAATATTTTTGGTTTCAATCTCCTGTGTCTCGCCATTGGAGGATTTGATCGAAACTTTCCCGGGCGCAGTGATCGTGGCCAAACCTGCGAAGAACAGTGACCTTGTTCGTCTTCATCAGCGAGCGCACGCCGCTGTTGAATGTCTTCACAACCTTGTCCTTGCGCTCCTGCATCTTCGCGAGATCGACACGCGCGCCGTCGATGACGATGCCGTGCTTGGCGGCCTCTTTTTTAACGAACATGAAATGATCGCTCGACGTCAGAAGCGCTTTGCTCGGGATACAGCCCACGTTCAGGCAGGTGCCGCCCAGTTCCTTGTCTTTTTCGACGAGGGCGGTCTTCAAGCCAAGCTGACCGGCGCGGATCGCAGCAATGTAACCGCCCGGCCCAGAGCCGATGATAACGACATCAAATTTTTCCATGATCATTTCCTGTCATTCCGACCGAAGCGGAGCGAAGTGGAGGAATCTCTCGCTAGGAAATGGAAACAGCAAGAGATGTCTCGACTTCGCTCGACATGACAGGAATCAAAAATCCAAGGGCAGTTTTTTCGGGTCTTCGATGCATTCCTTTACTTTGATGAGAAACAGTGACCGCTTCCTTTCCGTCGATGGCGCGATGATCGTAACTGAGCGCGAGATACATCATTGGGCGGACTTCCACTTTTCCGTCCACCGCAACCGGGCGCGGCATGATTTTGTGCATCCCGAGAATTCCACTTTGCGGCGGATTCAAGATCGGCGTGGCGAAAAGCGATCCGTACACTCCGCCGTTTGTGATGGTGAACGTGCCGCCCTGCAGATCTTCGATTTTCAATTTGCCGTCGCGTGCTCTGGTCGCGAAATCAGCGATGTCACGTTCCAAATCCGCGAAACTTTTCTTGTCCGCATTGCGTACCACCGGCACCACGAGTCCACGCTCGGTGCCGACGGCCACACCGATATCGTAAAAGTTGTTTTGAATGAAATCGTCATCTTCGATGCGGCCATTCACGACAGGCACGGCTTTGAGCGCTTCCACGGACGCCTTAATAAAGAACGACATCAAACCCAGTTTGACGCCGTTCTTTTTCGTGAACTCATCTTGTTTGCTTCGGCGCAATTCCTGCACGGCGCTTACGTCGCATTCGTTGAATGTGGTGAGGATCGCGGCTGTGTGCTGCGCCATCACCAGTTGCTGCGCAATCTTGCGGCGCAACGGCGACATTTTTTTGCGGATGAACCGGCCACGCCTCCGCCGAGGCTACGGCGGGCAGGCCTTCCGCGGCGCGTTCTTCGACGGCTGCGAGCACGTCCCTTTTTGTCAGGCGTCCTCCCTCGCCGGTGCCACGAATTTTCTCCGGCGCGAGCTTCTCTTCTTCCACGATGCGGCGAACTGCTGGCGAAAGCGGTGTATCCCCGAGGCCTTGGGATGAATCCGGTCTGCCGCGGTCAACGCCCGCGGCTACAGGGGCAGCCTTTTTCTCTTTTTCTTCGACAGTTTTTTTCGCCGCCTCAGGCTGTTTCTCCTTTTCCTCAGGCGCTTTCTTTTTCTCCGACGGCTTCTCAGGCTTCTTTGCCTCGGAGACTTTCTCTTCTTCTGGTCGCTGCTTTGAATCGTCGATTGTGGCGACCACTTCGCCGATCTTCACTTCGTGGCCTTCTGGGCACCTTAGTTTCGAGCACTCCGGCTTTTTCGGCTACGATATCGGTCGAGACCTTGTCGGTCTCGAGCGCGAAGAGCGGTTCACCTTCGTTCACGAACTCGCCGGATTTCTTGTGCCAGGCGGAGACGACACCGCTGGTGATGGATTCACCAACAGCGGGAATTTTTACTTCAATGGCCATGCGCGAGAACTATCCCGCGTCTGCGGGACTAATCGAGCGTCGCGGTCGAGGCGCGTTTCGTCAACCTGTGCAACTGGACCAAGTATCACCGAATTGCCAGGCGCAATCCTGCCGCTTGCTGATTGAGTCCACAGCTTAAAACGATTGCACGGCGCGCTCCTGCCATAGACGTGCGCGAGAGCGGCAAGCCACAACGCAATCGCTGGATCTGCGTGAAGCACAGGCGGAAGTTCCGCAGAACGCAACGCCTGGGCCGCCAGGATGACTTGCCAGAGTCCTGCAGCACCAACGCTCTCGCCCAAGGCCGGTTTGGCCGTGTAAACGAAGGCATTTGGAACAACCGCCTTAAGCGCTCGGCATTCTGCTTGATCGACAAACGTTCCGTTCGCGCTCGAGATAACGAGATCGATTTCGCTTTGATCGAGATCGTGCAGAATCCGCTTCAAAATTTCTGCTGCTTCAGCGCGCTTCGCAAAATATCCGCCGGGATGCGCGCATTCGATTGTGAACGGGCCCTCGCGCGCGAGAACGATTGCGCCTGCGCCTTCGCTCAAAATCATTCCCCGCTTCTGTTTGCTGAAAGGCTCGATCGGAGGCGCCGGACGAAGCAATCGCCATCGCCGATATGCATCGCATAACAACCAATCGATTTCTTCCGTCCCAACGATCAGGCAATAGTCAATCGCCTCATTCGCCATGAGGTCTTCGGCCATTTTTATCGCCAAAAGGCCTACCGCTCCATCGCCGACCAAAGTGTAAGTAGCGCCGCTGATACCGAGAATGGCAGCGAGATGGCTTGCCGGCGCATTGAACACTGTTTCCGGAAACAAAAGCGGACTGGCCGATTGCGCGCCTTCATTAACGACGTCGCGATAAAACCGTTTCGTGTAGATCACGCCGCCATTTGAGATGGCGAAGATGAGCGCGGTGCGTTCAGCATTCTGCGGATCAAGCTTCACGCTCGCAGCCCGCAACGCGTCCAAACCCGCCGCTGCGGCAAATCGCGAAATTGCACTGGCACGCCGGAGCCGCGGATGGGCGACACTCGTTCAACGCCGATTCCGGTACACGGAAGACGTTGTAAGATCGATCACCGAACTCTTCGGAAATCGTTGTCGCGGACGCCTCTTCGCCGTGAAGCAATCGCTCCCAGACTGAATCAACGCCGCGTTGCCGAGAGGTGTCACCCACCCCATGCCGGCGATCGCGAGACTCATGCTTGGAATTTACTCATCAGAATCGAGGCATTGGTCCCGCCGAAGCCAAAGGAATTTGAAAGCACGGTGCGCAGAACGGCCGGTCGCGTTTCGTTCGCGACGATGTTTAGATCGAGATCGTCGTCTGATGCGGTGAAATTGATGTTGGATGGGAGAAATTGATGTTGAAGCGCCAGCAAACAAAAGACCGCTTCGACCGCACCCGCGGCTCCCAGCGAATGACCCATCATGCTCTTGGTCGAGCTCACCGGCACGCCGTTAAACATCGCGCTGATTGCCTTTCCCTCGGCCGCGTCATTAAACACAGGTGGCTGTGCCGTGCGCATTGATGTAATCGACTTCGTTCGCTGATACCTGTGCGCTCTGCAGAGCTCGCTCCATTGCCTGTCGCGGTCCAATACCGGAAGGATCCGGCTGTGTGATGTGAAAATTATCCGTAGAAATGCCGTAGCCGATAATCTCTGCCAGAACAGGCGCGCCACGCTCCTGAGCCAGTTCGAGGTTTTCCAACGCCAGAATTGCGGCGCCTTCTCCCAGCACCATGCCGGTGCGATGTCGATCAAACGGACGGCACTTCTCTGGGGTCGAGGCTTGAAGCGAATCGAAGCCTACAAAGACCATTTCCGACAAGTGCATCATAGCCGCCGGCCAACACGCGTTGATAGCGACCCGATCGCACGCATTCGAACGCATGACCGATGGCATTGGTGCCTGAGGCACATGCGTTCGCGATCACCTGGCACGGCGCAGAAATTCCAAAGGCCTCCTGAGCGTCGATCACCGGCTTTTGCGCGGGATAATTTGCGATCCACGTCGGCGCATGCCGCAGCTCTTCGGCTTGACGTAATGAGCGGTAGTAATGTTCGCCATAAGACATGCCGCCGCTTGTCGTTCCGATTACCGTCAATTCCGGTTTAAATTGAGGTTGCTGCGTTACAACTTCTTTTAACGCCTGAATCATCATGTGCGACGCGCGATGCAGGCGGTGGCCTCGAAGTCCCTCACCCTGGCCGGCAAGCAGGCGGTCATCGGAGACTTGACCCGCGGTTTTACATCGGCATTGCGCGACCGAAAATCGCGTCACTGGGCTCACGCAATCTCGCGCCTTGCGCAGCGATTCGAGTGTTTCGGCCAGTCCAAATCCCAACGGGCTGACCACGCCTGCAGCCACAACGGCGACGCGAGCACTGACCTTTTTTCCATTCGGGATTGCTTGATTGAGCCATGGTTGGAAGGAAAAAAATTGCCCCGCGATTTTCTATTGCTTTCTTAGGGGAAGCATTTTACAAGTGAGCCCAAACGAAAACGAAAGCCCGGAAGTTGGTGGATTGTCAGTTGAGTTTATTCAGTGACGATTTGAAATCCGATAAGCGGGAACAGTGACCTGGCAACGTTTTCCAGAATAAACTCAATGGGAACTAAATTATACGTAGGCAATCTTCCCTTCAACACCACGGAGAACGAACTGCAGGAGCTTTTCTCACAGGCTGGCGCTGTGCAGGAAGTCACTCTCATGCAGGACAGATTCACGGGCAAGTCGCGTGGCTTTGCTTTCGTCACCATGAGTTCGGACGAGGAGGCTCAAAACGCCATTTCGAAACTCAATGGCCAGGCGATCGAAGGCCGACCTTTAACCGTGAATGAAGCTCGTCCGCGAGAAGCGCGACCGCCCGGAGGCGGCGGAGCGCGGCTACGGAGGCGGCGGCGGCGGATACGGTGGTCGCCGGGAAGGTGGCGGCCCGCGAAGAGGCCACTAACGAGTTCGCAAATAGCGGTTCCGGCAGGGCAGTGGGCAGGGCTGGATTCGAACCAGCGAAGGCGTAAAGCCAGCAGATTTACAGTCTGCCCCGTTTGGCCACTTCGGTACCTACCCGTTTGTGCGAGCGATTGATATAGGCTCGCGCGCGTGCGGCTTGCAAGTAGTCGCGGCACAACTGCGACTATCATCTCCGAATGACGAAGTCCGCATCACGATGACGAATTAGTGACGAAATGACAAATGATCGAATCCAATCATTCGTGCTTCGACATTCCTTCGTCATTCGTCATTCGTGGTTCGTCATTGATCAAAGAGATTCTTCGACCCCGCTCGAGGATGCCAACTGACCTCAGCTGTAGAACTCGGCAATCGCCCCAACGACATACCGTTGTGCTTCGCGCGAAATTCCGGATAAATAGGCAGCGCCAGCGTTTCGCGTGCGGCGCGCTCGGTCTCGGGAAAATCGCCTTTTCTGTCGCCGAGATACGCAAAACATTTTTGCTCGTGGAGCCCGAGCGGATAGTAGATCGCCGTCTCAATTTCGCGTTTGCCCAGATGCTCACGCAACGCATCGCGCATCGGGGCGCGAATAACGTATTGGTGATAGACGTGATGATTCGTTAGGCCGCGATCGCGATAAGGCTCGGCGGGCGGAGTGATTTTTTTCGTCAATTCCGCGCGGGCGAATTCTGCGTCATAAAACTCCGCCGCTGCTCGCCGCGCCGCCGCCCACTTTTCCAAAAATGGAAGCTTAACGCCCAGAATTGCAGCCTGGATTTCGTCCAGGCGAAAATTGCCACCAATGACATGGTGAAAATAGCGCGGCTCCATTCCGTGTTCTCTGATAGTCCGCAGCTTTGTCGCCAGCGTTTCATCGCGGCAGACGATCATTCCTGCATCACCAGCAGCTCCGAGATTTTTCGAGGGATAAAAACTAAAGAAACCAACTTTGCCCATCGTTCCGGCTTTCGCGGTTCCTCCTCCAAAAGGAAACTCGGAGCCAATCGCCTGCGACGCATCCTCGATCAGATCAAGCTGAAAGCGTTTCGAGATTTCACGCACCGCGTCCATCTCGCAACATAGGCCGAATAAATGAACTGGAACGATCGCGCGAATTTTCTCTCCGCCTTTTGTTCTCCATGCGCCATCTGAATCCATCTTACACTTTTGTATGCATTCACGGATCGCAGATGGGCTAATGTTGTACGTTTCGGGATCGATGTCGGCGAAAACGGGTCTGGCGCCGACGCGCGCGATGCAGCCAGCAGTCGCGAAAAATGTGTAAGGCGTCGTGATAACGGCATCGCCTGGCCCAATTCCGAGCGCCATTAGAATCGCCAGCAACGCATCTGTTCCAGATGAAATCCCCACAGCGTGCGGCACGTTGCAATACGCGGCGATTGCCTTTTCAAACGCCCGCACTTTTGGTCCGAGAATGAAACGATGGCTCGCCAGGACCTCGTCAATCGCCTCGCGAATCGGTTCGCTTAGGACACGGTATTGTTCGCCAAGATCAAGCAACGGCACACGCATGGCCAGATAGCTTGGCAGCTTCACCATCCCATTCAAGACGTTGTAATGCGTGTCGCTATTGATCGCACCATCCGCAGCAGCTACTCTTTTTCCATGGCATTGCTGCGCGGACTTTTCTGGTTCGCCCTCTTCATCGTTTTTACTTTTTGCTTCGTCGTGCTGTTCGAGTACGGACCACGCGATTTCGCCAAGGGGGTTCGGAAGGAGTATGCCCGCGTGAAATCATTCGTCGTAAAGCAGACAGAGGGAATCGGGAAAACAAAGAAGAACCGCTGATAAGGGGTGGTGCGCTGCGCGGTAGGAACATCGCGGCGCGATGTGCCTACCAAAAATCCAAGGAAGATGTTGCGAGAGTTTCTATCGGTCAGAGGAGCAAGAAATTCTTTGGCATTCTCGATCTGCAAAACTGGCCGGGCCAGATGTGCGGCGAGAAAACTGGTATCTGCCGTGGGAGCAATCGCGGCTTGAGCGGTGATTTCGCATTCGGCCACTTGCTCGATAACTTGTGCAAGTTTTGGGCTCAAATCGCGATAGTCCGTAAATTGAATGGTGCAAACACCGGGCGCAGTGCTTTCGACAAAGGGACTGAGAGTAAACGCATAGTGAAGTAAGATTTCATGGATCGATTTTTCCTGTGCGCGTGCGCGAACTTTAATTACCACCTGCAACGATCGCGCCAGAGCCTGACTCGGCGTCATTCCTTTTCGAATGCCGGCTTTTTCCGCGGCTGTCGTTCAGTTGAATGATGACCGGTTTTCTTTCCTGTTCTTCGATCAATGCCACCGGCTCGGCTTTCAATTCCGGCTGATGCCTGGTAGCAGCCTGCAAATAGAAATTCGGCAGATAAATCGTCGCGAACATTTGGTTAACCGACCTCCGATCGCTGACTTCCGACCTCTGGCTGCACATGCGATCGTTTCACAACAATTCGCAGCTGAGAAATCGCATCCTGTTTTTCCAAAGTTTCCAGGTTCCACGAATTTTCGAGAATAAGTTTCAATTGTGCGCTGCCGACCATTTCATATCGGGTGAGGACCAGACATGCCGTGGGGATTAACTCGCCAAGCCGTTGCAAGCGATACCAGGTCGTTTGCGGAATTTTGCGCAATTCTTCCGGCGAGTTCAGCACCAGATCGACAATCACCATCGTAAAATTGCCATCTCGCAAGAGCAGATCAGCCGCTTTGATGACTTCAAATGCTTTGCTACAACGGACCCAAAGCAGGTGTCGCAGTAAGGTATTGTCCAACCCGGAAGGATCGAACGAATCGCGCCCATCAATCAGCGCCAGGAAATAATTATCGCGATATGCGCCACGGATGAGAGCTTGAATAAGCGATGCGCTTCCCGCGCTTGTTCGTGGCCTGCCTGCAACGCTGTGCGTAGTACACGGGCAGGGCTGATCAATTCGGTGAGCGCCCCTCGCGGCAATCCGCCACCAGTGGATTGATCAAGCGAATGTAAGCCAGTGAATAAACGCGTTGCCGTCGCGACAACGGGATGCGGAAAACGCTCCGCCAGCAGTTTCCGAAGATCGATAAGCTTGGCGCTTGCAGCCATTGAGAGAAAGATGGCATGCTTCGATTATATGTTCAAGCGAACAGTTGATTCGAGGATGGACCAGGATCCTCTATCTCAGTGCCGTCTTCGCCGCTCTTGTTTGCGAATCAGCGATACCATCACGCCCTGAATCTTGAGCTCGCGGGCCGGGACCAGATCCGGGTAGCGAGGGTTTTCTGCTTTGAGATACGGCCGGCCGTGCTCGACCACGTAACGCTTCAATGACGTTTCGCCGTCGATCAACGCCGCAACGATATCGCCGTTGTGCACTTCTTTGGCGTCTTCCAAAATCACAATATCGCCATCCAAAATGTGCGCACCGATCATTGAGTCGCCGCGGACGCGCAAGGCAAATGTGCCGCGATTCTTCAACACATTCGCCGAACGCATATCGAGCGAGACGTGGCCTTCGATCGTCTGCTCAGTCAACGCCGACATGCCCGCCGGGATCTGCCCGTAGATTGGAATGTCGGTGATTCTGACTTTCATCGCTGGAGTAATCAACGCCCGGGCTTTGCGCGCGTGCCGATCGAGAAACCCCTTTCGCTCCAGCGCAGCAATGTATTGCATCACCGATGTCTGGCTGGCGAACCCAAAATGATTTTGGATTTCGCGCGTGCTGGGCGTGATCCCTTTCTCGCGTTGCTCGCGCTGAATAAAATCAAGAACGCTTCTCTGCCGCTGCGTCAGCATGTTGGAATGATCGCTCAACGCGCAGCGAAGCAAGTTCAAATGAACATTCAAAAATCGTCCAGCGCGCCACTGTCATTCCGAGCGGATGCGAGGAATCTCTCACAGGCCGCTTGCCGGCCCCGCTCTAATTAGTGTGCTCGAAGGTTCGACTGCGAGGTCCCTCGCTACACTCGGGATGACCGAAAGAGAATTACAGACGCACCAGATCGACCAAGAACTGGCACCAAAGATAGATCATCCCGCGCCAGGAATATTTGACCTCTCCTGCCGCGGTCTGTTTGAGCACGCCTTTATGAATGTTGTGCTCGATTTGATCGCGGAGGTCCTTCTCCATCTCGGTCTCAATTTGCTCTTCATCGAGCGCATCGAGTTCGAAGCGGGATCAACGCCGTTTCGGCTGAGAAACTCCCGATGACTCTGATAAAGCTGCCAGAACGATCGATCCGGCCGCTGTCGATTGATGCGGAATAGAGGAGTGAGTTTCAGGCCATAGGAAAGCGGATAATTCCATGTCGTCCAAACTGTGCCGTCTCTGGCGCGCGACGAAATGCGCAGGTAATAGAACGAAAAATCACGCTGTTCGTTCAGGCAGATCGCCGCTTGGGCGCGATCCTCTTCTCTGTAAAACAACCGGAAAAATTGCCGAAAATCTTCCCAATCCCATCCGGCGTCGCCTACGTGCACGAAGCCTTCGTCCTCGATCTCACGCGTAATCTCACTGAGCGTTGGGAAAGTGTCCGCAGACGGCGGACTTTTCGGCCGAAGCTGTTTTTCCTTCGGAAGCCGGAGCGCACGAATCCGGGTGAGAATTTCCAGCCAGGGCAGAAAGAGCCAGCCCACTGCGGCGACCAATCCCCACATCCAACTGTCGGTGATAAAATAAACCGCAAGAAAAGTGGCCGCGAGAATGCCGAGCGCGCCCGCCTTTTGCGCATACGAATTTTGAAAGCTGCGCAGGCCGAGGCTGAGCACGGCCACGCCAAGTGTAAGAAGGATGCCAAAAAGCATTACGGAACTGTTGATCTCGTGCTCGTTCAGAAATTTTTCGAGTTGATCGGTATCGAAATTGGCCAGGACTTTGTCGCCCGCCACAAACGTGGGCACGTACGTTTGCGCGGAAAGTTTTTTCATGTCCTCGTACGCTTCGCGATCTTCACCGACGTCAATCTCCTGGAAGCGATAGCCTTTCTCGCTGAGATAATCCTTTGCATCAATACACCACGAGCACCACTCGCGACTGTAGAGCTTCAGTTCCATTGGCAGCGCGGAAATAAACAAGAGCCGATTGCCACGTCAACTGACATGCGTCTCGTAAGGCCCATGCGTCGCATTCGCCTCCAAAGTTAATACGATTTGGCCCAAATGACGCGACGCGCGCTCGGTTCACCGGTGAAAATGCATTGGCCCGGCTCGGAGGAATCATCGAGCGGAATCGCGCGTATGGTAACTTTGAGGTCGTTCTTGATTTGTTCTTCGACTTCGCGCGAGCCATTCCAGTGCGCGAGCGCGAAACCGCCGTGGATTTCCGGTTTTGCGGGATTTTTCGGCGTAAAGAAATCGTAGAAATCTTTTTTCGAATCGATCACGCGCGTGTTCGCGTCGCGAAACTTTTTCGCTCGCGCATATAGAGCATCCTGAATCGACGTGAGAATTTCCGGCGCGCGCGCAACGAATTCTTCCATCGGCATCGATTCTTTCGCCTTCACCGGCTTGATCGCGCCGGCTGAGTTCGACCGAATTTTTTTCAAGATCGCGCGGGCCGATCTCGACACGCAACGGCACGCCTTTCTTGATCCATTCCCAGTTCTTAACGCCGCCGCCGAGATCGCGCCGATCGACTAATACTTCGATTGGCAGCATCGGCATAGCGAGTCTCGCGCAAGCGCGCTGCAAGCTTGTCGCAGGCCTCGAGGACCGCCGCGCGCGTTTGCTCCTTCGGTGCGATCGGCAGGATGACGATTTGCGTCGGCGCGATGCGCGGCGGCAAAACCAGTCCGTCATCGTCACCATGCATCATGACAAGAGTGCCAACCAACCGAGTGGTCATTCCCCAGCTTGTCGTCCAACCAAATTCCTGTTTGCCCTCGCGGTTTTGAAATTGGATGCCGCTGGCGCGCGCGAAGTTTTGCCCGAGAAAATGCGATGTTCCGGCTTGAATCGCCTTTCGGTCCTGCACCATCGCTTCAAGCGTCAGTGTTTCCACGGCGCCAGGAAACTTTTCGCTCTCAGATTTCGCTCCGGTGAAAACCGGAATGGCAAGATGATCTCGGACAAATCTTTCGTACAAATCCAAGATCAATCTCGTTTCAGCGCGCGCTTCAGCCTCGGTTTCATGAACGGTGTGGCCTTCCTGCCAGAGAAACTCGGTCGTGCGCAAAAATAAGCGCGGCCGCATTTCCCAACGAACGACGTTGGCCCATTGATTGATCAGAATTGGCAGGTCGCGATACGATTGCACCCACTTGGCATAGCTCGCGCCGATAATCGTCTCTGATGTCGGCCGCACGACCAGTGGTTCTGTCAACGCGCTGGCCGGTTTCATTTTGCCTTCTGCATCCACCTCGAGGCGGGTATGCGTGACGACGGCGCATTCCTTGGCGAAGCCTTCGACGTGTTCCGCTTCTTTTGCGAAATAACTCAGCGGAATAAAAAGCGGAAAATAAGCATTGCGATGACCGGTGGCGCGAAACATCCCGTCGAGTTGACGCTGCATGTTTTCCCAAATCCCGTAACCCCACGGGCGAATCACCATGCAACCGCGCACGTCCGACGGCTCGGCCAATTCCGCCGCGCGGATGACCTGCTGATACCATTCCGGAAAATCTTCGTCCCGCCGCGGTGTGATTGCGGTCTTTGTGGCAGTTGAGTTCGACATGGCAGAGAATTAAGCGCGCAGAAACGCTAAATTGTACCAGCGGCTATTTCTAGCGCAATGGGTTTTACATCAGTAGTCTCGCATCGTGACTCATGTCGTCCCAATCAGCCTGTCGATGGGTTGACATGCTGCTTGCGTCACTCGTAATTTCCGTGCTCTTTTCCCCAATGAAAACGTTTTCTGCCAAAGCCAGCGAAAGTCCCGCGCAAGTGGTGGGTCATCGACGCCCAGGACCAGGTGCTGGGAAAGGTCGCGGTAAAAGCAGCGAATCTGTTGCGCGGCAAAGAGAAAACCGTTTTCACGCCGCATGTGGATACGGGCGATTTTGTGATCGTCATCAATGCGGAAAAAGTGCGGCTGACCGGGAAGAAAGAAGAACAGAAGAGTTACATGAGTTTTTCAGGTTACGTAGGTGGCCATAAATCTGAGAATGTCCGGGCGCGCCGCGTTCGCCATCCCGAACTGCTAGTCGAGCGGGCCGTGCGCGGAATGATTCCGCACAATCGACTCGGTCGCCGTGTCTATCGGAAGTTGAAAGTTTATCGCGGCGATTCGCATCCGCACGCCGCGCAGCAGCCGCAGGTTGTCAAACTCCAGAAATCCTGATCCTATGCCAGCAAAGCTGAAGAATTCGTCGCCACAGGCCGCCGCAAAACATCGGTTGCGCGCATTCGCATGACGCCGGGTAGCGGAAAGATCGATATCAATGGGCGCAGCTTCGAAGACTATTTTCCGACCGTGCCTTTACAAAACGTGGTGCTGCAACCGCTTCAATCCGCCAAGGCTGTAAATGCTTACGATTTGTGGATTAACACCAGCGGCGGTGGCGTCATGGGACAGGCCGGTGCGGCGCAGCTGGCCATTGCACGCGCGCTTCTTCAAGTCGATGCCAATTTGCGAGGACCGCTCAAGGCCGAAGGTCTGCTTCGCCGCGATCCGCGCATGAAAGAGCGAAAAAAATCCGGACAACCCGGCGCGCGGAAACGTTTCCAGTTCTCGAAACGTTAACGAAGCTGCTGTAGCCACGGCCGTGTGGGCCGTCTCCTCAGTTTCAAGCCATTGCCAACGCATGGAACCGGCCACAGGCCGGTGGCTACAACATTCGCGCAGGGCGGTCGCGCCCTAGCCTTACGGTTTTTTTGGCGCAGGCGGAGCTTGCGGCGCCGGCGCCGGCGCGGGAGGAACTGCCAGCATCGGCGGAACGGTTGGTGCTCCTGCAGGGGGAGGGTGTCGATGAGGTAATCGGCTTCAGTATACGCAATTGCTGCATCGCCTCGCCGGCCCAGAAGCTCGTTCGGTATTGCGTCAGGATGGTTTCGCAGATCCGGCGCGCATCCTCGTTTCGATTTTTCGCCTTCAGAATGTACACCTGCGAAAGCAAAGCCATCGGTGCATTGAAACTGTTGGGGTAAGTCGATGCGATCTGCTGATACATCACCAACGCCTCATCCGCTTTTCCCATCGACTCCAGATTGGCCGCCATCGCCATTTTCGCCGTGCTCACAAACTCGTGCTGCGGGTACTTCGCAATAAACGTCTCCAACGTTTTGTTCGCCTCCGCGAATTTCTTTTCGTTCCGCTGAGCTTCAGCGAGCAAAAGATAAGCGTCGGCCGCGGCGGGCGTGCTCGGGTAACGGTCTATCACCTGCTGGTACTCTTGCGCGCTTTTCGCGCTCGCTAACAAGGCCGACGCGGCTGCAGTGCGTCGATCGGAATAAAAGCGATAACCAGTAAATGCCATCACCGCGAGCAGCACGATGATAAGCGCCGCGGTGATTTGTTTTTTGAAGCGTTCCCAAAAGACGCGCGTTTCCAGTGCGACATCACGAGAAGGCGGTGGAGCTGTTGGCATAAATTTCGTGCGCGGGCTGGTCAAATCCTGCGAGCGGTCGTCTTATGCCATGCGACGGTTTCTCGTGCAAGCGCGTCGTGGAAAACCGATATGCGCGCGACAAAGCTTTTCACGGCGATACAATCTTACCTATGAATGCACTCTGGAACTCTTTTGAAACTTTCCTCGGTCTGGGCGTGGAACCAAAGGACTTGACATTTGTTCAAATTTCGCTGCGGGGGATTATCGTCTTTCTCGCTACACTGGTCGCAATGCGGCTTGGACACAAACGCTCCCTTTCACGCAAGACTCCGTTCGACGCCGTTTTGCTGGTCATTCTTGCCGCTGTGCTTTCGCGCGCGATCAATGGTTCGTCGGCTTTTTTTGCCACACTCGGCGGAGGCGTGGTTTTGGTAGTTCTCCACCGCCTTCTCGCATATCTGGCATTCTATTCGCATGGATTTGGAATTTTGGTTAAAGGCAAGGCCTGACACCATTGTGTGCGACGGCGAATGCGATTTTCCGGTGATGCGGCGTAATCACGTCTCAACGCATGATCTCGACGAGGACATGCGTCTTAGCGCACACACCGACGACCTTTCCAACATTCGAGTTGCCCGCGTGGAACGCAGCGGCGACATCAGTTTTATTAAAAAATAATTTGACCCACACGACTCATCTGACCTATGAGAACGCATGGGACTCATGAGACGGACCAAAAAGAGGTGGATCAAACCGATGCTGAAGACCGTGCCGATCTTTTTCGAGTGCACCTGTTACGCAGGTGCAGTTTGATCGAACGGGATTAACGACTTCGAAGACTCGGGTTGATTCGCATCCATATTCTCGGCAGCGCAGCGGGCGGCGGCTTGCCGCAATGGAATTGCGCATGCGCCAACTGCGTCGCTGCACGCAGCGGGAAAATCGCGCCACAAACGCAGTCGAGCATTGCGATCAGCGGCGACTCCGAAAACTTTCGGCAGTGGTTCTTGATCAACGCGTCGCCTGATTTGCCGCGGCAAATCGAAAGCATGCCGCAATTGCAGCCGCGTCGGGACTCGACTGCGCAACACTCCAATCGCAGGCGTTCTTTTGACGAATGCCGACATCGACCATGCTTTGGGGCTGTTGCTCTTGCGGCAACAGGAGACGCCGCTGGTAGTTTATGCAGCCGATGAAACGCGAACCGCGCTCGCCTGGATCGATCGCGTTCTCTCGCGGTTCTGCGGAATCGAATGGCGAAAGATCAGCGCTGATTTTCAATCGTTAAGGGGCGGCCTCGCCTTTCGAGCGATTGAATTGCCCAGGAGCGTTGCGTTTCAATTTCGGGACGAAACGTCCGGAGCGACTGGCATTGGTCGCGCCAACTGTCGGCGAGGTCACCCGAGGAATTGTCCGACGCGTCCGACCAGTCGGATGTCGTTATCTTCGACGGCACATTCTGGAGTGACGGCGAACTGCGCGTTGTTCGGCCAGGCGCGCGCACTGCGCGAGAGATGAATCATTTGCCTCTCGGCGACGCCAGTCTGGATTTGTTGCGAAATCGCCGGCGCGCCGGAAGATATTTACTCACATAAACAACACGAATCCGATTTTGATGCCTGGCACTCGAGAACGCGCGAAAGTCGAGCAGGCCGGAATCGAGATCGCGCGCGACGGATTGGAAATCGTCTTATGACCACGGGGCTTTGGGACCGCGAAACCTTCGTGGAAAATCTGCGGGCCATCGGCGCGCGCGCTTACCACGACAAACATCCATTCCACGTCGCCATGAATGAAGGCCGCCTTTCACCCGAAGCATTGCGCGGCTGGGTCGCGAATCGTTTTTATTATCAGCGAAACATTCCTATCAAGGACGCAGCTATTCTTTCCAACTGCCCCGTGCGCGAAGTGCGCCGAGTCTGGATCCATCGCATTCTCGATCACGACGGCAACGCTGAGAGCGAAGGCGGCATCGAAGCGTGGCTGCGACTCGGTGAGGCGTGCGGGTTGTCGCGCGACGAGCTCCTCCAAGATCGGCACCTGCAACCCGGACTGCGTTTCGCGGTGGACGCCTATGTGAATTTCGCTCGCACTCAGCCGTGGCCAATCGCCATCGCTTCATCACTGACCGAGATCTTTGCGCCCGATTTAATGGCGGCACGACTTGCGGCCTTTGAAGAATTTTATTCGTGGATCGACCCGCGCGGTCTGGATTATTTTCGCCGCAGAGTCACTCAGGCACGGCGGGATTCCGATGAGGCACTCGCGATCACGCTCGAATATTGCAACACGCCCGAGCTTCAGCGCGAGGCGGTGCGCGCGCTCGAGTTTAAGTGCGATGTGCTTTGGTCCATGCTCGATGGCATTCACCATGCCTATGCCTAAGAAATTGCTGGAGACTGCCGCGTCGACAGCGACTCGCCTCGCGAGAGGAGTCCGATTACAGAGCGATTCGGCTACTGGCAAAAGCGTTTTGCTTTTTCCCGAAGGCGTCGTCGAATTAAATGAAACCGCGCACGAAATTCTTGTCCGCTGCGATGGCCGCACGTTGAGCGAAATCGTGCAGGCATTGGCAGAAGATTACGACGCTGATCAAGTCGCGCTTGCTACCGATGTACGTGCAACCCTGGCCGATTTGCAACAACGCAGGCTGATCGAACTCACATGACGGTGCCGCGCCCGTACGCATTGCTCGCGGAAATAACTTACCGATGTCCGCTGCATTGTCCGTACTGCTCGAACCCAACACACTATTGTAGGGCAACCGCATCGGTTGCCGATCCAGAAGCTGGTAGGCGGAGCGCCCGCCCTACAAATGCGATGACGACAGCGCACGCTACAGCAAACAACGGCGAGCTCACCACCGACGAATGGAGACGTGTCATTCGTGAAGCCGCAGCGCTGGGCGTGTTGCAAATCGGTTTTTCCGGAGGCGAACCGCTTGCCCGGCACGATCTGGTCGAGCTTGTTGGCGCTGCGCGGGACGCAAAACTTTATACGAACCTGATCACCAGCGGCATCGGCTTGGATGACGATCGCGTACGTGCGTTGCGCGATGCAGGGCTCGATTCCGTTCAGCTAAGTTTCCAGTCCGACGAGTCCGACTTGTCCGACGAAATCGCCGGCGCGCGCGCGCATCAGCGCAAGCTGAATGTCGCGCAAAAATTCGTGCAGCCGGGATTCCGCTCAGTCTCAATTTCGTGATTCACCGGCGCAATATCGATCGCCTGGCGCAAATGATTGATCTGGCGGAAACGCTCGGAGCCGAGAGAGTCGAGCTGGCCAATGCGCAGTTTTACGGCTGGGCTTTCTCAATCGCGCGGCGTTGCTGCCAACTCGGGAACAAGTCGCTCGCGCGCGAGAAGTCGCCATCGCAGCCAAAGCGCGGCTCGCAGGTAAGATCGACATCTTTTATGTGCTCCCGGACTATTACGAAACCCGGCCTAAACCGTGTCTTAACGGCTGGGGCCAGCGTTATCTTACAGTCAATCCAATTGGCGACGTGCTCCCGTGCCCGACTGCTTCTTCCGCAATTCCCGATCTCACATTCGAAAATGTCCGGGCGCGCGCGCTCGATTGGATCTGGCGCGAATCGGAAAGCTTCAACCGGTTTCGCGGAACGGAATGGATGCCGGAGCCGTGCCAGAGTTGTCCGCAAAAAGAAATCGATTTCGGCGGATGCCGTTGTCAGGCCGCGTTGTTGACCGGAAACGCTGCGAGCACCGATCCAGTCTGCGAGTTTTCACCAAATCGCGCGATGCGTGGACGCCGTGTTACGCGATGTAAGTTCATCAAGCGACTATGCGCGCGAGTGGACGTACCGCGTGAATCCAAGGCCGGCGGAGCGTTTTGGGTAGCGTCACGTGTCTCGCCTGCTGGCGAGCGCGTCCTCGCGATCGCAAACTTCTCTTGTGTGGTCAATCGATGAGCGACTTGCGAAGTGTTCGCCAAGTTCGCTTCAGCGTGACGCCCCTTCGATTTCGCTCAGGGCAGGCTTCACCAGCAAGCGTGACGCGTGCGCTACGCGATCAGCCGCCATTCCGCCGAGCTCACTGCTGTCGGTTACAATAGTGTCCGTCCGTTGTAACTTTTTAACAGTCTTAACTCGCGAAGTCGCTACCGCGGCGCGGCCGGACGCGGCGGCGGGGTAGGACGTCCCCTCGGTGTTACGCCGGGCCTGGGAGTGATCGTTGGCCTACCTGTAGGTGTCGCTGTGGCTGTTGCAGTTGCTGTAGCAGTCGGGGTCGGGCTTGGTGGATTGGTATCTGAGGGTGTCGGCGTCGGACTTGGAGGTACAGTTGCAGTTGACGTCGCAGTCGCAGTCGGAGTCGGACTCGGTGGCAGCGTTGCAGTCGCGGTAGCAGTAGCAGTTGGTGTAAAGGTAGCCGTAGCAGTCGCTGTAGGAGTAGGGTATGTGGATGTAGCGCGTAGCGGTAGGTGTAGGCGTAGGCGTTGTGCTGGGTAGCATGAAGGCATAGATCTTGTTATCGGCACCGAAGTAGATCCGACCGCGAGCGACCATCCCAGTGTTCCACTGCCGGGTGCCGCTCATCAATTCGTTAGTCCCGCCGCCGGCGTAAATGACAGCGCCGGTGTCGCCGTCGTAGCCGTGCAATCGCTGGTCACCCTGAGACGCCAGCCACCCAGACAATCACGTTATTCGTTCCGTCAGTTGTTGTGACCCAGGGCGAGCCCGGCCGCTCTGACTTATTGCTCCAGGCGATCACGATCGTGGGTGGACTTGTAGCGGTAACTTTGTAGGCGGCTAATCGAGCCCGCATCGTTATGAAAACCAAAATATGTTCCCTGGCTGGTGTGGTAAGTGACAGCGGATGTCCCTCTGTTAATTCCGCCCACACTCGCTTGGGCCACAGCGTGAAGTGATACCGCCGAGATTGTTGCGGTTGAGCAGATAAGCATTGCCATCTTTGCCCAGGGCGAGCACAAGCTGCGAAGGCGTAGCTCCAGGCACATCGACCACCGTCGCGCTGACACCCCCGAGATCGGTGTCGCTGTTATCGAGCGAGAACCAATTGGTAGGCGCCCAGTAATCAGTGGGCTGACCCGTCCAAGTCGGCCCGGCCTGCAAGCGAATGATCGCTTCGCCGCCCATCCAGTTGCCGCCCGTGTTAAACGTGTTCCCCGTGACCACGAACATGTTTGTGCCGTCGCTGGCAACGCCGCCATGTCCCCAGATGCCGCCGCCGATCGCTGTCGTCGCCCAGCCATGCACGTTGGAAGGATTGTTGATATCGACGCCCACAACCCAGCCATGATAAATGCCGCAGTCGCCGTCAGTATCCGGAGTAAGAGACGTACACGATCCCGTTCACCAGCGCCAGTCCACCGCGTTCTTCCTGCGCGAGGGAAACAAAGGTAATGCCGTTGTAACTGGCAGTGGCATTCACATCCACCGGCCAGCCCGGAGTTGTGGCGCCGGTGTCCACGTTCAACGAATAAATGAAATGCTTAGTCGGGCTGAGCCGTTGATCAGTGCGTCGAAGAAAAGTCGCCGGGAAGTTAGATCGACAACCGGCGTGCCAGTGATGCCAGTGGGACTAAAACCTCCGCACGGGGTGCTTGGGACGGGCGAACCAATATCGGTGCGCGACCAGATCGGGAGGCCTGTTGTGGCGTTAAGCGCATAAACGTTATTCGATTCGGTGACGGCAATGACCATCGGACCGTTCGGGCCGCCCTCGATGTAAAGCGGCTGGGCGTAACACGGCGCCGGAGATCGTGCCGTTGAAGTTGAGGTCACGCGTCAGGTTAGCGGCGGCCGAAGGCGTGAAGCCCGCATCGATGTAAACGCCGTCGCGGGAAAGATTGTTGTGCTCCTGCGTCACGTTCACCTGCGCGTTTGCCGGCAGAACCGCCGCCCAGAAGCTGGCAATTAGAAGTGAAAAAATCCGAATCGAAGATTTCATGCGCCCAGCAGCCGATATTCCCGCGCTCACTTCTACCACAACACGCCGCCGGTTTGTCAAGAACTATGGCGGCGAATTTGTAGCGCCAACGGCGACACATTCAGTGAAAGCCTGGGGCAACGCCCAGATTCGGGAAACCCCAGAGGCGCTCGCGCTGAAGGCGCGACTCACTGCTAGCACCGCTTCGAACATCATTCGCGCCAGAACCCAACCATGGGCACGTTGAATTCCGCGAGCGCTCTGTATGCGATTGACTGGAGCGCCGCAATTGATCCGCACTTACAGCGCTTGTCTTTTTGGAAACGGATTCTCCTGGGGCGCTGCCCCAGGCTTAGATGAGTAAGCGCCCTTGGCGCTAAACACAAAGCCGAGGACCGGCATCATCGATGCCGGCTACAACGTTACCCAGATTCTTTTGCTGATTTTTTCTCCGTCGCCTTGGTCTGGCCAGGCGAGGGAGCTTTCGCGGTTTCCTTTGATCCAGCGGATTTTTCGCCACCCTCGGCTGCTTTCGGGGCAGACTCCTTTTTAGCCGCCTCCTTGTACGACTGGCTCCGATAATCGGTGGTGTAGAATCCTGATCCCTTGAAAATCAGACCCGCGCCCGTGCCGAGCAGACGTTTCACCTTCCCGTGTCCCCACTTCGGCAACCGGCAAAGCTCCTTCGGACATTCGCGGAACGGCTCGTCGCGCATGGACTGGAACGCTTCAAAGTTCTGTCCGCACTTCTGACACGAATACTCGTAAGTCGGCATGAGGAATCTGGGATGACGACCCGGAAGTCTGCATCAAACAGGTTGCGATTCAACCTCAAGCAGCTCGTATCCACGACTTTCGAATCACGAATGGACACGAATTGAGACACGCTAATTTAGCAGATCCTTCCTGCTATTTCGTGTTCCATTCGTGTCTGTATTAGTGGTTGATCATGAACTACGGCGTGGACGAAATCGCGCAGCTTTTCCCGCCTCTGATGGAGATCAAGGAGAAGTCGCTGCGCGAAAAGGTGGCAGCGGTGTGGAGCGAAGCGATCACCACGGGCTGCGGCGGAAAGGGGTGGACCTTCGATGAGCTGCGCGCGGTGAAGTTCACGCTGCTGGCTGGCGACATCGACATGACGTTTGTCGAGCATCTCAATTCCTGTGCGCGGCAATGCATCGCCATCGCGGACGTGCTGGAGAGCTCGTTCCGCTGCGGCATTCCCATCCAACGCGATTATCTCATCGCCGGCGCGCTGCTGGCTGACGTGGGCAAACCGCTCGAGTACGACAAAGATGCATCGGGCAAAGTGATCCAGGGAAAATTCGGACAACAAGTGCGCCATCCATTCAGCGGCGTCGCGCTCGCTTACAAGCACGGCATTCCCGGCGAAGTGCTGCACATCATCGCCACGCACAGTCATGAGGGCGACAAGGTCGAGCGCTCGATCGAATCGATCATTTTTCATCACGCCGATTTCGTGGACTTCGACATTGCCAAGCTTCTCGGCAAGCGCGCGCGAAGAAGTGGATTGCATCGGAACGCGGATCTGATCGCGGATGTTTGCAATGCTGGACGCGGAACTGGCTGGTATTTACTCAAGATGTCTAATGACGATACGCCGCCGAAATCGAGCGATGCTGCGCGAGAAATATGGCGCTTCGGCGAGGAACGTTTATCATGGGCGCGCAATGTTCGATAGCGCCGTGAGATGGTGATGCATCACTGCCGAGACTTACGAAACCGAACGGCGACGACTATTGTTCAAACGAATCTACGGAAGAACTTCGGATGGGATCTGACGCTTGTTGAAAAGATTGCGGCACGCCACGCGGATGGGCTCGCTCCGGGCACGGTGGTGCGCAGCGGCGATTTCATCTCGATTCGTCCGCGCCACGTGATGACGCACGACAACACCGGCGCGGTGATCCCAAAGTTCAAGCAGATCGGCGCGACGACGATCGCCGATCCGGCGCAACCGGTGTTCGCCATCGATCACGACATTCAAAATACCTCGCCGGAAAATCTGGCGAAATACGCCAAGATCGAAGCGTTCGCCGCGGAGCACGGCATCGATTTTTATCCGGCGGGCACCGGCATTTCGCATCAGGTGATGGTGGAACAGGGCTACGTTGTTCCCGGCGCGATGGTCGTGGCCAGCGATTCGCACTCGAATCTTTACGGCGCGATGGCGGCACTGGGCACCCCTGTGGTGCGCACGGACGCCGCGAGCATTTGGGCAACTGGAGTGACATGGTGGCAGGTCCCGCCAGTGGCTAAGGTCGTGCTCAAGGGAAAACTTTCGCCGGGTGTCGTCGGCAAGGACGTGATCATCGCCTTGTGCGGACTCTTCAACAAAGACGAGGTGCTCAATCACGCCGTTGAATTCGTGGGCGATGGCGTCGCACATCTTCCAATGTCCGCGCGCATGACCATTGCCAACATGACGACCGAATGGGGCGCGCTCGCAGGCGTGTTTCCGTTCGATGAAGTAACGGTGAACTATCTACGCTCGCGCGTCCCCGAGTTCACGAATCCGAAGCGCCCGGGAACGCGTAGCCCGAAGAGTCGCTCCGGTTACACTAATGCCGACATCGACGCGTGGTGGAAAAATCGCAGTGAATTAAGCGCTGATCCCGACGCGGAGTACGCCATCGAGCTTGAACTGGATCTTGCGACCGTGGTCCCGCATGTGTCCGGGCCTAACGAAGTCAAAACGATGGTGTCGCTTCCGGAGATGGAACGAAAACGCGTGCCGATTCAGAAGGCATATTTGCTGTCGTGCGTGAACGCGCGCTTCGAAGATTTGCACGACGCCGCGGAAGTCGTGCGCACTCGAGGCGGACGCGTCGCGGATGGCGTTGAATTTTATCTCGCGCCCGCGAGTGCCGAAGTGCAGGCGCGATCGCGAATCAAATGGTGATTGGCAAACCCTCATTGACGCAGGCGCGATTGCATTGCCGCCCGGTTGCGGCGCGTGCATCGGCCTGGGTCGCGGCCTGGTGCAAAAAGGCGAGACGCGCGATCAGCGCTACCAATCGCAATTTCAAAGGCCGCATGGGCGATCGCGATGCGTTTGTTTATCTGGCTTCGCCCGCGGTCGTGGCCGCCAGCGCGCTGGCCGGATTCATTTGCGCGCCACAAAGTTTCGCCGAGAAACCCGCAGGCACCACCACTCGGCGCCCTCAAAGAAAACCGAGGCCGACGTCATCCGTTGCAGATTATGGAAGGTTTTCCGTCCAGCGTGCGCGGTCGCATTCTCTTCATCGATAAAGACAATTTGAACACCGACGGCATTTACGGCAGCAAACACACTTACCGCGACGACATGACGCCGGAGCAGATGGCTGCGGTCACATTCGAAAATTACGATCCAAATTTCAACACGCTGTATCAAAAAGGCGACGTCGTTGTGGGCGGACTGAACTTTGGAAGCGGTTCCAGTCGCGAGCAGGCAGCCACCGCGCTGAAGTTCAAAGGCATTCCGTGCGTCATCGCCGGCAGTTTTTCCGAAACTTACAAGCGCAACGCGTTCAACAACGGCTTCGTCGTGTTTGAGTGTCCCGAGCTGGTGACGCACCTGCGCGACCACGCTGACGATCGCGCCCACGACCGTCGGACCGGAGATCACGATCGATTACGCCAAATCCATTCTGACGTGCGA